>JBDTUH010000003.1:0-419657 GCA_040007815.1 Chitinophagaceae bacterium
TTTTTAAAAATCAATCCTATTTTAAATCAAATCTTATAAAAAAAGGCCCGGTTATCCGGGCTTTTTTGGTTTTATGTGATGACAGAGCAGGTTATTTCATGTCCCAGACTAACGCGCTGCCTCCTAGTATGGCGGCATCTGATTCTTTTAAATGACTGATCAGTATTTTCACTTTGTTTTGAAAAACCTGGATAAGATTGGCTTCCATGTGCTCCCTTGTGGGCTTTAATATCAGGTCGCCAGCCTTGGTCAAACCTCCAAAAAGTATGATGGCCTCCGGGCTTGAAAACATTACGGCATTGGCGAGTGCCAGGCCCAGTATTCTGCCGGTAAATTCAAAAATATACCTCGCCACTTCATCTCCTTCAATAGCCGCCTCGTATACTTTTTTGGAATCCAGATCATCAACCGGAATATTTCGTAAACTGCTAGGCCGATCTGAATTTTCTAATATTTCAATAGCCGTATTACGTACTCCGGTAGCTGAACAATAACTTTCCAATGATCCTTTTTTGCCCGTTCCGGGATGCAATCTTCCATCGGGAATAACAATGGTATGCCCCAGTTCTCCGGCAAAACCATCGTGACCATAGATTAATTTCCCATTCGCAACAATGCCACTGCCAACTCCCGTGCCCAATGTGATCATGATAAAATCCTTCATTCCTTTGGCAGCGCCGTACATCATTTCACCAATAGCGGCAGCATTGGCATCGTTAGTCAATGTAACGGGAAGTTTGAACTTGTTCTCAATCAGTTTGGCTAATGGAATAATTCCTTTCCAGGGAAGATTCGGTGCATATTCTATGGTACCCGTATAATAATTACCGTTGGGTGCTCCAACACCAATGCCTTTCATCCGGCCAACACCACCGGCTTTTTCAATTAATACGGCAAGGGAACTGTACAATTCATCAATAAATGAATTTACTTCAGCATGTTTTTTAGTCGACATCTCGTCGGAAAAAAGAACGTTTCCATCCCTGTCTACAATACCAAACTTGGTACCCGTACCACCAATATCAATCCCGATAGAAAGAGCTTGTAATCCAGTGTTTCCAGCCATTATAATTAATTTTTAAATAATACCCCGTTAGCTTTTAAGCATAACGGGGCACTAATGTACGAATGAAATGAATTGCTTTTTTATTTAATGCCCGCCAGCAGCGATTTCCGCATCATAGTCAATTCCTTGTTTTCTAAGAATTCCTTTAACTGCAAAAGCGAAAAATGCGAGGTAGCCAAAACAGACGGCCGCAATAAAATAAGACTGGTGAATACCCATAACATCCGCCAGTTTACCTTGTATAGGAGGTATGATACCCCCTCCCAGGATCATCATAATCAAAAAGGCGGAACCTTGCGAAGTATATTTTCCAAGACCAGCGATAGAAAGACTGAAAATAGAAGGCCACATAATTGAACAAACCAATCCTCCGCTTAAAAAAGCATAGATAGCAACCGTACCAGTAGTCATCAGACCAATGATCATAGCCGCAACGCCTAATAAACTAAAGATTAGCATTGTCCGGGCGGGTTTATTCTTACTAATGAAGAATGCTACTATTTGCACTAACACACAAACGACATAATAATATAAAGGAGTCATATCATATTGTGCCAGCGTATTGATACCGATGAGGATGCCAAATGCAACTAAGGGAACAATAAATTGCAGAGTCGTTTTTGTCTTTTCTGATAAATTAAATGCATTAATGGCTCCTGTCCACCGGCCAATCATTAAACTTCCCCAATACATACCAATAAATGGTGTTGCTTCAGATGCAGAAAGCGCACCAAAACTTGGCTGTCTGAGTAATTCTCCCAGGTTACTCCCAATCGCCACCTCGGCACCTACATAGACAAAAATGGCAAGCATACCCAAAATGAGTTGCGGGTATTGCATAGCGCCCCATCCGTCAGCTTTTTTCTTTGCACTGGTGAGTGAAAGCAGCAATCCAAGCACTACGACAGCTAATGCGCCAATAAGCCATTTTAACCTGTAAGCTTCCATGGCATGTTTTTCTTCGGCGGAGGCGTTTGTTAAATCAGTTTTATAACTATCAAACACCGGTATAAAAAGAACGACTAACAGCACCGTCATTATTATTAATGTATAAAGCGCCTTATTCGCTTTTTCGGTTTTCTCTAATAAAATTCCGGCGGGTACTTTTTTTGAAAAATGAAACATGGCCGCGGCGCCAATAAATAAAACACCAACAAAGGAATACAGGACGATCACTTTTGATAAACTAAGTGAAGCAATTTTTTCGTCTGTTATAGCAGCAGTTGTTCCAAATAATGCCAATGCAACAACCAACGGCCCGATTGATGTACCAAAAGAATTCACTCCGCCTCCAAGATTAACCCGGCTCGTACCAGTTGCCGGATCTCCCAACAAAATAGCAAAAGGCTGTGCAGCTGTTTGCTGAAGCGAAAATCCTAAAGCTACAATAAACAGCCCTATCAGCATTCCCGCGAAACTATTACCGTTAACGGCAAATATCATGGCGGCGGCGCCAAGAGCTGAAAACAAAAGTCCATATACAATACTTTTTTTATAACCCCATTTACCCACCAGGTCTTTGCCGCCAAAAGCGCCATACGCAAATAACACTAATGCCCCGACATAATAAGCCGTATAAAAAGCGAAGTCGATTAACTGGCTTTGAAACTGATCAAGATGAAAATAATGTTTACAAAACGGAATAAATACGCTGTTCCCTGCAGCGATAAATCCCCAAAAAAAGAAAACGGTAACAAGTGTACCAAGTGCGCCGTAGTTGGTTGGTATTTTTGCCTTTTGACTCATAGCAAGCGGGGTTTTAATTTTAGGCTTGAAAATAAACAGAAATCAGTTAGCGAAAAATTTTTAATTATAAAACGTTGTAATCAAAAAAACAGCTTAATTTCAAATAGATTATTTAATACAATATACTTTGAATGGAAATTGTTCACGTAGCCGCTGAATGTTATCCTGTAGCCAAAGCCGGTGGCCTGGGTGATGTGGTAGGTTCTTTACCTAAATACCAGGCTGAACTGGGTCATGTTACCAAAGTGGTAATGCCTATGTACAGGACAAAGTTTCTATATAATAATAACTGGGAACTGGTACACGAGGGCGGGCAAAACATCGGACCACAATGGTTTCATTACAGTATCATAAGGGAAAAAACCAACAAGCTTGGTTTCGATCTGTACCTTGTTGATATTAATGGACTGCTTGACAGGGAAAAAATCTATGGCTATGATGACGATACAGAACGTTTCATAGCTTTTCAGATAGCCGTTTGCGACTGGATAAGCAAATGGCAGCACAATCCTGATGTAATACATTGCCACGATCATCACACGGGGCTAATCCCTTTTATGATAAAGCATTGTTATGCTTTCCGGAATAAACTGGGAACAGTTCCCTCTGTTTTTACCGTGCATAACGGACAATACCAGGGATGGATCGGTTGGGATAAATATTATTTGATACCCGGCTATGATAGCTGGAACTGGGGATTGCTTGATTGGAACAATAACATCAATCCAATGGCCTCCGCTGTCAAATGCTCTGGAAAAGTAACCACTGTCAGTCATAGCTATCTCGACGAATTAAAACATTCCGCCAATGGTCTTGAAAACTTGTTTGAATACGAAAAAGGAAAAAGTTATGGTGTACTGAATGGTATTGATACAGATGTATGGGATCCGGAAACGGATAATTTCCTCGTGAAAAACTACGACAAAGAATTAGTTGATAAAGGCAAGAAGAAAAATAAAAAAGAGATCGCTGATCAGTTTGGTCTTGATCCCGATAAACCATTGATCGCTTTTATTGGAAGACTTGTAGGAGAGAAGGCAGCAGATCTTTTGCCTGAAGCAATCAGTCAATCTATCTATCATCATCATGGCAAAGCCAATTTCCTGGTGCTGGGTTCTGGTGAAGGTCATCTCGAAGAGCAGTTAGATCACATGAAGCACCAGTTTAAAGGATATTATAATTCTTATATTGGATATAGCGAACCGTTGAGCCACCAGATATATGCCGCTTCCGATTTTCTGTTAATGCCGAGCAGGGTGGAACCCTGCGGATTAAACCAAATGTATGCATTGCGTTATGGAACTGTTCCTATGGTAAGAAGTGTAGGAGGTTTAAAAGATACCGTCAAAGACTTTGGCGATTGGCAGGGATATGGTATCCGGTTCGATCAGTCAAGCGTTGGCGATATTACTTATTCTGTTGGAAGGGCTATTGACCTGTACACAAACAAACCCGATCTGTACCAATGGATGCGCAACCACATGATGACTATTGATCATTCCTGGGATTCATCAGCGCAGCAGTATATTGATATTTACAGTTCGCTGAAATAATCAAAAATTATTGATCAAATATTTTTTGTCTGCATTTTTAATATAAATTGTTGCTTAACTTTTCTGCATAAATTCCTTAAACAAGTTTGCCTTATGTCTATCTCTAAAGAAATACTCAGCGTAATATTAGGCGGCGGAGCCGGATCAAGATTGTATCCGTTAACAGCGAGCCGTTCTAAACCCGCCGTTCCCATTGCAGGAAAATACCGGTTGGTGGATATCCCAATTTCCAATTGTATGAATTCCGGTATCAACCGCATGTTTGTGTTGACACAGTTCAACTCAGCATCGCTTAACCGGCACATAAAAAATACCTATCACTTTAGCGCCTTCAGTTCTGCCTTTGTTGATATACTGGCGGCAGAGCAAACGCCGGATAACCCTACCTGGTACCAGGGTACGGCCGATGCGGTACGTCAAAGTCTCCGGCATATAGCTCCTTTTGAAAGTGACTATGTGCTGATTTTATCTGGGGACCAGTTATACCAGATGGATTTCCAGGAGATGCTGGATAATCATAAAAAATTAAACGCGGATATTTCTATCGCCACTATACCGGTTGCTGACAGGGAAGCCCCGGAATTTGGAATACTGAAAGAAGATAAGGATGGTTTTATTACTTCTTTTATTGAAAAACCTAAGAAAGAAGTATTAGGAGATTGGGAAAGTGATACCGGTGAAGACATGAAAAAGAAGGGTAGGAAATATCTTGCTTCCATGGGCATTTATATTTTCAACAGGCAACTGATGTTTGATTACCTGCAAAATAATTATCTCGAAGCAACAGATTTTGGAAAGGAGATCATTCCCCAATCTATTGATAAATGTAAGGTGGTAAGTTACCAGTATGATGGTTACTGGACCGATATAGGCAATATATACTCTTTCTTTGAAGCCAATCTTGGATTAACGGATGATCTGCCCGACTTTAATTTATTCGACAACAACAAAGCTATCTATACCCGTGCCCGCATGTTGCCGCCAGCTAAAGTAAGCGGTACCACATTGGAAAAAACAGTTATTGCGGAAGGCTCTATCATCAATGCATCCCGGATGGAGCAATGTGTTGTTGGCATACGTTCCCGCGTAGGACACGGATCCACGATAGTAAGCAGTTACCTGATGGGAAATGATTATTATGAGACGCTGACAGATATCAGTTCAGCCAATGAGAAAGGTATTCCATTGCTGGGTATCGGCAACAGGTGTTATATTAAAAATGCTATCATTGATAAAAATTGCCGGATAGGAGATGATGTGCGCATCAATGGTGGTTCTCACCTGGAAAATACCGATCAACCGCTCTATACCATTAAAGATGGAATTGTAGTAGTTAAAAAAGGCGCTATCATCCCGAATGGCTTTGTTATTTAATCTTCGATCAACGATTGGTATTGAGAATACAATGCGACTTAAAAGGCATATTCTTTTCCCTTTTAAAATGTGAACTTATTTCGTAAACTTCCTATCTTCCGCTTCGTTTTTCCGGAAACTTCAATCCCTTTGAAGTTTCATTCTTCTTTATTGAACTAAACTCTCCTTTAAGGGATGGGAGTATAAAGATCGCTTATGTCAACCGCTTATACAGGTATTAAACCACATCTGTCTTTCTGGCAAATATGGAACATGTGTTTCGGATTTTTTGGAATTCAATTCGGCTGGACTTTACAGATGGGTAATATGAGTGCTATCTATGAGTTTCTCGGTGCCAGGCCCGAAGAAATTCCTGGTTTATGGCTCGCTGCTCCCATGACGGGGTTGCTTGTTCAGCCTATTATCGGATATTTCAGTGATAGAACCTGGCACCCTAAGTTAGGACGAAGAAGACCTTTCTTTTTAGTGGGAGCCATTTTAAGTTCTCTTGCTTTATTCATTATGCCGAATTCGTCCGCCGTATGGATGGCCGCCGGCACTTTATGGATATTGGATTCCTGCATCAATATCAGCATGGAACCATTCCGAGCTTTTGTAGCGGATAATCTTGACGAAAAACAAAGATCCTACGGATATGCGATGCAGAGTATGTTTATTGGCGCCGCTTCATTCATTGCAGGGTTTTTACCAGGTTTGCTCGTGAACTGGTTTGGAGTATCAAGAGAGAAAGGAGCAGGTGGTATTCCTCAGAATATAATGTGGTCATTTTATATTGGCGCGGCTGTTTTTTTAGGTGCCGTGTTGTATACTGTAGTCAGAAGCAAAGAGTACCCTCCCTCAGATCCTGATTGGAAGGAGAGCCTGAAAAAAGAAAAGAGCACTGAGTCCGCAGGTATTGTAAAAGAAATAGTATCGGCTATCCGCAATATGCCTGACCAGATGAAAAGGCTGGCTGTTGTACAATTTCTTACCTGGCCAGGATTGTTCCTCATGTGGTTTTATTACAGTACGGGTGTAGCCGCGGATATTTTTGGAGGAGATGCAAAAACTAATAGTGATGTATACACGCAGGGGCTGGAACATGCCAATAGCACATCAGCGATTTTGAATTTGGTGACATTCGCATTTTCATTCACTATTCCTTTTTGGGTTGGAAAATTAGGCAGGAAAATGACCCATTCGACTTGTTTATTGATCGGTGGTCTTGGTTTAATATCAGTGAATTTTATCCACGATCCATGGATGTTGTACTTATCAATGAGTATGGTGGGAATAGCCTGGGCTTCTATTTTATCAATGCCCTATTCCATGCTGGCGAATTCAATTCCCCAGGAAAAAATGGGTATCTATATGGGCATCTTTAACTTTTTCATTGTATTGCCGGAAATATTAGCCTCATTATTCTTTGGAAAAATTATGGAGCACTATCTTAATAATGACAGGTTAGCGGCCGTATTAATCGGCGGTGTCCTGCTTTGTCTTGCCGGTATCGTTTGTGCATTCATAGTTAAAGAATCAAAGTCAAACAGCTAATCAGATGAAATTAAATACTGGATTATTTATTGTTTTATTTTTCTTTACAGCAACGGTTTTTTCCCAGGATATTTATCCTACGCACTGGTGGACTGGAATGAAAAATCCGAATTTGCAGTTAATAATCCACGAGGAAAATATTGCGGGTAAGATACCGATGTACAAACTTTCCGCCACAGGGATGAAATTAGCTGACGGTATCATTTTAAAAGGGGTTAACAGGGTTGAAAATCCTAACTATATTTTTTTAGATCTTGTAATAGATAAAAACGCTAAACCAGGTGAACGTATTTTTAGTTTTGGTCCTCCTTCTAATGCTATCAAAATAAAATATGAATTAAAAGCCCGCAGCAAAGAAAATGGGAAAAGCCGAATCCAGGGAGTTACCCAGGCGGACCTTATTTATTTATTGGTGCCGGATAGATTCGCCAACGGCGATCCATCCAATGATTTCTTCGCTGATATGCGTGATGCCGGCCACGACCGCAATAATCCTTTTGACCGCCACGGTGGAGATCTGAAAGGCATAGAAGATCACCTTGATTATCTAAATCAATTAGGCGTTACCACGATATGGCCGACACCAGTAGTAGAAAACGATATGGCAAGAACCATGGAAGGCGGCACATCCCGAAGTACTTATCATGGTTATGCTTTTACAGATCAATACAATGTTGACAGGAGATTGGGAGGCAATGAGTCTTATAAGCGATTAGTTAATGCGGCCCATGCAAAGGGACTAAAGTTTATACAGGATGCGGTATATAATCATCTGGGACAAGATCACTGGTCGATAAGAGATATGCCGATGAAAGACTGGGTCCATCAATGGCCCTCTTATACCAACACCTCTTACAAGGATCAGCCTATCATTGACCCTTATGCTTCCGATATTGACAGGAAGATCGCAGTAAATGGATGGTTCACTCCTTTTTTGGCGGATCTGAATCAGCAGAATCCTTTTGTTGCTAATTTCCTGATTCAATATGCCATTTGGGCAACCGAAGAATTTGGTATTGATGGCTGGAGGGTAGATACGTATTTCTACAGCGATGGCGTTTTCCTGAATAAGATTAATGATGCATTGTCAAAAGAATTTCCAAAGCTGACGGTGTTTGGTGAAACATTGGTGCCTTCAATTGTAGACGCCGCCTATTTTTTACAAAACAATCTTAATATACCCTTTAAACATAATTGCCCGGGCTTTACCGATTTACCTTTATGTAATGCGTTGCTTGATGGCCTGAGACAACCTTTTGGAGGGAATGAAGGCGTGAATAGAATATATTCCACGCTGGCACAGGATATTGTTTATAAGGACCCGACACGCAATTGTATCTTTTTAGATAATCATGACCTGGACAGGTTTTATTCAATTGCCGGAGAAGATTTCAATAAATACAAATGGGCTATGAACTGGCTGCTGACATTAAGAGGCATTCCGCAATTGTATTATGGCACGGAAATACTGATGAAAAATCTAAAAAATCCCACCGATGCCGAAGTAAGAAAAGATTTTCCCGGGGGCTGGAAAGACGATGCGATAAATAAATTTGCTAAAGAAGGAAGAACAGCAAAGGAACAGGAAGCCTTTTCTTACACAGCCGCGCTGGCCAATTTTCGTAAAACATCTTCCGCTATTACAAAGGGTAAACTGATGCAGTATGTGCCAAAAGATGGATTATATGTTTACTTCCGTTACGATTCCAGTCAAACAGTAATGATAATTACAAATACCGGCGGCAAATCTATTTCACCGGATTGGGATATTCTAAGTGAGCGAACAGCCGGGTTTACTAAAATGAAGAACGCCGTGAACGGTGAATTTCTTCCGTTAAAAGGGTTTGAGATAAAGCCAAATGAAAGTTTTGTATTTGAACTATTCAAATAATACTTTCATGCTGGATGACGTTACAAAGTAATAAACCAGATCGAACGATCGCGGTATTTTTCGCCCCAGTTTTTTACCACATCAGCTACTTTATTGATCATATCCTTTGCGGCTGCTTTTTTCCCTTTTACCGGCGCCATTAATTTACCTTCGTCCGCAGGGCTGATGTTTTCTAATTTGGTAGCAAACCAGGTAGTGTAAAGACGTGGTACCGCCAGGCCAAGTATCATGCCCGGTAACCCATTGAAAGATTCGGGTCCTCCCGGTGTTATGATCTGGTCCGTATAAAAAGCCACTACCACTACTGAATCACATATTTTCGTAATGGCTTTCTTACATTCAAAACCGGCAATGGTCCTGGTTTCCGGTTCCAGCTTCCATTTGATTGCTTTAGTAGAGTCAGATAACAGGAATTCGGCATCATAAAATTTCTTTTGACTTACACTCGCCTGTCTCGCAAAATCATTGAACACAATGTTCTCCATAGCCGGGCTTTCAAAAAAGCCGGTTTTTTCAACCTCCGGTTCTTTGCCCGGTTTGTACAATGTTTTATTCCCGGTGAATACCAGGTCAAAATAATCCGTCCTGAACTGCGGTACCAGTTTTTTAAATTCCTCTACCCATGAATCCGTTTCACCTGAGAAGAACAAGCGATGTGAATTTGTTTTTCGTTCAAATTCAATTTTTCCACTCCTGATAAAAACAGTTTGTGACCGGACGGATACTATGATCATTAAAGTTGTGGTAAATAAGAATATTTTTTTCATGCTACTTTATTTTGTCGCACCAGGGCTTTTGGTAAAATTCCAGGTAAAAGAAAGTAACCCATACCTGCCTAACATGTTATAATTTCTTTCATAAATATAGTTGGACGTAAAGGATCTGTCATAACCCCGGCGTTCCTTCAATATGTCATTCACTTCCAATTTAAACACTCCATTATTCTTTTTGAATATTTTATAACTTACACTGGCATCCCATATTGCCATGCTATTGCTGCTGGTGAAAGCATCGGTTTTTTGCCGCAGGTAGAAATTGATTTCCGTGCCCACCTGCAATTTCTTCGTGAAGAAATAATTAAACCGTCCATTATGTTCCTGTCTCCAGAAATTTGACTTTAACTCGCCGATGCTGGAAGTGGAAAAATTATAACTGACACCGAGGTTGTAGCTTATATCGTACTTGCCATCTTTGTATTTTCCCATATTATGCCGGATACCCACCGAACTCTGGTTATTAATGTTTTTCAACGTGTTGATAAAATTGACATACCTGCTGCCTGATGTATTCAAATCAAAACCCGCATAGATATCACCTTTCAATTTAAAGCCATAAGAACCCGAGAAATAGTAGTTATAATTCCCTTCTGTATTGACATACTGTTGGGTGGTTACACCCGAAACTGTATTCTGGTTCGTTACAATTGCATTCTGAACCGGGTTAAAAGAACCATTGATCCAGATGCTTCTTCCCGTCAATACTTTGTAATCATTATAAAACAAAGAAAAAGTATGGTTATACGATTGCTTTAATTCAGGATTACCAATAGTAACATACAGCGGATTGGTATTTTCCAATATAGGTTGTATCTGGTCAATACCCGGAGGGCTGGGTGAACCCGTATAACTAAGGCTAAGATTTTTCTGAGCCGAGAATTTATACATGAAACGGCTGGTAGGGAAGAGGTTGATGTATTGAAACGATAATGCCTGTTTACCAGTGGAATCATTCTGAATGTAATTATTCACGCCGATGTTACTTCCAAAGCTGGCGGTAATTTTTTTGCCATTATACTGGTATTTTACACCGGCACTATTGGTCAGATAGTTTAATCCGTAGCGGATACTGTACAGGTCATTTAACTCAGAATATTTGTCGCCTGTTTTATCAAAACTCTTCCTGTCAGACACCGTAGCTGTCCGGTTGAATACATAGTTGAATTCTACAATGCCTTTTTTCCCTGCGGGTTCAGTATATACCAATTTTGAAGACACGGCATTAGTGGTCGATGTATTAACCTTATATTGATCAATTGTGTCCCGCCGGTAAGGGAACCCAGTATTATCAAAAAAATCCGTTTCAGAATTAAGGAACCCTTTTGAATCACGGGTAATACGCTTGTACGATGCGGTGAGAGATAATGTACGTCCTTTCTTTTTAAATTTCTGCCGCCATAATACGCTCCCTAAAAAAGTACCGGCATCTGATTTTGATGAATTCGTCCGGTTATTCCTGTTGACCGCCCGCAGCTCATCATCGGTTGATTCAGTACTGGTAAATGTCCGCTTGTCAGCATTTTCCAATTTGCCATTTACTTTAAATCGCAAAGAAGAAGCGGAGTCAAGTTTTACATCGTACAGGCCACTGAACAACTGTTCCGTTTGCCGGCTGGATGTATTATGCGATTCTTTTGAATAATAAGAAGAATCAGGCAAAACATATTTGGTTAGTGAATTTCCATTGGCATTGAGATTTAGATTTTTTACACTGTAATTGCCATTCATATTCTGCTTATCGCTGTTCCATTTATTGCTGAAATGCGCCCCTGCTTTTATGGAGCGTGGT
The DNA here is from genome assembly GCA_040007815.1 of Chitinophagaceae bacterium. Classification (GTDB taxonomy): domain Bacteria; phylum Bacteroidota; class Bacteroidia; order Chitinophagales; family Chitinophagaceae; genus Terrimonas_B. The sequence continues at coordinate 11,729 of JBDTUH010000003.1, forward strand.
ATCCCCTCGTCATTATAAGAATTACTCCAGTCATCAAAGTCGCCGTCTCCACTGTTGATCATGATCATACCGCCACCCATTATTTCCGCATCGTCCATATCAAATCCCTGGCTGAACTTGCCGCGGTCCTCCCAGCCAAGCCCGGTAACACCGGTATTGGATCCAATACCATATACCGATAATTTTTTCTTTCCTTTAAAAAAATTAAGCATCGCTTGTGAGGAATAGCGGTCAAAAGTTCCCCCACCTATTACTACTTTTCCCAATAGTCCTTTCTTTTTATCTTCTTTTAAAACGAGGTTCAGTGTTTTGGAACGGGTGCCATCATCCACACCGGTGAATTCAGCCTGGTCACTTTTTTTATCGTATGACTGTACTTTATCTATCGCATCGGCCCGGAGGTTTTCAATAACTACGGCGGGATCATCACTGAAAAATTCTTCGCCATCCACTAATACTTTTTCCACTTTCTTTCCCTGCGCCGTTACCTGTCCGTTCTTATCTACCTGCAATCCCGGCATCCGTTTCAACAATTCTTTTACATTTGCTCCATCCTGTACTTTAAAACTGTCAGCTTTGTATTCAATAGTGTCTCCTTTAACAACAATCGCTTTATTGCTTCTCACAAAAACCTCCTCGAGCAATTTACTTTTTGGTGTCATTTGTATAGAACCCAAATTAAGTTCCGCGGAACCAGGCTTTAGCATATCTACATAATCGGCGAAGTCAGGATGCGTTACCTGCACTATCAAGCTGTCCTGCGGGAGTTGTTTGATTAAAAAATTACCGGCTTTATCTGTTCTGACAAATTTTATTAAGATGGAATCTTTTTTTCCCAATACAGCAACAACCGCATCGGGGAGATTTGTTTTGGAAACTGTATCCGTTACGGTTCCTTTAATGGAAGAGGATTGTGACCAAGCAGATGATGTAAAAAGAAGTAACAGGCTGGAAAGTGAAAAAACATACTTTCTCATAGCAGGTAATGGTTGATGGTATTCAATTATAAATGCCGGAGCCTGGTATAAATGAGTAATGCAAAAATGCTTATTACTTGCTACTTTTCATTATAAGCATCCTGTTAGTTCTGTTAATATTTCAATAAAAGAATATCACTATAAAATAATGTAATAAAAAAGGGCCAGCATGACTGACCCTCGCATTGATAAAAAATATTTTACAAGGACATATTCCACAACGCCTGTGTTCCCCATTTCCCCCAATCTTTTGTCACTCTTTCTACATCCTTACGAATAGCAGCAAACTCTTTTTTCTTCCCTTTTTGCGGAGCTACAATGGTCCTGACATCTACACCCGCAACCTGTAATTTGGTAGCAATATAGCTGGTAAACATCCGGGGAATAGTAATACCTAATATCATTCCTGGTAGTCCGCTTATTCCCATTGGTCCGCCGCTAACTGTTACTTCATCTGTATAAAAAGCAAACACATAAACGCTGTCGAAAATGACACCGGTAGCTTTCCGGCAGTTGAACCCGGCAATCTCACGGGTTTCGGTAGGTGACAGTTTCCAATCAATTTTCAATATCTGGCCGCTAAGCAGGTAATTATCACCCAATATAAACCGGTAGTTCGCAAAAGATCCCGTAGTATAATCATTATACCATACATCATCTTCAGGATTGCCAATTCCAAAGCCACGGGGAAGCTTTGTCTTCTCATCATAGTGGTCGAATTTATAGACAGCTTTATTATCGTTAAAAGTGTATTGAAAATAAGTGGTCGAAAACTGCGGAATCTTATCTTTCCACATCTGAACCCACATGCCGTCGTCACCAAGGGCCCTGTGATTATTTGTTCTTACTTCAAACTCAATAGCGCCTGAATTAATAAACTGTTGCGCATGAATAACACCGCTGCAACCAATGAGTATAACAAAAAATATTTTTTTCATCTTCCTTATTTTTTAATCAGTCAAATTAGAAACCGGATGGTTTACCATTTTTTGAAATATTCCAGGTCAGCGTCAGCAACCAAAAACGCTTCAGGGTATTGTAATAACTTTCCGTAAAGCTATAACTGTTGAAACTGCGGTTATAGCCCCTGTTCTGATTCAGGATATCATACAAGCCGATTTTAAACTCCAGTTCGTTTTTCAGTATCCTTTTTGTAAGCGAGGCGTTCCAGGTAGTAAAATTATTATTGGCGGGAAACCTTGGATCTTTCTGCCTTGCCTGGTAATTGACATCTGTTCCTATTTCAAAATTCTTAGGCAGTGTAACATTTCCTTCAGCCCAGCCACTGATCTGCCAGTATTCAGCATTTGCTGAAGAATTCACCGAAGCCTTGCTGCTGTTCCAGGTGAAATTAGGTCCCATGTGAAAATTGTATTTATCCTTTACATACTGGCCAATATTAAGCCTCATTCCATAACTCTTCGTATCCGTTCTGTTTTTAACCGCTTCATTTATTTTTTGATCCCGTACAAAATCTATGTTCCTGTTGATATTAATATTGGGGCCAAATCCTAATCTCCATTGTGTGCCGGGTATTTTTAGGCCATAATCAAGATTGAAATTTAAATTATAAATACCATCCACATTCACGGTTTGATAAACCCTGCGGCCAACACTGTCGATCGTACTAAACTGTGTAAAGGCATTCTGAGTCAAATTCAATCTCAATCCGCCCCAGATATTTCTTTCCTTCAAAGCATTCCAGGAACTGTAATTAATATTAAAGGAATGACGGAAAGATTGATTGAGATTTGGATTACCGATATAGATATTCAATGGATCTGTATTAACGGTAATAGGTTGTAATTGTTCCAGCGTAGGCGCTGTAGTAGAGCCATTATAGTTAAACCGGAGATTCTCACTGGGTTTTATTTTATATGTGAATGAAGCACGGGGAAAGAAATTGGTGTAGTCATAATTTCTTTTCGTCTCGTCCGTCAGATTCTTTTGTATAAAATGACTGAACCCAACAGAAGATCCGAAGGAATAAGTGTACTTCTTCTTATTTACCCTGAAATTAAGCCCCGGTGTATTGACAAGGCGGTTGAATTGAAAGGAGTTGCTCAGCGAATCAATACGATCCGCGTATTTGCCTGATCCATCATCTTCATTGGTGATTCGTTCACTGCTGTTGGCATTATAGCTGAATGCATAGCTCAATTCAAGATACATGTCCTTTATCAACGGTTCTGTATAAGCCACTTTGGTGGAGATGCTTTTGCCTTCGTTGTTACGGATATTTTGCTGATCAATGGTATCCCTGTGGTCAATTATTCCGTTGCTGAAATAATTGTTGAGGGAATAAAGTAACCCTTCGTTGTCAGAACGGTTCCAGTTCAGATCGGCATTGATGGATAGTGTACGGGATATTTTTTTGAACTTATGTTTCCACAGCAGGGAAGAGGTGACCGCATCATTAACAGCATCGTTATTACTTTTGCGGCGGCTGTTATTGATAGAATCAAGATTATCGGAAAGTGTTTCACTATAATAATTATTACGGGTCAGTGATTTGTTCTCATTAGCTCTTGTCGTCCATTTCAATGTATTCATGGAGTCTATGGTTGTCTCCATGGTAAAATTGAAAGCATGCTTATTGCTGGAAGAGTAATTATTGCTGATGGTGTTGGTTGACCAGCTGGTATCCGGTAAAAAAGTTTTGGAAAAAGTACTGGTAACGCCCGGGGCATTTACTTTAGCAAATTTATACCCACCATTAATGCTCTGCTTATTGTTGTTGAATTTATTGCTGTAGTGCAGGCCCCCGTTCCAGTTTCTTGGAATACCATTACGGCCCCCCCAATAATTATTGTCATCATCGCCATTCCACATCATGTACATACCTCCATCATCGCTGATACCTGTTTCCACACCTTCCATACCGCCGCCATAATTATTAGCGTCTTCCCAATCAAGGTTGGTTTTCCCCGTATTACTCATGATCCCGTAAGCGGCCAGCTTTCGTTTACCTTTAAAGGCATTCAGCATTATCGAATTGTTATATTTATCCGCTAAGCCGCCGCCTGCTTCCACTTTTCCAAAATAACCTTTCTTCTTATCCTCTTTTAATTTCAGGTTGATAGTCTTGTCCTTTACGCCATCATCAATGCCGGTGAACTCAGCCTGGTCGCTTTTTTTATCAAACACTTCCACTTCTTTTACCACATCGGCCCGCAGGTTTTTAGTGGCGATTCCCGGATCAGATCCAAAAAATTCTTCACCATCCACTAATACCTTGGTTACTTTTTCCCCCATGGCCGTTATCTTACCATCCTTATCCACTTGTATGCCGGGGAGTCTTCGCAATAGTTCTTCTACATTGGCTCCCTCGCGTACCTTGAAGCTATCTGCTGTATACACCGTCGTATCACCCTTGATGCGGATCGGCGATCCGCTTTTAATAATTACTTCCGCCAGCAACTTACTCTTGGGTATCATATTGATCTTACCGAGGTCAGTAACCGCATTGGGTTTGATTTCTGTTTTGTCAAAATAATCACCGAGGTAAGGGTGGGTGATCATGACAATGTATTCGCCTTCATTAATATTGGGAATAGAAAAGTTGCCGGCCCTGTCTGCACGGGCGAACTTAACAAGGACAGAATCCTTAGCCCGCATCAGGGAGATGACGGTGTTTTGAAGATTTTTGTTATCGGTATTATCAACTACTGAACCTTTAATGGAGGATGTTTGCGATAAAGCCAGTTGGGTAATAAAAGCCAGGCCAAGAGCTAAAAGGACTTGTTTTCTCATGTTGGTTTGTTCTGGGATGTAAAATATAGTTTACCTGTAATAGCAAGAGCCACATTTACATAAACAGCGCAAAAATGCTGATTTACGGTAGATTATTACCGGCCATCGCCAGATCAGGCTGTTAATCTTTCAATAAAAACGCAAGTGGTATATGACGCACAATCAAAAAAATTCCATAAGGATGGATGCAGATAAAAGATATTGGAGGGGAAATCAAAACAAGAACGTAGTCTCAATCAAAAAATTATTTAATGTATTTAAAAAATAAAAGGCCTTTTGATAGCCTCTTGAAAAAAGGGGAGTTGTATTTTCGAATGCTTTTATTGGTATAAGTGAAAAGCCTTAAACAAAAAATCGCCCTAAAACTATACCAGGACACAGGCAACGTTTATAATCCTGCCAGTGGTCTGGGTTTCGTTGATAAAGAGCAGCTGAATTCCCGCCTGAGAGTAAATTTACCAATGCCGGCAGGTATAATTCTTAATGAAATAACCTAACTTGTAACACCAACTATAGATAACTTATGTTTTGACTACCATTTGTCGACACTTAAAATTATCTTGCATGCGACCCGTATTTTCTAATCTGCTTAAAGCCCACCCTATGATCCGTAAAACCATCTTATTCATTTTACTGGCGTTCAGCAGCCAGTTATTATTTTCTCAAAACCCCGTTAGCAATATTGATAGCGCTACTTATTTCCTGCAAAAAGGTATGGATGAGAAAAAGATTGGCCGCAGGATGGAATCACTCAGAAATTTTGAGAAAGCTTATAAGTATGATAACACGAACAAGGTTATCGTAAACGAGCTGGCGTCTAATTATTTCGATCTCCGCAAATACAGCCACGCAAAGGATACTTATAAAAAGCTGGTAGAACTGGGTGATGGGTCGGCCTCCACGTATAAGCAATTAATGAATCTTTCCTTTAATATGCAGCAACAGGATGATGTACTGCTTTATGCCACTAAATTGAAACAAGCTGATCCGGGTGAGAGAGTCAATTTTTACATTGGGAAAGTGCAGTACGATCGGGAGAACTATGGTGAAGCGATCAAAACATTGACGGAAGCATTAAAAGAAGATCAACTGAATGGCGAAGCGGCTTATATGATTGCGCGGAGCTATGCTGATATGCAGAATTACAAACAGGCTATTCCCTTTTTTCAAAAGGCAATAACCCTTGATCCCGCTAAAAACAATTGGATATATGAACTAGCCCTTATCCACTATGCCATCCATGATGATAAAAATGCGTTAAGGCTAATGCTTGAGGCTGGAGAAAAAGGATATAAACGGGATAACGATTATTTGGAAAACCTGGGTGTAGCCTACCTCAATGCAGGTAACCTCGATAAAGGTGTTGAAATACTGGGAGAAATATTAAAGCGCAAACCCAGTGATATGAATATCCTCAACATGATCGCTGAAGCTTATTATTACAAAGGAAGATTTCAGCAGGCCATTGACTACTGGGACCAGATATTGGTATACGATAAAGCAAATGCTTCGGCCTTATATATGATAGGTATGAGCTACCAGAAAAAAGGGGAGAAGGGTAAGGGCGAGTTGCTTTGCGACAAAGCTATTGAAATGGATCCGAGCTTAGCGGCGTTAAAACAAAAGAAACAAATGCCGGGAGGACTGTAGACACCCGGCAATCGACAATATGCAACCGGCCCTGTTTTATACAGGGCCGGTTTTTTTATTAAGAAATCATTTTGGGTTGGTGCGTCATTGAACTCATACAACCTTAATTAATATGGATTCTTTTGGGGGTTCATCCTGGTATCATACATATTGAGGATAATCACTTTGTCACCTTCAATTTTGTAGTATAGCCGGTTATGGCGGGTAATCAGTAAACCGCTTATCTCTTTTATTTTCGTGGAGGGTGCGCCAATCAAAGGTTGTTTGGTGAGAAGTTGAATTCTGCGGTCAATTTTCAGCATGAAATCAGCAGCTACTTTATGTGACCATTCTTTTTCGGGGTAGGCAAGAATTTTCTGTATTTTATTGGTAACGCGTTTCTTTACAATTATTTGGTACGCCATTGTTGTATGGCCTTTTTAAAATCATCCAATGTATGAGTATCTATTGTTGCATCCTCCTCGAATAATTCTTTAAGTTCTTTTATTTGTTCATCACTCAGATTATCAGTAATATCAGCATCTCTTACCTTGCCATAAAACACGAAATCTTCTTTTAGTAAAGAAAGTAATTCCTCATCGTTTGTGTTCTCAATATAAGCGACGAGCTACTTTTTTAAATCGTTTGCTGACATATGAAATGATTTTACCAAATTTACAAAAAATTAGCTGGCAAATAAAGCCCGATAAAAACTAATACATCATGCCTCATACAACCCGCCGCGAATTCCTCCAAACATCTGCCATGCTTGCTGCATCGGCAGTGATGGGATCATCCATTGATTTCAAAAAAAAGAAACCGCTATTATCTTTCTCTACATTGGGATGTCCCGACTGGAGCTTTCAACAGACAACTGACTTCGCAGTAAAACACGGATATAAAGGGATAGAGATCCGTGGCATTCTACGACAGATGGACCTTCCCAAATGCAATGAATTCAATACTGCGGAAAGCAGGTCGGCTACCATGACCATGATGAAAGAAAAAGGATTACAGTTTGTAGACCTTGGTTCATCAGCCACTTTACATTTCGCCGAAGGAGCCGAAAGAGAAAAGAATTTAGCTGAAGGCAAACGCTTCATTGATCTGGCGCAACAGATCAGCTGTCCTTATATCCGGGTATTCCCTAACAACTTTCCAAAAGGGCAGGAGCGGAGTGCAACGATCGATCTTATTATCAAAGGCCTGGTAGAATTAGGTGATCATGCAAAAGGCAGCCAGGTAACCGTATTAATGGAAACGCATGGCGAACTGGTAAAATCAGAAGACCTCGAACTGATTATGCGTTCATCCGAACATCCGAATGTTGGGTTGGTATGGGATCCCATCAATATGTGGACGGTTACCAAAGAAGCGCCTTCAGCAGTATATCCCAAATTAAAAAAATATATCCGGCATACGCATATCAAAGATGCAAAACTGGCAGGAGACAAACTGGAATACAAATTTTTGGGAGAAGGAGAGACGCCGGTATTTGAAGCTATTGATCTCCTGGCCAAAGGAGGATACAAAGGCTATTACAGTTTTGAGTGGGAAAAACTCTGGCATCCGGAAATAGCCGAACCTGAACTAGCTTTCGCTGATTATCCCCAAAAAATGAAGCAGCACTTTAAATAGGTTGGCCACGAATTACACGAATGAACACGAACTAAAAGTTTTTGTCACTCCGAAGGAGTCCTTTGGACAGATGAACACAGATGAACACGGATTCCCGAAAAGTAAAATCTGTACACTTCCTGAAGCGAAATGTCTGTAACAAAAAAAGGTTTCATTTGCTCAAGCAAAGTATTATTTCGTGGTTATTAGTGTAATTCGTGGCAAAAAATATTTATCTGTGTCAATCCGTGTTCATCTGTGGCCCGTCATGTATTTATCGCTATTCATCGTGGCAAAAAAACATATACCCCGTATCTTTAGCAAATCATACTAAACCTACTCTTTGCTATGCCCGGCGATCCTCCATATATACCTGACAAATCAAAAAAGCAAAACACTTACGACGCCATCATCGTTGGCTCCGGCATCAGCGGTGGATGGGCCGCCAAAGAACTTTGTGAAAAAGGATTAAAAGTATTGATGCTCGAACGTGGCCGCAATGTCGTACATGGCGAATACCCCACTGCCACGAAAAGCGTTTGGGAATTCCCGCATCGGTTATCACTGACGCTTGCAGAAAAAGAAAAAAATTTTGTTCAAAGCCGTCACTATTCTTTTAAAGAGGACAACAAACATTATTACATCAACGACCAGGAAAATCCCTACGCCGAAACTAAGCGCTTTGATTGGATACGCGGTGATATTGTCGGTGGCCGTTCTTTGTTATGGGCGAGAGCCTGCTACCGCTGGAGTGATCTGGATTTTGAAGCCAATCTCCGTGATGGTCATGGTGTGGACTGGCCGATACGTTATAAAGACATTGCTCCCTGGTATGATTATGTGGAAAAATTTATTGGCGTCAGCGGTAATGCGGATGGCATACCGCAGTTACCCGATGGCATCTATCAGCCGCCTTTCGAAATGAATGCGGTGGAGAAATTTTTCAAAGGACAGGTTGAAACAAAATATAAAGGCCGCAACGTCATCATTGGCAGAACAGCCAACCTGACCAAACCTGTCAAGGGAAGAGGACAATGCCAGGCCCGTGATCTGTGTCACCGCGGTTGTCCCTATGGCGCTTACTTCAGTACCAATGCCAGCACCATTCCCGCCGCTATAGCTACCGGGAATCTTACCCTAAGGCCGCATTCTCTCGTTAATAAAGTGATCTATGATGAACAAAAACAGAAAGCAACGGGTGTAGAGATCATTGATACGGAAACAAAGCAGACCGAAGAATTTTTTGCGAAGATCATTTTCCTGAATGCAGCTACTATTGCTACCTCGGCTATTTTATTGAATTCTGTTTCCAATCGTTTTCCCAATGGGTTGGGTAATGGCAGCGACCAACTGGGCCGCAACCTGATGGACCATCATAAAGGACTTTCGTTTTCGGCCGGTGTAGAAGGGTTTGAAGATAACTATTACTATGGCCGCAGACCAACGCCTTGTTACATTCCACGTTTCCAGAATATAAATGATAAAACGCCAGGCTTTCTTCGTGGCTATCATTTTGGCGCCAGTGCTTCAAGGCCCAGGCAGCAAAGTGATATACCGGTTGGCGCCGCATTGAAAGACGCTATGTCGGTACCGGGTCCCTGGCAGATGAGTCTCTATGCTTTTGGTGAATGTTTGCCTTATGCGGATAACCGTGTAACGCTTGACCGGAACAAAAAAGATCCCTGGGGCCGGCCCATGATAACGATAGACTGTGAGTTCAAAGAAAATGAGAAAGCCATGCATGAAGATATTATCGTTACGGGTAAAGAAATGCTGGAAGCAGCCGGTTTTAAAAATGTACAGGTAAAAGGTAAGATATCTTTTCCCGGCAATGCCAATCATGAAATGGGTATCGCCCGCATGGGCCACGATCCAAAAACTTCGGTGTTGAACAAACACAACCAGATGCACGAAGTGTCGAATGTATTTATTACTGATGGCTCTTGTATGACGTCAAGCGCATGCCTCAATCCTTCGCTGACCTATATGGCGCTGACGGCAAGGGCATGTGAGTATGCGGTGGGAGAGATGGGGAGGGGGAATATTTGATTTTATTATTGACCTGGCTGCATTGCAAATAGCATCGTTGTTGCGTCGCACTCTTCTGGATTCTGTCCGCTATTGAGCTTTATCCGACTAAAAACTACTATCCGCAAAAAGAAGATATCTTGAGTTATATTCAATGATCGGCTGCAGCTGGCCAATGACGACGAGTTACAGCCTTCTATGTGTTCGCTGACCTGTGGACTTTGTAAATACCTGAGACTCGAAGACTATTAGTTCATAACAAATGGTACAGACAAACTCGCAGACGTGGAAAGTAATAATAAAAAGGACGGTTTTTATTCTCCTTATAATTGTTGCAGGACTTTTTGTGTTTTCATTATTAGGTAGCAGCGTTACAAAAAACCTCGACACTTATATCTATGATCTTCCATTTGAAAAGGGTACGAAACATAGAATTGTACAGGGTTATGGAGGGTTGTTTTCGCACAAGAATATCGCAGCATTAGATTTTAGCATGCCCGAAGGAACTCCCGTTTGTGCTGCGAGAGATGGTGTTGTTTATGAGTTTAAAGACGACAGTGACGAAGGCGGACCTTTTCCAGGTTATGGAAAGAAAGCAAACTTTATAATCGTGAAACATGATGATGGTAGTTTCGGATGTTACTGGCATTGAAAAAAAATGGTGTTGCTATTAAAAGGGGGTTTGTTAGTAAAGGTCAAATAATTGGTTATAGCGGTCGGACAGGATTTACACTAAGACCTCACCTGCACTTTTCGGTAAAACGAAAATTAAATTATGAGAAGGATTCATTTATAAAAACAAAATTCAGAACTACTAAGGGAGTTCAGTTGTTAAAAAACGGCGGCTTTTATGAACGACCATTGGACTAAATTGAGGACAATCAGATTGTATATAATATCCAATAAAAAAACGTTGAATGGTTGCACTCAGCGCCGACAAATATCGGAGGCTTCTCAGTAACGGGATGAAACTTTAACACCCCGCGGTTGGTGTTTTCTTTCACCAACCGCACGATCTAAGACATTCCTTTCATGGTCACATCTTTTGCACCCGGCAGATCCTGTCTAAAAAAATAGTAGTTTCATCTAATATAAAAATATTGCTGTTAAAAAAGACCCATATAATCATCAAAAAATAATATGACAAAGACAATTACTTTTTTCCTGGCAACAGTTTTCTCCATCAATTCCTTCGGACAGACTTTCGAAGGGAAAATAGTTTATAAAAGTACCTACAAAAGCAAAACCGCAAATGTGACAGACGAGCAATTCGCAGAAATGTTGGGGTCGACACAGGAGTATTTTATAAAAAAAGGCGACTATAAAACAGTGGCGAATGGTTCACTTGTTCAGTGGCAACTCTATGTTAACACGGACAACAAACTTTATAGCAAAATGTCCATCTCTGACACCGTCATTTGGAACGATGGTGCGGTAAATCCGGACGAAGTTTTAAATGCAGAGATTAATAAAAACGTAATAGAGGTCTTAGGCTATCCATGTGATGAACTTGTTTTGACCTGCAAAAGCGGGTTACAGAAATACTATTTCAATACTAAACTGTCGGTTGATATAACCCTGTTTAAAAATCACAAGTTTGGGAATTGGTATGACTATCTTTCAAAATCAAATTCATTGCCTTTAAAAATGGTTATAGATAACGCTCAGCTTTCTTTCGAAAGCGTAGCAACAGAAGTGACAGCCATGAAACTTGACAAGGCATTTTTTGAATTGCCGGCAAACACCGCGACAACGAAAAGTCCTTATTGATAGCAAAACGAGATAATTTCTCAAAGTTTTGCTGAGACTGCGTTTCAGCAGCAACCTCAACGAAGCTAAGTTTTTTGCCCCATTTTTGCATGGATGAATAGGTAGATTTGAAACTACTAAAGATGGCAAAACAGAATTGGTGTGTTATTATATTAGAAATCTTTTGGACAAATCAATTCTTCATAATTTAAAATTCGTTACGATGCCAAAAAAGACATCTCTTTTACTTTTCATTAGTTTTTTTGTGATCGCCGATATCAATACCCAGAGATTTATGCAGGGCTACGGAGCGACAATTTCTGTTCTTACCGGGAAAGTCAGAACCAGCGGTTCGACGTACAATTATGCTTTGCAGCAAACAACTCTGACCTATTTTCCGAGGTATAATTTTATTGAAAATGAAAATTCCTCCGTAAGCATAGGTGCGCCTGTCGGTATTGGTATTGGAATAGCTACTAATACATACGGCGACGATGCAGGCATCGCATTCGCTTATGACTTACCTGTTGTTTTGGATTATAATATTGGGTGTAAGTCAACAATCGATAACGAACAAACTTTTGGAGGCTATCTTGGTTTGGGCTTTGGATATTACAAAGTCAGTATTTCAAATAGCCAGTATTCAGATTTTAAAGGAGCTACTTATGGGCCAATATTCAGGGGAGGAGTCCGGATCGGTTCCGCCAAAGAAAGCTGGAAAGGACATGGACTTACAATCGGCGTGTATTATAAAAAAGGGTTGGAAAAAGATAAATTAACGACAATTGGTTTCAATGTGTTATTAGACGTTTAGAAAAAAAATGTTAAATGGTTGCCTTTTGCCCCTGCTTGTGTTGACGAATAATCAAGTTTGAGCAAATTAAAAATAAATGATGCAACGTTTGCTGAAGCGCCATTGTCAGGATTGCAAATTGACAACTATGAACAACAGACTATTTCGATTTGCGACAATAATAATGGTCGTGGGATTAGTATCAGCTTGCTCAAAGGATGCTAATAAACGAGCGAAAGAAGACGGTTTGTCTGGTACCTGGGAATGGGTAAGAACAGATGGAGGAATTGCTTTTAACATTCACGATACACCTATGTCTACAGGTAAAAATATAGATTTAAAGATAACTTTAGATGGCAAATACTTCCTGTACACCAATGGTTCCCTGACTTCAGAAGGCACTTATTTGCTGGAAACAAGGAAATGCATTCATGATAAAGTGGATAAACCTGTTATCAAATTTTCATCCCTCTCTGACTTTATGGTTGAAAAACTTGATCAGAATAGTTTGGAACTGTCTGATGAAGCATACGATGGAACAGGAAGCCTTTACAAGAGAAAAAAATCAAGTAGTAACTAATATATTTAACTGTTCGGAGACATACTCTCGGTGGTGTACCAGTTTGAATTTTCGTGATTTCAGCGCTTTCTTATACTGCTAAAATATAGACACCGACGCACGGGTAAATATTGTAATCCGTGTATCCGTGGCCTAAACTTTTTAAACAGAGACACTATCATACTCTCTGCTCCAGCCGCAAGGAGGTTTTTATTGTATTCCTTCCCGAATGCCTGGTGAACAAAGAAATATCTTTTCAACTTTTGTAACTTTAGCGGGCTTCAGTCCCGGCTGCACATTTTTCAATGCCATTCGAACGGAAGCTTTAAAATAAAGCGAAATTTTATCAGACAATCCAGGTGATCAAACTAAGACAAGCACAATTTGCCGATTACACAGCTATTGCGAAATTGCATGCGGACAACTGGCGACAAAATTACCGGGGCATTTTAAGCGACGAATACCTCGATAAGGAAGTTGAACAGGACCGGTTGGATACATGGTATGGAAGACTTAAATCCCCTGCTGAGAATCAGCTTGTCACCATGGCTACTTTGGACGAAACTATTGCAGGCTTTTGTTGTGTTTATTTGAATGACGATCCTGTCTTTGGATCATATATAGACAATTTGCATGTTGCAACGCATCTGCAGAAATCAGGTATCGGAAGAGTGCTGATCAAAGATTGCGCGGCAAAAATCTGTGAACACAGTAACAGTGAACAAATGTACCTGTGGGTATTTGAGTCAAACAAAAATGCAAGATTCTTTTATGAACGGGTGGGAGGAACCAATTTTGAAACCCTTGAAAAGAAAAACGAAGACGGGACTGTCTCGCAAACCTGCCGGTACACCTGGAACGACGTTTCGAAACTTTTATAGTAAAATTCTCGGCTTGTTCTTAAAAGCCAGTAATCAGTTAGATTTGGAACAAATAGTGATGTAAATGAGTTTCGCCTGCAAATCTTAACGACATTCTTTCTATCATGAAAATTATAATAGCTATTTTACTTCCAGTTATTTTCAAGGCAACCATTTACGATCAGGTCGTCACCTATGACGACTTCAAAGCGGTTATCACTTTTTTGCTAACAGAGGATTTTAAAGAGGCATTTGAGAAAACAAGTCACCTGCCTGGTGAGACGGAAATGATTCCTCTGACTTGCGCGGAATTGTTCCCTGTATGAATATTTTTTCAGCAGCGGGGATGGTCACACCCGACCAAATGATACATGATAAGTTTTTAATAAATGCCAACAAATACCTCGGGCAAAGATTTGTCGTGTCCGCACCGGCGTGCTGAGAATGTGTCTTAGTACCAGCCTGGAAGAGGTTGTCATTTTTTTTGCTCCGTTTTGTATGGTTAAATAGTTAGATTTGGAATAATTAATGACTTCAGTGCAGGAGTTGCGCACTATTTTTAAATTAGCTGATCAAATGAAAGCCGCTGTTCATTTAAGATACGGTTCCCCGGAAGTACTGAGTATACAAGAGGTTGAAATACCGACTCCGAAGGATAATGAAGTATTGATAAGAGTTTATGCAACAACGGTAAACAGAACCGATTGTCATATTCTTTCGGGCATGCCATTTTTTATGAGATTTTTTACGGGCTTATTCAAACCAGGTCTGATTGTTTCGGGAACAGACTTTGCAGGACAAATTGAAGCAACAGGTAAAGATGTAAAATATTTTAAGGCAGGGGACAGGCTTATGGGATTTGACTTTTGGGGATTGAGGTCTCATGCACATTACCTCACCTTACCGGAGACCAAAGAAATGATTGCCATGCCCGCTAATATTTCCTATGAACAGGCGGCAGCTTGTATAGAAGGAGCGTTTTATGCGCTCAATGTGATCAACAAAATGAGTCCAATGGCCGGGCAAAAAGCATTGGTTAATGGTGCAACGGGTGCCATTGGCTCCTCAATGGTGCAATTTTTTAAATTTTATGGTACTTATATTACCGCGGTGTGCAGTGGTGAAAATAGCGAGTTGGTAAGATCATTGGGAGCCGATAAAGTAATTGATTACAAAACGGAGGATTTTACTAAAGATAGCGGGCAGTATGATTTTGTTTTTGATGCTGCGAACAACAGCACGTTTGGCAGATGTAAACACCTGCTAAAGAAAAATGGAATCTATTCTTCATCAGGAGCGCCAAACCCATTCCTGCTACTTGCCACTTCATTGTCAGGTGGAAAAAAAGTCATCTTCGCCCCTCCTAAAAACCTTAAGGCATGTTTAATTTTTATCAAAGACCTGGTGGCAAATGGAAGTTTCAAACCAGTTATAGATAAAATATACCCTTTGGATAAAATAGCAGACGCATACACCTATGTGGCAGGTGGTCAAAAAAAAGGCAATGTTATAATTACAATGGGAGCGTAGTCATCTTGCAGGTAATATCTTTACTTCTTCCCTGACGGAGGTTTCTTTTGTTTGTATGTGTTTACTAAATAAGAAAATTTCAATAGTAAATCATAACAATATTCTTATTGATATGAAAATTATACTAACACTTTTAATTTCATTTTTTTTCAGGATAACAATTTACGGGCAAGTCATTACTTATGACGACTTCAAAGCCGTTATCCCTTTTTGCAAACAGAAGATTTTAAAGAGGCATTTGAGAAAACAAGTCACCTGCCTGGTGAGACAGAAAATGATTCCTCTGACTTGCGCGGAATTGTTCCCTGTATGAATATTTTTTCAGCAGCGGGGATGGTCACACCCGACCAAATGACACATGATAAGTTTTTAATAAATGCCAACAAATACCTGGGACAAAGACTTGTCATGTCCGCCCACCCTTGTATTGACAGTTCAGCAAAAGGCTACAACTCCCTGCAATTTGTGATGAAGGATGGTGCATTACAGGGTATGACAATTTCTTCCAACAATAAAAGCACCAATATTCTTTGCTTCGAATATTTTAAATACGCTGATAAAATTGACCCTGCCGGTTTCATTGGGAAAAATGTAAGAAGTGGGGGAGTATTAGAATCAATTGAAGTAAATCCTAGTAGATCTAAATTTTGGATAGCGCGGCTTTATATCACTAACGCATTCGCAAGAGTATCGGCACCAAGATAAAACTGTAGAAATGAATAATATCCTTAATATATAAATCCTTCTCTTTTCCCGAGTGTCATTCTACTATCAAAACCGATTGTTCAGGTACCGTATGCATAGTGTTAAGACAGGTGCGGTTCTATGATGATTTAAGGAGAGTAACTGCCTAATAGATCACCTTTCGAAACTGATAACAAATTATTTCTTATCATAAATTGAAACACTTAAGCCGGCGCAGCATTCATTGAAAATATTCAGTGCCTTAATGGTTTGGTAACTTTTTTCACGGGACTGATTTAGCAAGGAAATCAGGGGAGGTCTTGAAATATTGGTAAATAGATTTTTGTCTTTCAACGCTTTTATAAAAACTTTTTCAAATATTTTGTCAGCTATAGGTGCCTGATGAACAATACCTAAAATTTTACCATAAACAGCCGGGGCGTACAAGTCATATATTTCAGAAAAAGATGACTCATTGACATCTGTTTTTTCTTTGTTGTTTTCGGGTTGCATCTGATTTTTTTTTTAAATAATATAAAAGTCATTTAACTGTTACAGGCTCCCTTTAAATTATAAGTAAGCACGGATCGCAGCTATTGTTTCTGCAGGGTAACTCATGTGAGGACAATGTCCATATGCTTCCAAAACCGTCAACACATTGCCCGGTGTATTTTTATTAATGTACTCTCCAATTACTAGTGGAGCAATCATGTCCTCCGAGCACTGTACGGTTAGCGACGCTATGGGTATCAAGGGAAGGTCTTCCCTGTTATCCGATAAAAAAGTAACCCTGGCGAATTGTTTCGCAATAGTGGGATCAATTGAGCAAAAACTGTCCGAGAGTTCGTTGCCAAGTAAAGGGCCGTTGTTTTTATCCATAATAGCCGGCGCCAGGGATCTTGCCCAACTTATATAGTCTTCGTCCATTACTTCTAGCAATGAATCAATCGTTTCCTTGTCAAAACCCCCTATGTAAGTCCCTTTAGTTATGTAGCACGGTGAAGGCCCGATAAATACAAGTTTTTTAAAAATACCCGGTTGTTTAATCGCCGCCAGAGCTCCTATCATACAACTTACCGAATGACCGATAAATACTACATCTTTTAATTGAAGGGCCTCACATATTTCAAGAATATCGTTTACATATCCATCCAGTGAATTATATTTTTTAGCATCATATGAACTAATATCAGAATTTCCAGCACCAACATAATCAAATAACACCAGTTTATAATTTGCAGCAAAATCATTCCTGATATATTTCCATGCATTTTGATCACAGCCAAAGCCATGTGCAAATAGCATCACTTTTGCGCCAGTCCCGGTTATAGTGACATTATTTCTTTTTAAAACATCAGTCATGTATTCGAAAATTGATTTCAACTTATCCAGTGAGCAGGTTCAAGCGATATTCCGGATAAAACCATATCATAGCAAAATACGGTTTGTATAAACACTTTAGATCAGTATCTAAAGGTAGGCTTCTTTATGCAGATTAGGGTTACACAATTGCAGCGAAAAGTTATATTATTCCCACGTTTCTGATTTGCCAACCCAGATGAAAATAGCCTTGAAAGCCCGGAGTCGTATCACTTACCGGAATTAACAGAAGAAACTAATGAAGATAAATTTTTAGAAAAACGGGTTCGCGACACAGCATCTAAGAAAAAAAGTGCCTTTTGTTGCGCTTCAGATAGAGTAAAAAAGTAAGTTTCAGCATTTGACCAACAATCAACTTTTATTTCTAATTTCATATCTGTCAGCTCCCGTAGAATGAAAAGTGAAGGTAGCAAACTTATAACAACAAAAAAATTGCAAAGTAAATAATGACTACTTATAAAGCAAAGCCTGAATTTGTATTGATCACACCCCTCTTAATAATTTTGGTGGTATTTGGGTTTATAATGGCTTATAATAAAGCCTGGGCCGGACTTGTAGTTATGATCATCATTGCATCCGTTGTTACCCATATGTTTCTGACAACGTATTACCAGGTAGAGGAACGTGTATTAAAAGTAAAAAGCGGTTTTCTTTTTAAAAAAATCATTGCCATTGATTCTATTAAAAAAATTGGTAACGCAAAAGGCCTTTTAAATTCTGCGCCTTCACCTGACAGGATTGAAATAAATTATAATAAATCGAATAGTATAATTATTTCGCCAAAAGACAGGCAAGGACTGGTCAAGGAGCTGAAAAAACTAAAGCCTGACATTGAATTTGACTTACGGGTAGTATAGATGCATACTAAAATTGATAGAGGTTTCCTTCGTTAGAACAGGATGTTTGCAGCTTCGGGCGATCAATCATCAACGGCTACAGGCCGTAACAAGGAGTCATATGGCCAGCAAGCATTTCAGAATATATCGTAGTATTTTGCTACTTGCGATTATTAATTTTCTGGCAGGGCTATCCAAAGCTATTTAACCGAAATAGAAACGTTGATCAGCCAATCCATGTCAATTGCCAGAGGGAAGAGTAAGCCAAGATGACGTGGCTTTGTTAACCAGGTTTATGTTGATACTAATGTATATGAAATGCGAATGCCGCTATAAAAGCAAGGATGGTAATTATGAATCCGTACATAAATATGTTATAAGCTATATTAATATTTTTGAACTTCCACTTTAGAACGACACCCTGGTAATAAATGTCTCTTGACAGGCTATCGTATAAGTCAGACCTGTTTTTGTAAGTGTCTTTCATTAGTTTTTTATATTCGTTCAAGGACAGATCTGCAAAGTCACCAAAAAATAAAATATTCAACTCATCGTTCCCGGATTTGTTTTTTGAACTACTGCCAATCATCCTGGGTTTGGTAGATATGATGGCAAAGACAATCGTCACGGCACAGGTAATAACCAGCAATAAAGTAGGCAGCAACAGGTATTTGTTTTCCTCCAGCTTGGTGACAAGAACGGATAATACAATTGACATCACTATACAGTTGACACTGATAAGCAGGCTGGCTTTATCATGTGCTTTTGTGGACAAGTCCATATGCCTTCGCTCCGTGATCCTGAAAAATGATTCTACGCCACGTTCGAGTTTTATCTCTTCTTCCAAAACCACCTTTTTATCTACCCGGTTGGCAGCAACCCCAGGGTCAGCCGCATCTTTTTGGAGGGCATGCAGCAGTTCCCTCTTGACCTGGAACGCAGCGAGTGTTTTATCTTTTCTTTTTTGAAACAAACTTCTTGCGGAGCCGGTAAAATAAAAATGGTTACTGATTGTCCTTATATTTTCATTCAGCCATTCCTCATCGGTAAATACTCTTCCCGCTATGGCCTCGTATTCGGCTCTCAAAGCGTCAGCGTGCTGAACGGCATCCTTTTCCGCCAGGTGGTACATGCTTGCATCACACACCAATTGTGAAATGACCGATACTGGTTGCTGTGGCACCCGTGTAGAAAGAATACACTCCTCGATTTTTTCAAAAACACCCTCCTCCAGTTCTTTTGTTTTGAAATATTCCCTTGCCAGCTCTACCGATTTCGGCTGGTAGTCCTGGTAATCCTGGCAATAACCTAATTCAAGAAACCATGCGGCCAGGTGGGCCAATTTCAATTCCTGTTTTCCGAGATCCATGCTCACCGCCAGCGCATCACAGTTTCTGACAATATTCATCGTTCGGTTGTAATGATGAAAATAATATTGGTCGCTGTAATGATTGGTATAGTAATCCTTTATATAAAGCGCCGTATCTCTTAATATTTCCGTGGTTAGTTTCATCTGCGGTATTGTTATATTCTGATTATTGGTTTCTAAGGTAAGTTGATTTTCGTGGATTATAAAGATATTCGGTCAGCCGTTTGGGCTTATCACGGTAATAGAGCAAAATTTCAAAACTAATTAGCAAAATAAAATACCTTCATGGAAATAAACATTGCTTTTATGAAAAACGGCATCTTTTTCTGTATTGTATCATTCCTGTTTTTAACTTCCGTCGGCCAGGCCCAGGGAAAGAAATGGACCATATTATTTGACGGTAGTTCGACGGACAAATTCAGAGGCTATAATATGCAAACATTCCCGGATTCATGGAAAGTAGAAGACGGAGCGTTGGTAACGCTGACAGACGTGCCGAATGTAGACCTCGTAACAAAAGAGGCTTACAAAGATTTTGAACTGGAGTTTGAATGGAAAGTATCCATAGCCGGAAACAGTGGCGTTTTTTTTCATATGCAGGAAGTATTAAGTCATGAATCGGGCAACGGCAATAGCCCCAACTGGCTGGACAATTTTGAAATGCAGATACTGGATGATATTAATTTTAATGATAAGGAACCTAAACGGTCTGCGGGCTCTGTATATGATCTTATCACCCCGCAGCATAAACAATTAAAACCCGTCGGAGAATACAACCAGGCGAAATTAATTGTCAAAGGAAATCATGTGGAGCATTGGCTGAATGGAAGCAAACTGCTGGAGTATGAAATGGGATCGGAAGAAATGAACAAGCTGCTTCGGGAAAGTAAATTCAAAGCCAACCCCAATTATGGCAAATCAACGGATGGCCTCATCATGTTTCAGCATCACGGGCAAAAAGTATGGTTTAAAAATATCAGGATAAGAAGACTGTAGTCCTGCGACAGCCAGGAACAGGAGCGGAAATAAAAGGATCATGACTTCTGACTTAATGAATATTATCTCTTTTTGATGTACATAAATCTAAATTGATGAATCCATGAACTATGGAATCGGCTGACTATAAGAAATTGGACAATCCTGTTTGGCATTCTTTAAATGAAAGTCACAAGGATTTTGCAATCAACTATGGCAACCTGAAATGTTATAAGCCTGATGTTTGCCCTTTTGGTGGATATGGAAATGGTAATAATAACTTAGAGGAGATTGCCAGCTACGCAAAACTCATCAATAATTTTTTTATCGTCGGTAACAAGCCACTATTTTCTAATGAGCTTGTTTTAAAGAATGAGTTGGTTTGCCTGCAAATGATTTGGGAAGGCAGTATCGCCGGCGTTGAGATCGTGGAGAAAATTGTAAAACTGAATCACGAATACGAAGATGCTTTGTTCGGGCTTGTCAATTTAGTTCAGCCGGGTTATTTCAAAAATAAAACCAGCCAATTAGGCGATTACTATGGTATATTTCAAAGCGGAAATTTAGTTGCTGTGGCAGGGGAAAGGATGAAGATGGACGATTTTGTGGAAGTAAGTGCTATTGTCACACATCCTGAACATACCGGAAAAGGTTATGCCAAACAATTAACCGCACATGTGGTCAATAAAATTTTGAATCAGCATAAAAAGCCTTATTTGCACGTGGCGGAAACTAATACAGGTGCGATCAGCCTGTACAGGAAACTATGTTTTGAAGTAAGGGGAAAAATTAGTTTTTGGAACATGATAGCCTTATAATAAAGCCCTTCACACAGACTTGTCTTGTATTAATAAAACAAATCACAAGTAGCAACAGGGCAGATGGAGATAGCGTAGTGGGATTTGCTTCGGGAATCACCACTAATTTTTTGTAAATTCATATTATTCAACTTGAAACCATGGAAGAAAATAGACAAACAGGTACAATATCTGACGAAGCCATACGACTGGCTATTATCGATAGTCTTGCCAAAGACCCCGGGATTGATACCAGCAAGATCCATGTTGAAGTCGAAAATGGTAAGGCCATATTAAAAGGCAAAGCGGATACGGAAACGGAGAAGCAGCTTTCGGAAAAAATCGCCCGGTCCGTTGCGGGAATTAGTGAAGTAGAAAATCACCTGCATGTGGAAATAGGAATTATTCATGCATTGTCTTCTCTTGCGGCGCATATACAGGGTGATATTATCAAAGATGACGATAAGGAAAGTGACAAGTGATTCTCTTTTGTAAGTCTGTCAATAATCAGCTGTCACAATCATGATTTCCATTAACTTTAATACTATGAATCCAGACAAAAAAATACTCGTCATTACTGGCGATGCCGGCGAAAGTTTCGAAATTCTGTATGCCATGCACCGCTTGCGGGAAGCGGGCTATGAAGCCGTTATTGCAGCGCCTTCTGTTAAGTCTCTCAACCTGGTAATGCATGATTTTGAACCAGGATGGGATACTTATGTAGAACGCAAAGGCTATATCGTGGAATCTCAAATTTCCTTTGATGATGTGGATACGGAGGATTACCGGGCTGTTCTTTTCCCCGGTGGCCGTGCGCCTGAGTATTTACGCAATGATCCGAGGGTAATCAGGATAACAAAAGAATTTTATAACAGCGGCAAATATGTTTTTGCTATTTGTCATGGCGTACAGATATTGGTTACAGCCGGTTTGGTTGACAAAAGAAAGATCGCCTGCTATGAACATGTGAAGTTTGAAGTAGAAGCCTGCGGAGGTATATACGTTACACCTGATGAAGCGGTAAAAGACGGACGGATTGTTACAGGGAAAACCTGGCAATCTCATCCTGAGTTTTACAAGATCGTTTTTAATTGCCTGAAAGAAACAGAAAAAGCAGCCATGGCGGGCTGAGCTGCCGAAGCATCCTCTTAATGCCGATATATAAACAATACGACAAGGAAGCTCTCGACAGGCAGTATACTAATCGCTTGCATGTTCCGGATTTTGCAACCTATATTGACAGATGGGAATCGCTAAGCCGGCAAACAGAAAAAGAATACCCGGTTTTTAAAGATATCGCCTATGGTAAATTATCCCGTGAACAATTAGATATATATCCTTCGCCGGAGCCTTCCTCCAAAACATTAGTTTTTATTCACGGAGGTTATTGGCACAAATTTGGCAAAGCCGACTCTCAGTTTATTGCTAAAGCCTTCCGGATTTATGGCATTACTACAGTGATCATAAACTATCCGCTCGCGCCTGAAGTATCTATGGACCGGATATTACTATCATGCCGCGAAGCTATTCATTGGCTATACAAAAACATATCGGGCTATAATGGCGACCCAAATCAGATTTACGTTGCAGGGCATAGTGCCGGAGGACATCTGGCAGCTATGCTGCTGGCCACGGACTGGAAACAGTTTGATCTTGCGGATGATGTGATAAAAGGAGTGTGTGCCATCAGCGGTATATTTAATTTGGTACCTATACGGCTTTCTTATCTTAACGAGGTACTGAGTATGGATGCCGGGGAGGCTCTTCGAAACAGTCCTGTTCAATTGCTGCCTGCATCACAATGCCCATTGGCAATAGCGGTAGGTGCTGAGGAGACAAATGAATTCCTGGGTCAAAGCGATGAACTATATGCCTGCTGGAAAGAAACGGTGCCTGTGGAAATAGTAAAGATTCCGGGATTAAATCATTTTTCAATATTGGAAACGATTCTTGATACGGATTCAACGCTCCACCGGGTGATGCGTAAGCTGTTCAAAATTTAAGGGGATCGCAATTCAAAAAAGACTATCAGCAGTTATTTGCCCGGGTACTATTCACAAACAGCTAAATTTGGCGCAGATAACGACGATAATACAAGCGTTAGCTGCAATACAAACTTCGAGTTCAAACAGTTTTTATAATGAGACAATACATTATGCCAATGAACGTAATGATATTAGTTTTTTTCATTTTCAATCCTTTAGTGATTTTAAAAGCACAGGAAAAGATGTTGCCAGATACAAATGCTGTCAAATCTGTTAACGGTATTGTAAAGGAAACTTTACGACTCATATCCAGTGAAAAAGGAAAGACACGAAATTGGGAGGCTTTACGGAATTTATTTTTACCGACCGCTACCTTTACAGTTCTTAATAACAATGATTCAATTCCACAACCAGTGGAAACAGTCAGTCTGGACGATTTTATTACTTTAATGCATGACGAATATTATGAGCAAGGTTACCTTGAATATGAAACAGGCAAGACTGTTGATGAGTTTAATGGAATTGCAAATGTTTTCCAAAGTTTCTATGGAAAAGATTTTGAAGGTAAGGAGGAACGAGGAATTAATAGTTATCAACTAGTGTATTTTCATAAACGCTGGTGGATTGCTAACCTCCTTTGGACACTTGAGACTAAGATGGCAAAAATACCCCAAAAATATTTGCATAAGATTTGACATAAAGCAGCTAACATGCGGTTTGGCAATATGGCGGGGAGACGAATAAATCCTCAACTTTAACTCACTATACTCTTCACGACAAAATTTAGGCCAGATCAAATAGTAGTCATTCACTATTTAATTTCTTTAATGTACAACGATTTTACATCCAGTATCGTATGCTTATCACCATGGCAAAGCTGGAAACCAATAGCACCTTCTTCAAAACCTGATATGTGTATCGTATCAATAGTTTTTACCCCATTCAACCAGGCCTGTATGTGATGACCCCGGGCGATTACATAATAATGATTCCAGTCTTTGGCTTTTACCAGTTTATCGGCAAGCTCTTCCGGAAATTTCTGTACCATGCCGGCCCGTTTCTCTTCCCAAAGACAACCCCAGTACCCCGGACCCATATCCACCTGGTATCCGGGTGCATTATCGGCATCTACAGGTTGAAGACGAATACATACACCTGAGTTAGCCTCTTTGCCATCCAATCTTACCACTGCATGCAATTCAAAATCCTTATACTGTTTTTTTGTCCATGCATAGTTATGAAGTTTGCCACCCGGGTAATCCCCGTGCAATTCATTATTGGCGAGGCTCCAGTAATTCATATCTGCATTCCATCCTTCCAATGACGAAAGTAAGTTGATCCAGTTTTTGCCAACAGGTTTACCGTCAATCAGCTTAGCGTTTTTGGGTAATGTAACTTTCAACTGCTGAACAGGTGTATCAATAAAAACAGGACGGCTATTCCAGACCTCGTTTATATTCTTTGTGCCAGGTTTGTTTTTGAAACCGGAGATTGAAATTACCGGTAATACAAAAGTCAACAAAATTACTGCCCTGGAAAATTTATGGTTTAGCATTGTAATTTATTTAGTAATCAGGAGGATTAAATTTTTAGCTTTTTCATATACTCCGAATCAGCTTCTACGCATTGAAGCGGTGTACTGTTATCATACCGCTCATGCTCCACTATAAAATATTTCATGCCTTGTTCTTTGGCGACTTTTATGATCTTCGGGAAATCGATGCTCCCTGTTCCTAATATGCAACTGGCGCCACGTTCTGTCGCACCCTTTATCCTGTCTTTTACATGTCCCAGTACAAAACGGTTAGGATATTTGTTTAACCAAACGATAGGGTCCTGGTTGCCGGTAACCACCCAATAGATATCCATTTCAAAATCCACTATCGAAGGATCGGTATTCTTCATCATGATGTCCTGCGGGAACTGCCCATCTATTTCTTTAAACGGATATTCATGATTGTGATAAGCGAAGCGGATGCCATTCTTTTTACATATTTCTCCTTTCGCATTGAAATCATCAGCTACCCGTTTAAAATCATCTACCGTTTTATTGGAACCACGGGAAGGACAGATCAGGTATTTCATGCCGATGGCGGCGGCTTCCGCGGCTTTCTTTTCAAAGTCTTTTTCAATATTGCAATGACTGGTGATGAATTCCATGCCAAGATCGTCCATGTATTTTTTAAAATCCGTATTGGTCATTCCCCAAAAAATTCCCTGCGCACCTTCATATCCTTCAATTTGTTTATAGCCAAAGGAAGCTACCTGCTTTAAAATGCCTTTTGGATCTTTCGGCAGATCATCCCTCAATGAATACAATTGAAGCCCGTATATCTTTTGCTTTTTACGGATATCTTCTAACTCATCGTTCAGCAAAAATGTACGACCAAGAGGAGCAATGGCTAAACCGGCGGCAATACTGGCACTCAACTGTAAAAAATCTCTGCGTTTGTAGTTCATACTATTTGTATTAATGATTGTAAAATTTTACCGGGGCGTTTCAGCACTTGTTTTGTCTGCCCGTTATCAAATGTCGATTTATTTTAGTTATGTTGTTGTTTTCTTTACCATCATTTACAATAAATAAACTATTTGCGCTTCTTATTGGGGAGCAAATCTAAAAGGAATAAGTTAATGAATAATTCTGCGGAAGAATTAACTTAGTTCCGAACTTCCCTTTTCCCCAATCCTGTTTTGCTCACTATAAACGATGACCATCATGAAATCACTTCTGCTAACAAAGTGTTTGTTTTTAACAATGCTATTCGCGGGTTCCATTGTAGCGGTTCCCTCAAAGGCTCAAACAAAAAATGAAGGACCCTGGTGGCCCAATAAATTATGGGGAGCTGACGATCAGTCCGGCGGGTCCAATTGGATCACACCCCAGAAAATAGTAAAAGCTTTGGCACTGGTAAAAACAGGTAAAGTATTTGAACTCGGCCACCCTTACGAAAGAGGAATGCCAATGCCCGGTCAACGGAGTTATAATATTTTTATTCCTTCATTTCCTACTTATGCTCCAACGGGGAATGATAAAGTAGTATTTAATGATGAGTATATAACAAGTGAGATCGGGCAGGTGGGAACCCAGTTTGACGGACCGGGCCATGTCGGTCGTCAAATGAAGATGGCAGATGGAAGCACGGCCAATGTGTTTTACAACGGAGTGAATGGAGAGGAGATGAAAAATCCCTATGGATTGCAAAAACTGGGAGTGGAAAATGTAAAGCCAATTATCACCCGTGCCATACTTATTGATCTTGCTGCTTACAAAGGAGTGAACACGATGCCGGAAAACTATGAAATTACATTAGCTGATATCCGGAATGTATTGACGAAGCAGGGCATGAAGGAATCGGATATTGAACCGGGAGATGCAATACTGTTTAATCTTGGTTGGTGGAAAATATGGCCGGATAAAAAAACTGTCCAGGCTACAGCCGCTTTTGCAGGCCGTGAATTGATTGACTGGCTTATTCAAAAGAAACCGTGTATGGTTGGTTCAGATGCTTCACTGGATGCGGGCCCTGATTATCTTCTGCACGAAGAATTGATTCTCAAGAATGGTATTTTCAACCTTGAGTACATGAATTTTGAATCCATGGTTTCTGAAAAGCAACAGTATAAATTTTTGTTTATAGTCACGCCGCTACGTCTCAAAGGCGCTACCGGTTCACCTGCAAGACCATTAGCCATATATTAAATAAACTAAGTGTAATAAAAAATTGCCATCATTGATATTAGATTGAACGATACCACTTATGCTTGCAGATACATATGTAATAACCGAAAGAACCATTAAAGAGCCGCCGGTTTCTTTCTTTAAAAAATTAAAGTTTCTTGGCCCTGGCTTTATTTTATCCGCTTCAATAGTGGGATCTGGAGAATTGATTGCCACTACTACATTGGGTGCCAGGGCGGGATTTGTTGCTTTCTGGATCATCATTGTCAGTTGCCTGGTAAAAGTGGCCGTGCAATTAGAGTTTGGAAAAAGAGCTATACTAACCGGGCAAACAGCCATGCGTTCCTTTAATGAATTATCAGGACCACGTTCAGGAAAAGGCAACTGGGTTGTTTGGACCGTGTTTATATTGATATCACTTAAAATAATACAGATAGGCGGTATACTGGGTGGTACTGCAATTGTCTTGCACATGCTTTTTCCTTTTCTTCCCATTTCCGCATGGGCCTTCTTTATTGCTGTTATGTCTTCAGCCATGATTTACAAAGGCTATTATAGTGTAATAGAAAAAGTGTCCCTGGTAATGATCGCCGGATTTACTATTGCTACGATTACCGCGGTCTTTATGCTGCAGTTTACCGCATTTAGTTTCTCGTGGACGGATGTTTGGGAAGGATTGCAATTCAAATTGCCTCCGGCCGTTGTCGCCATTGCATTTGGAGCCTTTGGTATTACCGGAGTAGGCGCCGATGAAGTGGTGGCTTACAATTACTGGTGTATTGAAAAAGGATATGCTGCTTATACAGGCCCGCGCAATGACAGTCCTGAATGGAAAAGCAGGGCCCGCGGATGGATCAGCGTCATGTATCTTGATGCCCTTCTGGCGATGATCATCTACACGATAGTAACGGCTGCATTTTATTTATTAGGGGCGGCGGTACTTCATGACAAATCCATTGTTCCGGAAGGTAACGAGGTAATAGAAACACTGGCACTTATCTATACACAATCACTGGGCCCCGGTGCAAAAACGGTTTACCTTGTTGGTGCTTTTTTTGTCCTGTTCTCCAGTGTATTCGCTTCGCTGGCGGCATGGACAAGAGTATTTCCCGACATTTTCGGTCAAATGGGGTGGATCAATTTTTTCGATGTTGAGCAGCGGAAAAAAATAGTGAGTCGTCTCGCCTGGATTATTCCGATGATATGGGCGATAACTTATCTCTTTATAAAGCTGCCGGTTTTCATGATTATCTCCGGTGGCATAGTGGGTTCTGTTTTACTTTTTGTAATCGTATTCGCGGCCATTCAATTCCGGAACAAGCGAAAGCAATTTCTGCCTTCGGGTATTTTTTATAATATCATTTTTGTGATCAGCATACTGTCCATTATAAGCATCGGCTTATATGGCTTAGTGCAATTTTTTTCAAAATAAATTCACCTGCAATTGTCTTCTATGATGAATAATAAACTTCAACGCAGAAAGTTCCTTGCATCCATGATTGGAATGCCGGCGGTATTGTCAGCCTGCTCTTCATCGAAACCTGTTTCTTTATCTTCTCAACCAAATCAGAAAAAATCAAATGGGTTAAAAACAAGTTTAAATGCATTCTCTTTTAACACCCCGCTGTCCGATGGAAGCATGACCATTAATGACATGCTTGATTTTTGCGCTGCTACTGGTTTTGAAGGAGTAGACATAACGGGTTATTATTTCAAAGGTTACCCGGCTGTACCGCCAGACGAATACCTGTACGGGATAAAAAGAAGAGCTTTCAGGCTGGGAATTGAAATAAGCGGAACGGGTGTACGAAACGATTTTACCATCGCCGATAAATCAAAGCGTGAACAGGAGATTATATTGGTGAAAAACTGGATTGAAGTAGCCGCAAAAATCGGGGCGCCGGTGATCAGGATATTCGCCGGCAATCAAAAAAATGAAGCCATTTCAAAAGAACAGGTAACTGACTGGATGCTGAAAGATATACAAGCTTGTGTAGATTACGGCAAACAGCATGGCGTTATCATCGGGTTACAAAATCATAATGATTTTATTCAGACGGCTGACCAGGTTATTAAAATTATTGAAGCGATCAATTCAGAATGGTTGGGTCTGATATTGGATACCGGCAGTTACCGGGTGCTTGATCCGTATGAAGAAATCACTAAATCCATAAAATATACCGTCAATTGGCAAATCAAGGAAAATGTCTTTATTAATGGAGCGGAAAAAGAAACAGATATGGATAAACTAATGGCGATAATAAAATCGTCTGGTTATAAAGGGTACTTGCCAATAGAAACGTTGGGTGAAGGTGATCCGAAAACAAAAATTACCACACTGCTTTCAAAATTGGAAAGGGTGATGGTGTGATACAAATTCTATTGTTGCCTTAAAACATTTACAATAATGTCTTACAGAAGAGAATTTATCAAGCAAGTGGGGATATCCACCATTGGCCTCGGGCTGCTGCCTTCCTCTTCAATTTTTGGAACAGGAAATAATACTCACCGGCCCTTTGTTTTGCCCCGCAGCACACCGGAGCAGCAGGGAATCTCCTCCATAGCTATCAGGCGATTTCTTGCAACCATCAAAGAAAGCGGACAGGAATTTCACAGCCTGATGATTTTAAGACATGGTCATGTTATAACCGAAGGCTGGTGGTCGCCCTATTCATCCGAGCACAAGCAACAATTGTATTCGCTGAGCAAAAGCTTTACCGGTACTGCTATTGGTTTGGCGGTTGCAGAAGGATTGCTTACGGTAGAAGACCCGGTAATCAAATTTTTCCCGGATGTGCTACCGAATGAAGTAAGTGAAAACCTGGCTGCTTTAAAAGTAAAGCACTTGCTGATGATGTCGGTCGGGCATGAAAAGGACTCCATTCAAATTATTGAGAAGACTCCCGTGGGTACGCAATGGGCGAAAACATTTTTAAACTTGCCTGTTGTTTTTAAACCCGGTAGCCAGTTCATGTATAACTCCGGCGCAAGCTATATGCTTAGTGCGATTATAAAAAAACTAACGGGGCAATCCGCTCACAATTATTTGCAACCCCGCTTGTTAAAACCTATGGATATTACCGGCTCTACCTGGACTGAAAACGCGGAAGGCATTAATATCGGGGCTTCCCATTTGCGCATACGCACAGAAGATATTGCGAAGTTTGGCCAGCTATACCTGCAACAGGGCGTGTGGAATGGAAAACAAATAGTCAGTAAAGAATGGGTGGCCGCGGCTTCTTCCAAACAAATTGAAAATGGAAAGAACGACAGTAGCTGGGGATTTGGCTATGGCTACCAGTTTTGGCTAAATCCTCCCGGCGGCTTCAGGGCTGATGGCGCTTTTGGACAATTCAGCATGGTACTACCAAAGCTGGATGCAGTGGTTGCAATCACCAGTGAAAGCATCAGCACCAAAACCACGATGCAAATTGTTTGGGATAATTTGCTTCCGGAAATGAAAGATAGCCCGCTTCCAAAAAACAGAACAGATCATAATCATTTATTGGAGGATCTCAGCGATCTGAAATATGATCCGCCAAAACTGGCTACTACTTCAGTTATTGCTGCAAAGATTTCAGGTAAGGAGTTCATGCTGGATAAAAATGATTTTAATGCAAAGTCGGTTTCATTCAGTTTTGTTGGTGATACCTGTGTATTTGTATTGAAAGAAGACGGAAAACCAGATATTAAGATCACTAACGGCATAAACCGTTGGATCAGGAAAGACAACAGGAAGCCGGCGCCTCATTCATTATTCTCATTGCGGCGTATTGACTTTGATTCTATTGTGGCTGCAAGCGCTGGCTGGCAAAACGAGAATACGCTATTGCTAACCTGGCGATTTATTGAGACAGTCCATGGCGACAGTCTTACCTGTATATTTGATGAGGATAAATTAACCATCAAATTCCTTTTCAGTCTGGCCCGGCTGCAAAAGAAACCAGATGATCGTGCCGATATTATTGGGAAGATGATTGTTTAATATTTCGCAATAAAAAATAGGACAAGAACTAATGTAGTTTCTGGTATGAAAAAAATCATCCTGTATTTATTTTGCATTATTTTTTGCTTAAACGCTACGGCGCAACTACCGTTACGAAATGATACTATTCCCTGGTGGAAAGCCAATAACCTGCGGCTGATACAGGTAAACCTTCCTGCCTATGAAGCCACTACATTGGATCCGGACTCGTTGGTAAAGGATCTGCTTGATCATTCAGCCAATACACTTATCATTAATGCCGGTGGCATCATGGCTTTTTACCCCACAAAACTTCCCTTTCACTATATCAACCCCTGGATGAAAAAGAATATGTTGGGTGACGTAGTGAGTAAATGTCATGCTAATAATATCAGGGTGATTGTCCGGTTTGATTTTAGCAGGGCGCACAAAACTATTTTCAAACAGCACCCGGATTGGTTTTATATTTCTCCGAAAGGGGAGAGGATCATCAATACGGATATGTATGTTGTTTCTATCAATGCGCCTTATGTACAGGAAAAAGCCTTCGACATAATCGGGGAGGTAATTGATCTGTACCCTGTCGATGGCGTATTCCTGAATATGCCGGGCTACCAGACACGCAATGCGTATGAAGGAAAGTACCATGGCATCGATCAGAATGAATACGATAAAAAAGCCTTTGATGATTATTGCGGATTGCATTTACCGGTAGAAGAAAAAAAGACGGATAAGGCTTTTCAGCAATATAAGGAGTTCAAAAAAGTAACCATCGAAGAATGGGCGAAGCGACTGCATGAACTGATCAAATCAAAAAACGAGAATATTGCGCTTTGTACTTACTTCGATAAGTATGTAGATATTATCCGCCACGAATCGCAAACCAACAGCCTTCCTTACTGGCCTTATTCAGCATCGGACAATGTGGGCAATGCGGGCAACTCTTACCCCAATCACATTATCAGCAACAGCAGTATACAGCAGATATCTTTTCAGTCGAGGTTCAATGCCGTGGAGCCGGTAGAAGTATCGATACGTTTATATGAGAACATAGCCAACGGATCAGGTCTTGATGTGAGTATGATGGGTGATATGCGGGGTTATGAAGATGAAAGAAATTTTGGGGTTATAAAAAAGATATATGCTTTTCATAAAAAGTTTGAACCGTATTTTGGAAAGTACAAATCTCCGGCACAAATTGTCGTCATTTCACCCGGCCCATGGCCGATGGGAGATGCCATGCAGGAATACAGGGGAATACTGCTGATGCTCAAAGAAGCGCATATTCCGTTCGATATTATTGAAGATGCACAGGTGGCCAACCGTGCTGAAAGAATAAAACAATATAAGCTGATCATTTTACCGGATATTACTTACGCCGCCACTGAAGTGATCAATACTTTAAAAGAGGCCAGCAGGGGAGGAAGCCAGTTGATCGCGACCAACAAAACATTTTTTGATAATGCGGCCGCTTTGCAGGAATTGTTTGGAGCCAGGATCGTTGACAGCGATTATGAAGGAAGCGGAAACTATATAAGCATTGGCAACACTTCATTTTTCAAACGACTAAGGCTGCAAAAGATGTTGTTCTGGAAATTTAATCTGGGACAATATGATCTCACTTCGGCGGATAGTGTTTATCTGCCTATACTCAGCAAAGGAAGACCGGGTCCGCCGGAGATTATCGGTGGGCATGAACCAACCGGTTATTATGCAATGGGCATGAAGAGCTATGGAAAATCTAAAAACGTTATACTACCGGAAAATATCGGCAAACTTTACTACCTGCATGGATACGAGGAACATAAAAATATTTTGCTCGATGTGATCGATCATATTTTCCCTCAGGCAGGCGATCTTATACAAACCGATGCACCGCCAAGAGTGGAAACCATATTGCAACAGTACACAAAGAACATTCCCGGTAACAGCAATAAAACAAACATGGATGGGTTGATACTTCATCTGATCAACCTCACTGGTTTCAGTGGTAATACTTATTTTGCTCCATTACCTGTGAGCAATATTTCATTTCGCATACGTTCAGGATTTAAACCATCCAAAATATTTACACTGACAGGACGCCGGCCCGTTCCATTTACCTGGAAAGAAAGGGTGCTCGCATTTAAAATAGAAAAACTAACAGAGTTTGAATCGGTGGTTATTGATAAAAAGTAACCTGGAATGGCCGATGCATAGTGAAATGAAAAGGAAACGACGAGATTTTAGTTTTCAAATTTCCTGCATACTTCCAGTAAAGAACCATCTTCTCCTACATTACCGGGAAAGACGACATAATTGATTCCGGGAAATTTACTTTTCGTATCCATCTGCCACACAGGTACCCCTGGTATAACCGGGCCAAGCACTAATGCTTTCATTGCTGAAAGCCCTTCTGATGCAAGATCACTGGAAGTAATACCGCCTTTGGCTATAATCAATTTCGGACGTACAGTTATACCTTTCATGATGCTAACAAGAAAATCAGAGACAAGAGCATTGATCTTTAAATTACTTTCCGCATCGCTACCTGTTTCCAACCTGCGGCTGGTATGGATGACCACGTTATTTCCCGAAGAAAGTAATTGATCTGTTTGCTTGCTGATAATTTCAGCCAGCGGCAATGTTTCATTTGATTGTAATAACTCTGCAACATTTACTTCAATATCCTTATATCCTCCATTTACCAGGAGCCAGTTAAGCTGCCGGGTTGTTTTAGGGACATGAGATCCTACGATCACCAGCGATCCATTTTCAGAACCCAGGTCGTTCTTTTTCGGGGTGAAAATTTTCCCCGATTCCATTCCTGCGCGGATGGGAATAATAGTTGCTGAACTTCGATAAAGAACTTTTTTTCCTGTTTTTTCCGCCATGATCAGTCCCATCGCAATTACTTCCAGATCACGATACCCGGCTGCATTCATAATACAAATGGAACCGTCATTACAGGATTTCAATTTTTCATTTACCAATTGCGGACCTCCGGTACGAAGATCTTCAATGGATATAGAGTTCACATCCGATGCACGGATACGACCTTTTGTTTTTTCTTCCACCCATAGTTTAAGATCCGCGTTTTGATAACCAAAGGACAGGTCTTTGGCAAAGGCGGTGTCCGATACAGGTACCAATTCCTGGTTCTCTATAATATAATGAACATCATCAATCGTTAAACGACCTCCTTCTATAAATGCAGGTATTAAAGCGATGACTGCATCCCGCATTTCCAGTCCGGCAGCCATGGCATCCACTTCAGCGGGAAAATGCCCCCTCAATGTAGAATCACTCCTGCTGATAACAACTATCTCCCTTCCGCTTTCTTTGGCTGCCGTTTTTAAGTTATTACAAATTTCATAAGTAAGCTTAACTGCGTCTTTCTCCGGCAGGCTTCGTGAATTACTAAGAATATACAGGATCGGAGGATTCTTTTTCAATTCTTCTGTGATCAGCGCCGTATGCCACGAAATAAGTACCGTCACATCATAACAGGTTTGCGTACCGGTCGGATCATCATCGAGAACTACTATCGTTTTTTCGCTCTTAATAAATTCTTCACGTATGGAAGCAAGCAGTTCTTCTTTATACACGGGGACCAACTGCGCCATTTTTTCGTTTACATTCACATACATTCGTAATACAGTTTGATCGTGGCCCGGTAAATTAATTACTAAAAGTTTAAATCATCTTTTTATTTTTAAATAGTCCAACAAAAAAAGCGATATGAAAATTATCATTACAGGTGCAGCAGGGTTCCTTGGACAACGGTTGGCAAAAGCTATCCTGGATAGTTCATTAATTTTTGATGAGTTATTATTAGTGGACATTGTGGTGCCTTCCAGCCCGGGAAAGGATGACAGGGTGAATTGTATGCAAGCTGATCTTTCAGAAGAAGAAGCTGCAAAAAAAATTATTACTGCGGAAACCGGAATCGTTTTTCATTTTGCGGCGGTTGTTAGCAGCCAGGCCGAAAAGGATTTTGACCTTGGATGGAGAGTGAACCTTGATATTACCCGGCAATTGCTGGAAGCATGCCGCAGCAGGGATACTAATATAAAGTTTGTGTTTGCCAGTTCGCTTGCCGTGTATGGCGGTAAGCTTCCGGCTATTGTCAATGAAACTACGGCCGTTACACCCCGTTCGTCTTATGGAACTCAAAAGGCAATGGGAGAATTGCTGGTCAATGATTATACAAGGAAAAAATTCGTTGATGGGCGGGTATTGAGATTGCCGACTATTTGTGTAAGACCAGGACGACCTAACCAGGCTGCTTCATCTTTTGTAAGCAGCATCATTCGTGAACCGATTAATGGTGAACAGGCTATTTGCCCGGTATCTCCCAACCTTGCTTTGTGGTTGTCGAGCCCGGATACAATTATTCAAAATATTATCAAAGCCGCAACATTGGATAGCTCTGCCTTTGGAGACTGGCGCACGGTAAATCTTCCGGGGATTGCTGTTACGGTTCAACAAATGTTAGATTCACTGGCAAGGATAACGGATAAAGCAACGGTAGAAAGAGTGCAATTTAAACCCGACGCATCTATCAATGCTATTGTCAGCAGTTGGCCGGGAGCAATTGATAACACTATCGCATTGCAATTGGGATTTAAGGTTGACTACGACTTTGATCAGTTTATCACTCAATTCATCATTAACAATAAGCAATAGCCTGATGCAGCACCTCTCTATCCCCATTATTGGTCTCGCTGTTGCGGTATTCGTTTTGATTTTTTTAGTGCTGCGCACAAAAGTCCATGCACTTATCGCCATGATCATCGCTGCATGTATAGCGGGAATGGCAGGTGGATTGACAGCGAGTAAAACGATCGACGCCATTACCCAGGGATTCGGATCTACGCTTGGGACGATTGGTATTGTTATCGGGTTAGGAGTGATGATGGGGAGAATACTGGAAGTTTCCGGTGCCGCTGAACAGATCGCTTATTCTTTTATCAGGTGGCTGGGTAATCGACGCGAAGAGTGGGCTTTGGCAATGACGGGTTACCTCGCAAGTATCCCCATCTTTGCTGATTCCGCATTTGTAATATTATTTCCCATCGCCAAAGCAATTTCTAAAAAAGGCAGGCGCTCTTTATTAACTATGAGCGTTGCACTTGCAGGTGGTCTTGTTGTTACTCATTGCCTGGTGCCGCCAACTCCCGGCCCCTTGGGGGCCGCCGGATTGTTTGGTGCTGACATTGGCGCCATGATGCTGACC
This sequence comes from Chitinophagaceae bacterium, assembly GCA_040007815.1. Classification (GTDB taxonomy): domain Bacteria; phylum Bacteroidota; class Bacteroidia; order Chitinophagales; family Chitinophagaceae; genus Terrimonas_B. The sequence goes on from JBDTUH010000003.1 coordinate 48,114, forward strand.
GGAATGCTATTCGCTGTTCCCTGTACTGTAGCTTTTGTGTTGTATGCGCAATGGTTAGGAAAACGCTATCCTGGTATTCCCGGGGAAATACTTACAACGGAAGAGATTAAAACAATCCAGGATAATTATGTAAAAGAAAAAGAAGGAAAAACATTGCCATCATTAACGTTATCCTTGCTTCCTATACTGGTTCCCATACTACTGATTATTATCAAAGCAGTGATACTGTTGTTTCCTTCAATAGATAATACTCAGTCGACCAGTTTACACTTAATCGTACAGTCTTTTATTTTCATTGGTAGTCCCATCATTGCACTTTGTATCAGCACCCTGCTTGCTGTTTATACATTAGTGCCCCGCCTTAATCGCCACCAGACTTTTCAACGCCTGGAAGAAGGGTTGCAATCCGCCGGGATCATTTTAATGGTAACAGGCGCCGGTGGTGCATTGGGATTTGTGGTAAGGGAAACCGGTACCGGTACGCAGCTGGCCGCACAGATTTCAAAACTTCCTTTTTCACCTGTTATGATACCGTTCTTAGTGGCCACGGCTATCCGGTTAATCCAGGGTTCAGGTACTGTAGCCATGATTACGGCCGCATCTATTACAGCGCCCATTCTTTCGCAGGTACCGGGAATGAATATGTTGCTGGCTGCACAGGCCGCTGCGATGGGGTCACTATTTTTCAGCTATTTTAACGACAGCCTTTTTTGGGTTGTCAATCGTATGATCGGGGTGGCGGACCCAAAACTGCAGATGATGGTATGGTCAATTCCTACCAGCATCGCATGGGCAGTTGGTGGAATATTAATTGCAGTGGCAAACCTGTTGTTTGCCTCCGGCGGATCATGGCTTGACCCATTAATTCCAATGATAGGATTGGGAATTATTTTTATTGTATTGCGTAGAAAATAAAATGACGGTTTTTCTTTTAAAAAGAATCTTATTAAAGAAACAGCGGGTTATTGAAAACATGTACTTATGTCAGCTTTATCAGTAAAAAAAGAGATAGCATTTTATATAGCGTCTTTGTTTACGCTATTTATAGCCGTGCAATCTTCGTTTGCGCAGAACAAAACGGATATCCGGGTAAAAGAAACAGAGACGCAAATTACTGTGGCTTATAATTTTGCCAGTAAACCACTTGCTTTTGCTGTTGGCAAATTGAAGAAAACTTATGAGAGATCAGGGCGGCAGGTCATACTAACCAATCTTAATGCAGCTAATAAAAAAGCGGAGATTACTGTCGCGATATCGAGTGATAACAAAGCCATTCAAAGAGAAGGATACAAAATCAGTTTTGAAAATAACAAACTAAAAATTACCGCTATTGATGAAACCGGCGCCATGTATGCTTTGCTTGATGTGGCAGAGCGGATTCAAATGGGAAAAACATGGCAGACTGTAGAAACAGGAACTGTCTGTCCACACTTTACTGTACGTGCCATAAAATTTAATCTTCCCTGGTCTTCTTATCGTTCGGGACCCGCCATGGATCAGCACTTGGAAACATGCAGGGATCTTACATTCTGGCAGGCATTTTTAGACCAGATGGCAGAGAATAGATTCAACGTTCTTTCATTATGGAATATACATCCGTTTTCTTTTATGGTTAAGTCAACGAATTTTCCTCTTGCCAATAATTTTTCAGAACAGGAAATGAAAGAATGGAAACAATTCTTCACTTCATTATTCAGAATGGCAAGGGAAAGGGGCATTGAACCATTTATTGTAAACTGGAATATCGCCGTATCACCTGAATTCGCAAAAGCTTATGGAGTAAACGAGAGAAACGATACGTCAGCTATTGTAAAAAAATATACCCGTGAAGTGGTAACACAGGTGATCAATGAATATCCTGATCTCGCCGGTATAGGTATTACCCTTGCCGACTGGATGAGTAATTTTAAATCAGCAGGCAGTGACTTACCTGGTATGACTCCAAAAGACCGTGAAGACTGGATAGAAGAAACAGTAATAGCGGGAATTAAAAATGCCAACAGGCCGGTTAAATTGCTCCATCGTTCTGTATTGTCATCTGATCCGGCAGAGATGAGAAGGGTGATCAACAATGCCAATCTTGCCGATACTACACTGGTGGAAATTAAATTCAACTGGTCGCATGGCCATTCGACACCTGTTCTTGCCATGACGCATGATTCACATTCAGGGAAAATGGATGATCGCTATTGGAATCCCATGCCTGATAACTATCGCATCGAATGGATGATCCGTAACGAAGATTTTTTTATTCTCCGCTGGGGTCAGCCCGATTTTATCCGGAAGCACATTGCAGAAAATTCAAAGCCTTTCGTGAACGGTTATTTTTTGGGATCGGAAGGATATATTCCTGCTAAAGATCTTTCTCATATCGGTAATAACCATCGTAGCTGGAATTATGCATTTGAAAAGCAATGGCTGTTTTATAAACTCTGGGGTCGTCTGCTGTATGATCCTGCTACTCCCGATAAAGTGTTTGAAGAAGGATTTGATATAAGGTATGGTAAGGGTAAAGGAACTCGTTTATTGAAAGCGTATGAGTACGCAAGCCAGATGCCATTAAAGCTGGCCTCGTTTTTCGCAGCCACCTGGGATTATAGTTTATATTCCGAAGGCTTCCTGGCGCCATTTGCAGCTAATGCCGGACTAAATGATAGTGTTTCTTCTTTTATATCTGTTGATGAGTTGATCGACCACCCGGCGCTCGATCCCACCTATGTTTCAATAAAGAATTATGCAAATGCATTGGCTGACAAAAGATCATTATCCAACGAAAAAATTACACCCATAATGCTTGCTGATTCGCTTGAAAGCGATGGAGAAAATGTTATCAAACTTGTTGGGTCATTACGCAAAAATTCAACTGCTGCATTAGCCTGCGAATTGGATGATCTGGCAACATGGGCATATTTAAGTCTTTACTTCGCCGGGAAGCTCCGTGCAGGAGTCGCTTTACAGCAGTACAGGCTAACCGGAAACATGGAGCATCAGAAAAACGCTGTTGATTTACTTATCAGTTGCTTGTCTTATTGGAAAAAAGTCAGCAGCATTACATCTGCTCATTATAAGGAAGTGCCATACATTGAAGGGTATAAATCTTCATTAAATGCATTTAAAGATGCCGAATATTTTTCCTGGTCAAAATTTTTACCGCAGGTTGAAAGAGATATCAGGATTGCTAAAGATGCAATCATAAATAAAGAGATTCGTAAATAAACATAACCGATCGCATGAAAAACAGAATTTTTGTTATTACTGCTGCATTCTTAGTTCCACTTATTTTAAATGCACAGGATGGTATAAAGGCTGGAACTTTTATTGTAGAACCCGCTACTTTGATCAACCTTGGATTTGAATGGAATTTTACCGGGGATGCCAACCGGAATGCGATTGTAGAAACAGCTTATCGTGTTTCAGGTACAAAAAACTGGAAGGAAGCATTACCTCTTTTAAGAATCGGCGGCGAAAGAGTTTTTCGTAAAGTTGAGAACCTTGACTATACCGTTCCTGATCTGTTTGCGGGAAGTATTTTGGATCTTTTGGAAGATACAGAGTATGAATGCAGGTTTACCATGAAGGACCCGGATGGCGCAACAGGTGAAACCGTAAGAACCGTAAAAGTAAGGACAAGAGCAGAACCAAAAGCGTCTACCGAAGGAAGAACATTGCATGTATATCCGGTTGACTGGAAAGGTAAAAAAGAACAACCTTCTTTCCTGGGACTGAAGGCGGCTTATTACGGTTCGGGATTGGGAGACTGGTCTGTGGTAAGTGAAAGGAAAGCAAAGCCCGGTGATATTATACTGATGCATGCGGGCATGTATAAAGCGGACCGGCTTAATTATGTAGAGCCCAATGGAATTCCTTTTGATGGCACTTATGTGCTTACACTCAAAGGAACCGTTGATAAGCCTATTGTAATAAGAGGAGCCGGGGATGGTGAAACAATTATTGATGGAGCAGGAGCACCTTGTCTTTTTGATGTAACGGCTTCGGAGAATAATATATTCGAGAACCTGACTATTCGTGATGCGGATATTGCTTTCATGGCGGGACTCAAGGATGTTATTGGCGCTAAAAATCTTACGATCAGGAATTGCAGGATAGAAGATGTGGGTATTGCGATAACGACAGAGAATGCCGGTTCAAAAAATTTCTACATAGCCGATAATATTATCATCGGGCGTGAAGACAGGTATCGTGTCCGTGGTTGGGCCAGCCCGGGGATATATCCGCCCAGCCAGTTAATAGGTTACAATGCCATTAAAGTCTATGGTTCAGGCCATGTGATCTGTTATAATTCCGTCGCATTCTTTCATGATGGCATTGATATTTCTACTTATGGTACTCCCGAAATGGAAAAAGGCCTTAAACCGGTAGCGATTGATATCTATAATAACGATATTCACCTGGTGGTGGATGATTTTATCGAAGCGGATGGAGGCGTACACAATATCCGTGTGATGAGAAACCGAGGAGTAAATGCCGGCCAGTGCGGATTAAGCGCCCAGCCTGTATTTGGAGGTCCCGCCTATTTCATCCGCAACGTATTGTACAATATTCCGAATGGTGTTGCACTGAAATTTATGGCAAAGCCTGCTGGCCTGTATGTTTTACATAACACCATCATCAGTGAAAACAGGAATGTGGAAACTTTTTCGAATGCGCATTTCAGGAACAATTTATTCCTGGGTATTAATGCTGACCAACGTCCTGTTACAGCATTTCCCATGGCTACAGCTTATTCAACGTATGATTATGATGGATATCGTCCCAATAAAACCGGGGGAAATCAATACACCTGGATTTCTCCGGCAACAGGTCAACTGAGAGATTATGATGTGACGGCTAAAGAAGGAAAACAGTATCTGACGTTAAAAAGTTTTTCCGATGAAAGCGGGCTTGAAAAACATGGTGTAGAAATAGACTATGACATATTTACCAATATGCATGCCCCTGATCCCGCGAAACATTATGCTATTTATCATGCAACGGATATTGACTTTACGTTGAATCCAAAAGGAAGGGCGGTGGACAAAGGCATTGTATTGCCAAATATCAATGACGGTTTCAAAGGAATCGCACCAGACCTCGGTGCGATAGAAGCCGGAGAACCCGTACCTGTTTATGGTGCAAGAGGAATCGGGAACCAGTCTTTTTATCGATGAAGTTTTTATTCCACTTCACCCGTTAGTTTATCAATGCATCACTTTTTCTTCACAGACATCACTGCGTACATCATGGCACGGGCAAAGCCTACATTAAATACTTCTCCTGCATAACCGCCACCACCTCCGCCACCGGCCGTGCCGCCACTTCTTTTGTCTCCACCGGCATGCTCACGATCGTAATCAAGAATGTGCGGATGTTCGGGATACAAGCCCCGTTTATATCCCTGCTTCATTAACTCCTGCATCACGGCGAACATATTTACCTGGCCTTCATCAATAAAAACTTCTGTGTATTTATCGTAAGGAATCTCTGAAATAACATTGCGGTAGTGTACATGATTGATACGGTCACGGGAAGCGAAGTATTTACAAACCTCTACGGGATCTTCACCCATCTCCCGGGTAACGCCGCAATCGAATGTGATACCATTGCATGGACTATCAACTATGGTGATCAGTCGTTTCCATCCTGCAAGATTGGCCATGATCTGATCCGAACCATGGCTGGTTTGGGAAACGGGATCATTCGGATGCAAGGCCAGTCGAACACCTGCTTTTTCTGCCACAGGAATTACCGCTTTCAAAAAATAAGTAAGGTTCGCCCATATCTCTTCCGCTTTATGTATTCCTACTTCTGGTTTGGGAGCAAGTCCTTTTACCTTACTGAAATCAAAACTCGTCAACCCTGAACCGCCGCGTCCCTCTGTTTCGTAATATCCTTCGACAAGACGGTCAACATAAAAATTGTATTCAACATTGGGAAGACCACAGACGCTTGCCACTCTCAACGATTCTTTAAATATTTCAATTTCAGCATCACGACCTTCCCGTCCCAAAACAATATTGGTTCCAACCGGATGCATCAGGTTAATTAAGGTCAGTCCATTTTCTTTAAACATATTCATATAGCCCTGCAGCTCGTTTATCTTCCAGGGCTTTGGATTGCTTAAAGCTTCCTGGTTAGTCCATCCGCCGGTGCTTACATGATTAACACCGATCTGTTTTAACCGTCGCATTTGTTTTACATCCGCATTCAACGGACATCCTAAAACGATCTTTAGAGTATTGGGGCCTTCGGCAAGTGGCCATTGAACTATTTTGTCACGTGGCTTTAATACGGCATCATCTTCATTCATCCATTTTGCAGAAGCAGCACCTATTCCTCCAAACGAAAGTGCAGCCATTGCAGATGTGTTCTTAATAAAGTCCCTTCTATTTTTTTTCATGAGCTTTTGGAATTATGAGTTATGAATTAAGAATTATGAATATTGAAAAGAGATTTAGCATTACTAATGAACATTCATAACTCATAATTCTAAATTCTTAATTATTTAATTTTTTTAAGCGCAAACGCAATATACCATCCACCCGGTTTCGCACCTCTTGCACCACCGGCCGCTATAGCGATATATTGTTTGCCATCTGCTTCATATGTAATTGGCGTAGCAAAACCGCCGGCGGGTAATTGATATTCCCATACAACCGTACCCGTTTTTTTATCGAAGGCACGGATGCGTTCATCTCTTGTTGATGCAATAAAAATAAGCCCGCTTGCAGTTACGACCGGACCGCCATAGTTATCAGTACCTGTAACAGGAATTCCTTTTTTGGTTAGCTCCGGAATTTCGCCTAACGGGACACGCCATAAATAGTCACCCGTGTTGAGATCAATGGCATTCAATGTTCCCCATGGTGGCTTAACGGCATTGTAGCCATTCTGATCAGTGAAACGTTGCCAGATCTTACCGGTATAGTTTGGTTCATAAGGGAAATCTTTTTTTATAGCCACTGTATCCACATTGCTATGTTCATCTGGAATTTTGGGCAACCTGTATTCTTTGTTCAATAAAAAACCGGTAATAGCTTTCCGGTCGTCATCGGAGAAATAGGGGAAAGCAGGCATCCGGCCATTGCCCATTTTCATGATATTATTGATCTCATCAGGAGATCGTTTTTTTCCAATATCAATAAGACTGGGTACTACTTCGCCATTTCCCTTTCTGTCAGGGCCATGGCAACTTGCACAGTTTCTTAAGTACAATCCATTGCCTGCAGACAGTGAAGCAATCTCTTTATCACGGGTTGCTTTATCTATCATCTTTAATTCCCATGGAGCTTCATTGGCGTTCTGGTAAAGTATACCATCCGGATCAATGGCGTTACCGCCCCATTCGGCGCCGCCACTATAACCAAACAATAAAGTTCCTTCAACGCTGGGAGGCTGAAACCTGTTATCCGTTTTTGGAAATTCTTTGAATCGTTTCAATACAAAGTCATGTGATTCCGGCGAGATGTTGGTGATATCATCTTCGGTCACTAATTGCCTCATGAGTGACTGAGGTTTAGTGACAAATTTCTGCATCGGATAGGGATGCTCCCCGGGTAAGCCTTTCGCCGGAACAGGTTTCACTTCTATTGGAAATATCGAAGTACCGCTATCACGATCCAATATATACACGAATCCATCCTTGCCTGCCTGAACTACCACGTCTGTTTTTTTCCCGTTATGATTAATGGTTGCGAGATTGGGAGGGCAGGGGAAATCACGATCCCACAAATCATGCGCTATTCCCTGGAAATACCATTTTAGTTTACCGGTTTCCGCATCAAGCGCTATGATACAATTAGAAAATAAATTACTGCCTTCCCGATCGCCACCAAAAAAATCAGATGCAGGTGAACCGGTTCCAAAATAAACTACTCCGCGTTTGTCATCTACCGACATACCGCCCCAGCTATTGGCGGCGCCGATATTTTTATACGCATCTTTTGGCCAGGTATCATAACCAAATTCACCCGGTTGAGGGATGGTATGGAACACCCATTTTAATTTGCCCGTTACCACGTCGAATGCACGAACATGTCCTGGTGCCGCATCACCTCTTTCCGACACACTTGATCCTATAATGAGCGTATTTTTATAAATAACTCCCGGAGTTGTTGCCGTTACACTCAGCTTTTTTACATCATGGTCGATATTTTCAGCAAGTCCATCGTGCAGATCAACTATTCCATTTATACCGAACGTAGTGACTGATTTGCCGGTTAGCGCATCAACCGCATAAAGAGAGGAAGCGGCTGTATAAAAGATACGTTTATCATCACCACTTTCCCAATACATAACACCCCTGTTAGTGTTGAATTGCTGCTTGTCCTTAACAGGTTCGAATTTCCATATTTGTTCACCGGTGCCGGCATTTAAAGCAAAGAGATTCAATTCGGCTGAAGTGCCATACAAAATACCGTTGACTACTATTGGCTGACATTGTATCTCTCTTGCTCTTGGTGGATTCTTATCATTGCTGTCAGGCTTGTCATTGGCGAAATAAGACCATGCGACCTGCAAATCTTTTACGTTGTCAATATTTATCTGTGTCAAAGGGGAGTAGCGGTTATTGGCTTTATTTCCACCATAAGCAGGATAATCTTTGCCTGTTTCCATCGATACCGAGGGCTTATCCCGGTCAGCAGTTTTACAACTTGCAAAGGCGATCATTCCGGCCATTAAAAGTTTCAGCGTATTCTTCATTTTTCCTATTGATTAGTGATATCGCAGGTATAAAATTGATAAGATATTTTCCAGGTAAACGTTTCACCCGGATTTATTTTTATGTGAATAAAGGGCTCCGGGCATATTGTTTTCAGCGCCGACCAGAATGCAAGCTTCGAAAGAGGTTGATCGCAGGTGATCCTTACCGCGGCGCCGGTTTTATGATTTTCAATGCTGATATCATAATCTTTCGCTTTACTACCAAATCCCGTGAGAGATTGATATTGCAAATGTTCATTGGGTGAAAGGTCTCTGAGAAATTGAATTTGATTGTCTTCTAATTTTCCAAAATTTACTTTGCCGTTAGTCTCACCCATTGGCTTGAAAGGAAATTTAAGTACAAAGTCCTGACTGGTAAGCTGTTTATCTATCACGAAGAAATTGTGATTATACACATTGCTTTCAATGATTCGCTTGCCGGTATTTTTTAAGCTGTGCGACAAAACCATTTCCGGTTTGCCTTTTATTAACTCAACAGTTTTCTGATAACGATAACTGTAGTCTTTATCATTAAGCGTTTGCCTAAATTCTACCCGGGTCGGTTTCTTTTTTATTTTCCATTCGCCCGGATTTACTATTTGGTATGGGTTGACAAAAAAATATTTCGGTTCTTCCGGTTTAACAATCATGCCGATGCCGACCTTCAAAAAGGCCTCGCCTGTTTTTGCTTCATCATATCCAACAGGGTTAAAATCTTCCACCGGACCCATAATAGCATCGTGAAAAGTGGGGTTGTATTTTTCAAACCATTGACCGAAATAGCTATGACCTTTGTATTCCAGTTCAGGAATTACACCCGACCAATCGAACCTGGCGCCACGATAATAGCCATCCTTAGTATCGGGGAGATAAAGACGGGCTTTGATTAAGCCATTAGAAATTGCAGCCCCGGGAAATTGATCCAAAGGTCTGCCACTGATCAGGCAAACAGAAAAGATAATAACAACGAGAAGTATTTTTTTCATACAATTAACTCCAAAGCCTGTCATAAGAACGTACTTCATTCCATTGTGGAGTAGGCTCAAAATAACCCGGATCTTCTTTATGAATATGTTTTTTCATTTCCTCATCATTCAGCTCAATGCCAAGGCCCGGTGCATCGTCGGGTACATTGGCATAACCATTCGTGTATAAAGATGGCCGCTTCCCAACTATTTTAATGAGATTGGGCCACCATGGATTATCAACGATCTGGTTGGGCACTTCCAATGCCAGCGCATTTTGTGTAGCGGCCGCGCAATGCACATTCGCCATAAAACAAACCGGCGTTCCGGCAAAATGCATAACCATCGGTGTTTCTTTTTCTTCCGCATAATCACCGATCTTTTTGGTTTCTAAAATTCCTCCCGATGATCCCATATCCGGCTGAACGATATCAACCGCATGCGTATCACACAGCTTTCTGAATTCTTCTTTCAGGTAAATATCTTCGCCTGTCATGGTAGGAGTGTTGATAGCATCCGTTATCATCTTTAAATGTTCCGTATCATCCCAGGGAAGAAAATCTTCCAATGATGCTAAATTGAAACGCTCCAATGCATTACCAACTCTTATACAGGTATTCACATCAAAATGCCCCTGGTGATCAGCCGACAATGGAATTTCATAACCTACGATGCTGCGAACGGTATCAACATATTTCGCCAATTCATCCAAACCTTTATTTGTAACCTGGATGGATGTAAAAGCATGTCTTGTATTTTGATAAGAAAGATAACTTTGGCTCCGTGAGGAGGAAACATTTTCATTAAAGCCTGGAATAAATTTTGTATTCACCGTTGTGCCCGGAATCTTACTGATCTTTTCAATGCCGGGATGCATTTTCAACCACGTAAATCCCTGTTCTTCTACCCGGTGTTTTACATCTTCTTTGAATTTCCCGATGTCCATCGTGGCCAACGGAGCTTCACCTGAATTGGGTATATAAGAATACAACCTGATTTTTTCACGATACCTTCCGCCGAGCATCGCCCAAACCGGTACGTTAAAAGCTTTGCCCGCCAGATCCCAGAGAGCCATTTCAACACCACAAACACCACCACCCATTCTTCCATGCCCGCCAAATTGCTTAATGATCTTGAAGATCATTTCTACATTACAGGGATTAAGTCCGAGTATCCGGCTTTTTAAATACAGCGCAAACCTGGCGTCTCCGCCATCTCTCACTTCACCTAAACCATAAATACCCTGGTTGGTATCTATACGCAAAATAACATTCCGTGCATTCGTGGCGCCGGTTCCGTTACTGATAGTGGTGTATCTCATATCAGTTATTTTCAGATCGGACGGAGAACCGAAACGAGGAACTCCTGAAGTAGTTCTTGCAATGGTATCTTCCACAGACAAACCCATCAAGCCAGTCAATGCGATTCCACCCAAGGCTGTTTTTTTAAGAAACTGCCGGCGATCATCTTTCGTGGAAGGATTATTGACTTCTGTTCGCGCGGCAATCGATTCAGCTTTTTCCTGTGCTTTGTTTTCTTCAGCAATCTGTTTTAAACTACTCTTCATGATGGCAATATATGAATGGATTGAAAAATATTTTACATAACCGCGTTGTACTTACCAGGTTCTTTTACTCATCACTTTATCCAACTCGGCTTTGGTCATCTTTCCCAATTCAGGATGTTTCTCCAGCCATTTTATAAATTCACTTTTTATTTCTTCCGTCCATTGGCTGTCTATCTGGCCGGTTGAATAGCGATTGGTCTTTACCATTTCAAAACCGAACTGATCTTTCCGTATAACAAACTCCGCGGTGCCAATAACTTCTTCCGCCATGTGTGCGGGAATAAAAAGTATTCCTTCGCGGGTTGCTAATACCAAATCACCTGGCAATACCATTACATTACCAATCCGGATGGGTGTATTCAGCCCCATTAACAGCATTTCTTCGAGGAAGGATGGGTGGAAGTCTCGTACAAAAGCATTAAAGCCTTTGATCTGTTGGATTTCACCTAAGTCTCTTGAGGCGCCATTAAAAACAACACCATTACCTGATTTACTAAAAATTGATGTAGCGAGAGTAGAACCCATCAATGTACCACCGCCAATTTTTCCAAAACCATCAGCCACATATACATCACCCTTCACCAATGTTTCTATCGGCCACGAGTTAGTATTTCCTTTTCTTCCATCTCTTGTTGTTCCTCTGGCTTTGATGTTTTTTTCTACGTCGGGCCGGCTGGGCATGAACATGGCTGTTACCGCACGACCGATAACCGGTACATCATCCTTCACCATTTTCCAGCCGCCTTCAAACTGGTTGACATAACCATTGTTTTTTAATACCGTCCAGGCATCGTCGATATTTATATGCCGGGCTCTTTCTAATAATGAATCAGAGACTTTGGGACGGCCATCGGCGAATCTTTCTCCCTGCCAGGAAGAAGTAAGAAAAATTAATTCGTCTTTTGAAATAGTCTGGCCAAACGAATAGTTGCTTAAAAAAAGGATAAAGCAAAAGGACAATACAATGGATGCGCTATATTTCATTGATCTTAATTTAATCGGGTAAAAAATGATAGTAAATTAATGGCCTTCTTTTTTTAAATATTCCTCTACGTCTTTTGACGTGATGGCTGTCTTCTTTGGATATTTTGAAAACCAGGCCCTGAATTCATCCTTGATCTTGTCCGCCCAATCGCCATGAACGTCTCCGGACGGATATTTATTTAACTGCAACATATATCTTTCAAATTCATCACGCAGCCCTGTCATTTCAGAAGCTTTTACAAGCGCTTCTACCAGATAGGCCGGAATGAATACAACCCCGTATTCGTTTGCAAAAACCACATCTCCCGGGAAAACGGTTACTTCACCAATACGTATTGGAGCGTTGATAGAAGTGGGAGTCATGTCCTTGATATAAGAAGGATCATTTCCTTTAATCCATGCATTAAAGCCTTTTGTATCCTTTAACTCCTGCATGTCTCTTATTGATCCGTAAAATATTACTCCTTTACCTGTTTTACCATATATAGCATTACCAAGACTTGATCCGATCAACGTACCATCTTTAATTTTTCCATAACCATCCGCTACATAGATATCTCCTTTGGTTAGTACATCTATCGGCCAGATATTTATTCCTCCATGCTGATTACGGCCTTCTGCTTTTCCCTGTGCTCTTACAAAAGTATCGAGGTCGGGTCTTGAAGGCATGAATTGAGCGGTTACAACACGGCCGGTCATTGTCTCGCCCGGTTTCAGAATAATCCAGTTCTTTTCTACCTGGTTGCGATAGCCATATTTTCCGAGATAACCCCATATCTGTTCGAGGGTGCAATCTTGCAAACGCTGAAGAAGGTCATCGGGCACTTTAGGGCGGCCATCGGCAAAACGTTCGCCTGACCATTTGGCCGTTAATGCTTTTATGTATTCTGGCGAAGAGCCGATGTTTTGTGCATTTATCATTAATACGGGTAAAATAAATGCAATGAATAAGACCGATCTTTTAATCATAATAATTAGTATAAAGGATAAAAAAATATTGGCTTGAATGAATTATATCATTCTCATAAAGTTTGTCATCGGTTCCGTTTGTCATTACTGCTTATCGCCTGCATCAATCCCCGCATATAGCCAAAGGCAAACTGTGCTCCTATATTACTATAGCCCGGGTGAGCATTACTGTCTCCCGCCATCGTCGGTACATGGTCAGGTCGTATCGGACCTTTGAACCCGATATCGTAATACGCTTTCATGGCTGCATACATATCAATCTGACCTTCGTCGTGGAATGTTTCGGTAAATTTTATGCTTGGCTTCTTACCGCTGAGATCCTGTACATTTCTGAAATGAACGAAATGTATTAAACCCCGTTTACCGAATTCTTTCACTACGGTGGGAATATCCGTCCCCATCAAGGAAAAATTACCCTGGCACATGGTAATTCCATTGCTGGGACTTTTTACAATATCGGTCATTCTTCTGAAGTTGTCGACTGATGTCATGATACGCGAAATACCTTTGATACTATCCACCTGCGGGTCATCAGGGTGCATGGCCAGTTTCATTCCTATTTTCTCTGCTTCAGGAATCACAGCTTTTAGAAAATATTCCAGGTTTTTCCAGAGCGTTTCTTTGGAAACCTCACCGTACTCTGTTACCGGTAAATTCTTCACTTCTTCATAATCGAAAGCGGTTACCAGTGCGCCGCCACGGCCGGGAGCATCCATCTTAGTCCGGTACCAGCTTACAACGGGCATCCAGTTATAACAAATAACATCGATACCCCCATACTGCTTCAGGTTTTTCATAAAGAGAATGAAATTGGCGATCTCTTCATCCTTTCCCGGGAGTCCGAGTTTTGTTTTTGTACCGAGGGAAGCGGGTCCTTCTATTACATTCAACCTTAAACCTATTTTTTCCCATGCTTCCTTGTTCGTGGTAATTACTTTGGGATCCCATGGCATTAAATCAGGCGTGCTTGTCATTTGGGAATTAATGCCACCCACCGCACCCAAAACACCGAGTTGTTTCATTAACTCTACCCGCCGTTCATCAGGCCCCCAGAAATACGCTTCGCTCAATTCCATGCCGGCGTCTTTTACATAGCCGGTCATCGTTGACCTGGTGTCTTCTTTCTTTTTTCCGCTTTTACCTGCATAAGCTAATGCGGAACTGAGTCCACCGATAGAAACGGCTGCTGCCATCGCAGCGCTTTTTTTAATAAAGTTCCTGCGTTTGTTCGCCATGATATATTATTTAAAATAGTAATTGAGATTTTGTTAATGGCCATGTTTCAGCAACCTGGAGATGGATAAAGTTAGTGAGCCATCGTCAAAATCCCATAGTTCTTTATTAAAGAGGCTTTGTTTGCCTGTTCATACAAATTCTTTGACAAAAAAAAGCTGTGAAAAACACAGCCTGGTTGAGATAAGATATATGAGGAAGATTCAATGAAGTCCGTGTGCTTGTCTGTTACTTCGGTTACATAATTACAAATAGCTTAACCACTTTTTCGTAGCCTGGTGAGTTCGTTTGTATCTGTCGAACCATTTGCAAAAAGGGTATAAAATGAGAACTACCCCGATCCACACTAAATAAACTATTCCCAGGTCAAAACCATAGCCTTTCAATTCAGGTGAACTATTTACCCTCGTCGTCAATACCATATCAGACAATTTATAGCCTGAAATAATCGATCCGCCAAGAGCGAGGACATGGATCAGAAGAATATGCGTTAAATAGTAAAACATAGGCACCCGCCCAAACACCGTGATCTTTTCACTCAAGGCATTCAATGGTCTTTCAGCGAGGGCGAGGAAAATAAATGCCGGCCCCAGCGTCATCAAGATGTACAACAGAGAAGGAGGATATTTTGTAACATTCAAAAAGGATAATACGCTGAATAAATTATTTTTTTGTGCAGACCAGTGAGCGGCATCGCCATACCAATTGCCTGATCGTAACAAAATAAAAATGGCTATGGCGGCAGATCCCATTGAAAGGAAAATCTTTCTTCTTCTTTTTGGATCAAAACCCGGGAAATATAAACCACCCAACCAATATCCTAAAGCCATTATTCCAATCCATGGCAATAGAGGATAGTGAACGAAAAAAGTAAATCTGCCGAAAGTAAAATGTGCTGTTTCATGCAACAAGGCCCAGGAAATAGATGGAATGCCATTGCCGGGTACATGCACTTTATCCAAAAGATTGTGTGCGGCGATTAATAAAATGCCAGTTGCAAGAATAAAAGCCCTGTTCATCCAAATGATCGCTGACAATATAATCATGCTGATGCCGATCGCAAAAATCACCTGTAAATTAAAAAAAGGGTAGGAGGGGTTAAATGTCCTTTCGAGTGAGATGATAAAAAGTTCCGCGAATACAAGCCATAGCCCTCTTGTAAAAAGAAAAAATGATAACTCTTTTTTTGTTCTTTTGGTTCCATATAAGTAAGCGGAGATGCCCGCCAGGCAAACAAAGACAGGTGCGCAATAGTGCGTTATCCATCTTGTAAAAAATAATACTCCACTGGTATAGTGAAGGTCAGCGGGATCATAAATAAAAGCGTCTTTATGAAAATAATCACGGGTATGATCAAGCGCCATAATGATCATGATAACGCCTCTTAAAAGATCAATGGAGGCAAGACGCCGCGGCCTGGTTGTTATAGATATAACATTCGTTGGCCGGCCATGCATTTTTATCACCGGGTTTCTTACTACTGATTTTTCGATCATAAAAAAATATTCAGAAATGGAGAAGAACATATCACGCCGGGTGCGCTGAATACACAGAGAACATTTTATTGTTACTTAGGCTTTGAAACCTAATGATTCCATCATTAATTCGCTTCACCTGGGTCCGCGTGTGTTAGATTTGAATTGTCATTGATATTTTATTCAAAACTCAATTTTCGAATACGATTATTGTTAGCATCCGCTACGTAGATATTGCCTTGCTTGTCTATTGCCAGGCCTTGTACGATATTGAATTTTGCAACAGCGCCATCGCCGTCCGCGAAACCTTCCTCGCTTCCTGCTATGGTAGATACTATTCCCTGTACTGATATTTTACGAATGCGATTGTTATCCGATGCGTAGATATTTCCTTTGCCATCTATAGCCAGATCTTCAATAAGCGTAAACTTCGCAACGTCAGCTTGCCCGTCCGCAAAACCCGGCTCATCATTACCTGCAAAAGTTGAAACTATTCCGGTGGGTGTGATCTTGCGTATACGGTGCTGATCGGCTACGAATAAATTTCCCTGCTTATCAATGACAATCCCCGTAGGAAACAGGAATTGTGCAGCACCACCATTTCCATTGACGTAACCGGACATCCCATTACCGGCGATAGTAATAACCTGCCCGTTTGTTTTGATCTGCCGGATACGGCGATTACCGGTATCTCCTATGTAAATATTCCCCAGTGCATCGGTTGTTATACCAAAGCCCTGATTAAATTGTGCGATTACTGCGGCTCCATCTTTAAATCCACGGGTGGCTGTTCCTGCATGAACAGCTACAAATGCGGCAGGCGTTAACTGGCGAACCGGCGGGTGTGCCGCATCCAATGTATAAATGTTGCCGGCAATATCAGAAGCAAGACGGCTGGGAATTGAAAATTCCGCAGCCGTACCGAGGCCGTTTGTTGTACCCTGGTTGCCATTGCCTGCGAAAGTAGAAACTTGCCCGGCAGCAATTTTCCTGATACGATGGTTAAGTCCATCCGCTACATAGATGATTCCATCTTCAGTAACGGCGATGTCAAGAGGAGCTTTGAATTTTGCGGATGGAGCCGACCCATCTGCAAAACCAGCTTCACCACTGCCGGCCACGGTAGTTACTACCCATTTTTTTTCTGCTTGTGGATCAACTACGGTTGTATTTTCATTTGTGCTTTTCTTACAACCTTCGTCTGCGATTAGTATTACCGCAAGTAAGAGGATAATTTTATTTTTCATAAATTATTTTACTAGTGATTTTCTATCATTCAAAACTTATTTTCCGGATGCGATTATTAAATGTGTCCGCTACATAAATATTTCCCTGCGCATCTACTCCCAAACCAGTTGGGTCGTTAAATTGCGCTGAAATTCCATCGCCATCCGCATAACCCGCTATGCTTCCTGCAATAGTTGAAACAACGCCTTGCGGCGAGATTTTCCGGACGCGATCATCATCAGCGACATATAAATTTCCCTTGCTGTCAATAACTATGTCGGTGATATAAATAAATTGGGCCACTGCTGCATCGCCGTCCACTTTCCCGGATATACCATTGCCGGCAAACGTAGAAACCTGGCCACCCGGTGTTATTTTTCGTATGCGTGGATTCAATCCGTCCGCTACATATAAATTACCTTGTTTGTCAACAGCAATTCCTCCGGGGAAATTAAATTGCGCGGCTTCCCCGCTACCATTTTTAAAACCTATCATACCATTTCCGGCAATAGTAGTAACCTGGCCGGTAATACTTATTTTACGGATGCGCTGATTATTGTAATCTGATACATAGATATTCCCTTCCGTATCAGCCACAATACCGCCTTCACTTGCTCTGAATTGTGCAATAGCGGTTGTTCCATCTGTGAATCCGGGTGTATCAGTACCTGCATAGGTAGATACGTCAGCGTCGGGAGATATTTTTCGTATACGGGAATCGCTTACATCGAGCGTGAAAAGATTTTCGTTTGCATCCAATGCCACAAAGTAAGGAGTTCTGAACTGAGCGAAATCGCCGTTTCCATTTACAATTCCGTTTTTTCCATTACCGGCAAATGTGGTGACCAGGCCATTCCTTATCTGCCTGATGCGCCGGTTACTGGCATCGGTTACATAAATAGTTCCGTCAGCTCCAACCACCACATCAAAAGGAACTTTGAATTTTGCGGATAATGCGGGGCCATCCAGGAAATCTTTTGTGCCATCGCCGGCGATGGTAGTGACTACTATTTTTTTTTCCGCTGCTGGTTGCGCGGTAGGTTTCTCCGCCTGCTTATCTTTTTTGCAACCATTGCCTGCGGCTAATATCATTGCAACCAACAGGCTAAAATACTTTTTCATAAATTATACGTTAAACTGATTTTTATTTTCATCGGTTTTGAATAGCAATTGTACAGGTCAGTGATCTGTATTGTTTTCCTGCCGCGGTCCTTCTTTTCGATACTGAAAGGTCGTTTTATCGGTAAAGCGATCTGCTTGCCTAAAACGGGGATATGATCTGACCGAATTAGAAAAGTTACCCGCTATCGTCACAGCATTTGAAGCCTGGTTATTATGCCGTTTTATACTTGTAAGAAGGTAACACCTGTCCTGTCCCCGCACTTACTGTTATCTCGTTTGCATTACTTTTATTTCTATGGTCCATACAAGTATCAAACACTGTATTTCTAAGCCATGCTTTAAATGAATTAACGGTGTTGTCAATTCGCGGCACCCCATTTCTCAGGTCGCCATAAATTTTTAAAAAAGCGTCATTTGTTATTTCTACCGCCATGTCATAATCGGAGGAATAACGGAAAGCCACAGCCATGGCATAATCAAAATAATTACGATATAATTCTTTCTGGGCTTCTCTTTTATTACGCCTGCAGCCCCTCAACAACTTTTTTATCTGTTCGTCGGTCAGATCCATTTGGGTGGTTTTTTTCTATTTGTAAAATTGGAAAAGGGAATGGTCGGTTCATTACAAAGCATTAGCTGTTGCCGGGTCTATAATAGTTTTTACTTCCGAAATAGTATTTATTGGAAATTTGCCCAGCCTGGCATGTTCCCTGATTACCTCTTCGCTTTCCGCTATATGAATGCAGTAGATTTTATCACCGGTAATAAAGGATTGCACCCAGTGATAGGGTTGGTTCAATTCAGTGATCGCTTCACAGGAAGTTTGAGAAATACTTTGCAATTCCCGGTCGGAAAGATTTCCTGCGCCTGGCAGGTTTCTTTCAACAACAAATTTTTTCATACCAATAATTTTAATGATGAATAATGATCACAAAATTCAGCGCATTATTTTTATTGCATGATAGTGTTGTTCCCTATTTAACTATAGCTGATTCCCTATTTTACAATATCCTTTTAAAAGACCAGGTTGTGGAATGATTTTATTTTAAATAACGCCCTGTAGATGAGTAGTCGTTTTACTGAGCTATGATTTTTCAATTCACCCGTTAAGTTTGCCGGGTCACATTATCCACTCAAAAACTGCATTTTGCTTCAAAAAATGTATATAGGACTCGGATGTAAAAGACCTGATCTCTTCCTTACCCGTACTAGTAACATCTTGTCTTATCGGCGCGGATTCGTTCGTATAGTCCGGCAATATGGCTTCCAGGTCATTGTCCCGGAAATAGTGTAGATGATGCAGGATGATATTTTTTAAAGGATAGTCCAGGTTGTTTTTCTTACCGGCTGTTTCCTGTGATTGCTGGTCATTTTGAAATGATGAAAGTGATTGCATTTTCATGATTTTGTTACTTTTTATTTTATAGTGGTTAATGGAAATTTTTAAAAGGCGACATTGATCCTGGCTTATCAGGCTAGTAGTACATCATTTAATACTGACGCCATATCATATAGTTCAATGCGTAGTGTACCGGGGATCATTCCATAACGCAGGGGAATTTTCTTTGCCAGTTCTGAAGCCCGGAATGCTTCCCGGTCAGGCTTGGTTTCAAAAATGTAAATCCCAAGAATGGCGCCGGTGCATTCTTCGGTCATATAATATTTCTGGAGGAGACCCGGAAGGTTTTTGAAAGTTTCAAGATCTTCCTGGTAGGCATTCATCAATTCGTCAGCACTGAGCATTGAATTAAATTTTACCGACAATATGGCTTCTGCATTTTTCATTGCCTATTTATTTTGTTTATAAATATGAGGCAAATCTAGAAACCAAAAGGGCTAAGGCAGTAGCCTGAAAAGTCCTATAAATCGACTGTGAGGTTCAGGCTGCGATTTGTAGTTTTTTTAAATATCGCTGGCGATATTGTAATGGAGTAAGATCGTGTTTTTGCTTAAACACCCTGATAAAGTGCGATACATCTTCGAAGCCTGATTCAAAAGAAATTTGACTGATCGTTCGTTCTGATGTAAGCAGCTGGTGAAGCGCAAGGCGAGTTTTCTTTGCAGCAACCATGCGGCGGGTGGGGTATTGTAATAGCGCTTAAAATTTTTTTTAAAGGCAGACAGGCTCATATGGCACAGCTCTGCATAATTTTCAAGGTTAAGATTGTACGCAAAATTTTCTTCCATAACCCTGCTCATGTGATATTCCTGGTTTTGACACAATGAGATAAAATAGTCTGTTAAGTCCTGGTGTTTCTTATTAGAGAACAGGCTTAAAATCAGTTCTTCGAATTTAAGTTTTAGCAGTTGTTCATTCGGCTTTTCGGATAATGACAGGTAGGACTGAACAGATCGATAGTAACCGCTTAATAGTTCATCGGGGTGTACACGTATAACTGAATCCTGGCTGGACAGGTTTTTTTCCGGGCATCAAGCAAAGGGTGTATTTCTCTTCAGAAACGCTTTAATAAAGTCGTCAGGAATAAAAAGGAAAATGGCGCAAAATTCATCATCAAAAAATTGGAGAGTCAGGTTGGCCCCTTTTTTTACAAAAACGATATCGCCTTCATTGACTTCATAGGACTGATAAATAGATCTCCAGATTTTCTTGCCGGAACCTATAAATGCGAAGTAGTTATTGTTTGACCGGATTCCGAACCTGTTTTCTTCCGTCAGGCAAGTGTATTCGACAAACAATAATTCACTCACTTCCATTTTTCGAAATAAGTTATTGCCTTTTATCGCGGAATAAAGATTTATCATTTTTTAGGCTGATGGTTTTATGCCTGTTGTATTTGTTATCAACGTCCGCTACCGGTTGTGGGGTCAATAACAGCTATTATTTCCTCCACTGTATGAACGGGAAAATTTCCACACTTACCATGCTCACGGATATCCTCCTCATTTTCCGCTTCATGGATACAATACATCGTGTCTTCGGTAACAAAAGATTGAATCCAGGTATAAGGCTTTCCTAAAATTGAAATAACGGCGACAGAAGTTTTTGAAATAGCCTGTAACTCTTCAACGGTCATTTTACCAATACCGGGAACCTTTCTTTCAATAATAAACCTTTTCATTTTATAGATTTTAATTGAACGTAAAACTATTGCAAGCACTTCAAAAGATATAGGGGCTTCCTGCCTAATTAAAAAGGCGGGCTGCCTATTTTAGAATGCCGAGACGAACAGCTTCCGCAATGGCTTTTGACCTTGTCTTTACATCGAGTTTAAATAAAATATTGGAAATATGGTGTTCGGCTGTCTTAGGAGAAATAAAAAGACTCCCGGCAATTTCCTTATTCTGATTACCTTTCTGCAAAAGCTGAAGCACATCCAACTCACGGTTTGTTAGTTGCGCCGGGTTCGTTTTTGTACTTTCTCTCAGGCCTCTTGGTATTTTTTTTATTCCGCCGGCACGCATTTCCATTTTTATTTTTTCGGAAACCGCATTTGCATTCAGCTGCTGAAATAGTATAAGCGCATTTTTTTTATCCTCTTCAGCCCCTTCAAATAATACAAACGCCTTTTGGAAAGGGCAGCCTGTTTTTTCCCAAAAATCCGCGGCCTCGCTTATTTTCCCTTCCTTCAAAAGTTTGTACGGTTCATACAATTCCGGCAAATCAATCTTCTCGTCTCTCACTTTTTCCAGCCAAAAATAAATCTCGCTGTTTAGAAAAATATTGTCAACTTTTTGTGTCAGCCCAATGCAGGTGGTTAATTCTTCGTCCGTAATTAGTGTTTTGCCCGTCAGCCACTCATGTTCTAATAAAGCAATCATTACCGGTATGATTCGCTGATGTTCTTTCGTTTTAAATGCAAGGGTCTTTGCCTCCTGCAAAAGGGTTAAAGCATCGGACTCTCCTCTTCTTACCTTGATGGTAGCCAGTATCATGAGGCAGCCTATTTTAATAGTTCCGGGCTGCCCTGAGTTTTGCAACAAATTTTTGGCAATAGAAGCTGCCGCATCCCAATCACCCTTTTCCAGTAATATTCTCGATTTCAGGGACAGCTTATAATTATTCGAGGAATCAAGACCCCGTTCCTCGCAATAGGCGATACCATCCTTCAAATACTGGTTCGCCAAATCATAGTCTTTCGCCTCCACGCTATTATAAATAATGTTTGAATAAGCTCTTGCCGCATGTTCATAAAATGAATTTTTTAAGGCGATGTCCAGGCTTTCCATCAAATATTTTTTTCCTGTTTCTTTTGAAGACAGCACCTTCCATTGTGAAGCGCCCACATTATTCAATGCGTGGCAAAGAATCTCATCGTCCATTATTTCCCTCGCCATTTCAATCGCTAAATTTCCCCATTTCACACATTCCGGAATTTCCTCTGAAAACAATTTTAACTGCGACATATTGCTGAATGCCATCGCTTTTGCTTTAGAAGCGGGCAGCGCTTGTAAAATTTGGATGGCTTCCTTCCCGTACTTCTCAGCTTCATCACGATTGCCATCAAACCACCAAAATCTTGAAAGAAGCCGAAAACTATTGGCTGTTTCTTCCGGTTTATTTTTCTTCTGCCAGATTTTTAAGGCTTTTCCCTGGTAGATGATTGCCTCCCTTATTTGATTGGTGAGATAACATTCATAAGCATAGGACTCGTAAAATTCCACCAGCTGGTCTTCATCATTTCCCTCGGCATATTCAATAGCTGTCAGGAAGAGTTTTGAAGCTTCAGTATGTGCGCCAACTGTAGCGGCCTGCCTCGCGGCCAGGGGTGCGTATTTAACTACCAGCTTATTTTCGTTTGCATTTTTTGCATAGTGTACAATACGCTCAATCTCTCCTTCTTCTTCAAACGAAGTCAGAAAAAAATCGAGTATTTTTTTATTAAGGGCAATGCGTTTAAATGGCGAAAGAGAGCCTTCAATCGTTCTCCTGTACAATTCATGTTTGAAAATAACCCTGTCATTTTTAATGATGATGATTTTCAAAGCAAAACAATGATCCATTCCCTCATCCCATGCCGATTTGATTTTGGCGAAGCGATTAATCTCTAATCCTTCCGGAATCACTGAACATATTTGCCATGCGTTTTTTGTTCCTTCCTCCTGGCGGTCATAAACAGAGAGTATCGCATCTTTAATATTATCAGGAACACCGGGACTATAGCTCGCTAAAATTTCGTTTACGTAAAAGGGATTACCTCCGGAAATGCTGTATACATTTTCGGCGTCAAATCCTTTTTCATCAGATAGTTTATAAACGGCTTCCCGGGACAAAGGGGTTAACTGGATGCGGGAAAATGTATCGGGCGACAAGTCGCCTAGTACATTTCTCAGCGAATGACCGAAATGAACCTCGTCATCACGGTAGGTAAGAATGAACAGGCATCGCAGCTTGGTAATCCTTCGTAAAAAGAATTTTATAAAATCCAATGTTGCTTCATCCGCCCAGTGTATATCCTCAAATACAATCAGGATTTTTTCTTTTTGCTTACTCAATTCACGAAAAAATCTGGCAAATAGTTCAGAGCGTTCTTCAATGGTATGACTGTCAGGCCACAGTTCACTGTTAACCTGCCATAAGATATCGTACAAAGGTGCAAGTGGCCGGGGTGTAAACAAGGCGTCACAGGAACCCTGGTAGATATTGCAATCACCTTTGTGTTCCTTGCAAAAAGCTTTTATAAGCGAAGTTTTGCCGATGCCTGCTTCACCATTCACAAATACGCAATGCCCTTCACCTTCTGCAATAGATGAGAATTTTGCCTGCAGCACAGCCAAAACATCTGCTCTTTCGATCAGCTCCATACGTCCAGTTTAAAAAATGAAGATATGCCTAGGCTAAAATAGGAACAATCCCCTATATGGGGTAGACAAATAGGAGATTGCTTTGTACAGGATTTCCATTTCAAGGTTTACGCAACATAAAAGTGAGTATACTTTTCTTATTTGAGTTGTTATTTTGTTGTTAAGCCGGGTATCTGTCAATGAAACTCGATACTAGCTTCAGGCAAAAGGAAGCGTAACAACTTTATGAAAAAATGGGTTTTCATAAAGCGAACCCCTATTATAAACTTCCCGAAAGAATGAAAGGTTGGCTTGTTTTTATGGAATTGAAATTGCGATAACAGGGATAGCCATTTTTTCAGCAAAGAAAATAGGTGATTTTCATGCTATCCGTTATATAAATTACTCTCCCACTTTTTAATCTTCCTGAAAATGACTGTGAAGATGGTTAACAATTACTGGTCTCACCACTTGCGATGACACTATGCCACCAAATTCGGTTGTAGCAAAAAAGTAAAATCAAAGTGATTCATCAATTCCCTATCCCCATATTTATAAAATGAGAGGCCAGCCAGTTTAAAATAGGGAGAACACCTTAGATCAGGGACCTGGATAGTGACGTGCTTTGCAGAGTAATCTTAGTTAATCATCATTAAAACATTTATTCATGAAAGTATTTTTTGGAACAGTATTATTGACTGTATTGAGCATTGCTTCTTTTAGCTTATCAGCACAACCCAACCGGACAGAGACATCGATCCATGCGGGAGAAGCCAGGAACCTCTTTATAGATGTCCACCAGTTAGAACCTGGTAAAGTGAAATATGAAGACGTTGCCAAAGCACATGCTAAAGACCTGGCCACGGAGGGAAAATATGGAGTTCATTTTATCAAATACTGGGTGAACGAAGAGAAAGGACTGGTTTATTGTCTTTCTTCCTCCAGTGATAGTGAATCTATCAGGAAAACACATGCTGAAGCGCATGGGCTGGTACCGCATGTTTGCTACCCGGTAACAGATGGCATGGAAGCAGCTTTGAAGGGTAAGACAAATTTATTCCTGGATATCCATTACCTGGGTGCGGGAAAAGTTTCAGCAAAAGATGTTGCCGAAGCGCATAAAAAAGACCTCGCCACACAGGGAAAATATGGGGTAAGCTTTATCAATTACTGGGTAAATGAAAAAGAAGGAATGGTGATGTGCCTGTCTGAAGCAAAGGATTCCACTTTGATTATTAAGACACATAAAGAAGCACATGGATTAGTGCCTGCTAAAATATTGAAAGTTAAACAGGGCGAATAATGATTCGTAAGAATATTTTAACTGACAATACGAAACCGATAATTTATGCGAACTAATGCCAGGATTGAAAACCAAGTTTGGTTACCTGACTGGCTAAAGTTCTGATTCTTTAACAAAATAAGCAGAAAGACAAAATGAAGAAATTATTTAAAGCGCCTGTAAATACTGATACGGAAACAGCTAATCACTTGCAATTAACCAATTATTTCGGCCGAACTACCGCAGTCTATGCATTTGTCTTGGTAGCCGCATTGTTATTTACGGGTTGTAAAAAACAGGATATACCTGATGCCGAAACAGAAAAACAGTCCATCAGCGAAAAAGAAATGAATGGGGATATGGAGTCATTCTCAGGAATCAATCATCAAAGACTTGGGCGCCGGACTTTTTGGGAATTACAACAGGCCCGTGCAGCAACAGCTAAATACCTAAACATCAGGAATGCGTATAGGGATGGTTATGAAGATATACACGTGCCGGTAGAAAATATGGGCGATCATTTTATGAAACGGAGACTTGTTGATGGGGTATTTGAGATCAGGAAGCCGGAACTGCTGGTGTATAGTAAAGATGAGCACGGAAGGTTGAAATTGGGAGCTGTTGAATATGCAGTTCCGATTGATCTTTCTCCCAATGCGCCACCAGAAGGATTCACCGGTAAAGCTGATGTATGGGAGCGCAATGAAGATTTTGGCTTGTGGCTCCTTCACGCATGGGTATGGAAAAAAAATCCGGATGGAGTTTTTAATCCTACTAATCCGTCGGTGCACACGCATTAATAGCACGCTGCTTTTGTAAGATGAAGCGGGACAACCATTGAATAAAAATATTGGCGGCAAAATGGGATCGTTATCCAGTTCAACTGCATCTTGAGTTTCAAAGTTAAGGTGCGTAATGGCCAAAGGCCGGAAGGACCTGGATAACGGTTTCATTTTTTCAAACAGATACTCAAGCAGGCAACAAAGAACAACGGCCAGGCAAGCATTCCTGACCTCCCCGCTTACCAATCGCGCCCGGCCAATTTCTATACTACCACTTTCGGTGATAAAAAGGTGAAACATGGGTATAGATTAAGCGACGCCATGAGAACAACTTTACTCTGCTAAATAAGCCCCTGGCTTTACTAACTCAGCATTCAAAAAAATATCATGAAAATAATTTCTACTCTGGCATTGCTCTTCTTCTATTCGACTTTATTTTCCCAATGGACGCAAATTCAGCAATTGCCTTCTTCTGATATCATAAGCCTTTGTCACAATGGCGATACTCTTTACGCCGGGGGAAAAAACAGGATCTATTTCAGCAGTGACAAAGGCGAAAGCTGGGATTCAACCACTATTATCCCGCGGTTTAAATCCGTGAACAATATCATAGTTTATAAGCATGAGTTGTATGCGAGCTCTTTCGCAATCGGTGTTTTAAAAAGTACAGACGGTGGAACCACCTGGCAAAATATTAGCGCTGGCATACTTCCGGAAGTATCGGATTTCACGGAATGGAGAGGAGATTTGTATGCATCTACCCTTGGAGGTTCTGTTTTTAAATTAGAGCCCATTAATCGGCACAGTTGGTTAAACTTCAGTAATGGCCTTTCCAGTATAAGCGCAAATACTACTTCTATTGCGGGAAACAGTAAAGCATTAATAGCCGGAACGCTTGCCAATGGCCTGTATGATTACCTGCCCGCCAATTCAGCGACCTGGAACGAACGGTTTCTGCTTGGCCGTATCAGCCCTAATGAGGGAGTATATGATATCAGTACCGGGCATGATAGTTTGTTTATAGCTGGTCATACCGGCAGGTTTTATATAAGTACCGATAACGGGCTTAACTGGAACAGGTTCGGAAATATAGTTCCATCTCTTAATACATCCCTGGTAAATGCGAAGCAGGCATTTCTTTTATCGAGGCTTATTTTCGATGGCGCCAATTTCCATACGTTCTGGTATTATTTGAAAAAAGATTCTCTTCAGCACCCTTTTGTCAACTTCAGTTTTGTGCTCAATCATTTTACGTATAAGACAGAGATTTTCGGTAACAGGCTTTGGGATGCCAGCTCAAAGGGGCTGTTTTATATGTCGCTATCTGATTTACCGGGCATATCTTCTGCGGATGATGAAATAAATCCCATTTCATTACCGTTGCGGTTTATTTCATTCAATACAAAATGTGAAGGCAACAAAGTACTTATGACCTGGCAAACTGCGCAGGAGGAAAACAGCAGCCGTTTCGATATCGAAAAAAGTAATGACGAGACTCACTGGACAGTGATAGGTAACCGGCTTCCAACTGGCAGCACCGGCCGTGCTGAAGGAACTTATTTATTTACAGATGATAGCACTGGACAAAATAGTTACTATCGTATAGCGGGATATGAAGTGGATGGGAAAGTGCAATACAGTAACATCCTCCGGTCGTCCTGTGCCGCTGCTGATGTCATCAATCTATGGCCAAACCCGGTTCGTGATAAAGTATTTATCAATATTGTTACCGGGATCCAGTCGCAAGTGATCATAAAAGTATTCGACAACAAAGGGGCATTGGTAAAAATACAAAGGGCAACCATTTTACCGGGAAGCAACCAGCTTAACGTAGATGTGCAATCGCTCGCAAATGGAGTTTACCAGGTATCGATAGTATATAACAACGGCCAAACACACAAAACAGAGAGGGTCCTCAAACAATAGTACGAAACTGATAAAAATTTCACTTTAAGGCATATACCACCAAATAGTGAGTTAATGAAAACGCTGACAATTTTAATTACCGCCTTCCTGTTGCTTATTGTGACGATAATTTTTGCAGGATGCAAAAAATATAATGATCAAAAAAAGACATGCCGCATCACTACGGCAGACTTTCCCCTGACCGGTGCTGTATACAAGCTTTCGTATAACAGCAACGGTCAGCTCAGTAGTGTGACCATTGGAGACACCGTTACAACTTACACTTATGCCGCCAACACAATTATCGCTACAAGTTTTGCATCAGGAAAATTTAGCCGGAAAAGTATCATTACGCTGAATGCGGAGGGGATGGCATCCAATGTAAGAACAGAGATCGATCTTACCGGCAACAACTGGCATAACAAAGCTTATGAATATAACGGGACTGAGCTCATTAAATCTACTCTTACGCTTTCCGCGGGCACTACTTCAATAGTCGCTACCTATACCTGGTTGAATGGAAATATGGTTTCAGTGATTTCAGGATCAGTTACAAATACGTTTGATTATTACCCTGATAAAGTCAGCCAGGGCGGGCCTGCTTTTAACCAGAGCCCGTTCCTTGTATACCAGCTTATCCAGGGCTATGAAATATACAGAACTAAAAACCTTTTGAAATCTATTGACGGCGAAACCTTCGCTTATGATTTCAGGCCTGACGGAAATATCTCTTCGGTAAGGAATATCTCCGGAAACGCAAGCAGTACGATTGTAAAATACCAATATCAGTGTGAAAAATAGGTAATGCATTTGTAATAACAGAGAAGAACAGAATAACCGGCACTACTAAACGCAATGAACACAAATTAACATGAACAACTCGTTTACTTTAAAACTTATCATAAAGACCCGTACCGTAAAATTTCCTTTTGCTGCAAGGCAGGATTTTACAAGCATAAAATTTAAGGTTGGTAATAATACCTTGAAGGGGGCGCTGTCCATGCTGGTTTTATCATGTATAGCGATGTGCTCATTCGCACAGGCATACATTAAGGGAAGAGTAACAGACGGGAAAGAAAATTTGCCGGTAGCGACAGTACTTCTTCTTAACAAGGACTCTGTCCTGGTGAAAGGTGTAATGACTGATAACAGCGGTGCGTTTGTTTTCGGAAATCTTGTTCCTGGACAGTACTTGGTTTCCTCCTCTATGATTGGATACTCCAAATATTTTTCCCCTCCCATTTTAGTAAATGAAAATAATATTATACTGCACGATATCACGCTGGAAGAAGCGTCCACTAAGTTGGATGAAGTTGTCGTAAAGTCAGAGAAGCCGGTGTTCGAACAACAGATAGACCGGCTTGTCATAAATGTTCAAAAAAGTATTACTTCATCTGGCAACACAATCCTTGAGGTACTTCAAAAATCTCCCGGCATTGTGGTGAACAGGCAGGATAACAGTATAGCGATGAACGGGAAATCCGGTGTTCGTGTGATGATGAATGGCAAAATGATGCAATTGCCATTAGATGTAGTGGTACAGATGCTGGATGGTATGAGCGCAGCGAACGTGGAAAAAATCGAACTCATTACAACACCCCCGGCAAAATACGATGCCGAAGGAAATGCAGGGATTATTCATATTGTTACAAAAGGAATGGCCGACCTTGGAACAAATGGCTCTTTCGGTCTTACGCTGGGATTTCGATGGGCGGAAACATTAGGGGCAAATTTTAATGTCAATCACCGGGACAAAAAATTCGCTTACTTCCTTGACTATTCTGTTGTAAGAAACCACAACCTGCATATATCTAAAATGACGAGGCGATCAATTGATGATGGGTTTGTTCAGACCGTAAAAGATGACAGCCATCGGGAAAATATCACTACCCAGCAAAATTTGAATGCGGGTTTTGAATGGAAGCCTACCAATAATACTTTACTAAGCGTCGGAATTACCGGCTACCGGAGGAACTGGGATATGAATGCTGTTAATAGTGATCATAACCAGGCGGCTGTTGACTCCACAGTTATTACCAGCATGAAAATTTATGAATCAAATATATGGCAAAGTGCGACCGGGTCGATCGGGGTGCAAACAAGAATCAATTCAAAAAGCGAACTCAGTTTTAGCGTTGATTATCTCTATTTTCATAATGACAACCCATCTAATTATGATAATAATTTGTTGCATGAGGAAAGTGGTTTAACCGAGCTTTCTAAAATTGATTTGAAAAAAAATACGCCTATCCGGGTTCTTATCGCAAAAGCGGATTACCAATACAAAGTTTCTTCTTCGTTTGCATGGGAAGCAGGCATTAAAGCGGTAAGATCAAATCTTGATAACAATGTTTTGGTACAGCGATTGAAAGATGACATATGGACAACGGATCCTGATTTTACTTCCTACTCCAATCTTCACGAAGAAGCCGGGGCTATATATGTATCAACAAAATGGCGGGCTGGAACGCAATGGCAGATTAACAGTGGTCTCCGGTATGAATATACTCATACATCTATTGGTACGCCAACTCAAAAAAACCTTATCAACAGAAGGTATGGTTATTTATTTCCCGGTGTCTTTTTTAAAAAAGATGTTGATGCAGGAAAAGATATTCAATTTTCTTATTCACGAAGGATAACAAGGCCGACTTATAACGATATAGCGCCATTTGTATTTTTGTGGGGGCCTAATACATTTTCCGCCGGAAACACATCTCTTTATCCATCCATTGCCGATGCAGTAAAAGCGGGATATCATGCAAAGCAATGGATTGTGTCGTTGCAATTCACTCATTCAAAAAATGAAATCAGTTTTTTTCAGCCAGAGAAAGATAGCCTGACAAGTAATCTTATTTACCGGTCTCAAAATCTGAAATACTTGAATACAATTGGGATGACCAATTCCTTCTCCTTTGATATAACAACCTGGTGGAAAGTGCAATCGAATCTCACGGGGCAATACCAAATCGCACAAACATTTCACCTGAAAAATAATTCTAAATTGAATTTGTATGGATTGAATTTTAACCTGGTCAACTTAATAAGATTACCGAAAGACTATTCGATTGAAATTTCGTGGATGTATCAATCCAAATTGTTAACCGGTATATCCGAGTACTTGCCGATAAAGTTGCTCAACGCCGGTATTCAAAAAAAATTCGGAGAAAAAGGAACGGTAAGACTGGCAATAGATGATATTTTTTATTCAAACTATTGGAAAATCAAAACCTATATGCCGCAGAATAACCTGGATTCTTATTTTTCCTATGACTTTCACAATCAATTTGTCAGGCTGACCTACACCCGGCATTTCGGCAATAATAAATTGAATTCGGTAAAATTGAAATCAGGATCAGAGGAAGAAAGAGGGCGGGTAAATTAAATAGCATGGTCCATTTCAAAATTAAAAAGCAATAACAGTGGCGGTTCGGGAACCGGAAGTGGCTAAACTTTAGCGACCGGTTCCATTTTTCAGTTAGGCTTGGTTCTAATACTATGTTATAGTTTTAGCTCAGACCGCAGGTTTTCATACTGGCAAAATCTTTGTATCTACCTGTTTGTTATAAATTATCGCAAACAAGTAAATCTAAAAAAATCAGGTATGAAAAAGAATAGCGTGATCAACCTTTCAATTATTTTATTGTCCTTCACAGCCTTAGTATCGCCCGCCACGCTA
This sequence comes from Chitinophagaceae bacterium, assembly GCA_040007815.1. Taxonomy (GTDB): domain Bacteria; phylum Bacteroidota; class Bacteroidia; order Chitinophagales; family Chitinophagaceae; genus Terrimonas_B. Next base: position 79,746 of record JBDTUH010000003.1, read on the forward strand.
ATGGCGCAGGATTCTAAAGATGAGAAAATAGCAGAAGACAGTAAAGCAGCCAAAGAGGAGTTTACAAAATCGGATGGTTTGATGAAAAATTTATTTGACAATTCCTATGGGTACGTTATTTTCCCCAATGTGGGGAAAGGAGCCATCGGTGTGGGTGGTGCGGCTGGTAATGGAATTGTGTATGAAAATGGCAATGCAAGAGGTACTGCCAAAATGAAACAGGTTAGCGTGGGTTTCCAGTTTGGCGGACAAGCTTATCGTGAAGTGATCTTCTTTGAAAACAAAGCGGCTCTCGACCGGTTTAAAGAAAACAAATTCGAGTTCGCGGCGCAGGTTTCAGCGGTAGCTGTTACTGCCGGTGCATCAGCCAATGTAAAATATAAAGAAGGGGTGATGGTTTTTACCCAGGAAAAAGGCGGATTGATGTATGAGGCATCAATAGGCGGACAAAAGTTTAGCTATAAGCCGCTTTAAGTGGTACTGATATTAATTAAGCCCGGTATTTACACCGGGCTTAATTAATATTAAAATTTTTGTTCTGATTTTTCTAAAACAATCTTTCCTGCGGCGGTTTTATTCCCTGGAGCCGAATGTAGATCGTGGCCTGGCCACGATGGTGAGTCTGGTGTTCAAATGTTTTATTCATTAAAGCGAACCTGGTTTCTTCAAAACCAAATATTTTCTTTTTTTCCCACCATTTACTTATCTCAGAATTTTTAACTCCAGTCATGCAAAAATCGTAGCTACTGGTTACATAATACATTACCGAATCTTTTTGCTGTGCAGTTTTGCTATTTTCCGGGTTGGACATCAACCACGCTGGAGGCTGCTGATCAGTAGCATTTGACATCAGGAAAATATTTGCCTGCGCCAGGTGCAGCATTTGTTGAGCAAAGCTTCGTATACTGTCTGTTGCTTTAAAGGAATATTTGTCTGCCGGCATTGTATTCAGGTAGTCAACGGTATAGGACTTCGCCCTTTCCCAATCTTTGCCCATTTGTGCTTTAACATCCGCCAATGATTGTGCATGGCATACATAAGACGCCAAAAAAGGCAAGCACAGGGTTAACAGTAAAATTCTTTTTTTCATATAGCATGTTTTAAATAAGAAAGGTAAATAAAAATACTGTACCCGGAAGATTTATTAGCCCGGTACCGCTAAACCGGGAGTTACACCTCATTTTCCCAGCATGGGAAACCACCTCTTTATCGGCTCCTCAATTGCGAAAAACCGCCGCATTTTTTTGTGCGACGGTTTCTTTATTTATTTGAATTTGACATTCCTGGTTTTTATCGCCATGTCAATTATGCAAATCAATTTTCAGTATTTGTCCCAGACCTATTGGTGGCGGACCAAATCCCCAAACTGACACATAAAGATTTCCATCCGGTCCAAACGTCATAGCTGTTGGCAGGTTAAGCCCGGTTACAATGGTTTCCTTTTCTCCCGAGCGATTTACCCGGATGATCTTGCCTGTACCGGGTGTTGGGAAGAGGTTGCCAGTTGTATTTTCCAAAACGTACATCCTTTCATGCCTGTCGAAGGCAACACCAACAATGGTTGTAAATCCTTCCGCCCACACCTGGATATGTCCCCAGGGTGTAATCTTGTAAATACTGGAACTACCATCAACAATAGGAAATGGGTTAAGGTTACCGACATAGAAATTACCATCATTGAATGCAACTGCAGTCGGAACAATATGTCCCTGGCTGGCAGAAATATCAATAACACGGCTGATTTTTGGTTTTCTTCTTCTATCCCTGTCTCTATCCCATCTATCCCAGTCGTGTCTTTCACCAAAAGAAACTTTTACCATTTCGCCATGGTTAGGCTCAACAGCATAAAGTTCATCCCGGACGTTGATCATACTATACCAGGTTCCGTCCGGTTCAAAATCATCTTCTTCCGGATTTTGTACCGGGTTAGCCTTTTGAAAATCACTTAGGTTTGCGATCAGTTTCCAAGTTTTGTTAGAATTTACCCTGATAACACCATTGGGAACCGAAGACACGCCATGAGAGCAACCCGCTCCCGCCAGAACAGCATACAGTGTGTTGCCTATAAATGCTATATCTCCTACGCCGCTAACCAGGCTACCTTGTGACGCATTTGTTTGACTGGAAGGAAGATTATCAACATAAGTAGAACGTACACCATCGCAATTAACCCTGGAAATTCGTGATCCTGTCGGGCTACCAGTATAAGGACCCACAGGAGGAATTACCTGGTCACAACCCTGCGAAATATCCGAACCCCCGATGCCGCCCTCGGCCACATACAGTAGATGATCAGGACCAAATTTCAGCCCGCGGGGATTGTTAAAACCCGAAGCGAATACCGTAATGGTTGGTGCTGTTTCCGGTCCATGTCTCTGACTTAAATTGGATGTGTTATTATCCTTTGAAGCTTCAGAAACTGCCGGGTCCTTCTGACAGGATGCGAGCACCATTCCAATAACGATCGCAGATAGTAAAAATGTTTTTTTCATTGTAAAAAGTTTTGGTGACTATTAGCTTAATAAAATTCCGGAGCTGCTTTTCACTTCCATTTTTATTTCTACAGATAGCTGTTTAAAATCGTCATTTAACCATGCTGCCCCATTGAATGGATTTTATCGCCGACGATTGCCATCCAGCGATGAAAGCGGTTCTTTTGTTTAAAAGCTTGCTATTTGCATGAATTGGTATTTATCTTTATAGAGAAAGTCGTTAAGTGACATTTTATCAGTTTATATTCTCCAATGACCGGAAACATTCTATTGCAAGGCACCTGGCATTTTGGGCAATGTATTACGTGTATACAGTTTTAACTGATCTGCCAGGATTTCAAATAAAAGGCCTCACAAGGCCCGCGCTTTACAGGGAGTCGTTGTATGATGCGCTTGAATTTCTACCCATTTACCTAGCCTCCGTTTATTTTACTATTTATTTTATTTTACCCCGGTACCTTGCCAAAAGAAATTTTTTGTTTTTTCTTTTATCTTCTCTCTTATTGATCCTTGTTTCGCTGTCGGCGGGTTATTTTATATCCAAAATAATTCTTGAGAAAAGCGGCTGGAGGTGGGATGAGCTGGACGTAATAAATTACATGATACGCAAATGTATGAGTGAGCTGATCATCATCATCGGTTCGGCCATTATCATTAAGATCATGAAAGATTATTCGCTCAGGCAACGTGAAAATGAAATGCTTGCCATTGAAAATATCAGGAATAAATTGCAATTGCTGAAAATGCAAATGCATCCACGCATTTTATTTGGGTGTCTACAAAATATTTATAATGATATAGATGCCGGAACCACCCATGCCCCCGAAATGATCTTAAAATTATCCGACCTGCTGAGTTATTTACTATACGAAGGAGAATTGAAAAGAGTGCCTTTGAATAAGGAGATCAAAATGATCCAAAATTATATGGACTTAAAAAAATTAGAGTACAAAAATAATCTCGATATATTATTTGTTACGAGCGGAGATTTAGCTGGTTACTATGTGACGCCTGGCTTATTTCTCCCTTTGTTAGAAACGGGCATTGTATCTTTTGAAAAACTGCAGAAACCACTTTTTGTATCCATCGAATTAAAAACCCGGGGAGCAACAATTTATTTCAGCTTGAAAAATAATATTCCCGGCATTCAAATGATGACAATGCCTTATGTACAGGCCGCGCTGGATAGTATGAAAGAAAGGCTGGAGATATTTCATTTGTCTAAATTTAAATTAGAAGTTTCTTCGACGGCGGATGGTTTTACAATTACGCTGCAACTTGAGCCTGATAAAATATTCAACCATCAAAACCAAAACATTCAAAAAGATGAGAACCTGAAATATGAACACGCATGACTTTATATTTTCCGATCAGAGAAATCAGCGCATAAAAAGACATATTTTGGTGTGGGTTATAGTTTATCTATTTATGATAATCACTTACCCGCCCCGCGGAAGCGGTTCACTTGACCTTGGCACAGATGGGGTCATAAAATTTTACGAAATGGTGCTCATAAGGGCGTTAGTCCATCTCTTGTGCCAAATGATATTTTGTTATCCACTCCTGTATTTCTTAATGCCAGGGTTTTTCTGGAAAAAAAAATATGGTCAATTCATTTGCCTGGTATTGATTTTATGGATTGCCGTGGCTTCTTTTCGGTATGCTATTTTCAATTATGCTTATAACCCAATTATGCGGGGACTGGAGTTTTATGTAAACCCTGTTCCCATGATTTTTATACTCAGCATTCTGCAGACAATAAGCGGCCCGGCATTTATCGGCTTTATTTTTATTGCCGTTAAATTTTTTAAAGACTGGCAGCAAAAACAGCAAGATAATTTTAACCTGCAGAAAGAAAACGCCAATGCAGAATTGCAGTTATTGAAAGCGCAGATACATCCGCACTTTTTATTCAATACACTTAATAATATCTATGCTTTTACGATCAATAGTTTGCCACCTGCGAAAGATATTGTAAAAAAACTGGAAGACATGCTTCATTACATGATAGAAGGCTGCGAACAGCCTCTTGTCCCGGTAAAAAATGAAATAAGAATTTTACAGGATTATTTTGAATTGGAAAGAATACGCTATGGAAACAGCTTCGATATGCAGTTGGAAATAACAGGTGAGTATGCCGACAAAAGAATCGCTCCATTGCTTATGATACCTTTCGTAGAAAACAGTTTTAAACACGGAACCAGTAAAATACTAAGAGACCCATGGATAAAACTGTTTATTCAGGCTGATGAAAATATACTTCACTTTACGTTAACTAACAGTAAGCCGGCTACGGAAATAGCAAACGAAAAAGGGGGCATAGGTTTGAGCAATGTAAAGAAAAGACTGGAGCTTTTGTACCCTGCAAATCATTTTTTAACAATTGAATCTACAACAAATACTTTTACGGTAAATATGCGGATACCATTGCAACGGATGGCTGAAACCAGCCAATTCGCAACAGAGATAGCTTGACGAGTTGATAAAACGTATCAAAACCAAAACATGAACAATAGAAAAATAAACTGCCTGGTTGTAGATGATGAACCGCCGGCAGTAGAGGTAATAAAAAAATATGTTTCATCTATGCCTTCGCTGCATCTGGCGGCAACCTGTAGCAATGCAGTAGATGCACTGGCGGTATTGGAGAATGAGCAGGTTGATCTTTTATTTCTCGATATACAGATGCCTTTTATTCTAGGCACCGATTTTATGCGAACGCTTGCCAATCCTCCTAAGGTAATTTTTACAACTGCCTTCAGGAAATATGCCATTGAGGGGTTTGATCTGGATGCGGTGGATTATTTGCTAAAGCCCATTTCGTTTGAACGTTTCCTGAAAGCAGTGAATAAAGTAATGAAATTGAACTTTCCTTTTTCGGAAGGCGTTCCCGTTAATCCCATACAAAAAAATGAGGCGGTCGAAACGTCCATTTACCTGCGTGCAGACAGGAAAAATTTTAAAGTAATCCTGGATGATATTTTATTTATAGAAGGTCTTAAAGATTATATTAAAGTAGTTACCACGGAAAAAACAATTGTTACGAAACACTCTATTTCATCGCTTGAAGAAGTTCTTCCAAGTCAGTTGTTTATTCGCATACACCGCTCCTTTATTGTTGCTAAGAATAAAATTGAATCCTTTACACCCGAGCTTATCCAGATCAGTAAATATGAATTGCCTATTAGCAGAAGTTACAGGCATGAAGTGGAAATGGCATTAAAGAAATAAATGGCGATATCATTTTCAGCCTTTGCTGTTCCTGTTTTTGCACCAACAGATGGACAAATGGTAGTAGAACTCTCGGTATTTTATCTTTAATTCTTCTTTCAATTATAGACCGCAAAGTGAATGGGGATAAAAATGATGATTTCCCCAGCCCTAAACGGTAGGCTGTATAAAGCTTTATACGTGCTTTTGGAATGCCGGGAAAAGGGATGATTTGCACCATGCTGCCTGGTTTTTTTGGGCTGATCGGCAGTTGTTTGGCATTGCGTCATCTATGGATGCCAATAGGGGTGTAATTTCACTAAATGAAAATCGCTTTCTTTTCCACCCAGCCTTACGATAAAGAATACTTTGATCGCTATAATGAAGAGCATGAAATTATTTTTTTTGATGCGCAGTTAAATGAGCAAACAGTGAACCTGGCCAAAGGTTGCGATGCTCTATGCGGTTTTGTAAACGATCAGTTAAACGCATCCGTTATCAAATCATTGGCTGAAATTGGTATAAAAATAATTGCACAACGATGCGCCGGTTTTAATAATGTAGACCTGTATGCCGCGAAAGAAAATAAAATATTGGTAGTTCGGGTGCCGGCTTATTCTCCACATGCTGTTGCTGAACATGCTTTGGCGCTTATTATGACCCTCAACCGCAAAACCCACAAAGCGTATAACCGGGTGAGGGAAGCCAATTTTTCTTTGGACCGGTTAACGGGTTTTGATGTGTATGGTAAAACAGTAGGAGTAATCGGTACCGGCAAAATAGGACAGTGTTTTGCTCATATCATGCAGGGACTGGGTTGTAAGGTGCTTGCATTCGACATTATTGCCGATAAAGACCTGGAAGCCGAAGGCGTGGAATATTTACCATTGATTGATATACTAAAGCAAAGTGATATTTTATCATTGCATTGCCCGCTGACAGACCAAACAAAGCATCTTATCAACAAAACTTCACTAAGCCTTATGAAGGATGGCGTTATGCTGATCAATACCAGCAGGGGAGGGTTAATAGATACCAAAGCGGCGATTGATGCACTTAAAAAAGGAAAGCTTGGCTATTTAGGCATTGATGTATATGAGCAAGAAGAAAAATTATTTTTCCATGATCTGAGCGAAAACATTATTGAAGACGATGTGATCATGCGGCTGCTGAGTTTTTCCAATGTGCTTATCACCGCTCACCAGGGATTTTTAACCGACGAAGCATTAACCCAGATAGCATCGGTTACATTGAAAAATATTAGTGACTTTGAACAAGGTAAAAAGGCAGAGAATGCCTTATAGTCTCCGCCTTTTATCGTACTAATTTTTTGCCGGCGAACTTTATTCTTTATTAATATTGATCAGCGCCCTTCGGTTTTTACTTCTGCCTTCTGCGTTATCCCTGCCATTGAGCAGTTCCATTTCTACCGGGCAGCATGCTCCGAAGGATTCAAAGGTAACCCTGCTGCTGTCAATTCCTTTTTGAATAAGATAATCCGCACAGGTTTTGGCACGTTTATCTGACAGTATTTTATTATACTCCACTGTTCCGCGTCCGTCGGTATAACCCGATATCTGAATAGTCGCCGTGCTGTTTTCTATTAATACATTGTAAATAGAATCCAGTTGTACGACACCACGATCCTTCAGGTCACTTTTATCAAAGTCAAAATAAACCGATACTACATTTTCCACTTTGATGACCAGCTTCTTTTCCACGCACAACACCCCATTAAATAAAGTGTCAGTCAACCAGCCCGATTCATTTTTTCTTTCAACAGCTATATCGCTTGTATGGTCTTTATATTTTTCTTTAGTGATCGATAAAAGACGCTGATTCAAATCACCGGTTAATTCAAAAGCATATTTTCCATCAGGCCCCGTTCTTGTACGCCAGGTTTTGCCGGAAACATCTTTCATTACCACTTCAGCATCCGCAACCGGTTCATTGTCCTTGCAATCACGGATTATACCGGCATACATTTTATTCTTAGGTCTTTTTGTAACCGCGTAAGTTTCGAGACAGCAATCCGAACCACGGTCGGAACTAATAATGGCCTGGTTAAGCAGTGCTCCTTTTTCGCCGGCAAAAAAGTAAAGATCATCTCTTGACGAATTTACAGGGTGGCCCATATTTTCCGGCTTGTTCCAATCGGTTTCTTTTCCCTTTGCAGAAAACAAATCAAAACCACCCATACCGGGCATTCTGTCAGAAGAAAACACGAGTGTACTGCTGCTACCGTGATAAAAGGGAGCCTGTTCGTTGACGGATGTATTGATTGCCGGCCCTGCATTAACAGGTTCAGCCGTTGTTCCATCTTGTTTAATAGTTGCATACCAAATATCAAATTGGCCGTATCCTCCCGGTCTGTCAGAAGCAAAAAATATATACTTTCCATCCGCGGAGCAAAAAGGTTGTTTGCTGTTATAAGCTTCCATGTTTATCAATGGGAGCAAAGCTGGTGTACTCCATGTTGTGCCATTTTTTCTTGCATAATAAATGGATGAAATAGTTTTGCCATTCTCTTTTTTCCATTGAGTGAAATAAAGATAATTGCCATTGGCACTGATGCTAGCGGCTCCCTGGTTGAGTGCAATATCAACTCCATCGATGGTAACAGGTTGCATATTTTGCAAACTGCCATCACTAAGAGAAACAGCAAACAGGCGACTATGATATGGATTGATACCCCCTTTTACAATTGAATCAGCTTGTGTACTTGTGACCAGGAATTGATTGCCCACTATTGATACCGGAGCATAAACTCCTTTCTGTGTTCCAAAAGATGTATTGATCTTTTGAATGCTGTACAAAACAGAATCAGGTCTTGCTAGCTGACTTTTAATAAACTGAAGTGTTTCCAGCTCTTTCGCAGCAGCCTGCTGATAAGGATTGCCATCAGCATAAGCCTGGAGAAAAAGATTTATATTTTCTTCAGCGACATCGTAATTGCGCATACTTCTATTGGCTACGGCATACCAGTATAAACCGGACGCATATTTGACGGGGTCTTTTTCAAGACATTCTTTGTATTTATTTGATGCTTCCAGCCAGTAGTTAGCCAGGCGGTAACTCTCGGCCTGCTTATAAAGAATATCAGCTTTGCTTACTTTACTCCCGGCTATTCCCTGGCGATTCTTTTTACTGTTTAATGGGAACCCGGTGGGCATCATCTGCTTTGCGGGCGGATTTAGAAATTGTTCATACAAACCTGCAGCGGTAAAATAATCACCGGCTGCAAAATATTTATCAGCTAAGGTTAAATTCTTGTCTACCTGGCTTCGCGCCTGCAGTAAGATAGTGCACCCAATCAATAATAATAAAATCCTGTTCGCAATACGGGGCGATAACCGGATATTATTTTTTTGTATAGATAGAATGATGTTCATAGTATTATTAGTCAAACTTTATTGGTTTGCAGTTGCCTGTTTTTTATAAACGTGGACAACGTATAAAATCAAAAATACTTTTGGTGCCTTTTCTTTTAACATAAGAAAGACTAAGTTCAAAACTGTTTATGTTTCTTGTCATGGCGCCAAGCTTTGACGTATTGGCATCATAACTCAATCCCACCAATAAATTTCTCCAGTCAACACCGACAAACGGAGCGATGGCGTCTTTCAAACGATAATAACCGCCGATCATCAAATCGGTTTCTTCATTTACATTGTACTTCACATACGTCCCGATCATGGTTTCTTTTGCATTTCCCTGCTGCATATATAAAAAATGCGGGATAATGCTGGTCTTGTTAGAAAGATTGAAACTCACACCACCATGAATAGTATAACGAAGTGGTATCGTATTCAGGGCGACGCTTTGATTGGATATGATCGGATCTTTTGGTTTGTTGATATGAAAGAACGAGGCACCCCCGAACACATTGGCTTTTTTATCGGGAGTGGCATCATAGTACAAAGCGCCGGCGCCGATATCAAGTGTAGTAGCGGAAGTAGAAGCGAAGTTTTCAGTTACCGCGTTACCGGCATTATATCCTGTGATAGGATTCCATTGTTCGCCCCATTTGAATTTGCTTTGATCTACATGACGATTGATGATACCCGCCTGCATCGCCAGCACCACCCGGTGATTATTGCCGGCTCCAAATTTTACCCCGGTATATGCAAAAGAAGCATAGGCATTGAAATAATTAAAGCCACCATCACCCGCAGATTGATTCATCAGGTTTACGCCTAATGCGATATTCTTATTAGTACGTGCATCAAAAGATACACCCGTTGTCCGGTAAGGATTACCAATAGCTCCCCATTGAGTACGATAGATAGCTGACACCCTGTATTCTCCATCACTGCCGCCTGTCATCGCAGGATTGATATACATGGGGTATGTATAGTTCTGCGTAAAATGAGGATCTGTTTGGGCAAACGAATTATGTACGAAGGCCATTACCAGACAAGCGGTGAAAAAACCGTGAAGTTTCATCGGTATATTTTTATTATCGGGTATCATTTTCATAACAAAGGACGATTGTGTGTTTTCATACGATTATAGCTTAACGTAATAATGTAATAGATCCTTTCATTTTTACTTTCCGTCCACCAACCAACTCAGCTTGCAGGACATATACATAAACACCAACCGGCTGCGCTTTACCACGATGTGTTCCATCCCAGCCCCTGGTCTTATCCGTGATCATTATTATTTGTTCTCCCCATTGATTAAAGATCCGCATATCCAGCTTGTTGATATAATTACCATATACAAACAGGATATCATTCTTCCCGTCCGAATTAGGTGAAAACACATTGGGCACGAAAACATCTTTATTCAAAGGATTTACGGTAACAATATAAGTACGGGGAGAACCCGGACAACCATCGAGTACAGGAGTAACGGTGATATTTGATGTAATAGGGTCATTGGTTTTGTTAGTGGCCGTAAACGAAGGAATATTCCCATTGCCTGAGGCAGCTAATCCAATCGCCGGGTTTGTGTTGACCCAATTGAAACTAACATCGGCTGGCGTTCCTGAAAAAATATTTGCCGGAACAATTGCTTCATCAAAAACCAAAGTATCTGAACCAATAGGATCAAGTGTTGGAAGGGGATTGACAGTAACAGTAAACGTTGCAGTAGCTGCCGCGCATTGCCCCGGATCTGAAGTAAATGTATATACACCTGATGACTGGTTACTTACAGTGGTTGGATTCCAGACGCCGCTGATGCTGTTGGTAGAAGTAACCGGCAACTGCGGAACAGTACCTCCCGCACAAATAGTGAGTGTCGTTCCAAAACTAAATGCTGGTGTCAGGATTGGCTTAACGGTTACCGTAAAAGTTACCGTCGCTATACACTGATCAGGCGGGGCCGTAGGAGTAAAGGTGTAAACACCGTTAGCCTGGTTGCTGACAACAGCAGGATTCCATACACCATCAATGCCATTCGTTGATGTAGTTGGTAAGGGAGGAACAATTCCTCCTGTACAAACGATCAGCGATCCGCCAAAGCTGAACACTGGTGTTACGGTTGGCGTTACAGTTACAGTAAGTGTTGTCGGCGTAGCACACTGACCAGCTGTCGGTGTAAATGTATAAATACCGTTAGCCTGGTTATCAACCACGGCAGGATCCCATGTGCCGGTGATTCCATTTGTTGACATAACAGGTAAAACAGGAGCTGCGGTTCCCGAACAAATCGTCACGGTAGTACCGAAATCAAATACCGGTGTGAGTATTGGATTAATAGTTACTGTTAATACAGTTGAAATGGCGCAAAGACCTGCATCGGGTATAAAAGTATAGGTGCCTGAATTTTGATTGTCGATCACTACAGGGTTCCACGAACCTGTAATACCATTTACAGAGGAAGTTGGTAATGCCGGAACAACAGCACCTGTACAGGCGGACAAAGAAGTTCCAAAACTAAATGTCGGAGTTATATTCGGATTGACTGTTACAGTAAATGTTACTGGTAATGCACACAATCCCGCGCCAGGTGTAAAAGTATAGATGCCGGAGGCCTGGTCATTTACGACAGCAGGATTCCATGTACCGGTAATGCCGTTGGTTGATACAGTTGATAAAACGGGTATGGCTCCACCGGCACAGATAGTCAGTGATGTGCCAAAGTTAAATGCCGGCGTAATGTTGGCCGTAACCGTTACTGTAAATGTTGTTGGCACTGCGCATTGGCCGGCTGCGGGTGTAAATGTATAAACACCTGAAGCCTGGTTGCTCGCAACTGCAGGATTCCACGTACCGGTAATTCCTTCTGTTGATGTAGTCGTTAATGCAGGAACAGTATTACCCGCACAAATAGTTAACGTAGTACCAAAACTGAAAGTGGGTACAATATTCGGGTTAACTGTTATGGTAAACGTCGCGGGCAGTGCACACAATCCTGCATCAGGTGTAAATGTATAAGTGCCGGAATTCTGATTATCCGCGACAGCAGGACTCCATGTACCGGTGATGCCATTTGTTGAAGAAGTTGGTAATGCCGGAACAGTACCGCCTGCACAAATAGTCAATAATGTTCCAAAATTAAAACTCGGTGTTATGTTAGGATTGACTGTTACTACAAAGGTCGCTGGTAATGCGCAGAATCCTGCATCACCTGTAAAGGTATAAGCAGCCGAAGCCTGGTTGCTTACCACGGCGGGATTCCAGGTACCTGTAATTCCATTTAGTGATGTGGTAGTTAATGCGGGTACAGTACCACCTGCACAAATAGTTAACGTAGTACCGAAATTAAAGGATGGCGTTATTTTCGGATTGACTATGACGGTAAAGGTTGTAGGGCTTGCACACACGCCAGCATTTGGTGTAAATGTGTAGGTAGCGCCGTTCTTATTGTCAACTATTGCAGGACTCCACGTACCTGTAACACCATTGGTGGAGGTATTGTTGAGAACCGGAACGATATCGTTTGAACAAATAGTAAGAAATAAACCAAAGCTAAATACTGGAGTGACATTCGGGTTAATGGTTACAGTAAATGTTGTTGGAATTGCGCAAAATCCTGCATCGGGCGTAAAAATATAAACACCGGAATTAGTAGGGTTCACTGATGAAGGAGCCCAGGTTCCCGGAATGCCATTCGTTGACGTTGAAGTCAGGGAGGGAACTGTAACACCTGCGCAAATAGTCAGTGATGTACCAAAACTGAAAGCAGGGATTATATTCTGCACTACCGTTACCGCCAGGGTTGCAGGTATAGCACACAATCCCGCATCAGGTGTGAAAGTATAAGTGCCGGAATTGGAGTTGTCAATGATTGCCGGGTTCCATGTACCCGTGATACCATTGCCGGATGTCCCGGGTAATGCGGGAATAGCACCGGTTGCACAGACGGTTAATGTTGTTCCAAAGCTAAATGTGGGTGTGACGTTCGGATTGACGGTTACTGCAAAGGCGGCTGGTAAAGCACACAAACCAGCATCAGGTGTAAATGTATAGACAGCTGAATTTTGATTGTCAGCCGTTGCAGTATTCCATGTACCGGTAATACCGTTGTCGGATGTTACAGGTAATGCGGGAACCGTTCCTCCTGCACAGATAGTCAGGGATGTTCCAAAACTAAATGAAGGAGTAAGATTAGGATTGACTGTTACTACAAACGTAGTTGGTAAAGCACATAAACCTGCATCAGGTGTAAATATATAAGCGGCTGTATTCTGATCGTCAACAACACCAGGGTTCCATGTACCCGTAATACCATTCAATGATGAACCAGGTAATGCGGGAACAGCGCCTCCTGCGCAAATAGTCAACGCTGTGCCAAAAATAAAGGAGGGTGTAATATTTGGATTAATGAATACTGTAAATGTTGCCGGTACGGCACATAAACCCGCATCCGGCGTAAATGTATAGGTGGCCGGGTTATGGTTATCTACAACTGCCGGATTCCATGTACCGGTAATACCTTCTGTTGACGTTGTAATCAATAAAGGAGCAGCGGCATTAGAACAAATAGAAAGTGATGTACCAAAACTAAATGTAGGTGTAATATTCGGATTCACTGTTACAGTGAACGTTGTTGGTACAGCACACAATATGGCGAGAGGCGTAAAAGTATAAACAGCGGAATTCTGATTGCTGACAGTCGCAGGACTCCAGGTGCCGGTAATGCCATCAACTGAAGTAGCGGGTAATGTTGGAACTATACCGCCTGCACAAACAGTCAGCGTTGTGCCAAAATCAAATGTCGGTACAATATTCGGTCTTATGGTTACCGTGAAAGTTGCATTGGTAACACATTGACCTGGGTTCGGAGTAAATGTATAGACGGCGGAATTCTGATTGCTGACCGTTGCAGGACTCCAGCTACCTGCGATACCGTTAGAGGATGTATTCGGTAAAGGAGGAACGGTTCCGCCCTGGCAAACAGCTAATACTGTTCCAAAGCTGAAGGTTGGCGTTACTCTCGGTGTTACCGTCACATTCATTACGGAAGGCAATCCGCACTGACCTGTTGTTGGCGTAAATGTATAGGAACCTGAAGCTTGATTGTTTACAACTGAAGGACTCCAAGTACCGCTGATACCATTGTTGGAAACGAGTGGTAAGACGGGTTGAATAGATCCCGCACAGAAAGGAGGAATTTTGGTAAAGGTTGGTGTAAATACAGGATTGGATAAAATAATTCCTGTAAAGAGATCCGTTGAGCAACCATTGATCAGTAATTGGAAATCTGAATATACTCCTGCATTCAATCCGCTTAGTATAATCTGGCCTGCTCCGCTAGCGGCAATATTTAATGGGCCAACCGGAACACCATCATCCGTGTAGCTGACGGCATAAGTTGCTCCGGCTACTAATCCGCTGATTGTTATATAACCTTCCGTTCCACCGCAGGTAGTTGGATTATTACTGGCAAGATCAGGCGACTGGATAGAAAAGAAAGCCTTGTAATTACTACCACCATTATTTAAAACGGTGATCTCGTTACATTGATTGATAGTGGTAGAAGAACCGGCTATATCATAATAAACTTCCAGCACATAGTTTCCCGGGGCGAATGAGGTGAGATTTACCGGTGGATAAGGGATAATAGTTCCATCAGCAATAATGCGGTTCCATTTTTGATCGCCTGCCGCGCAACTGCCACCGGAAGGGAATTGACTGCTGGGTACATCACAATCATCCACAAAAGGAAAGTCAATAATATTAAAAGCTCCCGGCACGCCACTCTGAAGATAAACGCGGTAATACATCCGGGCACTACAAACAGTCGAACTACCGACAGTTTTAAACGTCCTTACTTCTCCTCCTCTTAAAATGAGTGTTCCTGAATTATGTGTATAAACTCCGAGATTGGTATTGGCAAATAAATTTCCGGCCGGGCCAATTAAGCTGGCGCCACTACCTGAGGTATTAAAATAATCGCTTTGATTGCAATCGCTCAGCCAAACCGCCGACGCAACGGTGCCAATAGCCTGACCCTGCACAGCGATACTGAAAAGTGCCGAAAATAATAGGGCAATTATAATGGAGAGAGTTCGTGGCTTCATAGAAACTGGCAGTTAGTAATAACAGTTTTTGGTTTGGATCTTAACCTACACTATTGAACAGCAAGAGGTAAAGAAAATAAGTGGCGCAATAATCAACGCCAGTCCTCAAGAAATATTGTCAGGATGACAAGAATGGAAGCATTGAATCGACGATTCGGCATTGAAAGGACAAATCGTTGACATTCATATGCCAATTTTCAATAATAATGAAGGCTTCCTGAATTCTTACCGTTGCAACCGCCAAAGCCATCAATACGTTTTGCCAAGGCTTTCTGCAATAAGAATTCCTCCCATCCAGCCCATCACTACCACCACCAGCCAACCCGCCACTTGCATCCAAAGCGGATGCTGATAAAATCCAAGCAGTTTTTTCCTCGTTACAGCGATGAGCATAATAGCTAAAGCAATGGGTAATATGAATCCATTTAATGCGCCGGCCATTACTAAAATATAACTGGGTGGCTGTTGAAGGACAACAAAAACTACCGTGGAGATAAGAGTAAATGCCGTTATCAGCCAGCGCTGATTTTTCTCCAGTGAAGGATGAAATGTTTTCCAAAAAGAAACAGAAGTAAAGGAGGCGCCTATAACGGACGTAATAGCTGCCGCCCACATCACTACGCCAAAAAATTTGTACCCCAGATTGCCCGCCGCAATTTGAAAGACCGAAGCAGCTGGATTTTTGTCATTTAATAAACCACCGTTCCATACCACACCCAGTGCTGCAAGGAACAATACATATCGCATTATAGAAGTAATGATTATTCCTGTAACAGCGCTTCGGTTCATTTGTGGAATAGCAGCTTCGCCTTTTATACCGGCATCCAGCAGGCGATGGGCGCCTGCAAAACTGATATATCCGCCAACAGTTCCGCCAACAAGCGCTACGATCATTGTAATATTGATCTTTTCCGGCCAGAATGTATTAAGCATGGCTTTGCCAAACGGAGGATGCGAGGTGAACATGACATAGACCGTCAACCCGATCATGGCGAAACCCAATATTTTTACAAAAAGGTCAATAGCTTTACCAGCTTCTTTTGCCCAAAAAATAATTAGAGCGAGTATACAACTGATTGCCGCGCCCCATTTAGGATCAAGCCCTGTTATTACTTCTAACCCTAAGCCGCAGCCAGCTATATTGCCCACATTAAAAGCCAGCCCACCGAAGCCAACCAGGAAAGCTAAAACATAGCCCAGGCCGGGCAATAATTTATTGGAGAGGTCCTGTGCTCTCATCTCACTTACCGTTATGATTCTCCAGATATTTAACTGCGCTCCGATATCTATCAGGATAGAAACAAGAATAACAAATCCAAAACTGGTGAGTAGTTCTTTCGTGAATAGACTGGTATTGTTTAAAAATCCGGGGCCAATCGCAGAGGTTGCCATCAGGAAGGCAGCGCCTAGGATAGGGCCTCCCCAACTCCCCGAAAGGCGGGGTTTTCGAAGGCTGTGTTTAGTTGAAGATTCATCCTTCATTCATTATTACTTCTTTTGTATTGCATCATGAATGGCTTTGGCGAATTCAACAGCGTGTATTCCGTCACCGTGAATACAAATAGTCTGAGCAATGATCGGAATTGTTTTACCGGAAACAGTGGTAACAGTTCCCTCGTTGACCATTTGCAAAACCTGTTTTACTGCTTTGCTGGCATCTTCTATCAATGCACCCGGCTCTGATCTTGGTGTTAAGGAACCATCGGCCTCGTAGCTGCGGTCCGCAAATACTTCACTGGATGTTTTTAATCCCAATCGTTCCGCTTCCTTTATAGAATGACTCCCGCTTAATCCATATAACATGAGATCCTGGTCAAAGTCTTTAACAGCTCTTGCTATCGTTTTTGCAAGAGCAGCATCTTTTGCGGACTGATTATATAAAGCGCCGTGGGGTTTAACATGAGCGAGTTTTATATCAAAGAGATCAGCGATCTCTTTGAGAATAATCAATTGTTGTTCCACCAATTCATATACGTCCTCTTCCGGCAAATTCATTTCTGTTCTGCCAAAATTATTTTTATCAAGATAGGATACATGTGTGCCAATGGATACATCATGTTTTATCGCCAGCGCAATCGTTTCGTACATCGTGTTTACATCACCTGCATGAAAACCGCAGGCAATACTGGCTGATGAAATATAAGGTATGATGAGGGCATCATTGCCGATCCCTTCACCGATATCAGAATTGAGATCAATCTTAGCCCCTCCTAAGTCCTCCCCGGAGCGGAGGACTTTCGAAGATTCATTAAATTCAAAATTTTCATTCTTCATTGGAGTTACTTCTTAATAAATTCCTGTAACCTGAAAATACAGGCATTTTGCAATTGCAGCAAATGCTGGTGTTGTTTTATTAAAAGATTTTCTGCCGTTGGCAGGTCCGTAACCTTAAACCGGATCGCATCACCCGGTTTCATTTGCGCTAGCTTACTATGATCCGCTGTGATCACATGCGCCACCCTTGGATAACCACCGGTCGTTTGGTGATCGGCCATTAATACGATCAGTTGGCCACCGGGCAGTAATTGTACCGTTCCAAAATTTACACCCGATGAAACCACTTCTTCGTTTGTATTCACTGATAATGGTTCACCTTTTAGCTGGTAACCCATTCTATCGGACTGGTTGGTTATGACATAGGATTGCCTGCTCAATTCTTCTTTGGATGAATCAGTAAGCCTGCTAAATTCATTGCCCGGAAGTATAAGTATTTCTTCGGAATCATCGCTATTCCAGGCTGTATCGGCTTTCCATGGCAATACCATATATTCTTTTTTCCCGATCAACGGGCAAAAGTCAGGCGCCGCGCCTAAACCGATCTCATCATCGTTTTGTAAAGGCCTTCCTTTGTATCCACCGGCAGCAGCTTTAACGTGTGTACTGTAACTGCCTAACCATTTTACAATATCTAATCCACCTTTTATCGACAGGTAAGCTCTGGCACCATTCACCATGCTATGAAACTGTAAGATGCTGTACTTACTAACGAGTATGGGATGCAAATTAGGCACTTCATCACCGTTGATGGTAGCCGAGAAATCAGCGCCTGCCAATGCAATAAGAGCCGGTTGTTCAAAGAAAAAAGAAGAAGCGGGAAAATGTAATTCGATCACGGCATCCTGATTCTCATTTCCCACCAGCATATTGGCCACTTGCGCCGATAGTTTATCCATCACACCGCCCGGATTAATACCCAGGTATTGCCAGCCATGACGGCCCATATCCTGTACGGTGTCCATTACACCGGCCTTAATAATCCGTAAATTCATTTGCTGAGATTGAAAAAAACTGAACCTTATCGCCTGCCCTTAATAAAGCAGGCTCATTGGCATTTGGATCAAAAATCGTTAATGGTGTTCTCCCGATTATCTGCCAGCCTCCGGGTGAAGCAAGCGGATATATCCCTGTTTGCCTTCCGGCTATTCCCACGCTTCCAGCTGCAACCTGTTGCGGCTCTGTTTTCCGCAGTGTTGCAATTTTCTCATCCACTTCACCGAGGTAGGAAAAGCCGGGTAAGAAACCAAGCATATAAACCCTGTATATTTTTGAAATATGAAGAGCGATAACATCTTCAATGCTTAAATTATTTTTTGCAGCGACTGAATGGATATCAGTGGCAAATTCTGTGTCATAACAAACGGGGATTTTTAGTAATCGTTCTTCCTCTTCTTTCTGAGGCAACGGTTGTAAAAGGATTTGTTCCGCCGACTCTTTTAAATATTCATAAACAAGGGTGTTTTTGGGAGCTTGCTTCTTCCATTTGATTAGGTCAAAATAAATAACAACCGAACTATAAGCAGGCACGACTTCAATAGCAGCGGGCAGTTTTTGTTTTAATTGGCTGGCTCTTGCTATCACTTCTTTATTTATATTTTCATCGATTTTATTCCCAAAATCAATCAGCAAAGCGGTGTCACCTAAAGGAGAAATATGGTATGCGGCAGTTGTAAGTTCCATCTTAGTTGATCTGAAGATAATGACTAAACGTTATTGGCCGGAGTTTCGTATGAATAAAATCCCGTTGAAAGCTCAGTAAATAAGCATGCAGGATAATCATGGCTAATGAATTAATTGTTTTCTCTTAAAAGCAGTTGGATTTTCACCAGTAATTTTTTTAAACGTTTTATTGAAATGGGATAGATTTTCAAAACCACTGTCATAACAGGCTTCTGTAACGGTTTTGTTTTGCAGCAATATTTTCTTTGCCTGGTTGATCCGGTATTGATTGACGAAATCAGTAAATGTAAGCCGTGTTGTTTTTTTGAAATACCGGCAAAAAGCCGCTGTCGTTAAATGAGATAATCTGGCCACTTCATTTACATCAACTGTTTCATGATAATGTGATTCAATAAAATGATAGATCTTATGCAGGCGCTGCTGTTCTTTCAAAACAGACGTATTGACAATGGGTCTTGTCTTCAACGCAATAGTTTCCTTACTTGCCGCCAGTAGCTGAAAGATCTGCAGCAGGCTGATCAGCTGATCAAAATGAGATAAGGAACTGAGTTGTTTTAATTTTTTACCGGCCAATTTTTTGGTTTCACCATAAAAGGCGAGACCACTTTTTGCCCTTTCAAATAAATCATTGATGGCTGCTATTTCCGGCAATGCAAAAAATGAAGCTCCTAAAAAATGTTCTTTCATTTGCACCACTACCGTTTCCACAGTGGCTTTAACACCATAATCAAAATTCAGATGAGGAATATTGGGTCCGATCAATGCGAGGTCGCTGCCTTCATATTTTGAAATATGCTCTCCAATATGACGAATAACGGTTTCAGCTTCCGCATATACAATTTCATATTCAGGATGAAAATGCCAATAGAACAGATCATTCAGATTAGGCGTAAGCAATATCTTAAAGGAACTGTCCGCATCCGGCTTTAATGCTTCCCGCAGTACTTTCATTTGTTCTCAGTTAATCGTTATTCTCCCAAATTTCATGAAAAATATCAATACAGAACAAAAACAGGCTACTGCACAGGTAGAAATCGCTTTTGCCAACCGGTAGCTTTGATCAGTCAATCATTCAGCAAAAGCCTATAATATGAACAACAGAAATCATTCTCCGGGTTTTAAAAACAAGAAGGCGGATCAAAGCGAGCCAATTAATATACCCGTTGCGCAGTCTTTTAATTATGAAAATCATTTAAACGCCTGCAAACACAGAACAACAACCGGATTCTGCACAAACAGTCAACGCCAATGTCCTGCAACATTATTTACAATAACTTTCAATAATTAAAAATTGCTATATGGAACAAAAGATAACGACCCCCACCATGGCGCCTGGTATGGCTCCAACTATGATGCCCGATAATGCACATAAGGAAATACCTGGTAATCCTTCCACAGCAAAGAGCAGTGCCACTAAACTTAACGATCGTAGCAATGGCAAGCCACTTCGTGTGCTAAGTGAAGAAGACTGGAATTTCTGGATCAGTAACGGATACATTGTAATAAAAAACGCCGTGCCGCGGCATCAGGCAAAAGCAACAGCTGATTTTTTGTGGGAGTTTGAAGAAAAAGATGCCGGCAATGCGGATACATGGTATGCACCTCCACGTGCTGAAATGAAAATGAAAGAATTGACCAATACGGGTATGGTGGAAGTGTACAATAACCAATATCTCTGGAATAATCGCCAGGTGCAACGTGTTTACGATGCGTTTGCCGATATATGGGGCACTGAAAAATTGTGGGTGACCATTGACCGTGCGAACCTCAACTTTCCTATACGCCCGGGTTTTGAATACAAAGGATTTATTCACTGGGATTATGATCCGGAAATCAGGCCGGTTAATGTACAGGGTGTATTGGCGCTTGCCGACCAGGATGATGAAAACATGGGAGGCTTTCAATGTATACCCGAATTGTTCCGCAAT
Source organism: Chitinophagaceae bacterium (assembly GCA_040007815.1). GTDB lineage: Bacteria > Bacteroidota > Bacteroidia > Chitinophagales > Chitinophagaceae > Terrimonas_B. The sequence goes on from JBDTUH010000003.1 coordinate 100,808, forward strand.
TATGATACATGGAAATTGACACAGCCGGAGGACCGTGATCATTTTAAACCGGATGTTACGGGTTTTGAAATGAAGAAAGTAAAAATGGAAGCCGGCGATCTGCTTATTTTCAACAGCCTTCAACCTCATGGTATCCGACCCAACTTAAGTAAAGACAAAGTGCGCATCGCACAATATATATCGATGATGCCGGCCGAAGAAGATAATGAAGCATTGCGTCAATGGCGGATAGCTTCCTGGAAAGACAGGATCGCACCGGAAGGATATGCATTTCCCGGCGACCCCCGCAAATGGGAGCAAACAAAATATCGAGTGGCCGAATTAAATGAACTGGGTAAAAAATTATTGGGATTGGAAAAATGGTGAAGTTGATCTTTTTCTAACCTTACATTTTAGTACGCCTGCAAGAATGGTTCCTTGCAGGCATATATGTTTTAAACTTAGACAATAAATGTACATTGATTCTCCATTATGGGTTTTAAAAAGAAATTGTCCATGCTGTAAAGAAGGCATTCTGGAGCTTTATACCTGTGAAGAATGTAAAACTATGGTTGCTATCTGCGATGAATCAGGCACCGTATTTATCAACCCACTGGAGATCGATTTGAATAAAATTTCAGATAAAGAAGAAAAGACATGCTTCCATTGTGGTGCTATTGATAAACTACGAAGAGCTAAGGATTTTGAAATAATTGCTTTGGGTCTGACACAATCAGAATACGAGTAGTCAGATACTTAATAAAATAAAATTTTTTGAAACACAGCGACACGAAGACAGGGAGGCACGGAGATTTTGAGATTTCTCCGTGCCCTTGCGCTGCTCTGTCTCTGCGGTTCATATTTATTTTTAAGCTAAATATTACATTAGCCTTTTCTACTAAGGCAACCTGCATTGCCAATATTCAATTATCTTCATGCCATTAACTAAAAAAACTAAACGATGAAAGCCATAAAGTTTTTTCTCCTTTGTCTATTTATTCAAGCAACGGTTTCAGCCCAGCAAAAACAATTCAAAGCATTATTGGTAACTACAACAAAAGGGTGGCATCACGAATCGCTGCACAGTGGTGTTTTGGCCATCAAACAATTGGGTGTCCGGAATTTTTTTGACGTGGTATTGTGGGAAGACCCCAAAGGGTTTACCGATAAATATTTAGAACAATTCCAGGTCGTTATTTTCTTAAATACTACCGGTGATATCTTTGATTCCACGCAGCAAAAAGTAATGGAACGCTTTATCCGGTCGGGGAAGGGATTTGTGGGTATCCATAGCGCTTCGGATACGGAGTATGACTGGGATTGGTATACCAAACTCGTTGGAAGAATGTTTCATATTCATCCTGCCATTCAAACAGCGAGAGTAAATATTATTGACGCATCATTTCCGGGATTGCAGGGCTTTAACGGTAACAAAGTATGGACGGATGAATGGTATGAATTTGGACCTGAAAAAATTTCCGGTCTTAATACTATACTGGCAGTGGACGAATCAAGCTATAGCCCGAAAGTGCAATGGGGCGATAAAAAAGGAGAGGGTATGGGAAAGCTGCACCCGGTTGCCTGGTATCATGAGTATGATGGTGGTCGTTCTTTCTATACAGCCCTTGGTCATATGCCCGCTATCTTTAGTGAAACTTCATTTTTAGATCATTTGTATGCGGGGATATTTTGGGCTGCTACAGGAAAAAAATAAATCTGCTGTAATAATATAGCCTGGAGTTTTTAAATAAATTTTATTGTCAGTGTTTTTTAAAAATAATTTTTTATGAAACAACATAAATGGATCATTGCCCTGGTGTTTCCCGGGATGATTGGATTTGGGTTTATAGAGCATGTGCAAAAAAGGAATGAATGGATAAAATTATTTAATGGGAAAGATCTTGGCGGCTGGGATACTTACCTTGGTCCTCCATTGGATGATGCGGGAAAAAAACTGATTGAAATACCCGTTGGGTTAAATAATGATCCTAACCATGTTTTCACTGTTGTGAAAGATGGTACTGAAAAAGTTATCCATATTTCCGGACAGGGGTGGGGAGGTATCTCTACCAAAAAAGAGTATGATAATTTTCATTTGCAACTGCAATTTAAATGGGGTTCCTTATCCTGGGGGTCAAAGAAAGGACAGAAAAAAGATAGTGGGCTTTTATACTTTGCCGTAGGGAAACATGGCGCTGATTATGGTGCATGGATGCGCAGCCAGGAGTTCCAGATACAGGAGGGAGATTGTGGCGACTATTGGGGGGTGGCAGGTGCTGTGCAGGACATAAAAGCGATTAAAAAATCAGACAAAGATTATGTGTACGATCCTGGGGGTGAGTTATATACTTTCAGCGAAGCAAGTAGTACCGGCAGGCATTGCATTAAAAATCCTGATGCTGAAAAACCTTCCGGCGAGTGGAACACCGTGGAGCTCTATTGTCATGGCGATACCAGCGTGCATATCGTAAATGGAAAAGTAGTAATGGTATTGTATAATTCACGTCAAATGGATAACGGGCAGGCGTCTCCATTAACAAAAGGTAAACTACAGATACAATCAGAAGGTGCGGAAGTTTTTTATAAAGACATAAAGCTGCGATCAATTGATGCCATTCCGGCTGAGCTGTTGAAATAGCAATACATAAAAGAATAACGAAATCAGTCGCTGCACATGATATCCACGCATACACTTATTATAGGCGCCAGCGCAGCGGGGCTTGCTTCAGCAGCTTGTTTACAAAAAGAAGCTATTGAGTTTATTATCCTGGAAAAATCTTCGCAGGTCGCCAGTTCCTGGAGAAATCACTATGAGCGCCTGCATTTGCATACCAGTAAAAAATGGTCGGCTTTACCATTCAAAAAATTTGGTGACTCATTACCCAAATATCCTGGCCGGCAGCAGGTAGTGGACTATCTTGATAGTTATGCCAATGAATTCAATATTCATCCTGTTTTCAACAGGGAAGTGTTTTCTGTAAAAAAAGAAAATGATCGCTGGATCACTGAAACCAATAATGGCGTTTATCAATCGAAATTCGTGATCGTAGCGACTGGTCTGAATCATACACCTCAAATACCTGAATTTGAAGGACTGGATTCTTTTAAAGGGAAAGTATTGCATAGTTCTCAATTCAAAAATGGCGCAACATTTACAGGTAAGAACGTATTGGTAGTTGGATTTGGTAATTCGGCCTGTGAGCAGGCCATTTGTTTGCATGAGTATGCTGCCCATCCTTCATTATCTGTTCGTTCAACAGTCAATGTATTGCCAAGAGATATTTTGGGCTTTCCGATTCTTGAGATTGGGAAGCTGACGGCTGTATTACCCGCCAGAGTAGCTGATAAACTAACTGCCCCCGTAATAAGGATGCTTGTGGGCGATATAACCAAACTGGGATTAAAAAAATCAGCCTATGGGCCAAGAGAACAAATTGAAAAACAGAAAAGAATTCCTTTGCTTGATACAGGCACTGTCAAATTAATTAAAGAGGGTAATATAAAAGTGTATGGAAATATTGTAAAAATACAGGGCAATACAATTTACTTTGAAGATGACAGGCAGGGCGATTTTGATGCTGTTATCCTTGCGACAGGATACAAACACAACCTTCAACGTATTTTGAATTTAAACAGCAACCGGTTAGATGATTTGGTAAATGCGATTAGTAAGCAATCTTTTTTTGGAAAAGATGGATTATACTTGTGCGGTTTTTATCTTTCCCCTATGGGAATGTTGCGTGAGATCGGAATAGAAGCCAGGGAAATCGCAAAGGATATCGCAAAGAAAAAGACTCTTGCAAGTGTTTAATAAATTAAATAGGAATCTCAATCCATAATTACTCCTCCTTTTATCAGTCTCATTGAATTATCTCTTACAGCGGCTGTCAATAATAAACCAGTAGCCCTGCACGAATACTACCTGGAATTGAAGATGGATTTTGGTAGGCGCCTGCTGCTTGAAAAAACGCTGAGTGTAAACGAGGTGGCTGCCATGCTGGAATATGACAAGGTGAGTAATTTTATCGAAATGTTTAAACGCCGTCATGGTGTCTCTCCCGGGGCTCTGCAGCGACAGGTTGGTAAGGTAAGAAGATGAGTGTTGTGCAGTGACTTATCCCGTGAAATATTTAATGGGGAATTTAAGATGCGTTGAGGAAAATATACTTTCTTACCGGATCAAAACACTGGTACCTTTTTTCCTGTATATCTTATTGTCAACACCCACTCCTTCAAACATCCAAACCAGGGCTTGTGATGACAGTGGACTGCCCTGCAGGGTACCATCCCAACCAGCCCGGTCAGTTCTTGTTTCAAAGATCAGTTGCCCCCAACGATTGAATACACTGAAATGACGGAATTCCTTGATACCCATTAATACGGGACGCAAGATGTCATTCAGTCCGTCCCTGTTTGGAGTGAAAGCGGTAGGCACATACACTTCTACCTGCTTAACGGTTTTTACCAATTGCGTATCTACGGTTAAGCAACCGCTTTTGGTTGTAATGTCAATAGTATATAATTGATCCGCTAATCCGTCGAACACGGTAGCATAACTCGTTCGTGTATTGAGCCAGGTTCCCGGGCTCCATAAAACGCTGTCACCAAATTCCCGTGCTTTTAAATCCAGAGGAAGATCAAGAACAGCATACTGTACGGGATAATTAATCCCTGGTCTTGGATCATCTATAGTAATGGTTCTTTTTTCCGTTGTCAGGCTGCATCCATCACTGTTAGTAAGCAAAGCGGCGTATTCGCCCGTTTGTATAACCCTGTAATTTGTTTGATTGGCTCCGTTTATTAAATTATCATTTTTAATCCATTGAATACTTTGAGTTGGTTTAACTTTTAGTATCGAGCTATCGCCGCTATCCGAGCAATACATAGCGCTGCCAATCAATTGCAATGAGCTGTCTATAATGGAAGCCGTTACAATGACGGTATCATGGCTTATGCATCCGCCTCCATCGTGGTTAGTAGTAAGAATATATGCAGTCGTTTCATCAGGGGCGGCCAAAGGGCTTGAGATAAGGGGATTGGATAAGCCTATATCAGGACTCCAGCTATACGCCAAACCCGGTTTCGAATTAGCCCCGATACGCACGGGATCCCGATTACAGGAAAGAATATCATTTCCCGCATTGGCGGTCACAGTCAGGTTATTTTCTAACCTTGCATATAAAGTATCCTGGCAGCCATAGCCATCATACGGAATAACTTTTACCGCATAAGTGGTACCCGGAGCAGGTAAGGGCGAAAAAGAAATGGTTTGCTCCTCACCAAGCACCTGTGTGAAAGTGCTGTTATACCAGGTGTATCCCTGGTATCCGAAAGGAGCTGTAACGTTTACGATTGTATCGTCAGGACAATAGGAGGCGCCTACAAATTCACTGTTGCATTCAGAGTTGACATCAATATAAGCGTAACCAAAATGCCTTCTGAAAGTGCAATCGGCTGTTTTGAAAAAAAGCCGGATAGTTTTCCCCGCATTGCCATTTAAATTAATGGAAACGGCTGACCAGTCCTTGCACCACACGGGTGTATCACCTCCGGGATTAGGCGATTCAAAAAAGCCGGGAAGTATAGAACCATATGGAATGAACGTAAACGACGAGCAATAAATAACCGTATTATCAGTAACGTTGGTAATCTCAATTTCCAGTCGTGGTTGCTGGTATACTTCATGATTCGGATCCTGGAAAACGACCGCGTAATTATAAATCAGGGAATATTCATTTTGATTGGTGGGAATGGTGAACTCATAAGACAATCCTTCGGCCTGCGTGCCTGCCGTATTATTTCCTAACTTGATAGAATAGCCGCTGCCGTTTGGACAATTTACCGGAAAGCCGCCATAAGGATCAACCCCGCCACCGGGAAATGAGGAATACATCGTATGCCTGTTTTCAATTGGTCCCCCCGAATTATAAAGTGAAATAACATTTTGACCGCTTATTTCTCCCGAAGAACCGGTATAGCAAGTCCATCCCTCAAAAGTTCCTGTTTCAAAATCAATATTGTAAGGGCAGTCTTGTGCATTTGAATAAAAATAACCGGGACATGTCACTAAAACTAACATTAATAGTCGCAATCCATAATAGCAAAACCGCATATTATATCTTATAAAGAGGGTTTAAAAAATCGGTGATAGACAGGATTGAACTAACTATAAGTTAAGGAAAATTTTGATCCCTTACCGCTTTTTCTTTCAACAAAAGTCAACATCGGAAATCTACTATAATAAACGAAGGTCATTGTCAATCGGTTGCCGGAACAAGATTCTTTATCGGGCTTAATCTTTATTTGAATGAAAGCCCATTTTTTCCAATACAGGCAATGCAATCTGCGGCAGATTGATAAAAATCAGGGGATATGATGAACTTACTCATACCAGGCATTTCTACGGGTTGATACTTTCGTTCCCGATATATGTCTTCAAAAGCTACTACCCATATACGGATCCGATGCTATCATTGTGGCGAAGATTGTATTTCATCCAAAATTCACCTTGAAGAAAAGAAATTTTGCTGCGAGGGCTGCAAAATGGTGTACCAGATCATCAACCAAAATGGCCTTTGTAACTATTACGATCTTAACGACCGGCCTGGCATCAATCAAAAGATATCTGCAAGAAGGGACAAATTTGCTTTTTTGGATGATACCGCCATACAGGCAAAGCTGGTAAGTTTCCTGGACGAGCAACAAACCCATATTACATTTTACCTGCCGCAGATGCACTGCAGCTCCTGTCTTTATCTTTTAGAAAACCTGCATCGCCTTGATGAAGGCATCGTTTCCGCCAAAGTGAATTTTACGAGGAAAGATGTTGACATTATTTTTCTCAATAAACAAACTTCTCTGCGTGCGACCGCTGAATTGCTTACAGCCATTGGATATGAACCTCATATCAGCCTGAACGACCTGAAAGGGTCAAGACCTGCTATCGACAAAACCATGATCTATCAACTGGGTGTTGCAGGTTTTTGTTTTGGTAATATCATGCTGATGAGTTTTCCTGAATATCTTGGCGTTGACGCAACCGAAGCCGGTTTGAGGGGAATTTTTCGCTGGATGAATTTTGCGTTGGCGATCCCTGTATTATTATACTCCGCGCTGCCTTTTTATATTTCATCATGGAAAAGCCTGAAACATAGATTCCTGAATATCGATGCACCGATCGCATTGGCCATTATAGTTACGTTTATCCGTAGCGCCTATGAATTATTCTCAGGGACGGGCGGCGGTTATTTTGATTCAATGACGGGCATTGTTTTCTTTATGCTCGCCGGCCGTATTCTCCAGGATAAAACTTACCGCCAGCTCTCTTTTGAAAGAGATTATACCTCTTATTTCCCGATAGCTGTTTCAGTGTTGAAAGAAAATAAAGAAATTCCCACCACCTTACCCGAAATAAAAGCGGGTGATACTTTACTAATACATCACGAAGAGCTGGTACCAGCTGATGGAATCCTCACCAGCGGCAAAGCATTGATAGATTACAGTTTTGTTACGGGTGAATCAATACCCGTTTTAAAAGAAATGGGAGAGATTGTATACGCAGGTGGAAAACAAACAGAAGGAAATATTGAAATACTGGTAGTAAAGGAAGTAGCCCAAAGTTATTTGACCAAACTCTGGAACCAGGACGAAACCGAAGCTGCGGGGTTTAAGAAACAGAAAGAAAAAAAGTCTGTATCATTCGTTCATCTGCTGAGCCGGTATTTTACTTATATCATTTTTTGCATTGCAGCTATTACTGCTGTGTATTGGCGGTTGAATGATATTCATAAGCTATGGCCCGCAGTCACTGCGATCTTTATCATAGCCTGTCCCTGTGCCTTATTACTTTCCAATACCTTTACCAATGGAAATATTTTAACCATACTGGGCCGCAATCACCTGTACCTGCGCAATGCGCAGGTCATTGAGGATATCGCCAACGCCGATCATATTGTTTTTGATAAGACAGGCACGCTTACTTCGCTGCAAGAGCAGGATATCGTTTATGAGGGTGGCCGGTTGGATCGTTTGCTAATGCAAAAAATTGCGGCGTTATCGCGTTGCTCCAATCATCCGCTGAGTAAAGCCCTCGCAAAACATCTCGGGGTAGTGTCAGAAATAAACTTACAAGGTTTTAAGGAATTGCCCGGTCACGGTATTGAAGGATTCGTAGAAGATGTATGGCTGAAGATTGGTTCCGAAGAATACATAACCGGTCAAAAAAGTAAAGAAAAAACTACAGCCGTTTATGTAAGTATTGAAGGTAACGTTCATGGACGTTTTCGTTTTAATAATCATTACCGTGAATCAATCCCCGAACTCGTCCACCATCTGAAAAATAATTATCAACTATCAGTTATTTCCGGCGATAATTCTTCGGAGAAAAATAATCTCAAAAAAATACTGGGTGATAAAACAACCCTGCTTTTTAACCAGAAACCGGAGGACAAACTCGATTACATCCGCCATTTGCAGCAACAGGGAAAAAAGGTTATGATGATCGGGGATGGTTTGAATGATGCCGGTGCTCTTAAGCAAAGCAATGTTGGTATGGCCGTTGCGGAACAAACGAACAATTTTACACCCGCCAGTGATGCCATTATTGAAGCAAAACAATTGCCACAGCTGGCCAAGTTTATTCAATTGTGTAAAGTAAATAAGAAGATAGTGATGGTAAGCTTTGTTCTTTCCATTCTTTATAACATTATCGGACTATACTTTGCCGTGCAGGGAAATCTTCATCCATTGATAGCGGCTATATTGATGCCATCCAGTTCCCTGAGTATATTACTGTTAACCTTCGGCAGCAGCAGCCTGGTGGCACGGTCGATGAAACTATGAACATGTCCAAAATCAACTCTTTCAACGTACTAATTGGAAGACTTGATTAAAATCAGTAAGGCCAATGACTTTGATTATACTCTGCCAAACGCATCAAAAATACTTTTACACCTAAATTATTACAAGCGCAATGAGTGTTATTATCATACTCCTTATAGCAAGTATTTCAGTAGCGGCTCTTTTCCTGGTCGCTTTTTTATGGGGCGTCAAAACAGGACAGTTTGAAGACAATTATTCTCCATCTTCCCGTATTTTATTTGACGATGAACCTTCTTCAGCAACCAAAACAATATAATCCTTCTAAACAATCCAGCACATGCAAGTAGAAAAATTTTATTATGACAATAAGATCGTAAAAGCGTTTGGATTTGCAACGGTGGTATTCGGAATAGTGGGTATGCTCGCCGGTTTATGGGCGGCTATACAGATTTATTATCCCGAGGCCAGTTTGAATCTCGCCCCGACAACTTTTGGCAGGCTTCGTCCTTTGCACACCAATGCTATCATTTTCGCATTTGTCGGCAATGCTTCATTCGCCGGTATTTATTATTCATTGCAACGCTTATGTAAGGCGAGGATGTTCAGCGACAAATTGAGCTGGATACATTTTTGGGGCTGGCAGCTTATCATCGTCGCCGCTGCTATTACGCTACCACTTGGTCTTAACAATGGCGCTGAATACGCCGAGCTTATATGGCCAATCGACATTGCCATTACGTTGGTTTGGGTTGTATTCGGGATTAACATGTTTGGAACGATCATCAAAAGAAGAGAGAAACATTTATATGTCGCTATCTGGTTTTATATAGCTACATGGGTAACCGTAGCCCTTCTGCATATTGTCCGTTCCATTGAACTGCCTTACTCCGCCACTGGAAGCTATAGCTGGTATGCAGGTGTGCAGGATGCATTGGTGCAATGGTGGTATGGTCATAATGCGGTGGCCTTCTTTCTGACTACACCGGTTCTTGGATTGATGTATTATTTTCTGCCTAAAGCCGCCAACAGGCCCGTTTATTCGTATCGTCTTTCCATCATTCACTTTTGGGCGCTGATATTTATTTATATCTGGGCCGGTCCCCACCACTTACTATATACAGCATTACCTGATTGGGCGCAATCTCTCGGTGTGGTATTCTCCATCATGCTGATCGCTCCCAGTTGGGGTGGTATGCTGAATGGTTTATTTACCCTGCGGGGTGCATGGGATAAAGTAAGAGAAGATCCTGTTTTGAAATTCATGGTAGTAGCCATTACCTGTTATGGCATGGCCACTTTTGAAGGGCCCATGCTGAGTTTAAAAAATGTAAATGCTATCTCACATTTTACCGACTGGACCATTGCACACGTACATATCGGTGGCCTGGGTTGGAATGGTTTCATGGCTTTTGCCATCCTGTACTATATGATACCGAAAATGTGGGGCACTCATCTTTATTCAAAAAAATTAGCCACTAATCACTTTTGGTTGGGTACAATCGGCATCATAATCTATGCGGTTCCGATGTACTGGGCTGGTTTTGAACAAAGCATCATGTGGAAATCCTTTACACCAGAAGGGCAATTGAAATTTCAGTTCCTGGAAACAGTTACTAATATCAAGCCGCTCTATATTTTAAGAAGCATCGGAGGTGCCTTGTACTTAACAGGTGCTTTCTTCATGGTCTATAATCTTTATAAGACAATGGTCAGCGGTAAATTCATTCCCAATGAAGCAGCTGAAGCGGCGCCTTTGGTAAAAGAACTATCGCACAAGAAAGAATACTGGCACCGGATACTCGAAAGAAAACCCTTGACCATGCTGGTGTTAAGTCTTATCATGGTAGCTATTGGCGGTTTGATCGAATTGATCCCTACATTTCTTGTCAAATCGAATATTCCTACTATTGCCAGCGTGAAGCCCTATACTCCATTGGAACTGCAGGGAAGAGATATTTATGTAAGAGAAGGCTGCTATACCTGTCATTCACAAATGATACGTCCATTTCGTGATGAAGTAAAACGCTACGGCGAATATTCAAAGGCCGGTGAGTTTGTATATGATCACCCTTTTCAGTGGGGAAGTAAAAGAACCGGGCCGGACCTGGCAAGAGAAGGAGGCAAGCAAACGGATAGCTGGCACTACAATCACATGTATGATCCGCGGTCTATGTCACCGGGGTCAATCATGCCAAGGTATATATGGCTTTTGGATAATCCATTGGATACAGCCTCTACACCAGCAAAGATCAGGGCTATGCAAACCCTCGGTGTTCCTTACCCCGAAGGATATGATAAAATAGCCAACAGGGATCTTATGCAGCAGGCTGAATCAATAACGGCCAACCTGAAAAAGGATAAAATAGTAACGCCTTCCAATGCCGAAATCATAGCCATCATTGCTTACCTGCAGCGTGTGGGAACGGATATAAAAGCAGAACCGAAGCAAGCGGTTGCCGAACTCAAATGAAATTAAAAATTAAGTGACAAGAAATAATAACAAGCTAAAAAATCAGGAATGAAATTCATTAATTATCTCGAAAAGATCGGCGGCATTGATATCTACGGAATGATATCGCTGGCCATATTTGTTTTGTTTTTCCTTGCCATGCTTACCTGGGTTTTTAAAACCGATAAGAAAAAATTCAATGAAGTAAGCCGCATACCATTAGATAATTAAGCACCTTTTAAAAAAACTAATATGCTCCCACGTATTTGTAAAAGATCAAAAAAAATCATCTGCCTGCTGAGTGTGATCTTATTGACTTTTTTTTCTCAGCCGGTTTGGGCGGCAGGCCCGCCTGAGCCATCGGTGTTCAGCAACCCCCTGGCAATGACGTTTATGATATTAATGCTGGTTTTGCTTATAATTATCGGGATACTGGCCTACTTGCTGATAGGCGCTGCGGATCTTGAAATGAAGAAAAAGAAAATTGCCCCAACCGCTCCTGTGGCTGTGTCAATCATGATAATTCTTTTGTTAGTCAGCCCGGGCTTGTTTGCACAGGCAGGCGATGCCCCGACCTCTGCAACAGCTTCATCAACTGGTATCGGGGGATTATCTGCCTCTACGTTTTATATTATGGCTTCTGTTATTTTCCTGGAGCTGCTGATCATATTAGTGTTGCTTTTTAATATCCGGTTCCTGCTGAAGGTTGAAAAGGAAAAAATAATAAAACCGGTAGTGTTGACCGAAGAGGTGAAAAGGACGAGGCTTAGCTGGTGGGATAAATTTAATAAGCTGCGCCCCGTAAGCCAGGAAGCGGAACTTGATCTTGGTCACGATTACGATGGTATCCGGGAATTGAATAACCGTCTTCCGCCATGGTGGTTATATGGATTTTATCTCACGATAGTTGTTGCGTTTATTTATTTATGGCGTTTTCATATTTCCCATTCAGGACCTTCCAGTATCGAAGAGTATGAGACAGCCATTGCGAAAGCGGACGTTGAAGTTGGTGAATACCTGAAGAAAAAGGGAGACAATGTGGATGAAAATACAGTCACCTTGTTAACAGCGGCGTCGGATCTTGAAGCTGGTAAAACCATTTTCAGCAATCCGGCGAATTGTGTTACCTGTCACCGCGCAGATGGTGGTGGTATCGTAGGTCCGAACCTGACGGATGACTACTGGATTTATGGAGGTAGTGTCAAAGACATTTTCAAGACGGTCAAGTACGGCACTAATAAAGGCATGAGAAGCTGGAAGGATGATTTTTCAGCGAAGCAAATTGCGCAGGTAGTAAGTTATATAAAATCATTGCATGGTACCAATCCTCCCAACCCTAAAGAACCCGCCGGACAATTTTACAAAGAAGAAGACATGAAACCGTCTGCCGGTTCAATTAAGGTTTTGATTGATTCCATTAAAGCAAAGGATAATAAAGTAACGATGAATTAAAAAATGATAAACGAAATAACAAAACCAGGTATTGATGCAGAGAAAGAATCTTTCCGCGACCGTCTCGCTACAGTAGATGCAAAAGGAAAGAGAAAATGGGTGTATGCACAAAAACCCAAGGGCAAGATTTACAATGTCCGTACCTGGGTAAGCTGGGGTTTCTTTGCCTTGTTTTTCACTTTGCCTTTTATTACTTACCATGGAAGGCCTTTATTTCTTTTCAATATTCCCGAAGCCGAGTTTATCATCTTTGGCAAAATATTCTGGCCACAGGATTTTTTCATTTTCGGAGTAATGATGCTCACTTTCATTGTTTTCATTGTACTGTTTACGGCGGCATTTGGCAGGTTGTTTTGCGGGTGGGTGTGTCCCCAGACTATTTTTATGGAAATGCTTTTCCGTAAAGTGGAATACCTGATAGAAGGTGACGCGGCCAAACAAAGAATGCGTAATAACGGTCCATGGACGGCTGAAAAGATCAGGGTAAAAATGTTAAAACATGGTGCATTTTTCGTGCTGGCTTTTATTATCGCCAATTTGTTTCTTTCTTATATAATCGGTGTAAAGCAATTGGAGCATATCGTCACCGAACCCATCAGCGAACATTTTGGTGGCTTCATGGCCATACTTATTTTTTCAGGTGTGTTTTATGGCGTGTACGCTTATTTCCGTGAACAGGTTTGTACAGTAGTTTGTCCGTATGGCCGTTTGCAAAGTGTGTTGCTCGACAGGAACTCAATGATCGTTGCCTATGACTATAAAAGGGGAGAGCCAAGAGAAAAATTTAAGAAAGAAAAAGCAGCGACAATAAATGTGGGTGATTGTATTGATTGCTTTCAATGTGTAAAGGTTTGTCCAACCGGTATAGATATACGAAACGGCACGCAAATGGAATGTGTTGGTTGCACCGCCTGTATTGATGCCTGCAATAAAATGATGGATGCTGTAGGGCGGCCACAGGGGCTTATCCGCTATGCTTCCGAAAATGGTATTGCTGATGGAAAGAAACTTCGCTATACCGGGAGGATGAAGTTTTATACTGTGATACTAATCATACTGACGGGTTTATTGACGACATTACTTGTTACACGTAAAGAAATAGATGGCACTATTATCAGGGCTACCGGCATGTTGTACCAGGAAAGGGGAGCTGATAGTTTATCAAATCTCTATAGCATAAAAATTGAAAACAAAACCCTCAATGAAATTCCGGTTCAGTTGAGACTGGAAGGTGAAATGGGTAAAATCGGGAGAGTAGAGTTGGTAGGTACGGGTCATATCCAGGTAAAAAAAGAGGGGCAGGGGACAGGGTCATTTTTTATCATATTGCCCACCACCATTATCAGGTCAAGAAAGACCAGCCTGGAAGTTGGGTTGTACCAGGGCGATAAAAAGATCACGGAATTAAAAACAAATTTCATGGGACCTTTCAGCAGGTTCTAAAATTATTAATCATGAAAATATGAACTGGGGAAATAAATTACTGATCACTTTTGTTGTTTTTGGCAGCGGGATGTGTTACCTCGTCTATCGCTCTGTAACCACCAATTTTGAATTAGTAGATAAAGAGTATTATAAAAATGAATTGCGTTACCAGGAAGTCATCGACGGTGTTAAACGGGCCAACGCGTTAAGTGATGTGGTGAAGCTTACGGCAACAGGAAAAGGCATCGAGCTTCAACTACCTGCTGAAATGAGTAATCAAAAGGTCGCCGGCACTGTTCACTTTTATTGTGCGTATGATGGGATGAAGGACAAGAAATTTGAATTGAATACGGACGCAACGGGAATGCAGGTGCTGAATGCAAAACAGGTCGCAGCCGGAAATTATACGGTCAAGATCAGCTGGAGCGCAGGTGGTAAAGACTATTACACTGAAAAATCTATAATTCTTCCCTGATGTTGTGGGCGGTCATCATAGCAGGTTTATCCTTAGGTGCGGTCAGCAGCCTGCATTGCGTGGGCATGTGCGGTCCCCTGGCACTCGCATTACCTGTGCATCATTTGTCAAAAAGCCAACAGCTTATTTCACTTTTTCTATATCAATTGGGCAGGATCATTACTTATTCCGCATTTGGATTAATCTTTGGCCTTGCCGGAAGAACTATTTATGTCGCGGGAATCCAGCAATGGTTTTCTATTGTTATGGGTATAGCAGTATTGTTGCTCGTTATTTTATATTGGGGGTATAAAAATCCTTTGCAACCTTCCGTTTTTAAAAAGTTATTTAATGGTGTTCAATCATACATGATGAAAGCATTTCGTGCAAAGAAAAGCAGTGCTGGTTTTTTATTATTGGGAATGGCCAATGGGTTTTTACCCTGTACGATGGTCTATGTGGCTATCGCCGGTGCATTGACAACAACACAGGTATCCCATAGTATTGTATTCATGGCCATGTTTGGAGCCGGTACATTACCGGCAATGATGATCATCGGTTATTTCGGAAGAATGGTCAGTTTACCGGTTAGGAATATGTTCCGGAAAAGCATTCCCGTACTGATGACCGCGATGGCAATTATTTTAATTCTCCGGGGCATGAATCTTGGAATACCTTTTATCAGCCCGATAATGCAAGGGCCGGCTGGCGAAGTGGTTATTTGCCATCCTTAAAACATTCCGAGATCTTCTTTCCGTTTATCTGCATAGCCCCATTCTTCTCCTTTTTCAAGATCTTTTCCAGTAAATTTTTTTGATCTTAACACCGAGATCACCATCCATACTAACAGCAATGGAGAAACTACAAAAATCATCCAGCCTATTGATCTAGTTGCGTTGGTTGATATCAACAGGACATAAACGACCAGGAAAGCTGATACAATGAAAACGGATGCAGGTATAGATTGCTTCATATTTTCACTTATAATTAAAACCCCGGCTAACGAAAATTGTTCATTTTGTACAAACAAAAAAGGTACCGTTTGTGGCGATACCTTTTATTATTTTAATTAATTCCGTCAATCCTTTATCCCTTTTGAACTCCTGTCTTCAAAAGACGGGCGGGGGAACAATTTCCGTGGATTGCTTTTTACCAGCTTCATCACTTCATCAATAGCACGAAGCAGTTGCGGATCATTACCCTTCATTAGTTGAGCGGGATCATCCCACACTTCAATAGTAGGCGTAACGCCATAACCTTCCGCAAACCATTTTCCATCAGGTCCAAATAACCTTGCATCGGGAACGGTGATACCACCACCATCAATTAAATTGTGTCCCGTTGCCGGTCCCACTAATATTCCAAGGGTTCGTTCCCCAATTATGGGTCCCATGTTCATTGATTTAAATGCCCAGGGAAAAGCATCACCACCACTGCCGGCCCAGCCATTAATAAGCATCGCTTTCGGTCCGTTATTACCCTTGCCGGGTATACGGCTTATTCCGGCATTGCGCCAGGCAACATTATAAAGTGTGGGGCGGTTAAGCATTTCAACAAATCGATCACCCAGCTGACCACCTGCATTGAAGCGTTCATCAATGATGAATCCTTTTTTATCTATCTGTGCATAAAACTGGCGCATTAACTCCGTTTGACCGTCAGTGCCCGTATTAGGCATGTACATATAACCCAGATCACCATTACTCAACTGGTCCACTTTTTTTCGATTCGATTCAATCCATTCCAAATGACGCAAGCGGCGTTCCTGTCCTGTGGTCAGTGTTTCTATCAATATATCTTTCGCTCCATCCATCGAAGGTTTACTGTTCACTTTCAATATCACCGTGCTTCCTGCCATACCATCCAATGAAGCATAGGGATCAATCTTAGTATCGATCGGTACACCATTCACCGCCAGGATATAATCTCCTTCTTTTACAGCAATGCCTGTTGCATCAAAAGGAGATCTAACTTCATTATCCCATGCCGCGGGACGAACAATACGTTTAATACGATAGGCTCCATCACCAAGTTCCCAATCAATACCGAGGAAACCATGACCACGATTGCTACCGAACTCTACGTCGCCAGTCCGGACATAAGTATGACCGGCAGCCAGTTCAGCGATCATCTCCTGCTGGATATTAGCTACATCCCAGCGGGTGATCGCATCCTTCATCAAAGCTCCGTATTGCTTGCGTATATCATTCCAGTCAACCTGCTGCATGGCGGGATCATAAAAGAAATCACGGTAGCGCCGCCAGGTATCGTTGAAAAGCTCATCCCATTCTTCCCGTGGATTCAATGTCATTTCCATTCCTGTCGTCCGCAATGTCTTATCTATTTTTTGATCAGGAGCGGGTTTAATGATACCGAGATTAGTACCCTGCAATACCAAAATGGATTTTCCATCACCTGATACAGCAAAATTGCCGGTGCCGCCCAATACTTTTTTCTCTTCACGTTTTTCTATATCATATAAATAAATCGAGGGTTGTTCGCCAACGGTTCCCGTATTGGGAAAACGGGCATACAATAGTTTTCCTTCCAACGCACTTAATTGACCATAGTTACCTGCTGCGGGAGGTAACACCTGTACTCTTGCTTCAAACCCATCGGGTGTTATGGATAAAGATTTTACAGCAGGTTTCTTTGTGCTATCGGCTTTGGCGGCGGCAGGTTTCACGGCATTAGCGGTATCCGCTGTTACTTTCACTTCATCATTGCGGGCCACCAACAAACTCTTTGCTGTTGGATCAAGGCTTGCATACGCTATTTGTGTAGTGTTAGGGTATATCCATGTCGCGTCAACACTGCTATAGCTTGGCTGAAGACGGCGATCCGTTTTAAAATATAAATATTTTCCATTCGGGTCAAACACCGGTTCGGAATCATTGTAATAACCCGCTGTCACCTGGTGCAGTTTTTTATTTTCAAGACTGTATAGATAAACGGCTTCATTCAGATTTTCTCCATTTTTGCTATAGGCTAACCAATTATTATCCGAACTCCAGCTAAGCCGGAAACCCTGGAGACCGTTATAAGTTAATATCGATGTTTTATCAACAACCGTTATATCTCCGGTGGCAACATTCAGCATATTGATCTCCTGCAGGTAATTGATAAAAGCGATCTTCTTGCTGTCTGGTGACCAGAACAGTTGCCAGCCCATACCTTTTCTAAAATCAGTTATTTTTTTCGATGAACCCGTTTGTGTTTCCTGCAGCCATATTTCATACTCACCGCTTTTATCACTCCAGTAAGCGATCCATTTTCCGTTGGGCGACCAGGAAGGTAGCTGATCAAAAGCACCGCTGCTATTGGTCAGATTCAGCACCGGACCATTTTCCGCGGGCAAACTAAACAATTCACCTCTTGCTTCCGCAACCACTCTTTTCGCATCCGGTGAAATATCAGCATTGGCGATGCGTGTTCCTACATTTTCCGGGCGTGGCATCAGTGTAGCAAAATCCGTTACTACTTCTATTTTTACTTCTTCATATTTATTAGTAGTGAGGTTCAGCAAATACAATTTGCCACCGGCTTCAAAGATCAGGTCGTCGGGACCAGCACTCATGTGATTGATATCAATATTGCTGAACTTAGTGATCTCAGTGCGGGTCTTCGTTGCAATATCATATACCCATACATTTCTCCGCTTGTTATTGTCAACATCACTGATATAGTAGATCTTGTTTTTATACCAGACCGGTTTACCATCTGTTGCAGTATTAGCAGTAATGTTTTCGGCTGTCATCTTTTTCAGGTTGAACAATACCACATCAGAAGCCAGCCCGCCACGATATCTTTTAAAAGGATAGTTCTCTGTAATGCGGCTAACATAAGCGATGCTTTCACCATCAGGTGAAAAACTGGCTAACTCTCCATAGGGAACAGGCAGTTTCTCCGGTAAACCGCCATCTTTCGACAACAGGTATAGATTGTTCACATTCCCAAATGCATTTTCCCGCAGGGAAGCAAACAATATTCGTTTGCCATCAGGATGCCAGTCAATTACCCGGTCGGTCATTGCATGCCAGGTAAGCCTCGTAGGTACACCACCACTTACCGGCATCGTATAAATATCCGCATTGCCACGGTAGGTTGCCGTAAAGGCCAATGTCTTTCCATCTGGTGAAAACCGGGGAAATGATTCTTCGCCGGTACTGGATGTAATGCGGGTGGCAGTACCACCGCTTTTGGCAACTATCCAGATATCGCCGCCGTACACAAAACAGATTTGTGTAGCGGAAACGTCGGGATAGCGGAACAGGCGTGCATCTACCTGGGCAAGCAATTGCGGGCTGATAAGAACAGAAAGGATGATCAACAGATTTCGCATAAATGATTGGTTATTGATTGGAGAAATATGATCATGCTAAATGTAGGCAATTTGAACAGAGCCGGAAAAATATTTATATGTACGGTTCGCAATAGTTTGTTAACCGATTATCCGGTTTAAGCCGGCGAATATCCATATAGCAGGTATACTATCTCAATCCATCACCTGATTGATATCATGATTTTAGTTTTACTAAAGATCCAACTTTGAAACCGGCAACAAAATCAATCATTTTAAAAATTTCATATTATGAGCTATACAACGGTTACGCAAATTGGAACTGATCACCTTGAATGGTTAAAAAAAATTGACTTCTATGAGGAAGAATTTGATATTCTGCAGAAAAGATTGGAGGAAATAGTCAGCAAGAATAATGGGAGAGAGGCGATGGCTGGCGTTGAGCATTTCCAGAACCAGTTTGCCATACAGCGTAATAATATTGATGAATTAAGGCATAGTGTCAACGAACATGCAGGCAAGGTTTCTGCGGATGCCAAAAAGCATGCGGGTAAAATGGAAACTGGTTTCGTTGGCGAGCATAAGGAATTAAAAGACCGGGTCAGGATCTTTGAAAAAATCGTCAATGATCTGCGGCAGGAGTTTAATGTGTTCCTGGCAAAATGGATGTAGAGCTAAAGGACAGCCAAAAAGGGCCGGCCATTTACAGAATAGCCGGCCTTTATTTTTTTAATTATAAATTTTCCCCCTGATAACAGCGTTGCTAACGTCCATACTTCCGCCACTGCCATCATATAATTTGCAACTGAAGGTGGCTGTAAAGATTTTAAAAGAAGTATTGTCAGGATTATCCACTACTTCGGAGATAGAGAAAGTGCTCCCCGCCTGTGAAACTGATTCAGAAAACCATTCTTTACCGGCGGCATCTGCGTAATTTATCGATACTCCATCGATAGTGGAAGAACTGGTGCTGCCAAATCCATAAGGATAACTGCCTGTTTTAAACATCGCCAGCCGTTCCGCTGATGAAGGATCATGGTCAAAGAATTTCAATACATGCACATAAATATTATTCTTTGAAGGGTCATTGCCATCCTGGATAAATGTGCCTTCATAAATATCATAGTCATCCCCAAGTACACTGAAAGGAGCGGATGTACCACATTCAAACTGGCTGGTAAGGTCATTGGCCTCATATTTAATGGCCGAGCCATTGATGGTTGCTGTAAAGTAGAATGGGAATTGACTCTGGTTGTCGTCCGCCTTATCTTTTTTGCAGGATACGATAAAACTTGAAACGAGTGCAACGAATAATAGTTTTTTCATAAGTTAGGATTAGGTTTAATAATGTTCAAAATTATTCTTTACAAATAAGATAAGCAAGCCTTTAAGATATATCAGCCCTGATTTGTATCACTAAAACAAAACATTGTTCAATGGCGATACATTGTAATTTGTAATAGAAAATAATCACTGTCTTAGCGTAGAAGCAATACTGTTCCTTTTTTAACTTTTGGTTGCTCTCCCTCCAGCTGATAGGAACATACCCATATAAACACGTTTGTATCTTGCTTAACGCCGGCATAATTACCATCCCAGCCCTTGTTGATCTCCGTGCTTTGAAATAGTGTTTGACCCCAACGATTAAATATTGTAAAACGATATTGCCTTACAGGTCCAAAAAGTAAAGGCCTGAATAAATCATTTTTACCATCATTGTTTGGGCTGAATGCGGAAGGAACAAACAAACCCAACATACAATCCTTAAGATTTATGACTATACTATCTTTTCCTTTACAATTATTTTGGTCAATCACCTGCAAGCTATATAAACCTGGTTGGGAAATGCTGATGCTTCGGGTGGTTGCGTTAGTATTCCAGAGATATTGCGAATAGGCTTGCAAGGAAGCAAGGTCCAATGTTTGATACGAACATATTTCCATATCAGCGGGTAAAAAATCAACTGGCAAAGGAAGCAGGGTTGTCACTACAACAGTGTCCGTATTCTTGCATCCATTGTTATCTGTCACCATTACGGCATATAAACCTGTACCTTTTACTTGCTTAGTTTGTACAGTACTGCCGTCATTCCATAAATACGACACAAGATTGTTGCCTGCATCCAGTATTCTGGTATCGCCGGTACAAAGTGTTGGATCGTGATCCAGGTTTACAACGGGCAAACCAAAAGGGCTGAGGACCTGTATCGTATCATAAGCCTTGCACCCTTTTGTCGTAGTACCAATTACAGAATAGTTGCCGGGATTATTAACCGTGATTTTTTGTGTAACGGCTCCCGTATTCCATTTGTATTGTATAAATCCATCCGTTGGATTCAGCACTTCATTCTCACCTGTGCAAAATTTTATGTCGGGTCCTATGTTAAGAACAGGCACTATATAATAGTCTATATTAATGCTGTCTCTTACAATACACCCATTTTGCGCAATTTGCAACCAATAAGTACCGGGTTGAGTAACCGTAAAAGTATTGGCGTCAGATCCATTTTGCCAGGAATAAACAGCATTAGAAATACCGGGCTGTAGCTGTAATTTATCCTGTGCACACAAAATGGTATCATTTCCGAGAAATAATTTTGGAGGAGGACTAAAAACGAGCCGGATCGTATCGGTTACGGTACAACTGCCATTATTTACTCTGATCCAGTAGTTACCCGTCTGATTTACTTTTATTTGGTTCGCGGTAGAACCAGTACTCCAAAAGTATCCGGCACCAGGTACATCTGATCTCAGGGTGATAGAATTTCCAAGACAAAGTGTACTATCATTTCCTAAATAAACCTGCTGTGCATTAATATAATTGACCAGAATCGTATCATTCCTGGTACATGAGTTAATAGAAGTCACTTTTACCCAATAAGTACCAGTTTCTGTCACGTTATAAGATGGCTGAACGGAACCATCCTGCCATACATAGGTTGCTCCGGTAACAGCAGGGTTTAACAATAAGGTTTGATTATTGCACAAAGTTGTATCAAGGGGCAGAGAAAAATTAACCGCCGGCACTTGTGTAATGACAATGGAATCACGTTTGGCGCAACCATTATTATTATACTCGCCTTCCACCCAATAAGTACCACCCTGCCGGACCCAGACTGACAACGAAGTTTCACCGGTATTCCATGTATAGTTTGCAGCCGGATCGTACACACTCAGTTGAATAGAGTCTCCTTTACACAGTGTTCTGTCAATACCGAGGTTAAAATCGGGTTTCGGTAAAACTGTTACATTTATTGAGTCAAGCATCCTGCAACCATTGCAATCATTCTGTCTCATTTCTACATACCAGGTTCCGGTGGATCCTATGGCAATACTATCTGCAATAGTTGAATTATATATTTCTCCCTGCGCTGTTACCTGGTACCAATGATAAATGCCGTTCACTACATTAAGACGGATATTTAAATTCTTGCCCATACAAAAACTTGTATCTTTTGGATAGCCTGACAAAAGCCTTTTCCCCGGATCTTTAATTTCCACCAGTTCAGTTAGTGTTTCAATAAGTTTATTCTGCGTATTATACAACCTGGCGGTTACGCTATATAGGCCGGGAGAAGAAAAGGTATGCGAAGGCGCCATTATCGCAGAGGTGTTAGTGCCACTGGCCGGGTCTCCAAAATTCCAGGCTATGTTAGTAATGGTATCATTCGTTACACGGAAAATAGTTGGCGAAGGATAGCAGGCTCCATTATACACTATGTTATTTTTGATCGCTTTCTCCAGCTGTTTATGTTGAAAACCGGGCGTTACTACGAACCCATTGTTGGGAACAGTTTGCACATAGGAATTAAAAACATAATTGGCATGAGACCCTATCCTGTTTGGTTTATTAATGGTAGATATCTGCAACCCCGTATAGGGCATGTGTATCCGTTTGTCCGCCCCCATTTGAATTTTCCCCCAGCTTACCCATGGATAACACCAGGCAAAATCGCTCGCGATTGTCATAGCATAACGTGTAAATTCAGTGGAATCAGAATAGCATAAATTATACTGGATGACGGCTCCGCTGCCGAAGCCACAAGGTTGCAGGCCATCGACCCGCTGCACAAACCCTCCATATAGCAGGCGATTGTCCGGAGAAAACTCTACTGATTGATAAGTATAAAAATAATTGCCTATTCTTTCGGTACGTACTTTATTGGTGATTCTTCCATCCCCTGCATTAAAATTGAAAACTTCTATAAACTGGCGGGTACTGGCAAAATCTACCGAGTAATCCCTGTATGCGACACCGGCGATCATTTTGCCATCGTGGGATGTTTTCAACTCCCGGAATATATAGTCAATAGCATTTGTATTGGTTCCCGCCCTGCTCTTTACAGGTGTGTTGCTAAGCCCGGCATTTGTTATTTTATAGGCAAAAAAAGAATCCGTAGCAGCACGGTGCGTTACTAACCATGCGTCGTCTGTATTATCTCCCTGGGCTAAAGTATATCCCGCTGATAAGGACCCATCAACTACCTGGTCGTATGCTGTTACATCACCGTTGCCATTATTCAGAGACAGGTCAACTATTGCATACAATAGTGTCCACGGTGAATTCACCTGGCCTGTATTACTCTTTGTATAAAAAACATAATACCTGTTGCTGTTAGGTATTTTTTGTGCCAGTATCCGGCCATACGATGCATAAAAATTAATATCCGTTAATGAAGGCATCACCGTAAGATTTCTGTCAATAATCTTATTTCCATCGCAGGCAAATAATAAATTACCCGCCGCATCTGATACAGACGTGCTCGTATATAGAGGATTAAATGCAGTGTACAATGGTTGAGGAAGCCCCGTTGTAACTCCCGTCGGAGAGACCGAAATAGTACTCTGAAATAAAAACCAGTTGCTGGTCTCTTTTTGAGAGTAAGAAATAAGATGTAAACAAAGAAAAAAAAGGACAGCGCAATGTCTCATAAGCATCCGCAAAATACCAGTAAAAAGCCACGATTTTTAGTATTTGACCAACTAATTTTACAGTGCTGATTGGCCCAACGGTTTTAGTTATAGGCAACCTGTAGCATGCATTGATCATTTTTCCAGGAGGCTTTAATTTCTTTTGAATTTTCTGTTCTTTTCAGGTACAATGTTCCTTCACAAAGAATGTTACCGATGCTGTCTTTTACAACAATATCATAGTTGCCGGGTTTTAAGATAACAGAGAGCCCTTGTTTTTGCATGATATCACTTCCCGGGGTGGGAGAACCAGGTATGAAAGGCAATACTCCTTTTTCCATATTGTCAATATAGAGATAATGTGTTTCCGCGGTTGCGCTTTTCTTCCAGAAACTTGCGTTACCGGGCTCGCCGGTTGTGACGGCGGGATTGTTGCAGGTAAAGCCAGCTACCAGTAACAGATAAACAGGAACCACTAATAGCACTACTATTTTCTTCATAACTTTTTTATTTGAAAAAACCTTTTGTTACAGAATAAGACGTGGCTTCCTTAATTCGGTTACAAATTTTGAAGACTATTTTATCTTTTTCTGCAATACTGAAACAGCTACGTAGTGGATTATTATTTTATACGAGACCAAAATTTAAATGATTTCGTGCCGCATAAAGTGCATTACCGGATACCTTAAACTGACTGCAACATAAGCTTTGGCTATACGGCGGCTTAACGAGTGTGCTCTTCTTTATCAGGTTTGCGGAGACAACTTGTATCGGCTTGTTGTATCAATTCTATCATCTGCCCGATAAAATATTATAGACAAAAAATTAAAAAGGAGGCTTTTTACCGGAAAGTATATACAATGCCCGGCTCCATATGGGAATGATTATACAGCATATTGAAGGAAACTGTATTCTTTGGTTGTTGCGGCGCTTTTAATTTGGCGTAACGATGATAATTATTGACGATCTGTCGTCCCGTTAAATAGCCCAGCATCGCTCCTACAAAGACATCGGTTGTCCAATGTTTGTTTTCCGTTATCCTGCTTGCGCTGATCAAAGAGGCCGCTGTATACGAAACAATCGGCACCCACACGGTAGATTTATATTCCATCGCAAAGACAGTAGCGGCTGCAAATGCAACGGTAGCATGACCGGAAGGAAAGGAGCTGTTTGATCTCCGGCCGGAGAAATCTTTTGATACATTAGCAAAAGGGCCTTTAAAACTGGGTTCTGCTTCCATCGCTGGGTCGTAATAATTTGGCCTTGTTCTGCCCGACAAAGTCTTTATAACACTTTCAACTATTGCTCCCGTTATATAAGACTGCGTTGCAAGAAGAGTAGTGGTCTTCAATTTTTGATTTTTAAACAAAAAGCCGTAGGCACCGAGGGCGGCTAAAGTATAGCTCTCAGAGATACCTCCAAAATTGGTAATAAACCTTCCTAGTTTTATAACCTTTGGATTTCTGTTCCGGAATCGCAACGCTTCTTTCTGTATCGTTTCATCGGCCAGTGAAAGTGCGCCTGCAGCGGCTGCAAATGCCCCAAATTTTCCCCAATCTTTTCCCGTCATATGAAAGGGCTTTGTAAAAGACTGCTTCAGGTTGCTGCCCAACAACAAAAAATAAGTTTTAAATGTCAGGATTGTCTGCGGATTATAAGCCGCTTCCATTGTATTGTTTAGCTGTTTCCCGGCACTATCTGTCTTTTGGCTGAGGCTGTCCAGTTTCCTGATCAGCGTATCCTTTTGCTGGCCAAAGCTTAAAGCGGATGCCAGGGAAAAACAAATACTTATAAAAACTATTCTCATTGAATTCTTTTATTAACTATTGATAAAAAACTTACATGGTCCTTATCAGGCGATGCTAAATATTACAAAAGCCATACCCATAATCTTTAGCGGCAGCTATAATCGAAAAAAATAAGTTTAACCAGCAAATAAGTTTCAATATTCACATTTATACGAACTATTTTCAACGCCGCTACAGTAAGATATGAAAATTAAATCGCTTCCGGAATGATTCATGGGAAGCTAAAACTATATTTCATAACGCTGGCAATTTTCAATATTCATCCTTTAATTGTAGTCATTTTGCATCACGGGGATCTTGCGGCAATAATATTGTCGCAGCTGTCTTACATTTACTAAAACTCTTTCGTCCCGTAAAATAGACCGGTACGTATTGACAATATGTACCGGGTTAAAAATTCAATAAATAAAAGCACGATGAATAAAATTTCCCAGAAAGAAAAAGCGGAGAAGTTACGTGAACTTCATCATTCAGGTAAGATGATCATTTTACCCAATATATGGGACGTATCAGGCGCTTTATTAATGGAGAGCCTGGAGTACCCTGTTATCGCAACGGCCAGTGCATCTGTTGCATTTTCGAATGGTTACAACGACGGTGAAAACATCCCCTTCAATGATTTGTTGGTGTTGCTTAAAAAAATTACCGGTAGCGTTAGTATTCCTGTAACAGCCGATATCGAAAGCGGGTATGCGGACAACGATATTCAGTTAAAAAAAAACATCAAACTGCTTATTGATACGGGAATAGCGGGGATTAATTTTGAAGATACGGATCGTAAAACCAATAGCCTTTATTCAGTAGAAGTTCAAGGCGAAAAAATAAGGATCATTAGAAAAGTAGCCGGCGAAATGGGCATTCCTGTTTTTATTAATGCACGGACAGATGTTTATCTACGGGCAAAGCAAAATGAAACTGATGAGTCAAAATTCGCGGAGGTGATAAAACGGGGCCTGGCCTACAAAGAAGCCGGTGCGGATGGTTTTTTCCCGATTGCCCTGCGGAATGAAGAGGATATAAAGGAAGTGATTGACCGCGTTAATTTGCCAGTAAATATTATAACGATTCCAGGTATCCCCGAATTAAAGACTCTAAGTAAACTGGGAGTTGCAAGAGTTAGTCTTGGGCCTTCTCTTTTCAAAATTGCCATCAGGGCGATGAAAGACCTGGCGATGCAGTTAAAGGATTACGAGGGTCTGTCTGTCATCACCGCCAATGAAATAACCACTGATTATCTAAAGAATTTGGTCAACAAGGTCCCAGGTAAATGACGACTATTGAAACAGATTTGATTTTATATACGTTTAAATAAAACAGTTGTAATGGCATCAGGCCGTGGTAAATTCACTCGAAAAAAAAAACAGAAAGGTTATATTTACCGCCAGTTTAACCACCTGACGGATGCGATCAAATTATACGGAGATTAAAACCAAAACCAGTACGTTATCCCGAAAAGCAAGTTGCTCAACAGTTGAATCTTCCTGGCAATGGATTATGAAGACTCTGCTTGTACTGATTGTATCAGCTATTGGTTGCACAGATAAAAAGGAACCCTTACTTTTTACAGCTATCAACCCGGAGGCTTCCGGTATTAATTTCGAAAACAGCATTACCGAAACGGACCAGCTTAATTTGTTGACTAACGAATACACCTATATGGGTGGTGGCGTTGGGATCGGCGATTTTAATAATGATGGACTGCCCGATATTTTTTTTACCGCTAATCAAACCAGCAATAAATTATATATCAACCAGGGCGGGTTTAAATTCAAAGACATCACGCAGTCTGCAGGTCTAACCAGTAATCAATGGTGTACCGGTGTAAGCGTGGCGGATATAAACAATGATGGCTGGCAGGATATTTATGTCTGTGTCAGCGGTCCTGTAGAACCGGGCAAACGTAAAAACTTACTGTACATCAATAATCACAACCTGGCATTCACTGAAATGGCGGCCGTATATAGTTTGGATGATAGCAGCTATTCTACGCAAGCTGTTTTTTTAGATTACGATAAGGATGGTTTATTAGATATGTTTTTGTTAACGCACCAGATGCAGGGCGAAAACATCAATAAGGTTTTGCCAAAAGATCTGAGTGGCAACTCGCCAAGGAACGATCAGCTTTATCACAACGAGGGCATCAATGCGAAAACCGGTCAGCCGTTTTTTAAGAATATAACCCTGGCGGCCGGTATAAAAGAGGATGGGTATGGTCTTGGTGTAGTGGTCAGCGATTTCAATGGCGACAACTGGCCCGATATTCATGTAGCCAATGATTATATCGGGAATGATTGCCTGTGGATGAACAACAAAGACGGAACGTTTACCAATTCTATCGATAAATCTCTCAATCATCAAAGCTACAGCAGCATGGGTACTGATGCGGCCGACATCAACAATGATGGTCTGCCCGATATCGCCACACTCGATATGATGCCGGAAGATAATGAGCGGAAAAAAATGATGTATTCGATTTTAACGAACGAGCGCCACGAAATGGAAAAGTATTTGCGATACGAGCCATCCTATATGCATAATACATTGCAGCTAAACCGTGGCATGGGGGTTGTGAATGATACGGTGATTCCGGTATTCAGTGACATCGCTAATTATGCCGGGGTAGCCGAGACCGATTGGAGCTGGAGCCTGCTCGCTGCGGATTTTAATAACGACGCTTATAAAGATCTGCATATCACTAATGGTATGGGCCGGGATATGATCAACAGCGATTTCGTCGCTTTTCGTTCTTCCGCCCCGGCGGGTTATGGCCGCAATAAAATGCTGCTGGAACAATTACAAAAATTTGGAGCGGTGCCGCTGCCCAATTATTTTTTCAGCAACAATCATGATTATTCTTTTACCAATGCATCGGTAGCCGCAGGCATCAACGAAAAAGCCATCAGCAATGGTGCGGCCTATGCTGATTTGGATAATGATGGCGATCTTGACCTGGTAGTCAGCAATATAAACAGCAAGGCTTTTTTATTTTCCAATAATAGTATTCAGACAAATACAAAAGCTAATTTTCTATCTGTAAAACTGATTGGTCCCTCCAATAATAAAGATGGCCTTGGAGCCGTCGTAAAATTATTTATAAAAGACAGTGTGTTGCTGCTGGAAGAAAACCCGGTGCGTGGTTACCTGTCCACAGTAGATAAACGACTGTTCACCGGGCTGGGTGAAACAAACGTTGTTGACAGTATAGAGGTAACGTGGCCCGATGACAACATTCAGTTAATAAAAAATGTTAAGGCTAATCAATGGCTGACGGTTGATCATAAAAATGCAAACAATAAATGGAAGTCGCCGGCAGCAGCTATCGGCTTGTTTTCAAATTATACTAAAACGTCAGGTATTAATTTCAAACACACCGATCCTTTCTTTTTCGATTATGATTTCCAGCGTTTGCTGCCGCAAAAATTTTCTTCATTGGGGCCTGGTATCGCCGTGGGCGATATAAACAAAGATGGTTTGGAGGATTTTTTTATCGGGAACGGCTACAATATAAAAGGTCAGCTGTTTCTGCAAAATGCTGACGGTAGTTTTACGTCAAAACTATTAGAAACAGGTGACAAATTTGAAGAAGACACTGGCTGCCTCTTTTTTGATGCGGATGGCGATGGTGATGAAGATCTGCTGGTGACAAGTGGTACCAATGAGTTTGCCGCAAACAGCAAATTCTATTTACCCCGACTCTATATCAATGATGGCAATGCGAATTTTAAGAGAAGCGTTAATGCCATCCCCACTCATTTAACCAGCGTCACCGCGATAGTGAAGGCCTGCGATTTTGACAAAGACGGCGATCTTGATTTGTTCATAGGTGGTCGTATCGCAAGTGGTAAATTCCCATCAATGGCGCCAAGTTATTTACTACGAAACAACAATGGCTTATTTGCAGATGTAACCAAAGAATATTGTCCTGCATTATCCGCTGCAGGGATGGTTACCGATGCCGAATGGATGGATGCCGATGGCGATAAGATTTCCGATCTTATTATTACCGGAGAATGGATGCCAATTCGGATATTTAGGAATCAAACAAATGGTTTTACGGAGATCACCAATCAAACCGGTTTGGCATCTTTGTCAGGGATGTGGCGTTCTATTGCTGTAGCCGATATGGATAAAGACGGTGACATGGATTTTGTGACGGGCAATATTGGTCTTAACAATAAATATCATTTTACTACAAGCTATCCATTGAATATGTGGTACGCGGACCTGGATGGCAATGGCTCTTATGATCCCCTGGTCGGATATTATATTCCTACGACAAACGGTAAAAAAGAATTGTACCCGGCATTGGGTTTAGATGAGATTGCCAGCCAGGCACCTGCCATTAAAAAGACCTACCTGCTGCATAAGAATTTCTCTACTGCTACTATGGCCGATGTTTTTAAGTCAATCGCCGAACCTTCCAAATTAATAGCCAATGAGGCGGCTTCTTCCTGGTTTGAAAATAAAGGTAACGGCAGTTTTATCCAACATACACTACCAGCCGAAGCGCAGTTTGCTCCTGTTAATTGCATTTTGGTGAATGACTACAACAAAGATGGGCTGCCGGATATTTTACTGGCGGGAAATGAATATGAAACGGAAGTCATGACCGGACAGTATGATGCCAGCTATGGCTTACTGCTACTGTCGTCTCCGGATGGGAAGTTTACTGCAGTGCCACCAGGCAAGAGCGGCATTTTCTTACGTGGCGATACAAGATGTATGCGTTCCATCGTCATTAATGGTAAACAGGTGATCCTTGCAGCCATCAATAACTCTGTCTTGCAAGTATTCGGGGTTAATGAATAACATTTGCAGAGATAACTGCATTGTTTGGATGGCCGGTTGCATTCATATAGAATGATTTCTTTGATACTTTAATCTCCTTTTATAATGTTTTTAATACTGCAAAGGGGATCATTTTTTGAAAACTGATTGAAGCGCAATAAATTTATCAATCACAAAAAAGAATCAACCTGATGAAAATTTGTGTAGCACAAACAAGACCTGTCAAAGGAGATATTCGGACTAATATTGAGAATCATAAAAAATTAATTAGCCTTGCCGTTTCCAATCGCGCAGGTATGATTGTTTTCCCGGAGCTATCCATAACTGGTTACGAACCGGAACTGGCAAAGGAATTAGCGACGAACCAGGAAGATCCAAGGTTTGATGACTTTCAACAAATCAGCGATCGCAGTCAAATAACGATAGGGGTGGGAGTGCCAACAAAAAATAATACGGGTCTCTGTATCAGCATGGTTATTTTTCAACCTCATAAAGCCAGGATGACCTATTCAAAAAAATACATACATCCTGATGAAGAACCATTTTTTGTGAGCGGTCAAAATTTTGGTTGCATCCCCGGTACTAAACCCAATATAGCAGTTGCCATCTGTTATGAATTGTCCATTCCGGAACATTCGGAAAATGCCTTTAAATGTCGAGCAAACATTTATATAGCAAGCGTAGCTAAAACCGCCGGGGGTGTTGAAAAAGCCTACAGGAGCTTATCCGAAATCGCCAATAAATATTCAATGACCGTATTAATGTCAAACTGTGTTGGACACTGTGATAATTTTGAAAGCGCGGGTAAAACCGCTATTTGGAATAACAAAGGGGAACCGGTCGCACAATTAAATAACAGTAATGAAGGAATACTGATTATTGACACAGATACAGAAGAGGTAATTGAAAAGGGTCCTTCCCTGTAACCTGTTTCTCATTAACTCGCCTAATCATTGCTATATTTACCTAAAACCATTAACATGAAGAAGCCGCTGCTGTTTTTCCTTACTCTTTTCCTTGTTACTATTTGTTTTTCCCAGGACGTAGCGAAGCTGGAAGAATTAATGACCGCTTATGCAAACTTGTATAAGTTTAATGGCTCCGTCTTAGTGTCGTGGAAAGGAAAGGTTTTGCTTGACAAGGGCTATGGCCTTCGTAACGCAAGCGATAAAATACCAAATGACCAAAACAGCGTTTTCCAGATCGGTTCCATCACCAAGCAATTCACATCAACCGTGATATTGAAATTGCAGGAAGAAAAAAAACTCAATGTTTCTGATAAGCTCAGTAAATATTTCCCTGGTTATCCTAAGGGGGATAGCATAACCATTGAACATCTGCTGACGCATACATCAGGAATATATAGCTATACCAGCGACCCGGTTTTTATGCAGAATGAAATTGCAAAACCTGCGAACCGTCAGAAAATGATGGCCCTTTTCAAAGATAAACCCCTTTTATTTTCACCGGGAACAAAATGGGATTATTCCAATTCCGCCTATTCGCTGCTGGGATACATCATAGAGGACGTGGCAAAGATGCCTTACGAGAAAGCTGTGCGCCGGTATATTTTTAACCCTCTCGGTATGGCACACAGCGGGTTTGACTTTACACATTTGAGCACCAAAGACAAAGCAACCGGGTATTTCCGTTTGACAAGCGATAAAAATGAGCCTTCGCCCATCGTGGATTCTTCCGTTTCTTTTTCGGCAGGCGCTATCTATTCTTCTACCGGCGACCTGTACAAATGGTATCAGTCATTGCAAAACAATACGGTTATTAAGAAAGCGTCAAAAGAAAAAGCACAGACGCCTTTTATGAATAACTATGGATATGGCTGGGGTATTGATACGGTAGCAGGTAAAAAATCAGTTGGACATAGTGGCGGTATCCATGGCTTTAACAGCAATATGGTAAGCATACCTGAAGACAATACCTGTGTTATTTTACTCGCCAATGTTGCCAATTCCAATTTAGATAAGATAACCAAAGACATTTTTTCTATTCTGTATAATTTACCCTACGAAATACCAAAAGAAAAAACAGCCATATCCCTTCCCGAGGAAGTGCTGAAGCAATATGTCGGAGTCTATGAATTATCTCCGCAATTAGTGATTGCGATGAGGGTAGAGAACGGTAAATTGATTGGGCAGCCAGAGGGACAGGGAGCCATTGAGCTTCACCCGGAAAAAGAAGATCAGTTTTTTTTGAAGGAAATAGAGGCGCAGGTAATATTCACCCGCAACGAGAAAAAAGAAGTTATTGAAATGAAACTTTTGCAGAATGGGAGAGAGATGACGGGAAAGAAAAGATGAGGTCTTTCCAGAAGGCTTAGTAGTCATATATTATCATTCGATTTTTAATGTGCCTGACGTTACAGGACATGATCCGAAGGAACCTTGAGCGATAATGGCCGTGCAAAAACAACCGAAAACTTATCTTTGCAGATGTCCTCAATAATCTTGTTAGTTAAAAATATGGTCTGCCATCGCTGCGTCCTTGCGGTTGAAGATATTTTGCAAACATCCGGAATGGCTTTTCAAAAAGTGGTTACTGGTGAGATTCATTTAAAAGATGAAATTGAAGAGGAGCAAAAGGAGCGATTGAAGAAAAATTTAGCGGCAATAGGTCTCGAACTGATTGACAACCGCATGAGCGGCCTTGTAGAGAAGATCAAGCAGCTGGTCATTAAGAAAGCCCGGAACGAAGTAGGCGAAAAGGAAAATAAGACAAAACTTTCGAATTATCTTTCTGATAAACTACACCACGAATATACCTACCTGAGCAGTTTTTTCTCTTCCGTAGAAGGTCGAACCATTGAAAATTATTTCATCGAACAGCGTATTGAAAAAGCAAAAGAATTGCTGGTATATGGGCAAATGACGTTGTCGGAAATCGCTTATGATCTTGAATACAGCAGTGTGGCGCATCTTTCCAGCCAGTTTAAAAAAATCACAGGCCTCACGCCTTCCTACTTCAAACAGGTAGGTACGCAAAAGCGTAAATCGCTTGATCATATCTGAACCCAAAATTCTGTAAACCTTTCCCAAAGTAGTATAACGACTCCGGGCATGGCTGCATGTACTTTTGTGTTATCAAATCAAATTAAAAAAATCAGTATGAAACAACAATTAAGGATGAGCAAAAATGCTCCGGACAAAAACCAGTCAAAATGTGGCAGTGCTAATTGTAATTGGGGGGTTGTACCTGCGAAAATTGTAATTGCGGCGCTTCCTGCGAATGTGGCAAGTAAAGGGGAAATTCTTTGTAACTGTTAAGAAAGGACAGCCGCTTTTCCGGGCGGCTGTTTGTAAAAGCCTTCGAACGACATTAAACGAATGATACCAAATAGTATGGAAGAAAATATGGCGATACTCATAGCTGACCTGTCTGGTTATACAGCTCTTACAGAAACGCACGGCGCTTCAGCAGCCGCTGATATAATAGACAGGTATATTGAAATGGTGAATGATTGTCTTGTGGGAGACAGCCATTTTCATGAACGCACCGGCGATGAAGCCATGATGGTATCGTCTTCGGCGGATCATTTGCTTGCCACTTTAAGCAATCTCGTTCAGATTACGTCGATGGAAAATAATTTTCTCCAGGTGCATGGCGGCTTGCATTATGGCAAAATATTAAACCGGAACAATAGCTATTTCGGCACTGCTCTTAACCTCACCGCGAGGATTGCTAAAAAGGCAAGCCCCGGTAGTTTTTGGTGTTCCGCGGAATATGTAAACAGTATATCGCATGAGACTCCGTTCACTTTTTTATCAAAAGGAAAACAGGCGTTTAAAAATATAAGTGAAGACCATGAGGTGTACGAATTGATCGCTGGTCAAAGATCACTGACTTATATTGACCCGGTTTGCAAAATGCAAATCAATCATAAGGAGAAAGCAACAGCGCACCCGGGGAGGCCCGATATTTTCTTTTGCCACCAGGGTTGTCTTGACATTTACCGGCGAAACAATTTAAATTAATCCGGATTTGCATTGTTTAGTCAGGTGAAACGATTTTCCTGCCAAATAGTAAAATGAATTAGATTTATAGTCCCGCATGCAGCGGGTTTTTTTATGCAAGCTAGAAATATTGCAATTGTATACAATTCCCTGGCCGGGGCAGGAAGGGCTGTAATGCTGGCCGAAGCAATTGCCCGGAAATTGACAGGTAAAAATATCAATCATACTATTTTCAGGGAAGCATGGCCCGGTCATTTCACCAATTTCACCGATATCTTTATCGTGGGTGGCGACGGCACCCTGAATTATTTTATCAATCAGTATCCCGGTATAAAATTGCCGCTGGTAATCTTTAAAGGTGGAACCGGTAATGATTTTCACTGGTTACTTTATGGCAATAAGACGATGGACGAACAGTTGGAAATAGCATTACAGAAAGTTCCTAAGCCGATCGACCTTGGAAAATGTAATGATCGCTATTTTGTTAATGGAGTAGGAGCGGGGTTTGAAGGTGAAGTGGCCAACGCATTAACCGGTAAGAAAAAGCGGCCCGGTAAAGCTTCATTTTTGATGACCATTCTGAAGAAAATTATGACCTATCGTTCTAAAATCTATTCGATAAAGTCATCAAAGACGGATTTATCCGGGAAAAAATTATTGGTTGATATCACGAATGGCCGTCGTGCAGGCGGCGGCTTTTACATTTCCCCCGAAGCAAAAGCCGATGATGGATTGTTTGATGTTGTTATCGTTGATGCGCTAAATTCATTGCAAAGGCTGCGTTATCTTCCTGTAATTGAAAAAGGAAAACACCTGCATTTGTCTTTCATTCATCATTTCCGGACAATGAATATCACTATCGAAAGTAATGAGCTTATTCAATACCACCTGGATGGCGAATATGGGGAAGCCGAAAAATTAGAAATTACAATTTTACCAGGTGCATTAAGTTTTCGTTTTTAGTTTAAATTTGAAAGCACTCTTATCCCAACGGTAAAAAAATTCACTTTTACAAAAGGACGATCGTACAAAAGTGCAGGGTGGGCGGTATCACAGGTAACAGCCCGGTAGCGTAGCCTTACAGCCTTCCCTTATAAAACCACATGAGATCATATCGGTTTAATTTTTAAAATCAGTTATATGAAAGTTACCTATGTGCTGGTGTTATTGATAACCGTGGTTTTACTTTGTGCTTTTTCAATTGGCCCTTCAAAATATTTCGCCAACCACCCTTTGTCATTCATTGAAGATGGCTTGAAAAAGACAGGTTAAAATTCATGAATGACGTGATGGCTTCCATCAAAGGAAAAGAAAAATGGCCGGCGGATTCTGTATTTAAGAATTTGAAGGTTATCAAAGGGCAAAGTTCTGTTTCTGCTGAACATCTTCTGTGGATGATGAACTGGGGCTGGAGTACGGAACTGGGTGTTAGTTGTTCTCATTGCCATACGACAAGCAAATCGGAATCAGGTTCGTTGCCAACAAAAAATATCGCGAGGGGAATGTGGATAATGCGGGTAACGATCAATAAGGAAATTCTTCCTTCCATTATGGGACTTAACCACGAAAAAAATCCAAAAGTGACCTGTATTACCTGTCATAGAGGGAAACCTGTTCCTGGTAACAAATGATCCTTCGCGGTTATCTATGCAAAGCTTATTGACGCAAAAAAGCAGTCCGTTTTGACGGACTGCTTTTGGACATACGAATTAAACTTACCTTAACCAAAAAACACTTGTCTAATTCCCGATCACCACTTTTTGCGAATATCTTTTGTTATTGACATCGATATAAATAAAATACAATCCTTCTTTTAAATTAGCCACCTTTATATTTTGCGAACCGACCCCGGTTAACAATACTTCTTTCAGTTGTTTTCCGTTGGCGTCCAGTATTCTTAATTTCCTGTTTCTGAATTCCGGTGAATACTTTAGTGTGAAATTGTTGACGGCAGGATTGGGGTAGACACTTAGTGAACCAATTCCTTTTTCTACAATTTCATCCATGCTTTTCAATGTAGCATTCGCTGTTCTTACTCCTTTCGCCTGTGTTATCAGCGGCAAATACTCAATCTTTAATTCAGGCTTATTGGCAGTGTTTTCTTTTGAATTAAAATCGATGATCACATTGTTAGCGCCAGCCCCGTTTTTAATAAGCACTGAAAAATATAAATTCCCGGAGTTTCGAAGCTGTTCAATATATTGCGTCAGGTCCCATTCATAATACTGACCTGGTGAAACGGTAATGGTGGTGGAGGCCAGTAATGTTTGATCGGCAGCGGGTTTATTTAAATTCGTGATTGTTCTTTCCAGCCAGCTGATGGAACTAACACTATAGATGTCCAAAGAAACCGGTGAGACTGTAATACCGGATATTCCGCCATATAACCTCAGCCTCGCAGACGACAAGCCCGTTCTTACCTGGGAAATATCGAAGCGCAGGTAGGCCTCATAATTTTCATCGGTGTTTCCGATACTTATGACCGGGCTCGCTCCAACATTTATATTATCATAAGTACCTGAGCGAACATGAGCATCAGCAACCGGATTCAACACGATCAGATCCGGGATAACCCTGAATAAAACCGTATCCGGGATCAGCTGTTTGGAAAGGCCAGGCCCTTCATAACTCACGGACAATCCCTGTTGCAGTGATTGTTCAAAATAATCAACTGTGATCTGGTGTTTACCCGCCTTTAAACCTATTTGGCCTGACCGCTCCAGCATGTCATGTATTCCATCATTGTCGACTACTACCGTAGATCCGATATATAACTTACTCCCGGCATCAGAGGAAGTATAGAAAGTATATAGCCCATCAACCGGCACATCGATATAACCCGTAAAGTGAAAAGCAAAATTGTCATTCTCTGTACGCTGGCTTAAATCAAAGTTCGGAGTAGTTCCGGCTTTTTCTTTAAACAGGCCTGTAAAATCAGGAATGGCATTCCACGTTCCGTGATGATAGGAATAATCCAATCCATTCACTGTGTTGGATGGGTTGTCCGGGTTTCTCAAACTATCCTGCTGGTCCGCCACAAAATTGGCGGTATAAATAGTGTCAGTTGCCGCCGTCGCGAATGTTTGAGTTTGCTCACCACCCTGCAACCAGATGTCGAAATGATAAGTTATTCCGTTAACAACTTGCGGAGTTGGCGTACTTATCGTTCTGATCATTCCTTCAACACTTGTAACCGCCAAAGGCGAATTAAAAGATTGCCCATCCAGGGTAACCGCTAAACCCTGCGGATTTGTGTTTATTGTAAAAGTTGAAGTGCGTGGTAATATATCAGTATAAGCTGTATCGGTTGCTCCCTCTTTATCGGTTACCACCAGGTACAACCTGTAAAATACATCCGTGGCTGTTTCGCCGGTATTAGGAATAATAAAGAATCCAGTTTGTACGCCAAATGTTATTACCGGTCCGGGATGCTCATGCAAATCATGATAAAATTTTACATACCAGGTGTAAGAACCAGGATCCAGAGCACCTGATTCCGGATCAGTGCCACTTCCGCTGAATTTGATAATGTCGCCACCTGCATAGGTAGTGCCTGCTACTGGTGTTGTTATTGCTGCGGAAGGTGGTCGATTGGGTGAAACAGTTACGTTTAAAACCGCATCGGTACTGGTTATATTACCATTAGCATTACTCACTACCACCGAATAATTTCCGGCATCGGAAACCGTAGCTGATGTAATGGTATAAGTTGAGCCGGTTGCACCATTGATAGTTGCTCCGTCCTTTTGCCATTGATACGCTAATGGCGCAGTACCTGATGCTGTTACGCCAAACGTTGCATTGTTGCCCGGAACTACAGTAATACTCTGCGGCTGGGTAGTGATTACAGGTAAGGAAGTCACGGTTAATGTTGCATTATTACTTGTAACACGACCATTGCTGTTGCTTACTACAACAGAATAAATTCCTGCGCTGGCAACCGTTACCGATGCAATTGAATAGGCAGCACTTGTAGCACCGTTAATATCAGATCCATCCTTTGTCCACTGGTAGGATAATGGTTCCGTACCGCTTGCTGTAACACTGAACGTTGCCGCATTCCCTGCAGTAGTAGTTATATTTTGTGGTTGATTGGTAATAACCGGTGAAGTAGTGACTGTTAATGTCGCATTGGTGCTCGTCACATTTCCGGCAGCATTAGTTACTACCACGGAATAGGTTCCTGCACTGGCAGTTGTTACTGATGATATAGTGTAGGCAGAACCAGTAGCACCAGTTACATCAGCTCCATTCTTTCTCCATTGATAGGTCATTGGTGCGGTTCCCGTAGCTGTCACATTAAGTGTTGCAGTGTTTCCCTGTGATACAATGATATTTTGAGGTTGACTGGTGATGACGACCGGTGAAGCAAAATTGGCGGTATAGGTAGCATCATTTACAGGCGTCGCAATGGTTTGTGTTTGCGAACCCCCTTGTGACCAACTAATAAAATTATGTGCCGTACCATTAATGGTTTGCGGGCTAACGGTACCGATAGCTCTTAAAACGCCTTCAACACTAGTTACGGTCAACGGTGTCGCGAATGGTTGTCCGTCTAACGTAATGTTCAAACCCTGTGGTACCGTATTTAATGTAATGGTAGAAGTGCGGGGCAATATATCAGTATAGGCTGTATCCTTTGCGCCTTGCTGATCCGTTACCACCAGGTATAAACGATAAAATACATTTGGCGCCGTCTCTCCTGTGTTGGGTATCGTAAACGAACCGTTAGTTGCACCTGTCGTTGCAGTAGGACCAGGGTGTGTATGCGTGTCGTGATGAAATAAAACATACCAGCTATAAGAGCTTGCAGCTAAGTTCCCGTTTTCAGGATCCGTTGCAGTTCCATTAAAACTAATTACGCTGCCACCCGCATAAGTAGCACCGGCTGCGGGTGTTGTTATTGTCGCGACAGGTGGTTTGTTAGGCGATGTTACAGTCAGTGTGGCATCATTGCTAGTGGCTGTTCCGGAAGAATTATTCACTACCACGGAATAGGTTCCGGCATTGGTGGCTGTTGTTGAAGAAATAGTATATGAGGCATTAGTTGCACCGCTTATATTAGTTCCATTTTTTCTCCATTGATAAGTTAATGGCGCTCCGCCTGTCGCTGTTACATTAAATGTAGCTGTATTACCCTGGGCTACCGTAAGGCTTTGCGGTTGATTGGTGATTACCGGACCTGAAGAACCAGTGTAGGTAATTTTATAAACAGCGCTGTTATCCCTTGAAAGAAAATATAAATTTCCATCTGTGCCAGTAGTTAAGGATACGGGGCTCCCGGCAATATTGCCCGCAAAATTTGATTGGGTAGCTGTGCTTCCATTTAGGGTAATCGTATTAATCCAGTTGCTGCAGTAATCCAGGAAAAAATATTTGCCAATGTAAGAGGATGGATAATTTGTTGATGAAGGATTAAAAAAAGTTCCACCCGTAATGGCACAACCAGAAGTGTTACCGGATCCGTGAGGATATGCATATACAGGGCTGCTGAATTGACTGCCGTTACCTTCTTCATAAGGCCATCCATAATTTTTTCCACCAGTGGTGGCATCATTAATTTCCTCCCACACACTTGATCCTACATCATTCACAAATAATTTTCCTGTGCCGGGTTGAAAGGAGATAGTATACGGGTTTCTTAAACCATATGACCAGATTCTTAATTGCTGATTACTGCCGGTGGTGAAAGGATTACCTGGAGGAACAGACCCGTCGGGGTTGATGCGCAATAATTTTCCATGGTAGGTATCCGTATTTTGAGAATTAACGGCGTCAGCATTCTCACCAATTCCTACATACAACTTACCATCGGGGCCAAACTGCATGGTGCCACCATTATGATTGGTGGCGCCGCTCAATGGATCAAGATTTAGCAATACCATTTCGCTTCCGGGAACGACTACATCTCCATTGGCGGTAAACCGGCTGATCCGGTTATTGGCTGCAGAAGACAATGTATAATAGAGATAAATATAATTGTTAGAATTAAAATTGGGATCAAAGGCAATACCCAACAAACCTCTTTCTCCCGAAGAGCTGACTGATAAACTTATAAAAGGTTGAGCCAATAAAGTTCCATTCTTGATGACGCGCAATTGACCTGTTTGTTGTGCAACGAAAATCCTTCCATCGGGCGCAAAGGCCATAACGGTAGGATCAGCTATTCCGTTCGCTACCATTACCTGGCTGAATCCTGAAGGGAGTGTCTGTGCTGTAGTTTTATTAAAAAAAAACAAAAAAAGTAAAGGAAGAAAAATAAAGCTGAATGAAGAAACTTTAAGAAGTTGGAGCTCTCTGTTAGTATGTCCATAACAAGTAACCCAGTACGGGTGTAGCGGTTTTCTCATAAAATAATTTATTTATACAGGGAATGAAGTCTACATAATAAGGCATACCGTGTGCCAGTTGTCCCCACTTGTTGCAAAAAGTGTATAAACAACTACGCTTTTTTTCAATTTCATCTTTTATTTTCCATGCTAAATTCTATGAAAATGAGTACGTGTCTATTTTTCTATTTTTGACTTCTGCGATTTTTGCAGCAATAAATCATTAGGGAAAAGCAATTACTTCTGTCTATGTATTGGGGAAAATCTTGCACATCATGGGAAATCTTATTATACCGGTTGTTTGCTTTTTTATACGCAGTTATATATCTTGTGCTCATAAAAAAAGTCCTTTGAGAAACTCCCGGCTGTATATTCTTGTTTTTTCAATCCAGATAATCATTCCTTTTATTTCCCGGGCACAAGCGCCAAAGCCGGATACGGTGAGTGTTGGAATTTACATTACCAGTATTCATGATATTGATTTCAAGCAAAAAGAGTATGCAGTCACTTTTTGGCTGTGGATGAAATATAAAAACAAGGATTTTGATTTTATAAACAACCTGGAAGTGCCGCAGGCCAAAACGGTTGAAAAATCATTTTCCTCTATCGATAGCTCAGGTGACAAAATCTATATACAGATGAAATTGCAATGCGTCATGAAAGATTCCTGGCGCATCAGTAACTTTCCTTTCGACCAGCAAAAATTAAGGCTATCCATTGAAAACTCACAATTTGACGCACATGACCTGGTTTTTGTAGCGGATACCGTAGGCAACCATTTTGATCCACGTTTTACCCTACGGGGATGGATTATTGACAGTTGCATTATTTCAACTGGTATAAAAGCCTATGAAACGGCTTTTGGCGCAGAGGGCTATAGTAAACCACACACCGAGTACAGTAATTTCAAAGTGAGGCTTAATATCAAACGGGATGCAGGCGGATTGTTCTGGAAAATGTTTTTAGGAATGTATATCGCTTTCCTGATAGCCTTTATATGTTTTTTCATTCATACCGATGGCATTGATTCCCGATTCGGGTTGAGTGTTGGTTCTTTATTTGCCGTTATCGGAAATAAATATATCATTGACTCTTCGCTACCCGAGTCAACTTCGTTCACATTAGTGGATACATTGCACGGGCTTACCTTATTTTTCATTTTCTCCGTAATTGCCGCGACCGCCTACTCACTGAAACTGGTTAAAAAAGATCAGCAGGCGAAAGCGCACCGCTTTGACATGCGTATGGCAATCGTCTTGTTAATTTTGTACCTCGTTGCGAATATCTGGTTTATCTCGCAGGCAAGTGGCAGCACAGGCTCTTAAGGTTGAAATTGTCTTTTTAACAGCTTATTGTTTTTCAAAAGCCGTAACGAGATACTTATTATTCCATCCGTCTTTTATCAAAGATTTCAAACGTAGTAATAATTTATCGGGATTGCTCATATAATAGGCTGCTATATTTTTCCGAAGGTCCTTACTTCGTTCTTCTTTTCGTTTTGCTATCGAAAACAAGCTATAAGGTTGCTGCTGGATAAGGGAGTCGATTTCTTTCATTCCCGAATCAGTAAACATTTTTTTAAATCCTTTAATGGTAAAATCATGTAAATGGTACGGATTCGCATCCATCGAAGGTGTAATGGGAACGGATGCAATAAATCTTCCGCCGCTGACTAACTGCGCAGCCATAAGCTGAATAAAAGCGGATGGATTTTCAAGATGCTCCAATGTCTCCAGAGAAATAATAGTATTCAGTTTTACAGGTGATTGATAAGTCAAAGCATCGGCCCCGATAAAAGTTATTTTACTGTGCGCATATCGCCGGTTAGCAAAACGGATACTTTCCATGTCATTATCAATAGCATAAATATGACTGACACGATCACCCGATTCTTCGATTATCAAATAACTGCCATATCCAACACCACAGGCTATATCAGCAATTATTCCATCACTCAAATGTTTTGCCGCGAACCGGTACCGCTCCATATGAAGCTCTAGTGTTTTTTGACCCAGTACTTCATTCTCAACAGCGAGATCGGGATTGATCCTTTCAAGATTGTTTTGCATTACCATTTTTTGATCCTACATTCTTTCCGGTACTTTAATTCCCATTAAATGCATGGAGGAAGAGATGACATTCGCCGTTAATTCACTTATCTGTAAACGGAGTTGCTTTTTTT
The DNA here is from genome assembly GCA_040007815.1 of Chitinophagaceae bacterium. GTDB lineage: Bacteria > Bacteroidota > Bacteroidia > Chitinophagales > Chitinophagaceae > Terrimonas_B. The sequence continues at coordinate 143,669 of JBDTUH010000003.1, forward strand.
CTTCCGACTCGGCACTTAGAACCGAGTGATCAGTCCAGAAAGAGCTGAATGTTTTTGCGACTTCATAAGTGTAGATAGCTAACGCAGATGGGTTATGTTCCTGTGCCGCCTGTTCAATAATCGATGGATATTGCTCCAGTAAAAAAATAAGTTGTTTTTCTTTGGGCAGCAAATTGCCTGTTATTGCTGATATGCTACTGCTTGCTTGTTCCTTCCTTAGAATTGATTTTATTCTCGCATGTATAAATTGGATGAATGGCCCGGTAAACCCGTGAAAGTCGATGCTCTCTTCGGGATTAAAAATCATTCTCTTTTTGGGATCAACTCTTATTAAGAAAAACTTCAAAGCGCCTAAGGCAATGATATCGTAGAGTTCATTCAATTGACCCGGGTTAAAATCTTTTACTTTCCCTAATTCTTCTGTTTTTTCTCTGGCTACTTTTTTTAGCTCTTCGATCATATCATCGGCATCGACTACCGTTCCCTCACGGGTTTTCATTCTGCCGGACGGAAGTTCTACCAAACCATAACTCAAATGATAAATACCATCCGCATAAGGCTTGCCTAATTTCTGCAGGATAAGTTTCAATACTTTCATGTGATAGTTCTGTTCATCTGCTATCACATAGATGCTCTGATCATATTGAAACTCTTCAAATTTTTTATCCGCCAGTCCAAGATCCTGTGTGATATAAACAGAAGTTCCATCTTTTCGCTGCACTATTTTTTCATCCAGCCCATCGGGAGTCAGGTCTATCCATACACTGCCGTCTTCTTTTTTATAAAACACTCCGCTCTTTAATCCCTCTTCTACAAACTCTTTCCCGAGTAAATATGTTTCGCTTTCAAAGTAATTTTTGTCAAAATCGCTGCCGATTTTTTTATAAGTTTCATTAAAGCCTTCATAGACCCAGCTATTCATTCTTTGCCACAAAGACATTACTTCAGGATCTCCATTCTCCCAATCCAATAGCATCTTTTGCGCCGCCACCATAATGGGTGCATTCTTTTCCGCTGCTTCTTTCTCCATTCCATCAGTTACCAGTACCTGGATTTGTTTTTTATGTTCTTCACCGAATAGTACATAGTAATCGCCTACAAAATGATCTCCTTTAATGCCGGTTGATTCAGGAGTTTTGTTTTCACCAAACAATTGCCAGGCCACCATTGATTTGCAGATATGAATGCCCCGGTCATTCATGATGGCAGTTTTAAAAACAGTATTACCGGTAGTTTTTAAAATTTCAGCCACGCTCCAGCCTAAAAAATTATTTCTCAGGTGACCGAGATGTAAAGGTTTGTTGGTGTTGGGAGAGGAGTATTCAACAATCACTCTATGCTTGTTAGCAGATTGATAGCCGATTTTTTTATCCGTATATGATGAAGCCAAAAAATTGATCCAGTAAGACTCGGCGACCACCAGGTTGAGAAACCCTTTGATCACATTAAAAGAAACAAAAAGGCCATTATTATTCTTTACCAGATATTCACCTATTTCTTTACCTAATAGTTCCGGCGATTTTTTTAATGGCTTAACAAAAGAAAAAAGTACCAATGTATAGTCGCCTTCAAATTCAGGTTTGGTCGGGTTGATGGTCAGCTCTGCTTCCTGGTAATCCTGAGTATACAAATCTTTTAAAGCCTTTGCTACCAGTGGTTTTATCTCTTTTACAATGCCCATCCTTAACTCGTTTTGCTGCGAATTTACGGTAGCGATTCGGGATTTGGTTATTGATACAGGAGGCACACTAAAAATTGAGATCAATACAGCACACGGATGACACGGATAGGACGGATTATTTCTGAAATTCAGACTGATGATATAGTACTTTAAGTCTTTCTCTCCAGGGTGTCAAATACAAATTAAATAGATAAACACAGAGTTATTCTGCTTCGCAGAATAAAAAATCCGTGTTCATCCGTCAAACCCGTGTCATCCGTGTGCTAAAAACGACTTTCATTGTTAACTTTGCGGCCGGTTATGCGAAAACTTATTCATAGGATAAAAGATCTTATTCTTCCTCTTATTGATTTTTTCTATCCGCCTTTCCGCCGGTTGATGAACCTGCAGACGTTTCGCTATGCCGCAGCGGGAAGCAGTAATGTGTTGCTGGGATTCACTATTTACTTTATCAGCTATAAATACATATTGCAGGAAAAACAGCTTGATCTGGGTTTTTATGCCTTTAAAGCTCACGTTGCCGCTTTATTCATTTCCTTTTGCGTCACTTTCCCCATTGGCTTCTTTATGTCAAAATATATTGTTTTTAATGATTCTGTGATGCGGGGAAAGGTTCAGTTGCTTCGTTATTTCATGGTGTGCATGTTCAACCTGGCGCTGAATTATATTTTATTGAAGATACTGGTAGAAAGAGCCCATGTTTATCCCGTGTTCGCCCAGGTATTGACTACTTCCATTGTAGTATTGTTCAGCTACCTCGCTCAGCGTCATTTTTCCTTTAAAGCTACGTTGACGGATGAAGAAGCTACAGACTGAAATCAATGGATTCCATCTTGACGGAAAGATCGCCGCTGCAATTGCTGCGGATAACCAGTGATTGTCCCAATGGATAAACGCCAATCAACTGGATATCGCTGATCTGGCCATAACTGCGAATACCTTTGACCCATTCATGATTCAACTGCTGGTTGATGGTGACTTTCGCGCTGTCGATATAACTGTTAAGATCAAAACGGGTATTCTTGGCTATTTCATTAATGATTTTACGGCTGAACAACCATTCAGTTGTTTTCAATAAAGCGTCTTTTGATTTGATGTCAAAGTCAATATTTTTTATCTCCAGTATATGATTCTCTTTGGTGTAAACCGGTTTGCCGGTCAGGTAGAAAGTTCCGTTATCCGTCCCTGTAAAATTTACTTTGATAATCAGTTTTTCATTTCCTGTCCCATATAGTTTACAATCCTGGATAATGAATTTCTTTTTGACAGGGCCTTTATTAAAATCAAATTCCTTGTTGGCGATATGCCTGTTCAGGATATTGCTGAGCGAATCATAATTCAGCATCGCATCCAAAAAAATGGAAAATCCCTGTTGCCTGCTGGCGGTACCAATGGCGGGTAAGATCGTCCGGTATTCCATTGGCTTTTCAAAACTGATAACAGGCCGTGCAGATAATCCAAGATAAACAAACAACGAATCATCTTTAGCATATAAATTATTGATGCGGATCTTTTGCGGGCTGATCTGCAGCCAGCCCATATCATAAATATTATAGGCTCTGGTCAGCTGATCCCATACTTTCTGGAATTGCGGACGAAGATCAACCAGACCATAATTTCTTTCCAATGCGGATTTTGCTGTATCCAATTCTTCCTTTAAACCGTTTAATACATCTTTAGTAATATCCTGTCCCCAAAAGCATACTTCACATTTATCTAATGCCTGTGGTTCGTTTCTTTTGATCGCCAGTTTTATTTTATAATCGGGTAAAATGGAAAATGAATTGGTAAAAGAAACATTCACTCTTCTTTCAGCCTCATCAAAGCCGCACCTGCAGGGCGCCGTCCAGGGCGAGATCGCGGCACCGGCCACGCAAACCCTGGTTGAACCAACGATTTTATAGTAACCGGTAAACCCAAGATTCATGGAAGTGCCGGATGCTTTTATTTGCAGCGGGCTGCGGCGGAAACTGTATTTATATCTGGTGTCACATTCCTCCTGCACCCAGCCATTGGGGTAGTTGGGAGAAGTAAACAAAGTGTCCACTTGCTTTTCGGCCATGGTGTACAGGGGTCGCAGGTTTATAATGATAGGAATATTTATTTCTGAATTGGGAAGAGAGTCCAGTTTAAAATTAGTGTTAGACAGCGATGGTCTGTCGGGGTTTATCTTATGGGAGCAGGAGACAAGTAGACTAATAATGATTAGTGAAATAATAATTCCTTTCATTCTTTGTGTTGTTAAAATTGCCGGGAAGGCCGTAAGACGGAAAGATGTTTACCAGCTTTCCGCATACAAAAGTCATGAACAGGTATGCCATCCGCCGCGGCGGATGGCATACCTCATCCTATCAAAAGTAATGAAAGAAAGGAAAAACAATAGTTAAGCTAAGTGATTACCAGAAAAAGAGGCAAAGGAAAGAGAATTTATCATGGTAGTTTTCCTCTTTTATTCTTTCTCTCCTTGTTCTCTTAACTCATTTCTTTTGGCTGTGTCATACTAAACCAGTTGCCGCAACCGTCGGTAACAATACATTCGATTCCGTAAAACTGTTCTTTGGGTTCTGATTTGAATTGAACGCCTTTTGCTTTTAGTTCCTCGTAAGTAGCGCGGCAATCATTGGTCTGCAATACGCCAGCGCCCATGACGCCTTTGTCTAATAAAAGTTTCAGGGCATCTTTTACATCCTGGTCAAAGCCGTTGGCATTTCCTGTGGCCGGGAATAACACAATTTCATGATCCGGTGATTCCGGGGCCGTGACTGTTAGCCAGCGAAAACCATTGTCCATGGTGGCATCAGTATGCACTTTAAAACCGAGCTTGGTTACATAAAAGTCATATGCTTTATCCTGGTCGGAAACGAATAAGGAAGTGTGGGATAGTTTGGTGATCATATCAAATAAGTTTAGTGAAGTAAAGCTAAGCGTAAGGCTTGAAAAGGATTTCTTGATTATTGCTTTCTCAAAATACAATTATTTTGAGGAAAGACTCGTTTAGAAAGTTATGTTGAAGGTCATAACAATTATTCTTGTATTCATCTCTTTTTGCTGCCAACCACATTTGTCACCGAAGCCGCAGATTAATTTAAAAGATTCGGTTGTTAGAGAATACCTTGCTTCAATTGATTCAATGGAGTTTTATGATACTTTCAACAGGGATTTCAAAATAGTGAAAGCTTATGCTAAAAATGATACTTCCTTTTTTTCTTCTTTAAAAAAAGAAATGCAACAATCACGACAGGATGCTATATTTTATGGTCGTGAGGATTCATGCGTTAAGCAGGAGAAACTTTCAAATTTGCACGTAGATACAGCATACCGCTTTAAGCATTGGGAAGCATTTTGCTTTTTTAGCCAAAACATTACCATAACTCTCTTGGATGGCAAGGTCAGTATTCATTATACTGAATACAGCACCAGCCAGGATGGTCAAAGTTTTATGTTAATTAAACCGAATGGTGATACACTTAAAATAAAACCATACTGTACAGTCGTAAAGGAATTTGATAAATCGCTACAGTTAAAAGACTGGGAACAATTGGAAAGAAAAGTGAGAGAGGCTGATTTTTGGGGAATGAAGGCGAAGGGAGGCGGCGGACTTGATGGCTCTACCTGGCAAATCGATGCTTTTATAAATCAAAAATTCCCCGGCCGGGTGTATAGAAGCTCGCATTCTGTTTGGCGTCACTCATCGTTTAGTACGGGCTTTAAAGATCTTGGGCTTTATATCCTGTCTCTTTCCGGTGAAAAAACGATGTGCAACGATTTCTTTTGATTTATTTATCTTCCAATTTATAGCTTTCAATAAAGCAATGCGGGATAGCCTTCTTAGGTTGTGCTATTTGTTCCTTCTTCTTTTTATACGCCATATTGCGGTAATACTGAGGAGCAAAGCCAATCTCTTTCTTGAACAATACACTGAAAGAACCAATGCTTTCAAATCCTACTTCATTGCAAACTTCAGTTACGGATTTATTTTCGGCCAGCAGGTCCTTGGCCTTATCCATTCTTTTGCGGGTAAGGTATTGATGAGGAGTATGCCGGTACACTTGCGTGAATAACCGGTGAAAGTGAAATTTTGAAAGGAAAGCTTGCTGAGAAATATTTTCAAGATCAATTGATTCCTGGAAATTCTCATCAATATAAACTTTGGCGGCTACGATTCGCTGGTATATATCAGTAGTTAGTTGCATGAGATCACTAATGTGGCTTTATCATTTATTATTGGCCGGGTTCTTCCAACCTTTGTTCAATCGTTCAATAGTCCCTTTAATCCTTGCCATCCGGGTTTCCTCCTTTTTGGCTGTTATGATCCATTCGACGTATTCTTTTTTGTGACTGAACGCAAGTGAATCGAACAGGGCGGCTTCTTTCTTATTCTTTTTTAATGCGGCGATAAGGTCATCCGGAAGCTTTACCGTTTTAGCGACCGGGTCTATCCAATTGAATATCTCACGAACCTGTGGTTGCGCTTCTTTTTTTTTATCCGCTTCTGTTTTTGGACGAAAACCAAAGACGGACCAGGTATCGTTAAAGGATATTAAACTTATCCATGTCAGCTTATCAACTTCACTTAATAAACAATCCCAACCTTTATCACGGGTAAGATCGGTTTGTATTTTGGAAGTCCCTTTGGGATAATAGACCCACACAATTACGTTATCCTTTACCAGCTTCATGATCTTACTCATTTCTTTTTCCAGTTGTTTCCTGTTCAATACAAACCAATGCACCTGGTCATAGTCTTTTGCTGATTCTGTAATTTTTACACCGGCCGGTAAATCTGTTAAATCCTTTTTGAATTCGGCAGGAGCATTTAAAGTAAGTAGCGTGTCCTTTTCTTTGATCCGAAGTTTTTGTGAAATGGAAGTTGCCATGATTGAAAATTTATCTAAAATAAATTTATGCCCAATACTTCATTTATCGAAACTTGCTTTTATATGGTGGCTATGATGTAGTAAAGCATCATAAAGCAAATAACCAGTTTTAAAAATGAGCCGAGCAAAAAGCCAATAAACGAACCAAGGGCCGCTTTGAATGACTTCTTTGAATTTTGCCCTCCAATTATCTCACCAACAAACGCTCCGAGAAAAGGGCCGATGATAACACCCCAGGGACCCATCCAGAAAGCTAATAAAAAACCAAGTGTACAGCCCCAAACGCCGTACTTAGTACCACCAAATTTTTTGGTACCCCAGATGGGAATCATGTAATCAAGCACGAGAGAAACGACCACAATACCCGCCCAGATCCAAAGAAACCTGGAAGTAAAAGGATCAGGCTCTCTGAAAAGTTGAATTAATAAACCGGCATAGGCAATGGGTGGACCGGGCAACAAGGGGAGAAGGCTCCCTGCTATGCCTACCAACACCAAAATAATTCCCAGTATGATCCAAGGCCATTCCATTGAGTAAAAGTTTGAGATTTGAAGTTAGGGAAAAGCTTCCTCCCGCAGAGGAAGTTCGCTCAAGACAGCATTGAGGCCTTATCCCGACCTTCTCCGAAGGAGAAGGTCACCTTATACACAGCCCATGCTTTTTGGAGCTACTAATGATCCCTGAGTCTTCAAAAACGTTGTGCAGAGACTCACCTAATCTCTCCGAGGGAGAGGAACAACACACCGACCACACGTTTCGAAGACTCAGAAATATATCGGAGTCTTCGAAAATGTTGAGTAACGATATGAAGCTGATGTGGTAGTTATGAAGGCTGGAATAGTATTGTAGCGCCGTCCCTTCTCTTTTGGAGAGGGACAAGAGGGATGAGGCCAGCCGAAGCTGTCCCGACCTCAAACCCGATAGCTATCGGGTTCAAACCTCAAACATTGAATTTCCGACTGCCATTTTTTCACATTTACCCCTCACGGCACAATGATTGACTGTCAATAGCTGTCCGCAAAAGCGGGAAAATAAAAGGAAAAAATAAATACTATGGGAAAGATAATCGGAATTGACCTGGGAACTACAAACAGTTGCGTGGCCGTAATGGAAGGTAACGAACCTGTCGTAATTGCCAATGACGAGGGACGCCGTACAACCCCGTCTGTCGTGGCTTTCTTGAAAAACGGCGAACGCAAAGTGGGTGATCCGGCTAAACGCCAGGCGATCACCAATCCTCATAATACGATTACTTCGGTAAAGCGTTTTATGGGTCGCCGCTTTGATGAAGTGACGGAAGAGATCAGTCACTGGAGTTATAAGGTAGCAAAAGGTGACAATAATACCGTTCGTATTGACATAGATGGCAGGTTATATACGCCTCAGGAAATAAGTGCGATGGTTCTTCAGAAAATGAAGAAAACAGCCGAAGATTACCTGGGCCATGAAGTAACGGAAGCGGTTATTACCGTTCCAGCTTACTTTAATGATGCACAGCGCCAGGCTACTAAAGAAGCCGGAGAGATCGCTGGTTTGACCGTACGCAGAATAGTGAATGAGCCAACCGCGGCCGCTTTAGCCTATGGTTTGGACAAAGGTGGTAAGGACCATAAGATCGCCGTGTTTGACCTGGGCGGTGGTACATTCGATATCTCCATTCTCGAATTAGGTGATGGCGTATTTGAAGTAAAAAGCACCAATGGTGATACTCACTTAGGTGGTGACGACTTTGATAAAGTGATCATGGATTGGCTGGCTGATGAATTTAAAAAAGATGAGGCGATCGATCTTCGCAAAGACCCGATGGCGTTGCAGCGTTTGAAAGAATCTGCTGAAAAAGCCAAAGTGGAACTTTCATCTTCTACTGAAACGGAGATCAATCTTCCGTATATCACAGCGGTTGACGGAGTGCCTAAACACTTAGTGAAGAAACTGAGCCGTGCGAAATTCGAGCAGTTGTCTGATAATTTGTTCGCCCGTTGCCTGAAGCCCTGTGAAGGCGCATTGAAAGATGCAGGTATCAGTACATCCGCTATTGATGAAGTGATATTGGTAGGAGGTAGTACCCGTATTCCTAAAGTACAGGAGATCGTAGAAAAGTTCTTTGGTAAAAAACCAAACCGTAGTGTGAATCCGGATGAAGTGGTTGCATTGGGTGCGGCTATACAGGGTGCGGTGATGACCGGTGAAGTGAAAGATGTGTTGTTGCTGGACGTTACGCCACTTTCTTTGGGTATTGAAACCATGGGAAGTGTAATGACCACGCTGATACCTTCTAACACCACGATACCTACCAAGAAGTCTGAAACATTCAGTACCGCCAGCGATAACCAGCCCGGTGTACAGATACATGTATTGCAGGGAGAACGTTCAATGGCGAAGGATAATAAGAGCCTCGGTATTTTCAATCTCGATGGTATTCCACCAGCACCAAGAGGTTTGCCACAAATTGAAGTGATATTTGATATTGACGCTAACGGTATCCTACACGTAACAGCGAAAGACAAAGGAACCGGTAAAGAACAAAAGATACATATTGAAGCAGGAAGTGGTTTAAGCAAAGATGAAGTAGAAAAAATGAAGGCGGAAGCGAAAGCCAACGAAGCGACTGATAAAGCGGAACGTGAAAAAGTAGATAAACTGAATGCTGCGGATAGCTTGGTATTCCAGACAGAAAAACAGTTGAAAGAATACGGAGAAAAAATCCCTGCGGAGAAGAAAACGGTGATTGAAAAAGCAGCTGAAAAACTGAAAGAAGCTCATAAAGTACAGGATATTGCCGGTATTGATACCGCGATGGCTGAATTAAATGCAGCATGGACAGCCGCCAGCCAGGATATGTATAATTCCACTCAGCAGGATGGGGGAGCAGCACAACCAGGTGGTGGTCCTGAACAACCACAGGGTAATGGCGCCGGAGCAAAAGCGGAAGATGTAACGGATGTGCCATATGAAGAGGTAAAATAAGTCTGAACCGCGATTTTGAAGGATTAAATGGAATAATAGAAAATAGTGGGGCCCTTACAGCAATGTGAGGGCTTTTTTTGTAAGTTTTGGTCTATTGTACTTTCGTAAATTCAGTTATCACAAGAATGGAAAACTTACCCTCAAATCGAAACTCACTCCTGCATGTAATTAATAAAATGATTTTGCTAATTGCTTCTCTTTTTCTCACTCTTATTTCAGTTTCACAAACTATTGAAAGGGTAAAGTATACATCCTTAAATACAGGCGATGATTATGAGATAATAATCAAAAAGCCGAAAGCATTTGATTCATCCCGGTATCACACGATTGTTTATTTCACTGATGCTTCTCTTAATTCAGGCAAATATATTTTAGGCCTTAATGATTCAATAGTCAATAACTGCATCTTAATCGGTATCGGCCACATAGGCAGCCACGTAATGCGACGTCAAAGGGATTTCATTCCTTCAGACGCCGGTGGTTATAATAATAATGAATTTGGCCAGGCTTCCAAATTCTACCTTTTTGTCAAAAATGAACTGATGCCTTATATAAACCGAAAGATACCTAAACAAAAAATGAAGATCTTTATCGGGCATTCTTTTGGCGGTCTCCTGGCTTTATATTTTTCTTTGAAGGAAAATAAATTATTTGATCACTATTATGCTATCAGCCCTTCTGTATGGGCTAATTATGATGAGCTATTAAAAATAGAGGAGAAGTACAAAGAAAAGAATACATCTTATAGCGCTACTGTTTATTTGTATGCCGGTGCGCTGGAAATTTTTAATAAAGTGCTAAGCTCTACAACCAGTTTCTATAACACGGTAAAGAAAAGAAAATACAATAGTTTATCCATTTATTATAAAGAGATAGAGTGGGCCAATCACTACGGTACTGTTGCGAAAGTGGTTCCGGGCATCTTTCAGCGGCTGAAATAAAATTAAAATACTACCCAACACGTGTTTGTTTAATTAGGGCCTATGTCGCATAAATGCTACATATTATTAAGGCGCTTTACGTAAACGTTTTCGTAATCAAAACAGCAAAATCGCCAAAACGACCCGCTAACAATAATCTACTGTTCGCTAACCAAAAGCAACACTTCGTTCAGTTGTTACTTTTTCACAGACGATGTTGATTTAATTTTACATCGTGAAGCTGAAATAATAGAAATAAGCTGATTAAACTTTTAATATGACATTAAAACTTAAGAATATGAAACAAGATCTGATGCACTCCCTGGTGCCCCTGAAAAAAGAAGAATTGCAAAAACTTTGCTGTGAAGTAAAAGAAACTTTAGCTACAGGAATAGTATTTCCTAAAGCGGAAGTAAAAGCAAAAGAGGCTTCTTTCGGAATAGCCGATTTGTGGAGCCTGCAACGTAAAATGAAAACAGCAGGAAGACTTTGGAATAACAGGAACAGGAATTTCTTTATCCGGTAGTAGAACATAGTAAATCAACGATTGGAATGCAACACGTTATAATGTTAAAGCAATCGTAACGTTTAATTTTCTTCTCTATTCGCTTTGACGATAAAGCAATTCATTGTACATTTGCACATCAATTGAGCATTGTATAGTACTTACAAACGGGTGATATAGCTTGCAGCTTGCCTCTTCTAACGATTCCAGACTTTTTCTCCCTCTGTTGCTCAAAAAATATTTGTAATTATTAATTAAAACAGGATATAATCATGAAGAGTGATGTTATGCCATCTATTATACAGATGGAGTATGGAGATCTGCAGGATCTCTTGCAAGAAGTAAAAGAAACAGTAGCTAAGGACATTAAATTGCCCGAACCAGCAACAAAGCCATCTTTTGGTGTTGTTGACCTTTGGAAGATCCGAAGAAATGCGAAGTCTGCCATTGGAATGTTTAAAGGATAAAAAAAACATTTATCTGACTTCGCTTACCAGGTGTTCACAGGTGATCATCGGGTAAGTAAAAAATATAAAGCCGGCGATCCGATCAATTTCGGAACCGCCGGCTTTTTTTATTTGAAAGGCTTTTGCTTATTCGTCGCCCAGTATAATGATCAATGCATAGATAACTCCAGGTAGCCAAAACAATAATGTCAACAGTAAGCTAATCCAGAATCTATTATTAATCTCGCCCTCGTGAAGATAAACGGCCAATGGCGGAAGTAAAATGGCCAGTATAACCAGCAGCAATGTATTCGTGCTGGGATCATCGCCGGCTCTTTTTGCTTTTTTAAATGCTTTCACCTCTTTCCTGGCATCTTTGATGCGGCTTTTTCTTTCTTTTTTTGAAAGACTCTTGAATTCACCGAGCGCTGATTTTACTGTTGCGGCATCAGGATCTATTGGCGTGGAAGAAGAAGGGAGAGATGAGGCTGCGTAAGAAAAGTTAGTAACGGAAGTAGTCAGTATCAGCAAGGCAAGAGTAAAAAAAACTGTCTTTCTCATTTTAATTGGGTTTGGGGTTCTGAATATGTTAAGAAAAACTAAAGATATTTATTTATGCGCTGACAGAAAAAGAAATAACCCGCCATGGCGGGTTATTTACTCAAATAAGATATATAGCGATTACATAATATCCATTGCTTTCACAAAAGCGGTGGTCTGGAAAGGAAGTATTAATGTCAACCATTCCCAATGGCTGTAAATAGCGAAGATCAAAGCAGCAGTAGACGCAAAGAATAAAAGCCAATATATTCCTTTATACTTCTTTTCTTGTTCCATTGGTTTAAAGTTTTGGCAAAAATAAGTCGCGGCAGTTAAATGAAAAAATGAGTTTTAATTTGTCTTGTAGCTTTTTTACGCAGTACAATTGGAATTGATAACAGCACCCCGGCAAGAGCAATGATCCATTTGCCGGCAACAATGCCATGATACCATTCAAACTCATTTCCGATAAAAGGCTTTTTGATCCAAAGCAGCAGGTAAAAATTTTCCGTGATATCAGCCGTCCATGCGAGTAACTGGAATGCCGCCAGCAGGAATAATATTTTTTTAAGCTTGGTGGAACTAAGTTTTTCTCTTGCCATCATGCATAACGAAATAATTCCCGGGTAAACCCCGGCCATAAAGGCAAAATCAAAATAAAGCTGATAGCGTAGTATGGTCTGAACCCTGTAGTCAAGAGAGGAAACGATTGCCTGGACTTTTTCTTTTGAATAAAACAGCTCCAAACCTAAAATGGTAAACTTTTCGTTTTTTACCCAAAAATCCCCCTCCAACCATTTCATACAAAAGGCGGTACCTATGAAGAGACCCAAGGCAAAAAGGAACAGCCTTTTCCAGCGGTAGTAACTTGAATTCATGCAATTAGGAAGATTTTTGGGGAGAATGTTTAAATAAAAATACGAACCTTGCATGTTTTATTTTACTTTCGTAGCAACGTGTATCTTGCACACATCCAACTAACCTGGAATTTAAAGAACCAACGATTGCGATGAACCTTCAGTTTTATCTACGTTTTCACACCAGCTTTGGGGAAAGTTTGTGGATCAGTGGCAACACGGAAGAGTTAGGAATGAACGACCCAAAGAAGGCAGTTGCCATGGAATACCTGAATGATCAGTTCTGGCATTCCGCTATTGAAATTCATAAAAAGAACTGGCCGAGAAATGGCGTCAATTACAAATACTACCTGAAAGGAAAGGAGGGTCAGTTAATCGGCGAGTGGGGATTTGACCGCATAGCTAATAACGAAAACAAGGAAGCATCGGAGATACAGTTGATTGACACCTGGAATCACGCCGGTGAATACGAGAATGCCTTTTTTACGGCTCCGTTTAATAATGTGTTACTGAAGCACGGTCATCCGAAAAATAAACATAAGAACGGCAAGCATTATACGCATACGTTTAAAATAAAAGCGCCGCTTCTCCCTAAGCATCAAGTGGTTTGCCTTTCAGGTAGTAGTGAAGGTTTGGGCAACTGGTCGAAAGAAAATGTAATCCGGCTTTCAAAAGAGGGAGACTGGTGGCTGGTAAGCCTTGATTTGTCTGGTAGCTTTTTCCCTGTGGCTTATAAGTATGGTGTATTTGATACAAAGGAAGATGGGTTTGTAAGGTATGAAACCGGAGATAACCGCCTGCTTCATGGAGATATGCCTTCTCATAGGATAACGATTCTTCATGATGGTTTTATTCGTTTACCTAATGATACCTGGAAAGGCGCCGGAGTAGCCATTCCTGTTTTTAGCCTCCGCAGTAAAAATAGCTTTGGGGTGGGGGAATTTTCTGATATTAAACTGTTGGTTGATTGGACGAAAGAGACGGGGCTCAAATTGATCCAGCTGCTCCCCATCAATGATACGATGGCTACCAATACCTGGATGGATTCTTATCCTTATGCAGCCATTTCAGCATTTGCTTTACATCCCTTATATATTAACCTGGCTGAAGTAGCCGGTAAGAAACATGCGGATAAGATCGATACCTTAAAAAAGAAACAAGTACAGCTAAATGAATTAACTGAAGCAGACTATGAGGAAGTGATCCGGTTCAAACTGGCCATGTTGAAAGAACTTTATGACCTGATGGGCAAGGATTGTTTTGAATCAGATGATTACAAACATTTTTTTGAAGACAATAAGCATTGGCTGGCCCCTTACGCCGCCTTTAGCTATTTCCGGGATAAAAACAGTACCTCTCATTTTGATGAATGGAAAACGAATGGCATTTATAATAAGGATGAAATCGATACGCTTATTTCAGTGAAATCCGGGGCGCACAAGGAGATATGGTTTTATTTCTTTACCCAATATCAACTGCACCTGCAACTGAAAGAAGCCGCTGACTATGCACACAAAAAAGGGATCGTATTAAAAGGGGATATCCCGATTGGTATTTATCGCCATGGATGTGACGCCTGGGTAGCTCCGGAACTTTATGATATGGATGCGCAGGCTGGTGCACCGCCCGATGATTTTACGCCTATCGGTCAAAACTGGGGATTTCCTACTTATAACTGGAAACGAATGCAGCAGGATGGCTTTGCCTGGTGGAAGCAACGGTTTGAGCAGATGAGCAATTATTTTGATGCATTCAGAATCGACCATATACTTGGCTTTTTCCGTATCTGGAGTATACCTGCGAATGCCGTGCAGGGCATCATGGGGCATTTTGTTCATTGCATTCCCGTTCATTATGTAGAGTTTGGTGAGAACGGAATTTGGTTTGATGAGCAACGTTATTGCCATCCATATATAATCGACGATATTTTAAATGAAGTGTTTGGCGAATTAACTGAAAAAGTAAAAGAACACTATGTAGTATCCAACACTATCGGCGGCTACGATCTGAAGCCTGGATTTGATACGCAACGAAAAGTGGAAGCTTATTTTGCAAAGCAGGTCGATACAGGCGAGAACAGAAGATTGAAGCTGGGATTATATGATCTTATTTCCAATGTGTTGCTTTTTATACAGGATGGTTCAAGAGGGCAGGAGTTTCATTTCCGTATTTCCATGGAAAAGACTTCATCATTCAGATACCTGATCCCTCATGTACAGGAAAAACTAAAATCGCTTTATGTAAATTACTTCTATCGGCGGCAGGATGAGTTCTGGAAAAAAGAGGCGATGCAGAAACTGCCTTATCTGAAAGAATCCACTAATATGCTGATCTGCGGTGAGGACCTGGGTATGGTTCCTGATAGCGTACCTGAAGTGATGAAGCAATTGGGTATCCTTAGCCTCGAAATTCAGCGCATGCCCAAAGACCCGAAGAAGGATTTTTCCCACCCGGATGAAGCTCCCTATCTGTCGGTGATTACTCCATCCACTCACGATATGAGTACTATCAGGGGCTGGTGGGAGGAGAACAGGCAAAGGACTCAGCATTTTTATAACAG
The DNA here is from genome assembly GCA_040007815.1 of Chitinophagaceae bacterium. Classification (GTDB taxonomy): domain Bacteria; phylum Bacteroidota; class Bacteroidia; order Chitinophagales; family Chitinophagaceae; genus Terrimonas_B. The sequence continues at coordinate 159,022 of JBDTUH010000003.1, forward strand.
CGTCTTGGGGCAATGGGGTGTGGCGCCATACTTCTGCGAATCATGGGTGAACAGGGCTATTGTATTGCAACATTTATATTCACCCGCCATGTGGAGTATTTTCCAATTGCAGGATATATTGGGTATGAGTGAAGCACTGCGCCGCGAAAATCCGCATGAGGAAAGGATAAATAACCCGGCCTTTGACAAGCATTACTGGCGATATCGCATGCATATTTCATTGGAAGATTTGATTGAACAAAAAGAATTTAATGAAGAGCTGAAAGGATACGTGGTTCATAGTGGAAGGTAGTAATATATTGGCCGGCCAGGATATCATAAAATCTCCCTGACGGTTTTAGGTTTTTGAAGAATGATATTGTTCAAAGTCAAATGTTTTTTTATCTATCGCCTCATAAAGCTCTTCTGGAGATTTAAAGATTTCCTCCACTAAATTTTTTCCGTGAATAAGCCCGTAAATTTCCCGGGTTTCTTTTATCGCAATATAGTCTCCATCGCCAAAGTCTTTAAGTGTAAAATATTTTAAACAGTTCAAATCAATTTCAAATCCATTTATTAAGTCAAATCTTTTTGAATGTTCCAACGGAATTTTCCCAATTATTTTCATCCAGGTTTGATATGGAATATTATCCCAGTGAAATTTTCTTATTTGCGTTGTGTCAATCTGTGAAAGATCGAAATTCCAATCCGAAGTTGAAAATTCAAATGCGATAGGAATATTGTTACTGATATGCAATTTAAGAGTCTCAAATCGCTGAAGGCTATTTGAATATAGTTTTATGTTTTGGATGAAATAGTTGTTTTTTTCTGTCTCATACTTTTGGTGTGAGAACTGATCTATTCGAAACACATATAAATTACCGCCTCCCCTGATTGCATTAGGATTGCATCCCCTTAAAAGGCCAGGAATAAACCTTTCTTTAAGATGAGCATATTGCTCAGGAAGTTTTTCTGAAACTGCTTGAAATATGGGCAACACATTTGTATGAAATCGTCTTTCTTCCTGTTCAAATATTTTTTGCCATTCGCCTTCCTTCTTTTTTCTTTTGAAAAGTCCAAACATAGTCAGGGGTTAAAAAAAAATACCGCCAGCGGGTTAATTGCAGCAAGTTCTTGTTCCAAATCTAATTAACTTTTTATCGACAATGGAATTCTTGATATTTGTACCAATAGTGCATTATTTCCTATTTCAATAACTTCGCCTCCTTATGAAAGTTGCTTATTTCCCATACAATCTCAAATTCCGCCACCCGTTCACTATCTCCAAAGGCACCAAAATTCAACAGCCAACGCTCATCGTTGAACTCGAGCATTTCGGTGTGAAAGGTTATGGAGAAGCACCGGCTATTACCTACTATGATATTACGGTGGAAAAAATGATCGAAGACCTTGAGAGAAAAAAAACCTTTGTTGAAAAATTCGCTTTCACTGAACCAGACCGGTATTGGCATTACCTCCATCATTTATTGCCACAAAACCCGTTTTTAGTTTGTGCATTGGATATAGCCGCCTGGGATATGTTTGGTAAAATGCAAAACAAAAAATTATACGAACTGTGGAAAGGAGATACTACTAAAAATGCATTGACGGATTATACGATCGGTATTGACAGCATTGAAAAGATGGTAAGCAAATTGAAAGAAAAACCCTGGCCGGTCTATAAAATAAAAGTAGGTACGGCCAATGATATCGCTATTGTAAAAGCATTAAGGGAGAATACAGATGCTATACTGAGGGTAGATGCCAATGCGGGATGGGATCTTGAAGCAGCTTTGCAACTGATACCTCAATTGAAAGAACTGGGTGTGGAGTTTGTAGAGCAGCCATTGGCAAAAGACAACTGGGAGGGAATGAAAATATTGTACAAAGAATCGTCATTGCCTTTATTTGCTGATGAAGCATGTGTGTCAGAACACGATGTAGAAAAATGCAAAGATCATTTTCATGGGATCAATATAAAGCTAACTAAGTGCAGCGGTATAACACCGGCCAGGCGCATGATAAAAAAAGCGAGAGAATTGAATATGGAAGTTATGATCGGCTGCATGAATGAATCCACGATTGGTTCTGCGGCTATTGCACATTTACTTCCTTTTATTGATTATGTAGATATGGACGGACCCTTGTTGCTGGAAGAAGATGTGGCTACAGGTATCGAATATGATAACGGAAAAATTATTTATTCAAAAGAACCAGGCTTAGGGATTAATTATACCGGACTATTTCGCAAATAACCGCTACCGATTGTATTTCTTTTATCAAGCATTAATAGCAGCCCTTCTTACTGTACATCAAATTCACTTCGATTTCTGTAAATTTAATACAGATATAAAAATTTTATGAGAAAGCTACTGCTTTTACTATGCAGTATTTTGTGGGTGTTCAATCAACCTGTATTTGCACAAACCTATACAGACCAGGAAGCCTGGTCAGACTGGAATCAATTGAAAAAAAAGCCGCTCACCGAAAGAAATTTCAGGGCCGCTTGTGACCTGATGCAGAAGATCGGTAAAACAAATCTCTCTATCAGTTATGAAATGCTTTCACAGTATGTGCCTATAGTGAAAGCCACCGGCAACCGTCGTTGGATTCATATCCTGTTGATGGGCTGGGCCAAAGCAAAAGAAGCCTTTGGATTTTTTGATGAAGCGCAGCAACTATACACGCAGGCTAGAGACAATGCGAGGTTTGACAGTCGCACTTACAATGAATCTTTGGTAGGCACCGTATTGATGTATCTGGAATGGGGCAAAATGGATTCGCTTGAAAAATACCTTGCAATAGGTCAAAAAGTTTGTAAAGAGACTGGGGACAATGAAAACCTTTCTTTTATTTATACATTTCGTGCCATGTCGCAACCGCAGGATACAGCGGCTATGCGTCAATGCCTGGATACTGCTATTCGTTTAGCTGGCGGTCTCGCTGATAAAAACGCCCTTTTTACTGCGTCTTATAATCATGCGGTTATTTATAGCCAGTTCAGCCTGGCCAGGCAAGCCGCTGAACTGGAAGAGCTGTATGAATTGTCGAAAGATTCAACACTCGATCGTTATCCCGTAAAATTGTACGATCGTACCGCATTTACTTTTCGTAACGCAGGCCCTAGTGTTTACTACAACCTGATGCAGGTAAATTTTTTATTGACGGATTATGATAACGCATGGAAGTTTGCTGAACTCTTTTATAATGCTACCATTAAACCCAATCCTGCCAGTATCAATGCTCCTTATTTCAATGCGGACATGGCTATTGCGAAAGCCTATCAAAATGATTATGCGAATGCCGCTGGTTATCTTAATGAAAGCCGCCGTCAATTTAGTATGCCCGATGACAGCATTACTTATATAAGCTATTTTATCGCTTCCGGCATGATGGCTGAGCAGGCACATCAAAACGAAAAGGCCCTGCATTATTATGCCATGGCTCTGCGCCGCGGCAATTCACAATCACAGCACATGGTGCCACCCGAAATCTATTATGCCAATGCACTGCTAACGGCAAACAAGTTAGAAGAGGCATCGGAGGAACTGGGAAAACTCAAAGAATCCGTGCAAACACGCAAATATTCTGCCATCGGGTTAAACTACTATAAATGCTATGCGGCACTTTTAAAGGCGAAAGGAGATTTTGGAAACTACAGTAAAGCCTTCGAGATATTTACTAATATAAAAGACTCGCTTACTAACCTGAATCGCTACCGTGTTATCAAGGAAGTAGAAACAAGAATGCGGGTGCATGATAAAGAGCAACAAATTGACCGGCTTCATTATGAAAATGAAGCAAAACAAAAAGAAATACGAAAAGAAAGAATTTACAGGATCATATTTAGCACTCTTGCCGCCGTTATCATTTTATTACTGCTTGCCTATAGCCGCAACCTTATTCAGCGCAGGCGCCAGTCAGAAAAGATCGCCCGACAAAATGAGATACTTCAGCAAAACAAAATTGAAGAGATGGAAAAGCAGCATCGTATTGAAGTAATGCAGGGCGCCATCGATGCGGAAGAAAATGAGCGATATAAAATTGCCGATCAGTTGCATGATGAAACTGGCGGCATGTTGTCCCTGGCTTCTCTGAATATTTCTTCAGTTTTGGAAAAAGCGGGCCAGGATGATTTGTCGCATGAAAAATTGGGAAAGGCATATGAAATATTAACTTCTGTTTCCGCCTCCATCAGGGACATCAGCCACCGGCTGACGCCATTGGTAATTGAAAAGTATGGTTTCAGGAAGGCGATAGAAGATATTGACTACAGCATCAATCTTTCGGGGAAGATAAAATTTCACACGGTTATTATCGGGTTCGAAGACGCTGCTAAATATCCCGTTGGCCTGCTGAATAATATCTACAGGATCGTCCAGGAATTGGTACATAATATCGTTAAACATTCGCAGGCCACGGATGCCATGCTTGAAGTGGTAGAGCATGAGGATAATATTTCAATAATAGCGGAAGACAACGGAATTGGGATAGATGACTACCAGGCAGCCAAGGGTAAAGGACTGGAAGGGATACGTTCTAAAATTGCGTATCTTAAAGGGAGGATGGAAATAACCCGCAAGAATGATAAGGGCACATTAATTGTTATCGAGATTCCTGTGTGATACAGGCGAAAATAAAAACTTTATGCCATCAAAGCTGATAATAGCAGATGATCATCCATTGCTGATAGACGGAGTAAGAAAGCTGTTGGAGGAAATGGACGATGTGGAAGTGACCGGTATTGCAACTAACGGGCTGGAATTGATCAGCGCTTTACGAAAGACCCCGTCAGACATAGTATTGCTTGACCTGCAGATGCCAAAAATGGATGGAATAGAAGCCCTTAAAATCCTGAGAAAAGATTTCCCAAAATTGAAGATCATTGTATTTACAAACTACGGGCAACCCAGGCTGATCAAAGAGATAAGAGTAGCCGGTGCTGATGGATTCCTGCTAAAGAGCAGTAGTTCCGTAGATTTAAAAGAGGCGGTAGCATCTGTAGCCGCCGGCGGTACATGGTTTAGTGATGCAGATCCGGAACCCGATAACTCATCCTTTTTTGTAAGCGATTTTATGAAGAAATACCAGTTGACGGAACGCGAAGCTCAGATCATCAGTAAAATATCAAAGGGACTTACCACAAAGGAAATCGCATTACAACTATACCTGAGCGAATTCACCATCAATACTCACCGGAGAAATATCTGCCGGAAGCTTAATATCTATACACCGGTCGGGCTGGTCAACTTTGCCAAAGAGCATGGCCTCGCATCGTAATTCCAATCTTTCCGGCAAAAAAATAGTTAAGACTAAGTATTTTTTTTAGTTGAAGGCTGTGGGAAATTTATTGTGCAATATATATACACAGCATTTCTTCCAAACATAGTCCATTCGGCATAGCGATTATGCTCATTATATGTATGGAGCGAAACGACTAATCCTGCCAGGAATAAATTCTTCAAAACACAGCGTATGAAAAAAATATTTTTTTATTCAATCGTATTTCAATGTGTATTCTTTGCTGCCCATTCACAGCCGCCGCAGTTTGGTATACAGGCCGGAATAAATTTTTCCGGGGCTAGTGCGAAAAACGAAAACGAAAAATTCAAAGGATCGCCCTTGCCGGGCCTTGAAGCCGGTGCGTTTGCGGATGTGCCGTTAACGGGTAATTTATTTTTTCGCCCGCAGGCAATTTTTTCCTATGAACGGTATAAACCTAAGATAGACCCCTTTGATGCAAACATTCATGTATTTTATTTTAAAATACCATTGACTGTTGTTTATCATTCATCGTTGGCTGACGGAAAGCTTTCTTTTGGACTCGGCCCATATATTGGCTGGGCCTTATCAGGAAAGTATCATCGCAGTGGTGGAGGCTTCGAAAACGTATCCACGAAGATCAATTTTGGAAATGATGAAAATGAAGACGATTTAAAAAGTCTTGACGCCGGCGTTAACCTACTGGCCTGTTATCAATTGAAAAAAACAATTTCAGCCATAGCAAAATTTGACCTTGGTATTACTAATATCAGCCCGGGATCTGCGGACATCGTTTATCATACAAGGAGTTTTTCTGTCGGTATCGGGTATTGGCTTGAAAAGAAATAATTTGTTTCAATTTAAGATTAAGCCGGAGCATTACGAATTTATTAAACCTTAAAAAAACTAAAATGAAATTCTTTAGGACTGTATTGATATTAGCCGGTTTTTTATTGACATGTGCCTTTTCCCGGGCACAAGACCCGTTGACATCTGTCAAACCGGGAAAAAACATTTTTAAAACAAATCTTTCCGCTGCTGCTCTGAGTCATTATTCTTTCCAATATGAAAGAGTGACGAACAAAAAGCAATCTTTTGCTATGGGTTTTGGGTTTTCGCCAGGCGTGGATCTGCCTTTTAAAAAAGATTTGGCTGATAAGTTTGGAGGTAATGCCGATGCGGCCCGTGCTATTGAGACAACCAGGTTTACTAAAATAACTATCACACCTGAATATCGCTTTTATGTGGGTAAAAAGCAAGCTCCTGAAGGCTTTTATATTGCTCCGTTCGCCAGGTACGTTTATATGGATTTGAGCCAGGATTACACTTTTACACCGAGTACCGGTACACTACACCTTGCTCATATAGATGGAAAATTAGGTGGAGTAGGGGGAGGCTTATTGATCGGCGCCCAATGGCTGCTTGGAAAACAAAAACGGGTAAGCATAGACTGGTGGATTGCTGGCGCATTTGTTGGCGCTTTTACTGAAGGAAGATTTCATGGCACCGATCCGAAAATGAATGAACTGGAAGCTGATGACAGGGCCAAACTGGAAAATGATATCGAAAGTGTAGATATTCCATTGTGGGATGTAGATGCAACTATCGGGGATCTTTTTATTGATGCTAAGTTAAAAGGAACATTTTATGGAGCAAGGGTAATGGGAATCTGTATTGGTATCCGGTTTTGAAAATAATACTACCGCGTATTTATGAAGATTTTTTTGGAATTAATATAAATCAAAAAATAAAATGAAAAGTAAAATCGTCTCCATTAAGAACATCGGAACAGGATATGCTATCGCTCTAATATTTTTTATTATCCAGGGCTGTAAAAAAAACTCAGATAATGATGGCAGTAACAATAACAACAATTCATCATCCTATTATATGACCGCCAATGTAGATGGAAAGTCCTGGGAAGCTAATGTTAATATGGGCCTTGATAACTCAATGGTTTTAGGAGTAAAAAGCAGCTTTAATGGTGTTAATGCTTTTGTACTTCTTGGTATTAAAGCCGCTAATAAAGATTCTTCCGGAGTAGTACTTATTTTTCCCCAGAACATTAATTTAAACAAGGCTACTACTTTCAATGCCTTACAATACAGCGAGGGAGGTTACATTTCTGAGAGCTCACCAGGTTCGGCAACTTATAATCAATACAATACTACGCCGGCAACCGGCGGCTCAGGAACCTTCACTGTCACTGCCTTTGATCAAACGGCTATGATTATCGAAGGAAGTTTCAACGGTGTCTTCGGCAGCCTCAATGGTAAGCCTGAAGTAAAAATAAACAATGGAAAATTCCGTTGCCTTTATACAACCAACGTTAACCAGTTACCTCATTCCGGCGGGTTTAAGTTTTAAGCACTCGCATAATTTTCAATGATTAAGACTTGGTCAATGAGAAACTTATTCCAGTTTTGCCCGGGTACTTGTCTTCTTTTAACGTTTTGAAATTGATATTCCATTCTCCGGCCTTAAATTTGCAGAGTGGTTCAGGTCAAACGTTAGTTATGAAAAAAATTCAGGTACTGTTACTGTTTGTTTTATTTACACATATAGCTTTTTCTCAACGTTTTCATATCGGTGTGTTTGGAGGATTGGCGGCATACAATGGAGACCTCACCGATAAAATATTTCCTAAGAAAGTAACAAATGGGGCTATTGGTATTACCGGTAATTATGAATTGACGGATAATATTATGTTGCGTGGGGGATTTACTTATGCTGTCGTAGGTGGTGCTGACCGTTTTAGTAAAGACGCAGAACTTAGAGGACGGAACCTTTCTTTTGAAACGGCTATCTCTGAATTTAGTGTAGTGGGTGAATATTACCTGCTGAATTTATATGACAATCGCATCTCGCCTTATGCTTTTGCCGGGTTGGCTGTTTATCATTACGACCCTTATGCATACAACGGGACCACTCAGAAAATATATCTTAAACCGCTAAGTACGGAAGGGCAGGGCTTAGCCGGTTATCCTGACCGAAAACCTTATGGCCTGACGCAAGCGGCTATACCGTTCGGTGGCGGAGTTAAATTCGCCATTACCGATAATCTTCATTTGGGTTTGGAAGTCGGATTTAGAAAATTATTTACGGATTATCTTGATGATGTAAGCAATACTTATGTTGACGCTGCTGATCTGCTTGCAGCAAGAGGGCAACTGGCAGTCGATATGTCTTATCGTGGCGATGATGTCGGCAATCCTGTTTATCCTTCAAAAGGGGCGGGTCGTGGTGGTCCAAAGCATAATGACACTTACTACTTCACTGGTCTTCATCTTACTTATCGTTTGGGCGGTAATAATGGTGGGGGCGGTTTTGCAGCAGGTGCTGGTAATCGGCGACATAAAAACAGTACCGGTTGTCCCGTTAATGTGTACTAAAATCCCTTCTTTAGTATTTGAACATTCCCTCGCAGGCCTTGTTGTACATTTGCATAATTTAATTTAAGCATGGCCTACAAAAATCAGCAGCATTTCATTGATACATTAGAAAAAGCGGGTGAACTTGTACGCATCAAAACGTATGTCAATCCAAAGTTGGAAATAGCCGAGATCACAGACCGGATGAGTAAACAGCCTGGTGGTGGTAAAGCAATACTTTTTGAAAATACCGGGTATGATTTTCCCGTATTGATGAATGCTTATGGAAGCGAAAAGAGGATGTGTATGGCTCTTGGCGTTACTCACCTGGATGATACAGCGAAGGAGATAGAAAATTTATTTAAGCTCCTTGCTTCTCCCAAAGAAGGCATTCTTGATAAATTAAAACTATTACCTAAGCTCGGCCAGTTTGCCTCCTGGATGCCAAAAGTGAAAACAGGTAAGGGTGAATGCCAGGAAGTGGTCATGCAGGAACCTGATATCACTAAGCTTCCCGTTATTACCTGCTGGCCAAAAGATGGTGGCCCTTTCGTTACACTACCGATTATTCATACCAAAGATCCGAATACCAATTCCCGGAATGTAGGCATGTACCGTATGCAGGTATATGGGCCCAATCTTACCGGTATGCATTGGCATAAACATAAGGTATCCGCCAAACATTTTAATGAGTATAAAAAATTGAATAAGCGAATGCCGGTGGCCGTCGCGTTGGGCGGTGATCCGGTGTATGCATATTCAGCCACTGCGCCATTACCGGAAAATGTAGACGAATACATGCTCGCTGGTTTTCTGCGAAAGAAAAAAGTGGAATTGGTTAAATGTATTTCTCAACCTGATGTAGAGGTACCAGCTGATGCGGATTTCATCATCGAGGGGTATGTTGATCCCAACGATGAATTGATTTGGGAAGGACCTTTTGGTGATCATACTGGTTATTATTCATTGCCCGACTGGTATCCACGGTTTCATATCACGGCTATCACGCACAAAAAAAATCCTGTTTACCCTGCAACAATAGTTGGAATTCCGCCACAAGAAGATGCCTGGTTGGGAAAAGCGACCGAAAGAATTTTCCTTGCACCGATCAAGATGACAATGGTTCCGGAAATTATTGATATGGAAATGCCGGTGGAAGGAGTCTTTCATAATCTTGTTATCACGAAGATCAATAAAGAGTATGCAGGCCAGGGACAAAAAGTAATGAATGCGATGTGGGGTGCGGGACAAATGATGTTTAATAAGATTCTTGTTATCGCGGACCGGGAAACATCTATTACTGATTATCCGGAATTGGCAAAATATGTATTTAAAAACCTGAACCCGGCAACAGATATTTATTTTTCACAGGGGCCGATGGATGTTTTGGATCATAGCTGCAGCAAGATGGGCTTTGGTGGTAAAATGTGTGTTGATGGAACGAGGAAATTTGAAGAGGAGATGGATGATGGTTTGCAGTTGCCAGCAGGCAGTTTGCAATTAGACGAAGAGTTCATTACATCAAAGTTTACTGAAATAAAAGCAGTCAACACTTCATTGTTAAAAAAAGAAATTCCTTGTTTGATCATTTCTGTTGAAAAAAATAGAAAGGATCATATAAAAGAACTGCATGAACAAATTGGTGCTTTGAAAGAAACGGAAGGCATAAAAATGATATTGTATGTGGAGCATACTGTTGATGCCTTCGACCTTGCAACGGCTCTATGGCGTTTTTGCAATAACCTCGATCCCAAAAGAGACTACCATCTCTGTAAACGACCTGCATCAAACCTCAAACCAAAAACCTCAAACGCATATATTGCCTGCATGGGACTGGACGGGACCAGGAAGACAAAACAGTTTGACGATTTTCAGCGGGACTGGCCGAATATTATTGTAGCCAATGATGAAACGATAAAAGCCGTAGATGAAAAATGGCAGCAATTGGGCCTGGGTTCATTCATTGCCTCACCCTCGCTAAAATTCAAGAAGCAGATGTATGGCGAAGAAGCAAAAGTGGTGGGATAGACAACAATGACGTCGGAAAAGCAGGCCACGCTATTAAGTCGCCATTTCCATAGAAATAGACCTTTAGCCTTACAACACAATTAACTCAATTATCCGCCCGGGTATTAAACTAAAAAACTAACTTGCCTTAGAATCAGCATGGGATTTACCCCCGGCTAAAATAAAACAACAGCTACTTAAAATGAAAAGATTTAGTGCAATAGTACTTGGTAGTATGATAGCAATTTCGGCCCTCGCTCAAAAAAATAATGCAGAAAATACATTGCTCTGGAAGATCAGTGGTAATGGCCTTAAAAAACCATCTTATCTTTTTGGTACTATACATATGCTTTGTGAAGATGATGCCGTTTTAAGTGATAGTTTAAAAAATGTGATCAGGAACGTACAGGAAGTTTACTTTGAAGTAGACCTGGACAACATGTTTGAAATGCTGGGTGTAATGAGTAAGATGAAAATGAAAGGAGACACCACCTTGCAGGACCTACTTAGCGAAACCGACTATAAAAAAGTTAAAAATTATTTCGAAACAAAAGAATCAATGCTGCCATTTTCTATGCTCGAGACTTATAAACCCATGCTGGCGGCATCAACACTCCAGGAAGGGGGAATGCCCTGTGAAACAACGGCCATGATGGAGCAGGTGATCATGCAGGAAGCAAAGCAATACAGCAAGCCAATAAAGGGCCTGGAAAGTATGGGCTACCAGGCTTCAGTTCTGGATAATATACCGTATAAATTGCAGGCGGAACAGTTAGTGAGTTATATCGATAATGCCAATAAGGGTAATGGTGAAGACAAGGAGCTTACGGAAATGATGAATGCATACAGAAGCCAGGACCTGAAAAAACTGGAAGAAATGCTGATGAAAAGTGACCCGAGTATTTCCAATTACACAGATATATTACTGTACAACCGCAACGAGAACTGGATAGAAAAATTGAAAAAGTTGCTACCTGAAAAATCTATTTTGGTAGCTGTAGGAGCGGGGCACCTGCCCGGCAAGAAAGGTTGTATTAATTTATTACGCAATGAAGGTTTCAAAGTAACCCCGGTAAAGAATATAGTTAAAAAATTGAAAGAGGTTTAAAAATAGATCAATTTAATGGTGCAAGACAGGGATACCATTTTCACAGTAGATATAAAAAGCGAGTGAAAATGTTAAAAAAAAATGGCGGTAACAATTGTTACCGCCATTTTTTTAATGTACTAACTATTTCTTAAAAGGCTTTCTTCGAAGGATCAGATGCCATATCAATCATGGCAGTTAGTTCACTCATCAGCTTATCATCACTGCCATCAAATCCGATGGCTTTGAAACGGATCTTCCCTTCTTTATCAATGACGAATTTGGTAGGTATGCCGTCCACTTTGTAGTCGGTCACCACTTTATCATCATTGTCCATTAAAACATGGAAGCTGTATTTATTGCTGGTAATAAAATCACCTGCATTCTTTTCTTTAGTCTCACCTCTTTCCCAGGTATCTACGAATATGAATTTTACATCAGGGTTCTCACTGTACTTGTTTACCATTTTTTGCATACCCGGAAAGCTGGCTTTGCAGGGGCCGCACCAGGTAGCCCAGAAATCCACCACTACAACTTTCCCTTTCAGATTAGCAATATCTACCTTGTTTCCTGAAAGATCCAATAGTGCAAAAGAAGGAGCCGTTTCATTCAGCATGGACTTGCGTAGTTCTTCCAGCATTTTAAGATAACTTTCTTTTTGCAGGCCGGTAACATACTCATCAAAACCGTTTTCAGATTTTTTTTCCCGTACGTATACTCTTTTTAGTATACCCTTCATTTCGCTGGTTGATTTGCCATCTTTCAAAAACTGCTCCAATTCTTTTTTATATTGTTTGACCGGCAAAGTTTTTTCGGCCAATAGGGCATAGGTATTATTTTGATCCGCATCTTTCCCTTTATTAATCAACAGGGCCGATTCTTTGGCAAAAGACAATCCTTTTTTATATTCGCCCATGCGGTAGAGCACCATTCCATAAGTATCAGCATACCTGGCATACAGGGATTCGCGGTTTTTGTCCCATTGTTTTTTGGTAAGGTAATCAGGTTTGGCGCCGGCAGGGTTTTTCCATTCTTCCTTGGCCCGCGTCGTAGCGATTCCCGACAATTCCTCAGCGACAACAAGATTTTCGCTTTTTTCCTGCATTTGCCAGGCAATATCGTTATAGGTGGATGCAATTCTTGCTTTATCTGATATTCCTAATTCCGCTACTGATTTCTTAACCTCTTCCCATTTCTTAGCGGTAACATATGCATAAGGAATGCGCAATTGATAATAGCTCAAATTGTCCTTTACATATTGCCATTTTTCATTTCCACTCTTTACTTTTTTTTCTATTTCAGTAATAAGTGATTTCTTTTTTTCAATATCTTTTTCAGCGCTGTATTTTTCTAAGGCATCGCTAACCGTCCAGTTGCCATCAGGAAATTTTTCCTTTTTCAGAGCAGTTACGAATTTTGACTGTTCATTGAGTTTTGCTATACTGTAAAGGTTCTCAAGATTATTATAGTCAGTCTCATCTTTTAACCCGCTTTTTAACTGCGATTCAATTTCCTTTTGTATCAAAGCCAGGCCTTCATCTTTTTTGACGGCTGTTAGCAGGCGCATATAAGAAGACAGGTATAACTTTTTACTTTCGGGGAACAGGCTGATTTCTTTTTCCATGGAGGCAAGAGCTTTTTCATTATTCCTTTCTCCTCCTACCTCTCCGATATAGTATTGATAAAACATCGCCTTGTTAAAATAACTTCCTTTTCTTACCTCTCCATTTTCATACAATTGGATAAAATAACCTTCATTAAAATTATTGTCAAATTTTTTGTCAGAGGAAAAACCCAAATAAAGAAAATTCATCGCTGTATCCGTAATGATAGCGCCGCTGATTTTATTAGCTGTTTTTTTCAGCATGACATCGTCAGCCTTTTGCCCCTTGACGCCGGATTGATATACTACAGCTTCCACTGGCAAAATAGTGTTGGCAATATCGCCAGCCGGTTCATAGGTAAAAGTGATGATATCTCCCGGCTTTGGCTTTTCAGGAGTGTAGGTAAAATTTTTCTGTGCATAGACAGCGGTAGTGAAAAAAATAAACACTGCTATCCAAAGTTTCTTCATGTGCATATAAGTAAAGTTTGTTACTAAGTTACAGAAAGACGGCATCATTTATTTTACTTCAATTAGTGCTGCGATGATTCTCTCAAATATTTCTTTTTCAGTTAATGGTTGCGGAATGAATTTTTTACCAATAACTTTTTCGTACAGTTCAATATACCGTTGCGAAATCGTGTTCACCCAGTCGTCAGGCATTTCAGGAACTGTCTGTCCTTCTTTCCCCATAAAATTATTTGCGATCAGCCATTCCCGCACAAACTCTTTACTAAGCTGTTTTTGTCTTTCCCCGTTTGCCTGCCGCTCTTCAAAACCTTCAATATAAAAATACCGGGAACTGTCGGGTGTATGAATCTCATCCATTAGGTAAATAGTATCACCGATCTTTCCAAACTCATATTTTGTATCTACGAGAATCAAGCCTCGTTTGGCGGCTATTTCTTTCCCTCTTTCAAATAATTGCAAGGCATACTCACTTAATATTTCCCATTCGGTTTTTGTCGCCAGTTCTTTTTCAATAATCTCTTCTGGTGAGATATCTTCATCATGCCCGTGCTCCGCCTTGGTAGATGGGGTAATAATGGGATTGGGGAAAAAATCATTCTCTTTCATTCCATCCGGCATTACAGCACCGCATAGTTGTCGCTTTCCACCTGCATAAGTTCTCCACGCATGACCCGTTAAATTTCCTCTTACTACCATTTCAATTTTGAACGGCACGCATTTTTTTCCGATAGACGTATTGGGCGCTGGTACTTTCTCCAGCCAGTTTGGACATATATCTTCCGTTGCCTTCAGCATATAAGCAGCGATCTGGTTTAATACTTGTCCCTTAAAAGGAATAAGCCTTGGAAGAATAACATCAAAAGCAGAAATACGATCGGAGGCGATCATGACAAGCCGGTCTTTGATGGTATAAACATCCCGGACCTTGCCACTATAAAAGGCTGTCTGATCAGGAAAAGAAAATGGAATCATGACCGAAATTAAGAAGGGTTAAAAATACACCCAATAATAGAGCTTTTAAGATTTCAACAAGTTGTTCTTTTTACTGTAAAAATTAAATTTTTGGATAAACAGTACAATGCTTATTTTACCGCCCTATTCCAAACTAAAACTGCCATATATGAGAAAAAAATGCCGCTTAATAATTGCTTTGTTAGTGGTAAATATTTTTGCTGTTGCCGGCATGGCACAAAATGTTACTATCTCTGGTACCATTCGCAATAGCATAACCAAAGATCCCATACCTTCTGTATCCGTAGTGGTAAAGGGAAGTTCGTCGGGTACATTCACCAACGAAAATGGCGTGTTTAAATTGACGACTGCTAAAACACCCGTAGTATTGGTATTAAGCTCCGTTGGGTATGAAAACCGTGAAATAACTGTCAGCAGTACTGATGCCGGTGAGATTGACTTTGTTCCAGCTTCTTCTCTTGGTCAGGAAGTAGTAGTATCCGCATCCCGTGTCCCCGAAAGAATTTTAGAATCACCAGTTTCCATAGAACGGATAAGTAATGTAGCTATTCGTAATTCCGCGGCCTCCAACTACTATGATATTGTCAGTACATTAAAAGGAGTTGACGTGGTTGCGGCGTCTTTGTCTTTTAAAACGCCAACAACAAGGGGCTTTTCCGGTAGTGGTAATACCAGGTTTAACCAGATTGTTGACGGTATGGATAACCAGGCTCCCGGGCTGAATTTTTCTGTAGGAAGCATTATCGGTCTTACCGAACTGGATGTGGAAAGTATGGAATTATTACCCGGCGCCTCTTCCGCCCTGTATGGTCCCGGAGGCATGAATGGAACACTTCTTATTAACAGCAAAAATCCATTTAAATATCAAGGTCTTTCTTTCCAGGTCAAAACGGGTATCATGCATACCGACGGGCGGGAAAGGGATCCGTCTCCTTATCACAACTGGTCGCTTCGCTGGGCTCAAAAAGTATCCGAACGTTTTGCTTTCAAAATTGGCGCCGAAATAATCCAGGCCAACGACTGGGTAGCTGATGACTACAGGAACTATAAAAGATTAGGAACAACCGGAAGTATTGTTCCCGGTACACGTGATACAGATCCTAACTACGACGGTGTAAATACCTACGGGGACGAAACAACTACCAATTTAAAAAGTGTACTAAATCAAATTGCCGCACAGGTACCTTTCTGGCAAAATTATGTTAGCACACTTCCCGCAGATATTCCTGTTTCGCGGAGTGGTTATACAGAAAACGAAGTGGTTAACCCCAATTCATTAAATGTTAAACTTTCCGGTGCTTTGCATTTTAAATTATCAAAAAAAGTCGAAGCAATCGTAGCGGGTCATTGGGGTACGGGGAATACTGTATATACCGGCAGCCAGCGTTACTCGTTGAAGGATTTGAAAGTTGGACAATACAAGGTGGAGCTTAGATCCGATAAATGGTTTATCCGCGGTTATACTACACAGGAAAATGCGGGTCAATCACATAACCTTACCATTACATCTCAATTATTTAATGAAGCATGGAAACCCAGCACTACCTGGTATCCTGAATATGCTTTTGCCTATATGAATGCTAAACTGGCCGGCAGACCTGATCTTGAAGCACATAATATCGCCCGTAAGACGGCTGATATAGGCAGACCTGCTCCTTATTCCGATCAGTTTCATACTATTTTTGATGCGGTTAGAAAAAAACCAATCCCCACTGGCGGCTTGTTCCTCGATAAAACTGATTTATGGATGGTGGAAGGCCAATACAATCTGTCAAGCGCTATAAAGTTTGTTGATGTAATTGCAGGCGGCAACTGGAAGCAATACAAATTGAACAGTGAGGGTACTTTGTTTGCTGATAAAGTTGGTCAGCCTATTATTATTAATGAGGTTGGCGCCTATATGCAGGTAGGCAAGCAAATAATCAAAGACCTGCTGAAACTAACAGCTTCGGGCAGGTACGATAAAAATGAGAATTTTAAGGGAAAATTCACTCCCAGAATTACCGCGTTAATAAAAGCCGCGAAAGATCATAATATCCGCCTGTCTTACCAAACAGCTTATCGCTTTCCAAGCACCCAGCAGCAATGGATCGACCTGGATGTAGGTTCAGGTCGCCTGATCGGTGCCAATAAGTCTTTGTGGGATAAATATGATCTGACCAATAATAATGGCTATGATCCGTCAACTGTACCTCCCCAGGGAAACGGTTTAACAAAGGTTCCTTACATAGAAGCTAAACCCGAATCTGTAACGACTTTTGAATTAGGATACAAATCGCTCATCAATAAAAAAGTATTGATAGATGCGTATGTTTATTTTGGAGCCTACAAAGATTTCTTAACACGTCGTGATGTAATACAGTTTGCTACGGGTGTTACGCCTTCATTTGCTAATCCCTACAAAGGTTATTCTGTAGTAGTTAACTCTCCTGATAAAGTTAAAACTTACGGTTGGGCGGGAAGTATTGAGTGGTTACTACCTGCCAACTTCACCGTTTCTGCTAACGCCTCGTCAGATAAAATAAAAAATGTTCCGGCAGGTTTCAGAGCTTTCTTTAACGCCCCTGAGTTAAGAACGGTTTTGGCGTTTGGTAATACAGGTTTTGGCCCCGGCAAATTGTTGGGCTTTAATGTCAATTGGCGCTGGCAGGATGGATTCTTCTATGAAAATGATTTTAACCAGGGAGACTTGCCTGCTTACAATGTAGTGGATGCATCAATCAGTTTAAAACAGCCGAAAATCAAATCAATATTTAAAATTGGCGCTAATAATCTTTTGAATGAGTATTATCGTACAGCCATCGGTAATCCGAGTATCGGAGGTTTGTATTATGTAAGTTTTGCTTACAATGTACTTTAATCAAATTGTCAAAATAAGTTAAACTTAGCTATATGAAAATATTTGCAAATAAATGGATGAGGACTGTGGCGATGATTACTGCCGCTGTGAGTATGTTATCTTCCTGTAACAAGGATTTGCCCGTTGCAGAACCAATTGTTGTAAATCCGTCAACCGGCTCTACTATTTTTGAAACGATAAGGGCTAACGGAAATATCTATTCTTATTTGGATAGCGCGATCGCCCGCGCCAGTACATTTAATAGCCCGGCGGGCAAACTCGATGTATTGCTGAATGATAAGAAAGCCGTGCTTACATTATTTGCTCCTGACAACGATGCTTTCCAACGTTCGTTCCAGGCTCTTGGGTTACCCACTGGTGTTTCTACTCTGAAGGGATTTAGAACTGGTCAATTGGATTCCATACTCAGGTATCATATTATCGGAGGTCAGAAATTCGCTTCTACAGGCATTCCCACTACATTCCCAAATAACCTCTATTTACAAAGCACTCTTATTTTATCCCCGCCTTCACCAACATTGCCTCCGGGCTACCGGATGCCTCTTTTCCCCGGCAAACAAGGGACAACTAATTTTATAAATAACATTCCTTTAGTTCAGGCAGATATTGAGGCGGCCAATGGCATTATGCATAGGGCGTCTTTTGTTGTTCTCCCGCCATCGCAGGTATTGTGGCAAAGAATTGCGTCTGATCCGGAATTGACATACCTGAAAGCGGCTGTTGAAAGAGCAGATGGTAATGTTCCTCCTGGTAATCCTCCCGGGACTTTGGTATCTGCTTTATCAAACCCAGCAGCGAACCTGACTTTATTGGCCCCCACTGATGCCGCATTTCAGGCCCTTTTAACGGGACAAATTACCCTTGCGTTGATTCCCATCGTTACCCAGCAATTGATACCGGTAATAACACAACAATTGATAGCCGGAGGCGCTACCCAGGCAGAAGCTGATGCAGCAGCCCCAGGCCTGGCTGCCGCACAAGCTCCTGCTATCGCACAGGGACAAGCTGCAGCTTTGGCTTCAACACCCGCAGTATTTACCAATCCAGCCCTCGCAGGCGTTCTTACACCTCAAACAGTGGCGGGAATAGTAGTATATCATTTGCTTGCCATGCAAACAGGTACCACGTTTCAGGGTATCAGGGCTTTTTCAGTTAATATCCCTTCGACAGAAACTAGCTCATTTACTTTGTTAAATAGCGCTATCGCGGCTCATCCGGGTGTTATTTTGAAAGCCACCTATGGTTTTGCAGGAGTTATTGCCATTACTGCGAAAGGTTTAGGTAATGCCACTCCTTCCAGTGTTCAAATTAATCCAACACCTGCCCCGGGCGGCAGCAGTGATCAGCATTATATAAATGGGGTACTTCACAAAATAGACCAGGTATTAATACCGCAATAATATAAATGAAAAAGCCTCTTCCACAGAGGCTTTTTCATTTATATTATTATCACGGAAAAAACGGTTAACCCAATTTTTTTGTAGCCTGCCCGATCATTATCCCATTATGCCAAACTTGGAAAGTATAAATTCCTTTCTCGCATTTTTCAGTGTCAACCGTAAATAAAAGATATTTCTGTTCACCTTTTTCGTAGTCAAATTTAATTTTTCGGGTGAAATTTTTCCGCCCTTCGTTCTTTACATCAAATGTACCTGAATCCCAGACCGTACTTTGCATAACCTCCCCATCAGGTTTTATCAATACGGTTGTTACTTCTGCATTTGAAAACTGGTTCACCCGGTTCTGCACGATGAACGATGCAACGAATTTATCTGCTTTCTTTGCCTGGGATGTGTTTTCTTCACTCGAGCCTTTTACTTCTATCGCTTCAATTTTAACTTCTGATGCAATAAATACATTGGCAAGCTTTACTTTTTCATTCAGTGCTTCATTTTCAACGCTAAGGCGGCGTATATTCAGTTGAAGACTATCTACATTTTGGGTCAGTTGCAACAATGTATTTCCAAGTTGTTTTCTTTCCTCTTCCATTGACAGGTTTTGATCATTCAGATCGTCTACTTTCCCTTGCAATTCACCAATTTTTTGCCGGGCTAAACTAAGATCGCTCTTTGAAAAATTCCGTTTATCCAGGATATTACTTATTTCCAACTTTAGCTTGTTAATCTCCCGGAGCCTGCTGTCAAGCCGGCTTTGCAGGGAAGCGGCATTGGACTGAGAGGAATCAAGCCGGGTGTCCAGCTCCCTGATGGTAGCGGAATATAGTTTGTCTAAAGAATCTTTGACGGCATTGGCCACAGACAAGGGATCTTTTTCATATACTTCCGTTTTTCGCTGGCTATACACGGTTTTATCATAAATATGATAGATCCAGGTGCTAACCAGGCCAATGGAAAGAAGTACCAGCAATAAAGGCTTTATATCTTTCATTTCTTAACTCTCGTGTCTTTTCCGAAAGATAAAGCATATTCAAATTGTTTGCAAGCCGCCTGCCAGTTCTGTCTATCCTAAGCTCCGGACTAACTATAAATAAAAAAACCGTCTCATTTTAGTGAGACGGTCTCGTCGCATTACTGCAACTTGCTTTTAACCGAATAAACCACCTTTTTTCAGAGTTCTGATGCCTTCACCAATCTTGAACCCGTTATGATAAATTTCAATTTTATAATCACCTCTCTGGAAGTCAGCCTGGCGAAGAGGAAACTGTAAAGCTTTACGTGTACCTTGTTCGTATTCTACAGGAACCTTAGTAGTATAGGGTTTGTCACCATCTGTACGTGTGGTCAAAGTAGCAGATCCAAGAGCAGGATCAGAAATAACTTTTCCATCAGGAGCTGTAACCATTATATACATATCAGCAGGACCTGATTTTGCAATACGATTTTCTACATCGAAGGAAACAACCAATTTATCTACTCTCTTGGCTGTAGCCGTAGTTTTCTCTTTACCATTCTTCTTTTCATTCACCGGAGTGATCTGTATATTAGATGCGCTGAATGTAGAACCTACATCAACAGTCTGAGCTAAAGCTTCTTTTTCAGTAGTAGAGGTAGTAAGATTTTGCTCCAATACTTGTTTTTCAGAAGTAAGCTGTGAATTGTTGGCAGTTAACTCCTGGTTTTCACCAGTCAACCTTGATACTTCAGCTTCCAGGCTTACGATCTGGTTGTTCAGATCAGCGATCATTGATTTTGCTTTCTTCAAATCCGCTGCTGTAGCATTCTTATCATTTAAGATACGCCTGATCTCAGCTCTGTTGGATTCAATTTGCTTTTGCAAAGTGCTCTTGTCGCCTTGCAGGTTATTGTTAGCACCCGTGATAGAATCAAGGCGCATTTCTGCATCGTTATACAATAACTTAAGTGAGTCACGCTGAGTCATGTAGTTTTCAGACTGAGCCTGAGCTACTTGCATTATTTCACCTGATTTGTTTTTATCATACAAAAGGTATCCCCATGTACCCAATAAACCGGCAGCAAGAATTCCTATTAGCAGGTTCTTATTGCCCTTGTTGGGAGTAGGGGGTTGACTTTGTGGGGTCGCTGATGGATAATTTGTGTTTGTCATACTTGTGGTTTTAAATGAGTTGGGTTTACTATGTTTAATAAATTTTAATCGTTTTCAAGGTTAGCATCGGCCGGAAAATCATTTGACTTGCACAATTCCGAAAACCGTGCCAGAAAATTTTATATGTGCCATAAAAACTTGACTAACGATAAGGCCCGAACCGGTGGAAAGCCTGTATCTTAGCGCTTTATGGCAATTGAAAAGATATTGACGGAATGGAAAAAGCAGGTGTTTAAACCGGTCTACTGGCTTGAAGGGGATGAAGAATATTTTATCGATAAAGCGGTAGATTATGCCGAACATAATATCCTGAGTGAAGGCGAAGCCTCTTTTAATCTTTCCATTTTCTACGGTCGCGACACGTCCTGGGCAGATGTGATCAATGCGTGTCGGCGCTACCCGATGTTTGCTGAACGGCAAGTTGTATTATTAAAGGAAGCCCAGCATATGCGGGATATTGAAAAACTAGAAGGTTATATTGAAAACCCGCTTAGCTCCACTGTTTTTATAGTTTCATACAAAAATAAAAAAGTGGACGGCCGTTCTAAACTGGCGAAGTTGCTGAAACAAAAGGCCGTTTTGATCACTACCAAAAAAATCTATGACAGCCAGTTGCCCGAGTGGACTCAGGAATTGCTTCGGTCAAAGGATTTGCTGATCTCACCAAAAGGATTAGCGCTGCTCGTGGATCATATCGGTAATGACCTTACCCGCATCGAAAACGAAATTGAAAAAATATCCATTAACCTGGGCAAGCGAAAAACCATCAGCGAAGAAGATATAGAAGAATTTGTAGGTGTAAGCAAAGATTTCAATGTTTTTGAATTGCAATCGGCGCTGGCGAGAAAGGACCTGGCAAAAAGTATCAGGATCGTCCAGTATTTTGAATCTAATCCCAAAGCGGCTCCCATACAATTGGTACTTCCCTCGTTGTACGGCTTCTTTAGTAAAGTATTTATGGTGTTCGGGGCTGCCGGCCAGGACGAAAAATCAGTCGCCACATTGATTGGGGTAAACTCTTTTTTTGTGAAAGATTATCTGCAGGCGGCAAAAATGTACGATTACCAGGGCGTTGAGAAGATATTGCTTTTGTTACACCAATATAACCTGAAAAGTATCGGTATTCACAATGCCAGTGCAGAAGACGGCTCTCTGCTTAAAGAAATGATCTGTAAAATGACGGCCTAAAATATATGGGGCGAATTGCCTTTCTTTGCACAACTTTTTCAAAGAAATAATCATCTAAGAATAAATAAAAAAAAATGAAAAAATTGTTGGGTTTATTGCTTGTTGGATCGGCATTCGTGATGACCAGTTGTGAAACTACCCGGGAAATTTCTTTTAATGCGGATGGAAGCGGTACAATGGTAACCACTACCGACATGAGTGGATTGATTGCATTGGCGAAAATGTCAGGTCAGGGTAAGGAATTGGAAAAAGCCGATAAGGCGCTGGATACCACCATCAACCTTGATAAAATGATCGATAGTCTCCCGGATCTTTCAGCGGAAGAAAAAACTCTTGCACGAAAAGGCAAGTTGGGACTCAATATCGATATGGGCGAAGAGAAGTTGGTCACTAAACTTCATTTCCCTTTTTCAGATGCGAAAGAAATAAACAAGTTGAATGAGCTTTCCGCTAAAGTAATGGAACAAACCATGAAGAAACAGATGGATGGTGGTGCTGGCGGTGATGCTCCGCCTATTCCTACTGATGAAA
Organism: Chitinophagaceae bacterium; assembly: GCA_040007815.1. Classification (GTDB taxonomy): domain Bacteria; phylum Bacteroidota; class Bacteroidia; order Chitinophagales; family Chitinophagaceae; genus Terrimonas_B. The sequence goes on from JBDTUH010000003.1 coordinate 181,878, forward strand.
TGCCGAAAGGATCAATGGACGAATATTTTACCACTACCTATTCGAAAGGTGTTATAGAAAAAAAGCTTATTGCGGCAAAATATGACAGTGTTGCAAACGATAAAGGCATGCAGACGATGAAAGAAATGGCTGGAGAAGGGATGCCCATGAACACTACTTTGATCTTTAACCTGCCAAGACCAGCAAAGAAAGCGGAAGGAAAGAACGTAAAGCTTTCAGAAGATAAAAAGAAAGTAACGATACTGAGCTCAGTTGATGATTTCTTTGATGATGCAACAAAACTGGAATTCAGAATAGAGTATTAAGCAACGGCAATAGACAACGGGCGATATACAAAGGGCAAACTAACAAGTCTGCCCTTTTGCTTTGTAAAATATGAAACGGCCGGTTTGCTTATTGTCAATAGCTAATTGTTTACAGTATTTTCAGGCTTTCCACTTTATCCTGGTCAATTTGTTTTACCAGTTCATCCAGCGAGTTAAATTTAATTTCTTCACGCAGATATTTCTTGACATACACTTTTAATGGCTGGTCGTATATTTCTTCATTGAAATCAAATAAATTTACTTCTACTACTCTTTTTTTTCCATCTACGGTGGGCCTGAAACCAATACTCATCATTCCTTTCAGCCGGTGATTAAACCCATGCGGGGAAGCATACACTGCATAGATGCCATTACCCGGAATGATCTTTTCTTCGTCGGCTATTTTAAGATTAGCTGTTGGATAGCCAAGTTTACGCCCCAGTTTGTCGCCGTGTACCACTGTTCCGGAAAAAAAGAATTCATAACCGAGCAACCTGTCGGCAATTTCAATTTTTCCATTCAATAATGCTTCCCTGATCCTGGTAGAACTAATGCCTATCTCATCCAATACATGTTTGGGAATTTCCTTCAGCTGGTAATTAAAAACAGGCGCCAGTTTTTCCAACAGCACATAGTCGCCTTTTCTTTCTTTTCCAAACCGGTGATCGTATCCTATAATAACGGTATGCGGATGAAATTTTTCAACCAGGAACTGCTTTACATAGTCTTCGGCCTGCTGGTTGGCAAAAGCGTCGGTGAAAGGAACTACTGCCAAATGATCAATGCCCAGGTCTTCCAACAACTGAATTTTTTCCTCCAGGGTATTAATAAGCCGGATGCCAAGGATAGTAGACGAAATAACTTTTCTTGGATGTGGGTGAAAAGTGATGATAACCGTTTCACCATCGATAGCACGGGCTTCTTGCTTAAGGTTATCTATTATCTGCCGGTGACCCATGTGTACACCATCAAAAGTACCAATAGTGATAACTGCATTCTTAAATAACGGTAAACGTTCTATATCATAATGAACCTTCATAAAGTGCTGCAAAACTAACTGAAAATTGATTGCGGAAAAATCCTTCCTTAATGCTTGGAATATTTAGCTTTGCGCCACAATTATGGATATGAGTTTATATGAAAAAAGAGGTGTGTCAGCCCAGAAAGAAGAAGTTCATGCCGCCACAAAAAATTTGGACCAGGGGTTGTTTCCAAAAGCATTTTGTAAAATATACGCCGATGTGCTCTGCGGTAATGAGGATTGGGTAAATGTGATGCATGCTGATGGTGCAGGTACTAAAAGTATACTTGCTTATTTATACTGGAAAGAAACCGGTGACGTTTCCGTTTGGAAAGGGATTGCGCAGGATGCTATCGTTATGAACCTGGATGATCTGCTTTGTGTAGGTATATATGATAACCTTCTTTTTTCTTCTACCATTGACAGGAATAAAAAAAATATTCCCGCAGAAGTATTGGAAGCGGTTATTAATGGCACGCAGGATTTTTTTAATACCATGAAAAGTTATGGTGTTAATATTCATTTTATGGGTGGTGAGACGGCGGATGTAGGCGATGTAGTAAAAACCATGACGGTGAATGGTACCATGACGGCGAGATGGCCTAAAGAAAAATTGATCACCAATGAAAGGATAAAGCCAGGTAATGTAATTGTTGGGTTAGCAGGGTTTGGTCAGACAAACTATGAGACGGAATACAACAGTGGGTTGGCAAGTAATGGGTTGACCAGTGCGAGACATGATGTCTTGAATAAAAGTTATGGTGAGAGATTTCCGGAATCCTTTGATAATTCATTAGACGGTTCTGTCGTTTATATTGGGCTTCATAGAATGACGGATAAGATAGAAGTTGGAGGTACGATGTCAGAAATAGGGAAATTGCTGTTAAGCCCTACACGAACTTTCGCCCCGGTGATAAAAGAGTTATTGAAAAATCATTTTGATGCAATAGATGGATTGATCCACTGCAGCGGAGGCGGGCAAACCAAATGTTTGAAATATGTGCCTGAAAATGTCCGGATAGTAAAAGATAATCTTTTTGAGCCCCCGGTTATTTTTCAATTGATACAGGAAGCGAGTAAATCCGATGATAGGGAAATGTACCAGGTTTTTAATATGGGTACCAGGCTTGAAATTTATACGAATGAAAAAGACGCTGAAAATATTATCAGCGTAGCAAAAAATTTTGGTGTTGATGCGAAAGTTATCGGCAGAGTAGAGGAGAGCGGGAAAAAAGAACTTGCCATTTTTGCAAATGGCAAGCAACTTCGTTATTGAAATTAAATCAGTTCCCCGGTTACAACGACTTCGTTATTGATTTTTGGGGGTAAATTTTGAAGGAACAGTATCTGCGGCAGGATTTCCCATCGCCATTTCAAAAATTTTCGACCTGAATTTCACTATAGCTTCTAAGATTGTTCTGGCAATTTTTTCCTGGTTGGCCTTTTTTGTTATGAAGGCGAGGTCTTCTGTATTATTTATATATCCGCATTCCAACAAAATGGAAGGGCAGCTATTTTGGTCAAGAACCCATACGCCAGTCTGGGAACGGTATTTTAACTCTCGCTTTGTTTTATAGATCCGCGACAAACTTTGAAGAATCATCGAAGCAAGTTGTTTTCCTTCATCATCATTCCTCTTATTGGATACATAAGCTTCAATACCGGATGCTGTTGTGTATTCATCGTTTGGTGATGATGTATTGAGATGAATGGATATAAACGCAACAGGCTTTATTTTATTAGTTATGTCGACTCTCTTTCTCAATGCTTCATCTTTTGTCTGTGCTCCTGCAGGAAATTCATCGTTTTCTCTTGTCATGATCACTTTTACATGGTAATCTTTGGCCAGGTTTTGTAGTTGCCTGGCTATTTCAAGTGATAATTTTGATTCTGTGTATTTTTCATCGGGGCTTTTTGCGCCTGGATCATTTCCACCATGTGATGCGTCAACAACGATGGTGATCTCCTCATTTGCAGGGATAATGTTATCGATGCCCCTGTACTTATAAGTAAAAGCAAACAATCCAACAATGATAACTGCAAAAGGCAATACCATTAATTTGCGAAGGTATTGAGCGCCTGGTTTTTTAGATGTGGTCAGCATAGTAATACGTCGTTTTATTTGGTTATGAAAAAATGGATTCGTCAACCGGGTATTGGGGGAACCTAGTACCTGCATAAGCAATAGTTCTGCATAATCCCACTCTTTGTTTTCTTCTGCGGCAAACTTGTCGGCCAGGAATTCATGAATAGCCCTTATCTCTTTTTTTATCAAATGGAAAAAGGGGTTGAGCCAAAACACCACAGCTGTTATTTCCAGGAAAATAATATCCCAGCTGTGCTTTTGCCGGATATGAAATAATTCGTGCCGGAATATCCGTTGACCGCCATCAGAGTTCAACTCAATCTTATTATTCCAGAATAACCAGCGAAAGAAGGAGAATGGGGTAGCGGGTTCATTGGTATTTATAAAACGGATATTATTAATTTTTTCACCGGGGTAAATATTTGCCAAACGGGCGATTCGAATTATCGCTACGAAAAACCGAATAAACAGGAAGAGTGCTGTTATTACATATATCGCTGATAACATATTTTTCCAGCTAAACCAACCCGGATCAACGGAACCCTTTCCGGCAATTACATCTTCTTCAAAATTGGCCGAAGAAAAAACGGTTAATGTCTTTGTGAGTAAAGGCTCAGTTTCAACTGCATCAAAATAGACAGGGATATGCAAAAAAGGTATGCAAATACTGATAACTGTTGCCAGTAACAGAAAATACCGGTTGTATTGATGAAACCTGCTATTCCTTAAAAAGAAATGATAATAGGTATATAGCATACCTGAAGCCAATATAATCTGAAGTAAGATTAAAAGAAATGCTTTCATTGGATTTATTTAAATACTATTCAGCCTGGATAACAAATGTCACGGGTTGTCTTCTGTATGCGTTAACTTTTTTTCCATCCTGTACTGCAGGCTCCCAGTCCGGACTTTTTGCCATTATCCTGAGTACTTCTTCTTCCATTCCAAAACCATGATCGGTGAGGGCTATTAAATCACTTATTTTGCCATTAGTGTTTACAATGAATTGTACGGTAACTGTATATTCTCCCTCTGGCGCACCGTTATCAACAGGAATATTGACATTCAGATTCTTTTGCAAATAGGCGCTCCAACCGGCGAATGCTCCGGGAAACGCCGGTTCGACTTCCACTTTTTCAAAAACATGCCCAAAGCCGGTTTGGCTGGATTCCTGCTTTTTATTTTCGACAGTTGATTCAGGTGCGGCTGCATTGCGGTTGTTGCTTACATCCTTCGATGTACAATTCATACTAATTAAAGTGATAACTGCGGTGACAAGCGGCAACGCCATCGTCTTACGCAGATATTGATAGCTTGTGTTTGACGAATTGGTGATCATGGTAATACGTCGTTTTATTTGATTGTGAAAAAAAGGGTTGACGATTTGCTGGCGTGTTTGGAAAACCTGCATGATCAATAATTCAGCGTATTCCCATCGATTGTCTTGTCCGGCCGCATATTGATCGGCTAAAAATTCATGCGTAGCTTTTATTTCTTTTTTTATGAGATAAAAAAAGGGATTTATCCAGCAAAAGCAAATGAGCAATTCCAGGTAGAGAATATCCCAACTATGTTTTTGCTGAATATGAAATAGTTCATGCCGGAATATTTTTTGTCCGTAGCCAGTATTCAATGGAATTTTTTTGTTCCAGAACAACCAATGTAAAAATGAATAGGGTGTACCTTCTTCGTCAGTGTTGACAAACAGGATGTTTTTCGTTTTTTCGGGATGGTATCTATGTAAAAGTCTTCTTAATTTTAACAAGGATATACTGAAGCGAATTAAAATAAATGCCGCAATCGACCAATAAAACAGGTAGGCCCATCCGCTCCAGCTAAGCAGTCTGCTGGCGATATTGTTTTTTTCGGTTTCTCCAATCCTGATAGTTGATAATAGTTGATAGATAGCAGGTATATCCTGGCGGGAACTAAAATGAATAGTGACAGTTAAGAAAGGAATAATAAGGCATACTAACGTGACGGCTAAAAGGTAAAAACGATTGTACTGGTGGAAACAGGTTTTATTCCGGAGCAATAAATGATAGTAGCCATACAAAATTCCTGAACTGATAACTACCTGTAATAAATAGATCAGCGGTGATTTCATTTTTTGGGGTTTTGCTGTTTTTTAATTTGTTGTAGCAAACTTTCCAATTCTTCGATTGAAATATTATTTTCTTTCACCATGAAAGAAACAATATTGCTGAACGAGCCCTCGAAATAGCCTTTAACCATTTGTTTCATCGTTCGTTTGGAATATTCTTCCTTACTCAACAACGGATAGTATTCATGCTGTCGCCCCAATACATTGACGGCGACAAATTCTTTTTCGATTAAGATCTTTAGAAGAGTGGCAACAGTATTCTGGTGAGGTTTGGGGACAGGCATGGAGTCGACTATGTCCCGAAGGAATGCTTTGTTTAATTTCCACAACACCTGCATTACCTGTTCTTCTGCTTTGGTCAGTATTTTCATATTATTTTATTTACCACCCAAACGTATAACTAATTATTTAGTTTACAAACTAATTTTTTAGTTTTTCAAAAAAAATGCCTTCCCCTAAGTATAGTTTCCTTTATTTTGCAGCAAAAGAAAGGATAATGCCAGAGCCGATCATAGAACTGAGTCACGTCAATATATACCAGGGTAATAATCTGATACTGCAGGACGTCAACCTTACTGTTAATAAAGGCGAATTTGTGTACCTCGTTGGAAAAACCGGAACAGGTAAGTCAAGTCTTTTAAAAACATTATATGGTGAATTGACTTTGACTGAAGGCGAAGCTACCGTTGCTGGTTTTGGTTTACGTACGCTTGACTGGAGAAAAGTTCCTTATCTCCGCCGTACATTAGGTGTAGTGTTCCAGGATTTTCAATTGCTGACGGATCGCAACGTCAATAATAACCTCAAGTTTGTGTTAAGAGCAACAGGCTGGACCGATGAAAAGTTAATGGATGATAAAATACAGGATGTGTTGGATAAAGTGGGTTTGAAAGCGAAAGGTTTTAAAATGCCTTTTGAACTTAGTGGCGGTGAACAGCAAAGGGTTGATATAGCCCGTGCACTATTGAATTCGCCAAAACTTATACTGGCAGATGAACCTACCGGTAACCTTGATCCTGAAACATCAGATGAAATCATGAATCTTCTATTTCACATCTGTAAAGATTTCAATACGACTATTGTCATGGCCACGCATGACTATATAGTTGTACAAAAATTTCCTGCGAGAACCATTAAAACCGAGAGAGGGCGAGTGATAGACAATGCTACCATAACCATTGAATAAGCTGATGCGTATTTTTCTCATTATCGTAGGTAGTTCCCAATAATTGTTTACGCAAGATTATTTCTTCTTTTGTAAAAGGCTGGTGATATAGTTGCATAATGATGGAAGCAAAGGCTGTAGCACTCGTTCCTATATGACAGGCATCTTCTAATCCGGTGCCGGATACCATCGGATCATTGACGACACAATGACGTCCTTCATACAATGCATGTAATAATTTCAACCGGATACCAGTAACATTTTTATTGAAACAAGGGAGAACATGAATATGTGCTTTATGAACGAGATCATCCATTTCTGTTTCGCTCGGATCAGCCACCAAACAAGTATGCTGGCAAAGACCAGCTATCTTCTGCAATCTTCGGGATGGCTTTTTTCCTGCAATAACAAAAGGAACTCTTGCTTTGGTAAATACTTTACAAATTAACCAGGCTGCCGCTTTTTCATTTTCGGGAACGGAAAGATTCCCATGATAAAGACAAAGATTGCCCTGGCCTTCCTGCCCGATTACATTTTGCCAGGCAGGAAAAGCCGGGAGAAATTTTACTTTGTTTAGTTTATATTCATTTTGTAAAATGATTGCATCATTTTCAGATATGCAAGCATACGTACTGTCACCAGGTAAATGATGGCTGAATTTTTTCAGGAGCCGGCTCTCATTGTAAAAAAATAATTTCTTTAGCAAGCTATGTTCCGCCCTGGCTAATTCTTTATAATAGACACTTTCCTCGTTGTGCATCCTTACCACCACTTTCCGGTGTTGCCTGTCTAACCTGGGCAATATGCCCGCACAATGAATTCCCTCCAATAATACGGGATGCGAATCTTTTTGCAAACGTTCAATCAACTGCTCATTGATACGGGAAGAAATAATATAGGGAGTCTTCAGCGAAAATCCTGACTGAATATTTTCCCTGCGATATACATTGATTGTTTCGCAAAACTGGTTCAGTTCATTGGGTGTTCCTCTTTCGTTATAGGAGAAATAATGGAGATGAATAAGAATCCCCAGCTTATGAAACATTTTGATACGGTTCATCATATCAATCGCTCCGCCATAGTCGGCAGGCCACGGCACATCAAGACAAACTATATGAAGTTCTTTTTTCATTACAAATAAGGCTGGTAAATAGCGATTAATTTTTTTTGCTCATTTTCCCAACATAATTCTTTTGCAGCCAGGTTAGTATTTTTTTTTAATGTTTGATATTGCTGCGGGTTATTCATCAGTTTTTCTATTTGCCGGGCCATATCCTGAGCAGCCTGTGATAGTAAACAAATCCCGCAGTCATATTGTTCGATGATCAATTTTACTTCGGGAATGGGGGTGGCCACTACCGGAACGCCGGCCTGGATGTAGTCAAATATTTTATTCGGTAAATTGAACAAATAATTTTCACTTTCGAAACCATCCAGCGTAAATCCAAGAGAGGCCAGCGGTGTATATCGTTTAAGCTCAGCGGGCGGAACTTTAGCGATCATCTCCACACGATCTTCAAGATGCCATTCCTGTCGCATTTTAGCAATACTTTTCCATTGCGTGCCACCACCAATGTATACCAGGTAGTAATTAGATGGCAGGTATTTCATGGTCTCTAATAGTTCAAGCCCTCCGCGACCAGGATTAATACCGATGCCCTGCATAAGAAGAATGATTTTGTCTTTCCAATGTTCAGGCATTTCTTTTGGAACAAAAGGTGTAGTAACGGGTACATTCCGGATTACTCCGATTTGATTTCCGTATTCCTGCTGGTATTTGTTTTTGACGGATTCGTTGACAGTATAAACGACAGGTAGCCGTGGAAAGATCCGGCTTTCAAAAAACTTCCATACTTTTTTTTTAATCGGATGATTGGTTAGTTCGGGAACACCAGTAAAATATTCATGTGTATCATAAAATATTTTTTTCCTCCTTGCGACGCTTACGATATAATTCGGCACAAGCGTGTCCAGATCGTTGGATAACAGGTAATCGGTTTTTGAGAATAGTAGCCTGAAAAAAAGTTTTATATTAAATTCACCATACTGCAAAAAACCTTTTCTAAAATAGCACCGGATACGTTTAGTTTCAAAACTGTAATTATCAAGTGGCAGGCTATTGGAAAATTCCCTGGCATACACTTTCACCTCAAAACCCATTTGTTGTAACGTTGTACAAATACGAATGACCCGCTGATCAGTGGTTAATTCAGATATTACAGATACTGTGATCAGTTTTTTTGCCATACAATGAATTCTGTGATTACCAGGAACAACGTTACCGTGTTATTGAGACAAAAGGTCTTTTGCTATAAGTTGCGCCGCGTTACCACTGCCAAATATAGGCGATTGAAAATTAGATGTAAGTGCCGGCAGTTGATTAAAAGTTTTTAAAATCTGGCTCGTTTCTGCCATCGAGCTCATACTACAGGATGCTTCTATTATTTCCGGCCAGAAAGGTTTATCCATTACAACAACTGATTTTTTGCCACAGAAAAAAGCTTCACGGGCCGCCCCTCCGCTATCTGTAATTACATAAGAGGCTCCTGACAGTAGGGTTTTCATTTCAGGATAGCCGATTGCAGGCAAAATAGTAAAAGCAGGTTGCAATGCATATTCCGCTATTCTTTTTTGTGTATGAGGATGCAAGGGAACTACAACAGAGATTTCTTTATGAATAGCATTCAAAGCTTCGACAATCGCTGATAATTTTTCCTTTGATAAGATATTCGCTGCACGATGTATGGTACAGACAACATAATTTTTTTCGGGAACACTTGTCTTTTCAGAGAAAGGCACTTTTAAAAATGCATCATACATAAGGTCTCCTGTCTGTACCGCACGGCTGCTGATAACACTGCCGTAGCCTTCCGCAAGCATTGTTTGATAATTTTGAGCGGTACAGCAATAATTGGTATCAGCCAGCCTGTCCGTTAATACACGGTTTATTTCTTCAGGCATACTGTTGTCACCGGTTCGTACCCCTGCTTCAAAATGAAAGAGGGAAATATTCGTACGCCGGGCGGCAATGGCAGCGGCAAGTGTTGTATTAGTATCCCCATATACAAAAGCAACGCAGTCTTTTTGCAATGAAAAGCATTCCTGCAAGGCAATGGTCACTTCAGCAATAAACGCATCAGGATGACCAGTATTTACAGGTTGCAGCGTAATATCAGGTTCGGGAATATTGAGTTGACTAAAAAAAATCCCGCTCATTTCCATGCTTGAATGTTGCCCGGTATGAATGATTTTTTGAGAAACGGCTCCTGGATTTTTAAGCTCCCCGTAAAGGACAGCCAACTTGATAAACTGCGGACGGTTACCTACTATATGAAGAATATCTTTCAAAGTATATTGGTTATCTGTTTCTCATTAAATATCAGTCCGCCAAATATACATTCAGTAAAGATCAATAAAAAGCCTTCCGCATTAAATACGGAAGGCTCTTGTTGAATAAGTCAATTTTTCCTACTGGCCCATATTGTTTACACCCTCACTGGAGTTCTGTTCTGCTTTTGTATTCTTGCGTTTGAAAAGGTTCGGATCAAATTTACCAAACCTCCAGTTGAAGTTGATGCGCAGGATCTGTGGATCACGACGGCGAAATGCGTCCTGGATGATAAAAGAAGATTCTGAATGAATATCTGAACGACGGGTTCTGAAAATATCATTCATATTGACAGATATTGAGGCGGCTCTGTTCTTTAGAAACTCATAGCGGAACGCTATATCCACACCATAGTTAGGTCGTACATATCCCTGTGAAGCGGAAGCGGGACCTCCGAACATTCCGCCCCCACCGCCAAAGCCGCGGCCACCACCTCCGCCACTGCCACCAGGCGGCAAAACAGTTTTAGACTGGTATTCCCCGGATAACTGAATGGTAAAGTTTTTAGGAAGTTTGAAAGTATTGTTGATCTTAATAAAGTAGCTGGTCAATTTTGGTTGATCAGGTTCGCCGGCTACATTGATCTTTACATCTGATGTATAAAGATTGAAATTGGGTGTGAATTCCCACCATTTTGTCAGGTTATTCCTGGATGTTAATTCAATGCCGGTAACATAGCTTGAATTGGCATTGATATAAGTGGTCAATGCCACCACTTCTCCTCCTGCGCCTTCACCTCTTTCCTGGAAAGAAGTGATGAGGTCAGTAGTATGCTTGTAATAAAGCGAAGCCAAAAAATTCCCTTTATTCTTAAATGTTTTTTCATAAGAAAGTTCAAACGAATTGGTGAACTCAGGCCTGAGAGCGGGATTACCTTTTCTTGGATTAAGCCTGTCAGATGAGTCGGTAATAGGTGTTAATTGCCAGAAATTAGGACGATTGATTCTTCTGCTATAGTTCAATTGCAAACTTTGATCTTCCGCCAGTTTTTGCGAGACAAAAATACTTGGGAATAAACTCACTGGAAATTTGATATTGAACATTTCACCCGTTTTTATCAGTTTTCCTTCATAGTTTGAACTCTCTGCTCTTAAACCAAGCTGATAACCGAATTTCCCCAATTGGCTTGAGTAGTTGCCATAAGCGGCATATACCTGGTCGTTGCTTTCATAATTTGTCTGCGAGGTTGGTTGAAGTACCCACTGACCGTTGTCATCAATAAAAAATGCGCTGGTACTGCTATTTTTCCTTAACTGGGCTCTTGCACCCATTTCAATTTTTGATTTATCGTTGATCGGATTAACAAAATCAGTTTGTAAAATAATATTTTCGTTAGCGCCATTTACCTGTTGTTGTTGCTTATAAGTGCCGATCAATAGATTTTGCGGAACACTAAAAGTGTCCGTAACTATATTGCTGTTATTGGAGTTTTTGCTTTTGTTGTAAGTAACATCCGCCGTCCATTCGCGGCCCGCTTTAGGAAAATTATGTTTAAAACTAAGCGTTGATCCAAGATTGCGGAAACTTCCTTTCATATCAGATGCTCTGTTGTAAAAGGAAGAGCTTTTAGTGGGGGTATACAAGGTATCAATAAGAATATCACTCGTACTATGAGGTTTAAAAGTTCCTTTTGCAAAGTTGGCACTTAAGGATAGCGTGTTGCGATTGCTGATAAAGTAATCCATCCCAGCTCTGCCAAATCCAAATTGTCCTAGTTGAACAGAATGATCAAGCTGGGAAATATAAGTATCAGGGCTGTCAAATAAATTTGTCCTGGTAGTGGTACCGTCGCTAATAGATTTGCGTTGATTGTACATTCCGCTTGCAAAAAGATTCACTTTTTGCTGCCGTAAATTGATATCTCCACCAAAACCAATCCTGGCCCGGGAATCTATATTGGTTCTTAAGCTTCCATTGTAACCTACTTTTTTTTCTTTCTTTAAAACAATATTTAGTATTCCTGAAGTTCCTCCTGACGCATCAAATTTGGCAGATGGATTCGTGATCAGCTCCACGCTTTGAATAGCATCCGCTGGTATTTGTTCGAGTGTAAGATTGGTGGGTCTGCCATCAACAAAAAGTTGGGGTGCATTATTACGCATCGTCACGTTGCCATCTATATCAACATTCAGTGAGGGCACATTACGCATGATATCAACCGCAGTACCACCGGCGGACACCAGGTTTTTATCTACGTTAAATACTTTACGGTCAATCCCCAACTGAAGACCCGGCTTTTCAGAAGTTACGGTTACATTTCCCAATATCTTTTCTTCAATTTCAATCTTGATATTACCCAAATCCTTATCCAGAGCACTCATCATGGCGCTCGGATCACCACCTCTTTTTAACTCAAACGATACGTTTTGTATGTATTCTTTAAAGCCGATACCTGTTATTTTCAGTTTCAGAGGTCCGAAAACCGGAACGTTTTCGATACTGAAGTCGCCATTTGCCCGTGTTAGCATACCGCCAATGACGGTTTCTTTCCTTTGTTTAGTAATTGTATCCATTTTATTCTGTAAGAGTTGAACAGAAGCGAACTCAACAGCCTTCCCTGAAGAAGACTCAATTATTTTGCCATATAAACGGCCCGAAATCTGCTGACCATTTCCCCTGTTTCCACCGAATCCGGCTGGTTGTGCAATGAGAAATGAGGCAGAAAAAACTAATAAAAAAGCGATAAAAATATATCTCATGGTTTTGATTATGTGAGTTTGACGAGTAAAGTTGAAAGAACTTGCTGACAAGGCTATGACATTTACATAAAAGGCAGTGATGGCTACTTAAAAGGAAGGTAATAAATGCAGTCAGCTAATGCAACTCAACTGGTTAGCAAAATAATGGCCAATTGAATGAGCCCGATCAATAAACCAATCAGGACCCCCAGACCCGCAACCATCCGAAATTCTTTTGCGAGATTTTTATGAAGAATTGATTCTATCTTTTCAGACGAAACAGCTGAAATTTTTGAAACAACCAATTGTTCGATATCAAGATCATTTTTCAGATTTCCGGCAAATTGCTGCATTACCTGCGGAAAAAGAGTTTCAATTTCCTGCATGAAAATAACCTTAAGAGTATTGATGGTTTTATCGCCAATAAACATACCGATCATCGGCATCTGCTTTGTTAATTTGTTGCGGAGAAAATCATCAATGTGTGTCTCAATCAATGGCTTGATTTTTTCCATGCTGCCGGGATGACTGATCTTTTGTTCAAGCCCGGAAAAAGAGGAGAATTCTTTGGCCGCTATTTGCCCAAATTTGACGGCAATTTCCTGCTTGTATTTTGGCAATACACCTTGTAATGTCAGGCCGGTTATCTTCCGTGGTCTTAGTGGTCGGAAAAGCAGCTTCAGGACTATTTTGATAGTGATCCAACCTGTAAAAGCAGAGAGCAGGGGAATTAGTATAAGCCAGTAATTCATTCAGTCTACTATGATTAAAAATTAAACCCCGTCTCGCCTCAAACGAGATCGGGGTTTCGGTGGGGTGGCTAACCGGGTTCGAACCGGCGACCCTCAGAACCACAATCTGATGCTCTAACCAACTGAGCTATAACCACCATTTTTCGAGTTGCAAAAATAAGTAAAAGGACTTTTCATAAAAAATAAAAGCTTTGCTTTTGTTTAAGTGTCGTTTGTTCGCAGCGAGAAAGATGCATTTAATGTCGCATGCCGCTCATCAAAATCCCGTGTTAAAAGCCGGTAAAAGCACTAAAACCCCTGATTTTGCGTTATTTTTGAATTATGCATAATGCACTAAAATACATATTGAATATGAAGAGACTTCCAATCGTAATAATGATGATTGTAGCGGGTTCTTTCCTGGCATTCCAAACCATGGGAACCGGTACAAAAAATCCGCCCAACAAGTACCAGGAAATTCTCAGGCTGGTTGGTGAAATGCTCACACAGGCACATTTTAGCCCTCAAAATATCAATGATGATTTTTCCAAAAAGATATTTACTAAATATCTGACGGATCTTGACCCTGAAAAAAATATGTTTGTACAAAGCGACGTAGCTGATCTGGAAAAAAAATACGGAAATAAGATTGATGAGGAGATAAAAGGAGCGCCGGTAGAATTCTTTTTGTCGGCGGGGAAAGTTTTCAATACCAGGATGGAAGAAGCTGCGGCGATTTGTACTGAACTACTTTCTAGGCCTTTTGATTTCACAATAGATGAGGAAGTCATGCTGGATGGTGATAAATTAGACTATGCGTCATCATCAGCCGAGATTAAAGAACGCTGGAGAAAAAAGATAAAGTACCTGACCCTCGAACGCTATTCAGATTTGATGGATATCAGGGAAAAGAGCAAAGGCAAAGAAGGATTTGTGGTAAAAACAGATACGGAACTTGAAAAAGACGCACGGGATAAAGTAAAAAAAATAACTGACAGGTTATTTGAACGGTTTCGTTTAAAATTTAATGATGACGATAAGTTCAATTTATTTGTAAATGCCATTACGAATACAATGGATCCGCATACAGAATTTTTCCCTCCTGTGGATAAACGATATTTTGATGAAGAAATGAGTGGAAGATTCTTTGGCATAGGTGCGCAATTGCAATATGATGAAGGAAATATTAAAATAAGCACTATTGTAGCAGGTACGCCAGCCTGGAAGTCAGGAGAATTAAAACCAGGAGATGTCATTCAAAAAGTAGCGCAGGGAAAAGAAGAGCCTGTAGACCTGACAGGTTACCTGGTTACAGATGCTGTAAAACTGATTCGTGGTAAGAAAGGAACGGTTGTGAACCTTACTATAAAAAAAGAGGACGGAACCACTAAAATAGTTTCTCTTGTCCGGGATGAAATCGTACAAGACGAAACGTTTGCACGCAGTGCCGTGGTAAAAACGGGTAACTCTAAGATTGGTTATATCTTTCTTCCTGAATTTTATGCGGATTTTGAAAATGCCAACGGTAATCGCAGCTATATTGATGTGGCAAAAGAGGTGACCAAATTAAAAGAACAAAGTGTTGATGGGATCGTGATTGATCTGCGCAACAATGGTGGCGGTTCTTTATATGATGTGGTGCAGATGGCTGGTCTTTTTATTGAAGATGGTCCGATAGTACAAGTGAAGGACAGGGATAATAAGCCCAGTGTACTAAGAGACAAAGATAAAAACGTATTATACTCAGGCCCATTGGCCGTAATGGTTAATGAATTCAGTGCTTCAGCTTCTGAAATATTCGCCGCTGCTATACAGGATTATGGTCGTGGTGTAGTAATTGGCAGTACGTCTACCTATGGTAAAGGAACTGTACAACGTAATATCGGTCTTGATCCTGAAACTGGATTTTCTATGTCAAACTCTGACCTGGGAACTGTAAAATTGACCCTGCAAAAATTTTATCGCATCAATGGCGGTTCTACGCAATTGAAAGGTGTTAGCTCTGATATTGTGCTGCCTGATCAATTAGAAAATCTGAAAGTAAGAGAAAAAGATAATCCGGATGCGTTGCCCTGGGACGAGATTAATAAATCTCCCTATTCCGCCTGGAATGCCGGTTATGATTTGAAAACAATTCAGCAACTGGCCAGCCAGCGTCTTGAAAATGATATGACTTTTAAACTGATAAAAGAAAATACAGAATGGCTCGCTAATCAGAATAACAAACAGTATTCCCTGCAGTTGGATAAATACAGGAAAGAGCAGAAGCTAATCCGTTCTACTTTTGCTCAAAATGAAGCATTGATGAAATTAAAAACAGAGATCAACGTAACGGCATTGCCAAATGAAGTTAATCGCTGGGCCGATGACAAAGCCAAACAGGAACGTTTTAATCAATGGGTGAAGAACCTGAGGAAAGATATATATCTTGACCAGGCTGTGAAAGTGATGAATGATGTAATAAACCAGCAAAACCTGGTAAAAGCCAAACAACCGGAAGAAGAAAAACCGAAAAAAGCTTTTTAAATTTATTTAAATAGTTGTAGAAAAGTTGACCCCGGAAATCCGGGGTCTTTTTTATTCGTATTAATCTGAAAGAAGTTTCTTTCAACTGAGACTTTCAAATTAACACCGGTAAACTTTCTGCTTTCGTAATTTATCTGTTTTCATTTCCAGGAAAAACCATATAGGCGATATTCGCAATGACGTTGATGTATTTGACGTATAAAATGAAAATGCCGTTGTGGCAAATGCTGCAGCTGCATATATTATTCTCCGGTCTTCGTTTTTTTCACAATGGAAGGGGCGGCAATCTGTTTTAGGAATGCAGGCGAATCTTATTATGTATGCATAGAATGAGTTGTAGATATGAAAAGATATTCGTTATTTAATCCTTTTGTAATGGGCACTGGAGAAACAAGAATATACTGAAAACGAAACTGCCCGCTACATTTGTAACGGGCAGTTTATAAATAGTTTTTATCTTACAGGCGAACAACTTTGCGGGCCCTGGCAGATTTAATATTATTAATTACTCTAAGTACTTCCCTTTTCTTAGTTTCTACAGATTGTAAAGTGATATCGGTATCAGGTATGCCGGGCTCATTACACTTTACCAATTCTTTTTCGAGAGAGGCGAGGTTGCTTATCGTTGTTGTATAAACCCGCTGAATACTGTCTAATTTTATTTCAACCAGCGCTTTATTGAGCTCTGTATTGATCTCTTTCCAGTTTATATTGTCATAAGCAATACGAAGTTTATTTTCCATCTTTTCCCAGTCAAGTTTACTCATGGCTTTTTGATACTCGTATTTTAATTTCTCTTTCTCATGAGTAGTCATGGCATCAGCAATGTTTTTTTCCATTGCCTTCCATTGTCCTTCAGTGAATACTTTCTTTGATGCATCAATAGCTTCCTTCACTTGTTCTTCTTTTTGCTCATCCAGCTCAGGAATTATATTTTCCTTGAAATTTACGTACGCATAAGGTGAAACTGGAGCGGGGCGGGGCAAAGCCTCTGATGCCGTTTTAGGAATCAAAACAATGGCCGGGCTCATCTTCTGTTTTTGTTCTGTAGGAGGCTCGACCAGGTGATTTACAACCGGAATAGATTTCAGTTCTTTATTTTGATTAGCCAGAGGCATTGATTCGCCGGGAGTAAACAAATGAAAAGGCCCTGACAGATCAGTAAGAAGTCCGGGTGTAGCATTAGTTTCCCCTGGTTTACTCAGTAGCAATAACGCATTGAGGCTGATAAAGCACAGCAAAGCCGCCATTATACCAGCCAGCTTATTAAAAGAAAGTACTGGCTTTTTCTGAATTCCCAATATGGATTCAATTCTGCCGAGCAACTCGTTTTTCTTTCCATCTGCTGCAGCTATGGCTAAAGGCTGTGGCAGGTAAGAAGCCTTTTCCAATGTCAGCAACGCTGAAGCATACCCATGCGGCTCATATTGGAATTGCAATACAATCTCGTCGCAGTTTTTTTCTCTTTCTCTTTCGATTATAACCGCAAACGCCCTGACAAAAGGATTAAAATAAAGAATGGTCTGTATGATGCGGGTAATAAGGTTTATGAGATAATCGAAGCGTTTGATATGGGATAGTTCATGTAACAACACCGCTTCTATTTGTTCGGCGGATAAGTGATTAACGGCAGCGACAGGCAGCAATATAATTGGTTTGATATAACCAATAGTAACAGGTGAAGTAATAAATTCTGACATCCATACTTGTACAGATTTGACGATGCCCATCTGTGCCGCGATTTTTTGAGCGAACATTCTCCATTTTACATCCGCTTTCTTTAAGCCATGATTCCGGATAATCTGCACATACCTGTAATTCCTGATAAAATTGAGGATGGGCAGCATAAGTAAAACAAGATATACAAGGGAAGCAACCGGCAGCATAGTATATAGCCAATTGTTTACGGAGTCATTTCCACTAATGCTAATGAATGCGGAATAACCTGTTTCTGAAGCAGGTCTGTCAGCCAGGATAGAAAAGAAAGTAAATACAAACCAGGCAAACCCCGAGAAAAGCAATACAGTTGCCAGGAAGCCTTTTGTTGAAGACTTGTTTGTTCTTAATAATGCAGTCGCTAATTGGTAAACCACCCACAACAAAGCCATTTGCCACAAGCTGTTCAGTACAGCCCATCCCAATGCCTGCAGAAAGTTTGATTGACCGATTGCAAACATGAACTAAGTTTTATTGTTTTTTCAGATCATTTATTAAAGCCTGTATTTTTTCCAGTTCGGCCGGGCTGGCTTTATGTTCGCCCAATGCCTGGATGACTAACTGGGTTGGTGAGCCTCCAAAAAGGCTATCAATCATTTTACCCAGTAAATGCTTTTGTGTCTTTTCCTTATTCACAGCTGCCTGGTACACATGGGTGCGCATAGAATCGTCTCTTTTTACAAGCCCTTTTTCATTCATGATTTGCATCAGCTTAAGGGTAGTGGTATATCCAACATCCTTGGTAGCCGCTAATCCCTCATGTACTTCTCTTACTGTCGCTAATCCTTTTAACCACAGTATTTGTAATATTTCTAACTCACTTTCTGTTGGCTTTATGCTTCTTATTGTTGACATGGGTGTATGTTTTGCTGATCGAATATACGACTATTTTCGTATAACCATAATACCCTAACCTTTTTTAGTATTTTTTAACAGAACTTAACAATGAGACGTAGCTGGTGGAAAAAAGTTACGGACAAGGAGAAGAGTATTTTTTAAGAATTACTGAAAGGAATGACCACATCAACAATGGTTCCTTTTCCCGGAGCGGAATGGATATTATAAGTTCCTCCCATCATGATGGCTCTTTCCCTCATTCCGACAATACCTAATGTCTTGCGATGTTCAACGGTCGCTGTGTTAAAACCTATTCCATCGTCTTCAATCAATAGAACGAGTTCCTTTTCTTGTAAGTTCAAGGAAGCATCTACGCGTTTGGCTTCCGCATGCCGTGCAATATTTGTCAGGGACTCCTGGAAAATCCGGAAAAGCCCTGTTCGTATTTTATCAGGAAGATCGCTATCAGAAAAATCGGTAATAAAGGAAGTCCTGATTCCCGTCTTTTTTTCGAAATCATTACTATACCATTCCAGCGCAGAGACTAACCCAAGTTCGTCAAGTAAGCCCGGCCTTAATTCATGCGAAATCTTTCTGACGGCTTTCATCATATCATTGATGAGGTCCATTATCTTACTCAATTCAGGTGAAAACCTGCTGTTTGTTTCTAAAATATTTTTTTCAAGGAAAGAAAAATTCATTTTTAGAACAGTCAGATGTTGCCCCAGTTCGTCATGAATTTCCCTTGCGATATGTAATCGTTCTTCTTCTCTTACGTCTTCTAGGTGATTACTCAACTGTCTTAGTTCTTCTCTTGAATTCAATAAGGCCTTTTCTACTTTTCTCGCTTCGGTAGTATCTCTTACTATTACCAGCACATCATCATTTGTCTGCGGTATATACCGGGATTCATAGCTTCGGGTTTCATTGTCAATTTCCATCTGGTAACTGTAACTCAGTATTTGCCCGGTTTGTAATGTTTTTTCAATGCAGACCATTACTTCAGAAGCCAGCGGCTCGGGTAATATCTCCGGCACTTTCTTAGAAATAAACTGATCCGGTGTCATCAGCGTTTTATTTCCGGTGGGATTATTGAAATCAAGAAAACGGCCTTCCTGGTTGATGACGAAGACCATATCCGGCAGCGCATTCACAATGGCTTTGTTCCTGTTTTCGCTTTTGTATAATTCCGCGGTTCTTTGTGCCACCAGTTGCCGTAAATGCGCAGGTGTTCTGCTGGCATACATAGCAAAAATGGCTCCCAGTAAAGAAAGCACAAAACCCAGCAAGGCTACGGGTATAACGGCCTGGAAAGATTTATAACCATTAACAGGCATGATGGATAATTTCCATTCTCCATCAGGAACCGATACCCCCACTTCGTATTGTTTGGCGGAAAATCCGCGAAAGGGAAGAAAAAATTCTTCTTTCTTTGTATCGGGATTTATCTTGGATAACTGGAAGTAATAGCCATTAATTCCTATCGTATCAATGCCGGCAGCTTTTAGTAAAGTGGTAAGCCTGATTATTACCGCTGAAAACCCCCAAAATTTATCGTTGATAAAAACCGGTAAGCGACCGACGATGCCAATTCCGCCTTGTTTTAATTTAAATGGACCTGCAAAAAAAAGTTTCCTTTTTTCGATGGCCTTGTAAGCCTCTTTATTCCGGTTAGGATCCTGCAGAATGTTATAGCCTAATGCAGCTTCATTATCCGTTTCAGGATAGACATGACTGATCACCCCACCCGGAACAAGCTCCAATGCGTCTATGTATTTGTGTGCTTTAAAAATATACGGCGCGATGGAATCGAAATTAACCGCAACTCCTTGCTTATCGATCAGCAATGTCATGGCTTGTGTAGCAGATAAGCTGTATTGAAGGACTTGTTGTAAACGGCTGCGAACCGATTCAGCGATGTTTTGTGCATTCTCCCGTTCTTCATTTCTTACGATCGTATAACGTTGGTAAGCAAGATAAGCACACATGGAAGCAAGTAATACGAACGTCAAAAAACCTATTAGCAGCGGCATTGCCAATAATCCAGCATGGGATGTATTGTCTTTTTGAAGTTTCATTTCAGTGATAAGAGTTAGAGTAGTCTCAGGGGGTAGTAATTAATACCTGGCTCGGGAGTGTTGCAGTGCTAAGGAAAGCTACAAAAATTTTCTTCTTTTTTTTAGTTTAATGAAAAGTTTGACTGAAATGGTAGTAATGTTCTGACTACATATATGCCAAAAAAAATAGCCCCCCTGTAGAAACAGCGGGACTATGTGATAATGGTTCTGATTAAGCTCTTCTATCTATAGCGGACCGTGTTAGCTTTATTTGCAGATGTAGCGGGAAGTTCTGCTATCATTTCTACACGATTCGTATCAGGTTGTTTAATTAATTGTGCATGCGATTCAGTTTTTCCGCTCATCTGCGCCAGGGTAGGAGCGATAACCAAAGATACAATAGACATCAATTTAATAAGAATATTCATTGATGGCCCGGAAGTATCTTTAAAAGGATCACCTACGGTATCACCGGTAACAGACGCTTTATGCGGCTCTGATTTTTTGTAAAACATTTCACCGTTTATCTCGACACCTTTTTCGAATGATTTTTTTGCATTATCCCATGCGCCCCCGGCATTGTTCTGAAACATTCCCATCAATACACCACTAACGGTGGCGCCGGCTAAAAAACCTCCTAACGCTTCAGCACCAAGGCCCGGCATAAAGCCAATGATCAATGGAGAAACGATAGCGATGGCTCCCGGGAGCATCATTTTTTTAAGCGATGCCTGTGTTGAAATGGCTACGCATTTATCATATTCTGGTTTACCTGTACCTTCCATGATGCCGGGTATGGTACGAAACTGCCGGCGAACTTCTTCTACCATCGCCATAGCAGCTTCACCTACCGCACGAATAGCAAGAGAGGAGAATATAAAAGGAATCATACCTCCCACAAAAAGACAGGCTAACACATTGGCTTTATAAATATCAATTCCGGTAATACCCGCCACACCAACAAAGGCTGCGAATAATGCCAATGCTGTCAAAGCAGCAGAAGCAATTGCAAAGCCTTTACCGCTCGCCGCCGTCGTGTTACCTACCGCATCGAGCACATCTGTCTTTTCACGAACATCGGCTGGCAATTCACTCATTTCAGCAATACCACCTGCATTGTCAGCAATAGGTCCGAAAGCATCAATAGCCAATTGCATAGCTGTTGTCGCCATCATACCAGCTGCGGCAATAGCTACACCATATAAACCAGCGCATTCATAGGAACCCCAGATACCACCCGCTAAGACAAGTATTGGTAAAAAAGTTGATTCCATACCTACGGCCAGTCCACCAATAACGTTGGTGGCATGACCAGTTGATGATTGACGAATGATGCTTAGCACCGGGCGTTTGCCCATAGCTGTATAATATTCCGTAATGATGCTCATTAATGCGCCTACCAACAGTCCCACACCGATAGCTCCCATAACACCCCATTTGGTGAATATGACTCCGCGCAGTTCCATATTCTCGGGAAGTAACCAGTACACCAAACCCGCAGCCGCGATGGCTGTAAGAACGATAGAACCCCAGTTGCCCATATTCAATGCCTTTTGTACAGTACCAGTATTAATGCCAGCAGAATCACTGACACGGACGAATAAAGTAGCTACAATGGAAAATAAGATACCAACACCAGCGATCAGCATGGGCAATATAACCGGTGAAAATCCACCAAGCGTATCCGCATCCAGGACCTGTGTTTGTTGACCCAATACTATTGTCGCCAATACCGTGGCCACATAAGATCCGAATAAGTCGGCGCCCATACCTGCCACGTCACCAACATTATCACCTACATTGTCGGCGATAGTGGCGGGATTGCGGGGATCATCTTCAGGAATACCTGCTTCCACTTTTCCTACCAGGTCAGCGCCTACATCGGCGGCCTTGGTATAGATACCACCACCTACACGGGCGAATAAGGCAATTGACTCAGCACCTAAAGAAAAACCTGTAAGCACTTCAATAGTGCGGATCATTTCTTCCGAATTAATGGCCGCATCGGGTGCGAAAAAATGTTTTAGTGCAATATATAAGCCACCAAGTCCAAGCACAGCCAAACCAGCAACACCCACACCCATGACAGCTCCACCGGTAAAGGATACATTTAATGCTTTGCTCAAACTGGTACGGGCTGCTTGCGCCGTGCGTACGTTAGCTTTGGTGGCTGCTTTCATACCAATAAAACCGGCAGTGGCACTCAAAACAGCGCCAAGTATAAAAGCAATCGCAATACTCCAATGGGAATGAGGGTTGGCCTTCGCCATTACCGCCAATAGAATGGCAACGATAACTACAAAATAACCTAAGACTTTCCATTCAGCTTTCAGAAAGGCCATAGCGCCTTCAGCAATATAATTACTGATCTCTTTCATGCGGTCCGTACCAGCATCCTGTTTGGCTACCCATTGAAATTTAACGAGGGTATATAAAAGGCCGATAATACCCATGACCGGAACGAGATAGATCAATTTTTCCATAAGCATAGCTTCTTAATAAGAATTTAAAGGAGGGCAAAGATAGGGGAAGGGATATTAATTTGGGAATTTGGGATAGGGAATTTGGCAGGTATAAAAACCAGCTTCAACGCCTTGATTGAGCTTAAGTTGCTTCGATTATGCAGAACTAATCCCGGAATACACATCGAATGTTTTGACTGACTGAAAAGTATAGTATAAATCACCTTTGCAAAAATCAAAGCTATCTATGTGTAATAATATTGAGGAACACGTTCCCCAATATATTTTATCAATTTTCTTCCTGGTCTTCAAAAAGGCCAATTACAAAGCTGTAAAGCCTGTGGCATGTTACTTGTTTTTTCCGGCATATGCACAATCTAATTACCCTTATTTTGTTGATCAGCCTGCAAATATTTGCATATGGTCAAAACGAAAACGATACTACCACAATTGCCGGCAGCGTTCCGACAAAGACCTCCGATAACAATTCTGTAAAGGTTACGGTCTACAAACTTAAGCCTGCTGTTGATATTCCTCTCACTGCCATTGGTACGGGATGGAGTCTTTATGCTTTTAGCAAGATATATAACAAAGATAAAACGCCTGAAGAAATTATATTAAGTCTTGATAAAAGCGATATACCATCTTTTGACAGGCATGGGGCCAACGTTTATCATCCTGATGCCGACAAAACAGGTGATCTTCTTTTTCATAGCGCTATGCCATTGCCCATATTATTAATGCTGGATAAAAAAATACGGAAAGATGCCGGGAAAATAGGTTTGCTTTATCTTGAAGCAATGTCAGTGACGGGTCTGTTATATTCAGGCACGGTTTATTTGAATGACAGGTACCGGCCTTATGCTTATAATCCAAATGTACCTATGTTAAAACGGACAAGGGGCGGTGCTAAAAATTCTTTCTTTGCAGGTCATGTTTCATTGGTAGCTACATCAACTTTTTTTATGGCGAAAGTTCTGAGTGATTATCATCCTGATTCGAAGGTAAAGTGGCTGCCATTTATGTTGGCCGGGGTAGCTACCGGCACAACGGGCTTAATGCGCTATCGTGGCGGGCAGCATTTTTTATCGGATATTGTAACAGGAGTGATAGTAGGAACGCTGTCTGGCATATTAGTTCCGCAGGCGCACAAAAATAAAAACATCGCTGACCGGAAAATTTCTTTTACTACTTCATATAACGGCGATACACCGCAGTTTGGTGTCATTTATAAATTTACAAAGTAGATAAGCTTATAAAAGCTTCGGGCAGATGATCAATAATATCACCTGCTATCATCGCTTCCTTCGACAATTTTTTTACTGCAAGATCTCCCGCCATGCCATGAATATAAACTCCCAATATAGCAGTATCAACAGAAGAATATCGTTGCGCTAACAAACCCGTTAATATTCCTGTGAGCGTATCGCCACTGCCCGCGGTAGCCATTCCGGCATTCCCCGTGGAATTGAAAAATGCTTTTCCATCAGGCGAAGCAATTAACGTATGATGGCCTTTCACGACGATGATCAAATTAAGCTCTAAAGCTTTTTTCAATGCCCTTTCTATTCTTTCAAATTCATTTTCAGATTCACCAAACAATCTTTCAAATTCTTTCAGATGGGGAGTTAATATAGATCCGGCAGGAATTAACTTCAACAAATCTTTTTGTGACGCAATAATGTTCAATGCATCTGCATCCAGCACAAGAGGCTTCCCAGCTCCAGCAAGAATTTCCTTCAGCATCATTTTAGTTTCCGAAGCAACACCAATGCCCGGACCTGCACCGATGGCTTCATACTTTGCCAGGTCGTCATCAATTTTTGTAATAAAGGATGAATTGAAATCCGTCATGACCATTGCCTCTGGTAATGCGGTTTGCATAATATCATAACCACATTTTGGAATATGGCAGGAGAGGAGACCGGCCCCGCTTCGCAGGCAGGCTTTTGCGGATAAAACAGCGGCGCCTATTTTACCATAGCTTCCCGCCACTATCAATGCATGACCAAAATTTCCTTTATGCCCGAAATTATTTCTCGGTTTATAAATAGAATGGATAAGTGTATCATCCGTCAATTCATATTTGGTAAAAACAGAAGGATAAAAATCAGGATGCAATCCAATATCGAGGATATGGATTTCGCCAACGAAGACACTATTCTCCGCAGCCAAAAAAGCCAATTTATAACATTGAAAGCTTAAAGTATGGTCAGCTTTTATCACCACTTCTCCTTTTGAAGATTTGTCCGTGAATAAGCCGCTGGGAACATCAATGGAGATGATCGTACAACAGGAATCATTTATATGTTTTACCAGTTTTGCCGTTACTCCATCTAACCCACGATTCAGACCCGACCCGAATA
The DNA here is from genome assembly GCA_040007815.1 of Chitinophagaceae bacterium. GTDB lineage: Bacteria > Bacteroidota > Bacteroidia > Chitinophagales > Chitinophagaceae > Terrimonas_B. The sequence goes on from JBDTUH010000003.1 coordinate 207,320, forward strand.
GAGCATCGATGACTACATCATCTTTGGATAAACCATGAAAATTTTCTTCTGTTTGAATAAACCGGATTAATATACCAGGGTATTGATGCAGCCTTGCAAGATTTATTTGAAAGTCATCCGTTCCTTTATGTCCAAATTCAAGAATATGCACAGTAACCGTCATTTTTCTTTCTGACAACATTCTGGCAATGGCCAAACCATCGCCGCCATTATTTCCTTTCCCGCAAAAAATATGAAATGATTTGTTTGTGTAATTGTTGTGCTTCAACCAGTCCGCGCATTGCGCAGCGGCTCTTTCCATCAGGTTGATGGAACTGATGGGCTCATGTTGAATGGTGTATTGATCCCATAACCTGATTTCTTCTGCCGAAAAGAGTTTCATAGCCGTTTTGCTTTTAGGTATGCCATACCTGCGACCGGCGTATCAACTAATTTCAGCTATTAAGGTATGGCATACCTGTTTAAGCATTAAAGTTGAGAAACTATTTTCAAAGCGGCGGTACTTATTTAAGCTGGGCAATGGAGTTGGATGCAGCAGGGGCTTTTTCCTTTGTTTCTGTTTGCATGGATTTTGTCAATGATTCATATTCCTCTGAATCATCTTCCTTATTATTGCGGTTCTGATCATAATCACCAAACAGGTTATAAGATTTGCTGGCAGTACGATAGATATTGCTGTTATATTTATTGCCTAATATAATGATGGTAACTTTTTCATCTACCAACCTGGCAAAAGCTGCATTGCAACCATGCCAGCGGCCAAAATGGTAGATCACCTTTTTGCCATTGGGTATCATCAGCATTCTCCAGCCCAGTCCATAATTGTGAATGGAAGGTCGCTCATTACTGTTAGGTGTGAAAGCGGAATCAAGAAAAGGTTTAGTAAGAAATTGCTCAGTATATAGAGCCTGGTCCCACTTCAGCAAATCTTGCGGAGTAGTATAAATATTCTTATCACCATAAGTGCCATCGGTCAAATCATTTTGCCAATAACCACCATTTGCCTTAAACGACGGTGTCGCTGTTGCCGTATCAGCTAACGTAAAGACATAGGTATTTTTCATTTGTAATGGACCAAATACCTGTTCCTGCATGAAAGCCGGGTAGGTTTTCCCGGAGATCTTTTCTATGATCAGGGCTATGAGAACAAAGTTGGTATTGCAATAGTTGAAACGTTTACCGGCCGAAAAACTCATGTTTGGCTTTTGAGTAATCAAATAATTCAATACATCGTAGTTGTTGATATATCTCTTAGTCCGTTTTTCGGATTCCATGAAATAAAGATAATTGGGCAGGCCGCTGCGATGACTCAGCAGCATTCTTACTGTAATATCTTTATAAGGAAAACCCGGAAAGAATTTTTGTACCGAATCACCCAACGACAATTTGTTCTCCTGTACCAATCGCAGCAGGGCCAGGGCGGTAAAAGTTTTACCGGTAGAAGCTATATGTAAGGGCGTTGCACTTGTTATCGAATCTTTTTTACGCAGGTCGGCATAGCCAGAATATTTTTCATAAACAATGGCGCCATCTTTAGCTACCAGTATACTGCCGTTAAATCCCCTTTTTAATAACATAGAGTCAAAATAAGAAGACAGTATTCTATGATATTGCCTGAACTCCTGTTTATCCAGTTGTTTGGGAGTAGGCGGATAATACTGAAGGGAATCTTCCCGGTGGGTTACTTTGCTGGTTGATGCCGCTTCATTGCAGCCATAAATAATTACCAGAAGGGCGATAGTGTAGATAGCGGTTTTCAATAGAGATCAGTTTTAACAAAATTAGCCAGAGCACAAATTGAGCCATAACTCAAGTTTTCCCCACAGGCAAATTTATCTTAATAACGTGATAGTTATATTTGCAGTATGGCAATTACAGAAAAAACTAGCTATCCAAAAGAAAAAATACGCATACTCTTCCTGGAAAATATCAGTGACCTCGCGGTAAAAAACTTTCAACGACAGGGATATACGCAAGTCGAGAAGATCAGCAAGGCTTTGACCGAAGATGAATTGGTAAAAGAAATAAAGGATGTGCATATACTGGGCATCCGGTCCAAAACCCAGATCACGTCCAAAGTACTTGAAGCCGCTAAAAAATTACAGGTAATCGGCTGCTTTTGTATTGGGGTAAACCAGGTCAATTTAAAAGCCGCTACCAAAAATGGGGTGGTGGTGTTCAATGCGCCTTATTCTAATACCCGTTCGGTTGCCGAGCTCGTCATAGGGTTGGCTATTATGCTGATCCGGCGTATACCTGATAAGAATAAGGCCGCCCATGAAGGTATCTGGATGAAGGATGCTAAAGGGAGCTTTGAATTGAGGGGAAAAACATTGGGGATTATAGGATATGGCAATATCGGCAGCCAGGTGAGTGTGTTAGCTGAAGCGCTAGGAATGAAAGTCATCTTTTATGATGTGGAAACCAAGCTTCCTTTGGGCAATGCTACCGATGGCAAAACATTGAAAGATGTGCTGGGTCAGGCTGATATTGTAACGTTACATGTCCCGGAAACAGCCCAAACAAAGAACATCATTAACAAGACTACCCTGAAGCAATTCAAAAAAGGTTCTATAGTGATCAACTATGCAAGGGGAGAAGTGGTTGACCTCGATGCATTGCGGAAATTTATTCTTGAGGGCCATATTGGTGGCGCGGCCATTGATGTGTTTCCCTGGGAGCCTGAAAAAAACGGGGATCGGTTTCAAAACCCCTTGCAGGACTTGCCGAATGTGATCTTAACGCCACATATTGGAGGGTCTACAGAAGAAGCTCAACAGAACATCGGAGAAGATGTGAGTATCAAGCTGTTGAATTACCTTGAAAAGGGCATCACTTTCGGTTCACATACCGTTCCGGGACTGGCATTACCGCCGCAGGAAGGTTCACACCGCATACTGCATATTCACAATAATGTACCCGGCGTTTTATCCGCTATTAATACCCAGCTTTCCAGGCATAATATCAATATCGTTGGACAGTATTTAAAAACCAATGAAGAGATCGGCTATGTAGTGCTGGACGTTGATAAAAAATTATCCGCACAGGCCCTTGGCTTATTAAAAGAAGTAAAGGATACTATTAAAGTAAGGATGTTGTACTAATCCGTAAGGTATGTCAAACGAGATCATTAAAAACCTGATGGACGCATTAAGCGTTTCCCCTGATAATATTCCATTGCGGTTGCAGGTGGCGTCAATGATGATGAATGAAAAACTGTATGCCGATGCCGCTTCACAGTACCAGGAAATCTTGAAACGGAGCTACGGCAATAATAAGGCGCAACTCGGCCTGGCAGCCAGTTATTATTATCAGCAAAAATATTCGGCAGCGATTATTATCTATGAGCAGCAACAATCGGAGCTATCCAAAGAAGAAAAGGTTTTGTTTATTAAGAGCCTGATCAAGGAAAACTCCGTCAAACAAGCTATTGATATTTACCAGCAATTGTTAGCATTTGAACCCGGCTTTGCTGACGAAGAAATTGATTCCCATCTCCGGCTTACTTCTTCGTCAACTATGATCGATGACGATCTTTTTGCTGATGAGGACAGTGTTTATTTTATGGAAAAGCCGGATTTGAAATTCGCTGATGTGGGTGGCATGAAAAGGGTAAAAGATGAAATTGCCATCAAAATCATCGAGCCACTAAAAAACCCCGATCTGTATAAGGCATTTGGTAAAAAGACAGGCGGTGGTATTTTGTTGTATGGACCTCCCGGTTGTGGTAAAACATTTATCGCCAAAGCCACCGCTGGTGAAATCAAGGCAAAGTTTATCAATATTGGTTTGCATGATATACTGGATATGTGGATCGGCAATAGCGAAAAGAACCTCCACGAGATATTTGAAATGGCCCGCCGCAATACTCCCTGTGTATTATTTTTTGATGAAGTAGATGCGATGGGAGCCAGCAGGAGTGATTTGAAACAGTCGGCAATGCGTCATGTGATTAATCAATTTCTGGCCGAAATGGACGGGGTTGATTCGGATAATGAAGGCGTACTCATATTGGCGGCCACCAATGCTCCATGGAGTGTTGACCCTGCTTTCAGAAGACCAGGTCGTTTTGATCGCATCATCTTTGTAGAACCACCGGATGAAACGGCGAGAGAAGAAATGCTTCGTTCTATGCTGCAGGGAAAACCTGTGGCTGATATTGATACTAAAAAGATCGCTGCCGGCTCCGCTGATTATTCCGGTGCGGATCTAAAAGCCGTAATAGATATAGCTATAGAAGATAAGTTAAGAGAATCGATGAGTAAAGGCAGTATTCAACCTTTGAATACAAAAGACCTGTTGAAGGCGGTAAAGCAGCATCGGCCTACTACTTCTGAATGGTTTTCATCAGCCCGTAATTATGCTTTGTATGCAAACGAATCAGGTTTGTATGATGATATTCTAAAGTATTTGAAGATCAACCGCGGTAATAAATAATTGAGTATGGAAATGCTTTTGGAAAGAGCCCGGTTGTTGCTGGACCAGGGAAGAACCAATGATGCGATCAAAGAAGTAAAACAATTCCTGCAAAAAGATCCGGAGAATGACGAAGCATTATCCTTATATGCCCGTTGCCTGTATGATAAAAATGAGATTAGCGAAGGCATAGAGATCATACTCCAGGCGATTCGTATTGACCCGGAGAATAGTTTTTATTTCTATCTTCTTGCATTCGGATACTATAAGAAAGATGAAAACTTTGCCGCATTGGACAACTTAAGCAAGGCAATCAGTTTGAATCCTTACAGCCCGGAGTATTATGGGTTATCAGCTTTTGTTCATTTGGAGGAAAAGAATTTTAATTTAGCACTTGAAAAGGCGGACGAAGGTCTTGCCCTTGATCCCGAAAATATTACTTGCCTGAATGCCCGTTCAACTGCGCTTAATAAACTAAAACGAACAGATGATGCTATTGAAACCATGCAGGATGCCCTGGCACAGGATCCCGACAACGAATTTACACATGCAACGGTAGGCTGGAATTTTTTGGAAAAAGGAAAGCATAAGGACGCGGCAAAACATTTCCGCGAAGCATTGAGAATAAATCCGGATCACCGCAATGCCCGCGCCGGGTTAAAGGAAGCACTGAAATCTAAAATACCTCCGTATAGATGGTTGTTGCAATACAGTTTTTGGGCAAATAACAAAGGCAAAAAGGCCCGGTGGGTAGTACCTATTGCTCTTTATATCAGTGTAAGAGTTCTTTCAGGCGCATTGGGTGCCAATAAATCTACGGCATTCGTGGGTGGGATAATAGTAGCATTATACCTGGTCTTTGTCATTACATCCTGGATCATAAATCCATTGGCTAATTTTTTTCTATTGTTTCACCGGGATGGCAAATACGCCCTCGACCTGACGGAAAAATGGACCGCTATCACCGTGGTAAGCTCTCTTGTATTGGGATGTATAGCTATTGTACCGGCCTTGCAAATGGGCCCAAAGGATGGAGTTTATACGCCAATGATGGTGGTTGCCGTCATATTCTGGCTTATGGCATTGCCGCTGGGTGATATTCAGTATCCGCTGTCTTTTAAAAATACCGGAACAGCTAATAAAGTAGCTCTTGTGCTTGTTTCCACCGGCTTATTAACCATACTGCTCGCCTTTGTTTATTTCCCCGCTGCGATTGTTACCGGGGGCATATTTGCTATCGGATTTGTGCTCAACAACTGGCTGGGGATTTTCAGATAATTATTCTCAAAGTTTCAAAAAATATTGAAAATTGTGTAAGTTTGCAGTAGCAAATCAAATACAATGAAAGTCGTAATCATAGGCGCGGGATTTGGCGGTCTTAAACTGGCCCGCAAACTGAATAATAAGCCCGGTTTTGAAGTGGTGTTGATTGATAAATTCAACTACCACCAGTTTCAGCCCTTATTTTACCAGGTAGCTACTGCGGGGCTCGACGCCAGCAATATTTCTTTTCCGTTGAGAAAAGTTTTTCAGCACAGTAAGAATGTGAGGATACGCCTGGCCGAATTAAAGCAAGTAATACCGGCGGAAAACAAGATCGTTACGGATGCAGAAGAGATTACGTATGATGTATTGGTGCTGGCGACAGGTGCGGATACCAATTTTTTCGGCAATGCTCAATTGGCCGGTCATGCATTTCCCATGAAATCTACGGTGGAAGCTTTACAATTACGTTACCGGTTATTACAAAACCTGGAAAATGCTCTGACTATAAAAGATGAAATGGAATTACAAAGGTTGATGAACATTGTAGTGGCGGGAGGCGGCCCGACAGGAGTGGAAGTATCTGGAGCCCTGGCGGAAATGAAGAAGTATATTTTGCCTAAAGAGTACCCTGAGCTTGATTTCAGCAAGATGAATATATACTTGCTGGAAGGTTCCAAAAAAACACTCGGTGCCATGAGTGAGAAATCATCTGATGATTCCTGTAAGTATCTTAAAAAATTAGGCGTGACCGTGATGACCGATACCTTGGTCAAAGATTATGATGGGCGGGATGTACTACTTAATAACGGCAACAAGATACCAGCCAGGACGGTGATATGGGCGGCAGGTATTAAAGGAAATGTTCCGGAAGGAATTGACACAAAGTTGATAGCCCGTGGCAATCGTATCAAAACGGACCGTCATTGTAAAATTGCAGGATACAATAATATTTATGCTATCGGTGACCTTGCTTATATGGAAACACCCAAATATCCGAATGGTCATCCACAAGTAGCGCCGGTGGCGATGCAGCAGGCAGCTATGCTGGCGGATAATCTTATAAAGTCAGAACGCAGATCTTCTTCGTTATATGAGTTTGAATACTTCGATAAAGGTTCCATGGCCACAGTCGGAAGAAACCTTGCCGTGGTAGATATTCCAAAACCTAAGCTGCATTTCGGTGGTTTTTTCGCCTGGATGATCTGGATGGGATTACACCTGATGTTGATACTCGGTGTGAAGAACCGGTTCTTTGTTTTTTGTAACTGGCTTTACAATTATTTTACCTACGATCAGAATCTCCGTTTGATGTTCAAGGAATTCAACAGAACAACGCCTGATCCTTCGGTAGAGACGGTAAATAAATCCTGAAGAATCACACCGGATAGCTAAAGTCTTTTGAGGATATTCTTCGCTCTCGAATGAAACGCCGCTGATTCATAATTCCAGCGGTCTTCAATAATGGTTTTCAACTCTGGTTTTATTTCAGGGTATTCCTTGCTGAGGTTTTCCAGGATGGTTAATGAAAATGCTTTGACGGCCACAGGTTCATCCGGTGAATTGATATAATCAAAACAAAGATTCATCACCCGGCCATGCAATTTTTTCGGGATGGCGATATCCTGTAGCAAACGGACCGTATTTCTTTTCACAGCATCGTGAAGATGGGGCTTTTCCAGGTTCTTCAGCAATTTGAAAAAATGTTTTTGAATGAATTGGGGATGGAGGATAACAGCATTGCTTAATGGCCATGCGGCTCTTTGTACAACCCGGTACTCATCGTTTAAGAAAAGATCCAACAATTCGTCAAACCTTGCTTGCGAATTGCCGATCCATTTAACGATGGCATTACAATTGATTTTTGAATGTTCTTTTAATATTTGATCGCGAAGTTTCATTACGAATGCAAATAAATAACTTTAGCTATAAATTAAAATGATTTAAATGAAAAGGATTTTTATTGCAATCTTCTGTGCCTGTTTGCTGACAGCCTGCACCGGTAAAAAGAAAGAGCCCGGTATCGTGGTAATGCAAACGGATTTTGGCGTTAAGGATGGGGCGGTAGCAGCAATGCGGGGTGTGGGCTACGGGGTATCAACTGATTTGATAATAGCGGATCTTACCCATGAAATTCCTGCCTTTAATATATGGGAAGCGGCTTATCGTTTAGAGCAGGTGATTAATTACTGGCCGGCGAATACGGTTTTTGTTTCTGTTGTAGATCCAGGTGTCGGTACCAGCCGGAGATCTGTTGTAGTAAAAACAAAAAAGGACCATTATATCGTTACACCGGACAATGGAACGTTAACACTGGTGGCGGAATCGGAAGGTATAGAAGCTATCCGTGAGATAGATGAAAAGGTAAATCGCCGGGCCGGTTCATCCGCATCCTATACCTTTCATGGCCGGGACGTATATATGTACACGGCGGCAAGGCTGGCTTCGGGAAAAATTTCGTTTGAGGAAGTAGGACCGGCTGTTACTGAACCAATAAAAGCTATTCCTTACCAGCGAGCAGCTTTGGCTAATGGATGGATAAAGGGAAATATTCCGATACTGGATGTGCAATATGGAAATGTGTGGTCTAATATTCCTGATTCGCTTATAAAAAATGCCGGCATTAAAACCGGCGATAGCCTGGCGGTTCAGGTATCATTTAAAGATTCAATTGTCTATTCAGACAAGGTTCTTTTTGTCAATACGTTTGGTGGTGTAGCTGAAGGAAAACCGTTGTGTTATATGAATAGCCTGATGAATTTTTCATTGGCGATTAATATGGGAAATTTTGCAGCGACTCACAAAATTGGTACTGGACCAGATTGGACGCTAAGCATAAAGAAATGACCGTCAAGGGGCAATTGACTTAAAAATCAACAATGCCGGAACGGTCATCAATTTTAATCCTGTTTTAAAGATAATATTTTTCCTATAATTTACATTATGTTAAATGGCGCACGGTCGTGTATTAATACAAAAACGGCTGGGCTTCTTTCGTGAGAACCAATACGAGTGTTTACGGGTACGCAAGCACTATCCTATTATCGTATATTCACCATATAAAAATATGGTTTATGATGCAAGAATTACAAGTCATATACGATGAGTATAAAAGCAAACTGCAAGGTTATGCTCAAAACAAAACTACAATCCCGGGAAGGCTGAGGTGGGAAACTTTTAAGTCAGAAACTTTAAAATCTTTTGCCGATGACATCGACAAAAGATGCAAGGAATTAGATGCAGGCAATTCAGATGAATTGAAAAAAGAAGCCAATAGGTTATTTAATCAGCTTAGGTCGCTGTAGTATGCTTCTTCCCCTTCTTTATCCACGGTTAAAGATTCAGCGACAATAATACCCATAGCTGCCAATTCATCTTTTACTTTGATTAACTCTTGTAACTTTTCGGTTACTTTCTGTTGTTTAGAAAAATATGTTCTGTCAACATATTGCGTGGATGCGATATTTTCCATACCAAAGAATTAACTTCGTTACGGCTGGCCTGAACAGCCAAATTGGATTGCGACCGCTGGAACGGTCGTTTTCTATTTCATAAAGCTACAGAATTTAAAAGATACTGTCCATCGGACAGGGGAATCCGCCCAAGAAATAGATAAATGCGCATTACCTAAATCTCGTTTGTATGGCAAACTCCCACCTTCTTTAATATCTTTTTTCGTCGCCGTTGGCTCCGATTTTAATACATCCTTTCTGCAGTTTTTGTATTAATACACTCCGCTAAACCGGTCAAAAAGTTGTGAAAGGGAACATACAACTTTTGACCCACAGCCCACCCCATGTTAACATAATGTAGTCTTATACTCGAAACCCTCGCATGCAGGTAGCCATTGAATTTGCCCATACGATTTTTTCGCTTCAAGAAATAAGGCTCCGTAGTGGCGAAAAAATCGTATGGGCAAATTCAATGGAGTATATCTAGCTCCGTTTAAGTATAAGATATCTTTATGTTAAATGGCGCACGGTCGTGAATTAATACAAAAACTCCCACGCTTCTTTCGTGAGAACTAATACGAGAACTATTGGTTCGTAAAACTTGAATTCGTAAATTCGATACATGAATGAAGAATCATTGCATACAATGACTTATTCAGAATTGATTGAACTGTTGAATCAAACAAGGCAGGACCATGTAATGCTTCCAAGAGATAGTAATGAAGCACACGAAAAAAAGGAAGAATTAGCTTTGATTCTAAGAATTCTGGTTAGTAAAAGAAATGAATTTCCACCGGGCAAATAATCAATCCCGTGAACCACCAACGACTCGCCTACCGCTAACGCTGTAGGCTTTTTTGTTGCCGAACGGCAACGGTGTAAGGTAAGAAGTTTAAAAATCGAATGATGATTTCTTGTAAGAAACAGCATTTGAAATTGAATCGAATAGCGAATTGATGCTTTTATCAAAACTTGCTATGTCTTTTTTATAGCTGTCGATCCACTTGCCTTTTGCTGCTTTTCCATATTTTTCAAGAGGGATTTTTTCTGCGCTACCCAATAGTTTCTCCTGAAAGACACTGAAGGTATAAAGATCTTCAAAGACAAATTTAAACTTCCCTTCCTTTATGTAAAACTTTAGAGTATGATAAAGATGAAGAGTATACGGTTTGTTTTTTTAGTGTTTTCACTTACTGAGTTGAGTAGCTACTATTGATGGGTTTCGTGTACCTTAAATCATGGCATACGAAGATTTTATATCGACCATCGACGACGCAATAACAGAGAAAGGATACGCAAACCTCACAAAGCGTTTAGCAGCCTTAGTTGATGATGAAATTGATCCTAAAAGAAAGGTGGCCATTAGAAGAGAAGTACTTACAATAATTATGGGTAGTGGAAGATATTCGACTATGCTGGAACCAGACGGAATGTTGGTTTATCGAAGCCCGAATTTTCATTTAAATGAGAGTATAATTAGGGCTAATAAGTCTGTTCAAGATACCAATATATCGGTTCAAAGAATGAACGACGATGTTCTACTGAAGAATTTTGAAGATCAAAGGAAAATTGGAAACTTCAATACATGAATGTCGATGATTCATTAAAAGGTCTTTCTTTAAACGAATTGCTTGAATTGTTTTCGGAGGCAACGAAACGACTCTTGGAATCCAAAGTAATGAACGAATCCGATGACATAATAAGCAACAATCAAAGTCTGGTAGATAAAATTCAAAAGTCACTCGTTTTTAAACGGGCTGAACTCCCTCCTCTCAAATAGATTATTTCCTAAGACCGTCCATAAGGCCTACTGCGAAAGCAGCAGGCTTTTTTGTGTCCACCGATTGTTTGTATATTTGATATCGAATAAACGAGTCAGTTAATGACTGAAGTATATCTTAAAAAAGTTGACTTAGATACTTTATTCGATCTCATGATTCAAACCTTCAAAGAGCTTTTGCAGGCTGGCAAAAATGAGAAGTTAGTAAAGATTAAGAAAAAAGAGCTATCGCTTTTGCAAAGAGTTATTGTCGCTAAAGTACAGGAATTATATCCTGTTGATCAACTTCTCCATTCCATATTTACAAACTGATATGCCTACCCTTACACGGTAGGCATTTTTCTAACGTGTGAATTATGTAATTCATTCATGAAATCGTGTAACACTTTTAAAAGTAAAATACAGGAGCTTTAAGAAACGTCCTCTTTACCGTCGACGTTTTAACTAATCACAACGGCCTGTATTTCCATACGGGCTTCTTTGTTGCCTTCAATCAGTGAATGTTGTAACAAATACACAGACATATGTAACAGTTATCAGAATAGATATATGGAGCTTTACAGCTAAGAAATCTATCGATAACTTATATAACAATGGACGGTTTATTCCTGAAAAAGCCTGCGCTAAAATGCGGGCTTTTTTGTTGCCTGACGGCAACTACTACTGGTTGCTAAGACCTGAAAGTTGAATTGTCTTTCGAGAATTAGCAGTATTTGTTACCGGCGTTTGGATACTCGTATATTTTGAACTTCTTAGATAATTTCACTCCAACTGCTTCGTAGGTTTTTTTTTTATTAATGGTTGGTTAACGACACTTTGGGTCTGATAAATATTTCTATTTTACCTGCGTCCGTTTATCCTTCCTGATGTGTCAAGTTTTGCCTACCGCTTCCCCGGTAGGTTTTTTTCGGCAAACTGTTTGATGTACAATTTTTAGAATTGCACAATACATTCTTAAAAGAACTTTGTAACTAATCACAACCCGCCCGTATTTCCATACGGGCTTTTTTTGTAACTTAAAACAAAAAATACATGGCTTCCTTAAAAGACATAGCTGGAATAGCCAGGATTTGCTTTGGAACTTTATCTGTTTTCCTGATCCTTTTTGGCATTCACTGGTTGCTTATTTTATGCGGAGTAATATTCGGAGTTTTGTATTATGCTGTTCCTAAGAAGTACTTGTATTGAATTGTTTTTATAGACCCTCCTGGTGCCGCCCCTGCTTCGTAGCGGGTTTTTTTAGTTCATAACGTGTGAGTTGTGTAATAAACTCGGATAATTATACAAAAGAGAGTTGCTGATACAGCAGTACTTTGGCCCGGTTGTTCGATATATGGGATATGATTATATATGAATCCCTTAAAAGTCTCTCCCTTGATTCGCTACTTCGAATGTTTGCCATAGGCACTGAAAACCTATTGGAATCTAAAAGAGACAACAATGCCCCTGATATGACACAGTTGTATCAAAGGCTATTAGACAAAATTCAAATGCAAATCGTTATTAAACGGTCTTAATGCACACCGCTCAGCTAGTTACAAAGTATTTGATCGCAGCCCTGATCGGGTAGTTTTTTGTTTTCGCAGCACGAAATGTGTGAATTGTGTAACAAATTCCAAAAATTGCATAACACTCATAAAAGCAAATTAGCAGAACTTCAGGAAGCATTCACGTTATAGATTCTTTAAAAACTCTGTAGCTAATGACAGCCGGTCTGTGTTTTTATACGGGCTTCTTTGAACATCTATATCAAACTAAACTTAGCCACCTAAAACTTTATTCATGTTAGAGACAGCCACACAGGCATTCTTTGGATTTGGTGTTTGTATATTCATTTACGCTGTCTTGCAGAATGAGCGGAAACGAAGATAATTTATCCACGCCAGCCCATACTTTATCTGCCTGTCGCTTATTCAGCAGGCTTTTTTCCTAACTTCAGCATATACCACATTTTATGTTCGAAATATCGTTACTTCTCTTATTCGGTGTTGGAATACCATTCTTAATGTATGTCTTTCTTTTCATGGATCGCAAGCAACGATAAATTTCTATAGTCCAGCTGTTTCTATGCCTATCACCTCCTCAGTAGGATTTATTGCTGGCAAATTAACCACTCGTTAATGCATCTGCGCACCTGTTTAATTTTTCTACCTTGTTACATCGTGCTATTTACAGGCACGGTGACTTTTTAGAAAACAACAGGCCTGTATTTCCATACGGGCTTTTTTGGTGCCTGACGGCAATGATGTAGATTCCGGAGGTCAAACCGAAGTCATTGTGCTTACTCCAAATGGTAAAACATTCAGACATACAAGACCTGAGCTGTTATTAAGGGATTTCATTTGTTCCTGTTTGCCGCCTGCCTCTTACAAAAACTGATTTTACGGGAACATATTCCTCAAGTTGGGCAAATCGTAATGTCATAAAATCTGCTATTAGTTTGGGTGCTATGTAGTTGTAATATGGTATTACAATTGATTTACCGGTGGTAATATCTTCATAGGATATTGGATTTTTTTATTCGGGGGCGATTTCTATCACCCCCACTTTTTTATCCCTGAAATTAATAAGACGATTTATGCAGATATTAGGTTTACTCCTGGTCGGGCTTGCACTTTCAATTATCATCTACATTATTTTCTTAAAAACGAATAACCAGTAGGCTTCTTTTCTGCAGGTAAATTAATCGTTTGTTAATGGCACATCAGGTGCTATAAATTTTTCTATTTTACTAAAAATCCGTTTACACCCACTGCCTACCGTTTCCCCGGTAGGCTTTTCTCTAAATTAACCGCTCGTTAATGGTGTTAAGTACGTGATTAATTATTCTACCTTAATACAGCCTGCAGAATTGCATGCCCTTAAATAATAATCAGCCGGCCTGTGTTTCCACATGGGCCTTTTTGTTGGCCTGGCGCGGAAAAGCAAATCGTAAGAATTAAAGCATTTACTATTGGTATTTCTGTCGTGGTTCATGCGGAAAATGGAACCTTTTTACACGGTCAAACCAGATTCGGGGTTGACATAATGCAAACTTGCAAATGGAAAACTTCTTTAAAGGCATCCCGGGAGCTGCGATATTTTTTCCCCCAAGTTTGCACAAATCTCGGGAAATATGTTATTTTAGAGCAACTAACCCCTCCGTCTCCTACTATTCTACGAATCCCCGCAGCTTTTTCTTTTGAAAATGATGAACGTTATTTATTAAAGGCGCAACCTACTGTTATGACACCTGAATTGAAAATTGCCTGTGAAGTGGTCTTCCAGGAGCACAAAACTTCTTCATACCCGGTAACCTGGAACAGGGATGCTTTTAGGGGACGTTTGTCAACAGGGTTGACAGAAATGGCCAAAGACACCCTGTTAAGAAAGAATATCATTTATTACCCCAACCCCACAAAAAAAATAAACACTGTACTGAACCCCACAATATCTGGAGCGGAAAGTTTTGAGGAAGCAGAAAACATGATCCTTAATAAAATACCAGCCTTATCAGCCAGCAGGGTTGGCAACCAGGGAACTCTTGTTGCCAAACCGAAACCGGTTGCTTCTTTTATCAGCAGGCCAGTTGCTCACCGGTTGGTTACCCTTAGCGGAGAAACTGAAACGGTAACCGAAGAAATAAAATGGTATATGAAACCGGTGTTTTTTTATATTGTTTGGCCGTTACTTGCCGCGGTTCTTGGAGGCTTGATCGCTTTTCTCATGGGCACTATTTACACTGAATTAGTATTCGATCTTAAATAAAAAAAGAGGCTGTTTTACGACAGTCTCTTTTTTTGTGAGCTAAAAAAGCACTTAATTTTTTATACTTAAATAAAGGTCGCCCCATTTCTTGGCTTCCGCTGTGTATTTAGCGATATCCGCAGGTTTTCCTTTTTCTTTTTTAGTTTGTTCTATTTTATAATTATAGATATCTTCCAGGAAACCAGCGGCTTTTTTATATTGCTGTTTATCATTTCCATTCAGGTTGGTCTTTTTAGCAAAAACAGCCGCTGCTTTTTCGTATGGCTCTCTTCCCGCTTCCAGGTATTCGCCATATTTTTTATCCGATTTCTTTACTTTCTCGGCTTGCAGCATTACAAAATAATCACCAATTACAAGGTAAGGCAGCGCCTCATCCGCCTGAGCTTCACCAGCCTTATTAAAAGACACTACCATCTTTTTCTCCAAATCAGTAGCGTTGGCAGGCAGCACCGCTCCTTCCACTTTTGAATTTAATGTATCGTAGATCAGCTGCCCGAGCGACAAATTAGCTTTATAATTTGCGGGATCTTTGGCTAAGACTTCTTCCAGTGCTTTCATTTTTGAATCGAAAGTTGATTCAAGCCCGACCGCGAAGTCTGTCTTATCGTATGTAAAGAAATCGCTCTTCGGATATAATTCCTTACCTATTTGTTTATACTTTTCAAAATTAGCCATATCCTTTGTAGTGAAATAATGGGTAACCAGGAAACGATAAATACTTTCATAGCCCGCACCGGACAATTTTTGATCGGCAATGCGGCCGTAGTATTTTGCGGCATCCTCTTTATGATCACTGCTCTCCGAAGTAATACCCGCCAGGATCAAAGCATTCGTGTCTAAAGAAGTGTTGAGTAATTTCTGAGCTATTAAAATATCTGAATATTCCATTACCTTCTTAAATGTTTCATATGCTTCAGGCCATTTCTTGGCTTCATATTGCTTATAGCCAATGTTAAAAAGAGTAGAATAAATTCCGACCGGTGAATTTTTATACAAAGGGTCTGTTACCAGTGCCATGGATGGATCCATTTCCCTGTATTTTTTAAAAGCTGTTTCGGCTTCGGCCAATAACGCCGCACCTTCGGGAGTATGTATTTTACTGCTATCTGCTGCCAGCGAAGAATAAATAGCCGATTTTAATATGTAAGCTTCGGGCTTACTGGCAAATTTCGCATTGGTGATTCTTTTATCTACATCCTCTTTTGCTTTTTTATATTGGCCAAGCATCATATTTTGCTTGATCTCTTCGTAAGTCTGTGCTTTAACAAACAAAGCAAGCATCAGCATCGTTAAGGAGAAAGTGATCTTTTTCATTTGACTTTTAAATTGATAAATTAAGATTCTATTTCTGTATTGTTATTGGAAGATGAATTTTCGCCTGTATCGGTTGCGTCGCCTGTACCGTTAATCGGGTGGTCGCCTTCCAGTTCTGTAACAGGTTGTTCCTGGTCATCAATCTTCGTAATGGCGGCTATTTCATCTCCATCATCCAGCCTGATCAATTTCACGCCCTGTGTAGCCCGGCCCTGTTCGCTGATATCAGCTACTTTCATCCGGATGGTTACACCGCTTTTGCAGGTAATGATCAGATCCTGTGACTCGGATACATCCAGCAATCCAACCAATGCGCCGGTCTTTTCAGTAACATTGATTGTCTTGACACCCTTTCCGCCGCGGTTGGTATAACGGTACTCGTCCACTTTCGTTCTTTTGCCATATCCTTTTTCACTTACAACCAGCACTGTTTTATCTGCATCTGATACTGGATTTACACAAATCATACCAACAACTTCATCACTTGTATCATCCACTTCTATGCCAGCGACACCAATAGCTCCGCGGCCGGTTGCTCTTACTTTCTCTTCGGAAAAACGGATAGCCCTTCCACTCTTCACTCCCATCATGATCTCAGAGTTGCCGTCTGTCATCTTTGCTTCCAGCAACTCGTCGCCTTCGACAATATTGATAGCGTTTACACCTGTCAAACGGGGGCGGCTGAAATCTTCCAACTCTGTTTTTTTGATAATACCCTTCTTGGTACAAAGTACGATATTATGAGATTTCACGAACGCTTCGTCTTTCAGATCTTTTACGTCAATAACGGCTCTTACTTTATCATCAGATGGTAACTGCACCAGGTTTTGAATAGCCCTTCCCCTTCCTGATTTTTCTCCCTCCGGTATCTGGTAAACATTCAACCAGTAACATCTTCCTTTTTCCGTAAAGAATAACATGGTATGATGCGAAGATGCCACAAAGAGATGTTCAATATAATCTTCGTCGCGGGTTCTGCCACCCATGGCTCCCCTACCCCCTCTTTTTTGTGCACGATATTCATCAGCGGGTGTACGTTTAATATAACCCAGGTGCGAAATAGTGATCACGACATCTTCTTCTTTGATGAGATCTTTCAACTGCATTTCATCATCGAGATACGTGATCTCCGTTCTTCTTTCGTCACCGAATTTTTCTTTGATCTCCCTTAATTCTGTTTTGATGATTTCAAATCTTAAGCCTTCGTTTGCCAGTATTTCTTTTAAATGAGTAATCAGTTTCATCAATTCATCATATTCCGCTTTTATCTTTTCTCTCTCCATGCCCGTTAACCGCTGCAGACGTAATTCAAGGATGGCTTTGGCTTGTATCTCATCCAATCCCCAACCGGCGTTGATCAGGTTTTCTTTGGCTACATCAGGCGTAGCCGATGCACGGATTAAAGCGATCACTTCATCCAGGTGATCTAAAGCGATCAGGTAACCTTGTAAGATATGGGCTCTTTTTTCCGCTTCCCTTAGTTGATACTGAGTACGGCGAACCACCACTTCATGACGAAACTCCACGAACTCGCTGATCATTTCTTTAATGTTCAGTGTCCTGGGTCTGCCTTTTACAATAGCGACATTATTGATACCATACGAGGTTTGCAGATCAGTATGCTTGTACAGCTGATTGATGATAAGGTTGGCAACTCCGTCCCTTTTCAGATCAATGACGACCCTTGTTCCTTCTTTGTTGTTAGACTCATTGTTCACATGAGCCACGCCTTCTATTACTTTTTCATTGACGAGTACACCAATACGATTAGTCAGTTCATCACGATTCACCTGGTAAGGTACTTGTGTGATTATGATCTGTTCCCGGCCACTGGGTTTTGTATCTACATGCAATTTGCCGCGCATTACTACACGGCCGCGACCTGTATGCATTGCCGATCTTACTCCCTCCATACCATAAATGATGCCGCCGGTTGGGAAATCCGGAGCCTTTACATATTGCATCAGTTCATCAATGGTTATTTCACGATTGTCAATAAAAGCAATACATCCATCGATAACTTCAGTTAGATTATGCGGCATTATATTCGTAGCCATACCTACAGCGATACCACTGGAGCCATTCACCAATAAATTGGGTATACGGGTTGGTAAGATGGTTGGCTCTTTTTCTGAATCGTCAAAGTTGAGCTGAAAATCTACTGTTTCTTTATCAAGATCATCCAGCATATATTCGGTGATCTTTTCTAATCTCACCTCTGTATATCGCATTGCTGCCGGTCCGTCGCCATCTTCATTACCAAAGTTACCTTGTCCATCCACCAGCGTATACCGCATATTCCATTCCTGCGCCATACGGGCCATGGCATGATACACCGACATATCACCATGTGGGTGATATTTACCCAGCACTTCCCCGACAAGACGGGCTGATTTTTTGTAAGCTCTGTTGGACCGGAGGCCTAATTCATTCATCGCATAAAGTATGCGGCGATGAACAGGTTTTAATCCATCCCGTATATCCGGTAAGGCCCGGCCTACAATAACAGACATTGAATAATCAATGTAGGCCGTCTTCATTTGCTCTTCTATATTAACGGGAATGATCCTGTTAATGTCACTCGTTTCCTGTGGGTCAAAATTATCTTCCATGCTTCGTAATTACACTGATTTTATTTATGAATTCTCTGAGTTTTTATTTAGCCAACTTTAACACTCCGTGTTAAGTACCTGTTGAAGCTTTCTTTTTGTCTCTTATATCTGCGATTAAAAAAATATCATTTTTTTTAGGGTCGTCATTGTCTCTT
This sequence comes from Chitinophagaceae bacterium, assembly GCA_040007815.1. Taxonomy (GTDB): domain Bacteria; phylum Bacteroidota; class Bacteroidia; order Chitinophagales; family Chitinophagaceae; genus Terrimonas_B. Next base: position 226,059 of record JBDTUH010000003.1, read on the forward strand.
TTCAGAGACGTTTCGTGCATTTTCAAAGGCTGGCAAATCTAACTTTTTTGACCGTCAAAACCTGACAAAACAAACTGTTTTTTACCCTACTTTTCCACGATTGTGGATTATTGTTACCCGGCTATTTTATAACAACCTTTTGGCACTTCTTAGCCAGAATTTTCGTTTACTTAGTACTACTAAAGAAGAACCCCAAAATGGCTACGTACCTATTACTCCGTGATAACAAAGAAAGCGGTCCTTTCTCAGTGGATGACCTCCTGAATGTTGGATTAAAACCTTATGATCTTGTATGGGTTCAGGGTAAGAGTGCCGCCTGGCGCTATCCCAGCGAAGTGGAAGAATTAAAACCCTATGCCCCGGTAGTAGAAGAACAACCTTTCGACCGATTTTACAAAAAACCCGGTGAAGAAAAAAAAGAAGAGCCTGTTTTAATAAAAGAGCAGGTTAAATATGCCCCTTCACCTAAAGAGGAAGAGTCAAAGTTTGTTCCAAAGAAATCAGTTTTCGTTACGCTGCCCGGTCAGAAAACCGCAGCTATTGAAAGACCGGTTCAGCCAAAGCCGGTGATTAAAGAATCCCCTGTATCAGCTTCCATCACTATTAGTGAAAGGCCTGAACCTGTTGAGATAAAATATTCGCAGCCACTTGATGATATCAAGGAAATGTATGTAAAGACATTGCAGCAACGAAAAAATAAAACCGCCAGGAAAAGTTATTTGATGGCCAATCTTAAGAAAGCGGGTGTTGTTGCAGGATTAATTTGTGTTGGTGCAGTGACAGGGTTTATGATCAAATCCAAACCCGGTAAGCCGGATAGCATCTCGCAACAACCGGTACAATCTACGCCTGTATTAGCGGGTAACATTGCAAACCTGAAGACTGAAGATCCTTCTTTGCAGAAAAAACAGCTTGTCGCCGATCCAACTCCTGCTGAAAATCAAAATGAAGAATTGATTTCTTCAAAAAACCTGAATCGATCTTTAAAAGAGCCGGAAGAATTTAAACCGGCAACTATCAGGATCAGGAAAGAAACAATGATAAAGCCTGCGGAAAAAAAGGAATTTGATACTAATCAAACAGCTCCTTCCGCACAGGTCGATCCAATAACCGGCGAGAGAATTCGTACATTAAGAACCGGCAATAACAGTATTGAAGAAAAGCCAATGGAGAAAAGTCATAAAAATAGTTTGAATGACCTGGTTTCCGTTGCAAGCAATGATTATAAAAGGGTGGCATTTGGCGGCATTCGTAACCTGCAACTTACCGTAACGAACAATTCCAAATATGAATTGGATAACGTAGTAGTAGAACTGCAATACCTGAAACCCAGCGAGGAACCTTTGAGAACAGAGAATATCAAATTTAAAGGAGTAGCTGCTAACGGAACATCCACCATCAGGATACCTGATACCAACAGGGGAATAAAAATCAGTTACAAGATCATCAATATTGAAAGTAAACAGAATAGTGATGCAGTAGCAAACCGGTAAAAAAAAGTCCGCCAGCCAATGCGGATTTCTTTTACGGGAATATTTTTACTACTTGCTTAGCTTAAAGAAAATCCCCAACTGAATAACACTATTCTTAAAATCCGGATCAATACCGCCGCTGCTTACAGCGTCAAAATCTCCCACTTTAGAAAGCCCAACCAAATAACGGCCGCCGATACCGAAACCACCTTTAGTCTGAAATCCTAAGCCAGCTCCGGCAGAAAGATCCAGGTCTTTTGCAAAAGCATCAATCGTTTCATTTTTTACATCTTCACTAAGCTTAAAACCAAATTGAGGTCCGGCTTCGAGATAGAAGCCACCGGCCGATCTGTATCTAAGCATTACGGGAACAGTCAGGTAAGTAACTTTCCAATCATAGCTCCCACTAACGCTGTCAATACGGGCCCCTTGTGTGGAAATCAGCACTTCGGGTTGTAGAGATATTACCCCTAATGCGATATTCAGAAAACCACCGGCATGAAATCCCACAATGGCTTTTTTCTTCACCGCATCAAAATTGCCACCGGTAAAATTGGTGATATTGGCGCCTGCTTTTAATCCTACCGATAACTGGGCCATGCCCGCCACAGATAATCCCAAAAACACAAGGACGAAGATTAGTTTTTTCATAAAGAAGATTTTTTGAAATGAATGTATATTAAATGCTTTATTTTTTGTTTGATAGTATCATTTGTCAAATAGGATGCCAATGGTTTTCTACTCTTGAAGTATGATATTTGCCGGATGAAGCAAATACTATTGTTTGGGGCCGGGAAATCTGCGACTGTTTTAATTGACTATTTATTGAACAATGCTGAGCTTGAAGGTTGGCATGTGACAGTTGCGGATGCTAATCTTCAACTGGCATTGGTTAAGATTAATCATTCTCCGTTTGGTACGGCCGTGTCTTTTGATATTACCGATGATGATAAAAGAGATGAACATATTCACAAAGCCGATATCGTTATTTCTATGCTTCCTCCCTTCCTGCATAATAAAGTAGCTAAGGATTGTGTTAAGTTTTCCAAACACCTGCTGACGGCTTCCTATGTCGACGATGATATGCGAAGCATGAAAGCGGAGATAGAAAATAAAGGGCTGCTTTTTTTATGCGAAATGGGACTTGACCCCGGCATTGATCATATGAGTGCCATGAAGCTTATCGATTATATCCATGCGAAAGGAGGAACAATCACTTCTTTCAAATCACATTGCGGTGGATTAGTGGCGCCGGAAAGTGATGACAATCCCTGGCATTATAAAATAAGCTGGAACCCAAGAAATATAGTAATGGCCGGGAAAGCCGGAGCTATTTTTAAAAAAGACGCGAAGGTATTTACTATCCCATATGAATCACTATTTGATCATAATGAAACTGTAAGCGTTCCCGGATTGGAAAACTATGCGTGGTATCCCAACAGAGATTCATTATCCTATATGCCTGTGTATGGCTTAGAAAAAACTTCTACGTTTATCCGTACTACCCTGCGGCACCCATCTTTTTGCAGGGCATGGAATTATATTGTAAGAGTGGGATTAACCAACGAAGAAAAATCAGCAATAGTTATTGCCGGTTCGAAAATCAATTTCCGTGAATGGCTCGACCAAAATATCGCCACTCATACAAAAGATAATAATTTTGATGAGTTTCTCGAACACAGCGTTGAAGCCGGGGACAGGTCTTTGGTGGAAGAACTTTTTGGGTACCTGGGATTTTTAAGCAGGGAAGCTATTCCATTATCGGCCACCTGCTCTGCTGATGTCTTGCAATTTACCCTTGAAAATAAATTATCTTTATTACCAGGGGATAAAGATATGATCGTGATGTTGCATGATTTTGAATATGCGATCAATGATCAACTATCAACGATCAAAAGCTCCCTGGTGGTGAAAGGGGAAAATAGTCTGCGGACTGCTATGGCTAAAACAGTAGGGTTGCCGCTGGGGATCGCTGCCAAATTAATTTTGAATGGAACTATTACGACCACTGGTTTACACATTCCGATTGTAAAAGAAATTTATGAACCGGTTCTGAAAGAGCTGGAGCAGTACCATATAAATTTTAATGAACAAGGAATATGAAATTCAAAATTTCACCTAAGGAAGCCAATGAGAAATTACGGGAGGATAACGAATTCCCCTTCGTTGTAGTCATGAAGCACGGAACTATGTCGATGGAATATTTCGCACCAGTAAAAAGCGATACACAAACACCGCATAAGCAGGACGAGATTTATGTAATCATCAAAGGCGATGGTTTTTTTTCCGTGATGGAGAAAGAGTCGCCTGTAAAAAAGGAGATGTATTATTTGTTCCAGCCGGAATGGAGCATCGGTTTGAAAATTTTAGTGATGACTTTGCCACTTGGGTGATCTTCTATGGACCGGAGGCGAGGATGAATAACCTTAGCTTGTCAGTAATTTAATAAGTTCTCCCACACCCTCCGTAGCAGGTTTTTCAATAGCTGTAAGATTGTGAAAATTTTGGGTAACAGGAACCTGTTTGTCAATAATGAATTTTGGTACAAAGGCCGGTATATAATTGATCAAACCAGCGGCGGGATAAACAACCAACGATGTGCCAACGACCACAAAGACGTCAGCACTGTGAACAAGCGGGATCGCTTCTTCTATCATCGGCACGGCTTCTTCAAACCATACAATATTGGGACGGAGCTGAGAGCCATCATCCGCTTTGTCACCAAGTTTAATATCGCCTCTTATTTCGTATATGAGCTGTTCATCCCTTTCGCTTCTCATTTTAAATATTTCTCCGTGCAGGTGCATCACATTGGTGGACCCACCTCTCTCATGCAGATCGTCTATATTTTGTGTGATGATGGTAACATCAAAGTATTTTTCTAATTCCGCCAAACCAATATGAGCGGCATTGGGTTTGGCAGCTGCCACATCTTTCCTGCGCATATTATAAAAATCCAATACCAGTTGCGGGTTCTTTCTCCATCCGCGTGGAGTAGCCACTTCAGTTACATCATATCCTTCCCATAAGCCATCACTGTCACGGAATGTTTTTAACCCGCTTTCCGCACTGATGCCAGCGCCGGAGAGGATGACTAATTTCTTTTTTGTCTGAACCACGATTTTTAGGATTTATGGGATTATCAGGAAAATTAAAACAATTATCGTTACGTGATTTATGCGAATGGGCTTTTGTTAGAAAGGTAGGCATACTTTTAAAGTATGCCATGCCCGGCTATGTTATTATCAAACCTGCTTCGGTTTATGCAGTTTAGTTCTTTTGTAAATAACAAACACGATGAAGCCTAGTAGGAATAATGGCCATATTGAAACCAATCCTACAAACAGGTCGCCTATCCAACTCCAGCCGGTTTTGAATGCACCGCTTAGTTTTGTACCAAAGGAAGGATTGTTTATGTTCTTTGCGGATAAATTCAATATCTGGTAATAGGTTAGATTAATAGTACTGAAAACAGATGAATGTCCGAGATATTCTATTCTGCCGGAAGCAGATTCAATTTCTTCCTGGATGCCGTTAATCTCGGATTGAACGTTTAGTATCTCCTCCATATTCTTAGCCTGTTTCAACAGGTCCATATAACGCAGCCTGACCTGTTTCTTTGCTTCCATCCTTGATTTTGTATCAACTACTTCTGTTGTTACATCCTGGGAAGTGATTTTTTTTGTATTGATCTTTTCAGTATTGCCGGTTAGTTCTACTACAGCATTGTCGAATTGATCTACAGGCACTTTAACCGTAAGCGAGTTTTCAATCTTATAATCGGATTGGTTCTGTTCTTCCTGGGCAATATAGCCGCCGAGATTCTTCACTTTCTCCCTGAGCGAAGAGTAAAATGTATTGTAGTCTTTTACTTCTAAATTCAAAGAGGCTGTCTTGATTATCTTTTTATCCCAATCGGATTTTATAACAGGTTTCGGCGGCTGTTGCTTTTGTCTATCATCCGGAACCTGCGGTCTGCCAGTTGAATCAGTAAAAAGGCCTGCATAGCCGGCATTTTCTGGCTCTTTTTCCTTGTACTCATCAGTAGCTACTTCTTTTCTGAGAGTAGCTAAATCTATATTTTGAGCTTGCTTTGCTTCATTATTTAAGTTACAGGCAAAAGCGGTCGTAGTAACTGCAGCTATTACAGTTAGTCTTATAAAATTCATGGTGTTTGATTTAGTATGGTTAAAAGATGCGGGGATTTTGCTTTTACACAAAAGCAATAAAAAATTATTATTTCACTTTGGGAAATAATAAAACGAAACTGTCTTTTGATTGAGGCGCCAGGCCATCATTGTTTAGCCGTGAGACTTTGAAAATATCTCCCAAAGTATCTGCGGTATTATCCTTCCAGACAAGTTGATTTTCTTTGTCCCATTCATAATGGGCGCTGTCTTTGATGATCGAATCTCTCAATGAAAATGCGATAGAACCTTCTTTTGTGAATTCGTACTGATATTTTCTCAAATGGGAATCAGCCATTGACATAATTCCTGGTACTAATTTTTTGTTGGAATCATTTACAAAATGAAGTGAATCTGGTTTCCATTTACCAATGATCTGTTGCTGTTGAAAGTTGTTAGCTGAAATTGGTTTGTCTTTTTTCTCAAGCAGAAAGAAGATGGCTGCTCCGGCTGCTATAATGAGCAGCCCGATGAATAATTTTTTCATGGCAATATTTTTCAGGTGAAAGAGGTGTTCAGAAATTGATACTACCAGGAAGTAAAAAGTAACCCTTACTAAAAAAATATAAACCGGTTTTAACAAACCGGTTTATCATATGCTAATCATTAAGTGAAACAATAGTATCACTTCTCTTCCGCCAATTCCATAATTATATTCCATTCCTTATCTGTTACTGGTTGCACGGACAACCGGCCCAGGCGAACAAGCGCCATCTCCGCTAATCGCTTATCCCCTTTTACCTGCAATAGTGTTACCGGTTTTTTTAATTTCTTATGAGGTTTCAGGTCCACGGCTACCCAGGCATCATCATCCGTCGTCGGGTCCTGGTAAAATTCTTTAGCCACTTTAGCAATAGCCACTATTTCTACGCCTTCATTACTATGATAAAATAAAACTTCATCTCCTTTTTTCATTGCCTTCAGGTGAATACGGGCTGCATAGTTGCGTACCCCGCTCCAGCAGGTTTGTTTTTCTTTTACAAGGTCGTCCCAACTATAAGCAGAGGGTTCAGATTTTACAAGCCAGTATGCCATACGTTTGAAAGTTAATTATGTTCAGAATAATAGAAATAAAAATAAACCAAAGCCAACAAATAAATTTCAGTTTTTTTAAAACCAAAACTTTATTCTTTCACGTATCTCTATCCGTACGGCTTTTAATCAGCCAATTTATCAAAAAACTAAAAGCAATAATTTATGAAATCAATTAAGTCAATCGGTCTTATGCTCACCGCAGCCTTGCTGATGAATGTATCTTTCGCACAAAAAAATGAAAAGACGGTGGAAGTAGGCGGAGCGGCCATGTACCCTTCTAAAAATATTGTGGAGAATGCTGCTAACTCAAAAGACCATACTACACTGGTTGCCGCTGTTAAAGCTGCAGGCCTGGTAGAAACTTTGCAAAGCGCAGGTCCGTTTACCGTATTCGCTCCTACCAATGAAGCATTTGGTATGCTGCCAGAAGGCACTGTTGAAAGCCTGGTAAAACCTGAAAACAAAGCTACATTGACTGGTATCCTTACTTACCATGTCGTGGCAGGAAGACTGGATTCAAAAGAACTCGAAAAATGGATCAAAAAAGAGAATGGAATGGCGGAGTTAACTACCGTTGCCGGTGGTAAATTATGGGTGATGATGAAAGATGGTAAATGGTGGGTGAAAGACGAAAAAGGCGGAACCGCTATGATCACCATTCCTAATGTATACCAGAACAACGGCGTAATACATGTTATTGATCATGTATTAATGCCAAAATAGCCTGGGTTTGAAGAGTCATTTTGAGAAACCCTGTTGGCCGACCAGGCCAATGGGGTTTTTATAAACCAATAAATCTGGTTTTTTTTCTCATTCGTACATATCGCAATCTGATCATTTAATATAGAGGCCCGTTTCACAATGACCCCGAACCCATGAAAGATCCAGGCATTTGAGAACTATTTCCGGATGAAACACGAACCATTAGTCACCGGTATTCCTTTTGGGGTACCGGCTTTTTATTTGATATGATTATTTAATTGGTGAAATATTACCAGCCATTGGCCAGTACATCGGCCAGGTGCATGGCTTTCAGATTATACCCTTTATGTTTGATATATCCTTGCAGGTGCATGAGACAGGAATGGTCCGTGGAGATGAGATATTGTGCACCGGTAGCGAGAGCATTTTCTACTTTTTGTTCACCCATACCTATGGATATCGCCTCGAACTTTACAGCAAAAGTTCCGCCGAATCCGCAACAGGTTTCCACATCATTCATTTCCGTTATTTCCAATCCTTTCACATGGGCGAGTAGCTTACGGGGTTCTTCTTTTATTTTACATTCCCGGAGACCCGCACAACTGTCATGATAGGTGGCCTTGCCATTTAATACAGCTCCAACATTTTCTACTTTCAACATATCGATCATGAATTCAGAAAATTCAAATATCCGTTTGCCGATATCCGCTACTTCATGATGCAAGGATGAATTTTCAAAAAGCTTGCTGTAATAATTCCGAACAAAGCCCACGCAACTGGCACTCGGGGCTACGATATAATCACTCCCCTGGAAGTCTTTCAGAAATTTACTGCATATCGCTTTTGATTCATCCCAGAAACCAGCATTGAAAGCCGGTTGTCCGCAACAGGTTTGATCGCCATTGTAACTAACGGTACAACCTGCTTTTTCCAATACTTTAATCATATTGAAAGCGGTATCCGGATAAAGCTGATCAACAAAGCAGGGAATGAAAATTTGAACGTTCATGTTGCGTTTTCTTATATCGGTAATTCCTATTTTTTGAATGACTGTTGCAGGCTGATCATTTTTGAAGCAGTGATGGCTGCCTCCTCACCTTTATGCCCGTGCTTGCCACCAATTCTTTCTTTCGCCTGCTCTTCATTATCCACCGTCAGCACTCCAAAAATAGTAGGAACGGGTAAACTATGATTTAATTGCACTACTCCATCTGTGACAGCCTTGCACACATAATCAAAATGAGGTGTGTCGCCACGAATCACACAACCCAGTGCGATAAATGCATCCGGTTTTTTTTTCTTTTGACTATTTTCCCAAAAACTTTTTATAGCAAAGGGGATTTCTACGGCGCCTGGAACTATGACAGTAATGATCTTTTTCACTTTGAGTTTTTGCAATTCAGCAATGGCGCCCTTTTCCAATTCATCTGTGATAGCCGCATTCCATTCCGTTTTCACCAAAACGATACAGGCATCCTGAACGTTCAGAATGCCTGTATCCATTTGTAAGAGTTTGCTGTTTGCTATATCAGCCATAAAATCAGTTCACGTTATATACGCCTAATTGTGCGAGATAAGTGTCGGCTTCAATACCCTGTGTTGTCCTGGGGAATTTTTCTTTCAATTCTTTATACAGATCAATCGCTTCTTTCTGGTTTTTCAACACACGGTCCGCCAGGTAGGCCGCTAAAAATAAAGCTTCGGCGGAGTTAGCATCATCTTTTTCAAAATGATGCGCTGCTTTCTTATAATACTCCAATGCTTCGCCCGTATTTCCCTGGTCGGCATAAGCGTCACCTAAAAGTTTGTAGGCTCTTTGTTGTATTTGCCTGGCGTCGGTGCTGAATTTTTTCAGGTATTTGATGGCATTGGCGTTGTCATCCAATTTCAGGTAACAGCTGCCAGCATAAAAACCCGCCAGGCTAGCGGCATCAGTACCACCGAATTTGTCTATTATTTTCAGGAAGCCCAGGTATTGACCATCCCCGTTCAATGCCAGTCTTACCGAATCCATGCGATAATAGTCTTCCGCCTTGAACATGGCGTCGGCCGCTTTCTCTTCCTTGGGCTTTTGGAAAAAGTTTTTATAAACGAAAAAGCCCCCAACCAATACTATCAGCGTGGTACCCGCTATCAGAATGAGTTTACTATATTTCGCCCAAAAGTCTTTCGCTTTCGCGATTACTACATCACCAGTGTTTTCAGCTTCCAGCACGTTTTTCTTGTCTGCCATTTTTTTATTTGATTATTAGAAATGATTGTTATCGGACAACGAAACGAAGTTTCGTTTAATTCATTGTGTTTAGCTTTTCTTATTGCTTTGCAAACGTGCTCCGTTTCCCTTAGTCTGTAATAAATGGATAGTTCTTGTCTACGTAAACATCTTTTAATACTTCGCTATCATCCGGCCAGGGACTTTCTTCCGCGAATTTTACAGAAGCATCTACGGTATCGTCTATTCTTTTATCGATAGCTTTTAAATCTTCCTCCGAAGCGTATTTGTTATCCAGTATAGTCTTGCGCACCACCTGTATAGGATCCTTGCTTTTGTATTCGTCCACTTCTTCCTTGGTCCGGTATTTTTGGGGATCGCTGATAGAGTGTCCTTTATAACGATAGGTTTTAATTTCAAGTAAGGTAGGGCCGCCTTTTTCCCTTGCTCTTTTTACCGCCCTGCTTACACCCTCATGCACCGCTTCGGGCTGCATACCATCAATCACGTCAGCCGGCATTTCATAACCGTCAGCCAGTTTATAAATATCTACCACGTTAGAAGTACGTTCTACCGAAGTACCCATGGCGTAGTTATTATTCTCACAAATAAAAATAACCGGCAGCTTCCAAAGCATAGCGAGGTTAAAAGTTTCATGCAACATTCCCTGGCGGGCGGCGCCATCACCAAAATAACACAGCACTACATTGTCTGAATCGCGATATTTTTCAGCAAAGGCCAATCCTGCTCCTGTTCCTATTTGTGCCCCAACTATTCCATGACCACCATAGAAATTTTCCTTTTTACCAAAAAAATGCATGCTTCCACCCTTTCCTTTTGCGCAACCAGTTGCTTTGCCATATAATTCAGCCATACAGCTATCGACGGTAATTCCTTTTGCGATAGCCAATCCATGGTCACGATAGGCGGTAATGAACATATCCTCAGGTCTTGTAGCCGTCATACACCCTGCGGCTATAGCTTCCTGGCCGATATAGGCATGGAAGAAACCGCGGATCTTGCCTTCCATTTTGTATTTTTCTTCAGCCATTAGTTCAAACTGGCGGATCAACTGCATCAACCCGTACCAATAGAGGTAGGTTTCTTTAGAAAATTTGGTAGCCAAGGCTTAAAAATTTGAGGAGGCAAAAATAAGGGAAAGTTGCAAAGATTTACAGTTCCGGCTTTTAAAGTTTTCAGGTCTATCTGCTTGAAAATAAAGCCAGACAGCAGCCAATTACCGGAGAATTGTAATATACTGCTGAAATTAATGCGTCTTTCTCCAAGACAAAATTTAGCCTGGGAGAAGGTAAGGCGGAAAGAAATCAATTTATTTTTCGTCTTAGCGGCAAAAACTTGACTTTTAAGCTAACCCCACACAATAATTACAGGAAAACTGCCGGTACTGAAATCCACTCCTTAACTTAAAACTAACCACTTAACTTGCACCGCTTAATGCTTTTTCTCAATTCCATATCTCTGGTTCAGTTTAAGAACTACTCTGATCATTCTTTTGGCTTTTTCGAGCGGATAGTAGGCATATGCGGTAACAATGGCGTTGGTAAAACCAACCTGTTGGATGCGATTCATTATCTCTGTTTTACCAAAAGCTATTTTACAAGGGTTGATGCCAATTGTGCCCAACAGGGAAAGAACGGATTCAGGCTGGAAGGGAATTTTATATTGCAGGATAAACCAGAAAAAGCGGTATGTATCCTGAGAGAAACGGGAAAAAAAGAATTCCATGTCAATGATCAGTCCTATGATAAGTTTTCGCAGCATATAGGACGATATCCCTGCGTGGTGATTGCGCCGGATGATGCGACGCTCATAACCGGTGTCAACGACGAGCGAAGAAAGTTTTTGGATGCCATGCTCTCTCAACTCGATGCTGAGTACCTGCAACACCTGATCATCTATACCAAAGTATTGCTGCAGCGAAATTCTCTTTTGAAAACATTTGTTGAAACCGGCGCCAAAAACTTTGCTTTATTGGACGTACTGGATCAGCAGTTGATCAAACCCGGGGAATATATTTTCGACAAGCGAAAAGAATTTTTGATATCCTTTCTGCCCGTCGTGAAGCATTTGTATTTGGATATAGCTAAACAGCAGGAAGATATCAGCCTTTTTTATGAAAGTGAATTATTGCAAGCCCCATTTGAAGAGCTGCTGAAAGCTACCCGGCAAAAGGATTGTTTCGCCCAGCGAACCACCTCAGGCACTCACCGGGACAATATTGAAATAAATCTCGGCAGCCTATCTTTCCGGAGTATAGCTTCACAAGGACAACGAAAAAGTTTATTGTTTGCACTCAAACTGGCCGAAATGGAAGTGTTGAAAAAAGAAAAAGGTTTCCCTCCTCTGCTCTTACTGGATGATGTATTTGAGAAACTCGATGAAGATCGTATCAGCAATTTGTTACAGAAAGTGTGTATCGAAAATGAGGGACAGGTTTTTATTACGGATACGAATGAGGAAAGATTGGTTAGCCATTTGAAGAAGATAACGGTGAATTTTCAAATGATAACACTTTGAGAGTTTAGAATTTAGAGTTAAGAGTTTTGGATTATTAGCGACTATGAGACGATCCCAGGCTATTTCATCCACTCTCTGCCAAAACACTCTAAACTATACACTCTCAACTTTTAACTTTAAACATTTTAACTTTGACCCATGGGTGAATACTCTCTCAGTGACGCTATTCAACAATTTTTAAATAAAAGCCGGATCAAGGGTGATATACAGGCTATGCAGATAGAAGATGTGTGGGAACAGATTATGGGTAAGACGATAGCCCGCTACACGGATAAGCTCCAGATATTCGGCGATAAATTAATTATCACGACTCATGTAGCCCCCCTAAAACAAGAACTCATTTACCAGAAGGAGAAAATCATCCAGCGGGTAAATGAGTTGCTAGGTCAAAACGTGATCAGGGAGGTTGTTATTCAATAGGAATAAGCTATAGATACATTTTTATTTTCTACATCAAAGATCCTGGATCCATGACTCACGGCTTCCTGTAAGATATCATCGCTGGAAATTACTCCAAGAAAATTAAGGTTATTAAACACGGGCACATACCGGACATTGTACCGGCTCATCAGGCGCATACAATCTTCGACAGTATTGTCTGAATCAGCTACCGGCCAGCGTGTATTCACTATTTGATTGACGGTGGTGTCGTTAATAGATCTGCGGTTGAACATAGTTTTGGAAGCAATATCATGCTCTGTCAGCAAGCCGAGAAATTTTTCATCATCATCCATTACGATCAGGTAATCGGTATTCTGACAGCTCATCCGGCACAATGCATCGCTGATAGAACTGTCAGGGGAAATTTTGTTGAAGTGAGGTTGTTTCTTAGCAAGCAATGCTGTTACGTTTTCCATACTGTTTGAGGTTTATTGGTTAAGCAATCGTTAGAAATTCAAGGGATATATCTCGGCTAAATATCTTCTAATGTAAGCTACAACAAATTACTTTTCTGCATAGAGTGGATCTACCATTTTTGTCTAAGTAGATTTACCTATACCCAAAGTAAATCCTGCCACACTATTCTTTTTCTTCTACTAAGCTATTCAAAGCTTAGTCCTGCACCTGAAAAAAACTGATTCTGAAAGGCACGAAGAAGCAGCAAACATAGTGCCGATAAAGATATTTTTAGTTGCGAACGAGCCATAAAACCGGGGTCAAATAAATAGAAGAATGCGGGTTAGGAATCACGAATCCTGGAGTCTAATATTATATGGGTTTCGGTAAATAACCACATACTTTGTTTCGTACCAGATACCTGTAACAAAGGCCATAATAACCGCAAATATTATTATATACGGCCAGCAATGCATTAGCCATAAAGCCGAAAATTCGTTGATCCTGATTTTAGAAGGGTTTCCTGTCTTATAGATCAAAGGAACTATTTCGCCAAAATCGTATTTAAAATTGGATCCTGCGTTTGCTTTTACCTGTATATTTTCTTTTGTGGTAAAACAAACATAAAAAAATGCATACCTGCCTTTGCCTCTTACAGACTGCCTTATTTCACAAATTTCCCCGTTTACTTTTTCCGTATTGACAAAAAAAAGAAGTTGGCCTATGAAATAAATGATTAACGTCGACAGCAGGCCAAGAAGATAGCCACCTGCTTTGTTTATTTTTATCATGCTTTAAACATTACTAGTCAATCCTGATTCGCGGATCAACCACGCCGTATAAAATATCCGCCAAAATATTGATCACGATAAAAAAGGCAGCGGCTACTAATACGGATCCCATGACGACGGGATAATCCAACTTCGCTAATGCATCTACAGTTACTTTACCAATCCCCTGCCAGCCAAAAATATATTCTACAAAAAAAGCACCAGCTAATAGCTCAGCGAACCAACCGGTGATGGCCGTAAGGACAGGGTTCAATGCATTCCGTAAACCATGTTTCCAGATCACTTTTCGTTTGCTCAATCCTTTGGCATAGGCTGTACGGATATAATCCTGGTCCAGCGTGTCCAGCATGGCGCTGCGGGTGAGTTGTGTGATGATTGCCAGCGGACGTATTCCCAACGTAATAGCAGGAAGGATCAGGTTTTGGAGGGATAATCTTTTTTCGCCGGTTGTATCGTCTATCTCCAACCAACTGCCAGATATATGTAACCCGGTCCAGTCGCTTAATAGAAATCCGAATAAATAAGCGATGACGATACCCATAAAAAATGAAGGAGCTGATATACCAACGATGCTGGAAAAAATAGCCGAAGTATCTACCCAGGTATTTTTCTTAACGGCAGCGATGACACCCAATGGTATTCCAATGGCTACGGCGATGACCATAGCTGCTACCGCCAGTATCAACGTGCCCGGCAAAGCCTGCATCAGTATGCTGCCGACCTCTCTTTTGCTTTGATAGGATTTGCGCAGGTAAGGAATTTTCAACCCGATCTTTTTTTCTCCACCGATGAAAAACCCTTTTAATTGTTTATTTTCTATTTCCTCTTTGCCATGAAGACAAAGCGGTGAAACATCATTGAGATATAGACAGAACTGTTTCCATTTAGGCTGATCGAGATATAGCTCTTTGCGGATATTCGACTGCGTGGTTGAATCGCCGGACTGTCCCATTATTAAACGCGAAGGATCACCAAAGCCCTGGAAAAGAAAAAACACCACTATCACTACGCCTGCTAATACAAGCAGACCGTAGAATAGTTTTTTGGTGATGAAGCGGAGCATGAGTGTAAAGTTACAAGTATCTATTTAATGGTTATTTAAAGCGATCTTCAACAGAATTTCGTTTCCTGGCTTCATCACATGCTATTATATCATAGCTAGAAGGTATCTTTTTACTTTTTGTACAAGCCAATATTCGGAGACAGAAAAATATTCGAGGTTTTGTAGTTAACAACATTAGCACCCTCGTTTCTAATTGACTCAAAGCTAAATCTTCCGCCTGCTAAAAATTGGCCTTGATTAAGTTGTGCCTTTCCGGCGGTTATCAGTAAGAATGAAAGACAAAAAAATATAAAAGGTTTCATAAGTAAGCAGTTTAGTTAAAGTGAAAACTAAATCTTAAATACTTAATGAAACACTAACGTTCTGTAAAAGTCATGCTTATAAAACCGGCGAATAACTTTTCTTATTAGTTTACTCTTCCTGCAGACCGTCTGTGATAGTTACCTCAACAACCTTCAACGCTGGCAAAGCTTCTACTCCATCCATTATTTTATCCATTCTTCTATAGCTCTGCTTATCCAGTATGGTTCCTTCTTTTAATAAATAAACTGTAGGATTAGTGCGGGCAGCCGTACGAATAGCCGTGTAATCGCATTTGAATAAGGGCACATCACTAAAAGAAGTTCCTGCAAAATTTTTCATCGCTTCTTCCATGCGGTTGGTAACGGCATAGACAGCGATATTCTTAGACTTTGCAGCGGCGTGAAGTTTTGCAAAATCATCCTTCCAGACTGAGAAAGGAGTCGAGAAATCCTCAGAAAAAAGAATCACTGCATAAGGTTGCGATAAAACTATTGATGTGGAATCCTGGTCGGTAGTGCCGGACAAGGCAAACCCTTTAATAGGCGGTTCTGCATTTCCTTTACGGATGAGTTTATCAGTACGACTAACATAATTATAGCTGTCGAGGTCAGCCGGCAAATCCGACGGGGCGAATTCAAATTGCTTGCCTCCTTTTTCATACACAAACCGGATGGCAAAACTATCCGGCACCGCACCGGGTGGCGTCTTCATTTTTTCGGCGATATTATTTCCTTTTTTATACGGCAAACAATCAATGGGTGGCAGATAGTTCAACGCATACCATTGAATACCGAAACTGAACACGGATGCAAGGATTATCAGGATTGTGCTGATTTTTTTGGAGAACAGCAGTTGTATTTTTTTTTGGTTGGCAAAAAGAAAAAATATCAATAACGTCAATACGATATCCTTGAGAAATGATGTTAATGGAGTAATGGGAATACAATCGCCAAAGCAACCGCAATTCTTGAATTTACCGGAGAGATAAGCGTACCCGGTCAGGAAGGTAAAAAACAGGATCAGCAATAATAGCAACCAGCTAAACAATTTCATTTGCCAACCCAACAGTAGCGACACACCGGCAATGATCTCAAAAGCAATCATCACGATAGAAAGCCAGAGTGTATGCTCATTGAACTGCGTCATTCCCCACAGTTCAAAAAACTCCTGCATTTTATAGCTTAACCCCAGCGGATCTATCGCTTTGACGACGCCGGAAAAAATAAAAAGAAGTCCAACGATTATTCTCGCCAGGTTAACCAATATTTTCATTCCTGATTATTTTAAAACTTTTTAAAGCATCAACTATTCAATTTGTCAAGCTTTTCTCCCATAAGTATTAACGCAAAAACAGCATAGTTGATTATGTCATTGTAATTGGCATCTATGCCTTCGCTGATCAGCGTCTTCCCTTCATTGGTCAGTATTTGCCGGATACGCTGCAGTTTCATTAATATCAGGTCGACAAAACTTTCCTGGCTCATGCTGCGCCAGGCCTCTCCATAATCATGGTTCTTATCCTGCATCAGTGTTTTGCTGGCAGCTACATACTGATCGTATAAGGAAGATACTTTTGAGAGTTCCATTTCCTCCGGTGTATTGGCTTTGAGATCTAACTGAATCAATCCAATAACCGCATAGTTGATAATACCCTTGAATTCGGCGGCGATATCATCCACTACTTTTTGTTGCCCTTTTTCCTGTATGGTACGGATGCGCTGGGCTTTAATGAATATCTGGTCAACAATAGAAATGGTTCGTAATACCCGCCATGCGGTTCCATAATCCTTTGCTTTTTTCAGGAAAATTTCTTTACAGGAAAGAATGATTTCGTCGTATTGCAAATCGGTATTTGTCATGGAAGTTAAATGGGTCATATCAGTCATTATGTCGATTTGTGATGAGTCAAATGAGTCATATCGGTCATGCAAGTCAATCAGCAATGGAATATATGACTCTTTTGCCCTCTATGACTTACTGACTTAACTTAGCTTCAAAAATAAAGAAACAAAGCCTAATGTTCACGTTGAATTGTAACGGACGTTTATTGATTGCTGACAAGCCTTTGGTGATGGGTATCATTAATGCGACCCCCGATTCATTTTATGCAGGTAGCCGGCAAAACAGCACGGATGGTATTTTGAAGCAAGCTGAAACAATGTTAGAGGCCGGGGCGGATATACTCGATATCGGCGGTCAAAGTTCCAGGCCGGGCAGCTTAGTTGTTGGTGAAGAGGAAGAGTTGAGAAGAGTGATGGAGGGAATCGCAGCTATACACGACCGGTATCCCGAAGCTTTTATCTCCGTTGATACCTATTACTCAAAAGTAGCGAAGGAAGCTGTAGCTGGCGGAGCTTGCATTGTAAACGATATCAGCGCCGGCAGCATGGATACAAATATGTTTGCCACTGTTGCTTCCCTTCATGTTCCCTATGTGTTGATGCATATGCAGGGAACACCACAAACAATGCAGCAGGCTCCGCATTATGAAAATGTGACTTTTGAAGTGCTGGATTTTCTTGTAGCAAAAATCGATCTTTTAAAAAAAGAAGGAATCAATGATATTATTATTGATCCGGGATTTGGTTTTGGAAAAACCATCGCTCACAACTTTGAATTGCTGCGCCGGCTATCATTGTTTAAAATAATTGGCTACCCGTTGTTGCTCGGTATTTCGAGGAAATCTACAATCTATAAAACACTCGGAGTTAATGCAGAAGAAGCATTGAATGGAACAACTGTGTTAAATACAATCGGGCTGATGAATGGTGCGGAAATCCTCAGGGTACATGATGTAAAAGAGGCGAAGGAAGCGATCAAATTAGTAGAAGCCTGTATGGTGATAAACCTATAACACAAATCTCCCTTGATTGAATTAAAAAAGCATCCGGCAAATTGCGGGATGCTTTTCAGTACACCAAGACTTTTTATCAAATGCCTTAATGGGTGTTCTTCTGGTTCATCTCATTGGATTGGAATAACTTTTTATTGCTCTAGTACGGTGAGTTCGGTGATGACTGGGATTTTCATAGGGAATGAATTGGATTTTTGGACTAAAAACGGGGCCGACCAATGCAATCCGTTATAAAAAACCGTCTCGCTTTTGGCAAGACGGTGCAAAGGTGCAGTATTATTTTTAATCGGCGTTAAATCATTTGTTGAGTAATATCAATTTCTTCTTTGTGGCATCGGTTGCGGAGCTTGCGCGGGCATAGTATCAGAAACATTTAACATTTCGATATCAAAAATCATGGCTTCAAAATCTTTGAATGCAGGTGCATGATTTCTTCCATAGGCCCTGAAGCCTGGTACATACAATGTGCCTTTTCCTCCCTGCCTGAATGATTGCAAGCCCTCATCCCATCCTGCGATTACCCTGCCGGTACCTAATTGCAAAGGATAGGTACCAGAGTCGAAAACGCTATCCTTGTCTAATGTTCTGCCGGTATATTTTACAGTCACGTATTTGCCGGAATCAGCCATAGGGCCGGCGCCCTGTTCTTTTATTACAACAAAAGTGCCCTTTCCGACTTTTTGTGCCGCGATACTTTTCCCTTTCAGGTAAGCTTCCATAGCTGCTATCCCTTTCGCCGCTTCACCTGATTTTTCCATTTCTAATTCCTCTTTTAGCTTCATTTCGTTTTGCTCTTTTAACATTTTAGCCATTTGCTCTTCCTGTTCTTTCATTGCCCGGGGACGGTCTTTTTCGGTTTCGGCCTTGCGGTCCGCCTGGTAAAGGGCTTCATCTCTGAATACGTCAAGTACTTTCAACGTCAGTACCAGACGGTCGCCTTTTTTCATAAATGGTGGCAGACCGCCATTAGGGTTTTTTTTCAGTAATGAATCAACCATCAAAACTATAATGGCACTGTCACCTTTCCTCAGCAGCGGAAAAATTTCCGGTACATCGTAAGAAATCTTATCAACCGCAACTACCTGCGCATAGCCAGGCATTTTTCCATAGCTGTTGTTTAAAGACGAGTCATTAATCTTATTCGAAAACTGGACTTTCAGCCAGTCACCGGTTTTGGCTATTGAATCTTTGGTATTAGAAGAAATTATTTTGTAGAGTAATCCACTTTTTGTTTTTTGGTAGCTTACACTATTACAGGAAGCCATCATAGCAGCCGCTGCAATCATCCCCAGGAAATAATTAACTGATTTCATATGTTCTCTTTATTGTTTTTTATATTTTTTAATTATTGTAACAAAGACCTGTTTTCTTTTATGGCTTCTTTAAATTTTTGCACCGTTACTTCGAGTGAGTCGCTGCTGCGTCCCCCGGATGCATTGAAATGGCCCCCGCCTTCAAAATATTTTCGGGCAAAAGTATTGCAGTCAAAATCTCCTTTGCTGCGAAAACTCCATTTCCTCTCTTCATCCCGGTCTATTACAAGACCTACAAGCTTTATGCCCTGGATGGATTGGGGGAAATTGACAAGGCCTTCCGTGTCTCCCGTTTTAATATAATATTTCAGCAGATCATTTTTTGGAATAGCTACCAGGGCCGTATTGTATTCATATAATATTTCCATACGGTTCAGCAATACATGACCCGTAAAGCGAAGCTTGTTTTCTAAAAAATTATCAAACAGGTTTTCGTGGACTTTAGAATGTTTGAGTCCTTTCGTCTTCAAATCAGCTACTAACTTATGTACACCTGAATGGGCGGAAGGAAACCGGAAAGATCCGGTATCAGATACTACGCCGGCGTAGATGCATTCGGCAATCGTTTCATTGATCCTGTCCTGGTGACCTGAGGCGACAATAAAGTCATATATCATCTCCGAAGTGGAGCTTTTGTCAACATCACTAATGCCATAACCGAAGGAAGGCTCGTCTGGTTCCTGGTGATGATCGATCAATATTTTAGTGCAGGAAATTTCTTTCAATTTATTCGCCAGGTTCCTGGTACGATGAAAAATATTAAAATCAAGACAGAACAGCCACTCCGTTTTATCTAAAACAGCCTCCGCTTTAGACTTGTAAGCTTCATAATCTATTACTTCATTGCATCCGGGCATCCAGTTCAGCCATTTGGCCCAATTGGTCGGTGATATGACGGTCACAGAATGGCCGAGTTGTTTCAGAAAATGCATTAATCCCAGCGAAGAGCCCATAGCATCGGCATCCGGTTTCTGATGCATGGTGATTACGATGGTTCGGGGCTGAGCTAGTTGCGGGAATATATCCTGTATAGGTTTCATAAAACGGTTGCGAAGGTAGGGAAATGTGCTGAAGTGCTGATATGCATATTTGCCGTTAACAAATACAAAGGAAACAGAGACACCGGCAAATTGGCTGATTAGTACATTGCCTTTATCTTTGCGCCCCACAAACAATCAAAAAATGAGTAACAGAACATTTACCATAATCAAGCCGGATGCTATGAAAAATGGTCATGCCGGAGCTATTTTAGACAGGATCATTAAAGAAGGCTACAGAATAGTGGCGTTGAAAGTAACAAAACTTAGCGCTGAAAAAGCGGGTGAGTTTTATGCAGTACATAAAGAAAGACCTTTTTATGGCGAGCTGGTTTCGTTTATGAGCAGCGGACCTATTACGGCAGCCATCCTTGAAAAAGATAATGCGGTAGCTGATTTCCGTACACTGATAGGCGCCACCAACCCGGCACAGGCCGCGGAAGGAACCATTCGTAAATTATTCGCAACGTCGCTGGGCGAAAATGCCGTGCATGGCAGCGATAGCGATGAAAACGCCAGGATAGAAGGTGATTTCTTCTTTTCTATTTTAGAAAGAGTATAAATATTTCTTTAAACGAAAAATCCCCGGAAGCAATCTCCGGGGATTTAGTTTTCATAGTTGTCTTTTATCAATAGCATAAGTTGTCAATAAGATATTGTGCATCTCCATAGGTTAACCAGTAATCTGTTACTTCGCCCCTGATAATGGTCCCATTGGAACTGTTATACACATCCTTTATTCCCCTTACGCTCAGATTTCCGTAAACAATACTTCCTTCATAGGGTGCATAACCACTTGTTGCGCGAATGATAGTGTATCCATTGTATGTTTCCACTACATAATAAGGGCAAAAGGAATCACTGTACACCACTTCTCCCCTTTCCTTGCTCAGCCAGTAACTTTCATCATTGCCGTAGTAGCCCCTTTTTGAACATCCTGCCAATACAATGACGGTTAAAATTAAAATTGACGACAGTGTAAAAATTTTTTTCATGGTATTTCAATTAATGGTTCTTAATTAAATATGGTTTTAATTTCCTGTACATAAGACTATGACTTCTATGCTAAGGTTGAAAGCACGCTTGTTAAAATGAATAAAAAATCTTATCGATGAAAGATGTAAATGTTAAAAAAAATACACAACGGATATCAGTCTTATCGTACATTAGTCAAATGAAAAATTGGATACTAACTATTGCACTGCCCTTCTTATTACTCTCCGAAGAAGCAAAAGAAAATTACCTGATAGTAGGAACATATACCGGCGGAAAAAGCGAAGGCATTTATGTTTACAAGTTTAATAGCGCTGACGGATCTGCTACTGAAGTCAGTCATATCAAAGCCTCTAACCCTTCTTTTATCGCTGTTTCGCCGGATGAAAAATATGTATATGCTGTAAATGAAGATGCCAAAGAGGGTCATGGCGGAGACATCACTGCTTATTCTTTTAATAAAGAAAATGGGATACTGACCCAGCTCAACCAGCAGCCTACCGGAGGGGATCATCCGTGCTACGTAGCTGTTGATAAAACAGGTAAATGGGTTTTCGCAGCCAACTATAGCAGCGGCAGTTTATCTGTATATCCTGTCAATGCGGACGGAAGTCTCGGTGCTGTTTCCACGCACATCAATCATACCGGCTCCGGAAAAGTAAAAGGTCGCCAGGATTCGCCGCATGTGCATTGCACTTTCATTTCTCCCGACAACAAATGGCTATACGTTCCTGATCTTGGGATAGATAAAGTAATGATCTATGGTTTTGATGCGGCATCAGGCAAGCTGACTCCGGGATCACCCGCATTCGCCGGATCACAACCTGGAGGCGGCCCCCGTCACATCACTTTCCACCCCAATGGAAAATTTGCCTATGTAGTACAGGAACTAGCAGGAAAGGTCCTTGTTTACCAATATCAAAAAGGACAATTGAAATTATTGCAGACAACAATCACGACACCCCGCGGGCAGGCAGGATTCGCCGGAAGTGCGGATATTCATGTTTCACCAGATGGAAAATTTCTATACGCTTCCAATCGCGGCGACTTCAATAACATCGCTATGTATAAAATTGATGTTAAAACCGGTAAGCTGAGCATTCTTGGTTTTCAATCGACTTTTGGCAATGCTCCCCGCAATTTCAACTTTGACCCTACGGGAAATTATTTATTGGCAGGCAGCCAGAACAAAGATGAAATAGTTGTTTTTAACAGAAACCAAAAAACCGGTTTGCTAACAGATAGCGGAAAAAGAATTGAAGTTGGGAAGCCAGTTTGTTTGAAATGGATAGGGATGAAATAGTTCCCACTTACCGGTTACCTGTTTCGGAAGACAGGTATCCGGTAACAATATATTCAACTATCATTTTTCTTTAGCGTCTGTATTCTGCTCTTCGATTTATTAAATACATTTCTGCCCTTGTCAATTCCTTTGCGTAATTCTTTTTGCTGTTCCTCCGGTAAATGGATGAAATCCTGGCATTTCCTGCTGCAGCAATTTTCATACTTATCCCGGCATTCATCGCATTGTATAAATAAAAGGTGACAAGCGTCATTCACGCAGTTTACATGGGTATCGGCCGGCTTGCCGCATTGGTGACAATTCGCAATGATCTCATCTGTGATTCTCTCTCCTAACCGCTGATCAAAGACGAAATTCTTTCCATGAAATTTATTGGGCAGTCCTTTTTCTTTTACCTGGTTGGTATAATGAATGATACCGCCTTCCAGGTGAAAGACATTTTCAAAACCCCGGTGCAGCATGAACGCAGATGCCTTTTCACACCGGATACCTCCCGTGCAGTACATGATGATATTTCTTTCTTTGTCTTCCTGCATCATTTTAACCGCCATGGGTAACTGTTCCCGGAAAGTATCGCTGGGTACTTCAATCGCATTTTCAAAATGACCCACTTCAAATTCGTAATGATTGCGCATATCAATGACGACCGTATTGGGATCACTGGTTAATTCATTGAATTGTTCCGCACTAACATACCTTCCTTTATTTTCCATATCAAATGCCGGATCATGAATGCCGTCGGCAACAATTTTATTACGAACCTTTATATCCAGTACATAAAAAGATTTACCATCATCGTCTACGGCGATATTTAACCGCAGATGGTTTAATGGTTCAATTGAATAAAGGTAATTTTTGAAGGATTCAAAATTGGCGGTGGGCACGCTAAGCTGTGCATTAATGCCTTCCTGCGCTACATAGATTCTTCCCAATACTCCCAACTCGCTTAGCTGTTTGTATAGCGTATTACGAAAATCATCCGGGTCGTCATTTTTAAAATAACAATAGAAGGAAATAGTAGTGCGGGGCGTGGGGTCTTGTTTAATACGATCCTTCAATTCCTGCCGGGAGACACGATTATGTAATGCCATAGCTCTTTGAAATTTGATCCCGACCGGGTCGGGAAATTTAATAATTGGGCAGTTGCAGGCTACACCAAATTTCAGGAGCAAAGATAAAGAAGTCCGGATTAAATATCTCGTCCCTGGATGGCTGGGTAATGCCGGCACAAAAAAGACATAATGCTATTGAAAAAATACTAAGAGATGGAGGCGCGAAGTGGTTTGAAAAAGCGGAAAATATTCTTTTAACGATCCGGGAATTCATCATCAACGACAAGCAATTTGAAATAAGATTTTCTGTATTTTTAACAACAATCAAAAATTAAATGCGACACTACCTGTTTTTGTTACTGTTAATTAATGCCGGCGGGAAGATCCTTGCCCAGAATAATCTTGATTCAATACTTCCCATTCGGGGATTTGCTATAGCTGCACCCCCTCCTTCTTATGTTGATTCCTTTGTCATGTTCATTGACAAAGAACTGGCGCTCCGTCGTGTCAACACTTTGATATTAAGGGTTGACTATAATTACCAGTACACTAGCCATCCTGAGTTGAGGAATAGCGCAGCCTTGTCTTATGCGGATGTAAAGAAGATCGTAAACTCCTGTCGTAATAATAAAATACGACTTATTCCCCAGATCAACCTGCTGGGCCACCAATCGTGGGCGAATAAAGCCGAAAATCTTTTGACAAAATATCCGGATTTCGATGAAACACCGGAAGTGAAAATCCCGGAAGTGTATAAATGGCCGAATGCGGATAGTTTGTATTGCAAAAGTTATTGCCCCTTGCATCCGCAGGTGCATGGGGTTGTTTTTGCTTTGGTAGATGAAATATGCGATGTGTTTGAGGCCAATGCATTTCATGCGGGCATGGATGAAGTGTTTTATATCGGCAGCGATAAATGCCCCCGTTGTAAAGGAAAGGATAAAGCGAAATTATTTGCAGATGAAGTAACGGTGATCCGTGACCATTTGGCCCAATCAAAAAGAGAATTATGGATATGGGGCGACAGGCTATTGGATGGCAGAGCCACCGGCCTCGGTATGTGGGAAGCCAGCCAAAATAATACTCATACCGCGGTAGATATGATCCCAAAAGATGTAATGATTTGCGATTGGCATTATGAAAGAGCCGATAAAACAGCCGTCTATTTAGCGATGAAGGGTCTTAACGTTGTTACATGCCCCTGGCGCAATCCGGCATTGTCCGTTATTCAATTGAAGGATATGATCTCCTTTCGCAACGAATCATCAAAGATCATGAAACCAAGATTCCAGGGGATGGTACAAACTGTTTGGTCGGGTCCATCTTCTTTCATAAACGGATTTTATCAAAACGCAAAAGACCCGAAAACAGGAGACAATACTCCGTGGAATACTTTCAGGCAATTATTTGATGAAATCAATAAATTAAACTAACCATACCGGAGCACTCCTTTTCTGGTTGGATTTCTTATACGAATAGCCATGGCTTCTTACTGCTGCCATGGCTGTTTGTATTTACAAGGCGGTATTAAACATGTAGTGATCATGTTTAAGATTGCTATAAACGCCTTCCGGCATTCACAATAACCGTTTGAGTAGAATATCCACGCCAATTAGCTGTTTAATCGTAAATTTTATTGTTAACTGTTTTTTTTATTTTAAAAATTTAAGCGATGCCAAAACTACCATTCCCAAAAATAACATTAGGGCTGTCCATTGTACTGTTGTCAATAGTTGCACAAAGCCAGGGAATCACAACACCCCGGACACCCAGCCCCGCCGCCGTTGTTTCACAAACCATCGGAATATCCAATGTGACCGTTAACTATTCAAGACCTTCGGTAAAAGGCCGTGAAGTATGGGGCAAACTGGTTCCTTACGGATGGAATATACAGGGATTCGGAGCAGGTAAAGAAGCTCCCTGGCGTGCCGGAGCTAACGAAAACACAACCATTAAATTTTCGCACGATGCAAAAGTGGAGGGCCAACTGGTTCCCGCAGGTACATACGGTTTGTTTTTCGTTATCAATAAGGACAACACAGGCGAGGTGGTCTTATCAAAGGATAGCAGAGCCTGGGGCAGTTTCTGGTATGAACCCACCCACGATCAGTTAAGAGCTAAAATACAATTGCATGAGACACCCAATACGGAACTACTTACTTATGATTTTGTCAATGCAACAAAGACAAACGCCGACCTGGTGCTGAACTGGGAAAAGAAACAGTTCCCGGTGAAAATTGAATTCGCTGTTGACGATATAGTAATGTCAAATGCCACGGAAGAATTAAAAGGACCTGTCGGGTTTAACTGGCAGGGTTATGCAAGCGCCGCTAATTATGCGCTTCAGAACAAGATTAATTATGAGCAGGCATTAAAATGGATTGACCAGGCCATAGCCCAGAACAATAGTTTCGCTACACTGAATACAAAATCCGGTATTCTGAGAGCGATGGGTAATACAACTGAGGCCGACAAAATAAGCACGGATGCTATTGCCATAGCAAATGAGAACGAACTTAACCTGTATGCGTACCAATTGATGAACCAGGGACAGCAGGATAAGGCGATTGAGATATTCAAACTGAATACAGAAAAACATCCAAAAAGCGCTAATGCCTGGGACAGCCTGGGAGAGGGATATGCCACCAAAGGCGATAAGAAGAATGCGATTATTAATTTCAAAAAATCATTAAGTATGAACCCCCCGGCGAATGTAAAAGCCAATTCCGAAAAATTCCTGAAAGAATTAGGAGCCTTGTAAAGAAGAAGACCGAACGGAAACTAAGGGAAATCATGTAGTCGATATTAGTACAGGAGATTAGTTGAATCAACTATATTTTGGGAGTTTTTATAATTGTTTCTTTGTTCTATCAAAACAGCATAAGTCCGTTTTTATATCCTATATCCTAAAGAAAGCTGTTTTTCCAATATCCAAACATTGAGAAACAAACCGTCCAGCCGTTTGCCTGTTGAAAAGCAGGCAAATGGTTTTTTCAAAACTTTTTGTAGCAGCCATAGCTACTATTAAATAGGTAAAGGGGGTTAACCGATTCGCCCCTTCTTATCAGGGGGATAGCTTTGCTGTCCCCTTTTATATTTGTATACCCTTAGTGTTGATCGTTGTAAAAAGAGGAACAAAGTTTTTTCGGCAGCCTTGTAACACAATTGTACTTCTTTGGCCCTGATTCGGTATATTTAGTGAAGCAATACCCACGTAACTTGCGTACTTTTACAAAAAACCAACTAATATGAACCTTTTTGTTGCAGGCCTTCCATATGACCTGGATGATGATGAATTAATGGAAATATTCGAAAAATTCGGTGCGGTTAATTCTGCCAAAGTAGCCATCGACAGGGAAACCGGCCAAAGCAGGGGTTTCGGATTTGTGGATATGAAAAATGATGCTGAAGCCAAGGATGCTATTGAAAACCTGAATGATATTTCACTCGGTAAAAAACCCCTCGTAGTTAAGCAAGCTGAAGAAAGGCAAGGCGGAGGTGGTGGTGGTTCCCATGGGGGCAGTGGTGGTGGCGGAGGATATCGCGGTGGCGGAGGTGGTGGAAACTCAAGCAGAGGAGGTTTCAATAGTAGCAGGCCCCCGGGAAATAACAGGGACAATAACCGGGATCGTAAACGCTATTAGTGATTATCATTTGTGACGACTTTCCCTTGCTGATTTAAAAAGCGGGAGATATTTTGACAGTTGGCATCATACTATTAAAAAAATTCCAGGGCTCACCTGGAATTTTTTTGTTCTTATTCCTGAACTATTAACAAAGCATTGCAATTTATCCTGCGTACAGGAATTTATTACATTCTCTTATCAATAAGGTGTTACAGAGAAATCCTTTTGTTAAAGGTTTCGTGTTTCATACATCTCAACTCCAATTGTTTATAGTTCATTTCCCCCGCTTCTTAACAACTGGAATTTTTATGGCATTTTTTCTGTCTATACTGTACAGAATTAATATTTCAATCATTTTAAAAATTACAGTTATGAAAAGAATTTTTTACACTTTAGGTATTGTATTAACTATTGGTATTGTTATGACGGCTTGCAACAATAAACCCAGTGCTGCTGTTGAAAGCACTAAAGGATTATTGTACTCTGATACTGTCGGCCTGGCCGAATTCCAGGATTGGAAAGCGCATAATGAACGTGCGGATGCTGTCGAAGCTTACAAGAAAAGAGAAAGAGCAACAGCGGTTGCTCACAAAAGCATTTCATCGCAAAGCGGCTCCATGGCATCCTCTTCTGAAAACCAGGCCAAGGTAGCCAAAAAGAAAGGCTGGAGTAAGGCGGCAAAAGGCGCGACAATTGGTGCGGGTTCCGGCGCAATATTAGGAGCTGTTATCAACAAACGAAACCGTGCCCTTGGTGCAGTGATCGGCGGTGTTGCAGGCGGTGGCATTGGTTATGGCATCGGTCGTTCAATGGATAAAAAAGACGGCCGCTTTTAAATAAAACTTAAAAGCAAAATTTATTAAAAGCTCCTGCTCTGATGGCAGGAGCTTTTTTTATCATATAATAAAAAAATGGACGGATGTTCTGACATCAGAAGAGATTAAAATGATTGACGTTTTTATTTGCAAACTATGTTAACAGTTTTATAATCCAAATGTTAATATACCGCTAAGCTTTTATCCATCTTTATTTTGTCAAATCCAGCCTCATTAATTTTGCGTTTATAAAGTCTCCCGCCTGCAGGCGATCAACCATCTCAACTACTTGGAGTTTTCTTTTTTATTTTAATTATTAAAATTTTTTAAGCGTATGAAAATCTTTTTTTCTTCCGTTCGTATGTCGTTAGTTCCGCTAAGCGGTTTATTGGTAGCGACTATTTTATTTTCAGCTTGCTCAAAATTTAAAAATGACAGCAATACTAATTCACCAGTCTCCGGCCTGATGTCTTTTAACCTGGCTCCTGATAAATCAGCTGTTGGTATTGCTCTCGGTGGCAATAACCTTACTAACTCACCGCTTGCCTATACCAACTATTCAGGCACCTACCAGTTAATCTATCCCGGCAATCGTGCGGTAGAATCTTATGACTATCTAAAAGATTCAACCATCAATACCGTTGACTACAGCTTTGCACCAGATAAATACTATTCGCTTTTTGTAGTGGGGGCGAATGGAAACTATAAAAACGTAATAACAAGTGACAATTTTGACAGTCTTACTTCAACAACGGGTAAAGCGTATGTTCGTTATATTAATGCGATACCGGATTCGACTAAACCTGTTGTTACAGTAATAGCTAATGGAAGCAATATAATTAACGACAACGCATCGTTTGCAGGTATCTCAGATTTCAAAGAAGTAAATACTGGCAATGTTGAGGTGAAAGTAAATAACAATACGACTATCAATGCCAGCCGTACAATTACATTGGAACAGGGAAAAGTGTACACTATACTTTTAGTAGGAATACCCGGTCAAACTGATACGACAAAAGCAGTTCAGATAAAGTATATTACGAATGGTAATCTGACTGCTAAACAATAAGAAATGATTTAAGGAAAATAAAAAGCTCCGGGGTTGGACAGCCCCGGAGCTTTTTTATTGGCCGAATTAAGTTGGGGATTAAACATTAACCCCACTTCAAGGCTTTTTTAGTACATTTTTTTTGCAGAATTATTAGAAAATTATGCACCGGATCCGGTGCATAATTGAGTTCAATTCAGTCCCAAAAACAGGATTCTTGAACCAACTACTTGATTGACAAGGATTGAATCTTGACAGGCAAATGTTATTACTCACATACTGAAAAAACCATGGGTATCGTAAATCTACGAGCCCGAAAAAAGGTAATTACTATTTCCTTACTTTCATCGCTGAGTAAATTGTGTCAACCATGCGAACCGCTTATAAAAGGGCACTATCACTTGTAGCAAGTGTAGTGCTGATCAGTTTTTCCACTCTATATGCACAAAACAGTACGAGGCTGCAATATGATAATTCTTCACTTTACAGCGGTATTGAAGTAGGATCAAAAGGTGTAAAGATGAGCTTGCTGGAAGTGGGCAAGAATGCCAAAAACAGCGGGTCTTTTAATGTATTGAAAGATACATCTGTCAATACTGATTTTATTTCATTTTCTTCCCCCACTTTCCAGGCTACATTGTCTGGTTTATGCAATCTATATGAGATAGCAAGTAAAGAATACAGCATAGAAAGTGATAAGATATTTACTGTTATCAGCAGCGGTGTGCAAATGCAGGCGCAGAAGGAACAAAAGAACGATTGGATAAACCGCCTGATCGATTCGTTTAAGTTGAAAATAAAGGAGCCGCAACGCAGGGTTGAAGTGATCGATCCCTTGCAGGAAGCAAGACTGTCTCACCTCGGAATAGTTCCCGATTCAAGACGTTTCAGCACGTTCCTGATTGATATTGGAAGCGGTAATACAAAGGGAGGATATTTTCCTTACGACAACACAACGGATTTTAAACTTTTCAATCTGAATTGGGGAACCAAGAGTGCGGCCAACGCAGCGGAAAAAAGATGCGATGAATTTGATAAAACACTGGCTAACTACAACAAGCAATTGTATCGCGTACTGGTAGCAGCCGAGGAGCAGGATATTGTTTATGCCGTGAATGCCAGTGGTGCTTATAATATGAATGATTATATCGCTTTTAGTGGCGGTATCGCCTGGGCCGTTGCCACACTGGTGAGGCCGGAATCCATTGGTAATTCGATTGTGACAGTCACCTACGAAGACGTTTTGCGATTTAGCGAAAACCTGTATAAAAATTATTCTACTTTATCTGACGCGGTTCTTATAAAGACAATCAGGAACGAAAACATTTCTACGGAAGCGGCTGCAAAAGAAATAAAAAGGGTACACCAGGTATTCGACCAAAAAGCTTTGATGGCCGGCTCGGGGCTTTTACTGAAAATAATGCGGCAGTTTAAATCCATTTATGAGACCAAACAATTCTATTTGGTAAAGAATGGCCAGGTGGGATGGATATCAGCCTATGTTGATCAGCATTCAGGACAATGATGTCAGGATTTTTTGCTATTGATGCCCGCAAAAAGTTAATAAATTCTTCAAGTCATCCGGGTTATTAAAATTGATTTTATAGTCTTCAACATATTTATCAATCCCTGGTTTGTTTTTATTAAATATTTTCAGAAAACTTTTTTTTGTCGCGACAACAGGAGAATGATTTTTATTGAATAGATAGTAGGTCGTCTTCTTTCTGATGACTGCATCCTGGCCAAGCGTCAATTGAAAAACATTGGTGTTCGTATTAAGGGAGCTCATATTAGACACCTCTTGTGCTCCGTTTGACTGGCCATAGAGCCCGACTTTTTCATACTCCAATTTAATATCCGATTCAACCGCAATTTTTACTGAATCGTGATCCACAATCACCTCTTTGTAACCGTCGCGATAATAAAATACCACATCCTGGATCTTAATGAAATTGATTTCAGCTGAATTGGCAATAGTCATCGTATCTCCTTTTAAGTTGAGATACTGCATTTCCCTGGTAAATAAATTGTAATTAAACTTAGCAGAAGAGGTGACGTTGTTATTCTTTACATAAGTACCGGTAGTAAATGAAGGGAAACGGTAAATACCGTTGGGCGATATTATTTTTGAAATATCCTCACCCGCTTTTGCACGTATAGTTTCGGTAGTTTGTGAAGACACAGGATTTGTACAGAATAAAACGAAAACAGTCAGTACTAAAAATATTCTCATAAAAAAATGGTTTTATAAATGAGTCTTTAAAAAACTATTGAATTTGATATACTATCGACTTATAACAGAACCGGAAAAAGTAAGCATACAAAGCAATGATGCTTTATCTCATGTGAGGGAGTCCAAAAAGCGAAATAAAGATATTTTATCTATGCATAAAAATACAGGAAACGGATGAAGAGAGCAATAGTTTTACAAATACTACCAGATTCTTTTTTATATGTTGCGGATTGACCCGATAATCCTATTATATTCCAACTATCCTGCTTAAGAATCTGTATTCAACCGCTTGGTCAGGTAATCCATGTGCTGTCTTTTTTGCCAAATTTTTGGTTAAATCGAATTTTACATTTCTTTAATACGAGAAGAAAAATGTAACCTTTGAAAACACCTAAACCAGAGCGTATGAAAAAAATTTACTTCTTCTCTACTGCCCTATTATTCTCATTCTTTTTCTTCGGTTGCAGCAAAGATTTTTTAAAGCGCTATGAAGACCGTATTGAAGGTACCTGGGACCTGGTAGATGTGGATCGTATCGGATTTAATGGCAGCACCAGTGGCCTTCCGTTTCGGGATGGCCGGTTCATTTTTGCTGATGGCGGTTCGCTGCAATACGTCAGCACTGCCGGGGATACTTTGCAGGGTAATTGGGATATCCGTAAACGGTGGATGACCGGCAATTGCTATACGGACGACAATGGCAATTATAACTGCGATGATCGTTATGTACGCAGTATGCAGATCAATGCGATCAACTTCGTTACGCAGGATGTACGATCAGAGTATTTTGATGAAATACGTTTTACCGGAACCAATCGTTTCAAAGCCTTTATCTATTCAGGGTTTAGCACTTATGTATTCCGTTTTAGGAGATAATAAATGATTAAGCAGCTACAGAAGGCAGATTCGGAAAAGAAAAGGAAATAGTGGTATTGTCCATTACAGGAACACTGATACTTAAACAGCCGCCGATTTTTTCCGCCAGGGAGTAAGCCTGCTTTAATTCACTCGCCATCGCATAACTATTAGTTTTGCCTGACTCACGGATGGTTAAAACAATGATATGATCATGTTTCCTCGCTGATAAGCGGATACAGGTATTTTTTGCATGCCCTGTTACAGTAGACAATAAACCGCTGATCACTGAAGCTATCCACTCACGGTTATGTTCAATCGACAGATCAGCGGGAACATCATTCACAAAAAAACTATGGTGGCGTACGGCTAAGGAAAGATGAGTACTGACAAGGCGGCTAACGATCTGGTGGAGGTTTTTCATGAGGTGTATTTAAGGAGGTGTATGAAATTTGTGTTTACTCCAACAAAGCAACTAACTGTCCCAACAAAATGCAATAGGAAAAGGTATGATTTTGGTGTAGAATATCTACTACAATTGCTTTGCCGTTATGGGAAGTCAATTTAAATTGATACTAATCTTATAGAAAAAATAAGAATAGCTACTTAGACACCCGGGATGGTTGTTGCGTGTTTTTTTTCTGAAAACTATAGATCAGGTAAAATAAGGCGGGTAATATGAATATACTGCCAATTATCAATGCCCACCCGAGTGATTCAATTGTTTTAGCATGTCCCTGCTGCTCTATTAAAGAAAGATGGCCCCCGGTTTTAAAAATAACGATATTGGGATAATGAAAATAGGTGGTGGCAATCAATATCATCGTAACCTGGAAACCAGCCAGAATGCGAATGAGCTTTGTTTTTGCCTGGTACAGCAAATACCACAACAGGATCAATGACAAACCAGCGGCGCTGATAGATAGCAGACCTACGGCATTGCCAAATATCCAGTTTGTCAAAGGTATTTTTTCAAGCCATGCGGCTACGAAAACAAGCGAGCCACATGATAAAGCGGCAATACTCATGTGCTGCGCCTTTTTTATAAAATGAAGCCGGAATTTTTCATTATCAGTTTCACCTACCAGGTAAATGGCGGCGAGAAATCCGCAAATGGTAACGGTAAAAAAACCAACGGCAACTGAAAAGAAATTCAACCAGCTAAATATATATGCAGAACGAAAATTGCCGGATTCTGTATCTATATGCCCTGAAACGGCACTGCCGGCAATGATACCGAGAAAGAGTGGTGTAATAAGGCTGGACCAGGTAAAAATGCGATTGTATATCACTTGCATATCATCTACTACGGCGTCATAGTGACGGAATGTAAAAGCCGTGCCACGGGCAATAATACCTATAAGCATTATGGCTAAGGGGATATGCAGGTGGATAGACATCATAGTGTAGATAGCGGGGAAACCCACAAACAAAATAACAATAGTAATGATCAGCCACATGTGATTGGCTTCCCAGATAGGCCCAATGGCTTTATACATCGTCCGGCGGGTAAGCCGTTCATTTTTCTTCGAGGTGAAAAGCTCTATTATTCCCGCGCCGAAATCAGCGCCGCCCATCAAGAGGTATAAAAGAATAGCCGTCCAGAGATATATGATCACTACGTACAACATGACTTAATCCTTTATTGGTTTTGAACCTACATCGTATAGCGTTGGCACCATCTTGATCTGCCTGTATAACATAAATACGACGATAGCCGCCAGCGATAAATAAATAGCGGTAAAAAGGTAAAATGAATAACGGATACCCGGCATAGGTGTTACCGCTTCGGCTGTTTTCATAATGCCATAGATGATCCAGGGTTGCCTGCCAACTTCTGTTACTGTCCAGCCAGCTTCCACGGCGATAAATCCCATTGGTGTGGCCATGACAAATAATTCCAGCAGCCAATTACTTTGGAGCCATTTTTTTTTCTTCCATTTTGCCAAGAAATAAATGAGCGCCAATAAAAACATCAGCATTCCCAGTCCAACCATTATTTGAAAGGCATAATGTGTAATCGCTACCGGCGGTTGCAATTCGGGAGGAATACTATCGAGCCCTTTTACTTCCGCCTGGGGATCACCATGCGCCATAAAACTTAACAGCCAGGGTATCTCTAATGCATAGTCTACTTTTTTGTTTTTCGTGTCGGGTATTCCTCCTATTATCAATGGCGCTGCTTTTTGCGTTTCAAAATGCGCTTCCATCGCCGCCAGCTTTGCTGGCTGACGTTTCGCTACATCTTTTGCGGAATGATCGCCACTCACTGGCTGTAGTATAGCAGCAATGCAGGCGAAAACGGCAGCGATAGTAAACGCCTTGCTATGAAAAGCGATATTTCTTTTCCTTACGATCATTAATGCATGTACACCGGCTACGGCAAAACCCGTTGCGGAGAAAGCCGCTATACACATATGTACTGACTGTGAGAACCAGGCATCATTGAACATAGCTTTTATAGGATCAACATTGGTGTATTGCCCGTTTACATAGTCAAATCCTGCAGGGCTATTCATCCACGCATTGGCCGCCACAACTAATATACCTGACAGTAGCCCGCTTATACCTACCACAACACCCGTGAACCAATGAAACCATTTATTAAACCGATCCCATCCATAGAGAAAAAAGCCAAGTGCAATGGCTTCAATAAAAAATGCCGTCCCTTCTAAAGAAAACGGCATTCCGAAAATGGGGCCCGCATGTTTCATAAATTCCGGCCATAAGAGCCCCAGTTCAAAAGAGAGTACGGTGCCGGATACGGCGCCGGTGGCAAAGAAGATGGCTACGCCTTTACTCCAGGCTTTAGCAACATTTTTATAAACAACATTATTCGTTTTTAAATAATAGTAATGCGCAACCGCCATAAAGAATGGCATTACCATTCCAATACAAGAGAAGATGATGTGAAACCCAAGCGAAAGAGCCATTTGTGACCGCGCCGCGATAAAATCATCCATAATGACTTATTTAAACTCTTCCAGATCAAAACTTCCACTCACAATATTCAGTGTTAGAATACACGCCATTCTAATAGTTGTAAAGTTACAACTCGTATCGCCAGCAGTAATAACGATGCTGAAAAAAATAAATTAATGCATCGTTAAGATCAGCCTTCAGCATTTTGGAATACGCACATCAAACATCGTACACGGTAAGGCTTATCTTCGCAGCCATGAGTCTTTACACAACCCCGTCAGCTATTACGATTACCTGTCACAAACGAATTACCCCATATCTTGAACAGGAAGTAAAAGACCTGGGATTTGAAATAGAAGACAGTTTTGTAACAGGGGTACGATTGTCAGGTACTATCAATGATTGTATAAAACTCAATCTCAACCTTCGTTGCGCCAGCCAGGTTTTGTATAGCCTGAAAAAATTTGAAGCAATTGATCCGGATGACATTTATCAAAACCTAATCGGCTATCCCTGGGAAACGATCTTACCTGATCCTGGTTATTTTTCCATTACCAGTAATGTAAATAATCCCACCATCAACAATAGCATGTATGCTAACCTGCGGGTAAAGGATGCCATCGTAGACAGGCTGCGGGAGAAAAGAGGTACAAGACCATCAACAGGCGCTGAACTGACGGGCGCGGTTATCCATTTATTCTGGAAAAATGAGGACGCCGAAATTTTTATTGATACATCCGGCGACTCATTAGCAAGACATGGCTATCGCAAAATACCCGGCCAGGCTCCTATGCTGGAGTCGTTAGCGGCGGCAACGGTCTATGCTACCCGCTGGGACAGGGCCTCGGTATTTGTAAATCCTATGTGCGGTTCTGGCACGGTGGCTATTGAGGCGGCGATGATCGCCACCAACAGGAGACCGGGATTGTTCAGAACCAACTATGCCTTTATGCACTTGTTGGGTTATGATGAAACGGTTTATCAGCAAGAGGATGCTTTGCTGGAACAACAGATCAAAGAGGTTCCCGGTCTTCGCATAATAGCTAGTGACTATAGTGAGCGGGCCATTGAGAATGCCAGGAAAAATGCTGTAGCTGCCGGGGTGGCGAAACTCATTGATTTTTCTGTTTGCGATTTTGCAGTTACCGAAATACCGCCCGATGTTTCCGGTGTAATGTTCGTTAATCCTGAGTATGGCGAACGTCTCGGACAAGTGGATGAATTGGAAAAAACTTATGCCCGTATCGGTGATTTCATGAAGCAACGTTGCGGTGGTTATTTCGGTTATGTATTTACGGGCAATCTCGACCTGGCGAAAAAAATAGGACTAAAAGCGAACCGCCGGATAGAGTTTTATACCAGTACCATTGACTGCCGGCTGCTGGAGTATGAATTGTACAAGGGAACCCGTGATCAGCGAAAAATTCAATAGATGCTTTTTGGTTGCGCATTACTTTTCTGAAAATATTTAATACTCAATGTTCAATTAAAGGAGCGGGAAATCGTTCATCCTGTTTTTTTCGTCTTCATAATTCTTTAATGCGGCATTTAGAAAAATTGACGTAGCTTTTACGATATCTTTTAACAACTAAAATTTAAAGCTATGATTGCAGAACAAACAATGACTACCGCAGAAGTAGCCGCAAAATTTAATGCTCTTTCCAAAGAAGGTAACTGGAACAAAATCCAGGAGGAACTCTATGCTGAGAACGCCGTGAGCATTGAACCTCCTAATTCACCGGGTATGCAATCAGTAGAAGGATTGGCTGCCATTAAACAAAAGGGAAAAATGTTCAACGAAATGGTGGAAGAAATGCATGGCGGGTATGCTACCGATCCTGTCGTAGCAGGTAATCATTTCAGCGTCGGTATGGGAATGGACGTTACCATGAAAGGATCCGGCCGAATGAAAATGGATGAGATTGCCCTGTATGAAGTAAAAGACGGTAAGATCGTAAAGGAACAGTTTTTCTATTAACGATCACTTGCTTAAAAAATTGCTTAAATGAGCCTGGCTGGTTTCAAACTTGCCAGGCTCTTTCTTTACTCATCCTCCAAAAGTCGCATGGTGATATTAGGCTGCTTTCCCGCTGAAGAACCGCAAACTTCTAACATCAAACCTCAAACGTCCGCTTGCAACCCTTCCCTCTTTTTTTTCTTCTATTGTTTGCTGTGTAAATACGGCAGCATATTTGATAATTAAAAGCAAAGCGAAAAACGAGAATGAACAGACAACAACCTTCACTTGTGTTTTGTATCCTGATGGACCTGGTAGGTTACGCTACTTACGCCGTTCCCTTTTTGGGGGAGCTCGGAGATATTATCTGGGCGCCTATTTCTTCCATCATTTTCATGGCGACTTTTGGCGGATGGAAGGGAGCGTTAGGTGGCGTTGGTAATTTTATAGAAGAGATAATACCGGGCACCGATTTTATTCCCAGTTTTACCATTATGTGGTTCATACAGAACATGCAAAAGAAAAAGACAGGAACTCCTGTAAGGCTTTCACAGTAATTGCAGATTTTTTTTATGATAAAGAAAGCGCCCTGATTTATTAGGACGCTTTCTTTAATAACAAACTAATTCTACTGCGATATTAACATGGCATAATGAATGGGAGTTTATCGGGTAAGTAATAATTTTTGCCGGAATATTTTGTCGTCCACGTATATCAGTGCGATATAAATACCACGGCTCTTACCAGCCAGATCATCCAGCGTTATCACGCTCCTTCCTTTTTGTTCAAATCGTCTTGATGAAATTAGTTTACCCGACTGATCAAAAAAGACCACCCGGATGCTGTTACTGCTTTTAGACATTATTTGCAGTTGCATAATATCCCTGACAGGGTTTGGCGTAATGCTCACCTTTGTTTCATCCGTAGCTGATAAGCGAAAATTTATGACATTGCTATAATTGACTACCGCATTAATATTTACAAGTTTGATCCTGTAATGGACAAACCTGTTATACAGACTACTTACATCGTCCTCGTAACTGTAAGAAGCAGAAGTGCTTTCCGAAGATTGCCGGTTCGCTCTGCCAATTGTAAAGAAATTAATGCCATCTTCACTTCTTTGTACTTCGAAGTATTGTACCTGCTGGTTGTTCAGCACGTTCCAACTGAGTTCCATTATATCGGCGACACCGTCTTTTAATTCGCCCCTGAAGTCAACAAAGTTTTTGTCTAAAATGATGCAATTCGTCAAAGCTATCACTTGCACTGTATCAGTTGCATAAACTGAACAGCCCGCTTGTAAATATTGTTTTACGATGTAAGTACCAGGTTTATCAACATATATAGAAGGCCCGGTCGCAGGGCTTGTGATGATATTTCCATTTGTAGTGGACCATTGATAAGTCGATGTGGATACCGGGTTGCTGACGTAAATTTCTGCAACTCCGCCTTCATCGCACAACGCCGGAGTTTCAGATAGTGCCAGTGCTCTTGGGGCCAGGAAGAGATCGGTAGGTGCTACAAAATCTTTTAATTCTGCTGTGAAGGATGACGACGCACGGGTCTTCACAACAATGCGGTTAAATGGTGTTCCGCATATATCACCGCCTAACAAGGTAACGGGGTCAAGTCCTAATTTTGTCAGATTTACGGAGAATTCTATAAACTGGTCCGCTGTGTACTTGCTATTAGTGGTGGAAGCAGGTCCCGGATTTGAATAAGCAAGACTGTTATCCTGTAATACAAGACCGAAAGGTCCCGCCCATGAATTATTAGGACTTCCCAGGCCCGTGTAAAATGCACCGGCTGTTTTAGGTGCTATACTTGCATAACCATATATTGCTCCGGAACCGTCGCCATCAAATTGACCGGTCCAATTAAAAGCTGTGGGAGTAATAGTTTGCCAATCCGTTTTTTTAACCCATATACGGGCTTCAATTTTAGTTAGGTTTCCACTTTGAAATTCGCCGTTGAAGATAATATCACCAGGCGTTGTTATATTCCCTGATCCATTAAATTTCCAGCTTGTATGACCTGCATCGGGTCCGTACCCATAAAACTTTGCAGAAGGCCTGTCATAATAAATATCTGTTTGATACATTTCAAAATCGAAATAGCGGTTACCTGTTGTATTATCAAGAGATATTCCTCCAAACATCCAAAGTGAATCGGTAGTATTAGGGCCCGCTCTTCTTACATGCACATACATATCTAATATATCATTTTTGTCAGGTATCCCCTGTATGCCACCGGTCCATAAGGCCGGGCTCATTCCATTTTTGTCTGAACCTGAAGTATAAACAGTTGTATCGTTGCCGTGATAATCTCTTACAAATATGGCATCGAGCCAAAGTCTGTTGTTAATGACACTAAACGGAGGCTTGCTCATAGTGCGGTAAAATGAAGCCGATCTTTTGGGCCAGGGAGAAACGTCGGAACGATAGCCTGCGAGAATAGCAGCAGCACCGGTGGTATCTATTACAGCCTTACCTGAGGTATCTGCAGCATTATAGTTAAACCAGTCGTCGTTACCTGTCTGAACGGCCCCATTTATATAATTAGCCCGCAAGTCTCCGTCAACCCCAAACCTGGCTTTTATAATCGGGGTGGTGATCTGAGCAGAAACTAACAAAGCGCTCGTCAGCATAATCAGTACAAAAAGTAGATATGTTTTCATAAGCATCGGATTTTAAAAAATCTTTCTTCACGCCAACACTAAAGGAAATAACTGCGAAAAGTGAAACCGGTTTCGCAGTTATTTTTTCAACGATTAATGACTTACAACATGAACAGTTGACACACTTGATTCAATGGTACTTCCATCGCTCAGCATGGCTACTACCCGGTAATTGATAAACCCGGGTGATACATTCAGGTCAGTGCATTTGTAGGATCTCGATCCATTGCAAGCAGTTGAAGACACCTCTTCCCATTCTGAATACGGGTCATTAGGGTCTTCATACGTCCTTTTAACAGAATAGCCTACTACTCCAGCATCAGATGTAACTCCCCAGGTAGCAGTTATGCCTTTTCCCTGGTGATGTGTTCTGAAAAATGCAAAGCCGGCGCTTTGTGCTTGTTGAACCTTTACAACTCCTTTTGCCGCTGGCGTAATTGCCGGAGCAGAAAAGGTTGTTGCAGACAAGATCAATGCAGAGATAGCAAATGATGAGAATTGTGTTTTCATTGGGGTATGATTTTATGGGATAAAGCTATAATGTAGAAAAATCTAAAAAAAGGTAGTATTACCGTGCTTATATACCCGGTTGTTGATAAAAAACAGGCTTTTTTTTTACTTAGCATTAAACCTTTCAGAATACACCTCCAAAACTTGGTATTTCAATATGGTAATTAAGTACAAGCACTTAAGTAATTAAAAATCAGGATGAAAATATGTACTAATGAAGCAATCATTTCCTACTCGCCAGGTATGTACATATATTAATTTCTAGACATAAGAAATGTTGTCCGTTGTAACCATTGCTTTCTGACAAAGAACTCCTAAGCCATGAGCTTGACTATTATCCTTTTACTTTCATTCTTTGGGTTTGTAAAGGGTTATCACCAATAAAACAATGTGCTTTTATATAACCCAGGTATTTTGTTTTGCTAAAGGCGCTTGCACTGGTTGGCGGTCTCATTATTTTTTAAAAAATAGCGCAAACATATTGTCATGCTTAAGCAAGTAAAGGCGATAGCTTCGGATTTGGCCATTTCGTATCTTAGCAAACTTGCATCGCATTAAGCATAACCAGCTAATTTCAGAACTTATCTATCATGAATCGTATTGACCGACTGTTTGGAATACTTACTTTATTGCAATCAAGAAAATTTGTTCCTGCCGAAAAGATCGCAGACAAATTCAAAATAAGTGTACGCACCGTTTACCGTGACATAAAAGCATTGGGTGAATCAGGCATTCCCATAAGCTTTGAACAGCAGAAAGGTTACTTTGTAGTGCAGGGTTATTTTCTGCCTCCCGTGTCCTTCAGCACCGAAGAAGCCAATGCGTTTTTATTGATGGAAGCCATTGTCTCCGGCTTTTCAGATAAATCCATTCAAACACACTACACCAACGGATTGAACAAAATAAAAGCGGTATTAAGAGGTTCTCAAAAAGAAAAAATAGATACTCTCTCCGGCAACATAAAACTACAGGTACCCGATCGCCTACGTTACGACTTTGAATATTTGTCGCTGATCCAGGGTGCGATCTCCGCAAAGACTATTGTGGAAATTGATTATAAGAATAACAATGAGGAAGTAAGTAAGCGGAAGGTGGAGCCTATTGGCCTTATCTTCTATGCATTCAGCTGGCACCTGATAGCCTGGTGTCATATCCGCAAAGACTACCGCGACTTCAAAGTATCCCGTATACTAAAGCTGAAGAACACAGAAATTGCTTTTCAAAAAGCGGATCATATCGAATTAGACAGCTATATGAAATTGCTCCCGGTGGATTATTAAATCCCGAATCCTCCTTTGACGGAAGTCTGCTATCCCCTTTTGAATTCGTCAATACCAGACCTACAGGTTTAAAAAAAATTTCCCTTAAGGGTCTAAGGGCACTGCCATAGGGTTGACAATAAGGCATAGTAATTTTGTCAAAACAACAACTTAATTATGTCAGCGACCCAAATGTTATCCAAAGAAACGGACAGGCAATACATCAGTGAATTGCAAACTATGCCTTCTGCAGCATCGTCAGCCAGTGATTTTGATTTCTTAGTTGGTCATTGGAGTATTTTAAACCGTAAGCTTAAAGCAAGATTAAACGGTTGCACGGAATGGATAGAATTTGAAGCATGCCAGGAAATGCGCACAGTTTTAAATGGTATTGGAAACATAGACAATTTTAAAACTACGGTTGATGACAAACCATTTGAAGGAATGACCCTTCGTCTTTTTAACCCGGCTACAAGACTATGGAGTATTTACTGGGCCGATGGAAACGTGGGTGTATTAGATCCCCCGGTTCTTGGTTCTTTTTATAACGCAATAGGGGAATTTTATGGCGGGGATGTTTTTAACGGGAAGAAGATCATTGTAAAATTCAAATGGGACAAAACCGATCCAGTCAAACCTGTTTGGAGCCAGGCCTTTTCTGAAGACGGGGGAAATACATGGGAATGGAACTGGTATATGTACATGACAAAAAAAATTAAGTAGTATGAATGGGACCGTGATTGTCACGCCAAAGCGGGAAATGATACCGATTACAAAAATAATCATGGAATCGTTCGGGATGGTTATAACTATATTGTTGAACAATACCTGGAATTATATCCGGTCATTATTTTAACCTATGATTGAATTAGTCTAAAGAATTTTATAAACTATGAATGTCATTGAGCTGCGCAATTACTTATTGAAACCCGGCGCAAGGGATAAATTCATTGAATATTTCAAAGATCATTTTCTTGAATCGCAAAATGTATTGGGCGCTGATACGCCAGAACAATTCAGGATCAAAGGTGAAGATGACCGTTTTTTTTGGATACGTGGATTTAGTAATATGAAGGAAAGAGGTAAGTTCCTGCGAGCTTTTTATGACGGTCAGGTTTGGAAAGAATTCGGACCGGCCGCAAACTATATGATGCTTGAATGGCATAATGTGCACCTGTTAAAACCAGTATCAGTTAATACAATTGAGTTTGATAAAAAACAAAAGTTGCTGGTGATTGACTATTATACCACTGTGAATAATCAGCGTGATCAATTAATTGATCTGTTTACTCAAAATTACCTTCCTGTTTACAATAAATCGGGCATAAACAATATCTCGCTATGGGTAAGTGAAATGGCAGTGAATGATTTTCCAGGGTTGCCGGTGTACCAGCAGGAAAATTTATTAGTTGTTATAACAGGATATAATAGTGAGGTGGAGTATAAATCGGTAACTGATCGATCTGATGCTATTAAGAAAAAGATTGACAGTAACATAAATGAATTGGTAGAGACCAGGAATAGTTTAATCCTCTATCCTGCTTATTAATTTTTTCCGGGTGGAAACTAAAAAGCCATCCCACCTCAGTGGAATGGCCCCCGGCTTTAAAGCCAGCAGATATTTTTTGGAGAAGCCCGGTTACGCGATAATAACCGAAGGCGTCCATGATTGACCTGTTGATTGCATGAATACCTCCTTTTTCTTTGGTGAAATCTGAAATTACTAAAATCATTCAGAAAGCAAAAAATATTTGACATCTTTTTAAGAAAGAAATATTTCTCATTCCGGCTTAATGGTCCTGCATATCTTCTGCAGATCCTGGGAAGTCTTATATACAAAATAAAACTGATCTGTGATGGATTTGAAAGTAGAAATATATCGCTTGTTTTCTGATTCAAGCTGTCCCTGCTTTAATTCCTGTCGCCTTGTTTGCATCAAGGCATTTATTTTTTTATCCAGCAATGTCTGTGGGTTCTCTGCTGACTTTTGAGGCGGATTAAAATATGGATTGGTCAGGTAATGTTCAGCTATTGTTAATTCAGTCACACTGGCTTTTATCAATGGCAGGTAGTCTCCAGTGATATATTCCTGTTTTAAGGTATCAGCGTAATAACTCAATGTCGCCATATGAGAAACCAGCATGTGAGAGGAAACCACGAACCGATGAAATTCTTTGGAATCCTTTCGTTTACTTTTTGGTTCGGATAACATTCGTGTAAAAGCATCTGAAACGTTGGCCAGCGATACCCAGGCCTGTTTCCTTTTTTCTTTTGATCGCTGTTTATTGTAGAGTTGACCGGTAAACACATAACCTACACTTTCAAAATAGTCAACAATATCTTTTATTAAATGCTGCATGAGTTCTCTGATCTGTTGCCGTTCCCAGATGGGTGGTAATA
Organism: Chitinophagaceae bacterium; assembly: GCA_040007815.1. Classification (GTDB taxonomy): domain Bacteria; phylum Bacteroidota; class Bacteroidia; order Chitinophagales; family Chitinophagaceae; genus Terrimonas_B. Next base: position 270,053 of record JBDTUH010000003.1, read on the forward strand.
AATAGGAAGCGAGGAAAGCCACGATACATCCCAGCACGGTATCGATTATTCGTTCTTCCACCACTTCGCTAAAATCATTCGGCTCGAGTATGTGAAACATGAACAACAGGTACAGGGTTATCATGATAACACTGACAAGATATTTCCAACGCGCAAAACTAAATCCCCCGATCATGCAAATAGCCAGCAAAACAAGGATAACTGTATTGTTCTTTACAAAATATAAAACGCTCCAACCAATGGCAACGCCGATTAATGTACCTATTAAGCGCTGGATATTTCTTTGTTTACTGAGACTATAGCCGGGTTTTAAAATGATGATAACCGTAAGTAGTATCCAGTAACCACGGCCAATTGGTAATAACTGCCCGATAGTATAAGCGACGATAGCAGCAATACTGATACGCAGTGAATGACGAAAGATATTGGACTGCAATGAAAAGTTAGACCAAAACTGTTGCGGGTCGATTGTTTGCCTCGTTACATATTTAGTGGGGTCAGGCGTATTGATTTTAATATTGCGCAGCTTAGGGTCATACGAAGTATATTGATGCAGTGTTCTTATACGTGCTGCGATATCATCAATGCTATCTAATATATGCCGCAGGCTGATAAATCCCTCAAGATTAGAAGGATTCAACAATTTTAATCGCAATTCTTGTAAATGTTCTCTTTCATCCACCAGGTCTTTATCTATCCGCTGATTATAGTCAGATGTTTTACCGCTGTTGAGGGAAAGACCAATTTCATCGAGTTCATTAGCCAGTGATAAAATGATCTGGCGGTATTCAGCCAGGATATTGGTATCATCGAAATAAGCATGTAGTTTTTTGTAATCTAAATGTGAAGCCATAGTTCTCTCCAGCAAATCGGATACATCTAAAAAGGCCATCATCAGTATCCGGCTGGTATGCGTAGATTCTTTTACTACATTACGGGTTTTAAAAAGCAGTTCCGCGATCAGTTCCTGTTTTTGCTGTACATCTACCTGCGCCTGCATCAGGTTTTCATAGCAAGTATCGATATTAACATCAACAGCATAAAATTCCGCCCTGGCTCTTAAATATTTTGCAGATGCAAGGACGTACTCCCCCATTACCTGCTGAATTAATTTATATGGCCTGAGACTGTATAATACCAGGCTGAGAAAAGTGTACCATAGCCCGCCAGCGAGTATATACAAAGCAAAATAAACAACCTGCCATCCCTTCAGCCCTTCATGGGTCATCATCACCATTACCAATAAAGCAGCAATGCCGATAGAAGTAACCCTGGCCCCATAAACACCAATCATCGAAAAGAAAAAACAAAGCACCGGCAGCAGGATCATGAATCCCCATTTTAGCTGCAGCGAAAAACCAACTAGTAAGGCTACAATAAAGATGATACCACAACAGGCAAATAGACCATTTCGCCGGTGATGTATGGGGCCGGGGTTGTCGGGGATGCTGGCGCTCAGGGCGCCCAGTGACAAAAAAATACCTGTTTGCAGCTGTCCATAATAGCCTGCCACAAGCGAAGGAAGTAACACCCCGATGGTAATGCGTATGCCATCTGCGAGGTAATGACTATAAATAAACCGCCTGTATTCTTTTATATAATCCATCTAAAATGTAAATATACTGACTGTAAAAATTTAGCTGCCAGGCTTAAGAGATCCCTTTTTTCGTTAAATAATGTGTTATTCCCCCGTCATAAGTACTATTTAATTTCTTACCTTAATAGTGCTTTTCTACCTCAAATACAGTTGTATGAACAATACGTACGACTATTCTGTTAGTCACCCTGAATATTTTAGACAACTTGCTGTAAAGGATTTACTTTTTCTTCATTATATATGTCCCCAGATTGAGAAGTACCTTTACCTGTACACTCACTTTAACCAGATCAGCTTTACACTGGGCGGGAATAAGATATTTCATCATGGATCCAGATCCTGGAAGATGACAAACGACACTTCTATTTTTGCCAGGAAAACCGCTTATAAGCAGGAAATAGGAACCGTCGGGTGGGAAATATTATCCTTCTACTTTCCAGATAGTTACTTGCAGAATTTTTTTAAAGAAAACAGGCAGCATTTACCATTACAACATTTGCCCGATCCGCCCAGGGATATGTTCATAGAAATCAGTATAAATGAAGTAACCCGTGCATTTTTCTACAGTATCGTTCCTTATTTTTCCCAGGAAGTTCCACCTTCCGAAAATTTGTTGGAGCTTAAATTCAAAGAATTGCTTTTTAATATTCTTTCAAATCCGGCAAATACTGATTTGCTGGCTTATGTAAGCAGTATGTGCGATCAGCACAAACCCCCGCTTCATGAAATAATGGAAGCCAATTTTTATTTTAATTTGTCACTTACGGATTTTGCCCGAATAGCACAACGAAGCCTTGCTGCGTTTAAAAGAGATTTTATTGAAATTTATCATATTTCCCCGGGTAAATGGCTTTCTCAAAAAAGGCTGGATTATGCAAAGCTTCTTCTCGATACGAGCAAAAAGAATATAAATGAAATAGCTTACGATAGCGGCTTTGAAAGTGTAACCCATTTTAGCAGGGTTTTTAAAGAAAAATTCGGGTCATCACCCCTTCGGTATCGTAAACGACATCATTCGTTGGCTTTATTATCTCTTTAGCCCGGGAGTATTTAACTTATCCTGCCCTCCAAAAACATTTCCCGAAAATGAAAACAAATGGCATTAAATTTTACAGCCAGGCATTTTTAGTTAATTGAGCTTACCAGATAGTTTTTTGAGCTTTTAAGTAAAGTCTTTCACGAATTAGCATAATAGCTTCATATAGGCTTTATGCAGCATTTATTAACTAACTAAACTTTTTTCTCATGACAAACGAATTGATTAACGATTTCAAAACCAGTTTGCACGGCAAACTGGTAACGCCCAAAGATGCAGATTATAATTTAGTACGCCAGGTTTATAACGGTATGATCAATAAATACCCGGCCATGATCGCACAATGCGCCGATGTGCAGGACGTGATCACCTGCGTGAATTTCGCAAGAGAGAATAATCAACTGCTGGCTATAAGAGGTGGCGGTCACAATGCCGGAGGGCTTGGCATTGCCGATGATGCGTTGGTGATTGATCTTTCGCCGATGAAAGAGATAAAGATTGATACAGCGGTAAAAACAGTAAGGGTACAAGGTGGTTGCTTGCTAAAAGAAATGGATGCCGCCACTCATGAAGTTGGTATGACCGTTCCCGCTGGTATTTTTGGATCAACAGGTGTAGCCGGGCTTACCCTTGGAGGCGGCCTTGGTTATATGACAAGACAATACGGCCTTACTATTGATAATCTTTTGGAAGCAGAGGTTGTATTGGCAAATGGCAGCATGGTTAAGGCGTCTGCCAATGAAAACCCCGATCTTTTCTGGGCCTTACGGGGCGGTGGCGGAAATTTCGGCGTTGTGGTTTCTTTTGTTTTCAAACTGCAGCCCGTCCATACTGTTTATGGTGGACCGATGCTTTGGGATATTAGTGACACCAAAGAAATGCTGACCTGGTATCACGATTATTTGATGAAGGCTCCTGATAATGTCAATGGCTTTTTCGCTACGCTGACCGTTCCGCCTTTTGCACCATTCCCGGAACATCTTCATTTAAAAAAAATGTGTGGCGTTGTATGGTGTTATACGGGAGACATTGACAAAGCTGAAGAAGTTTTTAAACCGATCCGTGCTGTTAAAACCCCAGCATTGGATTTTGTTGGACCAATCCCGGTGCCTGCTTTGCAAACACTTTTTGATGGTCTCTATCCTCCGGGTTTGTTATGGTATTGGAAAGCGGATTATGTAAAAGATCTTAACGAAGCAGCGATTGATATTCATGTTAAATATGGAAATGAATTGCCGACGCCGCTTTCAAGTATGCACATGTACCCGGTAAATGGGCTTGCGTCGCGAATAGATAAGAATGATACCGCCTGGACTTATCGGGATGCTAATTATGCTGTTGTTATCGTTGGTATCGATGATGACCCCGCCAACAAGGACAAGATCATCAGTTGGGCGAGAGATTACTGGGATGCTCATCATCTCTATTCGGCGGGCGGCGCTTATATCAATTTTATGATGGACGAAGGTGAAGACCGGATAAAAGCGACCTACGGCGATAATTATAAAAAGCTTGCGGAGATAAAATCAAAATACGATCCTAATAATTTATTCCGGGTAAATCAAAATATAAAACCGCAACCGGTTGAAGCGAATGCGGCGATGGCTTAGTGACAAAAAAGAGTCAGCGAAATTCGGATGAATTGGCTTTTATATTTTAAAATAGTAATCTAAAAATTAAACGGGTCTTTATAGAGACCCGTTTAAAATATGTTTTACCAACAGAAATAGTTAAGAACGACCTGCATAAGAAGGTCTGTAATTTCTTTGATTTCCCCGGGAATCATTTCTATTGCCGGAGTTACCAGAATATCTTTTTTGAGAATTAGGGCGTTGCGCCGGTCTTTGAACAGGCTGATGATTGCCGCTGTTCTGCGTCAGTACATAAGGATGTTCCGCAACAACAAGAATGGTCTTATTGATCAATTTTTGAATATCCTTTAAATCCGTTCTTTCTTCAGCATCGCAAAATGAAATGGCGATACCACTGGCTCCCGCTCTTCCTGTACGGCCAATACGATGTACATAGGTCTCGGGCACATTCGGCAGGTCATAGTTGATGACGTGGGTCAGTTCATCAATATCAATACCACGGGCGGCGATATCAGTTGCTACCAATACTCGTGTTCTTCTTGATTTGAAATTGGCTAAAGCCGACTGTCGTGCATTCTGCGATTTATTGCCATGAATAGCTTCGGCTTTTATACCAAACTTGCTAAGTCCACGGGCTATTTTATCAGCACCATGTTTGGTACGGCTAAAAACCAATGCGGTTTGTATGGATTTATCTTCCAGTAAATGAGCCAGCAGGGAATGTTTATTTTGCCTGTCTACATGATACAATGATTGCTGGATCAGGTCAACCGTAGATGAAACCGGGGTTACTTCTACTTTTGCCGGATTAGTTAATAAAACATTCGCTAATTGCTGTATCTCTGGTGGCATGGTTGCGGAGAAAAAAAGTGTTTGCCTTTTTGCCGGTAATTTGGCGATGATCTTTTTTACATCATGTACAAAACCCATATCCAGCATACGGTCGGCTTCATCCAGTACAAAAAAATTAATATCGCGGAGCGAAACATAATTCTGTTGCATAAGATCGAGTAAGCGGCCGGGAGTAGCTACTAAAATATCAACTCCCCGACGTAAAGTATTTACCTGGCTTACCTGCGAAACTCCTCCGAAAATAACGAGGTGATTTAAATTTAAATAACGACCATAGGCCTTAAAGCTTTCTTCGATCTGTATAGCCAACTCCCTGGTGGGTGTTAAGACCAATGTTTTAATAGGTCGAAATCGTTGAGCAGGTTGTTGCTGTTGTTGCTGATGCATTAATTGTAATAGCGGGATAGCAAACGCCGCGGTTTTACCTGTTCCGGTTTGTGCGCAACCCAGGAGATCTCTTTTTTGTAAAATGATGGGTATGGATTGTTCCTGGATAGGTGTAGGCCTGGTATAGCCTTCATGAATTAAAGCTTTGAGCACAGGCTCAATGAGCTGCAAATTGTTAAATGACAATGGAATAAAATTTGAAATTAAAAATATGGTAAGGCTATCAACTAACTAAATGATGATACTTTACCTGCCTTACGTTAAGCCGTCACGGGATTTGAGGAGAATTGATCAAAACAAACGAAGTGAGAGATAACATATAAGAACAGCGAAGATAGGTCAATATGTTGAGAATAACTATATCATGAGACTAAGGGGTCAATAAAAATCTGAGATATAAATTTGTAAATAGCTGCATATCATAGTAAGTAAGCCCTGTTTCATTTAAAAAAATAGATTAATTTGAAAAGCGGATTTCGGCTACTGCCTGACCTTATTGAATTTTATGAACTATTATACCATAGCCCCACCGTCAATATTGTCGTCTTGTGTCCGGTTTTTCTGGGTACTGGAAAGTGATGAGCCTTATTGTCACCGGTCGATGGCGGATGGTTGCGCCGAAATGGTCTTTCATTATAAAGGCTTATTTGATGAAATAACAATACCATCCCAAATCGAAAAATCATTTACATCCGGATTGCATGGTCCTTCAAAAAATTACCATCGTTTTATTACGGATAAAAGTTTTGGCATATTTGGTGTGTACCTCTACCCTTTTGCTATTCCACAACTTTTCTCCATGCCTGCCAGTGAACTAAGTGACCAGATGCCTGACCTGCAAGCAGTATTCGGAGCCGAGGGCCGGGAACTTGAAGAAAAAATGATGTTGGCTAAAAACAATTCTCAGCGTGTGATTATTATATCCTCATTTTTAAAAAGAAAATTATTGGCTAATAATTGCAGACAACCTGCATTCTGTTCAGCTATCAGTGGTATTATACATTCAAGGGGAGCGGTATCAGTAAGAGAACTTGCCAGAAAATCTTTTCTTTCTGTCAGGCAGTTTGAGCGAAATTTTAAATTATTTTCCGGATTTAACCCTAAACTATATTCCCGTATCATCCGTTTTCAAATGGCTACACAACAGTATGGCAATACACAAAAGTCATTAACAGGTATTGCTTATGATTGCGGCTACTATGATCAATCCCATTTTATTCACGACTTCAAACAGTTTTCCGGTTATCATCCGAAACAATATTTTTCGGGCAGGGCCGAAGGTGTGGAATGGAAGGATTCATCAAACTAAAGTGATAAAAATTGAAAAAGAATTTTTGGAAAACAATTGTGCTGTCAGGGTTACTCGTCGGTAGTCTTGATATTACAGCCGCATTGGTAAACTTTTATAGCAAGACAGGAAGAGATCTCTTGATCGTGTTAAAATATATAGCCAGTGCTGTAGCTGGTAAAGAGGTTGCCTACGCAGGTGGCAATAAAATGGCGGCATTGGGTATGTTGCTTCATTTCATTGTCGCTTTTATATGGACGATCTTTTTCTTTTTAATTTATCCAAAAATCAGGCTGCTATCCGCTAACCGAATTCTTACAGGGATTGCGTATGGTATTTTTATCTGGGCTGTCATGAGCTATGTGGTGGTGCCAATGACCAAAATTTCAGGCGGAGCCTTTAACTTAAAGGAAGCTATTATCTCGGCTTTGATATTGACCGGCGCTATAGGGCTGCCTCTTTCTTTTATTGCTTATCGTTATTATAAAAGAATGGCAAAAATATAGAATGTCGCTTTTTTCCAATTTTTGTCATCTGCCATTCATGATTTTTGCGGAATAAAAATTACTATGAGTACATTAAACATTCCCGAAAAACACCAGGCTGTAATGCCTTATCTTATTTTGCCAGGAGCAGCAAAGTTTCTTGAGTTTACCCAAAAGGTGTTTGATGCGGAAGAAACCGCTCTTTACAAAAGAGAAAATTCAGAAGAAATCATGCATGCAGAGATCATGATCGGCGGCAGTACGATTATGTTTGGCGACAGTACCGAACAATGGCAGAACTCAGTCGCCGGGCTTTTTATTTATGTAAAGAATGCTGATGAAGTGTATGCCAAAGCCATTGCTGAAGGGGCTAGTACGGTAATAGAGCCTGCCGACAAAGATTATGGGAGAACATGCGGTATAAAAGATCCGCTGGGAAACACATGGTGGATTACATCATTGTAATAATACTTCGTTTATTGTATATAAAGAATCGTGCAACTATGTGATCGTAGTTTTATTGTATTGCCGGCCGCTCCGGATGTTATTTTATTACTACTGATCGCAATTTTATATTGATTCAAATCCAATGTTATTGTTTGAGAAGCATCAGTTCCGTTAAAATAAACTTTTATCTTTTTCCAGCTATCCTTCACCGCCTCGCCATTGATAGTATACCCTACTACCCCAGCCGGCAATTTTTCATCGAATACCAGGCAGGCAGCAATTTCTTTAGCTGTTCTCATTCTGAAAGCCGGATGTTCTTTCCGCATTTTTATTAACGCCTTCACATACTCAAACACATCCTTATTCTTTGTTTTCAAGTTCCAGTCAATAGCATTGATACTATCACCCGCATTAAAAGAATTTTCATGACCTTTTTTGGTTCTCAAAAATTCAGTCCCTGCATGTAAAAAAGAAATTCCCTGTGAAGTCAACACAATACTCAATGCCAGTTTATGCATTTCTTTTCTTTCGGCTTCACTCGCATCCTTTGCAGAGATGGCCAGTTTATCCCAAAGCACATGATTATCGTGACATTCCGCGTATGTAACCGTACTCGAAGGCTCATTGGCATAAGGCGCTTTGGAATAATTAACTTTTGTATAATCCACCTGCGGATGTTTTACGGAAGCCACGATACCGAATTTGATACTTTCTTCCAAACCAGGTTGACCGCTGGCGAAGCCTCTTTCTTCATGCCTGAACACGCTTCCTTTGATGCCATCGCGGATATCATCACTGAATACGGCGATATTATCCAGTTTATAAGCATATTTTTTTAAAGCCCTTAACGAATCACTTAATGGAGATGCACCGGCTGTCCAGCCTTCGCCATACAATAGAATACCGGGTTTTATTCGATGCAGCTCTTTCGATATGATATTCATCGTCTCAATATCATGCACGCCCATCAGGTCAAAACGAAAACCATCTACATGGTATTCCCTTGCCCAGTATTGTAAAGACTCCAGCATGAATTTTCGCATCATCGGTCTTTCACTGGCCGTTTCATTGCCGCAGGCTGTAGCATTTGAAAATTTGCCATCTTTTGTTTGCCGGTAATAATACCCTGGCACCAATTGATTGAAATAAGAATCCTCCGTTAGCATGGTATGATTAAACACCACATCCATTACCACACTTAACCCATTTTGATGAAATGCCTGTACCAGTTCCTTCAGTTCTTTAATACGGCTGATACCATCATTGGCATTAGTGGAATAAGAACCCTCAGGTACATTATAGTTCAACGGATCATAGCCCCAGTTGTACTGCAATTTGTCCGGCTTTGATTCGTCTATGGAATAAAAATCATAAAAAGGGAGCAGATGAATATGTGTTATTCCCAACTCTTTCAAATGATCAAGCCCGGTGGGTAATCCATCCTGGTTGGTTGTTCCTTTTTCAATCAGCCCAAGGAATTTTCCTTTGTTGGCAATGCCTGAATTAATTGCAATGCTGGCATCTCTTACATGAAGCTCATAGATTATAGCGTCAGTCGCATTTTTTAATACCGGGCTTTTGTCCACTGACCATTTTTCAGGATCAGTTTCATTTAGGTCAATGACCATAGCTCTTTTGCCATTTACCCCAACAGCTTTCGCATAAGGATCAGGAACCTCATTCAACCATTCACTATTTACTTGTACACGAAACGCATAAAATTTTCCTTTCAAATCTTCTTTTACTATTGCAATCCAGGTACCAGATTGGCTTTTCTGCATATCAATCGTTTGCATGGATATTCCGCCAATTCCTTCGGTATATAGAAGCAATTGCGCATTTGTCGCGGTTGGCGACCAGATACGAAAGGAACATTGATGAGGAGAATAATTCAGCCCCAGATCGTTTCCATGGTAAACAGGATAAGAAGCATATGGGTCAATCTGCGCCTTTATCATAAGCGGTATTATTAGCACCATCAGCGTAATGGCTTTTGCCATGCGGAAAGCAATTTAAAGTCAAAGATACTTTCATTCTTTTCGTTGATAATACTTCATGAATATAGAAATAAAAAAATCTTCGCTGAATGAATGATTACCTGTAAATTGTTGTTCAATTACTGAACACAAACTATTTAGAGTATGGGAGACTTCCAGATAAAGAAACAAACCAAGAAATACGATGTAGTAATTGTAGGCTCTGGCGCCGGTGGTGGTATGTCCGCTTATATGCTGGCACATGCCGGATTGAAAGTTTGTATGATTGAAGCGGGTCCCATGTACGATCCGCAAAAAAATATCATGCAATTCAAGAAGCCCTGGGATTCGCCGCGCCGCGGAGCCAGTACCAAGCACCGGCCTTTTGGAGATTTTGATGCCTGTTATGGTGGATGGGAACTGGAGGGAGAACCTTATACAAAAGCGGAAGGCACGCAGTGGGACTGGTGGCGTGCGAGAATGTTAGGTGGACGTACCAATCACTGGGGAAGAATATCACTGCGTTTCGGCCCGCATGATTTTAAAAGAAAAAGTATTGACGGCTTAGGAGATGACTGGCCTATCGGTTATGAGGATGTAAAACCATATTATGATCGTGTCGATAAAATGATTGGTGTATTTGGTACTAATGAGGGACTTGAGAATGATCCGGATGGTTTTTTTCTTCCGCCACCTAAACCAAGACTGCATGAATTGTTTATTAAAAACGCGGCGACGCAAGCCGGTGTAAAAGTTATTCCTTCCCGTCTATCTATTCTTACGCAGCAATTACCGGATAATAAAGACAGGGGAGCCTGTGCTTTTTGCGCCCAGTGTGGCAGAAACTGCAGTTTCTATAAAGCTGATTTTTCTTCACCCAATGTATTAATATATCCGGCTTTGAAAACGGGCAATATCGATATTATACCTAATGCCATGGCCCGTGAAGTGTTGACTAATAAAGAAGGTCTGGCTACCGGTGTTTCTTATGTAAGTAAAGACGATATGCTGGAATACCAGGTAGAAGGAAAGGTAGTGATTCTGGCGGCCAGCGCTTGTGAATCAGCCAGGATACTGTTGAATTCAAAATCGCAACGTCATCCTAATGGCCTGGCTAATAGCAGCGATGTGGTAGGTAAATATTTGCATGATTCTACAGGTGCGGCTATGGGCGGCGTCATTGAGAAATTATTTGACCGTAAAAGATACAATGAAGATGGTGTGGGTGGCATGCATGTGTATTCTCCCTGGTGGTTAGACAATAAAAAATTGGATTTCCCAAGAGGCTATCATATTGAATATTGGGGAGGACAAGGACAACCATCCTATGGTTTTAACTGGGGTATTGAAAGTCTGAATGGAAAGTATTTGGTGAAGGGAAAGAAAAAGGAAGCGGGTGGTTATGGCGCTTCGCTGAAAGAAGATAATCGTTTCTTCTATGGAGCCGGCGTAGGTATGGCGGGTCGTGGTGAAGCGATACCGCTGGAATCTAATTATTGTGCGATTGATCCCACAACGGTTGACAAGTTTGGCATCCCTGTTTTAAAATTCAATGTGAAATGGACCGACCATGAAATAAACCAGGCCAAACACATGAAAGAAACTTTCAAAGAAGTAATGCATAATATGGGTGCTGTCGTAACCTGGGGTGATGACGGTACCGCCGCTAATAATTATGGGTTATCAAAGCCGGGAGAAATTATCCATGAAGGTGGTACGGTAAGAATGGGTAATGATGCCAAACGTTCCGCTTTGAATAAATGGAGCCAGGCGCATGAGTGTAAAAATTTATTCTGTGTGGATGGCGGACAGTTTGTATCGCAGGCGGATAAGAATATTACATGGACGATATTAGCATTAAGCATGAGAGCAAGTGAATATATTGTAGATGAATTGAAGAAGCAAAACATATAGAACTGCGATTTAACGACTTCAGAAATTATGAAGATTATAAGGATATTTCAGTAGTCTGATTAAGTAATTAAAAATAACAAATTATAAACTTTTCTTTTATGGACAGAAGAAAGTCGTTAAAGCTTATCGCTACCGGCGCTGTAGCAGTACCGGCAGTACTTGCTGGTTGTAAAACCGATGATAAAAAGACTGAGCAGGCAAAGACGGCTGAACCTGAATTTGCATTGGACCGTAATGCGGAAGAAATCAAATACGAAAAATCAGTTTTGGCCCAGGGCAAATTTTTCTCCGATCATGAGATGGCGACCATTACTGTATTGGCCGATATCATCATTCCAAAAGATGAAGTAAGCGGCAGTGCTTCGGATGCTAAAGTGCCGGAGTTTATTGATTTTATTGTAAGGGATATGCCTCAACACCAGGTGCCTTTGCAGGGTGGGTTACGCTGGCTCGATTTACAATGTCTGAACCGTTATGAGAAAGCATTTAAGGACTGTAGCTCGCAACAACAAATTGAAATGATAGATCAGATTGCCTATCCCAATAAGGCAAAACCTGAAATGAAACAGGGAGTCGTATTCTTTTCATTGATGCGTAACCTGACCACAACGGGTTTTTATACTTCTGAAATAGGAATTAAAGATATTGGTTACGCCGGAAATACTCCCAATAAATGGAATGGTGTACCGGATGATGTATTGAAACAATATAACCTCGCTTATACTGAAAAGGAGTTGAAGGAATGTGTGAAATTTGATTGAGGCAGATAAAGTCTGGAACAATTTTTATAATGCGGAGCACCGGCTTCGCATTTTTTGTATAAATAAAACCTGGATATTAAAACTTTGTTATTAGTAATGTATTGCCCGTATCGTTCTCCTGTTTGTAAATAAAATAAAATAAAAGATTATAAGTAAATTCGACAAGGAATAGCTGTCAATGGTGAATCCATGAAAGAAATAAAAGATATTATCTGGTCATTTGATGAAGCAATAAGGCAAGGCCGGCAAACGGCGCTGGCAACCGTGGTACATGTAGATGGCTCATCTTACAGAAGGCCCGGGGCCCGGATGCTGATTACCGATGAAGGGCAATTGACTGGAGCGATCAGCGGGGGTTGTCTCGAAGGTGATGCCTTGCGTAAAGCTTTATTGGTAATGTCCCAACAAAGATCCATGCTGGTTACCTATGATACCATGGACGAGGATGATGCTAAACTTGGAATCGGTCTTGGTTGCAATGGTATTATACAAGTACTAATTGAACCTGTCAATCCGGAGGAGCCGAACAATCCCATTCAACTTTTAAAAGCAGTTGCTGCTCACCGTCAAAAGGCGGTGCTGATTACTCTTTTTTCGTTGGAGAATAAGAAAGATACACAGGCTGGTACGTGTTTGCTGCTCAGAGAAAATGAACATACAGAAAGAAATGTTCCTGCGCTGAAAGAGATTTTGATCAAAGACGGTATGCAGGTATTAGCTGGTCATCAATCTTTATTCAGAACTTATCACTACGAAAAGCAAAGCCTGACTGCTTTTATCGAATTGATAAAACCTCCTGTTTCGTTAGTGGTGATCGGAGCAGGAAACGATGTAATTCCACTGGTGTCGATGGCAGACACGCTGGGTTGGGAAACGACAGTGATAGATGGAAGACCCAATTATGCAAAGCAGGAACGATTCACCGCTTCCTGCCAGGTATTGGTGGCAAAACCGGAAAAAGTTTTAAGCCAGATAAACATCGATGAACAAACCGTTTTCCTGCTGATGACGCATAACTATAATTATGATATGGCGATGCTTTATCCGCTAGTGCAGAAAAAGGCAGTATTTGTCGGTATGCTTGGCCCCAAAAAAAAACTGGAACGCATGATCGGCGAAATGGGAGAACAGGGCATTCATCTGACGGAACAGGAAATGGCTTCCATCTATAGTCCCGTTGGATTTGATATTGGTGCGGAAACTTCCGAAGAGATTGCTTTATCTATTTTGTCGGAAATAAAAGCCGTACTGAGTGGCAAAGAAGGACTCTCATTGAATAGTAATAAGGGGACGATACATTCCCGGAGCGGGTCTGTCATTGACCAGGTAAAGGTTTCGGAAAAAATTAATCAATCATAGCTGAAAAGGACGCCATAGCAAACAGTTGCGCCATTATCATTCTGGCGGCAGGTTCATCCAGCAGGCTGGGCAGGCCCAAGCAATTACTCGCCTACAATGGCAAAAGTCTTTTGGAACATACAATTGATACAGCGAATGACGCCGATGCTAACCCCGTCATCGTAGTGCTTGGCGCCAACGCTGCATTATTGGAGAAAGAGATTGGAGAAAAAAAAATCCATATTGTTGAAAACAAGGAATGGAAAGAGGGGATGGCCTCTTCTGTTCGTTGCGGGTTGAGCACTTTATTGCAAATCGCCCCTTCTTCGGATGCGGCGATAATCATGGTCTGTGATCAGCCCTTTGTTTCTACTTCTTTATTAAATGAATTGATTGCCACACAAGAAAATACCGGTAAATCTATTGTTACCAGCCAATACGAAAATGCTATTGGCCCGCCAGCACTTTTTCATAAAACCGTTTTTTATGAATTGCTGGCCCTGAAAGGAGATGCGGGGGCGAGAAAGATTATTGAGCAACACAGTAATGATGTCGCTACGGTTTTATTTAAAAAGGGAGATATTGATATTGATACCGAGGCCGATTACAAGTCTTTGTCGTGATGTCACCGAAGGTGGCGGAAAGTTTCGGTACCTCGTGTCTCCCCTTGTAACTTGTGCCTTGAATCTTGTACCTTATCACAACCATTTTCCCAACCGTCTCAAACTTTCCGCATTGTGCGCGGGTGCAAATACATCGATAAATGGCATAGCTGTTTGCATTCCTATTACATCAGGCCGATAGGAAGCAAATCCCGCAAGTGGGTTCAACCAGATTATCTTTTTTGCCCTTGCCCGGATCAATCCCATACTTTCTTTTAGTACCGCCATATCTCCCCTGTCCCACCCGTCGCTTAAGATGATAACGACAGTTTTAGAATCCAGGATTTTTTTGGAGTATAGTTTTACAAAACTGTCAAGCGATTCCCCGATACGGGTACCCCCTTCCCAATTATTATTTTCAGCTCCCAGCAGTTGTAGTGCTTCGCGGAAATTCTTTTCTCTTAAAAAAGGAGTTACTCTTTTTAAGGAAGTACCGAACGTAAATGTTTCCATTCTGCCATACACTTGCTGAAATGCATACATGAATTGAATAAAGAAAGCCGTATACAGTTCCATCGATTTACTTACATCACAAAGCAACACCAGTTTTACCCTGTTTCGTTTTGGTTTTCTGTAAGCAAGTTCCACCAACTCTCCTCCCCTTCGCAAATTTTTCCGCAGTGTTTGTCTCAGGTCTGGCAAATTTATTTGGCGAGAAAATTTGTGGCGACGGTTTGACTTTGCAGCGAGTCGTTTTGAAAGAGATTTTATTGTTTGCATTAATTCATCCACCTCCTCACCCGGGATAGCGGAAAAATCTTTTTGTGATAAATTTTCCCGTATGCTATAAGTAGCTGTTTCCTCGGTTTCGTCATTACGGTTTCCGTGCAACCATGCTTTTAAAGATTTGAACTGGATTGGTTGGGAAATGGTTGGCTTTTTTTCAGCTGATCCTTCCTTTGTTTTGGAATCAACCGCCTTTTCAACTTGTTTCCAGTAATCATTAAACAGCGTATCAAACTCTTCCGACTGTGCCTTGCTTCTGCAAAGCATTGTTCGAAGGGCAAGCCGAAAAACAGATGGATCGGTATAGTCAATGAATTGTAAGCTCTGAAGTGTTAGAGCTTCTCCTTCTATTCCAATGGTAAAATTTTTCAGCCGGAGAAAGCGGCAGAACTGAACAATGTTGGCTGACAAAGATGTTTGGCGCAGTATCATGCTTTATCCAGCTTTGAGATAACACCGGTCTTTTCCATCAATTCACTGAGTGAAAGCTGCACTTCCCTTGTATCCCGCCAATCCTTTATGACCACACCCAAAGTTTGTTCAATAATATTTTTATCCAGGTGATCAATATGAAGGGAAGACAAAGCCATGGCCCAGTCAAGTGTTTCAGATAATCCTGGAGTCTTTTCCAGTTTCATAATGCGAAGCTGCTGCATGAAGCGGGCAATCTGTTCCGCCAGTTTAACATCTATACCTGGTACTTTATTTTTTACGATCAGCCATTCTTTTTCAAAGTCAGGATAGTCGATATATAAATACAGGCATCTTCTTCTTAACGCTTCACTCAATTCACGGGTACGGTTACCGGTTAAAATTACCTGCGGAATATAAGTCGCTTTGATAGTCCCTGTTTCAGGAATGGTGATCTGCCAGTCACTTAACACTTCCAGTAAAAAACTTTCAAATTCTTCATCCGAACGGTCTATTTCATCAATCAATAAAACCGGTTGCTTGTGATGAGTAATGGCTTGCAGCAATGGCCGCTTCATTAAAAAATCATCGCTGAAAATCGTTTTTTCTTTTTCATCAATTGACTTCAAATCATGCTCCGTTATTTTTATATGCAACAACTGCCGCTGGTAGTTCCATTCGTACAATGCATGGGCGGCATCCAGCCCTTCGTAACATTGCAATCTTATCAAATCAGTTTGCAATGCATTGGCCATTACTTTAGCGATTTCCGTTTTACCTACACCGGCAGGACCTTCTACCAGCAATGGTTTATTTAATTGCAGGGAGAGAAAAAGCGACATCGCCACGGCGTCATCGGTAATGTAGCCCTGTTCACGGAGCATTTTTTTTATGTCATTCAATTGTATCAATTCGTTGCCGGTATTTAGTAGGGTTTTTTAGTTGGTATAAAGTCAAATTTACTATTAGCTATCATTAAAAAAATTACACACCACTCAATGAGTAGTGTGTAAATAAATCTTTAAACAGGTAACCTGTTTTAAGATTGTATAAGCAGGAATATTATTTGGCAGGGGCAGCCGGCATACTGGTGTTAAAGATATCCCGGTATATTTTCCAGGCTCCATTTTCCGGTTTCCAAACCACCACATATTTCCCTTTATCCAGCATTTTGTTTTCGGCGGCATAAATTTCATAGCGGCCGGTTTCAGAAATTATTTCAGCATTGCCTGCGATATCATCTACCATCAGTTTTACATCCTTTACTCCCATCCTGATAAAAGAACCCCAAAGTGGTGCAATGTTGCTTTTGGCAATAGGCTCAGCGTTCGACGGCATGACCAGGGCGTCCTCCGCATAGTTTGAAGCAGCCCCTGCTGAATCGCCTTTTTTGAATGCATCCATAAACTTCGCGTTTTCCGCTTCAATAGCTGTTTTTGCCGTTGCCAGGTCAAAAGCCGGGGTTTCTTTTTTTTCGCTTGCATCCGCGGTTTTACCGTCACTGGATGCATTGTTACAGGCTACAATTGACATGGCTGTAGCAGCTACGATTAGAGTGTTGAATGATTTTGTCATTTTTGCATTTGGATTTAATTAAATAAAAAGTAGTGAAAGAAATTGAATAGCCAAAGACCAGTTTTTTTTGAATTACATGAATCGTTGCACGCTTCATAAAATCGTACTCTCAATTATTGGAAGCTATGGGTAACAGTACCAGCAAGGACACTATCTGTCAGACCAGTACAGCATCCAGCGCTTTTTTCAGATACACTTTTGCCAAATGTTTCCGGTATTCTTCCGAAGCAAAATGATCACCCATGACTGTTATATTACCGACTGCGGCATTAACAGCCTTTGAGATGGAATCATCATTCAATTCTTTTCCTGATACTTCATTCTCCGCAGCGGTGTCTCTGAATGCATTTTCAGACACACCTGTAAAGGCAATATTGGTTTTACCATCCGGGAAACGGACAACGGCACATCCGGCGATGGCGAACCGTGAAGCAGGCTGTGCAAATTTCTGGTAGGTTGTTTTAGTTCCTTCCGGGGGTATTGGAATACGAATAGCAACAATGATCTCTTTGTCTTCTAAAGCCGTGCTAAAAAGTCCTGTAAAAAAATCGGCCGCTTTTATTCTTCGTTTTCCACTGCTACCCTGAACTTCGATCGTCGCATCAGCAGCTAAAACCAACGCGGGCCAGTCTGCTGCAGGGTCGGCATGAGCAAGGCTGCCACCAATAGTTCCGTGATTGCGGACCTGTACATCACCAATCACTGAAGCTGCTTCGGAAAAAAAAGAAATTTTGTTCTTGATCAGCTTATCATAAGCTATATCAGCATGCGTAGCCGCCGCGCCAATAACGATCTCGCCATCTTCTTCTTTGATTCCTTTGAGTGCAGCCAGGCCCGTTATATCCACCAGTTTTGAAGGACGGTTCATCCGCAACTTCATAGCTGGAATTAAACTGTGTCCGCCGGCTAATATTTTTACATCACCTGATAAAGCGGCAATGGCTTCATCAACGGTTTTTGCTTTTTGATAGTCAAATGCAGCAGGTATCATAAGTGACAATTTGAAAATTTGAAAATGTTGTTCCTTCCCGATGATTTTTTCTTCTCTTTAATTCTTCATCGCTCTCCATACCCGTTCCGACGTTAGCGGCATACGGATATCTTTTACTTTATGGCCGCCGCTCCAAAGAGCATCGATCACCGCATTTACCACGGCAGGCGTAGAACCAATAGCACCCGCTTCACCCGCCCCTTTTACACCCAGTGGATTGTGCGGACAAGGAGTAACCTGGGTGCCTGTCTCAAACATCGGGAAGTCATCTGCTCTTGGCATACAATAATCCATATAAGATGCATTGGTAAGCTGACCATTATTATCATATTCGGCACCCTCAAATAATGCCTGTCCGATTCCCTGCACCACACCGCCATGTATCTGTCCTTCCACTATCATTGGGTTTACCACATTGCCAACATCATCCACTGCTACAAAACGTTTCAGTTCTACTTTACCAGTTTGTTTATCCACTTCTACTACGGCGATATGACAACCGAACGGATACGTAAAATTGGTCGGGTCATAAAAACTGCTGAAGTCTAAACCCGGTTCCAGGTCTTTTGGGTAAACGTGCGGGACATAAGCCGTTAAGGCCACGTCACCGAAGCTTACAGATTTATCAGTGCCTTTTACGGTAAATTTTCCAGATGCGAATTCTATATCATCAGCATTAGCTTCCAATTTATGTGCAGCGATCTTCTTCCCTTTTTCAATGATCTTATCAATACTTTTTACGATGGCGCTGCCACCAACGGCGAGGCTTCTGGAACCATAGGTGCCCATGCCGAATGCTACGGTTTCCGTATCGCCGTGGTGTATCTCCACGTCATCCATAGCAATACCGAGTTTATCCGCCACTACTTGTGCAAAAGTTGTTTCATGTCCCTGGCCATGTGAATGAGCACCGGTGTACACACTTACTTTCCCCGTTGGTTGTACACGAACCTGTCCTACTTCAAACAAACCGGCTCTTGCACCCAATGAGCCCACTACTGCTGACGGAGCGATACCACAGGCTTCGATATACGTGGAGAAGCCAATTCCTAAAAGCTTTCCGTTTTTGGAAGATTCTTTCTGTTTATTTCGAAGATCCGCATAGCCAAGCATATCCAACCCTTTTTCCAATACGCCTTTGTAATTACCGCTGTCGTATTGTAATGCCACCTGCGTCTGGTAACCGGGTTGATTCACGCCGTCAAATGGCGGAATGAAATTTTTAAACCGCAGATCAACGGGATCAACGTTCATTTCTAATGCTGCCAGGTCAACCAAACGTTCCAGTAAGTAGGTGGCTTCCGGTCTTCCGGCACCGCGATAAGCGTCTACCGGAGTTGTATGTGTGAAAACAGCCGTTACATCCACATTGATCTTTGGGGTAGTATATAATCCCTGCAACAAAGTACCGTGGAGGTAGGTGGGAACGCAACTGCCGAATGTAGAAAGGTAAGCGCCAAGGTTCGCAAAAGTTTTTACACGTAATGCAACGATCTTCCTATCATTGTCAAATCCCATTTCAGCCTTGGTAATATGATCCCTTCCATGTGCATCCAATTGGAAAGCTTCCGTTCTTGTTGCCGTCCATTTAATAGGCCTGCCTATTTGCCTGGTGCACCATGTTAGCAATGCTTCCTCAGTATAGTGAAATATTTTGCTGCCGAAAGCTCCTCCTACATCCGGGCCAACTACCCTGACTTTATGTTCAGGTATTCCCAATACAAACGCACACATCAGCAGTCTTATCACATGGGGATTTTGTGTACTCGTGTATAGTATGTATTTGTCTGTGATAGCATCATAGGAACTGTTATAACAACGTGGCTCAATTGCATTGGGCACCAGTCGCTGGTTTACGAATTCTAATGTAGTGACATGTGCAGCGGCAGACATTGCTTCATCTACTTCGGCTATTGGATTTCCCAAAGCCCAGTCATAGCAAGTATTGTTTGGTACATCATCATGTACCAAAGCCGCACCGGCCTGTGCTGCTTTTGATCCATCCACAACACAAGGGAGTTCTTCGTAATCAACTATTATCGCCTCTGCTGCATCCACGGCCTGCTCCTGCGATTCAGCAATCACGATAGCCACCGCATCGCCCACATGCCTTGCTTTATCGGCCACCAGCAAAGGATGCTTGGGTTCTTTCATCGTGTCCCCATTCTTAAAATTGACCTGCCAGCCACAGGGAACGCCGTTTACCGCGGCTACATCAGCACCAGTATAAATTTTTATTACACCGGACATATGTTTCGCAGCGCTTGTATCCACGTTCAGGATCTTCGCATGGGCATAAGGACTTCGCACAAAGGAAGCATAGGTTTGATGCGGCAGTACGATGTCATCGGTGTACCGGCCGTTGCCGGTAGTGAATCTTTTATCTTCGACCCGTTTAATGGATTTACCAATAAATCCACTGCTTGTGTCTTTACCATTATTAGTACTCATAGAGTTGCCTCCTTTTTGGGTTTTGTTTTTCTTGCAGACATTTTTTCAGCAGCATACTGCACTGATTTTACAATATTGTGATAACCCGTACAGCGACAGAAATTCCCTTCCAGCGCTGTTCGGATTTCTCCTTCGCTAGGTTTACGGTTGTGTTGCAGGAGGTCCGCTGCAGTCATGATCATGCCTGGAGTGCAAAAACCACATTGCAATCCATGACATTGATTGAATCCTTCCTGCAGGGGATGCAGGTCACCATTATTTGCCATGCCTTCAATGGTAGTGATCTTACACCGGTCGGCCTGAACAGCCAGCAGCGTACAACTCTTGGTAGCCTTACCGTTCACATGAATGGTGCAGGCGCCGCAACTACTGGTATCACAGCCTACATGAGTGCCGGTAAGACGAAGCACATCCCGCAGGTAATGCACCAGTAACAAACGGGGCTCCACTTTGTCAGTGTGCTTGACACCATTAACTGTCACCGTGATTTTAATGCTCATATAATTTCGGTTTATAAAATTTTACAAGAATATGCTGTTGTTTATTTTATACCGATCAGAAACTGATCGGTCAAGACAGGGAACAAGGCTAAAATTTTTCCACAAGGTATAGATCGCTATTGCTTAATTACATTTTCCTTTTGCAACTCCTTATCGAGGTTAGCAAAAAACTGCTTTGTCAACGTATTGGAAACACCTCCTATCAAACGCTGACCCATGGCCGCCAGCATACCGGATAATTTAACATCTCCATCAAAAGCAACTTCTGAATTATTATCAGTGACGGGTGACAAGGAAATTTTAATCGCCGCATTGGCATTCCCGATCTTACTGTTCTGTTGTACTTTCAATGTAAAACCTTCCGGCTCTTTTATATCTTCCATTTGAAGATCGCCGGTAAAGGAACTGTTGACCGGCCCCATCTTAATTTCGATGATTGATTTGTATTTATTATCCCCTGTTTTTTCAAGACGGGAAATACCAGGCACTATCCTGGCGAGTGTATCAGTGTCCATCAACATTGACCAAATTTTGGACGGAGGAGCATTAACAACATGTTTGCCTGTAAGCTGCATAAAAGAAGATATAGGACATTAACAAGAGCCCGTCGGCAGGTGTCACAATCGTTGCTTCAAATTCACTATTAAGTTAGGGAAAACTTTGCTGACCAAATTAATTTATTTTCATCGCCAATTCCCGGATGAATCGATGATTTAAATCGTTACAATTACAGTAATTTCGTTAAGATATGATCGTTGATAAATATAACCGTGTTCATAATTATCTCCGCATTTCACTGACGGATAATTGCAATCTCCGTTGCTTTTATTGCATGCCAGAGGAAGACTATGAATTTACGCCGGCTTCCCGACTGATGCAGCTGAATGAAATTGAAGCCATTTCAAAAATATTTGTTGACCTGGGTGTAAATAAGATACGGCTTACCGGCGGAGAACCTTTGGTGAGGAAGGACGCAAAGGAAATTATACTGGCCTTATCTAAACTTCCTGTCAAACTCACTTTAACTACTAACGCCACCAGACTGCATGAATTTGTTGACACCCTGGAGCAGGCAAAGATCAAATCACTGAATATAAGTTTGGATACATTACAGCCGGATAAATTCAATCTCATCACGAGACGGGATCAGCACAAGCTGGTCTGTGATAATATTCACCTGATGATGAGCCGCGGGTTTCATGTAAAAGTAAATATGGTGGTGATGAAGGGAATGAACGAAAACGAGATCAACGATTTTGTGGAATGGACAAAACATGAGCCGGTGCATGTGAGGTTTATTGAGTTCATGCCTTTTGCCGGCAATCGGTGGACGAGCAATAAGGTATTTACCATGCACCAGATGCTACAGGTAATTGAAGATAAATATGAAGTAGTACGGTTACAGAATGAAAAACATGATACCGCCAAAGGATTTTATGTTCCGGGTCACCTGGGAACATTTTCTGTTATCAGTACCATGAGTGCGAATTTCTGCGGCGAGTGCAACCGGATGCGTTTGACCGCTGATGGCAAGATGAAAAATTGTTTGTTTTCCAAAGCGGAAACGGACCTGTTAACGGCTTTCCGTAATGGAGAAGATATAATCCCCTTAATTCATCAAAGCATCCAATCTAAAGCCAAAGAATTGGGCGGGCAGTTTACCGCTGATTTTGAACACCTCCATGCCGAAGATATTAATAACCGGAGTATGATAACTATTGGGGGGTAAGGAAACCCACAAACCCACTAAAGGGGGCTTACCAGGCACAGCCCTCGCTTTCGAAGATTCCGAATATTAGGAGAGTTTCCGAGTAGGATGAGTAGAGATATAAAGACGATGTTGTAGTTATAGAATTGAGCAGAGATATACAGCACCGCTTCCTCTCTTTTGGAGAGGGAGAAGGAGGTTGAGGCGGGATGGGTCAGAAATAAACCCTATCTTTTTGGCATGGCAAAGTCAGTTAAAGGCATATTAAAAAAGAATAAAAGTTTTACCGTTAACGGAAGTATCTGGATTGAATGTGATGGACAAAGGTTCTTTGGTCCCGGCCCGGTGGAATTGCTAGAGCGGATTAATAAGATGGGTTCTATCAACCAGGCGGCGAAGCAAATGCAGATGTCCTATAAAAAAGCCTGGGAAATCATCAATATGCTCAACACGCAATCGGCCAAACCTCTCGTAGTAACACAGACCGGTGGAACAAGCGGAGGCGGTTCTGTTATAAGTTCAGAAGCAAAAGAAATAATAGCCTGGCATAAATCACTCCGTGAAAGATTTAAAGCCTTCCTGGGAAAAGAGACGGAGAAAATAGGTTTATAGGTTTCAACAGGGGAATTTTTTTTAACAAGCGTTATATTTTCAAGAAAATAACGTAGTTTAAAAAAGCTTATGAGAACCTTTCTTATCATAGTCATTTGTACTACCGGGTATATGCTTTGCGCCCAGGATACTATTTTGTCTAATAAAAATCAGGCCGATACGCTGACCGTTAAATACCTTGAAGAAGTGATTGTTTCCGCTTCACGGACAAAGGAAAAAATATTGCAATCCCCGGTAAGCGTAGAAAAAGTAAGTGAAGGTTATTTCAAATCCAATGCTGCATTTTCCTTTTTTGACGCATTGGAAAATATCAAGGGTGTTCAGATGATCACACCAAGTTTGGGATTCCGTATCCTGAATACCCGTGGTTTTTCTAATACGACCAATGTTCGCTTTGTTCAGATGGTGGATGGAATGGATATACAATCACCACATATCGGAAGCCCGATAGGCAGTTCGCTCGGCCCCGGTGATCTTGACGTAGAAAATGTGGAAATTTTGCCTGGTGTGGCTTCAGCTTTGTATGGAATGAATACAACAAACGGATTGGCGAATATTACCACACGAAACCCGTTTTCATCACCTGGCTTCAGTTTTCAGCAAAAGACCGCGATCATGCACCTGGGTGATTCGGATAGTCCCGCAAAATTATTTTCAGAAACAAGTTTACGTTTTGCTCATATCATTTCTCCGAAATTGGCTTTCAAGGTCAATACGACTTTTTCGAAAGGATATGATTGGATCGCTAATAATTACACCGATCTTAATGGCAATGCCAATAAAAGCACTAGCTTGTTTGGCGCCGACAATCCGGGCATTGACCCGGTTAATTCTTATGGCAATGAATCATCCAACCGTAGAACTATTTCACTACAAGGTAAAAGCTATGTAGTTGGAAGAACCGGCTACACGGAGAAACAAGTAGTGGATTATTCTTTACAAAATATAAAGGGAGACGCCGGGCTATATTATAAGTTTTCATCAACAGCTTCACTGTCCTACCTTTTCCATTTTGCTTATCTCAACACGGTCTATCAGCGAGCCAATCGGTTTAGTTTACAGGAGTATTTTTTACAGCAGCATGGTATACAGTATCAATCAAAATCAGTACAGGCTAAAATTTATCTTAATGCAGAAAACACCGGCAAATCCTATAACCTGCGTTCAATGGCGGAAAACATTGATCGCTCTTTCAAAACTGACAATGCCTGGTATGCCGATTATACTTACGGATTTAATACCGCTATCCAGGGAGGATCAGCCATTGCAGCCGCGCATGCCCAGGCAAGAACTGTCGCGGATGCCGGAAGATTTGCACCTGGTACCGATGCATTCGATAATGCGCTTTATAAATTACAAAATGTAAATAACTGGGACAGCGGAGCGGCGTTACGTGTTAAGGCAGGATTTATACAAGCGGAATTACAATGGAACCTGACAGAAACCTGGCTGGCAAAACTAAAAGAGAAGGCAGGGCTTGAAATACTCGCTGGCTTTGACCACAGGACTTATATTGTAACCCCGGATGGAAATTATTTTATTAATCCTAAAAAAGGAAAGGAGTATGATAAAATAACTTATGGCAAAACAGGCGGCTTCCTATCATTGACAAAATCTCTTTTTACGAATAAACTCAAATTGGGAGCTATTCTGCGGGCAGATAAAAATGATTATTTCAAGCTTTTGTTCAATCCAAGATTTACGGCGGTTTATTCACCGGTTCAAAAGCATAATTTCCGTTTGGGTTACCAGGCTGGTTATCGTTATCCCATTCTCTTTGAGGCTTATTCAAATGTAAACAGCGGTGGTGTAAAAAGAGTTGGTGGATTGCCGATCATGTCCAATGGTATTTTTGAAAATGCCTGGTTGCAAACTTCCATTACGACTTTTCAGTCCGCAGTGTTAAACGATATTAATACAAACGGTCTAACAAAAAATGCGGCTATTGAAAAAAATAAATCCCTGCTAAAAAAGAATCCCCATTCGTATATAAAACCGGAACATGTTAGTTCCTTCGAAGCAGGATACAAGGGTCTATTTGCAAAAGGCAGGCTTTTCGCCGAAGCGGATATTTATCTATCCCGCTATCGTTCGTTTATCGCACAGGCGAATATGAATGTGCCCAAAACCCAGCTCGCCGACAGTATCCCCTATTATTTATACGATAAGACTAAACAAAGCCCCTATCGTATGTGGACCAATTCACAAACGCTGATTGACAATTATGGTTTCAGTGCGGGTCTTACCTGGCACCTGGTCAAAGGCTATATAGCGAGGGCCAGTACTACATATACAAAACTGCGCAAATCGAAAAACGAAGACGGGCTGGAAGACGGATTTAATACACCGGATTGGATCGCCAATTTCTCGTTGTCCAATGCGACTATTTATAAAAACCTCGGGGCAAGTGTCGGTTATAAATGGCAGAATAATTTTTTGTGGCAATCATTTCTTATTAATGGCAGAGTTCCCGCCTTTTCTACCATTGACGCCCAACTTAGCTATACCTTTCCAAAGCAAGCCATTCAGTTAAAAATAGGCGGTAACAATTTACTCAATCACTATTACCATTCGTTACTGGGTGGCCCGCAAATCGGTGGATTCTATTATGTCACCCTTTCGTATGGAGTAAAATAGTTTAGCTTCAAAAAACTATAGTTATTAATTTGTATGCTAAAAGAAATGATATGGCTGCGGAAATGCTAAATGTAACAGAAGCTAAAAAAATAATTTTGGAGCATGCGATTGAATTGTCTTCTATAAAACTCTCCTTATCACAAGCTGCCGGTATGGTACTGGCAAAAGATGTTTATGCGGATATTAGTATTCCTGCTTACCGGCAATCTTCTATGGATGGTTACGCCTTTTCATTTGCTGACCTGCAAGCGAACCAACCATTAAAGATAAAAGGAGTAATGGCTGCCGGCAGCAATGAAACCGCAAGGTTGTTACCCGGGAATGCTATTCGCATATTTACAGGTGCTGCCGTTCCCGACGGCGCCGATACCGTTGTGATGCAGGAAAAAACAAAAATCGAAGATGATAACTTGTATATAGAAGATGAAAATCTGAGGCAAAATGTAAACGTAAGAGCCAAAGGCTCGGAGATCAAAGCCGGTGATCTTGCCGCGGCAAAGGATAGTTTATTAATGCCCGCGACTATTGGATTTCTTGCCGGTATTGGCATCACCGAAGTTTTAGTATATCCATATGCTGCCATTAGTATTATAGTTACAGGAAATGAATTGCAAACACCTGGTCAACCGTTACTGCAAGGACAGGTATATGAATCCAATTCCTATTTATTGCAGGCAGCACTAAAACAAATGCATATTACGGATGTAAAAGTATATAAGGCAGAAGATACCTTAGAAACAGTAAAACAGGTACTGAACGACGCCTTACAAAAAAGTGATGTAGTCTTTTTAACCGGTGGTGTCAGTGTTGGAGATTATGATTTTGTGGCCGCCGCCGCGAAAGAAAATGGAATTGAAAAAGTATTTCATAAAATAAAGCAACGACCGGGAAAGCCATTTTATTTTGGTAAAAAAGAAAATAAACTGGTTTTTGGTCTACCGGGCAACCCGGCTTCAGTGCTCACTTGCTTTTATGAATATGTGGAACCGGCTTTAAAACAAATGGCCAAACAAAGGACCGGTTTGCAAGTGATACAATCTCCTCTTGGAGAATCTTTCAAAAAGACGGCCGGTCTCACCCATTTTTTGAAAGGATATTATGATGGGAAAACGGCCACTCCCCTGCATGCGCAGGAATCTTATCGGTTAAGCTCGTTTGCCAATGCCAATTGCCTTATAAAAATTGAGGAAGCTGTTACAGCCTGTGAAAAAGGTGACATAGTTGAAATCCATTTATTACCTGTTTAACGCTGTCATACGAATGGATAATATCATACTCTTTTATTCTCTCCTGTTCTTAGTGGCATTTTTATACGCATCTGTTGGTCACGGTGGTGCAAGTGGTTACCTGGCATTGATGGCGATCTTTGCCGTTTCTCCTGATGTAATGAAACCTACCGCACTGCTGCTGAATCTTTTTGTTTCGCTTACTTCTTTTATCCAATTTTATCGTGGCAAACATTTTAACTGGAAAATCTTTCTTCCCTTTGCTATCGCATCTATACCAATGGCCTTTGTGGGCGGATCAATCACCATTGATGCTGTAATATATAAAAAAATACTGGGCCTGTTGTTGCTGATACCCATTATCCGCTTTCTGTTCTTTGCTAACCTGAAGCCATCTGAATTAAAAAAATCAAATATCGTATTGTCCTTGTTTATCGGGGCCGCTATTGGTTTTCTTTCCGGTTTGATTGGAATAGGAGGCGGTATCATCCTATCCCCTATTTTATTACTATTGAAATGGACGGACATGAAACAAACAGCCGCGATCAGCGCTTTGTTCATCTTTGTAAATTCCATCGCAGGATTAGCCGGACAATTACAAAAAGGAATACACTTCAGCTCAGATATGTACATGTATGTTGGTATTGCTTTTGTTGGCGGTATCTGCGGGGCCTATTTTGGTTCATTGAAGTTTAACCAGAACATTCTGAAATATATGCTGGCGGTAGTATTAATGCTGGCGGCGTATAAATTATTATTTACAACGGCGTAAAATATTTCCCAAATTTATTCAGCAGCCAATGCAGTTGGCAATCCATCCAGGCTGAGTAAATTTTTTTCTTTCTTATATTCTTCCAAACCTTCTGCGCCTTTCGTATCAGCCCATTTATGTGCATGATCCCGTTCACCGGTGTATTCATAATAAGGAACACCAAAGCCACAGGATGTTTGTACTTTGAAAATATCAGCGACAATGATCTGCCGGGTGGAAAGTAATATATTGAAATGGGAAGAAAGTTCGGGCCATTCCTGATCGCCGGGTAAAACCGTATAGCCCTTTCCATAAAGCCTTAAAATATTAGGGGGACCTCCAAAGGCGCAAAACATAAAAGTGATACGTCCATTTTCCAGGAGATGCGCCGATGTTTCATTACCACTGCCGATAATATCCATATAAGCCACCCTGGTGTCTGAAAGA
This sequence comes from Chitinophagaceae bacterium, assembly GCA_040007815.1. GTDB lineage: Bacteria > Bacteroidota > Bacteroidia > Chitinophagales > Chitinophagaceae > Terrimonas_B. The sequence continues at coordinate 298,423 of JBDTUH010000003.1, forward strand.
ATCCGGAAACTGTCCAGCCCCTTGGGAGAGAGATTGATATGACCCTTTCCATCTAACGGTGCCGTGCTAACAAAAAATAAATGCTGGGATGCGATAAACTTTTTATGTTGATCCTCCATTGATTTATGAAACTTGCCCATAAAAAAATAATTGCTGTAAAGATAATTTTTATCAGGATGACAACCGCAAACCGCAGTCTTGAGCATATCATCATTAAAAATTCATAATTTCATTGCAATACAAGTTTTGTGCTTACACGACGGGAACTTATAAAACAATCTGCCTGGTTGGCTGCATTAGCGGCTTGCAGTTCGTTTATACCCGCCATCGATCAGGCCGTTAAAAAAAAACATTTCAATATCGGCGCCTGCGACTGGAGCCTGGGTAAAAGCTGTGATCCCGGTGCTTTTGAATTAGCAAAGCAAATTGGGCTAAAGGGTATTATGGTAAATATGGGTTCGGCGAAAGATGACCTGCGGCTGAGGCAAAAAGATGTACAGCAGCAATACTTAGAAGCCTCGCAGAAAACAGGAATAAAAATTTCGAGTATCGCTATTGGTGAACTGAATAATGTCCCCTATAAATCTGATCATAGAACAGAACAATGGGTATGGGATAGCGTGGATACGGCCAGGAACCTTCAGGCTCCTGTCGTGCTGCTGGCCTTTTTCAATAAGAACGATCTCCGCAATGATGCCGCGGGCAAGAAAGAAGTGATCGGCCGTTTAAAGAAAGTCGCGCCGCATGCAGAAAAGAATGGCATCATACTCGGTATTGAATCATACCTCGATGCTGATGAACACCTGGATATCATTGACCAGGTAGGATCAAAAAATATAAAAGTATATTATGATTTCCGCAATACAGCAGATGCAGGTTTTGATACTGTAAAAGAATTTAAAAAACTTGGTAAGGAAATGGTATGTGAGCTGCACATGAAAGAAAATGGTTTTTTACTTGGTAGTGGTACACTTGACTGGACCGCTATCGGCGATGCTGTGAATGAAGCAGGCTACTATGGTGACGGATGGATGCAGATTGAATGGGCGAAGCCGGATGGTGCTGGCTTAATAGAAAGCTATACGCACAATCTCCAATTTTTAAAGAATATTTTTTCAGAACCTGTTTAATAATATACCTGCTCATGAAACGAGTTGTTATCCTTGTCACCATTGTTTTTATAGTTGTTATCTGGTTAAATGGGTGCAAGACTTCTTCACCAAAAAATGAAACGGGCTTGTATTTGCCAAATGGATTGGAAGCAACACTCTGGGCCGAATCTCCAATGCTTTATAATCCCACGAACATGGATGTTGATAGTAAAGGAAGAGTATGGATTACGGAAGCCGTTAACTACAGAAATTATAATAACGACTCAACAAAGGTTCTGCATCATCCTAAGGGTGACAGGGTAATGATTTTGGAAGACACTGACCAGGATGGAAGAGCAGACAGTGCAAAAATATTTGTTGAAGACAAAGATCTTCTGTCGCCGGTTGGGATTGCAGTTATTGGTAATAAAGTAATTGTTTCCTGTTCGCCTAATTTGATAGTATACACCGATGAGAATGGAGATGATAGACCTGATAAAAAGGAAATTTTTTTAACGGGTTTTGGGGGAAAGGATCACGATCATTCACTGCATTCGGTTACGGCTGGCCCCGATGGTAACTGGTATTTCAGTGTTGGGAATGCCGGCCCGCATACTGTAACAGATAAAAACGGGTGGACCTTACGTTCGGGTAGTATCTACACCGGCGGATCGCCTTACAATAACAGCAATGAAGGCAACAAGAAAAGCGACGACGGAAAAATATGGGTAGGCGGCCTGGCATTGCGCATCAATCCCGATGGCAGAGGTTTGAAAGTATTGGGACATAATTTTCGTAATTCATACGAAGTAGTGACGGATTCTTATGGAAATCTGTGGCAAAATGACAATGACGACCAGGTGGTAACTTGTCGCACTACCTGGTTAATGGAAGGAGGCAACGCAGGTTATTTCAGTACGGATGGTACAAGGTACTGGCAAGCTGATCAGCGACCCGGCCAGGATATTTTTACCGCACACTGGCACCAGGATGATCCGGGTGTAATGCCTGCCGGTGATCGTTCTGGAGCCGGTGCGCCCACAGGCATTGTGATGAATGAAAGTGATGCTTTAGGCAAAGAGTACTTGGGAATGTTATTAAGCGCTGATGCAGGAAGGAATGTAATTTTTGGATATCACCCGGTATTAAAGCAATCCGGTTATGACTTAGGCAAACGTGAAAATTTTATCACTTCACTGTCAGCCGACAACGAAGGATATGTATGGAATGATTCGTCGCAGAATGTCCAAAAAGAAAAATGGTTTCGCCCTTCTGACGTAACGATTGGAACGGATGGAGCTATTTATGTGGCGGACTGGTATGACCCTGTTGTAGGCGGTCATCAAATGAAAGACAGTACTGGATATGGAAGAATCTATCGCATTGCTCCGGCCAACAAGAAACTGAGTAGCCCTAAAATTGACCTTGGGACCATAGAAGGTCAGATTGCAGCATTCAAAAGCCCTGCGGTGAATGTACGCAACAGTGCTTTTGAAAAATTGAAAAAGGCTGGGGCTCCGGCGATTGAAGAGATTAAGAAATTATTAGTAGATGAAAATCCTTTTGTTCAGGCCAGAGCTGTATGGTTATTGTCTCAAATAAAGGAGGAAGGAAAAAAAGAGGTCGAAAAAATATTAACCAACCCCGATGAAAAATTGCGTGCAGCTGCATTCCGTTCGTTGCGACCGGTTGCTGATGACATATTACCTTATGCAAAACAATTATCAACTGATACATCAGCTTTTGTCAGACGGGAGGTAGCCATTGCATTAAGAGATACTTCTTTTATAAAGAAAAAAGAAATCCTGCTTTCCCTCGCTCAACAATATGATGGTAAAGACAGGTGGTATCTCGAAGCCCTGGGAAGCGCTATGGACGCAGATGCAGAAGTATGGTACAATGAATTGAAAACGCTATTCACGGAAAAAAACACAAAAACATCCGCCTTATGGAGCAAGCCTATGGCCGATTTCGCCTGGCGTCTTCACCCGGTAAATGCTGTACATGATTTGGCACTACGGGTAGCGGATTCTTCACTCACTGCGGATGAAAGAAAAAGAATGGTCACAGGGATAGCTTTTGTCAACGAGAAAACGGCAGCACTTGCATTGCTTACGGCCGCCGAATCAAAAATGCCCGATGTAAAGGAACAAGCTGTGTACTGGCTCTCATTCAGGCAGACCAATGACTGGTTCAGCTTGCTTGATTGGTCAAAAGTAAACCTGAATACGGCCTATGAAAGAAAATTAGCCGCCATGAAAGTAAAACGACAGGTTATACTGGATGAACGTCAGTCAAAGGATGAAAGAAGCTGGCGTACGACAGAAATGGCCGGTGATTCGGTAGGTGGCCAATTATTGATAGGCCTGATGGCGGACAATAAATTACCAGCACTTTTATTATCGGTTGTGCAGGAGAATATTTTTAATAACCCGGATTTGTCAGTTCGGGTGCAGGCAGGTAAATACATTAAACGCAAAGGCGCTGGTAAAATATTTTCCGTTGACGCCATTGCGCAATTGCAGGGTGAAGCCGCTGCTGGCAAAATTAATTTTGTAAAAACTTGCAGTGCCTGTCATCGTGTTGGCACTACGGGAAATGATATCGGGCCTGAACTTACGACGATCAATAAAAAATTTGACAAAGTGTCGTTATTGGATGCAATCGTTAATCCCGGTGCGGCGATTGTATTCGGCTACGAACCCTGGTTAGTGAATACCAAAGATGGGGAATCCGTGTTTGGTTTCCTGGTGGCTGACAATAAGCAGACAGTGGTAATAAAGGATATCGCAGGCAGGAAACATGTGATCGAACAGGCTAAAATAAGTTCAAAAAAGAAACAGGAAGGCAGCCTTATGCCTGATCCGGCTGCCATGGGTCTGTCAGAAAAGAATCTTGCAGATATCGCGGCATTTTTATTGTCGGCAAAGGAATAAGAAACAGTTGAAGTAAATTCGTGGAAATATGCCGATACGTATTATGATATTTGGTCAGCTTACGGACATTCTTAACAGCCATGAGCTTACTCTTACGGATATTGCTGACACAGATGCTCTTGTCAGCGAATTGAACAAACGTTATCCATCACTCGCGGGGGCGAGGTATATGATGGCTGTCAATAAGCAAACCGTTACAGCTAATACAATTTTAAAGGAAGATAGTGTAGTGGCGTTATTGCCACCATTCTCAGGCGGATAAAATGGGAGAAAAAAAGTCATACGAAAGGTATCAACGCCAGATAATTTTAAAAGAATTTGGCGAAGCGGGTCAGGAAAAATTGCTGCAGGCTAAAGTATTGGTGATTGGAGCCGGTGGCCTTGGATGCCCGGTCTTACAATATCTCACGGCTGCCGGTGTCGGAACCATAGGCATCGCAGATGATGATACGGTGTCTCTTACTAATCTTCACCGCCAGGTTTTGTATTCGGTCAATGATATCGGGTTGCCGAAAGCTGAAAGAGCGGCCTCGGTAATGCAGGGTTTAAATCCAGACATAAATATTATATCGTATAACCAGCGACTGACTGTTGAAAATGCTTTAGAAATAGTAAAATCATTTGATATTATTATTGATGGCACCGATAATTTTTCTACCCGGTATATGATCAATGATGCTTGTGTGTTATTGGATAAACCATTGGTGTATGGAGCTATTTCGCAGTTTGAAGGACAGGTAACGATTTTTAATTGTTGTCAGGAGAGCCATGATAAACCAGTGAACTATCGTGATCTGTTTCCGCAGCCACCGAAGGAAGATGAAGTATTAAATTGTGCCGAAGCAGGAGTACTAGGTGTGTTGCCGGGGATCATCGGAACAATGATGGCGAATGAAACGATCAAATTAATTACAGGAATCGGAGAACCTTTGATCAACCGGCTCTTAACCTATAATGCTTTAAATAACCAGGTTTATGAATTAGGATTGTCAGCAAGAGAAGAAACACGGGCACTGATACCAGCCAGTGAAATACTTTTTAAGCGGATGGACTATCAATGGCTTTGCGGAGTATCCGTATCGTCGTTCGAAATTGATGGAGATACATTTGACGAATTGTTAGAAAATCAAACCATTGAAGTAATAGATGTACGTGAGATCGGTGAGTTGCCCTTTGTTTATGAATTCGATCATCAAAATATTCCTTTAAAATATATAGGAGATTCTGTTCAGGAAATAAAATCAGATACGATTGTTATTTTTTGCCAGTCGGGCAAACGAAGTAAAACGGCCGCAGTTCAATTATCTGGTATTTTTGGAACAACCAAAAAAATTTATAGTCTCAAAGGCGGCATTGAAAACTGGAAAAAATCGCACAGCATACAGCAATCATGAAAGAAAGAAAACCAAAAAATATATTCGTACAAGGCCCCGTTGCGACGTCTTTTATTGCAGAAAGTATTCAAAAGCACAGTACCCAAACGTCTATAGGCGGGCACAGTATTTTCCTTGGCCAGGTAAGAGCTGATCTGATCAATGATAAAAAAGTAGCCGCGATAGAATACACGACATACGAGGAAATGGCTTTGGAAAAAATGCATGCCATAAGGGAAGATATATTTTCAAAATATGAATTAACCTGTATGCATGTTTATCATTCGCTGGGTAAAGTGGTTGCAGGAGAAATCTCCTTATTTGTTTTTACTTCGTCGCCGCATCGTAAGGCGGCTATTCATGCCTGTGAAGAAACGGTAGAAAGATTAAAAGCGGAATTGCCTGTTTGGGGAAAGGAATTATTTGATGATGAAAGCTATCAGTGGAAAGAAAACTCCCAAACCCTTTAAAGGAGGCTTAAGAGTTTGACAGTAAGAATGACATTTTGTAAACGAGGGGTTCAAATAAATTGAATAATAAAGGAATTCTGAAGTGATAAATAAAAGATTTAAGAACAAAACGCTTCTTCACTAATCGGAGTGTAAAGCCCCTCTCTTCCGGAGAGGGGTTTGGGGTGAGGTCTAAAAATATGGTTAACATAACAAACAAAACAAGCAGTCTCAGGCAAGCGATAGCATCGGCAATAATTACTGTCTCCAAACAAGAGACGATTGATGCAATCAAAAATAAGCTGGTTCCGAAAGGAGATGTATTTGAATTTTCGAGAGCCGCTGGATTACTCGCCATCAAAAAAACCAGCGACGTAATTCCTGACTGTCATCCCCTGCCTGTTGAATATGCGGCTATCAAACATGAACTGGATGAGTTAAAGATCATCATCACAGTTGAAGTGCATACGATCTACAAAACAGGTGTGGAGGTAGAAGCCATGCATGGTGCGGCTATCACCGCATTAACTATCTATGATATGCTCAAACCCCTGGATAAAGGTGTAGAGATTTCAACGATAAAGTTAGAAAGCAAGAAAGGTGGCAAAACGGATTTTAAAGACCAGATAACAGGTAATTTAAAAACTGCCGTGATCGTTTGTTCCGATGGAGTTTTTCATGGCAAGAAAAAAGACAGCAGCGGACAAAAGATCATCGAAAAGCTTGGTAAGATTAATATGTCAGCCGCATTTCATCAAATAATTCCTGACGAATTTAATTTGATACAGGATACCATAAAAAGGTTAAGTGAAGAAGAATATAGCCTTGTTTTGATCACGGGAGGCACAGGGCTTTCTCCAAGGGATGTCACACCTGACGCGGTAAGACCCTTGCTTGACAGGGAGATTCCCGGCATCATGGAAGCAGCAAGAAATTATGGTCAACAAAGAACTCCTTATGCCATGTTGTCGAGGGGAATCGCAGGATTTATAAAAAATACGTTGGTCATTACTTTACCTGGTTCTACCCGTGGCGTGGAAGAAACGATGGATGCGTTGTTTCCTTACTTGCTGCATGTATTCAGGGTAGCGGAAGGGATGCGGCATGATTGAGTTGAATAATCTGATTAATTTATAGCTTTCTTCACTTTCACAATAACCAACTTCGAAGTCGGCGTATTACTTTTTTCGGCCACGCTGCTGATGGGAACCAATACATTTGTTTCAGGGAAATAAGTAGCCGTACAGGTTTCGGGGATGGGGTAAGGAACGACAATAAAATTCCGGGCGACCCTTTCTACCCCGTCGTGATGATTATAGATATCCACCACATCTTCTTTTTGTAATCCTCTTTTATTAATGTCCAGCTGATTCATAAAAATGACTCGTCTTTCATTATGGATTCCACGATACCGGTCATTGAGACCATAAATAGTTGTATTAAATTGATCATGACTACGAATAGTCATCATCATTAATTCATCATCCGCAAGATCAACAGTACTATGTTTTGTAACCGTAAATTGAGCCTTTTGTGTAGCCGTGTCAAAATTCCCTTCCCGGTTACAGTTGGGCAGATAAAAGCCGCCCGGTACTCTGATCCGCTCATTATATTTTTCAAAACCAGGAATGGTTTGTTCAATATCTTCTCTTATATGATCGTAGTGCTGCCGGTATTTATCCCAGTTTACTTTACTTCTACCCTGCAGCGTCTTTTTTGCGAGCTCGCATACTATGATCGGTTCGCTCAGCAAATCACCAGATATCGGTTGCAATACCCCTTTTGATGACTGCACGACACTCATGGAATTTTCACAAGAAACAAATTGCGGTTCACCATTTACGATATCCTTGTCACTTCTTCCAAGGCAGGGAAATATCAGGGCTTCCTCGCCGTGAACCAAATGACTGCGGTTGAGTTTGGTTGAAACATGCACAGTCAGTTTACATTTTCTCAATGCTTCTGCTGTATACTTTGTATCTGGTGTTGCCGAAAGAAAATTGCCTCCCATAGCAAAAAAAACTTTTGCTCTTCCGTCGTGCATGGCTTTAATAGATTCAACAACATCATAGCCTTGTTTATCCGGAGGTGTAAAATGAAAGTTATCCTCTATCGCTTTTATAAATTTCTTTGATGGCTTTTCATAAATACCCATGGTACGGTCACCCTGTACATTGCTATGCCCCCTCACCGGGCAGGTACCCGCACCGGGTTTTCCAATACTGCCTTTTAATAGCAACAAATTGACAATCTCTTTAATCGTAGCTACTGCATTCTTATGCTGTGTAAGACCCATGGCCCAACAGGCGATGATTCTTTTTTTGTCTTTTAATATAGCGGCAGTTTCTTTTATTTGTATTAGGTCAATACCACAATTTTTGGCCAGTTCGTCGCAATTTTGTTGTTGAAGATGTTCAACATATTCAACATATCCCTGTGTTTTGTTTTTTATAAAATCAATATCAAATACTTTACCGGGTTCTTTTTGTTCTTCTTCAAGCAACAACAAGGCAATAGCTTGCAGCAATGCCATGTCCCCATTTATTTTTATTGGCAAAAAAATATCAGTGAGTGCAGTACTCATACCCAGCATTCCTTTTAATTGCTGGGGATTACTGAAACCCATTAAACCGGTTTCCGGCAATGGGTTGATCGAAATAATAATGGCCCCGTTTGCTTTCGCCTTTTGCAATGCGCTTAACATCCGGGGATGATTGGTTCCGGGATTTTGCCCAAGTATGATAATAACTTCTGCTTCGTAAAGATCTTCCAGTTTTACCGAGCCTTTTCCAATACCTAAAGACTCGCCGAGTGCCACGCCACTGCTTTCATGGCACATATTGCTGCAATCAGGCAAATTGTTAGTACCATACTCACGAACAAAGAGCTGGTAAAGAAAAGCTGCTTCATTACTTGTTCTTCCTGATGTATAAAAAATAGCTTCATCAGGTGAATCAAGGTCATTTAATGCAGTTGCGATTTTTTGAAAGGCATCATCCCAGCTGATGGGCTTGTAATGATCATTGTCTTTCGGCAAATACATGGGTTGTGCGATCCGGCCTTTTCTCCCGATCTCATAGTCACTCAAAGCCGCTAATTCGTTGACTGAATGTTTAGCAAAAAAATAAGGGTCCAGTTTTTTTGTAGTAGCTTCTTCGGCAATTGCTTTCGCACCGTTTTCACAGTATTCGGTACTGCTGTTTCTTTCATCATCGGGATCTGGCCAGGCGCAACTTGGACAAATAAATCCATCTTTTTGATTCAGTCTTTTTAAAGCGGTCAATCCCCGTATCAAACCAGCCTCTCCCACCACATGACGAAAACTTGATAATACGGCAGGTATGCCTGCGGCAATTTTTTTGACCGGCCCGATTTTTAACCCGGTAAAGCGTTCAGGATTTTCCGCACCGTTAGATTCGGATTGTTTATTGCTCATCAATAAAAAGGTTAAAGTAAGTGGTGAATTGATAATAGGTTGACCAACTTACACGACTATTCACAATTGCCTATTCACCATTCACATCACGATCCTCTGCTCACCTGAATAAATATTGAATCTTTCATCCCGTAAAAAACCAATTAATGTGATATTTAATTCCTTGGCTAACTCCACCGCCAGGCTGGAAGGTGCCCCTACGGCAGTGATCACTTTTATGCCGGCCATGGATGCTTTTTGTATAAGTTCAAAACTGGCTCTGCCACTCAATAACAAAATGTTATTACTGAGAGGCAATTGTTCATTCAGCAAAGCAGTACCAATTAGTTTATCCAATGCGTTGTGCCGACCCACGTCTTCACGGAGCATTAAAAAGTTTCCCTCCATATCAAATAATGCTGAAGCATGTAAACCGCCAGTGGTATCAAATATGGCTTGTCTTTCTCTGACTATATCATGGAGGTTGTAAAACATTTCCGCTTTTAAACAGATTGCATCTGGTTCATTATTATAAGCCGATATAGTTTTAATGGCATCAATGCTTGATTTGCCACACACACCACAACTGGAAGTAGTATAAAAATTCCTTTCCAATTTTTGAATGTTAGGATCAGCATTCTCCTGCAAGCCCACTACTATTTTATTCTTATCGTAATGCTCCTGTTCAATAAACAAAACTTCCTGGTTATTCCTGATTATTCCTTCGGTGAATAGAAACCCGGCGGCCAGTTCCCAGTCATGGCCGGGTGTACGCATGGTAACAGAAATGATTTTTTGCACCCGCTTATCCGTTGCGCCGAATTGCAGTTGAATCTCCAGCGGTTCTTCTATGGCCAACTGATCATTTGTATCAAACGCCTCGTTATTACTGATCTTCCTGATCCGCATACTGGTTATAAAAGGATAGTCCATTTGACTTAATTAAATTGGTAAATGATAGGTATCTAAAGTTACTGCTAATAACGGGGCCTCGGGACTCAACTATGCAGGATGTTTAATCATTTTTCCACCAATTGTGAACAGATCGTTTGTTGAATCAATGGCGATTTTTCTCATTTATTGTTCATACCGCAGTCATTTTTTTTTATCAATATAAATAGTTCTAAATTCATGTGGTGAAAACTGGTCTGCGCAAAAAATCAAGAAACCTCTTGCCATTCTTTTTACAATTGTACCCGCTGATCAATTTGAAATAGAAGAATATTTTATCATCAATCCTCACTAAAATAAAGTAGGAACAATATGAACGATACTAACAACCTAAGTCGTCGTAAATTCATTCAAACAGGTGCCGCTGTTGGCGGTGGATTGTTGCTGGGTTTTTATCTTCCCGCCTTTGGCAAAGGAATAAAAAATGCAGGCATTCCCGCACCTGCCAGCTTTATCCCCAATGCATTCATTCGCATCGGTACGGATGAGATCGTTACCGTTATTGTCAATCACTCCGAAATGGGACAAGGAGCTTATACTTCATTGCCGATGTTGGTAGCGGATGAACTGGAAGCGGATTGGACAAAGATCAGGTTTGAATCAGCACCGGTTGATCCTGTTTATAATCATACCGTTTTTGGAATGCAGATGACTGGCGGAAGCACAAGTACCACTACGGAATGGGATCGGTTTCGTAAAGCGGGGGCTACGGGAAAATATATGCTGATAGCTGCTGCAGCACAAACCTGGAATGTAGATCCTTCCACGTGCAATGCCGAGAAAGGATATGTAATTCATGGGTCTTCAGGTCGCAAATTATCTTATGGTCAGCTGGTGGAAAAAGCCGCTTCTATTACCGCACCACAAGAGGTTAAGCTCAAAGAGTCCAAAGATTATAAATTTATCGGTAAGCCTGTCAAAAGATTAGATACCCAACAAAAAATAAATGGAACGGGGATTTTTGGCCTCGATGTAAAAGTGCCCGGCCTATTAACTGCAGTGATAGCACGTCCGCCGGTTTTTGGTGGCAAGGTAAGAAGCTTTAATGCAGATAAAGCAAAAGCTATTCCCGGTGTAAGACATGTAATACAAATGGATCGTGGCATAGCTGTAATAGCAGATGGCTTTTGGACCGCTAAACTGGGACGTGATGCTTTGGAGATAATTTGGGATGACGGAGACTTAGCAACATTGGACAGCAAAACACAGACGGAACAATATGCTGAGCTTGCTAAACTACCAGGCGCTACAGCAAATAAGCAGGGAGACGTGACGGCGGCAAAAGAAAAAGCAATTAAAAAAGTAGAAGTGGTGTATGATATGCCCTATCTCTCCCATTCGCCGATGGAACCGCTTAATTGCGTAGCCGATGTAAAAGCGGATAGCTGTGAAATATGGGTCGGTACACAATTTCAAACCGGTGACCTGATGGCAGCATCACGCATAACAGGATTAAAACCCAGCCAGATAAAACTGCATACGACATTATTAGGTGGTGGCTTTGGTCGTCGTGCTGTATTGGATAGTCATTTTGTCGTCGAAGCCGTACAGGTTTCAAAAGCTATCATGACACCGGTAAAAGTGGTATGGACCCGTGAGGATGATATTCGCGGAGGTTATTACAGACCCAGAGCTTATCACAAGATCAGCGCCGGCCTCGATGCTTCCGGTAAGCCATTATTTTGGCAACATAGTATAGTTTGCCAGTCATTTGTTGTAGGAACTCCTATGGAAGGCATGATGGTGCACAACGGCGTAGATGTCACGGCTGTAGAAGGCTCTGCTAATCTTCCTTATCATATTCCCAATATCAATGTAACCTGGAACATGGCCCCAAATGGTGTTCCAACTCTTTGGTGGCGTTCTGTGGGGAGTTCACATTCAGCTTTTGCTGTGGAAGGGTTCATTGATGAACTGGCAAAAGCTGCCGGTAAAGATCCATATCAATACCGCAGAATGCTGTTAGAGAAACATCCCCGGTTTTTGCGGGTATTGGATACAGTAGCGGAAAAATCCGGTTGGAAAAATCCGTTGCCGCCGGGAAGAGGAAGAGGCATTGCCATTCATGAATCATTTGGTAGCGTGGTAGCACATGTAGCTGAAGTTTCTATCACAAAAAATAAAACATTAAAAGTACATAAAGTTGTAGGTGCGATAGATTGCGGACAGATAGTAAACCCCGATATTATTAAAGCGCAAATGGAAGGTTGTGTGGTGTTTGGATTAACAGCCGCTTTATATGGAGAAATAACGTTTGAGAAAGGCCGTGTAAAGCAGGGGAATTTTAATAATTACAAAATGGTCCGGATGAATGAAATGCCAGTGGTAGAAGTTCATATAGTCGAAAGTACGGAGAGTATGGGCGGTGTTGGGGAACCTGGTGTGCCACCCGTGGCGCCGGCAGTGATGAATGCGTTGTTTACTTTGACAGGGAAAAGAGTAAGAAATCTTCCGCTTCGGCCGGATGATCTTATTAAGAAAGTGTGATATTAATGAGAGCTTGCCGAAATGTTATGAAGCCAGCGACGTTAACACTGCTCAGCTTTCGTTGCGACGCTCCATTCATCGTTCTGTAATTCTAATCGACAAAATAATGTTTCAGTATTTCTAAATGAAAAAAGAGATTAACTCATGATAAACTTAAAAGTAAACGGAAAAGCTTACGAAGTAGATGTGGACCCTTCTACTCCTATTTTATGGGTAGTAAGAGACACACTCGGACTTACCGGAACGAAGTTTGGTTGTGGTGCTGCACAATGCGGTGCCTGTATGGTTCATTTGGATGGTGATGGTATTCGCTCCTGCATTTCTCCTGTATCAAGAGCCATTGGCAAAGAAATTATCACCATCGAAGGTCTTGATGAAAAACTCAGCAAACCTTTGCAGGAGGCATGGATACAGGAAGATGTTCCCCAATGTGGTTATTGTCAATCGGGGCAGATCATGGCGGCAGCAATTCTTTTACGTGACAAACCCAATCCTACCGATGGTGATATTGATGATGCCATGACAGGGAATATTTGTCGTTGTGGTACTTATCAGCGGGTAAGAAAGGCCATTCATGTGGCAGCGAAACTAAAAAAGTGAGTGGTGAATAGTCAATTGTGAATGGTGAAGATTTCACATTACCGTTCTATCTCCTTTTACGATTCATAGTCAATAAAATTATTCTACAAAAAGTATATACCATGAGTAAAATAAATAGCGGCAGGCAAAACCGAATGAAATTCGCCATCTATTTAGTATTATCTGCTGGTTTTATTTCTGCTATGGTTATGTCATTAAAGAATAAAAAAGAAATCACTCTTGCTGCAGCAAACGATGAAGCTTTAGTGATTAATACCATTGAAAAAAATGATGATCCATCTGAGGCAAAGAAAAAATTAGAAGCGGAATCCAAAGAGGCTTTTATAGCTGCTTATAAAGTATTCATGCATCCCCGATGTATGAACTGCCATCCGGCAGGCGATGTTCCGTTGCAGGGTGATGATAAACGTTTACATCCGCAGGGTGTTAAGCGAGGAGCGGATGGGAAAGGATTATTTGCACTAAAATGTAAAAACTGTCACCAGGATGCGCATATTGCGGGAGAACATATGCCGCCCGGAGCAGCAAGCTGGCACCTTCCACCCGCTAATTTAAAAATGGTATTTGAAGGTAAAAGTCCCAAACAATTAGCCATGCATTTTAAAGATCCAAAATTCACCGGCTTTAAAACATTGGATAAAATGATCGAGCACGTTGAAAAGGAACCGTTGGTATTAAATAGCTGGACCTATGGAACTCCTCCGCCCCTATCGCATGAAGAGTTTGTGGCGAAAGTGAAAGAGTGGATAGAGAAGGGAGCGGCGATACCTGATAAATAATCATCGGCAAGAAGAAATCTGTTCAAAGCAATTGCATAAAAAAACGGCTGTCCAGTTGCAGCCGTTTTCATTTTAATTTATGATATCTTATGGTCAGGCCATTTCCTCTTTGGCTATCTTACTATATTCATCAATCAATCTCTTTTGGATATCAAACGGAACCGCTTCGTAAGCCTGGTAGCTCATTTTAAACTTGGCTCTTCCCTGCGTAATAGAGCGCAATGAAGATGAATAACCGTCCAATTCCGCTAATGGAACTTTAGCGATCACTTTCTGGAAATGTCCTTCACTGTCGATGCCTTCAACAATGGCGCGGCGGCTTTGGAGATCACCCATCACAGCGCCAGTCAGATCATCCGGGCATAATACTTCTACTTTATAGATCGGTTCCAGTATTTGCGGATCAGCCTGCTGGAAAGCCTGGCGGAAAGCCTGGAGGCCTGCTATTTTGAAGGATATATCATTACTATCAACCGGATGCATCTTGCCATCATACACTGAAACTCTTATATCGCGGGCATAAGATCCTGTCAGGGGGCCATTATGCATTTTTTCCATCACACCTTTTAAAATAGATGGAAGAAATCTTGTATCAATAGCGCCACCAACAATACAATTATAAAAAACTAATTTGCCACCCCACTCAAGATCATGCACATCTCTTCCTCTTACGTTCAGATCTTTCGGCTCCGGCATTCCCTCATACCAGGGTTCTACCTGCATAAATACTTCGCCAAACTGACCTGCACCACCACTTTGCTTTTTATGACGATAATTAGCATCCGCCATTTTTCGAATGGTTTCGCGATAAGCTATTTTTGGTTTAACAAATTTGACTTCCAGCTTATGGTTGTGCTCTATTTTCCATTTGGCGACAGCGAGATGCATATCACCCTGGCAATGGATAAGAATTTGTTTTAGTTCAGCTGAAACTTCGATCAGTAAGGTTGGGTCTTCTTCACGAAGCTGGTGCAGAGCCTGTGATAATTTTTCTTCCTCTCCTTTCTTTAATGTTTCGATGGCCATCGTCATGTTAGGCGGAGGAAATTCGATTGGATTCAACTCATAGTTCTTACCCTTTACATGCAGGGTATTGTTGACATGAGTATTTTTTAATTTTAATGTCGCCCCTATATCTCCCGCCACCAGTTCATTTACATTACTTCGCTTATTTCCTTCCACTAAAAAAAGTTGTGATATCTTTTCGGTTACGCCGGTTGATTCATTTTCCAGTTCCATTCCACTTTTTATTGTACCTGAATAAACTTTAAAAAAGGACAACTCACCAACATGTGGTTCGGAAACTGTTTTGTAAATGAAAATGCAGGCGGGGCCATTCGCATCGCAGGGTAATTTTTCGCCACGTTTTGTAGTTTGGGGCGGCATTTCATTAGCACTCGGGCATACATTGTCAATAAAGCCCATCAGTCGGCCGCTGCCCATGTTTCGCTCTGCTGATACGCAGAATAAAGGAAAAAGATCATGGTTGATCATAGCCTTCTTCATGCCCATTTTCATCTCGTCTTCATCCAATTCTCCTTTATCGAAATATTTTTCCATCAGGCTTTCATCATTACTGGCAATGGCCTCGATCAATTCTTTATGTAAGTTATCCGCTTTGCTTTTTTCTTCATCTGGTATAGGCAGTTTTTCAGGTTTGCCACCGCTGTCTTTAAATTTATACATCGTCATTCTGAGTACATCAATGATTTCATGAAATCCTGATCCTGATTGACGGGGGTATTGAACTACCACTACGTTGTTACCAAAATGCGATTTTGCTTCCCGTACCGTTTTATCAAAATCAGCGCTATCATCATCCAGCTTACTGACGGCAAAGATCATCGGGGTTTTAAATTTTTCGGTGTATTCCCAAATGATGTCCGTACCTACTTCTACTCCCATTACGGCATTCAATAACATAACACCAGTATCCGCGACTTTCAAGGCCGAGATTACCTCTCCAACGAAATCGTCATAACCCGGTGTATCAACAATATTGATTTTATAACCCCGCCATTTACTGTGAAGGAGCTTGCTAAAAATAGAATTACCACGTTCCTGTTCAAGTTCGTGGTAATCTCCTGTGGTGTTTCTGTCGGCTATGCTGCCCCTGCGGGTAATGAGTCCGGCTTCATACAGCATACATTCCGCCAAACTCGTCTTACCTGAGCCGGCATGGCCCAGCAAGACAATATTTTTTACATGTGAGGTATCAAATTCTGGCATGGCAAGTGTTTTATAGACAAGGCATGCCTTGTCCGTTATTTAGTAAAATGTGGTAAGATTTTCATCGGCGTGTTGACGGGGTTTATGAGTTGAGAAGATTCAAATCTTTTCAACCTTTCAATCTATAAAACCCTTAATTAGTAGTTATAGTGCCCGGCTAAGGAAGCCATCAAATTCCGATCGTAGTTCTTGCAGAGTAAGGTCGAGGGTTTGATACTGGTCTAAAAGATTTTCATGTGTTGCCAGCGTTTCGGCCTGAAGCATTCCATTGTTCACATGCTTTTCATAATTCATTTTCTGCTCATGCGTTTTAATAGCATGTTTCAGATCGTGAATGTTGATAAGTTGAATGTGAAATTGGTTGTGGAGATGTTCTACGTCCTGGAGTTGGTCTTTGGAGAGTGGCTGGCTGGCGGCGTCCTGGAGTTTCGTTTTGTCTTTTGAAAGTTCGCCGCGGTATTGACGAAGCTTTTCTCTCCAGGTGTTACACTCTCCTGAGAGCTGTGAAGTTTCTACCTGAACCATGGGATTTTAATTTTAAGTGAATAAATATGGCGTTACTCAATTTCTTTCCCTGGGGTCGCGGATAACGGTTTATGTAAATTAAAACTCTTTTTTGGGAAAAGCCAGCATTTTTTTAGCACATAGGTGAATTCCCTAAGCTGCTATTAATAGCATAAAAAAGCCATACCTGATGAAACGATATGGCTTTTCATAGCTGATTTTATTTAACAACCAGTCTATCTCCGTCTTCTTCTTACGGTTGTTTTAGAAGCTCTCACTTTTCCCCGCCGTCCCTCCACCGTGGTTGTTCTTCTTGTAGCAGAATTGCCTCTTGGGCCTGCAATAGTTGTTCTTGATCTTGTTACGCGGTAATTGCCTACAGCTGTGGCATTACGGGTTCTCACCGTTACGGAACTAACTCTGACGGGTCTGTAAAATGCGTTTGCCCTGATTACACGGTTTGTATGAACAACCACAAAAGGTCGATGATAGATTCTCGGTCTTGAATACCATGCGTGCCAGGCTAATGGCCTCCATGGTCTCCACCATGTTGGATAGTGACGCCATCTCCATGGTGATATCCATGGCCGGTAAACCGGTGCATAGACAAACCTTACCGAAGGCCAGAACCAAACATTAACCACAATGCGCGGAGCTGTGGCTGAATAGAAATCCGCGTTAGGTCCACTGAGTGTGTTATTGTAATTGTAATCTATAAATGCACCATCATCACCTCCTCCATCCGGCTCAACAATAACTTCTTCTCCATATATATCTTCATCGCCTACTATTTGTAACACGGCTGTTGTATCACCCGTTTTCTCGATTTCAATAACAGCTATATCCTGGCTTTCTGTTTCAGAAACCGACACCTGCAAAACAAATGCATGAAGATCCTTGTCCATTTTATCAATGACACGGACATAATCCGTTTCCCCATCATTATTCAAATCAAGGTTGTTGACGCTGTTGTCTTCCGCATTAATAAGCTTTTCAAATTCTTCTGGTGAACCAGCCTTCTGAAACATTTGAAGGGCGCCTTGCAGACTGAAGTTGTCGCCGGGTAGCCCTGTTGAATCTACTCCCGGATCCTGGGCCATTGTCTTGCCGAAGCTACATAGTACGACCAGGGATAAAAGAAGCAGGTAATTAATGGATTTCATAAAATTAATTTGGCAATAGGACATTAAAGAATGCAATTAGTTTAGTCTGCCCTGAAAAAAACATTCAGCAAAACCTATCAGGCAAGTATTACTCCGGTTAAAGTTACTTTATTATGCAATGCTTATAAATCAGGAAATTATAAATTAGCCTGAATCATGAGATAATCCCGGATTTATTAAAATCAATATATTCCGGACCACTAAGCCCAAAGGCTTTTCCCTTTTACTATCTTCGCTGCTTTGCTAATTATACAGAATTTACATACGAATTGATAAGTCAGAATACCATACAGCAGATACTTGGCCGCATCGATATTGTCGATGTCGTAGGTGAGTTTGTGAAGCTGAAAAAAAGAGGCGCCAGCTATCTTGGCCTATGCCCTTTTCACAATGAGAAAACGCCATCCTTTACAGTATCCCCGGCAAAAGAGATTTATAAATGTTTTGGCTGTGGTAAGAGCGGTAATTCTATCAGCTTCATCATGGAGCATGAGAAATACAGCTATGTGGATGCTTTAAAATGGCTGGCTAAAAAATATGATATTGAAATAGAGGAGACTTTCGCATCGGATGAACAAAGGCAGCAGCAACAATCAGCTGAAAGTCTTTACATCATCAACAATTTTGCTCAACAGTTTTTCAGCAAGACATTGTTTGAAATGGAAGAAGGCCAGGATATAGGATTAAGCTATTTAAAAGAACGGGGTTTTCGGGAAGATACTATTCAAAAATTTCAATTAGGCTACTCTCCTGAGCAGCGGGATGCTTTTACAAAGGAAGCTATTGTTAAACAATTCAATACTGAACTATTATTAAAAACTGGCCTGGTTGTTCTTCGCAACGAACAGTTGATGGACAATTACCGGGGGCGTGTTATTTTCCCGATACACAACCAAAGTGGAAAAGTATTGGGCTTCGGCGCGAGGATATTAAAGACGAATGACAAGGCGCCAAAATATATAAATACGCCGGAGAACGAGATTTATGTAAAAAGTAAGATTCTGTATGGTGCTTACCAGGCAAGGCAAGCCATAGATAAAGCGGATGAATGTTTATTGGTAGAAGGCTATACAGATGTTGTATCACTACACCAGGCGGGTATTGAAAACGTGGTGGCATCTGGTGGTACTTCTTTAACACCCGATCAGCTTCGGCTTGTTAAGAAGTACACCAATAATCTGACTATTATTTATGATGGGG
Source organism: Chitinophagaceae bacterium (assembly GCA_040007815.1). Taxonomy (GTDB): domain Bacteria; phylum Bacteroidota; class Bacteroidia; order Chitinophagales; family Chitinophagaceae; genus Terrimonas_B. The sequence continues at coordinate 317,600 of JBDTUH010000003.1, forward strand.
ATGCTGCAGGTATAAAAGCTGCCCTTCGTGGTTTGGATCTTGCTTTGGAAGAAGGCCTGAATGTGAAACTGGTATTGATACCGGATAAGGAAGATCCGGATAGCTATGTAAACAAAGTTGGAACAGTTGCTTTTACACAATTTGTCCAGCGTAATAAAAAAGACTTTATACTCTTTCAGCTGGAAGTAGCATTGAAGGATGCGGCGAATGACTCTGTAAAGAAGGCTGAAGTGGTAACCCGCATGGCCGAGACGATTTCGAGGATCAACAAAGCGGAGGATTTTACCAAGCAACAGGATTATATAAAGCAATGCGCTGAAATATTGAAAATTGATGAGGGTGGTTTACATTCTCTTGTCAATAAGTTTATCCGTGACCGTATTTCAACGCAGGAAAGAAAACTTCCTTTTGAGGAAGCGAAAAAACATGAGGAAAATGCAAGACAAGCCGAACAAACTAACTATGATGAAGCAACATTTAATTTGCTTTTTAAAGATGAGTTGCAGGAAAAAGAAGTAGCCCGGATATTGCTGGAATACGGGATAAAAAAATGGGATGATTCAAAATTGGTGGCCGAACATATTTTTGAGGAAATGGTTGATGAGAGTCTTGTTGACAATAAGGATGTAATCCGGCTGATAGCAACTTTTAAAGAATTACTGCAACAGAATTCGGCTCAGCCCAATAAGAGTTATTTTATTTATCACCCTGACACAAAGCTTAGTACTTTTGCGGTATCTCTGCTGAATTTCCCGTATGAAGAGAGTGAACGCTGGCGTACTGAATTCAGCCAGGATAGCGGTTTTCAGAAGCAATTGTTTGAACAGAGCTATGAAGATTTCATGAAAACGATTAGCAAGGACAATGATAAAAAACTGATGAGCTTTTTAAAAATTGATGAGGATACCACCAATGAGGAAGTGGAGTCTGTTATCAACTATTTAAAACTACGCAAAGTAAAAAGGATGCTGTTGGAAAACCAGCTCGATATGGAAAAGCCACATAGTCAGGAAGAATACGAGATGCTTCACCAAACTCATAATCATTTAAAGGAAATGGAGATCGGACTGACTAAAAAAATGGGAGCGGTAATTATTAGGTAGTAGTCAATTTGATACCTTCATATATCTCCGCAACGGGAATAGCAACCTGCACGGTTTTGACCCAAAGGGTAGTATCTATTTTCCTGTATTCTTCCAACTCCCAATAACCGCTATCGTTAATACGAAATGCTTCGATGCTAACAGTTTCGGCATCGACAAGTATATATTCCTGGAGAGTAGCTAAATCCCTGTATAACTTGAATTTGCCACCGCGATCATAGTCCTTGGTACCGGGGGAAAGAACTTCCATAATAACGGAAGGATTTAAAATATTCCAGTCGTCGTTATTCAGTGTAATAATTTCGCCGCAGATTATTGAAATATCTGGGTACGTAAACAGGGAGTTTTGGGGAATATGAATTCGCTGATCACTGTTGAACGGCCTGCATGATTTGCCTTTTAATTTTTGCTTTAATAATCCTAGCAGGTTTACCGAAATAATATTATGCGGCACCTTAGATCCTGACATAACAAATATTTCACCCTGGTAAAATTCATGTTTCTCTTTAGAAGCTTTTTCCATCTGAAGATATTCCTCCATAGTAAATTTGCTTTTACCATAGGCGACCGCTGGTTCTCTCAGTTCATTTTCCATACATAAATTTACATTTTTTCATTTGCTTCCAGCAGCATATCACTATAGGAAATGTCGATTAAATCTTCCGTTTCAATTTTAAATTCCTGCAAATAAAAATCACACTGCTCTTTTAATTCCTTTTGGGAAAGATCAACAAAAACATTTCCAGCTTCTATTTCTACAAATGAACCCAGGCCCGGCACTTCGTCTATGTGGAATTTTACATTGCTGATATAATAGATTTCTCTTTTCTTCTTCACTACCACTTTTACACCGTTTGATTTTGTCAGCACTTCCTTCAGGCCTTTGACATCTTCAACTTTTACTAAATTGAAATGGGAGTTTTTAGGTCCTGACTGATTGGTCCTTTCATAAAAGATCAGGTTGTTCTCTATATTACCTTCTCTCAGCTTTAATCTTCCGTTAGGGACGTTGAAGTATGTATCCGATTGCTCGTCTGTTCCTTTGAATTCAGCTTTATTGGTCAATAGATACTGGCGTATACTTTCCGAAGTTTTGCACCTGGCTTTTATCTCTACATTCAAAAAAGGCATAAAAAAAGGTTTGTTGTAAAAACAACAAACCTAAATAAGTTTTGAACAAAATGGTTAGTCGACCAAAGCGGCGACTTCCCTTTTCCTGGAAACGGTAACGCTTACTTCAACGGCTTCCTGTCCTTTAACAAAGCGCATTGCGCTCCATACATGGTCCAGTTCTACCCGTTCGGTACTTTCGTATCCTTCACAGGTCAAACGGTTCCAACTGCATTCGCGGTTAAGGTCAGTAACGATCTTGGAAGTGGTTTTTGGGTAAGCGACCCAGAACTTTGATTCACCCTTTAAAGAAGGCATAACATCTTTCAAAATACCATTCAGCTGATTTTCATTTACTGCAAAAACCAATGCGAAATCAATCTTCCTGTTTTTAAGAAGCGGCGTCATGTTTTTGGCGAATGATAATTTGCTGAACTGTTTTTCGATGGAGGAAGGTAAACCCTGAATTAAAAGATTCTTTTCGTCTGCTAACTGTAACTTTTCAAAAACTGTTTGTGACATGCTTTGAAGTAATTTAAAGAGTTTCAGGCAATTACACCGGTGTGGTTTGTCCATTACCAGTATGGTATTGACGGACTGCAAAGATAGGAGAAAATGATGGGAATAAATGTGTTATATACACAAATAATCCCGCTCAAAGGGGTTTGAGCAGGATTATTGATGCAAATCTATTTTTATTTGCCGACGGGCTTGTAATATTTTAAAGCTTCGGCCATATAACCTTCTAGCTGCTGAATCCTCTTTCCTTCACTTGGGTGAGTGCTAAGGAACTCTGGTGGCTTTTGACCGTTACCTGCTTTTTCCATTCTTTCCCAAAGCGGGATAGCTTCTCTTGGGTTGTAACCTGCCATTGCAGCAAAATTTAAACCATAATGGTCAGCCTCCAATTCCTGCTTCCTCGAGAAAGGAAGCATTAAACCTACCTGTGCACCCAGGCCATAAGCTGATAGGAAAAGATTCTGTGTTTCGGCGGATTTATTTGACAAAGCGACTTGTAAACCAGCTTGCACTGCCTGTGCTCCCATTTGCTGACTCATTCTTTGATTACCGTGTTGTAACAAAGCGTGCGAGACTTCATGTCCCATTACCACTGCCAGTGCCGCTTCGTTTTGGCTGATGGGTAGTAATCCAGTATAAACAACTATTTTGCCACCTGGCATGCACCATGCATTTACGGCCGGGTCATTCACCAGGTTGTATTCCCATTTAAAACCTTCCAATTTGTCTGCGACTCCTTTTTCACGATAATAATTTTCTACCGCCGAAGTAATTCGTTGACCAACCCGTCTGACCATTTCAGCATCTTTATTAGCTGATGCAGCCACAACTTTATTTGAAGAAAGAAATTGTACATATTCCTGGCTTGCCATCGATTGCAGCTCAGATTCCGGAAGCAATGTAAATTGACTCTTTCCCGTTAAAGCATTCTTTGTGCAGGATACGATGATGCCTGTCATTAAAAAAAGAGATAAAACGATTCTTAACATAGTTAGTTATTTTAATAGAGAATTCAATCATTGTACCAAAAATACAATGCGAAGGTACATACAGAAAGTTAAGACTTCTTTTGAAGACTGATCGTTGTGTTAAGATGCATTTTCCCTGCGACGCTGACGCCGGCGATCACGATGTTTGAGGATTGGCACTTTGCTTTCACTTCCTTTCAAAAGGCGGCCAATATTTTTCTGATGAGTCAATATTACCATTAATGCAACGGCAATGGCAAAGACCCGGTAGATAGGGTTATCAACATTGAAAATGACAAGAATAAAAATGGGAAAAGCAATACTTGCAAGTATAGAACTCAGAGAAACAAATCTTGTGAGAAATAATACCATTAAAAAAACACCAGAGCAGCACAATGCCGTCCAGGGTGAAATGCCTAGCACCAATCCAAATAATGTTGCTACACCTTTACCTCCCCGGAAGTCAGCCCAAATAGGGAAAATATGCCCCAATACGGCCGCCAGTCCAAGGCTGATCTGTAAATTCAAAAATAGTGTTTCGCTGTCTGCGTATTGAGGAAGAAGAAGTGCGAGGTTAACTGCTGCTGTACCTTTCAACATATCAACTATCATTACAATAGTTCCCCATTTAGGGCCCAATACACGGTAGGTGTTTGTAGCGCCGGCATTTCCGCTGCCGTATTCCCGGATGTCAATCCCGAAAAAATGACGACTAACCCAAACTGAAGTAGGAATGCTGCCGATCAAATATGCAAGAACTATAACTAATAGTTCATTCATAGAATTCTGGGGTTGAAGTTGAATTACGAAAGTAAATAAAAAATTGTTAAGTAGGTAACGTTAATTTAATATTGAAATTTGAGTTTATAAATGTGAAAGCTTAACAAACAACCAGTTGTGTCTTTCAGTTTTGAGATCGAATTTTAACCCTAATTTATTGCTTTCAGATAGAATTTCTTTCTCATCTGTTGTGAGAAGCCCGCTAAGAAGCAATATCCCGCCTGGCAATAGCTGCTTCTCAAGGAATTCAAGATTCTCAAGAATTATGTTTTTATTGATATTGGCTATAATAATATTAAACTTGTTTTCTGCATCAGCTGTATTACGGAATTGCAGATCTATAACCCCGCAACTATTTCTTTTAATATTTTCATTCGCATTCTCAATACTCCATTCGTCATTGTCAATAGCAAGAACTTTTTTAGCTCCCAATTTTTCGGCGAGGATGGCCAATACACCCGTTCCTGTACCAAAATCAAAAACCGATTTATCCCTGAAATTCAGATATTCCATTTGCTGCAACATCATATAGGTTGTAGCATGATGACCGGTTCCAAAACTCATTTTAGGAGTAATAATAATTTCATGTTTTATTCCTTGTAAGGGCTCATGAAAATTTGCCCTTACGGCTACGAAATCCTCAACCACCACCGGCTCAAAACTGGACTCCCAAAGCTGGTTCCAGTTAGTTTCTTCAATAATTGTTTCTGAAAAATTAATTTGAAAGGGTTTTATACTTTGTTGAAATACCAATTTGTCAAAATTGGCTTCGGGAATAAATGCTTTTAAGTTGCTTTGCTCTTCTTCAAATCCGTCGAAGCCTATTTCATTTAGCAGAGCAATCAAAAGATCAGATTGATCGCGTGAAATATCTTTAAATTCTACCTGTATGTATTTACTCATTCCTATAAAAGTAAAAAACCCTGAGTTTGTCAGGGTTTTGATATTATTGTTTCTTTTTACTGAGATTCTTCTCTTGGTTTGCTTTCAGGCTTTGGTATCAATGCCTTCCTTGATAATTTGAATTTACCGGACTTCGGATCAGTGCCAATCAGTTTCACTTTCACTTTATCTCCTTCTTTCAATACTCCCTCCAATGTTTCCAATCTCTTCCAGCTAACTTCGCTGATATGTATCAACCCTTGCTTACCTGGCAGAAATTCAACGAAAGCGCCAAATGGCATAATTGATTTAACGGTAGATTCATAGACATCTCCTTCAACCGGCACGGCCACGATCCCTTTGATCCATGATTCAGCTCTTTTCACACCATCCTTATTGGCACCAAAAATACTTACCTCACCCCTGTTGTTCACTTCTTCAATATTAATAGTAGTTCCAGTTTCTCTTTGCATTTCCTGGATCACTTTACCGCCTGGCCCAATAATAGCTCCGATGAATTCACGTTCAATGAACAATTTAACCATACGAGGAGCATGCGGTTTCACTTCCGGTTTGGCAGCCGGTATGCAATTGTACATAGCATCCAGAATGTGCAGTCTTCCACGCCTTGCCTGGTCTAATGCCTGCTTCATCACTTCCATTTTCAGACCATCAACTTTGATATCCATCTGAACGCCACAAATACCGTCACGGGTTCCTGTTACTTTAAAGTCCATATCGCCAAGATGGTCTTCATCACCGAGGATATCAGTAAGCACTGCGAACTTGTCTCCTTTCGTGATTAGACCCATTGCAACTCCTGAAACGTGTTTAGGAAAAGGAACACCAGCATCCATCAGCGCCAATGAACCGGCACAAACTGTGGCCATAGAAGACGAACCATTTGATTCCAGGATATCACTCACTACTCTCACGGTATAACCAAAATCACCCCCCGGCATCATTTGTTTCAATGAGCGCATAGCCAGGTTACCATGTCCCACTTCCCTCCTGCTTTGTCCCCGCATCATTTTTACTTCCCCAGTGGAAAAAGGAGGAAAATTATAATGCAAATAGAATTTGGAATCAAAGGATTTTGCTGCACTCTCTACTAATAATTCATCTAATGCGGTTCCTAAAGTAACTGTTGTAAGAGATTGAGTTTCACCTCTTGTAAATAGTGCAGCTCCATGGGGTGAAGGAAGTACATCAACTTCCATATCCAACGGGCGAACATCTTCTAACCCACGCCCATCCAGGCGAAGGTTCTCATCAAGGATCATATCCCGGACTACATAATATTGCAGATCATTATAGTAGTTATTCGCTAATCTTTTTGTCAGATCTGGTAATGACTCGCCTTCTGCCAATCCTTCTTTCAGATGCGCCATCAATTCTTCTTTAATAGCGGCAAACCTGTCACTCCGGTCGTGTTTTGCAAGCTTACCACTTGCAACTTCATATACTTTTTGTTTGGCAAATGCATTTACTTTTTCTTCCAGTGCCGGATCCGTTTCCGGTTTTTTGTATTCTCTTTTTGCAGTAATACCTTTCAGGGCTCTTAGTTCTTCCTGTGCTTTCACTTGTATGCGAATAGCATCGTGTGCTACCTGCAATACATTCACGAGATCTTCTTCGCTGCACTCTTTCGCTTCACCTTCCACCATCATCAGGTTCTTTTCAGTAGCAGCTACTATGAATTCTATGTCTGAAGCCTCTATTTCGGCACGTGTTGGGTTGATCTTAAATTGACCATTCACCCGACCAACTCTTACTTCGGAAATAATTTCTTTAATGGGAATATCAGATACGGCTAATGCTGCTGACGCCGCAAGGCAGGCCAGGGAATCCGGCATAATTTGTTCATCGCTGGAGATAAGTGATATTAAAACCTGTACCTCGCAAAGATAGTCTTCAGGGAACAAGGGACGCAAAGCACGGTCGATTAACCGGCTGGTTAATACTTCATAATCATTTAGACGGGCTTCTCTTTTGAAAAATGATCCCGGGATGCGCCCTGCCGCAGCAAATTTTTCCTGGTAGTCAACTGAAAGAGGAAAGAAACTTTGTCCTTCCTTTGGTTCCTTGGTAGCCACTACTGTTGCGAGGATCATACAGTTGCCCATAGATACGGTAACAGCGCCATCAGCCTGGCGTGCAAGCCTTCCCGTTTCGATAGTAACCATACGGCCACCACCAATATCAAATGTTTTACGAATGGGTTGTTGTAACATAATTTGTTCGAAGTTTGAAGTTTGAGGTTCAGAGTTTGTGGGGTACTCAAACTATTTGCAGATATTATTTTGTACCAGACTAAGTTGTTGTCCTGAGTTAATCGAAGGACCATCGCCTGTTCCGACCGCCGACGGATTCTTCAGGGTTCTGTTCCCTACTGAGCAGATAAGTTAAAGGTTTAAAACAGGGAAAAGCCGTTCATCTAAAAAAAAGTTATTCCCAACATCCTGGAAGAAGTTGGGAATAATCAGTTATATAAAACCTTAAGCTTCGTTACTATCTTGAAACTTCAGAATATAAGATTTTCCTAACACCCCTCAGTGTTTGTCCCGCGAAATGCGGGGAAAGTGGGGCTTACTTCCTGATTCCGAGTTTCTCAATCAACTGGCGGTAGCCGGTCAGATTGTGTTTTTGAAGGTAGTTCAATAAACTTTTACGCTTACCTACCATGATCATCAGGCCGCGGTGAGTAGAGAAATCTTTTTTGTTTTGCTGAAGATGTCCGCTGATCTGGCTGATACGTTCAGTTAATTGTGCAATCTGGCCTTCAATGGATCCGGTGTTCTTGGCAGAACCACCAAATTCTGTGAAAATGCTTGCTGTTTTTTCTTTTGTAAGAGGCATTTTAGACTTTGTTTAAAAATTCATCCGATTTGTATCCTAATTATTTTGTGGCGGCGAAGGTAAGGCAACTAATCATAATGGCAAAAGAAAGGGCTGTCAAAATTACCTTTTGCAGCTTAAAATAGCCTGTTTGCAGCTTGCACAGCCGTATTTTTGCAGGATGGAACTTTCGCAGGACACTAAAAATATACTTGGCCTCCAGCTCCCTACAGATCCACGATGGGTAAACCTTGCTGAAAAGTCACTGGAGGAAATTTTAAGCGATCATGCTTATTGCGAGCAAAAAGCGGCTTTGACCTGCATCTCTTTGATTCAAAAGTATAGTGACAAAGAAAAATTGATCACCGAGTTGTCTCCCATAGTTACGGAAGAATGGGGTCATTTTCGGCTGGTATTAGCTGAGCTGCACAAAAGGGATCTCAAATTGGGTAAACAGCGAAAGGACATCTATGTAAACGAGCTATTAAAATTCGAAGCCAGAGGCGGAAGCGAAGAATCCCGATTTTTGGATAAGCTGCTTATGATGGCCCTGATCGAAGCGAGGAGTTGTGAACGCTTTAAACGTTTGAGCGAAGGTTTGGACGATGAATACCTCAGGAATTTTTATCGCCGGTTTATGGAAAGCGAAGCAGGACATTACACATTGTTTATAGAGCTGGCTGAAACGTATCTGGACAAAGAAAAAGTACGCCGCAGATGGAAAGAATGGTTGGAATATGAAACTGCCATTATCGAAAACCTGGAAGTAAGGGGCGACCGGATACACTAGTCGACCTGATTACACGCCGCAGGAACTACAATTCTTTTACACCATCGCCAATCACGGAAGCAAAAACTTCAGGTTTATAACCTATCCTTTCTTTGTAATGGCAAATAAGCTTTGAAGCAAAATCGTCAAACACATTTCTCTTCACCAATGCGATGGCACAACCGCCAAAGCCTGCGCCGGTCATTCTTGCACCGATGCAGTCGCTATAGGTTTTGCAAAATTCTACGATAATATCCAGTTCTTTTCCTGACACTTCATATAACTCCTGCAAAGACTGATGCGAAGCATACATCAATTCACCAAACTTTTTCAAATCACTTGATTGCAAAGTTTCTTTTGCCTGTTTTACCCGTTCGTTTTCGGTAATTACATGCAAGGCTCTTTTTTCGAGGATTGGATCATCGATCAAATACCGGTGCATTCTGAAAGTTTCAATATCAATATCGCATAAATGAGTCGCCGGAATTTCTTTTTTCAAAAGCTTTAATACCGCGCCACACTCCGCAAACCGTTCATTATATTTTGAATCAGCCAGCTCTCTTTGTTTGTTACTGTTAATCACTGCCAGCACATAATCCCCGATCTCAAATGGCAGGTATTCATATTCCAGCGTATCACAGTCCAATAAAATAGCCTTATCATGTCTTCCCATCGCCACGGCAAACTGATCCATAATACCGGTGTTCAGTCCAATAAACTCATTCTCTACTTTTTTACCCAGCAATGCTATATCAGTATTGGAGAGGTTTAATTGAAAAAGTTCGCTTATAGCAAAAGCCGTCAAAACTTCTATCGAAGCCGATGATGAGAGCCCGGCTCCGATGGGCAGATCTCCATAAAATAACATATCCAGTCCTGAAATAGCATTATCATTTTGCAGTAACTGGTGAACAGCTCCCAACGGATAGTTAAACCATTCTTTACCTGTTTTTGTGTAAGATGACTGTAAATGAAGCTCCGCTGTTTCCGGAAAATTGAGACATTCAAATCGTAGCCTTTTGTCTGCATTTTTTGCTACCGCCAGGTAAGTCCCCAACGAAATGGCACAGGGCATTACTTTCCCTCCATTATAGTCTATATGCTCTCCGATCAGATTGACCCGACCCGGACAAAAGAAAAAGTGTGTCGGCTCTTTATGGAAACGATTGCGGAATTTCTCCTGCAATTCTGACTTCGTCATCTGATTATAGTATTTTTAAAAATGCAAAAAAATAATGGAATTTTTTGTTTGACTCATTATTCGGGTGAAGATATTTATTTGTTTACACTGCGCAATATAAAAGGAACAGAAGTTTCTATTTCTAATTACGGTGCGATTATCATGTCGTTTAAAGTACAAGATGTTAACGGCGGAGTCAACGATATAGTATTGGGTTTTGATAAAGTTGACGGCTACTTATCCGGAGAATACCTTGCTAATTATCCTTATTTTGGCGCAGCTATCGGGCGATATGCTAATCGGATTAAGAATGGCGAATTCAATGTTGACGGCACAAAGTATTTGTTAAAAAAAAATAAAATCACCGATCATATCCATGGTGGTCTGAATGGGTTTGATAAAAAGGTATGGCAATATCATTCCGGTTCGGAAGCAACGCTGGCGCTGAAATATAAAAGCATGGATGGAGAAGAAGGTTATCCGGGAAACCTGGAGTCAACATTGAGTTTTGAACTGACGGACAACAACGAATTGATCTATGAATTCACTGCCTGCACTGACAAGCCCACCGCTGTCAATCTCACCCATCATAGCTACTTCAATCTGAATAGTGGGTATGGAACAGTTAATGATCATTGGGTGAGAATAAATTCATCGGCGATATTAGAGCAGGATGATAATTTCGTTGTTACAGGTAAAGCTGTTCCTGTTGATAATACTTTTTATGATTTCCGCCAGCTAAAACGCATTGATGAAGGATGGAATGCTGACGATGGTTACGATCAGAGTTTTATATTGACTGAAAGCCGCCTTGTCGATATCCCAACCGGTTTGAATTTGGCGGCAGAAGCCTTTTCTCAGCAATCAAAACTGAAACTCGAAGTCTATACGAATGAACCAGTGGTTCATTTTTATACTGGCAAATGGATACCAACCTTAAATGGAAAGAATGGTAATAATTACGGTCCGTTTTCCGGTCTTTGTTTTGAAACACATAAACACCCCAACTCAATCAACATCCCAGATTTCCCCAATACAATTCTTCGGCCAGGGGAAGTTTATCAAAGTAAAACTATGTACCGTATCATCAGCTGATTTAATTTTCTTTCTTTTTTGGATCATCCAATTCAGGAGAACCATATATTTTGGAAAAAAAGGTTTCCAGTCCATATTTACGCCGGATCCGTTCAGCAAGAACTGTTCCTGCAAATACGCCTGATACCAACAATATAATAGCCAGGTCTTTGGTATGTATTCCTTTACTGAATATAAAAAATGATAACAAGCCAGACAACAAGAATGGTGCTGCAAAAGCCTGCAGCCAAAACAACACTCTTATAAGCCCCGTCACTATTTTTATCATGACATAAAGTATTCTAATTCTTCTTTCAGGTCAAGAAATGGATATTTTTTTTGCAAATCCATCGTCTTTGCAGCACTGGACTTTAAAAATTGTTTATGCGCCTCCGTTGTTGGTTGAAAGGCTTTATGCCGACGGGCGATATTGATCTTTTTCAATTCATCCATCAGTTGTCTTGCTTCCTCGTCCAGGCAAGACGCCGCAAATTTTTGCAAAACAAAGTCGGTTGCCATATAATTAGGATGAACAAAGTCTATATCATAAAACCGATAATCTCTTAATATGTCAATCACTATTTCATAAGCCGGGAAATAATGTAGTTTCTCAAACTTACTGACCATGTGATGAACGGCTTCAATAAGTCGGGCCTTACTGCGATTGTTATCTACGACACCATCGCGTATGTGACGGACAGGACTGATAGTGAAAATGATATTTAATTTTGGATTGAACTGAAACAACTGATGCGCACAAAGATCCAGGGCTTCGGTGATTTCCTGTATACTTAAAAGATGTTTTGAAAACCATTGGGCCGGTGCACGATGGCAATTAGCCACCGCCCCCGCCAAGCCTAATCCGCCATTTTGCTCAGATGCTTCCTGAGATACGGGCAATCGATTAAGCCGGTAAGAAAAGGACGTACCTAATGTTATAATAAGCCAACCGGCTTCCATTAAAAACTTATGTGCCCGCTGCTGTGATTCATTAATAATCTGTAAACCCTCAGTACGGTCAATATGTGAAAAACGGCTGTGATGCTGCCAGCTATTCCATACTTCATTTAGCTGAAAGAGATCGGATTCCTTGTATTGTTTGTTCTGTACATAGGATACCAGGCTGCTGCAAACACTTATGGGATCAAATAGAATACCATTCGGATTTTGCAGGAGAGAAAACTTGGCGTCAGCCAGGGCATAACCAATATGCTCTGTAAAACAAGAACCGACTAACAATAACTTATCACTGTAGTTGATTAGCTTAGATAATTTCGGAGGTTCAAAATTCAACATGAAATCCATCGTGGTAAGTTAAAAAGTTGAATAGTTAATGAGTGTGGATGTTTACCTGGTTTGCTAAATAAAAATTTCACCGGCAATTCGTAAACTTTCTTTCAATGCATCTTCATTCAAGGATGGCAGTATTCGCCGTTCTTTAAAATATTGAATCATTAATTCCGAATCCATATTTCCCACCAGTTCATCATCAGCCATCGGGCAGCCGCCAATACCTTTTAATGCTCCGTCAAATCTTCTGCATCCTGCTCTTACTGCTGCCTCCAATTTTTCTTTCCAGTTATCAGGAGTGGAATGAAGATGCACTCCGATCTCTACTCCCGGAAGTGATTCCATCAGGTAGCTTGTCATATCATACACCTGCTCCGCAGTTGCCACTCCTACCGTATCGGCTAATGAAATGATTTCGATATCCAATGCTACCATTTTATTAACCCATTCAAAAACGATCTCTTCTGACCAGGGATCATCATACGGATTCCCAAACCCCATTGATATGTAGATAACCAATTTCTTCCCGGTCTTCACACAGATATTCTGCATATCTTCCACTCTCTCCAATGACTCTTGTATAGAAGAATTAGTATTGCGTTGCTGAAATGTTTCTGAAACAGAAAAAGGAAATCCAAGATAGCTGATGGCATCAAACATACTTGCTTCTTCCGCACCTCTCAAATTTGCTACTATCGCAAGCAACTTAGAATGACTAACTCCCAAATTAAGATTTCTTAGCACCTGGGCGGTATCTACCATTTGTGGAATCGCTTTAGAAGAAACAAAACTTCCGAAGTCGATAGTGTCAAAGCCAATTTTCAGTAGCGAGTTAATATAACCTACCTTCTTTTCCGTCGGAATAAAGGTTTTCCACCCCTGCATGGCATCACGCGGGCATTCGATTAGTTTTATAGTCTTTGTATCCATAAAACACAAAGGTAGTATCCGGTCAACAGATATTTATATCATACGTTGTTTCATTACCTCGTACAATATTATCCCCGTCGCTACCGATACATTCAAGCTTTCAAAATCTCCTTTCATAGGGATTTTTATTTTCTCATCACATATTTTTAATAGAGCAGGATAAATACCATTGTCTTCACTTCCCATCACGATGGCACAGGGCTCTTTAAAATCGCAGTCAAAAATATTTTTCGCAGCCGTCATTTCGCTGGCACAGACTTTTATGCCATTTAAATGAAGTTCATCTACCGTTTTCATCAAACTGTTCACCCTGCAAACAGGAATTTTTTCCAAAGCGCCAGCTGATGTCAGGATCGCATCTTTGTTCAATGCCCCAACTCCTTTTTCAGGAATAATGATAGCATGTACACCGGTGCAAAATGCCGTTCGCGCAATACCGCCAATATTCCTGATATCAGTAATGCCATCCAATATCAGCAACAATGGAGATTCACCCTGTTCTACAGTAAAGGAAATAATTTCCTGAAGGTTATGATACTGCACCTTTGCTATCTGCGCTACGCAGCCTTCATGATCATTTATATTAAAATTGTTGAGTTTTGCTGTTGGTACATAATTGACGGGAACCGCATATTGGGCAGCCAGCCTTTTGATCTCGTTTATATCTTCTCCTTGTGCCTTATTATCAAGATAGATCTTATCAAGTTGTTGGCCGTCATTAAGTGCATCAATGACGGATTGCCGGCCAATAACGAGGGAACTTTTTTTGGGGCGTTGCTGTTGTCTAAAATTTTTCACGTTGCAAAGAAACTATAAAACGGGCAAAGCAACTGAGGAAAAACTTTGTCAGGAAAAGCGTCCATCTGTTAGCATCCATTTTATTTTTTGGATGGCTGCTACCGACATAGCATCAGTTATCCGTCCATCTTCTGTCATTAGCCAGGCTTCTTCAAATGGCATTTTTTTGACGATCAGTTGTTCAGTTTCCTCAGGCATGGGATTGTGTTGCTCCAGTTGACGGGCCAGATAAATGATAGAATATTCATCCGAAACCGAATTGGAAAGGTGCATTCTTAATATAATTGACCAAACATGGGCTACTAACCCGGTTTCTTCCAGCAATTCCCTTTTGGCTGATTCCAGGGGATCATCATTTAACAGGCCGCCTCCTTCGGGTATTTCCCAACTATATTCATTTAACGTAAACCTGTACTGACCCACCAGATAAGTATTCAATGCTTCATCTAGTACAATAATGCCAATGGCGAGGTTCTTAAAATGAACTTTTCCATAAATGCCTTTACCACCACTGGGATTAATGACATCATATTCTGTTACATTGATCCACTTATTGTCGTACACCTCCTTTTCTGATAAGATTTGCCAGGGATTTTTTTCACTCATAGCTATAAAAATAAAGAACCTGCATGTTCTTTCCAACATACAGGTTCTTCGCAAGTCTCCCCTATTGGGGGAGATTTAGAGGGGCCTATTTCAATCCAAAAGCTTTCTTCACTTTTGAAACATAATCTAATTTTTCCCAGGTAAAAAGCTCTACTTTTTTCGTAACTTTTTTACCATCGGGTGAAACGAAAGTTTTTTCCACTATTTGTGGCTGGCGACCCATGTGTCCATAAGCTGCAGTTTCGCTGTAAATAGGATTACGCAGTTTCAGGCGTTGTTCAATAAAGTAAGGACGCATATCAAATACAGACTCCACTATCTTGCTTATCTGGCCGTCAGTAAGGCTTACTTTGGCTGTACCATACGTATTCACGTTTATACTAGTGGGTTGTGCCACACCAATCGCATAAGAAACCTGTACCAGCACTTCATCAGCCAATCCTGCAGCAACCAGGTTTTTGGCGATATGACGAGTGGCATAGGCAGCACTGCGATCCACCTTACTGGGGTCTTTACCACTGAACGCTCCACCTCCATGTGCGCCCTTACCGCCATAAGTATCCACTATGATTTTACGACCAGTCAGGCCGGTATCACCATGCGGCCCACCAATCACAAACTTGCCGGTTGGGTTGATATGGTATTTGATATTATCATTAAAAAGCTTTGCGTATTTCTTGTATTTTGATTTAACCCTCGGTATCAGGATATTGATGATATCGGCTTTGATCTTAGCGAGCATTTTGGCCTCGTTGTCAAAATCATCATGCTGGGTAGATACTACGATCGCATCAATGCGAATGGGTTTATTGTTATCGTCGTATTCTAATGTCACCTGGCTTTTTGCATCAGGGCGCAGGTATTTAATCTGTTTATTCTCTCTTCTCAATGCAGCCAGTTCAATCAATAATTTATGTGCAATGTCAAGAGCCAATGGCATATAATCGGCTGTCTCATTACTGGCGTATCCAAACATCATACCCTGGTCACCGGCGCCCTGCTCTTCTTTTTTCTTACGGTCAACACCCTGGTTAATATCAGCGGATTGTTCATGAATAGCCGATAATACACCGCAGGAGCTTGCTTCAAACATGTATTCGCTTTTGGTATAACCGATCTTACGAATAACACCACGGGCGATTTCCTGTACGTCTAAATACGCCTTCGATTTTACTTCGCCGGCCAATACAACTTGTCCGGTCGTAACTAGTGTTTCGCAGGCAACTTTGCTTTGCGCATCAAAAGCAAGAAAATTATCGATAAGTGCATCGGATATCTGGTCAGCTATTTTGTCCGGGTGACCTTCAGAAACACTTTCAGAAGTGAAGAGGTAAGGCATAAGTGAACTTTAAATTTTTAATTGGGTTAGTCTATAAAATAAATCGGGTGCAAAGATAGCACCCGATCCAATTCGATATTTACTGTTTTTCCACTAAATTTTGGAATAAACAATTCTCAATCGCATTCTATGCGGATTAGTATCACCAATCCCGGTATTTCCGGCCAACCTTACTCTTCCATTTCCTGCGGAAGTATTGACAGGAACTTCCACTTGTGTGCTCGTAGAATTAACAACACCCGGTCGGTATAGTTCCCTAACATATAAGGGCTCTGACAAACGAAAATCATACGAAGGTTCCGTATCGTTTACAACATGCTGTACGTATCTCGTTATATTAAAATGCCAGCTCTTTATATTATTTCCTGCAGCGTCTTTGGTGTTGAATGGGCTTGAACCAAATGCCGCAAGGTTGGGTATCCCGGTCTGGCCAAATGAAACATCATATGGAATAATCCGGTAAGTTGATACTGAAGGGTCATAAGCGTCAAGATAAAGGCTTGTCGGCGGGAAAAGGGTATCACTCAAATCATACACCTGGTCCATAATCAATTCAGCTCTGTGAACAACCCTGTTGGTCAACCCCGCCAGACCTGGAACTTTAATAGTGGCAAAGGAACCCGGCGTGCTTTGAATATAAATTAAAGGGTCCGGGGTAATGATTCCGTCAACTGAAGCTTCTAATGGTGTACCAGCATAATCTCTTTTGATAAACGAGGCTGAAGCGGATAGCTGGTTTTCTGAAAATTTAAAATAAGCAACGGTAGTATCTAATACGGTGTTCTTTTTAAAACGATAATATATCGCCAGTTTAGTATTCGCTCCGGAGAGGTTAAAGCCCATAATCGCATTGCCGCTCACAGATTCAAGAGCGAAGCCTTTGAATTTGCTACGGAAAGCGGAGTCAGAAATATACGCTGCATTTGTTCCTGAGCTTATGGTATCATAATTCAGCAATCGCTGACCAAAAGCATTATCAAGGGTTATGCGTAATTGATTAGCGGTAGTGTCGTCAAAAACTTTAATTGAATCATTTAAAATATAGGGTATGAAAGTCCTTGAACCTAACAAGCCGGCTTTCGTAATATCGGTCTGCCTGATTTTGTAAGCAGTATCATACCTGAAATCGCTGGCATTGTCGATTTCATAGACATTGACGGTTTGCGGTGTAACGGTATCTCCGAAGGTTTCTACATAATCTAACACAAGGACTACCGAATCGATATACAGACTATCAGGTTTGTTAGCAAAAGTATATTTGTAGGTAGATGGCTTTAGTTCAAGAAAAAGCCTGGCATCAGTTTTTCCAAAAAAAGGATCGTTATTAATCTGGCCAAGGAAATGCGTATAACTATTATTATAACGGGTAGAATCAGTGGTAAGAGAAAAGGTATCATTAAATGCCTGTACGTCCAATGTAGTATCGAATGTGGTTATGTTGTCTACCGCCGGAACAAGGTCGCCCCCGAGGGTCGTTGATTCATTGATCTTTTTACAGGAAATTAATAAAATCAGAGTGCTGGTAATAAGAACTCCAAGCGTTAAGGCCAGCTGTTTATGCTTCACAAAAATATTTTATACCGGGGTTAGAAATTAGAAGTATTACTTGCCTGCAAGATCGCCATACAGTTGTAAATACTCTGTTAAATCAGATTCTTCATTATACAGCAAGGTCTTTTTACCTCTTACCTTGGTAAATTCATCGAGTAGCTTTTTTTCGATCTTTTCCGCTCCGAAGGTAATGGCGTCTGCGAAACTGGCTCCGCCCCGGAACATTGCCGTATTAGTGGCTTCCTTATATATTTCCAAATCTTTTTCTTTCAGGGAAGGATGTATCAATGCTTTCTTCAGGAAATCATTACCCAATTTTTCTTTAAAAGTATTCTGGCCGATGGTAAATATTGTTTTGCTATGCGAAAAAACCGGCTCCTTTTTATAGAGCGTTTTAAGATAAGCCGGAATGAGCCCGGTCATCCAGCCGCTGCAATGAATGATATCAGGCGGCCATCCGAATTTTTTCACCGTTTCAAGAGCGCCTTTGCAAAAGAATATTGTCCTCAGGCCATTATCGTCAAACCATTTTTCATTTTCATCATGAAAAATGTATTTTCTTTTGAAAAGCTCTTCATTTTCCAGGAAATAAACCTGCAGCCTGGCACTGGGCAGCGAAGCCACTTTTATCTGTAGTGGCATATCATCATTATCCACTGACACATTTATACCTGACAAACGAACGACTTCGTGCAGGCGGTGGCGGCGTTCATTGATAGTACCAAAGCGAGGCATGATACAGCGAACTTCAAATCCATTATCATTCGCCTTTATTGCCAACTTGTTTACAATCTCTGAAAATTCTGTCAACTCCAGGTAGGGCGACATTTCGTTGGCAATAAATAAAATCCTTTTTTTTGCTGACATGTACTCCCGTTTAGATGAATCGTTTTTAGAAAACGTGGGCGAAGGTACTATTTTTTACAAGGAATAGTTAAGTTGTGTTCTTTTTTAGCATTAAGTATAGCGCATATGATACTATTTAAAAGATCAAATGACCTGCGTAATTACCTTGATATCCAGCGAAAACAGGGCAGAAAAACTGGCTTTGTGCCTACGATGGGGGCATTACATGGAGGTCATATCTCGCTTATAATTGAAGCTAAAAAAGCGAACGGCCTGTGTATTTCCAGCATTTTTGTCAATCCGGCACAGTTCAATGATCCCGCTGATTTCAAAAAATATCCTGTTACGTTGGAAAAAGATATCGCCCTCTTAGAAACTGCCGGCTGCGATGTTTTGTTTTTGCCTTCCGTTGAAAAAATTTATCCACAAGGAACAAACAGCACCATCCATTATGATCTTGGAACTCTTGAGACTATCCTGGAAGGCTATCACCGGCCCGGACATTTTCAGGGCGTTTGTATGGTTGTTCACAGGCTGCTTGAAATAGTAAAACCTGGCAATCTCTATATCGGCCAGAAAGATTACCAGCAGTGTATGGTAATCAAAAGACTGATTGAATTAATAGGATTGAAAGAATTGATCCATGTAAACATCTCTCCCACCCTCCGTGAACCTGATGGACTTGCCATGAGCAGCCGGAATATGCGACTTAGTGATGAAGAAAGAAAGAGCGCCATTGGTATTTACCAGACACTTCATTTTGTAAAGGAACATTTAAAAAAAGGCGAGCTCATTGATTTAAAGACAAAGGCTCAAAGCATGCTTACCGGCAAAGGATTTAAAGTTGATTATGTTGAAATAGCCGATGCGGTCACTCTTCAAATAGTTAATTATTGGGATGGAAAACAAAAACTGGTGGCTCTCGCAGCTGCTTTCCTGAACCAGGTCAGGCTTATTGATAATATCGTGGTGAATGATGAATAATGGATTTAATGAAGAGCCATTAGCCCCATAAAACTTTCTGAATATTTTAAACCTTATAAAAGATTTATTTTTGCCTGATGCAAATAGAGATATTTAAATCAAAAATTCATCGTGCGGTCATTACGGAGGCGAATCTTAATTATGTAGGAAGCATCACCATTGATGAAGACCTGATGGAAGCAGCCAATATCATCGAAAATGAAAAAGTGCAGGTAGTAAATATCAATAACGGGGAAAGACTGGAAACCTATGTGATCAAAGGGAAAAGAGGTTCGGGAGTTTGTTGTTTAAATGGCCCTGCTGCCCGGAAGGCAGTGGTAGGTGATATAGTGGTAATTATCGCTTATGCAACGATGGATTTTGAAGAAGCCAAGGCTTTTAAACCTTCCATTGTCTTTCCTAAAGAAGGTAATAAACGCTGATCATGATTGCATAGCTTTACTTTATGACTATGAATAAACGGATTCTGATAATATTCCAGTATCTTTTTCTGCTTGGGCTCGGTGTTTTCCTGGTATGGTGGTCTATCAAGGATATTGATCATGATAAATGGGCCGAAATCCGTCTTGCATTAGCAAACGCAAGATTTTACCTCGCTATTCCGGTTTTTATAATCCTTATTTCAAGTCATCTTGTTAGAGCTCTTCGCTGGCGTTTGTTAATTGAACCGTTAGGATATAGACCTGACAAAGCGAATACTTTTTTTGCGGTAATGATAGGATATCTCGCTAACCAGGCGTTTCCCCGACTCGGAGAAGTCTTGAAATGTACTTTATTGGCCCGCTATGAAAAGATACCTGCGGATAAATTAGTTGGCACTATTATTCTTGAAAGGCTGATCGATGCTATTTCATTACTTATCGTTTTTGGAATCACTTTAATAATTCAGCCCGGTCTCTATTCAAGATTAGCTGATAATGTTTTTAACATAGCTGGAGAAGAAGAAACTAAAAAGATACCAGGCTATGTTTTTGGTCTTGCGCTGATCGGGGTTGTCGTCCTGGTGATATCCTTGTGGATGATCATTAAAAAGAAAAGTTTTACCGACCTGGGAATGGCGCTTCGGAAAATTGGTCAGAGAGTGTGGCAGGGACTTGGCGCAGTCCGTCATTTGCAAAAAAGAGGGCAGTTTTTTGTCTTGACTTTGTTGCTTTGGGGACTATACCTGTCGGGAGGTTATATCGGTTTCCAGGCTTTGCATGAAACGCAGCATTATGGTGTAAAGGAAGCTTTCACGGTATTATCAGCCGGAAGTATAGGCATGATAGTCACTCCGGGTGGTATTGGCGCTTACGCCTACCTGATTGAAGCTACCATGCAGTTATACGGATTGCAACAAAGTATTGCGGTTGCTTTCGGCTGGCTTTTATGGATAGCACAAACGGTTATTATTCTCATAGGAGGTTTATTCAGCTTTGTATTACTTCCCTGGCATAATAAAAAGGAACAAATTAGCGCGGGCTAAATGGCCGGTGAAGTAATTTTATTATTTAAAACTTAATACAGTCATTTACCCTTGTTGGCTAATTTTATCGTTTTACGAGGTAACTTACCACTACATGACTCACCACAAACAAAAGACGATTGCAAGAGACATAAGCTGGTTGTCTTTCAATGCGAGAGTATTGCAGGAAGCAGCGGATAAATCTGTTCCATTAAGAGAACGTATCCGTTTCCTGGGCATTTTTTCTAACAACCTTGATGAATTTTTCCGGGTACGGGTGGCCACTTTAAAAAGGATGATGCAGGTTAGTGAAAAAGCCAATATGCACCTGGAAGAAGATCCGCAGCAAATTTTGGATGAAATACAGATGATCGTTCTGACTCAGCAAAGCGAGTTTGCAAGAATCTGGGAAGATGTACAACAGGAAATGAAAGGACAAAAAATATTTCTTGTTACAGAAAATGAATTGAACCCCGAACAACAGGAATTCGTCAGGGATTACTATGATGCGGAAGTAAGCTCCAATGTAATACCGCTGATGATCGAAAATATACCGCAACTTCCAAATCTAAGGGACAAGTCCATATACCTGGCTGTAGTCATGTGGAAGAAAGAAAGCGCTTTAAAGAAAAAATTCGCCCTGATCGAAGTGCCCAGTCGTGTATTGGGAAGGTTCACCATACTTCCCTCAAAACCTGAAGAGCATCATATTATTTTGCTGGAAGACGTGATCCGTTTTAATTTACCGGAGATATTTTCTTATTTCGGGTACGACCAGTACCATTCCCATATATTTAAAGTAACAAGAGATGCTGAGCTGGACATCGACAGCGATATATCCACCAATATTATTCAGAAAATTGAAAAAGGATTAAAGAACCGCAGAAAAGGTAAGCCTGTTCGTTTTGTATATGACAAAGAAATGGACCCGGGTTTGCTGGAGTACCTTACCCGTCGTTTGAATCTTGCGAAAAAAGATAACCTTATTCCAGGAGGACGTATTCATAATTTCAGACATTTTATGGATTTCCCGGAACAGGTTTTTAAAATAAAGAAGCCGAGGAAAAAGTCATTTGATCATCCACTATTGATGGAACGAAGGGTATCGGATGTAGTGTTGGAAAAAGATATCATGCTGCACCTCCCCTATCATTCATTTACACCACTAATTGATATCATCCGCGAAGCGGCGATTGATCCCGATGTAAGCACGATAAAAATAACCTGTTATCGCCTCGCTTCGCAGTCAAAGATCATTAATGCCCTGGTGAATGCCGTAAGAAATGGTAAGGAAGTAGTGGTGATGCTGGAACTGCGTGCCCGTTTTGATGAGGAAGCAAACCTGGAGTGGAAAGCAAGGCTGGAAGAAGAAGGTGCCAAAGTGCTGGTAGGAATGCCCAATATGAAAGTGCATGCGAAAATTTGCCTTATCCGGAAAAAAATAAAAGACAAGAATGTATTGTACGGGTTTATAAGCACAGGCAATATGAATGAAAAAACAGCAAGAGTATATGCTGATCATTGCCTGCTTACTTCTAATCCAAGGATAATGACTGACATCAGCCGTATATTTAATTACCTCGAACATTTCCGCTCCGGCAGTCATTCGTTGAAAAGCTGTACTACCATTATTCCCAGCCCCCAGATTGTGAGAAAAGAAATGTACAAATTGATTGATGAAGAGATAAAACAAGCCAGGAAAAATAAGTCTTCGGGAGTAACATTAAAAATGAATTCACTTTCCGATGAAGACATGATAGAAAAATTGTATGAAGCCGCCCGTGAAGGCGTGCCTGTTAAACTTATTGTAAGAGGTATTTTTTGCATGCTAACCGAAAATAAAAGGTTTAAGCGACCTGTAAAAGCAATCAGCGTAGTAGATGAGTATCTCGAACATGCACGTGTGTGGGTATTTCACAACCGGGGCAAAGAGAAAGTTTATATATCTTCGGCTGACTGGATGTTAAGAAACCTGGAGCATCGTGTTGAAGCCACTTGCCCGATATGGGATAAGGAAATAAAACAGGAATTAAAAGATATATTGAACATACAGTTGCAGGATAATGTAAAGGCAAGATGGCTCGATAACGAATTGAGCAACGAATACGTGAAAACAACAAAAAAGAAGGTTCGTTCGCAGGTTGAGACGTATGATTATTTGTATAAAAAAACACTAACCCAAATTGAGACTGGCAGCCATTGACATTGGAAGTAACGCAGCAAGATTATTGATTAGCGATGTGATTTCAGGCCCGCTCGCTAAGCCTGAATTTTTAAAAATAGCTCTTGTGAGAGTCCCTCTTCGTTTAGGGTTTGATGTTTTCGAAAGAGGCGAAATCTCTTCTCAAAAAGCTGATAATGTTATTAAAACCATACAATCGTACAAGTTGCTGCTGGATGTATATGGTGTAAAACACCTGAAAGCCTGTGCTACTTCAGCCATGCGTGATGCAAGCAACGGGAAGGAGATTATTCAAAAAGTAAAAGCCGAAACCGGGATTGATATTCACATTATCACCGGACAGGAAGAAGCTTCACTTATTTATGAAAATCATTTTGCGGAGGGATTGACTGCTGAAGAATCGTATCTGTATATTGATGTAGGCGGCGGTAGCACTGAACTTACTTTTTTTAGTGATGGCAAATTGATCTTCAAAGAATCTTTTAATATTGGAACTATACGCCTGTTGAAGAACCAGGTTTCTGAAGCCGCATGGGATGAGATGAAAGAGTTCATCAAAATAAAAACAAAAGGATTTCACCATGTTTCCGCTATCGGCACCGGAGGCAATATCAATAAAATATTTTCCATCTCCAAACGTAAGGAAGGCAAGCCCCTTCCGCTTGATCTCCTGCGTGATTACTACAAGGAATTCAGTAATCTCTCATTGTCGCAAAGAATGAGTTTATATAAATTCCGTGAAGACAGGGCTGATGTAATAGTGCCTGCCCTGCTTATTTACATCAATGTGATGCGATGGGCGGATGCCGATGAAATATTCGTTCCAAAGATTGGTTTAGCGGATGGTTTAATCCAAACTCTGTACGCCGAATTGTTGCGTAAAGCGATTGAGGTTTGATTTTCCTACTTTTGCGCTTCAAATAAGTTTCATGTCAGTAAATAAGGACGTAAAAAGGATCACTACCAATACGCTGCAAAAGATGAAAGAAGGAGGAGAAAAAATCTCCATGCTGACGGCGTATGATTTTTCATTTGCAAAGATTATTGATGGCGCGGGCATTGACGTGATATTGGTTGGTGATTCAGCCAGTAATGTGATGGCTGGTCATGAAACTACATTACCTATCACTCTTGATCAGATGATATACCATGCATCATCCGTTATCCGTGCTGTGGAGCGTTGCCTGGTGGTTGTTGATCTTCCATTCGGTTCTTATCAATCCAATTCCGATATCGCCCTCGCCTCTGCGATTCGCATTATGAAAGAAACAGGCGCACATTCCATTAAACTGGAGGGCGGTGAAGAGGCATTGGATGCTATTAAAAAAATTGTTTCCGCAGGTATCCCTGTTATGGGTCATCTTGGACTTACTCCACAATCCATTTATAAATTCGGCACTTATGCTGTTCGGGCAAAAGAAGAGGCCGAAGCGGATAAATTAAAAAAAGATGCCATATTGCTGGAAGAAGCAGGTTGTTTTGGAATAGTCCTTGAAAAAATACCTGCGACACTTGCAAAAGAAGTTTCTATGAATTTACATATTCCTACTATTGGTATTGGCGCCGGCGGCCATTGCGACGGCCAGGTGCTTGTTATGCATGATATGCTGGGCATCAATACCGAATTTAAGCCCCGGTTTTTAAGACAGTATCTCAATATTCATGAAATGGCTACTAAATCTGTTCAGCAATACATAGCTGACGTAAAAAGTAAAGACTTTCCTAACGGGACGGAGCAGTACTGATAAGCTGTATTACAAGCTTGTTGTTTACCTTTGCGGTTCAAAAAAATAACTATGGATTTTCTAAAAGCATTAAGTATACATTCTACCAATGCCGGTGTGAGTACTGGTATTGAATGGATCGCTTCAACCGGTGAAACTATCAGCTCTTATTCTCCTGTTGATGGAAAATTGATAGGCAATGTCACTGCTGCGGATAAAAAAAGTTATGAAGTCGTTATAACAAAAGCTGAAGCTGCATTTAAAGAATGGAGAACATGGCCTGCTCCTAAACGTGGTGAAATAGTAAGACAGATTGGTGAAGCCCTAAGACAGTATAAAGAACCGTTGGGAAAACTTGTTTCCTACGAAATGGGTAAAAGCTTGCAGGAGGGTTATGGTGAAGTGCAGGAAATGATTGATATCTGCGATTTCGCCGTAGGTTTATCAAGACAATTACATGGTTTAACAATGCATAGCGAAAGACCTTCGCACCGCATGTATGAACAATATCACCCGCTGGGTATTGTAGGCGTCATTTCCGCTTTTAATTTCCCGGTCGCTGTGTGGAGCTGGAATTCTATGCTGGCCTGGGTTTGTGGAGATGTTTGTATCTGGAAGCCATCGGAGAAAACACCCTTATGTGGTGTAGCCTGTCAGAATATCGTGAAAGAAGTATTTGAAAAAAATCATGTACCGGAAGGTGTTAGTGGTTTGATCATTGGCAGCCGCGATGTGGGAGAATGGATGAGTAACGATACAAGGATACCCCTTGTCTCCGCTACAGGATCTACCCGTATGGGAAAAGCTGTTGGCGCTGCTGTCGGTGCAAGATTAGGCAGGGCTTTATTAGAATTAGGTGGAAATAATGCGATCATTATTTCAAAAGATGCTGATTTTGATATAGCTATTTTGGGCTCGTTATTTGGTGCGGTTGGTACGGCCGGTCAACGCTGCACTACTACACGTCGTTTGATTATACAGGAAGAAGTTTACGATAACATAAAAGAGAAATTAGTTTCAGCTTACAGGCAGCTTTCTATTGGTGATCCGCTGAATGAAAAAAATCATGTAGGCCCGCTGATTGACAAAGATGCTGTAAAAATGTATCTGCAATCTATTGATGCGTGTAAAGCGGAAGGAGGAAATTTTATTGTAGAAGGTGGAGTGCTCGAAGGCAACGGATACGAAAGCGGCTGCTATGTAAAGCCATGCATTGCGGAAGCAAAACCTGGTTACAAAATTGTACAACACGAAACCTTTGCGCCTATTCTTTATTTGCTGAAGTATAAAACTATAGATGACGCCATTACAATTCAAAACGGCGTGCCGCAGGGCCTGTCTTCTTCAATTATGACCCTAAACCTTCGTGAGGCCGAACAGTTTTTATCGGCGGCCGGCAGCGATTGTGGGATCGCTAACGTTAACATTGGAACCTCCGGGGCGGAAATTGGAGGAGCTTTTGGCGGAGAGAAGGAAACAGGCGGCGGCAGGGAAAGTGGCAGCGATGCCTGGAAAGCCTATATGAGGCGCCAAACTAATACTATCAATTACAGCAAAAATCTGCCTCTTGCCCAGGGGATAAAGTTTGATATTTAGATACTAAATGGCAAACTATTCCGTTCGTACAAACTATATGGCATAGTTTGCCTAAATGCTTTGTTTTCTGCGAAATATTTGCAATTTTTACAGCGAACAATATCCTCCAAACCTAACTTGTTATCCATGAAAAGGATCTCCTTCGCAGTTTCATTAAGTCTCTTCTTCATTATAGTTTCCCATGCACAATTGAAAATAGCCATTGTTGGCGGCGGACATCAGTCAAAAGTATTGGAGGATAACAACCTGCCGGATTGGGATAGTTTGAAAAAAAATTATTCAGGAAGAAACGGCGTGCACCTGGGTTTTATGGCTGACCTGCGTTTGAATGACAGGTCCAATTTTTATTTTCAGCCTTCGGTCCTTTTTTCCACCAAAGGAAGAAATTATAAGACAAGATCAGTTGATACAACAATAGTTTTCAAAAGGGCTTTTGGCCTCGACGATTCTCTCGTCAACACGGTTTACCTGCAAACAAGAAAGCAGTTTGTTAATTATATCGATATCCCATTAAACTTAGTCTACAAGCTAAAACTTAGTAAGAAAGCGAGTTTCCTGATTGGAGGTGGTCCTTATGTTTCCTTTTTCTATGATGGCTTTCATCATATCGACGATATAGTGGTTGATGTGAAGCTCAGTTCCGAAGAAAATAAAGACCTTCCAGTTGGTAAAGGGCCTGGAAAATATTCTATTCTCAATTTTGGGGTAAATGGGCTGGCAGGCTTTGAGTATGGCCGGGTTTTCCTGACAGCGAATTATAGCCGTGGGTTGAACGATTTTTATGAGCCTTCTGATTATACCGCCACTAATTATAAACATGAAGTAATTGGCGCTACTCTTGGCGTTTTTCTTGGCAAACCTGTACTGCCCGAGTTAAAAGATAAAGATCATGACGGCACTCCCGATAAAACGGACAAATGTCCTGATATCGCCGGCCCCATCAAATTACTTGGCTGCCCTGATACTGACAATGATGGCATTTCTGATAATGAGGATAAATGTCCCGATCAAGCCGGGCTTGCTGATAATAAGGGCTGTCCCTATCCTGATACGGATGGCGATGGAATATTGGATAAAGACGATAACTGCCCGGATATAGCGGGTTTACGGGACAATGGTGGATGTCCCCCTCCTGACACTGACAAAGATGGCGTATTGGATAAGGATGATAAATGTCCTTCAGTAGCTGGCCTTGCCCGTTATGATGGCTGCCCGATACCTGATACAGATGGCGATGGAATTAATGATGAGGAAGACAAATGTCCAACTGTAAAAGGATTGGCTAATGGCTGTCCTGAAGAGATCAAAAAAGAAATAGTTCAGAAAGTTGAATATGCCGCAAAACGTATTCAATTTAAATATGGCAGCGCTCAATTGACCACCGAATCATTCAGTGTTTTGGATGATGTCGCTGACATTTTAAAAAACAACCCTGAAATAAAAGTTATCGTCGAAGGGCATACAAGCAGTGATGGCACCTACGAGATAAACTTGAAATTGTCTAAAAACAGGGCTGAAAATGTTAAAAAATATCTCGAATCCAAAGGTGTTAATAGCGAACGATTAACAACTATCGGATATGGACCGGATAAACCCCTTAATTCAGGCAAAACCGAAGCGGAAAAAATATTAAATCGCAGGGTAGAATTGAAGCTAAGCAACCAATAAAACTTGATTCTCGTCAAAATGTTTATAAAACCCTGCTAACTGAGAAGTTGCAGGGTTTCTATTTTGGTAAAATATATGAATGGTAAACAATAGTTTTGCAATTTTTCTCAATTTTGTCATTAATAAAAAGATAACACGAATGAAGAGTTTATTTAAACGTACCCTCTCATTAATAATCGTTGGCTTGCTGGGGATTGGGGTTTTCGCGCAAAAAAGCGAGGTGCCGAAAGGCTGGCATTTACTGGACAGTAAAGAGAATGGCTTTTATGGAATCAGCATGGATAAAGCGTATGAATTTGTAAAGTCGAAAAACCTTAAAAGCTCACCTGTTATAGTAGCGGTTATTGATTCAGGAATAGATACGTTGCATGAAGATCTTAAATCCATTCTTTGGCATAATACTAAAGAAATACCGGGCAATGGGATCGATGATGATAAAAATGGCTATGTCGATGACGTATACGGATGGAACTTCCTGGGTGGCCGCGACGGTTCCAATGTAGAGAGGGACTCTCATGAGGCTGCAAGGATCTATCATAAATTCAAGGCGAAGTGGGGTGAAAACGAAGTTTCGAAAAGCTCTCTGACGTCAGCCGATCTAAAAGAATTTGAAATGTGGAGCAAGGCAAAAGAAGACGTGATAGGTGATATTAACCCGTTGGATGTTATCCAGGTGAAAAGAATGTACAAAGATATGATCGCCGGTGATTCTATAATACGAAAAGATCTTGGCAAGGACGAATACAATTGTAAAGAGCTTGTCGATTATACACCTTCAGTTGATGTATCAAAAAGAGTGAAAAGAATATTAACAAATATATGCAGAGCGAATGGTGACGACGAGATATCAAATGTAATGATCATTGATGAGTTGGACGGGGATATCCGCAAATTTGAAGCGGCCGATAAGGAACCAAAGGCCTATCGTTCAGAAATAGTTAAAGACAACTATAATGATTTGAATGATAAATTTTATGGTAACAGCAATGTAATGGTGAGTAAAAGCAGCGCCCTTCATGGTACCCACGTTTCCGGAATCATTGCCGCAGTAAGAAATAATGGATTGGGCATAGATGGCGTTGCGGATAATGTGCGGATTATGATGATTCGCGCTATTCCTGATGGCGATGAACATGATAAAGACATCGCACTGGCAATACGTTATGCGGTAGATAATGGGGCTAAAGTAATCAATATGAGTTTTGGCAAAGGGTTTTCACCGGAGAAGAAATGGGTGGACGATGCGGCTAAATATGCTGAAAGCAAGAATGTATTACTTGTTCAGGCGGCGGGAAATGATCACAAGGACCTGGATACAACGCTAAACTTTCCTACGCCGGTTTTTGAAGATGGAACTAAAGCTCGTAACTGGATAACGGTTGGCGCCAGCGGCGATCCCATAGCAGGTGGATTGACAGCCAATTTTTCTAATTATGGTAAAAAGCAAGTAGATGTATTTGCTCCCGGTGTAAAAATATATTCAACGGTTCCCGGCGGTAATACCTATCAATTTTTGCAGGGAACCAGTATGGCATCTCCTGTCGTTGCCGGTCTTGCTGCATTTTTGTTGGAGTACTATCCAGGTCTTTCTCCGCAACAGGTTAAATCTGTTATTGAGAAATCAACAAAAAATCCAGGTGAAAAAGTAAAAGATCCGGGTACCGGTGAAGAGGTTGACCTGTCTGATATTAGTGTATCCGGAGGTTTGGTTAATGCATACGAAGCTATCAAGCTGGCTTCTACTTTAAAACCGGAGTTAAAGAAAACTAATCTCCCGGTTAAATCAAAAGTGAAGTCGAAAGCAAAAGGATAAAACCTAAAAGACCCGGCTAACTACCGGGTTTTTTAATGAATTTGACTTTACATTTTATAAAAGCCTGCTCATTTTGAGAATGCATTGGTTATACTTGTTAGCTGTAAAATGGAGCCCAGTTTTAATTTATAAAAATCCGAACTTTCGTTTTTAATTACGATAAACCTCAGATTAATATGCGCCCCGATCTTTCCCGTGTTGGAGACTGGTATCATAACTATATCAATCTCGTAACAGATGATGATTTGACAATAGCATTTGACAAACAAAGTGCTTCTTTAATTCGTTTTTTTGACACGATTCCGTTAGATAAATATGACTACCGGTATGCAGATGGAAAGTGGACCATCAGAGAGGTACTGCAACATATTATCGATGCAGAAAGGGTCTTTGCCTACCGTGCACTTCGTTTCGCCAGGAAAGATTCCACTCCACTGCCGGGTTTTGACGAGAATTTATTTGCCTCGAATGCAAAAGCAAGCTCCAGGACTTGGGATAAACTTATGGAAGAATTGAAGGTAGTCAGAAGATCATCTGAATTATTATTTCAGTCGTTTGATGAAGAGCAGTTGCAATCCAACGGTATTTCCTCTAATAGTTCAAATTATGTTTTAGCGATTGGTTTTATTATTGTCGGCCATCCTGTACATCATCAGAAAATCATAAAAGAAAGATACCTGTAGATCCGAAGAAAAATATTTATAAGTGGCCTGAAATAAAAAACCGTCCCGCTTCAGCGGGACGGTCATCAAATTGTTTTACAAAATTTTATTTCACCTGATCTACAAGGCTTTTAAAAGTTTCAGGATTATTCATTGCCAGATCGGCCAGTACCTTACGGTCAAGGGCAATTCCCTTTTTGTTTAGTTTATTGATGAATTCAGAATAGGTCATACCTTCCGCACGTACTGCCGCATTGATACGGGCTATCCATAATGTACGGTATTCTCTTTTCTTAAGTTTACGACCTACGAACATGTAAGTCATCCCTTTTTCTACTACGTTTTTGGCAACGGAAAGTACATTCTTACGTTTACCATAGAAACCTTTGGCTTGTTTTAATATTTTTTTGCGGCGTGCCTTGGAGGCTACTGCATTCTTTGAACGAGGCATATCTTAAAGAGTTTAAATTTGAAAGTTTAATTAATCAGAAGTCAAATATGTCATACAAGTTATTTAGGTCAGTAAGTCTAATGACTCATATGACCATTTGCCTTTGTTGACTTATTTTAATCTCAACAGGCGTTTTACAAAATCAACGTGAGTTTTGGATACAGTTCCATCCATTCTCATGTTACGTTTACGTTTCTTGGATTTCTTTGTAAGGATGTGACGTTTGAAAGCTTTCTGATGCATGATCTTTCCGGTCGCCGTTACTTTAAAGCGTTTTTTGGCGCTGGAATTTGTTTTTACTTTAGGCATTTTACCCAGTATTAATAATTATACCCTTGAGGCGTTCCCCACCGGGGGATCCTTGTCGAACCTCTTCAGGAAATGTCCGCCCTGCGCCGAAGCCCAGGATAAAGAAAGAACTTTATTTCGGGCTGCAAAGATAACGGAGCAATAGTTAGCAGCAAAGGCTATTCTTAAATAAAAACTGAGGGCCTAGTTTAGATACTCAGTTTGGTAAATTATCAAAATAACTTCCTTTAGTCTTTAGGATTCAGCGCTTTATCAATTCTTACCAAAATATCCTGCAGATGATAGCGGCTCATTGGATCAGATACAGCGTTAGAGGCGGCCCTTACTTCATTGCGTAAAGAACTGAGGTGAGCCCTGACAACACTCCTTATATCTGATTTGTCAATGGCCGTTGTAGAACTCCCTCCCAGCATAATTATGATAATGTCGGAAGAACCACTGCTCTTAGGAGGATTTAGCAATCCTTCCAAAATATTAATATATGATTTCTGTAAATTTCTCCGGTAAACATCAATTCTGGTTTTGCCAGCTAACTCTGACCAAATACCTTTTTTCAGGTCATTTAAAAGATCAATTGTCGCATAAGCGTTGCTGCCCTCTTCTGCCTCTGCATCTATTAGCTTTGAAATATTGCGTGTGGAGAGTATGCGGTTTAGTACAGCATCCTGTAATCCTCCAACTGTACTGATTGCATTAGTTCCTGTTTTATCAAAAATATCGTTATCAATAAGCCACGATGGAGTAGCGAATAGCTGTTTATTTAAAAACTCTACGGCTTCTTTTTGCTTCGCTTTGGAGACATTTTCATAAACGGGCCCTTTCTCCTCTACCATTTTAGGCGTTTCCATGATACCGCCGATATACTTCGCTACATGACTCATGTACATAGAAAACTGGATGGTCACCTGGTTATACATGTCACGCAGGTTACCATAGTCCTTGTTCGGCTCTTTAGTCCACTCTTCAAGATTTGGAACTATACGTTGTAAATTTTTAATACCATACATCGCTCCTTTCATCCCATCGTCTCCTACCTGTTCTCTTTGTGAACGCGGATCATCGGGATTGGTCTCCGTGCCAAACCACAAGCGGTTATCTTTTAATTTTTCAATTACCCACTTATTTAAAAATGTCTTCTCTTCCTCAGCCGTTTTGTATTGCGGAAAAATTTTGTAGCCCCATTCAATCGCCCAATTGTCATAATCGCCAATGCGGGGAAATAATCCAGCCCTGCTAATCTTATCTTCAGGTTGCGCCACGTAATTGAAACGGGCGTAATCCATAATCGAAGGTGTATGGCCATGTGCTTCAACCCAGGCTTTGTCCCGAAGCTTTTCAACCGGCACGCTTGAACTCGAACCATAGTTATGCCGCAATCCTAACGTATGCCCTACCTCATGTGAAGACACGAACCGGACCAGTTGGCCCATGAGATCATTGTCAAAAATCATTTTCCTGGCGGCCGTATCCACCGGTGAGCATTGAATAAAATACCAATGATGGATCAATTGCATTACGTTGTGGTACCAGTTGATATGGCTTTCCATGATCTCTCCGCTTCGGGGATCGCTGATGCTGGGGCCACTTGCATTGGCTACGTCTGACGGCTTATAAACAATTGCGGAATTACGGGCATCTTCAAGGCTCCAATCCGGATCCAGTTCTTTTGTAGGAGCCAACTTTCCCATAATCGCATTTTTAAACCCGGCTTTCTCAAATGATGCCTGCCAGTCATTTACTCCCTGTATGAGATAAGGAACCCAAGTTTTGGGCGTAGCAGGATCGATATAAAATATTATTGGCTTTTTAGGCTCTACCAACTCTCCCCTTTTATATTTTTCTATCTCCTCATCCTTTGGTTCCAGTCTCCAACGCTTTACCAAACTTGCGGTTTCAACACCTTGGGGATTGGCATCGAAATCCGTATAACCGACAGCATAATAACCAACACGGGGATCATAAAATCTCGGTTGCATCGGAACCTTAGGTAAAATAACGAATGAGCTGTTCATTTCTACAGTAAGGTTGCCTCCGGAAGGCGCACCCCCGGCAGAGGGACCTCCCATTCTGCTATAAGTTTTCAACGTACTTATCTCAATATTGATCGGATATGACCTGATTCCAATAATATAAGATTTATCCGATTGCTGTGAACCAATCCGCAAAGCCGACTTTATCTGGCTGCTGAAAAACAGGACATCATTGTCATTACTGATATAATCTGTTATGTCAATCACACTTCCTGTGGAATCTTTTGAAAAAGCTTTTATCTCAAATGCGGCGGCAATCGGTTGCACGTTTGATTTATTGACCGCCATGTACATGGGTGAAGTCGAATCTTTCGAATATTCCGCAAAAGAAATATTCCGCATAAAAATCTTATTGCCAGGGCCTTTTTCAAAACGTATCACATTTCTTCCGGTTTCGTCACCGGCGTAACCAAAAAAGCCGCTTCGCATTCCGGCGGCCGCTTTTGAGATACGATTTACTACTAATATTTCACGACCAAGCAATGTGTCCGGAATTTCTAAAAAATATTTATCGTCAACTTTATGAACATTAAATAATCCTTCATCTGTAACCGCTTTGGATGTAATCACGTCTTTGAAAGGCTTTGGACCCGTAGTCGGCTTTACGCTATTGTTGTTATTGCTGGAATTTTTTGTTGTATCGGTTTTTGGCTGAGCAATGACCGCGGCGCAAAGAAAAAAAGTAATCAGGATCAAACTCAAACGACTACAGAACTGGAGCATGTAATTGATATGTTTAGTTTAATAAAAGTGTTCTAAGATACGCAAAGGATCAATTGTAGTCTGCCTATTTTAGATTTTAGTATCAATGGTGATTTTAGGATATAAACAGTTAAAAAAAAGTATCATCATGTTTAACCGGCTGACGAATATTTCCGTTATTTACATGGAGACGATAATAATAACACAAGCATTAATATTTTGTTGGATACATAAAAAACCCAGAGCATGCCTGGGTTTTTTTTATCAAAAATCAATTTCTGTTTTGCTTCTAACCTGCGTTATCTGTCTTTGCCGGCTTATCTGATTTCTTTTTACCTTTTGGAGCTATCATCGCCAGCATCCTTCTTCCCTCCAGTTTAGGCATGCTTTCTAAAATTCCGATTTCAGCGAGCCTTTCAGCGAATTTTAATAATAGCAACTGTCCCCTGTCCTGGAATTGTATAGCACGGCCTTTGAACTGAACATAAGCTTTTACTTTATTGCCATCTTTTAAAAAGCCTTCAGCATGTTTGGCTTTAAAGTCAAAGTCATGGTCATCTGTATTGGGAGTAAACCGAATCTCTTTTACCTCAGAGACTTTGCTTTTGGCTTTCATCTCTTTTTCCTTCTTCTTCTTATCGTAGAGGAATTTATTGTAGTCAATGATTTTGCAAACCGGCGGATCTACCTGTGGCGAGATTTCTACAAGATCCAGTTGCTGTTCCTGCGCCATTTTCAGTGCATCCTGCAGGGAATAGATACCTACTTCTACATTGTCTCCAACAAGCCTGACCTGTGGTACCCTGATAAAATGATTGATACGATGTTCCGCTTCTTTACGGGGAGCGAATCTGCCCCTGTTAAAACCGCCTTTGTTGAATCCACCACCGCCGGGTTTTTGAAATCCACCCGCACCTGGTGGTCTGTTGAACCCGCCTCCGGGTTTTTGTGGTACTGCCATTTAATTTTTTTGCGTGAAGCATTTCGCCTGGAAAATGCTATTCTTTTTTTTAATGTTATTACCCGTCCGGGCAACGGGAAAAAATTTACCTGATGAAGATCGGAAATTATTCTGCTCTCCGTTCTTTAATTTCTGCTGTTAATTCGTTTAAAAATTCATCTAATTCTTTTACCCCTGCATCCCCTTTTCCCTGCCTTCTTACGGCCACCTTGTTTTCGTTCATTTCTTTTTCTCCGACAACCAGCATATAGGGAACTCTCAGCAATTCGGTATCACGGATCTTTTTGCCAATCTTTTCCTGCCGGTCGTCTACCTCTGCACGAATATCCGCATTTTTAAGTTTCTGCGCTACAGTTTTGGCATAATCCAAAAACTTATCACTGATTGGCAGCACTTTTACCTGCAAAGGCGCCAGCCAAACCGGGAATTTACCAGCATATTGTTCCAGCAGGAAGCCAATGAAACGTTCATGCGTACCCAATGGGGCCCTGTGAATAATTAACGGCGTTTCCGGTTTATTCGACTGATCAGTATATTCCAGTTTAAAACTTCTTCCCTGTGAAAAATCTACCTGGTTAGTGGCTAATGTAAATTCCCTGCCAATAGCGCTGTATATCTGAACATCAATTTTGGGTCCATAGAAAGCGGCTTCATCCTGTACTTCTACAAAAGGGATATTTGACTCCGTCAGCACATTTCTTACCATGGTCTCCGTTTCTTTCCACAACTCTGGTTCATTCACATATTTGATGCCGAGTTTCTCAGGAGAATGTAACGAGAGTCTCATTACGTATTTATCGATACCGAAAATCTTAAAATATTTCAGATACATGTCATTTACCGCACGGAACTCATCATTGAACTGATCTTTGGTGCAATAAATATGCGCATCGTTCATGTGCAGGCAACGTACCCGCATGAGTCCGAATAACTCACCACTTTGTTCGTAGCGATAAACAGTACCGTACTCAGCTATCCTGTAAGGAAGATCTCTATAGCTCTTTGGCTCCGCTGCGAATATTTTATGATGATGCGGGCAGTTCATTGATTTCAGGTAGTACTTCTCGCCATCCATTTCCATGGGAGGATACATACTGTCGGCATAATAAGGCAGGTGACCGCTGGTCAGGTACATACTTTCTTTCGCAATATGCGGAGTCACTACTCTTTTATAGCCGCCGGCATTTTCCGTTTCTTTCGCCAGCTTCTCCAGCTCTTCTATTATTACTGTACCATTGGGCATCCACATGATCAAGCCCTGTCCTACATCATCGTCCATGGTATAAATGCCTAATTCCTTTCCAAGTTTGCGATGGTCCCTTTTCTTTGCTTCTTCCAGCATATGCAGGTACTCATCCAATTCTTTTTGGGAAGGGAAAGTAATACCATACACACGGGTCAGCATTTTATTTTTTTCATCGCCTTTCCAGTAAGCGCCGGCAATACTGGTGAGTTTAATAGCTTTTATAAAACCTGTTGAGGGAATATGCGGCCCGCGGCAGAGGTCAGTAAAATTTCCTTGTGAGTAAAAAGTTATTTCCCCGTCATGAAGATTCTGCAACAGATCCAATTTGTATTCATCATTCTTAGTGGCAAAATATTGAATGGCTTCCGGCTTTGAAATTTCTTTCCGTGTATATACATTATTTTGCTTTGCCAGTTCATTCATCTTTTTTTCCAAAGCTGCCAGGTCTTCTTCGCTCATTTTTTTATCCCCCAGATCCATATCATAATAAAAGCCATTGTCCAATGCAGGACCTACCCAAAATTTTACACCGGGAAACATGGATTCTACCGCTTCAGCCATCAGGTGGGCTGAAGAATGCCAGAATGTATTTTTCCCGTCTTTATCGTTCCAGGTAAGAAGGTTGAGGGTAGCGTCTTCATTAATGGGCCTTAACGCATCCCATACCCGGCCATTTACGCTTGCGGCCAAAATTTTTCTCGCGAGGCCCTCAGAAATTGATTTTGCGATATCCAGTGCAGAAACTCCGTTTTCATATTGTCTTACTGCGCCATCAGGAAAGGTAATATTGATCATGCTTCAGATTATTCTTCTAATAAAATTTAGTGGGCAAAATTAACAAACTCTTGCCGGAGTGCAATCAACTGATACGAACTTATTCGTTAGTTTTGAAGTTCCATGGAACGGATACGACAAAAGAACGGGTTGCTCCTTTTATTTTTTCTTGGCGCTTTTTCATTCTTCTCATTTTCTCAAAGCGTCACAGGTATCTGGCGGGGTTATTTTATCGCCGACAATGGGTACCAATACAAATTAGAATTCCAGGTAAAACAAAACACGAATTACGCAGTGGGCGGAGTTTCTTATTCCTGGCAGGATGATATCCGGTTTTATGGTAAGGCTACCATGACGGGAAGTTATATCGGGAACTCTCAAAAATTCAGGATACGGGAAATAAAAACAGTGGAGGTAAAAACGGAAGGTGGCGGGACCTGTATCATGAATTATGATCTGGAGTATTCCCGTTCGGGAAAAGAAGAATTCCTGGAAGGAACTTATCTCGGGAAGCAGGAAGTAAAACGCGGGCCCAATCCTTTTGAATGGGGTGACTGTGGAGGTGGCAGGGTCTTTCTTCGAAAAGTGACTACTTCAGAATTTTACATCGAGCCTTCTTTAAGACCAAAAAAAAATACCGACCCACCGATCGTAAAAAACACACCTGTTGCACCACCACCGACAGTTAAAAAGACAACTCCCAAAACAGCTAAGCCTGTAGAAAAAAAACCGGATGCCGGTGTCACTAATAAAAAAGTGCTGGATCCGCCCGTAAAAATAAATATTGATTCAATCAAAAAAAATACGCCTGAGCTAACCAAAGTGACGGTGAAGCCTGTAGTCATCACACCTTCGATTCTGAAATCAAGAGAGAATAAACTGGCTCAATCATTAGTGTTGACCAACCCGGACGTAACAGTGAAGTTGTATGATAATGGCGAAATAGATGACGATACTATCTCTGTATTTCTCAATAAAAAATTGGTTTTATCAAGTAAACGTTTGACCGCAAACCCTCTTGTCCTGAAGTTTAAAATGGACGAAGACAACGATGACCAGGAACTAACGATGGTTGCTGAGAATCTCGGTCGCATTCCACCAAATACTTCTCTCATGGTAGTAGAAGCCGGTGAACAGCGTTTTGAGGTACGCATTACCTCTACTGAACAAAAGAATGCGGTGGTGCGGTTTAAATATCAAAAGCCATAATAAGAAATCTGAAGTCAGATGTCTGAAGACGGAAAGACCGAAGATACTGACGTATCCGGCGTATTGACTTTTATGACTCATTTGACTATTCTGACTTTCGGCTTCTTTCCTTATTGCCGTTTCTGTAATTTTTATACCCGCTTCATAATTTTCCCTATTTTCATTTCTAATGCAAAAAGGAGTCGTTTTATTTATCTTACTATTAGTTACTTTTTGCGTTCGGGGACAAGATATCAATGGCTTCTGGAAAGGAAGGCTTGTGATGGAACCCGGCGGTTGTTTTCCTGTTTATAACATCGAGTTTCAATTGCAGATAGCCGGTGGCAGCATCAGGGGCACCTCTTATCATTATTCTGACACAACCAACTATGTAAAAGAAGAATTTGAAGGCACATTTGATACAGTATCCAAATCATTAAGTATCGAAGAACAGAAAGTAGCAGTTTTCCGGATACCACCTGATTGCATCCCGTGTATTAAGAAGTACGCACTTACTTTTCATACAGATGGAAGAGAAGAACAATTACGCGGTTCGTGGACAGGAAAAACCATGGACGGCAAAAGTATTTGCCCGTCCGGTACTATTGTTTTGACCCGTATCCAGCAGCCTGCTTTCAAACCTGGTGTGCCTCCTGTTTTGATAGAGCGTAAGCTGGAATTGGTAAAAGAAATAAAATGTGATACCGGTAGTATTCGTCTTGACTTTTATGATAATGGTGTCATCGACGGTGATACTATTTCTGTTTATGTCAACGATATGCCAGTTGTCTCAAGGAGGGGACTCGCTACCAAACCTATCACTATATTTATAAGAGTTGATTTTATAAAACCATTGCAGGAAATGATAATGGTAGGTGAAAATCTTGGTTCTATCCCTCCCAACACGGCCCTGATGATTGTAAATGCGGGTGATAAACGCTACCAGGTTTATCTTACATCGGATAACAAAAAGAATGCGATGGTGAGATTTATTTATGAAAAACCGAAGTAGTCAGGATAAATTTAACCGCTAAAAAATAAGCGATCCGGATAAAATTTTGAACGGCGGATGAAGTACGGTAGAGTTCAATAAAAATTTCAGCCCATATTTTGCCGTACAAAACTGAAATGCTGATCAAATGCAGATTCCTGACAGGCATAGTTCTTGAAATCTTTAGTTAAAAGGGAACTTCTTACATTGCCTGCACCAGCGCCCTTTCCCACTGGTACTCCAAACAATCAGGTAAGCAGCTATTAAAAAAGTAAAAACGGCGAACGGCCAGAATTTTAAATTAAGATATGTAACAATGACCCCGATTGCAATAAAGACAACACCTGTAAAAAATAATCTTATTCTGCTTCTTTGAATAAGATCAGTTCCGCAGGTTGAACATTTATTTTTATCAATAGCCATGCTACTTTAATTCGATAATTGTAGTCTGTCCTTTCTGTAACCTAAAGTACTATCATATAATCAATAAAGATCATCTCGCCAATCCGGCCTCTGAAACAAGCACCAGTAACGCATATTGTATGGCCAACCAGCCTTTATCATTGATCCACCATTCATTCAGCGAATGTGCGCCACCACTTTTGCCACCTCTTCCGATAGTTATAGCGGAAATGTTTTTAGAAATAGGATAGTTAGCATTAGTGGAAATGATAGATAATTCTGGCGTCTCGCCAAAGAATAATGAAGATGCTCCGGCCCGTTGTATCAATGGAAGAGATGAATGCTGAACGCCGGAAGGCCGATCCCCTACAAGCCGCACATCAACCATCAAGTCAATTCCGGATCTTTTCATAGCGTTCTCCTCTTGTAAGCCACGTTGTATAGCCTGTTGTAATAATTTATCAATGCCACTCAATCGTTCAGGACTTTCAGATCGCATGTCTACTTCCATCCATGATTCAAAAGGTATAGCATTCACTGATGTGCCTCCGCCGATGACACCGACATTGTAAGTCGTTCTGATACCCTGCCGGGTAAAAGCATCCGCATCATTAATAAAATAATGAATAGTCCGGCCTAATGCATTATGCGGATTTGCCAGGCCAAAGGCTCCGTAAGAATGTCCGCCAGGTCCTTTGTAAGTGATACGATAACGAAGAGAACCTACTCCACCGTAAACGATATTAGCAATTGATTCACCGTCGATAGATATATAAGAATCAATTTTCAGCCCGCTATTAAATAATTGTTTAACACCTCTCAGATCTCCGAGTCCTTCCTCACCTGTTGTACCAATGAACAAAATATCGGCATCGGTTTTAAGCC
Source organism: Chitinophagaceae bacterium (assembly GCA_040007815.1). Taxonomy (GTDB): domain Bacteria; phylum Bacteroidota; class Bacteroidia; order Chitinophagales; family Chitinophagaceae; genus Terrimonas_B. The sequence continues at coordinate 358,195 of JBDTUH010000003.1, forward strand.
CAACTTTATTCATCGATTTGACGAGGGTTAAAAGAATACTAAGCCCGCGGGTATCGTCACCAATCCCTGGTGCATAGAGTGTATCTTCTTTTTGTTTTACCGTCACGTCAGTGCCCTCGGGGAAAACAGTATCTATATGCCCTTCAATCACTACCGTTTTTTTCCCGGACTTTCCACGCCGCAAGCCAATGACGTTACCGGCCTGGTCTACCCAAACGCTGTCCACACCAAGCGCTTGCAGCATTTGCCGGAATTGTGTCGCCCTTGCCTGTTCTTTGAAAGGCGGCGCCGGAATTTGTGTAAGAGTTACCAGGTTCTTTATTGTTTCCGGTTCAAGTTCAATGATCGTTTGAAAAGCGGATTTGATAACGTTCTGTTCCGCCAAAGCTTTTATTTCATCGCGATAGTGACTTTCTATAACGGCTTTCTTTGGTTGAGAACCCTCTTGTGCTGATAAAAACAATGGGAAAAATAAAAGAGTAGCTATTGCATGGAATGGTATATTATTAATTCTGCGGATCATCATAATAGATTAAATAATTCGAAATAAAATTAGCGGTATTACGACATTTTAATCGACAAGGAATGGAGAATATCATTTAACCTGGTTAAAAACTAAAAGAGTTCCCAATTACCAGGAACTCATTTAAGATAATTTTATCGTGAATAAATTTAAAATCCTCTTTGAGTAGTACCTCTTGGTTTAGGTAATTCTTTCCTGGGCAATTTTTCATCCCTCATTGCCGCATTATAAACAAAGGATGCAACGATAACGGATATCTGCTGCATGTCGGCTGCAATCAGGTGACTATAAGAATCCATATTGGTATGGTGAGTCCGGGTATCGTATTCAATAGGATCTTGTATAAACTGGAAACCCGGCAGCCCTACCGCATCAAATGAACCATGGTCAGTACCACCGGTATTGGATATGGTCAGAGTTTTGGCTCCCATATCATTAAACGGAGCAAGCCATTGAGTAAAAATATCTTTCACTTTTTCATTACCCTGCAGGTAGATACCTCTTACCTTGCCCGTGCCATTGTCAATATTGAAATAGGATGAAAACTTTGCATGTTCTGGCTTCAGTTCCATCGTGGCGGGATCAGCAAAATGATTTTTTACATATCCCTTCGAACCTAGTAACCCCTGCTCTTCCCCACCCCATAAGGCGATGCGAATGGTTCTTCTTGGTTGCACACGCAGCGTCTTTAATATTCTAACCACTTCCATCATCACCGCACAGCCCGCTGCATTGTCAGTAGCGCCGGTAGCAGCCTGCCAACTATCCAAATGGCCGCCCAGCATTACCAGTTCATCTTTTAAAGAAGGATCAGATCCTTTTATTTCCGCTACTACATTATAGCCTTTGGTGTCCTTATCATTAAAAGCTGTTTTTACGTCCACATCCATTTTTACTGGTATGCCTGCTTTTATCAGCCGGCAGATGGCGTTATAGTCTTCGGCGGTCATCATGATATCTAAAAAATTATCAGGAGAGCCGGGAGCATAGGCACCACCACCCTGTACAAACAAAGTACCATCATGACCTCTTGTGCTCATACTTAATACGGCTACGGCTCCTTCAGCATTGGCCAGGTCTTTTAGTTTATTAGCTACTGATCCCGGACCCTGGGTACGTTGAAATTCTCGCATCCGGCGTTGCATGGCAGTGTCGCCAGCCTGGTTTTGTTGCCGTGGCTCCTGTGGTTTCGCCGCAGCCATCTTTTCCAGTTCTTCATCCGTATATCGTTTGGCGTCAGCGGTGAAAGTTTGTTTCAAAGTATCATTGCGGTATAAAATGATCACTTTGTTTTTCAGTGTTCCTCTATACTTTTCTAATTCTACGGAATCTTTGGCTTCGATTAATAATACTTCCGCGGATTTCAATCCTTTCGTTCCCTTTGTCCAGGTTTTTGGATAAGCGATCAATGGTTTGTAATAAGGCGCAGTCATGGCTACATAACTTTTTTCCAGTTCCCAACCACGGCCAAAATCACCCCAGGGCTCAAGAGCGGCATTTTCTAATCCCCATTCGGACAGCTCAGACTTAGCCCAGTTAGCGGCTTTCATAAAACCCGGTGAGCCGGCCAGCCTCGGGCCATTGGCATCTGTCAATTGAAAGGCGATGTCCATTACTTTGGAATTTTTGGAGCCTTCTTCTTTGATCTTATTGATCATGTCCATATCCAGCTTTTCCTGGGCGAAGAGCCAGCCGGTAATGAATAGGAGTAAAAATGAAACAGTTGATTTTCTCATGTGATTGTTTTTTGAAATGTAAATAAAGCAGGAAGCGAAATTTCGAACTTAGACGAAATTAAAGGAGAAAAACTTTCGACAGAGGAGAATATTTTTAAGGATCAGGCATTGTTTCACCCGAATGCTGCGTGGCCGTAATGAATGCGGGAGCTTTACCGCTTTATATTTCTTTGAAGTTGTTTCTTTGTTTTAAAATGGAATAGGATGTATTCACTACAGCAGCCGCCACTATTTTTTTCCTGTAGTATCCGGAACGATAAAATTGATTGTGTCCTTTGGCCCGCCACAGTGCAACATGCCATCTTTATAGTCAGGATGTTTAGTACCCAAATAAGGATTGCGGACTGCATCTGTTTTGCTTAACCAGTTGCCAGGGTAACCTTCTCCAAATGCCATGGGGCATTCCTGCCAGTACAATTTGCCCTGGTCATATTTTACTACAATAAAAAGTAACCGGAGGTTTTCCGATAAGAGATTAAAGGAGGCTCTTTTCTTATCAATGGAAGGTTGCTTCAGAATATTATCTGTTTCATTTTTTGCATTAGCCACCGGGTCGAGCGCTGATTCATAAATGCCGGTAGTATCTACTTTCAGTTCTTCTACTTTAAGGCTGTCGAGTGCTGTTTTGAGTTCATTACCATATCGGGCTATAGCCACCGTATCCCAGTTTACAAATCCCTCCGACATATTATAATACGCATCTAAAAGAGATTGAATGGATTCGTTAAAAACAGGGCTATGTTTACTTACGGCCAGCGAAACCGGTTTTGGACCTTTTGGCAATTTCCTGCCACTTTTAAACGTAATCCAGATATAACCTACCAGCAATAACAAGATAGTTCCCAGGATAGCGAAAAACTTCTTCATAGAACGCAAAAAATTTACACAAATGTAATTCAAAGCCATTAGAGCCGGTAATCCTTATTTTTGCGGGAATCTTGGGGATTAATTGGATGCCTAAAGATGGAAGGTGTACCCGGTAAATCTGAACATATAAACTATTAAACTAAAAACTCTATAACTTCTCATGCTGGCAGGACTACAAGACGTAACCTTTGAATTTGGAGCGAGAACAATTATTGAAGAAGCTACCTGGCATATTCAACCCAATGAACGGATCGGGCTGATCGGCTATAACGGTACCGGTAAATCAACCATATTAAAATTACTGGTAGGACAATTCTCTCCTTCAGCTGGTACGATAGAAAGAAGCCGCAGTACTTCTATCGGCTACCTCCACCAGGATCTCTTAAGTTTTGATACGAATGATTCTATTTTGCAGGTAGCCTTAAGCGCCTTTGAAAGAATATTGGAACTGGAAAAAGAAATTGAAATCATCGGCAAAGAGCTGGAAAAAACCGGGGATGAAAAAGCCTTGTATGAATACACCGACAAACTCCATGAATTGGAGACACTCGGTGGATATAATATTCATCATAAAACCGAAGAAGTATTACAGGGACTTGGTTTTTCCAATGCCGACCTGCAGCGTCCGTATAAAGAATACAGCGGAGGCTGGCGGATGCGGGTATTGCTGGCGAAAATGATATTGCAGCAACCGGATCTTTTGTTGCTGGATGAGCCTACCAACCACCTTGATCTTCCTTCCATAGAATGGCTGGAAAAATATTTGCAGCATTACCAGGGATCAGTAGTTATAGTAAGCCACGATAAATATTTCCTGAACAGGATGGTGACGAAGATCGTTGAAGTGTACCAGCAGCAACTGCATATCTACAATGGCAACTATGATTACTTTGAAAAAGAAAAAGCCATTCGTATAGACATGCAACAAAAAGCATACGAGAATCAGCAGGATTATATACGCCAGAATGAACGACTGGTAGAAAGGTTCAGGGCTAAAGCAAGTAAGGCGGCGATGGCGCAAAGCATCATGAAGAAACTGGATAAACTGGAACGAATAGAAGACGTAGCATTGGAACGTCCTAATATCCGCATCAACTTCAGGGTGGATAAAACCCCGGGCAGAGTATTGACAGAATTAAAACATGTGACGAAAGCCTTTGGTGAAAATGTGATTGTGGAAAATACATCGGTAGAAATAGACCGTGGCGATAAGATCGCTTTGATAGGCGCCAATGGAAAAGGTAAATCGACACTGCTGCGTATCATTGCCGGTGTAGAACCTATCAGCAGCGGTGAAAGAAAATGGGGACACAATGTAGAAGAAAGTTTTTATGCACAGCACCAGCTGGAAGCATTGAATGTGAATAATACACTGTTGGATGAAATGAAAGAATGTGGTAGCCAGATGACAGACCTCGAATTGCGTGGGTTGCTGGGTTGCTTTTTATTCAGCGGAGATGATACGGATAAAAAAATTAAGATTTTAAGTGGTGGTGAAAAAGCAAGAGTAGCATTAGCCAAAACAATTGTCAGCAAAGCGAATTTCCTGATGCTGGATGAACCGACCAATCACCTGGATATGCATAGCTGCGATTTGCTGATAGAAGCATTAAATAAATATGAAGGCAGCATTATATTGGTAAGTCACGATCGTTATTTTGTTTCCAAAACAGCGAATAAAATTTGGGAGATAGTGGATCATGAAGTAAAAGAGTTTAAAGGCGGCTACGAAGAATATGTGGCCTGGAAGGAAAGAATGGCGAAGCAGGAAGCTGATAACAAGAAGGCGGAAGAAAGAAGTCAGAAAAAAGAAGTCGGAAGTCAGAAGTCAGAAATCAGAAATCAGAAGGCAATTGAGCCCACGAAGCCGGCTCCTCCCGCTCACACTTCAGCCTTCCGTCCTCCGTCTTCGGCTCCAATTAATAAAGAAGCGAAAAAAGAATTACAGAAGCAGCAACGGATCTTTCAGCAACTGGAAGAGCAGATAGCCAAACTTAATACCCAAAAAGCAGAACTGGAAGCCTCATTGGTGGATCCGGCGATTTATTCAGATAAAACTAAATTTCAGCAGGCCGAAGCAAACTATAAAAAGGCGACGGACGAATTAACCAAGCTTAATCAGCAGTATGAAAAAGTCTTTGAGCTTATCGTATCGCTGGAAGAAAAAGCGGATGGCTAACTTTCGGTTATTGCAAGCTTTTTAAAATATTTTTCCTTTAGCTTTAAGTGGTTTGTCAAAAAACAATACCTTCAGTAAATATCAAAAATCAAATACAGTTATGAAACAAAAACTTGCCAGGATGTTATTGTTATTTGGAGCAATAGCATTGATCAGCAGCACCACGCCGGGCTGTAAATCCAAACCAAAAGACGCCGATATAAAAACAGCTGTTGAAGCGGCTATCGCCGCCAATCCTGATCTCACAGGGCTGATGGTAGATGTAAAAGATGGCATCGCTACACTAACAGGCGAGGTAAAAGATGCTGCTGCCCAGGCAGCCGCTCAAACTGCCGTTGCTGCTGTAAAAGGAGTAAAATCAGTACAGAACAATGTTTCAGTTGCTCCACCTCCGCCGCCACCCGTCCCGGTAGAAATTACGGCTGATGATCCGCTTGCGTCAGCGGTTAAAGATGCCACCAAAGATTTTCCTACAGTAACAGCAACTGTAAAAGATGGTGTCATTTCTGTATCGGGTGAATTAAAGTCTGATGCCTGGAAAAAATTAAAAATGGCATTGGATGGATTGAAACCAAAAAAGGTTGACGCATCTGGTTTGAAAATCGCAAAAAAATAACCTCTAAAAAATAAAACTATGGCATTGCAGGATAAATATAAAGAACTGACAGACGCCGCTACATCAGCCGGTGTTACTAATCTGCAGGTACGTGAGCAGGATGGTGTTTTATACATTGATGGCGTAGCGCCAAGCGGTGCGGTAAAAGATCAACTGTGGGATATTTATGGAAAGATAGATCCGGATTTTCTTTCCGGTGATGTAGTGATGAATGTAAATGTTACCGATGCCGCTCCCGGCTCCAAAGCAAAGGTTACTACGGAAAAGTCGAATCTCAATATTCGCAAAGGTCCCGGTACCGATCAGCCTATTGTTGGTAAAGCGGCTCATCTTGAGATCGTAACCCTGGTAAGCAAAACCAATGACCAATGGTGGTTAGTAAAAACAGATGACGGCGAAGAAGGCTATGCGTATGCACAATATCTGACTCCTGAAGAAGCATAAGTTTTTAAATAAACTCTGAAGAAGGTTGCTGCTGAAAAGCGGTAACCTTTTTTTACTAGTAGTCACATAACCTTAGTAGAAAGTGACTGGAGAATGTTGACAACCTTATTACCTTATTTTATTTGGTGCTTCTGAAACGGTTGTAAAGTTTTTTGATAAAATTTATTAAATTCGTCATACTCGTCTGCGAAGCTTGCTTTTCGATGATGTTTCGGTTGATTAAGAATGTATTTACAAACCTTATCAACATCCGACTTTGATACTGAAAAGGCAGAAGCAGATTCCTGCCAGGCAAATTGAGTATTGTATAGCTTATTCTGGTTTATACATCGTGGAGAACTTTCAGCAACAATTGAAGCCAGGGTTTCTTCTGATAATTTCGGAGAACGGGATACAAGAAAATGAATATGCTCCAGATTGGCGTATATCTAGTATAAATGCGAATCGTTATTATTTACTATGCCGGTAATGTATTTTTCAATTCTTTCCCGGTGTTTTTCAGCGATAAGTGGCAAGCGATGGAACGTTGTAAATATAAAATGGGTATATAAATTATTATACTCGATTTTCATTTTTATTGAGAATAAGGTAGTAAGGTTAAGGTGTCTATGTAATTTTTTCTACTAAGGTTTTTAAACCTTTTTTCCAAAACTAAGTACATAATATTAAAGTATTTTCCAGCACCTTGAAACAGGAAATTACCTGCTATTTTCTTTTCCATCATTTCCGGGCAATCTTCGTAACTTTTAGTTGTCAATCACATAATCATGAAACCCAAACTGCTTCTGTTTCCGGCAGCCATGACGGTGGCCCTGCTGCTGGCTTTCAGTTTTTCTAAAAATAAAAAAGAACTTTTTCTTTCAACAATTGCTGAACAATATAAGAAGCGAAACATTGTTCGCTGCAGCCCCGACTGGAATGAAATAAAACAATGGATAGAGGAAGTAGATATCCCTCCAATGCCCGGCTCCGGCAATCACCAGTGGAAAATCAATACCAGTAGCGACAGCGCTCAATTTTATTTTAACCAGGGTATCAATTGCTATTATGGCTTTCACATCATTGAAGCGATGGCGTCTTTTAAAAAAGCAGCGAGGTTTGATTCTTCGTCTGCCATGATACAATGGGCGCAGGCGTTGGCCTATGGCCCCAATATTAATGACCTGGGATATGCCGCTTCCCCCGATGCATTAGTTGCCAGCGGTAAAGCTTTTGAAATGTCTGGTAATGCCACTGAAAAGGAGAAGATATTGATACAGGCGCAACGTACTCGTTATTCTGCCGATTCAACCATGAAGAGAGAAAAGTTGAATCAACTCTATGTTGATAAAATGAAAGAGGCCTATGACAAATTTCCTGGCGATGCTGATATAGCGGCTTTGTACGCGGATGCGCTCATGCTGCAGCATCCCTGGGATCTGTGGAAGACCAACGGTACTCCCAAGCCCTGGACACCATTGATCCGTGAAGTATTGGAAAAATTACTGGCTGCCTATCCGGATCATCCTGGCGCCAATCATTATTATATTCATGTGATGGAACCTTCCCCCAATGCGGATAAAGCAATACCTAGTGCCGACAGGCTTGGTGAATTGACACCGGGGCTTTCTCATTTGGTACATATGCCATCGCATATCTATCTGCGTACCGGGAATTATAGTAAAGGTGTTGAAGTGAATGAAAGAGCGGTAAACAGTTATAAAAAATATCTTACGCTGTATGCCCCTGTAAGTGGCAATGATATTCTTTATATCATTCATAACCTTCACATGCAGACCAATCATGCGATGATGGAAGGAAATTCAGCACTTTCTATTCAGTCGGCAAACGAATTGGTGAACAGCATTCCAAAAGGTTACCTCGGCATACCGGCGCCACTGGGTAATTTTGTTCAGTACGTATATATGACACCTGTGCTGGTACATGTGCGTTTCGGGCATTGGAATGAATTAATGACGATGCCAAAGCCGGATTCTTCGCAGGTATATTCGAATATCCTGTATCGTTTTGGCAGAGGGATGGCACAGGCTCAACAGGGCAAGATACGTGAGGCAAGACATGAACTTGAGTCATTGCGACTGTTAATAAGAGATACTAACCTTGTTATTCCGCTGAAACCTTTTTCCTCGGCGTTGGAAGGCGCTACTGTTGCAGAAAATCTTTTGTACGGTAGTATCTTATTAGGGGAAAAAAAATATGATGAAGCAATTGAGCTATTTGAAAAGGCAGTCAGGACAGAGGAAAATATGGTATATGATGAACCAAGGGATTGGTTACTAAATCCTAAACAATATTTAGGGAACGCCTACCTGAAAATTGATAAATGGGACAATGCCAGGAAAGTTTTTCAAAATGACCTGAAGAATAATGATGAAAATGGCTGGGCTTTGTTTGGTTTGTACCAGGCTTTTACTACCGGTAACAAAAAGGCTGAAGGAGAAAGAGCATTCGCCAGGTTCAAAAAAGCATTTGCAAAAGCGGATACTGAATTACATGGACCGGTATTCTGACAACCTCCTTTCTGTATGTAAATAAACTTATTTTAAGCTGCCCGGAGCGGCTTTTTATTTAACATTTATCTCTTTGATTAATATCCGGAAATAAAACTGAAACGAAGTAATTTCACTCCTGAACAATCATACTGTTTTGATGAAGACCCTGCTCCTTTTTGTAGTCCTTACCGGATGTTCATTGTTTTCTTTTACGCAATCACCATACGGCCGTCCCAAAATTGGTGTAACACTTAGCGGAGGCGGAGCAAAGGGCCTGGCCCATATCGGGATTCTCAAAGCCATTGATTCAGCCGGGCTGAAAGTGGATTATGTAACCGGCACCAGCATGGGAGCAGTTATAGGAAGTTTATACAGTTCCGGTTACTCCGCAGACACGCTGGCAAAAATCGCCAGTACAATTGATTGGGACCAGTTACTCAGCAATCAATCGGGGCTTCGCAGTTTGTTCATGGAAGAAAAAGATGAATATGCTAAGTATGACATCGAACTACCCTGGGTAAATCATAATTTCAAAATATCAACCGGTTTTCTCGAAGCAGAAGAACTCTGGTTAAAACTATCTGAGCTATATTTTCCTGTAACGGACATAAAAGATTTCTCACAGTTCAGTATTCCTTTCCGTGGCATTGCTACGGATGTGGGAAGTGGTGAAGCAGTTGTTTTAAAAGATGGTGAAATAATATCGGCTATCCGTTCGAGCATGGCTATACCTTCCGTCTTTACAGCGGTCAGTCACAATGGTAAAATATTGGTGGATGGTGGTATCAGCCGCAATTTCCCGGTCAGGGATGTAAAAGAAATGGGCGCCGATTTTGTAATCGGGAGTACGGTGGCCAACGGATTACTGCCTTCGGAAAAAGTGAAGAACATTATACAATTATTATTGCAAATCGCTTTTTTCAGAGAAGCGGAGGATGCGAAAAAAGAAGTGCCGTTATGTGATATCTATATTCCTTTTGACCTGGAAAAATACAGCATGGCCAGTTTCAGCGATGCGGAAGAGATATTAAAAAAAGGTATTGATGAAGGCAACAGGCTCTATCCCCAGTTTAAACATTTGGCTGATTCGTTAAATGAAATTTATGGAAAACAGGAAATGATTTCACCAAGACTACCACCCATCAAAACAGTATGCATTGATGAATACGAGATAAGAGGGTTGAAAAATACGACCAGCTCCTTTTTTACCAATACGATGAATTTCAAGTTGCATAAAGAATATACAGCCCTTGAATTAGGCCATATGGTGCGGCAGGCATTTGGCACCCGCTATTATAGCCGGATTGTATATGCATTAAAAACTAAACCGGATGGTAATTATAAAATCATTTTTGATGTAGCGGAAAACCCTCTTTCTTTTTTAAAAGCGGGCTTGCATTATAACCGCTTCACAGGAATTGGACTTATCGCCAATATCACGTCCCGGAATTTCTTTTTACCTAACTCACGCAGTATGGCGGCTATCAATCTTGGTGAAAGTTTTCGTATCAGGGGTGAACATTTGCAATACATCGGCCGCTTGAAAAATTTTGGGCTTACATTGAAAACCCAATTTGACCGTTTTGATGTAACTACTTACAATCAGACCAAGCAAAGCGGCTTATACAAACAAAACATCCTGGAACTGAGTGAGAAGTTTCATTATTCACCTTCAAAAAATTTCACCATTGGTATTGGTCACCGGTTTGAATGGGTGCAGTATAAACCCCAGTTGTCTTCGGTATTTCAATTTGAAGGAAGAAATAATTTCTCCACTGTATCAGGTTATCTAAAGCACAATACATTAGACCGGAATACTTTTCCCCGGAAAGGAATAAAAATAGAAGCGGAATTTTCCAGGGTATCCACACAAAATGAGAACATAAATTTTCTAATAAATGGCGAACCTCCCGGTGATCCTGACTCACTGAAAGTTGCCACTAGTCCTTACCTGCGCACCTGGCTGACTGCTGAAGGCTATTTTCAGCTGGGCAGGAAGCTGACTGGCTTTTTAAATATGCAGGGTGGCGCAAACTTTAATTATTCCCGCAATTTGATGAATGAATTTATAGTAGGTGGTATGACAAAACTCTTCCGCAATCAAATCACATTTGCCGGCTTGCAGGAAGGAGCCGTTTATTCTCCTGCTATGGTGACGGTACAAGGCGGCATCCGGGCGCCTTTGTTTAATGGAGCTTATGTTATCGGCAGGGCTAATGTACTCTTCAATAATTTTATCAGTAACAGTGTTTTCTTTAATTACCCGGATTTTTATTCAGGCTATGCTCTTACTTTTTCTTACAATTTCGCATTGGGCCCTCTTGATATGAGTGTGATGTATTGCGACCAGACGAAAAAAGTACAGACCTATATTAATTTAGGAATTCCTTTCTGATCTTTATTTACTGGCAGTTATTGCTTTTACGAAATCACTCACGAGGTAACTGATCAGTTTAGCACTGGTTGCATCTGTTCTTCCATCCGATAGCCGGGTTGCTCCTTCGCAAATGTGGAGGTAAGCTGGCCTGGTATCTGCCGCTGCAAAGGAAACATATTGCCGGGCATGAATGGGTGTAATACCGACCGGTGTCATGGCGCTGCTCAGTGTATTCTGAATGCTGTCAATGTCAATATCAATACCAGTCAGCGTGTCTTCTGTAAAGGAGGTAGCATGTGCTACAGCCTGCAGGAATGTTCTTTTCTCGTGTATAAAAATATCTTCAAAAGTGATGCAGTCAATAAAAGGATTGTTGACTATATCCACCCAGATATTCTGTGGTAAATAATTTTCATGCAGGCCTACGATGCAGTACTTCTGCAGGTAACCATCTTCTTCCGCATAGCGAAATGCATTACCGCTATGTCTTCCTTCCATTGGTCGGTAGTCAGCGTGGGCATCCAAATTAACACAATTGATCTGCGCCAATTGTGTAAGGCCAGCCTTGTGCCATCCTTTGGCGCTACCTTTTACTAAGGGGTATGTATTGTTATGTCCACCGCCAATTACGATTGGGATTTTCTTCGCCTCCGTGATCAGTTTTGCGAGGTATTCCACTTCCTCATCAATAGCGTTTACCGCATGTCGGTAAGCCTCTATTTTTTCTTCCTGCCCTCTTGCGGTAGTATCTATCAGGTATTCGATATCGCCAAAATCGAAATGCCCCGCCAGCAATACTTCACCACCATCAAAAAAATCATTGCTTTGAATATTCAGGAAACTTTGGAGGAAAGGTATCCATATGGTATCTGTTCCGCCGATGCCATAATTTCCTTTGGCGCCAAGGTCTTCAGGAATTCCGAACAGCACATATTTGGCAGGTGAATTGGCAATTGACTTTTCAATATTGGAAGAATCGTGGATCGTCAGCAATCTTTCTCCCAATTTTGTTTCAAAACGGCGCAGGTTTGTCAGCGAAAGTACATCCTGTTTGTTATAAATTTTCAGGTGGCGCATGGCGCTTATTTTAGACTCGCTTGCAGGGGGGGCCTTAGTTTCCAATTTTTCCATAGACAGTATTTAAAATATCGTTCTCTAAAGCTATTGTTTTATCCTCAATCTCCTTTCCCTCTGCGATAATTTTATTCACAAATTGCTTGTCATCAAATCCCGTCGCATTAATGCGAACATTCATATATGCACCCATCACAGCGCTACGTGCACATAAGGCTCCTACTCCTGCATCTGAAACTGAATTCTGATTGCCTGTTTCAGCCATCGCTTTAATTAATTCCATACTTCCATAAGCCGCCTGCATCACCTTGAAGGGGATTTCAATAGCAAACTTTGTGGCACCCTGTATGGCCTTTGTTCTCGCTGCTTTTTCTTCATCAGTTGCTTTGGGTAAACCCATGGCAGTCATGATTTGATTAAATGCTTTTGTATCCGCATCCACCAATCGCAGCAACTCATCTTTATACTGCTGACCTTTGTCCGCCCAACTACTAAACTCTTCCCATCTTTCATCCCAACCTGGTTTATGTGATGAAAGATTCGCAACCATGGTCGCCAAAGAAGCACCCAACGAACCTACATAAGCTGCAATGGAACCACCACCCGGTGCCGGACTTTCACTCGCTGTCTCATCAGCAAAATCATTCAGCTTCATATTTACCAATTTGCTGTCTGCTTTATCATGAAGCATGTACTCTATGATTCTTTCTTCCGGTTTAAACGCAGTGAGTTCATCCAATCCCAATGACTTGATAGCGATCTTCAACAATTCTTTTTCTGAAACACCGGTAGAACGTTTTTGTTTTTGTAGAAAATATTTCCCGGCATCCAACATCGCTTTTAATGGAATCAATCCAACCAGCTCACTGCCTGTTACACGTATGCCTCTTGTATCCGCTTTCTTACATACTTCATCAAAAGCTATATGCACCGGTGTCACATTAATATTGGTAAGATTGATACTTATCTGTGCTATACCATACTCTTCAATATACCAGCCAATCGCTTTCACACATTTCAATGAACCGGGAATATTCACCGGTTTGCCATTCGAATCCAATACAGTTCTTCCATTTTCTTTTTTCACCCGCCCTGCTTCCCTTACATCAAAGGCGATAGCATTGGCACGACGGGTAGAAGTTGTATTCAGGTTCACGTTATACGCCACTAAAAAATCCCGGGCACCAATCACCGTGCCGCCCCGTTTTGCATCAAACTCTGCCGGGCCAAAATCTGGTTTCCATTCCGGCAATTTTATTTTCTTAAAAAAACCTTCATACTCTCCTGCCCTGATGACGGATAAGTTATTGCGGGTAGGATCAGGTTGTGCTGCTTCATACAAATACACTGGTAATTTCAACTCCTCTCCTACACGTTTGGCCAATTCCTGTGCATATTTTGCCGTTTCTTCCATACTGATATCAGCAATAGGAATTAAGGGACAAACATCCGTAGCTCCCATTCGTGGGTGCTCGCCTTTGTGATTACTCATATCAATCAATTCACCGGCTTTTTTTATTGAAAGAAAAGCTGCTTCTATCACGGCCTGCGGATGACCGACCATTGTAACAACAGTTCGGTTGGTTGCTTTTCCTGGATCTACATTCAGTAGCCGCACTCCATCTACTGATTCTATCTGGTCGGTGATCTGTTTAATGATATTTAAATCATTCCCTTCACTGAAATTGGGAACACATTCTATGATTTGTTGCATGCTGTTCGGATTTGAACGCTAAGATATTGCTTGTAGGGTGAAAATGTATGGCTGTAATTTTTATAGAGCCGGCTGTATTGCTACTGTCATCGCCTTTTGTGTCATTTCCTTCATCGACCGATAATTCGAAACGTTTCGTGCAATTGTGTATCTGGAAAATTTGCGCCATGCGTTCAGTAGGAACGCTGGCATTATTTTCAATTCATTTTCTACACACGATGTTTCCCGATGTAACACTTCTTCATTTACTTCAGTTAAATGTCCTGGAATTCTAATGAAAACATTTTAGTTTTTCCTGATGTGCCAGCGGGACACATCATGGGTAACACCTGAGATGACTACTGAAAGACGTTCCATCGGAACGAGTTGTGCAATTCTACCTTTGGATAATTTGCGCCATGCGTTCCTGTGGAACGCTAACATCATCCGTTATCTTCTACTACTACCCACGATGTGTCCCGCTAGCACACTTGGCCATTCCCTTTTGCTGATGTTAAAGAATTTTGGTGAGGATATCTTAGGTTTTTTATATTGTCCCATCGGGACATTTCATGGGTAACAACTGCGATGACTACTGAAAGACGTTCCATCGGAACGTTTCGTGCAATCCTGTATTCGAACAATTTGCACCATGCATTCCTACGGAACGCTAATATCATCCTTTATCTTCTACTATTACCCACGATGTTTCCCGCCGGGACACTCAGCCATCGCCTGTTTTCCTTTCATCTTTCATCTATTTTGTCCACTGCTGAATAACATTACCGATTTCGTACATTTAATAGACTTATCCTATACAACATGGCAAATACATACACACAACTCCATATTCAATTGGTTTTTGCGGTGAAATACCGTGCCGCTCTTATTCATAAAGAATGGAAACCAAGATTGCATCACACATTACGGGGATATTTCAAAGTATAAACATAAGATGCTCCAGGTAAACAGCATGCCCGACCATATTCATATTTTCATTGGGATGTGACCCGATCAATCCATTTCATCGTTGGTGCAAAATGTAAAAACGGAAAGTAGTAAATGGATCAAGAACAACAAATTTTGTAAATTTCCATTTGCCTGGCAGGAAGGCTTTGGTGCATTTTCCTATTCGAAAAGTCATGTTGATAGGGTTATACGATACATTCAAAACCAGGAAATCCATCACAAGAAAGAAACTTTCTTAGACGAATACCGGAAATTATTAAAAGCTTTCGAAATAGAATATGATGAGCGATATATTTTTAAAGACCCTGAGTGAATTGTGTAATAAGCACTGTCGGTCAGAGAGCAGTAAATCTAAGTTTGTGCTTTAAAAATTTGAGAGTATTTCAGTAGCGATATTATTTTCTATTCTTTCAGACTCTTCAAATATTGAATACTTTTTACGCCGCTATTGGTGTTTTCTTCTCACTATCAGCACGAGTTAAAAAAAACTTTGAATTCAAAAAGGAAGTCAGCAAATTCTCCTTAGTTTCAAGAAGATTTGTTCTTCACGCGTCTATGCCTGCTTTGAAAATAGTACTGCCAATATAAGCATGGAAAAAGAAATGGTTGAAGCCAGGGTCCTGACCAGGTTCAGGCTGTTCCACCGGTATTCAAAAAGATTTCGCATAGAACGCATATTATCCT
The DNA here is from genome assembly GCA_040007815.1 of Chitinophagaceae bacterium. GTDB lineage: Bacteria > Bacteroidota > Bacteroidia > Chitinophagales > Chitinophagaceae > Terrimonas_B. The sequence continues at coordinate 373,849 of JBDTUH010000003.1, forward strand.
CGGAGGCATTTGAAAGGTCAAATTTATCCAATTCATTGTTTAGCGGAATGTTGCCTATTATTGTAACACCAAAAGCTCCGGCTATATAAACTATCGCCGCCGCTAAAAATAAACCGGAGCGTACCGTCACAGGCCTCTCATATTGCAGGTAACCGTTTAGTGGCAATAGTATCAGCGCACCGAAAAAAACCATAAAGAAAATAGGATTTTGTATAGCCTTGTTGATGGATTGCATAGAGGCAAGACTCGCCGCATCCGAAACATTTTTAAGCCCCGGACTTACCGAGGTGGAATAAGCAAAGAAAAGGCCGCTCATTAAACCAGTTACAATGCAGGTGAGGAAACAAATAATGTTTTGAAAATTCAGCATGTGGCAATTCTTAGCTACCAGGAAGAGAACCGGTTTTATTTCTAATGCCTTAACAAGGATAATTACAGGTTCAAGTTTTATTTGTTTTCTACTCTTTCAAGCCCTTCAAATATTCTATACTCTGCGGTACCTGTGTAATTACATTACTGCTTTCGTCTTCGATAAAATAATGTTTGATCCCTGTTTTCTTTGCCTGCTTCAATATGCCCGGAATATCTAATTCTCCGGTACCAAGAGGAACATCGTTTTCAGGAGAAGTGAGACCGGTAAGATCTTTCTTGATTCCTTTTCGCATATCTTTTAAATGCATCAGTTTCCAGCGATCACCATATTTTTTTAACAGCCCCACAGGATCACCGCCTCCGAATTGTATCCAATACACATCCATTTCAAATGATACGTATTCAGGATTGGTATTGTTCATGATGTAGTCCAGCAATGTACCGTTTTCATAAGGCTGAAATTCATAACCATGCGCATGATAACAAAGAGTAACTCCGCCTTCTTTCAAAATTTTTCCTGCAGCATTAAAATCGTCTACTGCTTTTTTCGCATTGTCAAAATTGAAGCTCCCGGTTTTATGCGGTATCCAGGAAACCATCACGTATTTCGCTCCGAATATTTTCGCCCTCCAGATAACTGAATCGGGATATTTGACCAGCTGGTCATAACCGGTGCCAAAAGATGGGATGCTCAACCCTCTTTCATCACAAAGCTTTTTATACTCTTCGGGAGCCATGCGGCCGCCGCCGCCTTCTATTTCCGTAAATCCCATCATCTTAATAGTATCTAAGGTAGCCGGTATACTGTTGGGAAAGCTTTTACGGAAAGTGTACGGAGCAATGCCTAACGGAGCAGTGAATAATGGCTTTGATTTCTGGGCATTAGCCATCTCAATATTAAATGACGAAACAATAATCATTATGGATAGGGCAATACGCTTATTCATGTCTGCTGGTTTATTTTTATAAGTTTATTTTAAATATTTCCTTTTTTCAATTCCTGCACCGCATAGTCCACCGCTCTTGCTGTAAGAGCCATATAAGTCAATGTTGGATTTTGCGTACCGGTTGATGTCATGGAAGCTCCATCCGTAACAAATACGTTTTTGCAATGATGCAGTTGATTCCATTTATTCAACAATGAAGTTTTTGGATCGCTTCCCATCCTCACGCCGCCCATTTCATGAATATCAGAACCCGGTGGCGACTTAGTATCTTCCGCTTTGATATTAATGAACCCCGCTTTTTCAAACATTTCTTTGGATTGCTGTACATAATCTTCCACCATCTTATCATCATTTTCACTCCACTCGCAGGAAACAATCAACTGCGGAATACCATATTTATCTTTTAAGTCTTTATGCAAACGAACATGATTTTTTTCCAATGGCACCGATTCGCCCATCATCCAACTGCTGATGTTCCAGTTGCCCAATTCCGCTTTTAATATATTTTCTCTTAACTGATCACCTATTAAATTATCATTAGATGAAGCTCCTCTTCCTCCACCGATACCAATTGCATAGCCCCGGAGAAAACCCATTTCCTGCTTATGGATATTTCTGAATCTTGGTATATAACTATTGCTGGGATTCCGGCCATCGGTCTTTTTGTCTTTAAAGCCTTCATACTGGGCATTGGCCTTCCCCCTATAGTTATGCCAGGAAATATATTTACCCAATAAGCCACTATCATTACCCAATCCATTAGGAAACCTCCCGGATGTTGAATTCAATAAGATAGCATTACTGTTGAGAGCAGATGCATTTAAAAAAACTATGTTGGCATAAAATTCAATCATCTCTTTACTGGCACTATCAATAACTCTGACACCAGTCGCTTCGTTTTTTGTTTCATCAAAAATAATGGAGTGAACCACAGAATGCGGTCTCATAGTAAGATTGCCCGTTTTCGCAGCCCAGGGCAATGTAGAAGCGTTGCTGCTGAAATAGCCGCCGTATACACAGCCCCGGTTGCACATCGTTTGATTCTGGCATTTGTTTCGCCCCTGCTCGATATGTATAGGTTGCGGATCAGTGATATGTGCACAACGTGCCTGTATGAGATGTCTATCGGGGAAATTCTTCTTGATACTTTCTTTGAAATAATGTTCAATGCAACTCATTTCAAAACCCGGCATTACTACACTATCGGGTAATTCGGGTAACCCATCTTTGTTGCCCGCGATACCGGCGAATTTTTCAACATAAGTATACCATGTCTCAATATCTTTATACCGGATAGGCCAGTCCACAGCAAATCCATCCCTTGCCGGCCCTTCAAAATCAAAGTCACTCCATCGCTGCGTTTGCCTTGCCCACAATAATGATTTACCACCCATGTGATAACCTCTTACCCAGCGAAAAGGTTTTTCCTGGATAAATGGTTGTTCATCGTCTTTCAACGCCCAATGCAATGTTTCTTCACGCAGAAACCTTGCTCCCTGGTAATCCTTTCTTTTTTCTATTGGGACAGTGCCCCTGTATTCAAATTCCCATGGGCCTTTAGAAGCGGTTGGATAATCTATTCCATGCTTTACTTCACGACCCCGTTCAAGCACCAGCGTTTTCAAACCTTTATCGCAAAGTTCCTTTGCAGCCCATCCCCCACTGGCGCCTGAGCCAATGACGATGGCATCGTAGGTTCTTTTTTTTACTGAATCATCTGGCATGAGCTTACACTTTTTGATCTACACAACCGAAATAATGTCCCGGTGCAACTTTATAATTAAGATATTTTTCCATTACTTCCTTTGAAGTATTGAAACCTCTTATCGTTTCTGATTTCATCAAAATAAAAAAATCTTTTTCCGCTTTATCTGCGGAGACAGAAAGCTTCAATAACAGTTCCTGTCGCTGCGGCTGGGTGCATTCGGCGAATGATTTCCCATGAATTGCTTTAGCTGATGTATGCAATGCTTTTAATTGTGCTTTTACATTATCCTGCACAGGTTTTTCATAGCAATCATCAATTAGCTTTTGCAAAAATTTATCAACGCCAACCGACATGGCTCCAATAGAATTACCGGCAGGAATAATCGTATCGGCAACAGAAGCCAGCAGTTTTTGTTCAGCGTCAGAAAAAGACGATAGATGGGTCGCAACAGTATCGCCATTGTCACATCCTGTCATCCAAAAAGGGAGACTAATCAGGCTGCCCGAAACAATGACTAATTTTTTTAAAGCATTACGACGATCCATACTGGACTAATTTATAAAAAATAGAAAGCTACTTCCAAAAAATGGATATGAATATACTTAAAATGTAAATCGGCAGTTGAACTTTGTTCATATTACTGATTTAGTTTATTTACCTTCATTAGTACATAATATTGCAGCCATGAATCGAATAGCCCTCCTTATTTTAATAGTAACCGGAAATATTTTCTCCTGTTCTTCACAAACAACGAGCAACGTTTCGGGTAATATGACGAATGCGGCCAAAAAATTCTTTCAGTCGCTTTCGGCAACTCAAAGAGCAAAAGCACAATTCGCATTTGACGACACCGAACGCATTAACTGGCATTATATACCAAGAGAAAGAAAAGGAATTCCTTTACGGGAATTGACGGCAGAGCAACGCAAAGCCGGAATGGATTTGCTGCATACGGCGCTTAGCGATACAGGATTTAACAAAGCCATCGCTATTACGCAACTGGAACTAGTGTTGCGGGAAGTAGAGAACCGTCCTGCTAATGACGACCACCGTAACCCGGAGAAGTATTATTTCTCTGTTTTCGGCGATCCGGCTTCTGATCCAACCTGGGGCTGGAGATTTGAAGGCCATCATGTGTCTTTTAATTTTTGTTCAAAGAATAACCAGCTCGTATCCGCAACGCCGGGATTTTTAGGAACGAATCCCGCCGTTGTATTGTCAGGCCCAGAAAAAGGAAAACAAATACTAAAGGACGAAAAAGAATTGGGCTTTGCACTACTCCAGTCATTGAATGCAGCACAAATGGAAAAAGCTATTATCAATAAAACAGCGCCGGGAGAAATTCTTACTGCTGCCAGCCGCAAGGCCATGCTAAGCGATCTGCAGGGAATTTTGTATAGCGAACTGAAGGAGGAACAGCAAAAAATTTTTATCCAATTGCTTAGCATTTATATCCATCGGTATACCCGTTTATTTGCAAATAACATGATGAAGGAAATAGAAACAGCAGGTTTAAATAATCTTCGTTTCGCCTGGGCAGGTGAACAGCTAACCGAGCCGGGCCATCCACATTATTACCGCATACAAGGCCCGACCATCATTATAGAGTATGATAATACACAGAACAATGCCAACCATGTTCATACAGTTGTCAGGGATTTAAAAAATGATTTTGGAGGCGACGAGTTAATGGAACATTACAAGAGCAATAAACACTGATCACTCAATTGTCTTTTATTTGCTGTATAAATTTATTCTTCGGTTGCAGTCTCAGAGGATTTGCCAGTTCCCGGATTGAATATTTTTTTCACTGCCTTGCCTAATTTATTAAGGTTGTCTATTTGTTCCTGTATGGGTGACAAGGACAGATCACCGGATTGTACACCACTTTCTAAAAAGGCAACTTCATTTTGCTGAGGATATAATAAAATAAAATTGTTATCGGAGAAATGCTTCCATAGTTTTCCCGGCAATGTATCCATATAGGAGTGATAAGAAAGTGTGCCCTTTCTCGCGTTTATCAAAATAATAAGATCATCCCGGCTGATCTCGCGGGAAAGGATTAAGAAATCTTCTATGTCTTCAAAAGGCTTGTAGGTCACTTCACCCTTATTCCTGATCTTTTTCAGTTCCATCTCTACAGCCAGTTTTGTTTCAGCATTGCTACATACTTGTAAACGGGAACCAGCCTGTTTTGAAAACGATACCATTTTGCTCATCCAGTATTTAAAGCCGATCTCATACTGTGCATTGGGTGAAAGTACCAGTACAATTTTCCGGGTGGTATTTACAGGGTGTATAAAGCGGCAGATATAAACGGTTTCCCAAACCGTATCAATGATGTTTTGCGTAGTGTTTCCGAATAATGAATTGACGAGAAAATCCGTAGTGCTGCCCGTTTTTTCCTCCCATTGTATTATGACATCAGTACTCAATCTTTCTTTGACAACCCTGGCTACGCCATTACTTAAGTTAAGATCCACCCTTGTCATTAGCTGCACTCTTGTTTCGGTTTCTGCTCCATGCTTGATCGCCTTTTCCAATTTTCTCCTGTTCAGCAATACTTTCCCTTTTGTATCTCCGTCATCCGGTAATACGGACAAAAGATCGACAGGCATGGCATGATCTTCTTTGATCATCACGGCAAAATCAAGCAGGCCCTCTATTTTTTCGATATCCATCACCGGTATCAATATACGTTCCTGTTCATTGATTACCTGGGGCACCTTATCCGCTTCCTGTATCGCCAACTTCTTTGCGGCATTGGCGGTAACAAAGGAACCCACCATGCATGTAACCAATATAAGAACGATAGTGCCATTCAATACATTTTCATCGATCATTTTCAAATTGTAGCCGATCAGTATAACGGCGATTGTGGCAGCGGCGTGGGAAGTGCTTAAACCAAAAATTACATTTCGTTGTACACCTGAATAGCCAAATATCTTTTGGGTGATGAAAGCTGCCAGCCATTTGGTGGCTAAAGCCATACCGGTTAAAGCTCCCGCGATCATTAAAGCGTCGGGCCCTTTTAATAAAACCCGGAGATCAACGATCATCCCGACACTGATAAGGAAAAAAGGAATAAAGATCGCATTCCCGGCAAACTCTATCCGGTTCATCAATGCGGATGTATGAGGTATCAATTGGTTCAAAGCCAAACCCGCCAGAAAGGCGCCGATTATCCCTTCAATACCGGCCAGTTCTGAAAGCCATGCCGCCAGGAAAACCATCGCCAATACAAAAACAAAATGGGTGGTCTGATCGTCCTTTATCTTTTTAAAAAACCAACGGCCCACAACAGGAAAACCAAACAAGACGCCGAAAGCGAACAATAGAAAAGAGCCACTTAATTTGAACCAGAATAACTGGTTTAATTCGCCATCGGCGGAACCTGTAATTACAGCAAGGATCAGTAATACCGCCGTATCCGTAATGATGGTGCCGCCAACCGTAATCGTTACGGCTTCGTTCCTGGTAATACCCAGGCGGCTGGCCAACGGATAAGCCACCAGCGTATGCGTGGCAAACATGCTGGAGACAAGCAATGAAGCAATCAGGCTGAAATGAAGGACTTCACGGCATAATAAAAATCCAAGACCCATGGGGATGGCGAAAGTGAAGAACCCAAAAACAATACTTTTATATTTATTTTTTTTGAATTCAGCCATGTCGAGCTCGAGACCGGCCAGAAACATGATATATAGTAAACCGGCTTTACCAAACAGGTCAATGCTTCCTTTGGCGATGATATTGAATCCATGATCACCAACAGCCATGCCGGCAATGATCAAACCGACGATACTGGGTATACGTAGCTTTCTTAATAATATTGGCGCCAGCAGGATAATGAACAGTACGATGGCGAGGATGGGGACAGGATTGGTCAACGGGAAAGTAAGCGCCTTTAAGAAAAAAATCATCCTGCCGGGTTTTCGGGTTTACAAATTGCTGCAAAGTGGGAGTTGCTTATGCAAGCTGTAAATTTATGAATACTTCACTGCTTGCCAGATTAAAAGTTCATGAAATGTGAGTAAAGATGAAGGGTTGCTTATAAAAATTCTCCATTTATCATCACCTTATCAATATGATTCGTCCCGAATGCGTAAGGCAGATAGGCCAGAGAAGCAATGGGTTTGGTGAAGATAAGATTGGCCTTTTTGCCGATAGTAATGCTGCCCACTTCATCCTGAAGGTCCATGGCATAAGCACCATTGATAGTTGCCGCATTGATCGCTTCTTCCGGCAACATTTTCATCTGGATACAACTCATCGCTACTACGAGATTCATGTTACCGCTTGGTGAAGAACCTGGATTAAAATCTGTTGCCAGCGCAATAGCAGCTCCGGCTTCAATTAATTTCCTGGCCGGTTGAAAAGGCATTCGCAAAAAAAAGGCAGCTGTAGGCAGAAGGGTTCCTATACAATCCGAGCCAGATAGATTTTTAATATCCTCTTCCGTCATGGTCTCGAGGTGATCCATCGAAAGGGCATTTAATTTTATTCCCGTTTCTATACCACCAATACTGTTTAGTTGGTTGACATGTAGTTTTGGCTTTAATCCATAGTTCATTCCTGCACGACAGATCATCTCCGTTTCTTCAGGCGAAAAGAAACTGGTTTCGCAAAACACATCTATATAGTCCGCTAATTTTTCACCGGCTATTACAGGTAACATATCGTTTATGATCTGATCAATATAGCCTTTGTGATTTTCTTTATACTCTTGCGGGTACGTGTGTGCCCCAAGGAAAGTAGCTTTGACACTTAGCTTTGATCTTTCCTTTAATTTTTTTATGACCCTGAGCATTTTCAATTCGCCCTCTGCCGTTAGCCCATAACCACTTTTAATTTCAATTGCCCCCGTTCCCAGTTTACTTACTTCTTCCAGCCTTTTCCAGGCAAGGCGGAATAAAACATCTTCAGAGGTTTCATTCAGTTTGGCTGCGGAACTCAAAATGCCTCCGCCTTTGGCTGCTATTTCAGCATAGCTAAGACCGTTGATCTTGTCAATGAATTCATTTTCACGACTGGCGGCGAAAACAAGATGGGTGTGTGAATCGCACCAGGTGGGAAGAATAAATTGGCCCGAAGCATCAACGTTATGTGCGAAGTCAGAGGTTCCATGGACACACTCTTGCATCTTACCAAACTCTGCAATTCTTCCATCAGCTACAACCATGTAGGCATTTTCAATGCCGGGAAGTTGAGCCAGCGCTTTACCGCGTAGCAATTGATTTTCTTCACGGGTATTGACCAAAACCTTGATATTGGAAATGAGGGTTGAAGACATGGGTGAAAGTTAGTAATTTATTTACTGTCACCTCCACCCGACCTCCTCCAAAAGAGGAGGCCATCACGACACAGCCCTGGCTTTTCGATCACCCCGATAATATTCAGAATCTCCGAAATGCTGAGCAGTGATATAAAGTTGATGTGGTAGTTATGAAGTTTAATAACGATATTCAGCACCGTCCCTTCTCTTTCGGAGAAGGGATAAGAGGGATGAGGCCGCATAAAAAAAGAGCTCATTTCAGAGCTCTTAATAAGTACAGTTAAGTATTTAGAGGATTACCATTTTTTATTATCGAAACGGGTTGGTTTTTCCCTGGCTTCAGAAACTGACATAGAACGACCATCGGCATCTTTGCCATTAAGTCCCTGGATTGCTTCATTGGCCTCTTTTTGAGAGGACATTTCCACAAAACCAAACCCACGGCTGCGACCAGTTTCACGGTCAATGATCACTTTAGCGGAAGAAACAGCGCCAAATTTTTCAAACAATTGCCTCAGGTTGTCATCAGTTGTGTTGAAACTCAAATTAGAAACGTACAAATTCATAAAACAAAATTTAAAATAAAACAATAAAATACATGTGAAGGAAGATGAAAACTAAAGAGTAAAGACGAGGTAAATGCTACTGGACCGAAAAGTAAGAATTTGCGCAGATCTGATACTGAATGTTTGCATGACTTGCCAGTCACTCAATGAAGATAAAGAAATAAAAGGATATGAGCTGATTTATTTCAACTCTTCCAATTCTTTACGGTAGTCGTATTGCAGATCTTCATGCAAAGTAGCGAGTACTTCAGCTATTTTCTTCAACTGCGACTGGTAAAGGTTATGGATCACCGCATTATGATGAAAAGGAATGCCTGAAGTGTTAAGTGAATTACAAAAATAAAGGCGCAATTCCACCTCTGTTTGCTTCGATCCGCTGTAACGACAGTATTTGTTAATGATCCTTACTATTTTTCTCAGGCTCTTTTTGGCGAAATATAAATGGGACTGATTGATCTCGGCGAATAAATTATCCATTTCCTTCTTCACACTTTCCACATAAGCCTGCTCGTCATGCGCTTCAAATAAGAGATAAGTTAATAACTCTTTGTTTTCTTTTTTGAATTTTCCCAGCCGCAAACACAGTTCTACCAACCCAGCTGGTTTTGTGCCGGAGAGTTCCTGTTTTATTTCGTGAATAGTGGCAGTTTTCATGGGGGCGAAGATATTTATTGCCGCTGATTATTTAAGCGGCGAAGTCAGGAACACGGAAAGAAGAGTTGGATTTGCCATGAGTTGGCTGCCTTCGGGATACAGCAACTGATCTATTTTCTTATTTCTAAACTGATATAGCCATTCAAGAAGTTTGTATGTGATATTTGCAGTTCTAAATAAAGAATGGAAATATGCGGATAGCGATTAATGGTATGGGAAGGATCGGTCGCCTCCTTTTCAGAAGATTGGTGGATCACACAGGTATAGAGTTGGTAGCCGTGAATGATATTATGCCGCTTGACAACCTCGTTTACCTGTTAAAATATGATTCGGTGTATGGCACATTTAATCACGATATGACAGTAGAAGGAAACCAGGTAATGGTTTCAGGGAAAAAGATACAAATGCTGCAGGCTGATCATCCGTCCAAACTTCCCTGGAAAAATATGAACGTTGATATAGTGCTGGAAAGCTCGGGTAGGTTTTCAAGCAAAACAGGTGCTGAGGAACATTTAAAAGCCGGCGCTAAAAAAGTTTTGCTTTCCACTACTGGCTCTGATGATATTCCCTTGATGATCTATGGATTTAACCAGACCAGTTTAACGGCCGATAAGCACATTATTTCACCCGGGGGCTGCATGACCAATTGTTCGGTACACCTGCTCTATATTTTGAATGCAATAGGCATACAAACGGCGCAAATAAATATACTTCACTCATATACCAGCCGCCAGGAATTGGTAGATGCCTCACACAAACAATTTCGCCGGGGAAGGGCGGCAGCGGAATCCATTATCCCGGTGGAAATTGATTTACATCATTCCATAGAAAGGCTGATGCCGGCTATGAAAGGAAAAATAGCGGCGGTATCCACAAGAATACCGGTAGCGAATGGGGCCATGGCCGATTTCACTATTCAATTGAGCAGCCCTTCAACAGTTGAACAAGTAAACAATCTATTTAAGAAAGCCGCACAGAATGAATACAAAGGAATTCTCGGTTATACCGAAGAAGAATTGGTCTCGCTGGATATAAAGGGTAATACGCATTCCTGCATTATTGATGGCACACTGACTTCAATGGTAGGAAATCATCTGAAAGTGATTGCCTGGTTTGATAATGAATACGGTTTTACCAGCCGGATGATTGATTGGCTGGAATACTGGAAAAAATTAATCTGGTAACAGAAGTTAAAATTGCATTGTTACGTTGTTAGTGTAACGGAGAATTAATAAAACTGCCTTTCTTTGCTGCATGGAATTTTTTGTCAGTAAGCAGTCCATTGTCAGGGAAATATGGGGAAAAAGCGATACGATACTGTTTGTATTTGCCGGAGCTTCCGCTGAATTCGCCCTGAATAAAGCGGTGGACTGGCTCTATTTCACCGGTCGTCTTCCTGCTGATCCTTTGGGTCGCTTATTTTCCACGGTCATGTATGCAAGGCAAATTGTGTTTTCAGAAACAGAAGCCGCCAATAAAGCCATTGACAAAATAACGGCGATACATGCAGGCGTTGAAAAAAATCGTGGCGCACAGATACCGGATTGGGCTTATCGTGATGTGCTATTCATGCTCATCCATTATTCCATCGCTTCCTTTGAAGTGTTGGAAAGAAAATTAATGGAAGGGGAAAAAGAAGATCTTTTTGATGTGTTTTACCGCATGGGTCAGCGGATGCAATTAAAAGGATTGCCAGCGAGTTACCAGGAATGGATCGTTATGCGAAATGAGCATATGCAGAACGATTTGCAGAAAAGCCATTACACGGTTGATCTGTATAAGCAGTATAAAAAGCATCTTGGAGGCATACGTTTTTTTATATTGACGGAATCGCAAAAATTAGTAGTTCCCAATCATGTGAAGTATCTATTGGGTTTTGGAAAATTTTCATGGGTTACTCCTCTCCTTTCTTTTTATAAACTCAGCCGGAGGTTCAAAATGGATATGTTTTTGAAATCCATCATTCTGCCATCGGCGTATAAAAAAGAAATCAGCGAATTGGATGTAAAACTATCCTGAGTTAGACAATATCAAGCTGAGCACACGAAGAAAGCAGGGAATATTATATTGTTGCTTTATTTTTGCGTCGCTCAGCGGTCTCAACGTGCGTCAAACCTGACTAAACTACTTACAAATCAAACTTGCTTACTTTTGCGCAAATGCAAAAAAAATCTCAGTCCATTGAAGACATACTTTCACGCTTAGATATTGATGCGCTCAATCAAATGCAGAAAGCGTCTATTGAAGCGAATGAAAAACACGATAACCTTGTATTACTATCAGCGACAGGTTCAGGAAAGACCCTTGGCTTCTTATTACCGATTTTACAATTATTAGATCCGGATAATAAAAAAACACAGGCAATTATCATTGTCCCTTCCCGTGAACTGGCTCTGCAAATTGAAAAGGTATTCAAATCTCTGGGTACTTATTTTAAAGTAACCTGTTGCTATGGCGGGCATTTAAGAGAAACGGAAGAGAATAACTTAGTGCAACCTCCTGCCCTGCTGATCGGTACTCCGGGAAGGTTGGCAGATCATATACGTCGTGGAAATATTACTACTGATTCAATTGAAACATTAGTGCTGGATGAATTTGATAAATCACTGGAATCAGGTTTTGAAGAAGAGATGGCTTTTATCATAGGTTCTTTAAAAGGATTGAAAAAAAGAATACTGACATCTGCTACCGAGGCGGTAGAGATACCTTCCTTTATTGGATTGAAAGATCCGGCCAGGCTTAATTTTTTATCTGGTACAGATGAAGTTCCGGAGGGTCTTGCGATAAAGACCGTGCAAAGCGGTTCAAAAGATAAATTGGAAACATTATTCAAACTGATCTGTTCTTTGGGTAATCGTTCTACGGTTGTATTTTGTAATCATCGTGAATCGGTTGAACGCACCAGTGAATATTTAACTTCGCAATCTGTCACCAACGTATTCTATCATGGTGCGATGGAGCAGCAGGAAAGAGACAGTGCTTTATTTAAATTCAGGAATGGAACTTCCAATGTATTGGTAACAACTGATCTTGCGGCGAGGGGATTGGATATTCCCAATATCCGGTATATCGTCCATTACCATTTACCGCATACGGAGGATATTTTTACTCATCGCAATGGCAGAACGGCAAGAATGGATGCCAGCGGTACTGCTATTTTGATCTTATCAGCCGAAGAGAAAATGCCGGGCTATATACCTTCGGGTACGGAGAAAATAAAATTACCTGAAACAGCTATTTTGCCTGAAAAACCAAAATGGTCAACGCTGTTTATAGCCGCCGGGAAAAAGGATAAGGTCAATAAAGTGGATATCGTAGGTTTTTTAGGTAATAAAGCCAATTTGAAAAAAGAAGATATCGGCCTGATTGAAGTAAAAGATTTTTTTACGTTTGTAGCGATTAAGAAAATCAAAATGGGAGAAACCCTGCGCCTGATCAAAGATCAAAAAATCAAGAATAAAAAAGTAAAGATGGATATAGCGAAGTAGAGCCGCAGCCATTTGCAACTAAAAAAACCGTAACACAACTTGAAAAATATCTTACTCTTCAACGATTAAGTTATGCAGACAATAAACAGAAGACCGGAACAACTGGCGGTAGAGTTTCTTAACCGGGTATGGGGACCATCACATGACCTTACGGCTATTGATGAATTAATGACGGAGGATTATGTTATCACCTCGGGTGGTACAACAATTTCAGGCAGAGAGGCATTTAAAAATTGGGTTCGTCATTTCCAGCGGCTTCTTTTGGAAGCCATCACGGAAAACCAGGACGCTTTTTCAAATGAAAGCGGCGATAAAGTCATATCGCGGTGGATATGTTCAGGGAAAAACAATGGCATATTCGGACTACCTCCCGACGGTCGCCTGGTTTCTTTTACTGGTATCGCCATCTGGAAAATAAGAGATGGTAAACTCGCGGAATGCTGGGTGGAACGGAGCGCCTTTGAACTTTACCAGGAGCTTCAGAATAAAACTTCCTGATGCAATTAAATCGCAAGATCTTCAATCCCGGCCCTCAATAATTTCCTCGATAGCATATCAGCTTCCCTGTTGTAGTTGATTGTGTCATCCTTTTTTTGATGGGCTTTGATCTTTATAAACGCGATATCCAATACAGAAATAGCTATAAAGAAAATTTTTATAAGGTCTGCGTTTTGCAAAGCGGCTCCTTTTCCGGTAATAAAATCAGTTGACACTAATTTTTCTTTCCGTGCCGGGAGCACTGTTACATATTGGCTGTCGGTAAACACTCTAATGCATACTTTTTTGTAATGAGTTCTTGCGTACTCAATGGCTTTTATTACGGCTGTTAATTCCATCCTGTTGTGGGTAGTATCTTTTTCTATTCCTGCCAATATTTTCTTTTCCTTTCCGGAAAATAGAATGGCCGCCCATGTTCCTATTTTGTGTTGAGTGTGACAACTGCCATCTGTATATATTTCTACCGGTTCCTCCGTCATTTTGTAAAGTTAGGTGCCAGCAACCTTTCGCGATGTGTAGATGAATATTCCGGTGGATGATGCTACATTTTCTCCCGTGTGGAGCAACAACCCCAATTTAACTGTAATACTGACTTAACTCAGGCGGCACATATTTTGTCGTTTAAAAGAGAATAAATGTTTGCAAATGGAAAAGAAATATTCAACCGCGGCAGAAGAAAAAGTGGGTAAAGTAATGCGGGAATTCAAAGAAGGCAAACTGAAAAGCAGTTCAGGAGATAAGGTAGCCAACCGCAAACAAGCTGTAGCGATAGGTCTTTCGGAGGCGAGAGAAAAAGGTTTAAAAGTTCCCAAGAAAAAATCTTCTGCTAAAAAGAAAACAAGTAAATAAAACAGACCCCCATTTATTATTGGTTGAAGTTTTGTTTTGGTATAAATCACGGCTCTATTGATAATCAAAAAGGCATTAAACACCATTGGTGATATTAATGCCTTTTTGTTATAGTATGAAAGCTTACCGGTGCTTTACATTATTTGGCTGGTGTAATAATGATATTGCGGTATTCAATCGGCCCGTGATCTCCCTGGATTAGCAAGGGTCCGGGTTCACCTTCTTTGCTATCCAATGCACCGCCGGTTATGCCTGGTATTTCCTGGTTGCAAATAACAGTTTTGCCATTGGCAATAAGTGATATCATTCTTCCGATAAGTGTTATATCAAATGTCTGCCATTCTCCTGCCTCTTTTGCTACCTGCTCGCTGGGTGATACAAATCCGTAAATACCTCCCAACAGGATGCTCAGCGGTTCCATTCCTTTACTGTCGATGATCTGCGTTTCATAACGGCCGCGAAGATAAACGCCGCTATTACTTCCTTTCGGATAACGGAATTCAATATGCAGCTTGAAATCAGTGAAACTCTGATCACTTACAAGGTTAGCTCCGGATTTGGGACTTTTCAACACCCCTGCTTCCGCTACCCATTGGTTTTCTCCCATCGCATGCCAGCCTTTCAGGTCCTTACCATTAAAAAGCCTGATGGGCGTGCCCCAGGCTTTTGGCATTGCTTTTCGTAAAGCAGGAGCCCGTACTCCTTTCCATGTATAATTTTTTCCTTCACTGGTGACAAGCGTTCCCGACAGGTTATCACCGTCTATACTACCTACCACTACAAAATCATTATCTCCCGCTTCCCATTGCGGTGGCAACGTGAAATTGAATTTTCCGTCTCTAAAATTTACCCTTGAAATGGGTCTTGCACTGCCGGTAATAAAAACAAAATGACCCACGAGCATGTGAGTGCCGGAATGACGTACCTCTAACCAGGATGGATAATCTTTACCATCGGCAGACACGGTCAGGTCCCACCTCCCTTCAATAGGACTGTCATCCATTTTTTCCGGGGGGAACATATTGGCATTGACTGAGGAAACTGTAATTATTACCAGGGCAATCGGCATTAATATTTGCCGGCAAATAAGAGGCAGGTTGATCGTTACTGATTTTTTCATCTGTTTATTTTTTATTCAGGGTTTCAATTTACTTATAAAAAAATAAATGGATTTTTTACCCTTTTGCTGATGATAGGACGCCATTAATTTTCGGGATCAGCTAACTGTTGGACGCCTGTCAGCGGTAATGCCGTGCAGTATACTTGAAATCCGCGACGATAAGGGAATACCCCCATTTCGCTTTACAAATGTGTGAATGATGTAAACTTTTGTAAAATCATGTAACACTAATACCAGTGTATAAGAATACATTTAGTAAGACTAATAATTGTTACTATAAAAATTTCCGATATATGAAAAAAAATGAAAAATATTTTGCTGTCAACAACCAGGAGGATGAAGATGGAGATTCTCTTTACCCGCCTGGCCATATGACTAATAAGCGTATCAATTGGAAGCAAGATATAGTCTCTCAAAAAAAGAAGCCACCCATCAGGGAGCTTGCTTTTCCGGATCAGGGTTACACTGCTTTGGTATTTCAGCCCTTGCGAAGCAGGTCAGAAGTAATGAAAAATAAAATCATCTCTGAAAGAAGGTAGTAGAACCTACACTGAGATAGACTCATACAGGAATGACTTTCCGCTACAATGGCTCTGTTGCTTACAATGGGATAAAATGCTGTTTGTACGCATCTTTTTACCATCGGTACATTTCCCCACGGCTACCGGCCCGTTATGTTTTTGTGCAGTCAGGTCATGATAAAAAAGTCTTGTTATTTATCTTGCACCTGGATTCGTAAGTTTACATTTAAAGCCAACGCAAAAACAAAAGAAAGATCAGCCTGATGTTTCTTCTTAGTCATTAATTTTATAGTCTCCAATTTTTTTTATGTATACTGAAAATTTGTACCGGCAAATCCGGGAGTTGATTGCTGATAAACAATTCGAAGCGTTAAAAACATTAAATATTGAAAAACCGGCTAAATTCAATTGGGTAAAAGAGGTTTTTGAAAGTATCCATGTAAAAGATTGCCCCAATATGCAGGCTCTTGTATGGACTGATGGAGTGCAAACAAAAAATTTTTCTTTTAAAGATTTGCAGGGACAGTGCAATCGTTTTTTAAATTTCCTCCGGAAAAAAGGATTGAACCAGCATGAAATTATCTTTTCGCAAATGCCTTTGTTGCCGGAGAACTGGTTAACCATTCTTGTTTCGATAAAAGGGGGTTACCGCTTAATCCCGGCGGCAACTATGCTGAGCGTCCATGATATAGTTTATCGTTTTGCAAAATTATTTCCCGGTGCGGTGATAGCAGAGCCTGATAGCGCCGCGAAGATTGATGAAGCGGAAATATTGGCCGGCAAATCTGTTGCTTTAAAAATCATAATCAATGGACGGAGAGATGGCTGGATATCATTCGATGAAGTTCTGGAAGAGGAAACCATTGCAGAAGCCGCCGATACCAATGCGGATGATCCCTTGTTTCTATTCTTTACATCAGGTACTACCGGTATGCCGAAAGTTGTTGTGCATACACATTTAAGTTATCCGTTTGGCCACTTGACCACGGCTGCATGGATCGGGCTAAAACAGGGAGATGTACATTATAATATTTCCCAACCCGGTTGGGCGAAATTTGCGTGGAGCAGTTTCTTTGCCCCCTGGAGTATCGGCGCTACCGTATTTGCTTTCTATCAAACCGGTCGTTTCAACGCGGCTGAACAATTGAGTATGCTGGAAAAATATAAGATAACGACATTTTGCGCGCCACCCACCGCCTTGCGTATGTTAATACTCGAAACCCTCGGATTGTATTCATTCAGCCTTCGTGAATGCGTGGCTGCTGGTGAACCATTAAATCCTGAAATCATTGAGACATGGAAGAAAGGTACCGGTCTTATACTTCGTGATGGATATGGACAAACAGAAAGTACCTGCCTGCTCGCTAATTTGCCGGGTGATAAAATAAAATATGGCTCTATGGGTAAGCCGACTTTTTTATACGATATTGTTATTGCCGATGATGACGGAAATGAATTACTTCCCAATGAAGAAGGAAATATCACGGTGAGAACCAATACCGGTAAACCAAACGGTATCTTTCTGGAATACGCCGATGATCCCGAAAAAAAGAAAACAGTATTTAAATCCGGTCTTTATTATACCGGCGACAAAGCTTATAAAGATGAAGACGGTTATACCTGGTTTGTTGGCAGGGATGATGATGTTATAAAGGCTTCGGATTACCGGGTAGGCCCTTTTGAAGTGGAAAGTATTTTGCTCGAACATGAGTTAGTAGTGGAATCAGCTGTAGTGGGTAGTCCTCATGCGGTAAAAGGCTTTGTGGTAAAGGCATTTGTTATTTTGAATGCTGGCTATCCTCCCGATCAAAAAGCCGCTGATGAAATTTTTGCTTTTGCAAAAAAGAACTTAGCGGCTTATAAAACTCCCCGTATCATTGAATTTGTAACAGAACTCCCCAAAACCATCAGCGGAAAAATCAGGCGTGTTGAATTACGTGCGAATGAAGCACAAAGAAAAGCTCAGCAGCAAAAAGGGCAGTATGAGTATTACTTTTAGATGCGGGTACAAACAAAGCCGATCCGCGTTATCCGGAAGCTCAATTACCGGATTTTATACTATTGCAGCAGGTCAGCTTTCAAATTATTTAGTAGCTTAGCCCTGTATTTTTAGCACAATAATATTTACCGTCCGCCACGCTAAAATTTTCTGATGCCGGTTGTGAAATTTACTTATGCGCTGAAGAGATTTTTTCCAGGGTTGAAAGATACTCCGGCAAAGTCAGTTATACTTTCGGATGTTCTTGACGAAATCGAAATGGTGTATCCGGGTATCAACAGTTATATACTTGATGAACAGGGTAATCTTCGGCGGCATGTAAATATTTTTATTAACGGTAGCATGATACCAGACCGGGCGAAATTAGATAGCGAGGTTTCTGAAAAAAGTGAGATTCATATTATACAGGCATTGTCAGGAGGATAAACTGTATAGGATTATCCGGATGTTTTTGCAAAGCGGAAATAGAAAAATTCTTTTTAAGAAAATAAATTCAGATGAAACCAACTATTCTTCTCGGCACCCGTAAAGGGTTAATCGCTTATCATTTTAAAAACGGAAAATGGCAGGCTGAAAATTTATCCTTTGAAGGTACTCCTGTTTCTATTGCGTATGCCGATCCAAGGACCGGTGACTGGTGGGCCTGTCTCGACCATGGCCATTGGGGTGTTAAACTTCATCGTTCAAAAGACAGGGGAGCCAATTGGGAAGAAGTGACCGCACCGGCCTATCCTGAAGGTGCGGAAATTAAAGAAGGCATGCCTGCTACTACCAGATATATTTGGGCCATGGCGCATGGCGGTCAAAAATTTCAATCAAGATTATGGATCGGAACAGATCCCGGTGGATTATTCATGAGCGAAGATGCAGGCGATAGTTTTCAGCTGGTTGAATCATTATGGAATCATCCAACGCGAAAGGATGGATGGTTTGGCGGTGGCCGTGATCAACCCGGTATTCATTCAGTAGTAGTAGATCCCCGAAATGAAAATCATATCCATATTGGTATCAGTTGCGCCGGCGTATTTGAAAGTGTGGATGCAGGAAAAACATGGGAGATTCGCAACAAAGGTTTACGTGCCGAATTTCTTCCTGACCCCGATGCACAAGCAGGCCATGATCCGCATATATTGGTGGCGGCTCCAACCAATCCTGATATACTCTGGCAGCAAAATCACTGTGGTATCTTTCGATCTGTAGATGCAGGAAAAAGCTGGCAGGATATAGGCCAACCGGAAGGGCCAGCGAATTTTGGATTTGCGATCGCCGTAGCGGATGATAATGCGGAACAAGCATGGGTGGCTCCCGCCAACAGTGATATGACGAGGACTGCCATCAAGGGCGCATTATGTATTTGCCGGACTGATGACGGCGGTAAGACCTGGAAAGATTTCAGGAAAGGGCTGCCACAGGAAAATTGTTTTGATATTGTTTACCGCCATGCATTGGTAAGTTCCGGTGAAGCGGTTGCTTTTGGAACAACTACCGGCAACTTATTTTTTTCACCTGATCGGGGAGAAAGCTGGCAGACCATCAACAACTATTTGCCCATGATATATTCGGTGCAGTTCGCGGATTGAAAGTTTTACCGTTAGTCGATAATCAGCATTAAATTCTGTGCAAGAAGTCCCTCTTTTCCAGATCAGTTAATGAGAATTAATTATTATCCAGTGGATGACCAATTTCCCAATGATGTCCAAAAGGATCAACTAACCTGCCCAATCTCCAACCATGTTCTTCGCCTACGGGATATACCTGCGATGCACCGGCTTCAAGTACCCTCTCAAATAAAGGATCCGGATCGGATACCGTTAAGATCATTCGGATAGCCGTGTCTGCAGCAGACGTTAAATCCGGATTACTATTTCCAGGAGATTCTTCACTTATCCAGAATGCAGCGCCATCTATTTTAAGTTGCGCCACCACTGTTCCATCGGGTATATCCAGGCGATAGGCTTCAATAGCTCCAAATGCCGCTTTATAAAACTCAACGGCTTTCGCACTGTTTTTAACAGACAGCCAGGGAGCTATAGATGTTGAAATCATTGTAATAATTCAGATGGCTAATAAAAAAAATCATTGTTTTTTCTTCAGGCCTGAAAGGTATTCCAGCAGGTTAGCTATATCCTGCGCCGACATATTCTCATGCAAGCCTTCCGTCATCATCGATTGTTTCATTTGTGTAAGCGTTTTCACATCAGCGGTTTTAATCTGCTTCCTGCCACCACCGGGAAATTTCAGGTCAATATCGGTTTCCGTTTTGCTGGCGATAATACCTGACAAAGTAGAACCATCTTTCATCTTTAGTTCCCAACCTTCATACCCGAAGCCGATACCCGCCGATGGGTTCACGATACTTTGCAACAAACTTTCTTTTGGCAGTTTGGAGCCAATCTCTGATAATTTAGGACCAAAATCATAACCGCTGTTATTTACCTGGTGGCAGGTGGCGCAGATAGTAGTAAATGTTTTTTTGCCATCCTCGGCATTAGCGGCTAACGCATTTATTTCCTGCATCGTCACCATTTTTTTTGCTGCTGCTGTTTTACCATCGTTTGGCAAATAACTGGCAGCTTCACTGCGTACGGAACCACGCCACGCTCCTTTCACACTTGCTACCACATCAGGAATTAATTCAGCGGGAACTTTTTTCGCTTTTAATATTTCCAGTACTCTTTCTTCACCACTCCAGCTTTTGCCAATCTTTGCCGCCGCTTCTTTTCGCAAAGGCATAGGATATTTCTCTGATAAAGCAATATCCTGCAGCATATCAATAGAGACTTTACTCCCCACCCCTGCCAGCGATGCGAGCAAATTATTTTGTTGCATGTTAGTGGTAGCATTGATTACTTCCCATACCAGTTTGCTGCCGCCAAGCTCTAATAATAATCCTGCCGCATTTTTCCCAATTCGTTCATCATACTTGCTGATGGCTAGTTGAAGCAGGTTGGGGTTTTCAGCTTTCACTGCGTAACGGGTTACCAATTCAACATATTCATCCGAACCAGCCACAGATTTCAATACATCCTGTAAAGCTTTTTGCGCAATAGCTGTTTGTGTTACTGTTTTGATATCGAGATGCCGTAAAACCAGTTTGTTCAACGCTACATCATTGCTGCTATTATCCTGTATCATCTTTACAAGCAGTGCGGATTTCGCAGGACCTGTATTAAAATCAAAGGCACGGAAATATCTTAACCTATTATTCAATGGCGTCTTGCTATCCGATGCCAGGGCGGCGATATAAGGCACGGCTTTATCTGTTCTTGCACGCCAGACTATATCACGGGATGCCGCCGACGCTAACGGATCTTTTACTTTCGTCAAATAAGCCGCAAAAAAATTATCCCATTGCCTGTCGGCGCCAATACCCAATGCTTCCAAATACCAGCGGTCTTTACCATCATGTTGCATAGCAAGATCAGCCCAAAGTTCTGCCGCTTCAGGAGATTTATTGTGATGAAGTGCGATAGCACATTCACGACGCACCTGCGCGTCAGGATCATTGACCAATTGTTTTATTGTTACGATAACATCCTTATTCAATTCTTCCGCAGCTCTCAGGCCCGTGATCCGCAGATCACTGTTACCATCTTTAATAGCGTCGCTGATGTATTGTTGTGGATTAGCTCCGGACATTTTTACCAATACCCAAAATGCTCTTGCCCGCATACGAGGATCAGCTGATGTCTTCCATAGTTTTTCAAGATCTGGTATTGCTGTTGTACTCATTTGCTGCAACGCAGAAAAAGCATGGTGACGCACTGACAGATTAGGATTTTGCAATGCAGTGATAGCTCCTGCTGCTGTTGTATAATCTTGTTGGGGTATTGAATATTTTGAACCTGTTGGAGCGACACGATATATCCTGCCACGCACCTGGTCTCCTGCTGCATGTCCACCAACGCCCGGGTCATACCAATCAGCGATGATGAGCGAACCATCAGGCGCTACGCATACATCAGCCGGACGGAACCACTGATCTCTTTCTCCTTTCAAAATATTGACGATCTCAGCCGAATACCCAGCCCCGTTTTTCTTTGCCGGGTAAGAACGTACCACGTTAGGACCTGCGTCACAATGAATGATACTACCCTGGAATGGCTGCGGCAGTAACGAACCTTCATACACAACCATACCCGTGGGCGAACCAGCGAACGTTTGCAGCAGGTTCGGCACCGAACCCGGATCATTCAGATACCAATGACGCAATGGTATCGAATCTTCAATGTTTGTACGGTTTGCCTGCCAGCCTGCACCGGTCATCTCATCCGTATAACCATAATTGCCATAAGGCATTACAAAATTTATTCTTGTGCCGCGGTTACCATCATCATCATTATCACTTTGCCAAAGGCTGCCATAGCTATCCACCGCTACTTCATACGGATTACGGAAATTATGTCCCAAACATTCCACTGCCGAACCATCCGGGTTACAGCGGAATACCATGCCCTGTTTATATTTTTTGTTATCGATAATATCTCCATCCTGGTCACGAACAGGCTTATTGTTTTTATCTTTTAACTGTTCCCCTGCATTGCCATAATTGAAATACAATTTGCCGTCAGGGCCAAAAGTAAAAGCATGAACGCCATGATCATGCTGCTCACCACTTATACCCTGGAAAAGGATTTCTTTGCGATCAGCTTTATCATCGCCGTTATCGTCATAGAAGACCCATACATACGGGCTTTGTGAAACGATGGCCTTATTACCCAATACACAAATACCCAGCGGTGCATTGAGCTCCGGCCCCTGGTAAAAAACTTTAGCTGTATCCGCTTTGCCATCGCCGTTGTTATCCTCCAGTATCATGATGCGGTCGCCTAAGGCATTGGTAGGATTACCATTGATAGCCGGCCGGTAATTGTAGGCTTCGCAAACCCAAACACGGCCTCTTTCATCCACATCAATATTGGTGGGATTTTGCAGCATCGGTTCAGTAGCCATAGCAGTTACCTCCAAACCATCTGCTATAGCCAGGCTTTTCAATGCATTTTCAGGAAGATGTTTTTGTGCTTCGGTAAGGCTATCGGTTTCAATACCGGTTTTTTCTTTTCCGGCTTCATTATTACAGGAAACCAGGATACTGACACTAAGCAACAGGATAAAACAAGAATGTGATATAGCATTAAGCAATTTCATTTTCAATGGCATTATTTGTTAGAAAGACAATTATTGCCGAAGCTATGAAAACGGTGGGATTTTTCTTATTCTGCTTTGAAAAGGTAAAATGAAGTTTAGAATGGGTAAAAAACAGTAAAATTTCAGACTATAGCTCTGCGAGGCCTCCGGATAACATTAAAAAAAATTTACCAGGCCAGCCAACGTTCTTATACTAGCAGGTGTCACTCAATGTAATAAGTCCATTTTAAGTCCTGATTTTAAAACACACACAATGAAACTTCCAAAATCTTTGCTTGCCGCTATCGTGATCGGTATTGCTGTTCAAACTACCTCCTGCTCCAAAGACAAAGATGTTCCCGACCCGAAGAAGAAAGAAGTAAAAAAAGAGGGAGTTGTTGTTATCCCCGAGAATTGCCCGGCTTGCGGAATGGGTTAATGCCTTTACCTTTCCGTTTATCTAATCCATAAGAGTGCCTCAATTATTATCGTCAATTGCCTGCAACCTGGATGCTGATATTCTTTCGGCATCCCTGCCATTGCTGGAGGAGGGAAAAGTAGAAGCCATTGAATGGTCATTTGATGCTCTTTTCAATTTCAAAGAAATCCCAGCCTGGTTTTCAGAACTTATAGTGGCTTTTAGTAAGGAGAACAGGCTGATAGGTCACGGTGTTTTCTTTTCACTTTTTTCAGGTAAATGGTCTTCCGATCAAAACGACTGGTTGAAACACCTGAAACAAACCTGTACCGATTTCCATTTCGATCATATCACGGAGCATTTTGGGTTTATGACCGGTAAAGATTTTCATTCCGGCGCCCCGCTCAATATTCCCTACTCCACCACCACTTTAAATATTGGAAGAGACCGTTTAAAAAGGATCTATGAAGCCTGCCAGTGCCCTGTAGGTTTGGAAAATCTTGCGTTCTCCTATTCACTGGAAGAAGTAAAACGACATGGTGAATTCTTAGATCAACTCATGGAGGCTGTTAATGGCTTTATCATTCTTGACCTGCATAATTTGTATTGCCAGATTCATAATTTCTCTATTCCCTTTGAAGACATTATCCCATTGTATCCTCTGTACAAAGTGAGGGAGATCCATATTTCCGGTGGTAGCTGGGAAGATTCTGCCACTGATATTGAACGAAAAATAAGAAGAGATACGCATGATGATAGCGTACCTGCGGAAGTTTTTCAATTGCTTGAAAAAACAATAGAGAGATGTCCTAATCTTAAATACGTGGTGATGGAGCAGTTGGGCACCGGGTTAAAGACGGAAGAAAGCAGGAAACTTTTTTACAACGACTTTGTGATGATGGAAAAAATAGTGCGGCAAAAAAATCAAAATGACTCATTTAATCCCATAAATTCATTTCTGCCATTGTCTCCTTTATATATTGGAAATATTGCAGAAGATCAAAACTTGTACGATCAGCAATTGCAGCTTTCATCCATTCTCGAAAATTCCACTTCGTATAAAGATGCAATTGATTTACTGACTAAATCCTCTTTGGCTCATTCGGATTGGAATATTGAGAATTGGGAACCTCACATGATAGAAACAGCGATAAAGATTGCGAAAAAGTGGAAAAAGTAATATCTTATTCAGGTTTCGCATAAAATATGGATTGTTTGAGAAATTATAATTTGCAGGAGCAGTAGAAAATCAGTATAGCGGGAACTGTAATAAAAAGCTATTTTATTGACGTATATGAAATTCTGCTTTTATGACAAGTAACAAAATTTTATTTTTACTGCTGGCTGAGCTTATTTTTTTTTCATGTAAGAAAAATGATACTACACAAATCGCCTATCCTTCTGTTTATCATAAATCAACAATAAAAACAGGCGGAACCCCCAGGCTCTTTTGTTTAAATGGCGAGATCAGGAATCCAGTGATTATCAGCAGGTTTAACCTGCTGGATTCGGCAAACTTCGATTTGTACGCCAACAGGTTATTAGATAACCATTATAGAATGGACAGTATCTACTTGCGGGATCCGCAACATGCAACCATAAAAGACTATGATATACCGAAGAATTGTCTTGTGACCCGAAAAAGAAACGTTTTTGAATTAACCGGGCTTGATACTATCACTGGTTATTCGTCTGCGGATGAATTCACCCGCACACTATCCTATTATATCGGACAGATTAAGCCCGAAGTATATGCGGAGTATCTCATTTCTTCTACCCGTGGAGTTTACCTGTTTGAGTACAGGGGTCGGGAAAAATTTGTGCTTGATAGATCGGGGGGACAGTTGGCAGCGCCGTTTATAATATTTATAAAGCACAGCCAGCAACAGCAATCCACCGAATACGTAAATAATATTCTGCAAGAAGATTTTTATAAAAATATTGCCGCGGGGGATACAATTTTGCTTAAAAAATACCTGCTTTTATACGAACAGTAAAAACCCCGTCACGGATGAAACGTTTTAATCCCGGAAATACAGGTAGCGGAAATTGGAGGATGAAGATCGCAACATTTTTGTTTGGCAATTTTTTATTAAGTATGTGGCTAAGTTCATGTGGTAAGAATCATGCTGACCTTTACCCTGAGCCGCCAACCCTGACCAGTGAGAAGGCCGAAGCTGCGTTGAAATGGGCCGATATGACTTTGTATACTATCCGGTTTTCCGCTTTTAATACACCGACATATTCTTCCAGGAGTTTAGGATACATGGGTTTGGCTATGTATGAATCCATTATACATGGAGACGTTGATCACAGGTCTATGAACGGCCAGCTCAATGGTCTCTCGTTACCCTTACCCGAACCTGGAAAATCCTATCATTGGATTTTGTGTTTGAATGCAGCGCAGGATACTTTATTAAAATTATTATACCCGGCACCTGGCAACTCGCACCGGTTTATCCACCAGCGCATCGACTCTTTATCAAACGCCCTTTATGCCGAGTATTCAAAAAATATTTCGCCGGAAACAATAGATCGTTCCGTACAATTTGGAAGGTCAGTCGCACTTGCCGTCTATGGCTGGTCGCTTTCTGATGGAGGCGATAAAGGATATACGAGAAATTTCGATCCCAATTTTGTTTTTCCCTCCGGTCCGTCCTATTGGGTTCCACCAGTACGGGGTCAAACGGTAAGTCCATTTCCGCTGCATCCTCATTGGGGTGATAACCGCACATTTTTAAAAGCTAATGGTAATTTAACGGTACCGGCTATACTGCCATTCTCCACCGACACAGCTTCGGCCTATTACAAAATGTATAAGGATGTATATGATAAAGATCATAACCTGTCGATGGAAGAAATGGAAATAGCGGCATGGTGGGGTGATGATCCAACCGAAACCTTTTCACCACCCGGTCACTCCTATTACCTCGCCACAATCGCTATAAAAAAAGCTGATGTCAGTGTAGTAAAAGCTGCCGAAGCATATGCCCGTACTGGCATGGCGGTTGCCGACGCATTCATTCATTGCTGGAAAGTCAAAACAACTTATTTCAACGAAAGGGCCTCCAGCTTTGTAAAAAATTATATTGATCCTGACTGGATACAATTCTGGCCTGAACCCCCGTTTCCGGCTTTTCCTTCGGGGCATTCTATTCAATCGGCTGCTGCTGCCACTGTTTTGACAGAGCTTTTCGGCGAGCCTTTTTCTTTCACTGATGATTCACATGAAGGCCATCGCCGGTATGATGATATAAGATTTTTGAACCTGAGATATCCTGCGAGAAGTTTTTCCAGTATTTGGGAAGCCGCTAATGAATGCGCCTATAGCCGGTTTCTCGGTGGAATTCATACACAGCAGGATAATGAGGTCGGCCAACAGGAAGGACGGAAAGTGGGTGGAAATATTAATGCGTTGCAATGGACAAGGTAGCTCTTGTCTTATAAGGTAAAATAAGAAAAACGCAGAATGAAAAAAGGAAGCCGCGTTTAGTTAAACTATTTATACCCTCCTTTTGCTTATAAAATCTCAAAACAGGAATTGTATTTTAAGTATGAAACAATCCTGATTTAAATATACGTGGTAGTAATTGAATTGCTGTGGTGCTACTTTATTTTGTCTTTCTTTCCTTCAACTCATTCCTCTTTTTCCCCAGCTCACTCCTTTTTGATTGCCAGGCCTGGTGATCAGTAGTAGCATTGTACAACAGATCGCTGATCAAAAACCTTAATCAATAAACTAAAACTAATAGTATGAAAAATTTAAAGATCGTCCTTGTCGTGGTTCTCAGTGTTTATTTTACCGTAACGCAAGCACAAACAGAAGCTCCCAAAGGATTTAAAAAAGGAACCCTTACGCTGGCTGACAATAGCACCATTTCGGGTAATATTAAAAGTAATATCCGCAGCAGCGCTTCAGTATCATTTCTAAGTGAAGAGGGCGGAAAGAAGCAAAACTATGATGGTTCTGAATTGATTTCCGCTGAAATAGACGGTACGAAATTCATTTGCATCAAAGGCGATTTTTTCCGGGTTATCAGTAATGGCGGACTGAGCTTCTTACAAAAAGCCAGCGACGCCTCCAATAAATATTCCTATAACGGAAACGAGGCTGTTTTCTCCAGCGGTACGGAAGGCAAGCCGGATGATTATTTTATTTACGACAGCCGTAACAAAGAATTGAAAAGGATATCTAAGAAGAATTTTGATGAGGTAACGGCCGCGGCTTTTGCCGGGAATGCCGCTGCCATCGATAAAGCTAAAGCAGTGAATGGTGATATAGCCCAGTTGAAAGAGGCCGTGGAAATTTATAATAGCCAGGCCAACAGGTAGTCGCTGTTTATCTAAACCAAACCTTTGTTATGAAAAAAAATGTTTCATTGATAGGGATGCTGCTGGCATCCTTTATCATTTCAGCACAAAATATTTCGCTGACTCAAACAGTGAAAGGAACGATCATTGATGAACAGTCGGCAAATATAATTGGTAATGCCACTGTTATGCTGGAAGGCAATTCTTCCAAAGCGAGTATTTCCGATTCATTGGGAAACTTCAAATTGCAACATGTTCCTATTGGAAGGCAAACTCTAAGGGTAACACTTATTGGTTATGACGAAACTTTTGTTAGAAACATTGAGGTGACTTCGTCCAAAGAAGTAGTGCTGGAAATAAGGCTGAAAGAAAGAATTAAGAAACTGGAAGAAGTAGTGGTGCGGGCCGGCAAGCAAAAGAACAGGGCCTTGAACGAAGCGGCGTTTGTAAGTGCAAGACAGTTCAGCGTGGATGAAGCGGTGCGGTATGCGGGCACAAGAAATGACCCCAGCAGGATGGCGCAAAATTATGCCGGTGTAAGTGGCACCAACGATGGAAGAAATGATATTATCATCCGGGGCAATTCACCGGCGGGTGTGCTCTGGCGGATGGAAGGCATTGATATTCCTAATCCCAATCACTACAGTACGCTCGGCTCTACGGGCGGGCCGGTGACTATTTTAAATACTAATACACTGAAGAACTCTGATTTTATTACCAGCGCCTTCCCGGCGCAGTATGGAAATGCCGTGGCAGGTGTGTTTGACCTGAGAATGCGGAATGGAAATAATGAAAAATATGAATTCCTGGGGCAAATGGGTTTTAATGGTTTTGAGTTTGGCGCTGAAGGCCCGTTAAACAGTAGCAGCAAGGCATCTTTCCTCGTTAACTATCGATATTCATTGGTGGCCGTTGTACAGAAAGTAGGATTGAATGTGGGGACAGGTTCAGCTACCCCCTATTACCAGGATATCAATTTTAAAGTGAATATACCTACTACGAAAGCCGGTACATTTAGTTTATTCGGACTCGGTGGCGAAAGTCATATAAAGTTTGACGCTATTGATGAAGATAATCTGTACTCCACCAATGACGGCAGTTTACGGGAAAGAAATTTTAAATCATTAACGGGTGTAGCGGGTCTTACGCATACGTATTTTTTTAATTCCAATACTTCAGGAAGAATCACGCTGGCTGTTTCAGGACTTGATTCAAAGTACCAGGAAGATTTTTATAACAGCACCAAACCGGATAAGACCGCTTTTTATAAAAAGAATACCCAGCTAAAATATTCAGCGGGCTATACATTCAATAAAAAATTTACTTCAAAAAACCAGTTGACGGCAGGGATAACCACTGATTTTAACAGGCTCAAATTAAGAAACGATTATATTCCCGATGGCGACTCCACGCTTATCACTTTCTTCGATACAAAGAAAAATGCGGTGTTGGTAAAGAGCTTTGTTAACCTTGGTCACCGGTTCTCCGATAAATTATCAACTAATCTCGGCGTGTATAGCCAATTGTTTACACTGAATAATTCACAGAGTATTGAACCAAGGTGGAATATTAAGTACCAGTTAAAGCCCAATCAATCGGTTTCATTAGGAGCCGGCTTACATAGCCAGGCACAGCCACTCGAAGTTTATTTTTATGAAACAAAAAATGCCAACGGGCAAACAGAATTGACCAATAAGGAACTTGATTTTGTAAAAAGCGTGCACGGCGTACTGGGCTATGATATAAATTTTTCGCGTCACCTCCGTTTGAAAGCAGAAGTGTATGGACAGTATATCTATAATGCAGCCGTCGAAAAAACTCCATCATCCTTCAGTATGCTGAATGCCGGCGCCGATTTTTATTTTCCTGATAAAACAAACCTGGTAAACGACGGCAAAGGATACAACTATGGAGTGGAGCTGACAGTTGAACGTTTTTTGGATAGAGGGTTTTATTATTTAGTCACCGGTTCTTTATTCGAATCAAAATACAAAGGCAGTGATAATGTTTGGCGCAACACCGCATTCAACAGTAATTACGCAATGAATTTCCTGGGTGGAAAAGAATTCAGCTTAAGTAAAAAAACGTCTTTTGGTATTGACACCAAAATTGCCTGGGCCGGCGGACAGCGATATACCGCTTTCGACTACCCGGCATCTACTACTGCCGGGTATGTGATATTTAAAGAGAATGAAGCTTACCAGTTGCAAAACGATTACTACCTGCGCTGGGATCTGAAATTTTCTTACACCCGTAATGGCCAGCGGGCTACGCAGAAATGGTATATCGACCTGCAAAACCTGACCAACCGGGATAATATTTATATCCGTACACTGAACCCGAAAGATGGAACAACGGGCGAGATCAACCAGATCGGCTTTTTCCCTAATATCAATTATATGATCACCTTTTGATTTTGTTACCTTTATAATTCTATGCGCCGAACTAATTGTAAAATAGGATTTGATGACCGGCTGGTAATGCTGTTCGCCATACCTGTTTTAAGCTTTGTCATACCGATTGTTTTTTTTGGCTGCCGGTTCAACCAGCAGCCTTTTTTTAGTTGGGATAAGTATGTTACCACGCTAACCATTACTTCCTTGCTATGGATTGGCGACCGGGCTATCATGATCTGGTGCCGCCGCAGGTATCCTTTATTCCA
Source organism: Chitinophagaceae bacterium (assembly GCA_040007815.1). GTDB lineage: Bacteria > Bacteroidota > Bacteroidia > Chitinophagales > Chitinophagaceae > Terrimonas_B. Next base: position 404,364 of record JBDTUH010000003.1, read on the forward strand.
GGATGTACAAAGACGTTTGATCGTTCAGTCGGTTATCATGTTTCTTTTTACGGTGATAGGAAACAACCTGCTCGGCTATATCATGGATGACTTAGTATTTTGGCAAGATGGATTGAGCCATTTCAGAACCGACGTACTTATCAAGTCTAATTCGGCGGCTATTTTCTGTACTATCATGATCATCGCCATTTATGAAAGCATTTATTTCATGGACGAACTCAGGACATCGGTGGAAGAAAAAGAAATGCTGAAAAGAGAAAGCCTGAAAGCAGAATTAAACGCACTGAAGACACAGGTGAACCCGCATTTCCTTTTCAATAACCTTAACACACTCATATCGGTGATTCCCGAAGATCCGAAGCTGGCGGTCGATTTTGTAAAGCAGCTATCCAAGCTCTACCGCCATATACTGGAAGTAAAGGATGAGCAAAGCATTTTATTAAAAGAAGAACTGGATGTACTGAGGGCTTATGCTTTTTTATTGCAAACAAGATTTGGCTGCAACCTTGACGTGGTCATTAATGTGCCGGATGAAAAACTCAACCGGAAGATAGTACCGCTATCCCTGCAGATACTGATGGAAAACGCGATCAAGCATAATATTGTTTCTTCGGATAAGCCTTTAACGATCGAAGTATTCGCGGTAAACGGAACTCTCGTTGTAAGTAATAATCTCCAAAAGAAAAACCAGATCAATGAATCAACCGGAATCGGCCTGGATAATATCCGTAACCGTTACAAACTCCTTGGCGACGGCAAAGTAGAAGTAACGGAAAATGGATCCAATTTCACTGTCTCTATTCCTTTGATAGAAAATTAATATGCGGGTAATAATTATCGAAGATGAACTACCGGCGGCTAACCGGCTGACCAAAATGTTGCAAACTATCAGTGATGAGCTGGAAGTAGTAAAAAGGATTGATAGTGTGGAAGCCGGCGTTAAATATCTTCAATCCGCGGAAAATATTGATCTTATTTTCATGGATATCCAACTGGCGGATGGACTCAGCTTCGACATATTTCAGCAAACAGAAGTAAAGTCCCCAGTTATTTTCACCACCGCATTTGATCAATACACCTTAAAAGCATTCAAAGTAAACAGTATTGACTACCTCCTAAAACCGATTGATGAAAAAGAACTGGAGCAGGCGGTTGAAAAATATCGCCAGTTGTATGATAAAAAGGAGAATGGCTTTTCTGATAAGATACTGAAGATGGTGCAGGAGATGAATAAAGCGCAGTATAAAGAACGCTTGCTGATAAAACGTGGTCAGCAATTGAGTTACCTGAAAACAGAGTCAACCGCTTACTGCTACGCAGATGGTAAACTTTGTTACGCCGTTGATTTCAGCAATAATAAATACATGCTTGAAAGCAATCTGTCACAACTCGAAGAACAATTACATCCTAATAAGTTTTATCGTATCAATCGCCAGTTGCTGGTCAATATTGAAGCGGTAAGTAAAGTGCATACCTGGTTGGGAGGAAGGTTGAAGCTGGAAATTTCGCCAATTACCAGTTCAGATACAGTAGTTAGCCGTGAAAGGGTGAATGGGTTTAAAGAATGGCTGGGGCAATAGAGTCGTGAGTAGTCAGTCGTGAGTATAGCGTGTATTCTCCGAAATTGGTCTTGTTGTTTTAATAATAATTTTGGTTCAAACTAAAGAAAATGGAAAAAGTAAATATTTCACAAAAGCTTTCCCTGTTCACCGATCACTGGAGCCCCAAAATAGTTGGTGAACTAAATGGCCAGCATGTAAAATTGGTAAAGTTCAAAGGAGAGTTTGTCTGGCACAAACATGATAATGAAGATGAACTGTTTTATGTCGTGAAAGGTAGTTTCAATATGGAATACCGGGACAGAATAGTTACACTAAATGAGAACGAATTTTTAATCGTTCCCAAAGGTGTGGAGCACAGGCCTGTTGCCGAACAGGAAGTATCCATTATGCTTTTTGAACCAGCTACGACACTTAATACCGGTGATGCAGTAAGTAACCTGACTAGACATCAATTGGAAACCCTTTAAAAACTTACGGGACAGAAAACGATTTTACCTGATTGCTTCGATGATCTCCGTTATTTGGCCTGTTGTAAAAGCAATATGATCAGGCTGATAGTTCCAGCTACCATGAGCCTGCTCTTTCTCATATAAAGCTCCGATGCTGACAATTTTTTTTTTGCCTAAAACTTTATTTGTATTAAATGCACAATGCGCGTCAGTCTCATGATCGCCGATGTAGACGATTGTTCCCGTCGTTGCCTGAAGGCCAAGATGAGTGATACATTTTAATAACCCATCGGGATCAGGTTTTTGTTTTGAAAAATCTACTTCTTCATAACCGATGACAGCACTGAAAAATTTTTCTACGTTATTATGCGATAAGCTATTCCGGATATTTGCATGAGAGTTCAATGAAACAATTCCCTGCTGACACTTGTTGCCGAGTTCCCTAATTATTTCCCTCAAACCGAGGTACAATTCCAACCTGGTTGTATGGAGTAACTGATACTTTGTCCAGAGGCTTCCCGCATAATTTGTTTGCTCTTCATTCATTAAAAATTCCCGGCTATATAGCTCCCGCCAGTTAGCCGACCCCGCATTTGCCTTTTCGTAATTTTCCAAATTCAATAAAGCAGGAAATTTTTCATGGCTTTTATTAAGAACCTCAAATACGATCTCTTTGGTAACGTCAAGATTCTTTTGACGGGTGTCCACCAGTGTTCCATCATAGTCCCAGATAACTGCTTCTATCATGTTCATTATTTTCCCGCGATCTTTTTGCAAATTGTATTCATCGTAATGACCTGATTATTTTGCATGGATTTCCCGCAGCAAATACATCATCCGGAATATCTTTTGTTACCACACTGCCTGCCCCAATAATAGAACGGTTGCCAATTTTCACTCCCGGGCAAATGATCGCCCCGCCTCCTATCCATACATCCGATCCTATTGTGACGGGTTTAGCGAATTCAAGACCGGCAGCCCGTTCCTCCCAATTCATCGGGTGTATAGCTGTATATATCTGAACAACAGGGCCGATCAGTGTATTGTTGCCAATGGTAACCTGCATGACGTCGAGGACAACACAATTGAAATTGAAGAATACTTTGTCACCGATTTGGATATTCTTTCCATAATCACAATAAAAAGGCGGCTCTATCCATAGGCCCGTTCCCTGTGAGGGAATCAATTCTTTTAAGAGTTGCTGTCTTAGCTCAGGCTGATCATCCCGGGAATCATTCAGTTGTTTCAAAAGTAACCTCGCAGTTCTTCTGTCATTAAATAATACCGGGTCGGTGGCATTGTACAGTTCACCGCTGAGCATCTTTTCTTTTTCTGTTGGCATGGCAAAGTATTATACTACTAATGTACTGAGCTTTCATTATTAATTATGCCGTGCCTGTTTCCAATGCGGTAAAATAGAAATAGATGGATATATTATAAAGGTTTTAGTTGCCAGCCGCTGAAAGGCTTAACGGTGGCACAATTCGGCCCCCCATCCTTGCCTGTGCCAGGGACCTTTGTTTCCAGCAACAGGTTGGTATCTGTCATCATCTCATTGATCATGTCCTGTGTAATTCCGCTAAGAGGTACTTTGAGTCTCCGGCTCCAAACAGTATTGAATTGCCCGGCACAAGAGCCAATATCAATATAAATAAACCGGTCGGCGGAGCTTCCCTGCGCAAATGGACCGAGAAATATAGGTTGTGCTGATGTATTGTTTTTTATTCTTACAATAAATTCAAAGTTCAAATCCTTATTTTCGGATCGCTGCTTTTGAATAGTTTCATATTTGCTGCCGCTACCTTTTTGTAAACCGAAATCAATACCTGCAGGAGGTTTTTCCAATACAATGCGAAACGCTAACTCTTTATCCATTTCCAGTACCGGTTAGTTACGAATTTAATTTCAACTAAAATTAATGGAAAGATCTTTCCGGCAGAAATGATTTATTTCTCATGTACAATGAAGATACCCGTTATCCTGGTTCCCTTTTCGAATATCAGATGAATAGCACTGAATGAGGGCCGCATAGTACAATTGCAATATATTAACGTTATTCTCGCCAGCCTGGTTAGCAATAGTCTGCTGTATTATTTCTTGCTTATTACGACAGTCGGCACAAGCATTTTTATTACAACGAGCTGTCTTACCGGCATTAGTTTCTTGCAAAGGGATGAATTTTTCCATACGAGATAAAGTTTGTTATTCAATAGCAATATTACCATTGAAAACAACCGGGGAAAAGCACCCATAAAATGAATTGAAGAAAACAGGTTATGAATTGCGAACTGGCTTCGTAATTTACTGGCTGCATGGTCATCCTGTATCCTGATTATTTAATCCCGATAGTTCAAAGCAGGTTTCCTGTCTCCCAGCAAGGCTTTATATTTATACTCGCCAATCAATGTTTTGAATTCCTCTTTCGCCTTGATAATTACAGATGGATTATTGTAGAGATCGATTGCTGTCAACGCCATGGTTTTTGCGGCTACCATCATCCCCTTTATACCGATTTCTGTGCCGCCACAGGCAACGGCCTGCCAGCTATGTGCGGGTGTGCCGGGTACCCATGTAGCCGCGGTGAGACCAACGGTTGGAGCCGTGTAACTGACATCGCCAACATCCGTAGAAGCGCCACCAATGTCGACTACTTTTTTTAAAGGGATGATTGAAGCCGCTGTTTGAATGCCGGGGACTTTATAAGAAAAGGAAGACTGTATTTTTTGGGCGAACGCTGTTTCAGACGCCGTATAAGTAACACCACCTACTTTGTCCAGGTTTTTCTGCATTACTTCAGCCAGTGTAGTATTAATGAGTAAATCATGCGTCCCGCCGATGATCTCATATTCCACGGATGTCTTGGTTCCCAGGGCCGCACCATTAGCTGCTTTTACCACCCAATCAAATATTTCCTTTACCATTTCTTTTTCCGGGTGTCTTACGTAATAATAAACTTCGGCAAAGTCCGGGACTATATTAGGCGCTTTTCCTCCGTTGGTGATTACATAATGGATCCTTGTTTTTTCCGGTATATGTTCCCGCATCATGTTTACCATATAGTCCATCGCTTCTACGCCGTCCAATGCGGAGCGGCCTTTATCAGGAGACGCGGAAGCGTGGGCGGATAATCCTTTGAACCGGAATTTGGCTGAGATGTTTGACAGGGCGCTGCTCATGGTAACGGCATTTGTATCGCCGGGATGCCAGTGAATGATCGCATCCACATCCCTGAACAAACCGGCACGAACCATATATACTTTACCGCTTCCTCCTTCTTCCGCCGGGCAACCAAATACTTTAATCGTGCCATTGATCTTCTTTTCTTTCAATAATTTTTTAATGGCGATGCCTGCCGCTACCGATGCTGTTCCAAACAAATGATGACCGCAGCCCTGACCGGCATCTTTGCCTGCTAATTGTTTTTTTTCGGGAATTGAATCTTGTGATAAACCGGGTAACGCGTCAAATTCCGCCAGTATACCGATAACAGGGTTACCCGTACCATAAGTAGCCACAAAAGCCGTAGGTATTTCAGCTACGCCGGCTTCAACAGTAAAGCCATTATCCCTAAGCGTTTGCTGATGCAGCGCTGAACTTTTTACTTCTTTATAGCCAAGTTCTGCATAGTCCCATATCTGCAGAGCCGTTTTCTTATAGGTTTCATAATTGTCCTGCAGGTATTGAAGTGTTTGCTCCTTGATTTTCGTGACAGGATCTGCAGCGGTTTTTTTTTGCGCTGAGAGAGTAATTGAAATAATCAAACAGGCGAGAACAACGGTAGATCGAAGGGAGAATTTTTCCATTGGTAAATGATATGTACACAATTTACGGCATAAAAAAACTTCTGATTGTCGGGCTAATTTAATTCAAGAAATAAAATAATAGTGCGAAAATGTTATAGAGGTTCTATATATTTTTTCCTGTTTATGAATATCATTATTTATAAATATCCAGTGATTTATAAAAGTTTATTTCATCGTCAATTCTTCATAAGCTGCCTGTAGTGGTCTGTTTATTCCATCACCCTGCCATTGATCGCTGCCTGGAATGATAGTCGCTTTCAATATTTCATCTTTTGTTTTGCCTGCTTTTATTTGTTCATCTGTAAATTTCAGGACGTTCCCGAGATAGTCCCTGAAAGCTCTGAGATCATCGGCTTTGCCGGTTACATCATAGCCGGTACCGGAGTGCCCGAATACATACAAAGTATTATTGTCAAACTTGGCGAGTGCCTTATCTAATACCTGCATCCAGCTTTTCATATTAGCACCGGCGGCACGGTCTACAAAGGGGTGGCGGCGGTTAAATAAAAGATCACCCATGTGTACGATATTCGCATGTTCGAAATGAACCAGGCTATCACCATTGGTATGACCGGCTCCATAATAATAAAGACAAATATTTTCTTTTCCTGTTTTCTGGCACCAGGTATCAGTATAAGTCTGGTCAGGATACAATTGCTTATCCTCGTTCTTATTTTGTTTGGCCGAATTTTCCTGGTTGATCTTGCTGTTGGCATGAGCTAATACATGTCCGGCTATTCCTTTGAAAGAAATATTACCGGAGCTATGATCGCCATGATGATGGGTATTGATCAGCAGTTTGAATGGCTTCCCGCTTTTTTTCTTTAGTTCATCAATGAGATGCTGGCTTTGTTCAGGAAATTGTGCATCCACCACCACGATTCCTTTTTTGGATAATAAGAAAGCTATCGTGCCGCCTTTTTCGGTAAAAATGCCAATATCATTTCGCAGCATGGTTATCTTCCAGGGATCTTCGAATAATCCCTTAAATATATTTTGCTGAGCTAAGCTAAGTGCTCCAATCGTAAAAACAGAGTTTTGAATAAATGAACGGCGATGCATGGCGGAAAGTTTATGTTTAATATTTTATAGTCATCCAAAGTTAATGTATACCCCTTGATAACTGACCATGCAGTGTCGATCTTCTACTTTTTAAACATGGGAAGAGGATTCAAAGGATGCCGGAAGAAATTTTTTGTGATCTGTTTTACAAGAAACAAATGAAACCCCAGGTTGGGTAAGGTTTGCCTGTTTTCCCTGATCTTTTGCTTGTTAAGGCCAAAGCTCAGAATTCCCAAAGAGACATCAATCCAGTCCGCTTTCCGAAAATTCTCTACTGTTGTTTCATACCGGCCTTTATAGCGGCTTGTTTTATGATGGCAGTTTATCATCCCGGTTATTTCGTCTATCCAGTCCTGTTTACCTGTTTCTGTTAAATAAGTTTTAGCCTGTTCAATGGAAGGATTTAAATAATCAATCGTATGATCAGTCCAGATACCTATATCGTGGAATACGGCTGCGATCGCATATTTTTCTTCACTACTTTTTTCGTCATCAAGTAAAAGGCAATTTAGAAAGACACGGTATACGTGATTTTTATACTTGCTGTAGTCAGTGCCTAGCGACAATTTGAACTTTTGCAACAGGCTCTCAATAACTTTATTGGAATAATCCATTTTCGGTGTAGATCTATATTACTGTTTGAAAATATTGCCGGAGGAATGATACTGGTAGTAAGCTTTTTTATTCCCTGGCTCTTTTATATTCATCGAATGAAACTGTGAGCGGTGTGTATCATCCAACACAATCGCTGTCCGGTAATCTTTTTTACTACATAATAAAGTGCAATTGCTGAATTGTATACCCTGCGCATGACGGATATAAATTCCCCATGCCGGCAATTCACGAAACATGGAAAAATCCGGGTAAGCAGCAGGCCTTTCCGGCACGCTGTCCAGCGCATCCAATGAAATTTTCGCGAATAATGGATTGGCTCCGCCGGGATGTGTTATTTCAATATTTTTCAGGCTGACATCCGTAATCGATGTCCCTGGCAGACCTGCAATGATCACAGCCGGTAAAATATTCCGGGGCATATCTTCGATCGGGCCTTCATATTCATAACCGGCATCAGGTTTACCCGCGGCTATTTCAACCGACACATGATTTATCCTGATATTCTCCAATCTTCCTTTTTTGCCAATGACACGTTCACCTATCCGCAGAAAAATAGCATTGCCGCTGTTTAAAACCTGTAAACTATCGGCTTCTACATTTTCAATAAATCCTCCATCCACGGCTTCAAGTGCAATCGCTGAACGATAAGTATCAAATACTTTAATATTCATTATCCGGACATTTCGGAAACCACCGAGCGAGGCCGTTCCGAATTTAATAGCATTGGCGCTTGAACGAATGATGCAGTTCCTGATCGCGATATTCTGGCAAACACTATTGGGATCATGAGATTTAAGGCAGATGCCATCGTCCGCCGCATCGATATACGAATTGGAGATAACAACAGTGTCGGAATCCACAATATCAATCCCGTCATTGTTCCAAAACGCCTTGCTGTCTACCCTGATACTGTCAAGTTCCAGGTTTTTGCATTGGTCATAGGTTTGTACCCATGCGGCCGCATCGCGAATGGTCACGCCGCGGATCAGGATAGCGGAGCAATTACGAAAATAGATCAGCATGGGCCTGATCTCCACTTCAGGCCTGTCATTACGGAAAAGATCTTTTATTAATCCTTTATGAACAAGAGCGGCGACATTCCTCGCTACCTCTCTTCCCTGCCCGTCAATAACTCCCTTACCTGTGATACCTATATTCGCCTGGTCATGCGCTAAGATCAGCGCAGTCAACCCCTGCCTGTCATAGTCAAAAGGGTTTAATACGCCCAACAATACGGCTCCTTCGAGCAAGTGTAATGTCACATTTGATTTGAGATGAACCGTTCCGGTGAGAAATCTTCCTACATCAAATACCAGTCGACCTCCCCCCTGCTGGTGGATATAATCAATGGCGAATTGTATTGATTTTGTATTTAATGTTATTCCATCCGAATAAATATTAAATAAAGAAGCGGGATAATCTTTTGCCGAACCCTGCAAAAAATAAAAACAAAGGATTGCAACAACGAAATATTTTTTTACAAGTACAGGCATATCTTCTATTTTAGTAAACGGTAACAGGTCCGGCTAATCCTACAGGTTGTATTGGCTGAATTGTTCTGCCTTCATTTGTCCAATACTGCCCAATAGGATTTTCCTTCAAACTTTTTAAATAATTACCGGCCGTAGTCATTATTTTAATTTCAATATTGTTGTTCCCGTTTTTAATAAACTTAGCAACCGGATAGATTCTCCTTCCATACCACCTGGTTCCTGCATATTGTCCATTGATAAATAGTTCTGAAACGCCAAATGCTTTACCCAGGTTCAGCCATTCAATCTTTTTTTTATCCATTACTTCAAAATTAGCCTGATAAATAATGCCGCCACAAAAATTATCCCACCCTGGAAATTCTTTCAGATCTTTCAATACATCCATTTCTCTTTTTATAAAAGTTCCATCAATATGATTACCGGTTACTGTCCAGGTATTGGATAATTCAATTGAATTCGCAGAAGTTTTTCTTATCGGTTTATATAGAATTCCTTTTTCCTCTTTATCAAAAACAAGCAGTTTTAAACCAGCCGGGCCCATATCCAGTATAATTGTACCATCGTCCTTTATTACCTCGTATCGTTCGCCACTTTCCGCATCCCATATCCATGGCTGCTTGCCGGAAACGATGTTCCAGGAAGGAGCAATTTTTAATTCGTACGATTCATTCATATTTGAATTAATGAATAAAAGTATTTCGGCATTTTTTGCCTGGTACCTTACTTGCGTTACAAAAGGATTCGGTGAATCAATACTTATGTAGGGAATGATACTGTATTTTTCCTGGATCGCTTTATACCAACTCGTAAAATCTTTATCCGGCTTTTTTAAAACGATGAACTGGTTGGGGTAGTTTTTCAATTTTGCTATCCATTCCAATAGCTCCTTGTCTTTTTGCTGATGCTCATTCCATCCACAAGTTTTAGTGGGATACGCTTCTATACAAAAAATTCTTCCTCCGGCTAAGACAAATTCAAATAGCTTCTTCGCCGTGCCCGGTTCCATACTTTCAACCTGCGGGAGGAAAATGCTGTGGTATTTTCTTTGCCCATAATGTAAATAACCATTTTGCATGACCCCGTCTTTTATCACTTGTTCAGATATATAGTCACAGGCATTACCATTCTGATTTATGGATTCCCAGATCAATGTCTGCCATACCGGATGCATCACCGCAGGGAATGGGTCATTTTGTGCGCCGTAAATACTCCACAAATCCGCTGTGGCAGGCAGGATAGCTATATCTGCAAACATGGTTGCCTGTTGCAGTAAAGCAGATAGCCTGGTTTTGTAAGCGGTGAAAATTTTGAAATAGGGCCACCATGGATTTCTTTCATTAATAAATGTTCCATAGATCACCCAACCAGGCAATGATGCTTCGGGCGGTGAATAATTAAATCCATGAAAAACAGAATGCGTGACACCCGATATGATACTTTGGTCAGCAGCTATTTTCATTAGCTCAAGCGTTTCATTAAAGACCGAATGAATATTAGTGAGCTCTTCACAGCTGATCAATTTTTTCCCTTTTAAATGAGCGGCAGACGAAACATATTTGTTGATCATGGTATAGGCTCTTCCAACCCGGTAATCAGTTTCACTCATCTCTGTTCCCAATCCTGCCCTGAGCCAGGTTTCGCATTCAGGTATATCAACATCAAAACTTCCTTCCAGCGGAAAGTATCCTCTTCCATAAGCCTGCATACGTGATTGTACCTTATTTTCCTTGCACCAGGCAACAAATGAATCAACGAATCTTTCTTTGATCAATTCTGCTTTTGTTAATTCAAAATCATACCTGATCCGCTGTATCATATCTTTAAAATCCAGAACATACTCCGCACCATGATTATACACCCATGTGTTGCCCATGGCTGCTATTTTATACAATACAAAAGGCAGCCATGGTACCAGGTCATACCCCCTTCGCTTTTGAAACTCAACCGCCATATCAGCACACCAGTTTGATCCTTCCAATTCCAGGCTGTCGGAAAAAAGTGAACGGAGATGAGATGAAAGCGGGCCTGTCTTTTGCTGAATCGAGTCCGACATCTTTGTCAGATATTTTTTGACAGCTGCTTTGTTGTAATGATTCAGGACAGGTCCCGTTGCACCCGGCGCTCCCTGGATAACTTCCATAAAGCCATTGATCTTTACCAATGCGTATAACACATGTTTTCCTTCGGGAATTTTACATTGGATCATTCCGGAAGAGATTTGATCAGAAAGATCTTTTATATTCTCTGTGCTGTTTATTTTTGAGGGCGTCATTTTAACAGACAGCATTTCCATTTTTCTTCCGGCAAAAGGAGAACTGATGGCGGGGTCGGCTTCTTTGAACAATTCAGACAATGATACTTTATAGTCAAGTGGCCCTTCCAGTTTTTTTGTTCCGATCACTACGGCCTGCGAACGTTCTTCTTCCTGCAACCATTCCGCACCAAAGGGCCAGCCCGAGCCAACGATCAGGTCACAGACGATACCGAGTGATTTTGCTTCCTCGAAAGTAAACTTCAGTAATTCGATCCATTCAGGGCTTAACCATTGAAGAGAAAGTTCCCCGAGATCATTTGTTCTTGCAGGAAATTTGACCGGGTTAATTTCTACACCACCGATACCCGCATCCTTAAGAAGACGAAGTTCCCTCGCAAGCTCGTTACGTTCTATCTTGTCACCGTTCCACCACCAGCGTACAAATGGTCTGTATTTTGCGTCGGGGTTTTTAAAAGCTGAATACAGCGCAGAAGCCGGGTCCGAGTTTTCGCCAGGAGAAGGCGATAGGTTTCTGAAATGAATGCCCGTCGCTAAGATGGATCCCTGTGCGATAAAAGTTCTTCTCTTCAAGCTGTTTTATTTACCAGTATTAAGATAAGTCAATCTGGAGGAGAAAGAACCCACGAATTTAAAAGCATTAGCCGGCCCTTATCACGCTAAGAGTTTTCGAATGCAGCCGCCCGGCACATTGTTAGTTTCATCGCAGGGAATAGGTATTAATTAACCTTTGATGAAACATGATAAATAAGTGGATTCTGTTCATCGTTGTTCAATGGATCACCAATCTTCAAACCATGCAAATAAGCATCAGGCAAAATATTGGGTTCACCATTGAATGTGTTCCCTTCCGGCATATAAGCACAGGTCATGGCCCGGCGAAATCCACTCGTCATATTGGCATTAGCGCCATGAATGGTAAGACCATTATGGAAAGAACAACTACCGGCCTTCATGGGCGCTGCAACCGGCATGGTATTTTTTAACCCGGGATAGACTTCAAATACCCCATCCATGTTCCTTCCAATAGTTATTTTATCAAAACGGGTAAGCTTGTGAGAACCGGGAATAAAGAACAAACAACCATTTTCGAGGGTGGCATTGTCCAACGCAACCCATATTGAAATAGCATTCCTGTCAGAGAATGACCAGAACGGTGTATCGAGGTGCCACGCAGTGGGGTTTGCCCAGGGACGTTTGATCAATGCCTGGTCGTGCCAGATCCTTATTCCGTCAACGCCGGCTAATTGCGCGGCCATATTCCCTATTCGTTGATCAAACATAAGTTCTTTTACTTCATCATTGGTTTGCCAGAGATTGAGCAACTGGTCAAATACCTTCCCAAAATAATCAGCATCTTCGTTGATGCCATCGGCCTGCCCGATTTTTATATCCTTGCCGGGAATCTTTAGGCCAGCTCTTTCCTTAACGGCCGTTGTAACCGAGATGCGCCAATGTTCCAACTCTTCAGCGGACAAAAAATCTTCAATAACGATGAATCCATTTTTTTGGTAAGATTGGATTTGCTCCTGGGTTAACTCGTGTTTCATAGTTGAAACTAATTTAGAATACAAATTTATTCTGTTATTGCTTGCTATGGTTAAAGGTTGTTCTCATTGCTGAACAAAATTTTGCGTGAACAAAAGAAAATACGCTAGCTATTTTCACCGCAATAGTTATTGCCTGTCAATATTACTATCACCCACTTTTACCCGAATGCCTCTTGGTTGAAGAGGTTCGTATAGTTGTCCATAATATGAATTGTCTATTTTTAAGGTAATACTATTTTTATTTTTTGCTTACCTCTATTTTTACTACGCCCTCTGCTACTTTTGGAAATTTGGTAAATACGGTCGCATCATGCCCTGGAATAATCAGGTTTATATCTGAAACCAGCGTTTTCATTCTCTTCATCTGATTCACATACCCAACCGGGTCAAAGGTTAACTGAGGGATGGGCAATAAATACTTCAAATTGGCGTAAAACCAGATATTGTCTGATGCGATTACTGTCTTTCCAGATGTTCCGTTTACCAGCACGTATTGGGACTCAAAAGTATGTTTTGATCCTATGAATACCCTTATGCCTGGTATAATTTCTATACTATCACCTTTGACGAGTGTTAGTTTTCCTTCAATATTTTTTTGAATGATTTTCGATACATCCATTTTGTCCAATCCCTTATTAAAGCCATTAGGCTGCCATGCTGTTCCAACAAAATAATTGAAATCATCCTCCTGCATCCACACCATGGCATTTGGAAAAAGAAGAATACCGCCGATATGGTCCCAATGCGGATGTGTCAAAACAATATCGGTTATATCTCCGGGGTTTATGTTTAATTTTTGCAAGACAGAATCAGGCGATATATATTTTTTAGGGTGATCCTGGTTTATGTATCCTGCGTCAACTAAAATTGTCTTCCCATTATCACCTTTTAGTAACCAGATGACCATATTTCCCTGTAGCGTATCTTTTACCGTAGCCCCCACTGCAATGTCAGTAACGGCCGGTCTCCAATTAATTTTTTCAAATTCAAAAGCATAGATTTCATAGATATTTTTCTGGCCGAACAACTGAACAGAAGCCAGGCAAAGGAGGAGAAATGGTAATCTTTTTTTCATGTCGCTTGATTTTAAGATAGTGTTGCCGCTAACGTTTAGTACCTGTCTGCTGCGCTGCTATTCCGTGATTCCTTAGCCGGAACAGAAGTTTAATCGAATTATTAAAACTGAAGTTATATTCTTTTGCGGAGATTTATTCCTTCAGTCCGGACTGGAACTGATTAGCGAGGGGCCGGCAGGAACGTATTCGTTCAGCCGGCATAGCAGAAAATACCGTGTAATGCGCAGCCAGAAATTGTAATAGTGACTATACAAGAATCAGTATTTTCATTTTAAGTTTTTACCTATAAATTTTTGTTTCAAAATTCATAAACTTAGAAAGGAATGCAGGTGCGTTTTTTTGCCCCAAAAAGGCCAGGCTAACTATTACCAGTAGAAGAAATATTAAAAAGATATTTTTTAAGTTTCGAGCTTCGATTAGTTACACACAACCTACCTAAAATATTTTACTTACTACAACAGACCATTTTTCAATTTCCTCTACTATTGTACGATCCCTGTTGTTATCCGGATCAGACCCTCAATGATCCTCGAAATCCCCTGGCAGCATAATAAGACTCCGCACCGTTGTGATACACAAAGACAGTGTCGTACCGACGGTCACAAAATAAAGCGCCGCCGAGCTTCCTGATATCCGCAGGAGTTTTCACCCAACTCGATGTTTTCGTATCGAAATTTCCCAGTTGCTGCAAAGCCCGGTATTGCTCTTCTGTTAAAAGTTCGATGCCCATGGCAGCAGCCATATTAACGGCGCTATCTGCCGGTTTAAATTCTTTCCTTGCCTCCAACGCTTCGCGGTCGTAACAAAGACTTCTGCGTTCCTTTGGACTTTCCGCGGAACAATCATAAAAAATATATTCACCCTTTTTTTTATCATTACCGATACCTATCGGGACAACAACATCCGGTTCACCACCGGTTCTTTCCATTTCGTTAAGCGACCACAGTTTTTCCGTATTGGCTTCCAGCGTTGCTTGTACTTTCCCCCATTCGACACCTTTATGACGATTAATGTTTTTTTCAAAACGAATTTTCAATACGCTAAGTAGTTCTTCACGTTGTGCTTTTGATAACTCCTTTTTTATGTTTTTCATATTTTATATTATTACTGTAGAATGTATGTTTGCCGGCTGTCAATGAAATTACTAATCATCTAATCCTTTTCCTTTGAGAATTTGCGGCATACATTTTTCGACTCTTGACTCACGTGTTTTGGATTGTTTGGGTTGAGAAAAATAAAAAATGTAAGCTCGCTGCCGTCCCGGGGTTAATGCCTTAAAAGCAGTTTTCAAAGCAGTGCTTTTATTTAATTTATTTTTGAATTCTTCAGGAACTGGGAAGTCAGCAGTCTTTTTAAGATTCACTTTCAAACCGGCTTTTTCCACTTCAATGGCTTCATAAATATAGGCTTTC
>JBDTUH010000004.1:0-374597 GCA_040007815.1 Chitinophagaceae bacterium
TGGTAATTTCTTTTTCGCCGATTATCTCAATATCATGTACATACCGGGCTTGGGTGAGTTATCCATTTTTATCGCGGCGATGATCGGAGGTTGTGTGGGTTTTCTCTGGTATAATTCTTATCCCGCACAGGTTTTTATGGGTGATACCGGAAGTCTTACGCTTGGAGGAATCATTGCAGCGTTAGCCATTATTGTACATAAGGAATTGCTGATACCCATTTTTTGCGGAGTGTTTTTGGTGGAAAACCTGAGTGTGATCATACAGGTAAGCTATTTCAAATACACGAAGAAGAAATATGGAACAGGAAGGAGGATTTTTTTGATGAGCCCTTTGCACCATCATTACCAGAAGAAAGGGTATCATGAAGCAAAGATCGTGACGAGGTTTTGGATAGTGACTGTGCTATGTGTGGTATTAAGTATCGTAACACTTAAATTAAGATAAGACAGGATATGAGTTCAGAAAGGATTTCTTGAAAAACCAACCAATACTACCGGCCTCTTTGAAAATGGTGCTCTGGTGTAAAGTTCTTTTGAAGAATTTACAAAGTTGATACTTGTGAAGAACCATTTTTTATTCCGTACCCCTATGAGAAACTAAGGTTGAATCATGTTCTTCCGCCATCAAGTTGGTAAAGAATGTAAAAAGTTTAGAAGCCCGGCCTCCAATTTAGCAGGAGATATAGGGTGAGGTTTATGGGTAAGCGATTCGTCATATTAGGAGGAGGAGAAAGCGGGGTAGGCGCCGCGATCCTTGCAAAACAGAAAGGGTATGACGTATTCGTTTCCGACGGCAGTTCTTTGAAAGAAAATTATCGTAACGATCTGCAACAGGCAGGTATTGAATTTGAAGAAGGTCAGCATGATGAAACAAGAATACTTAGCGCTGATGAAGTAATGAAGAGCCCGGGTATTCCTGATAAGAATGAATTGGTAAAAGAGATCAGGTACAAGGGAATCGATATCATCAGCGAAATAGAGTTGGCCTATCGTTTCAAAGGAGATAGCAGGATCATTGGTATAACGGGCAGTAATGGAAAAACAACTACTACGGCGTTGATGTACCATATCTGCAAAAAAGCGGAATTGGATTGCGCTCTGGTTGGCAATATTGGTTATTCTTTTGCCAGGCAGGTTGCTGAAGATCCGAAGCCCTTGTATGTAGCAGAGATCAGCAGTTTTCAATTGGATGATATCAGAACATTCCGGCCGGATATCGCCATATTGACCAACATTACCGAAGATCACCTGGATCGTTACGAATACAAATTTGAAAATTATATCAGGAGCAAGTTTCGCATCGTGATGAATCAACAGGCGGAGGATCATTTTATTTATTGCGCCGATGATGAAGTAACCATGAAATATATCAGCGAGTTCAATATTCTTTCAAACCAACTGCCAATCAGTATGAGAACAGAACTATCAAAAGGAGCATTTATTAAAGACGGGGACATGTACGTAAGAACAGGAGAAGACTTTACCAGCATGAGTGTATTTGATTTCGCCCTGAAGGGAAAGCATAATCAATACAACACGATGGCAGCATGCGTGGCGAGCGCCACCATGGATATCCGGAAAGATAAGATACGGGAAGCCGTGCAGGATTTCCAGGGTCTTGAGCACCGTATGGAATTTGTAGCCACTATCCGGGGAATAGAGTTTATCAACGACAGTAAAGCCACTAATGTAAACTCTACCTGGTATGCGCTGGAGAGTATGACGAAACCAACCGTTCTTATTTTGGGCGGTGTGGACAAAGGCAATGATTATTCGCTGATCGAAGACCTGGTAAAAGAAAAAGTAAAAGCGATCATTTGCCTGGGAACGGATAACCGGAAGATACATGAAGCATTTGGAAATATGTTGAGCACGATTGTGAATACCAATAATGCGATTGATGCGGTACAGGCATCGTTTCATTTCGCCACCAAGGGCGATGTGGTTTTATTAAGCCCGGCCTGTGCAAGTTTCGATCTTTTTAAAAATTATGAGGACAGGGGAAATCAGTTTAAAAAGGCGGTGAAAGAGTTGTAGTGGTTAATTGACAATAGGCAATTAGCAACAGACAATTGGATACTGATAGCCTTTGAAGAGAAACAAAGAACAATATGGAAGCAACAAGAGATATACGATTCAGTGAGATGGGGAACTTCAGTACCCGTAATTTCCTTAGTAAGACGAAGGGGGATAAAGTGATTTGGGCGCTGGTGGTATTATTGGCTCTGGTTTCATTGCTGGCGGTTTACAGTGCGACGGGATCATTGGCCTACAAAAATTATAAGGGCAATACGGAAGTTTATTTATTCAAGCAGGTAGCCTTTATCGTTGTGGGTATCGCGGTAGTTTACTTTGCTCACTTAGTCAATTATACATTGTATTCCAGGATTGCAACGATCCTGTTCATGCTGGTTGTTCCTTTGTTGATCTATACCTTATTTTTTGGTGTAAGGATGAACGAAGGCAGCCGCTGGATAAGACTGCCGCTGATCAATATGACGATGCAAACATCCGACCTGGCTAAACTTGCATTGTTCATGTACCTGGCCCGCTTAATAAGTAAGAGGCAGGATGTGATCAAGAGTTTTAAGAAAGGATTTCTTCCGGTGATGACACCAGTCGCTATAGTTTGTTTGCTGATCGCACCGGCCAATTTATCTACCGCGCTATTGCTGGGAGCAAGTTGCCTGATGTTGTTATTTATTGGCCGGGCAAGAACCAAGCATATTTTATTAACCATGGGACTTGCGTTGATTCCTATCATTTTTCTTATTATAGCTGCGATGGCAAGCCATAAATCAACTGATGATGATTCGGTGGTTACAGAAAAGTCATCAGGATTATTTGCCAGGGTTGAAACATGGATTGGAAGAGTAGAGAATTTTATGTACGGAGGCAAAGAAGCGGATAATGACGAAATGTACCAGGTAAACCAGGCGAAGATCGCTATTGCCCAAGGTGGATTGTTGGGCGTTGGTCCTGGTAATAGTACCACAAGAGATTACCTGCCACAGGCATACAATGATTTTATTTTCGCCATCATTATTGAGGAGTATGGTTTTATTGGGGGCGCATTTATTGTTTTTATATACCTCGTTTTTTTATACCGGTGTATACGAATCTACAAACGATGTCCGTATGCATTCGGTGCTTTCCTGGCGTTGGGTCTGAGTTTTACACTGGCGATACAAGCGATAGCCAACATGGCAGTGACGGTGAATTTATTTCCTGTAACGGGAGTGACATTGCCGTTGGTAAGTATGGGAGGAAGCAGTTTCATATTTACTTGTTTGGCCATTGGAATCATATTGAGTGTGGCGAGAAATGTGGAGCAATTGGAAGGAGAAAAATCCCTCCAAACCTCTGCCAAAGGTGAGGCTTAGACGAGCCTGGTATAAATGGAAATAAAAAATGTAAAATATTTTAGTCGCTCCGAATTAGCGAAACATCACGATGAGCAAAAAAGTAATTATAGCGGGTGGAGGAACAGGCGGTCATATTTTCCCTGCCATAGCAATTGCTAACGCTTTGAAAAAAATTGACGGAGATATTGAAATATTATTTGTGGGAGCGAAAGGAAAAATGGAGATGGAGAAAGTGCCACAGGCGGGATATGATATAGAAGGGTTGGATATCGCAGGATTCAACCGCAGTTCTTTGATAAAAAATATTGGTTTGCCTTTTAAGCTGGTAAAAAGTTTTTTCCAGGTGAGGAAAATCATTAACCAGTTTAAACCCGATGCGGTTGTTGGTGTGGGTGGTTATTCCAGTTTCCCGGTATTGAAGTTTGCACAGACCAAAGGAATTCCCACTTTCATTCACGAGTCGAATTCTTTCGCCGGTAAATCCAATATGATGCTCGGTAAAAAAGCAACGAAGGTTTTTACCGGAACCGATGGAATGGAAAAGTTTTTCCCAAAAGAAAAGATTATGGTAACCGGTAACCCGGTGCGGTTGGCTATTGCGGAAGCAAAAGTATCACGCGGTGATGGCCTCGGTTTCTTTTCGCTGGAAGAGAATAAAAGAACGGTGTTAGTTGTTGGTGGAAGCCTTGGAGCTAAATCGATCAATGAAGCGATTGGTAAAAATTTAGATCAATTTTTAAATGCAGGTTTACAATTGATCTGGCAAACAGGAAAACCTTATGCTGCGAAAGCAAAAGAGCAAATAGCAGGAAAGCCATCTGTTTGGGTGAATGATTTCATTACACAAATGGAATATGCTTATGCTGCTGCTGATATAGTGGTGGCCCGTTCCGGCGCCATGACAGTGGCGGAATTATGTGTTGTTAAAAAGCCCGTTTTGTTCGTACCCTACCCCTTTGCTGCAGAAGATCACCAGACTGTGAATGCGATGCAACTGGTGAATAAACACGCGGCGTTGATGATTAAAGATGCCGAGGCGCCGGATAAGCTGGTGCCGATAACGATTGATCTTGCAAAAGATGAAAACTGGCAGGGACAGTTGAAGAATAATATTGCCACATTGGCCATTACTAATGCTGACAAAGTGATAGCTAATGAAATTTTGAAAAGTATAAAATAGTCAGCAGGAATATTGAAACTGGTAGAAGCATGAGTAAAGAATCCGATGCCTCGCTTATCAACAGCCCCTTTAAAGGAGTTGATCAATTCCGCGAAGTATATTTTATCGGGATAGGCGGGATCGGTATGAGTGCGGTGGCGAGGTTCTTTCATTCAAAAGGAGTAACAGTCAGTGGCTATGATAAAACCCCTACTGTACTGACAAAAGAGTTGGAAGCAAGTGGTATCAACGTTCACTATGAAGAAAATATTGATTTGATACCAAAGGAAGCACAACTGGTAGTGTATACACCAGCCGTGCCAAAGGATCACAAAGAGTTGGTTTATTACCAGCAACAGGGCAGTAAAGTGGTGAAGCGAAGTGAGGTGCTGCAGCTTATATCAGAAAGTTCTTTTAATATCTGTATTGCCGGTACGCATGGCAAAACGACTATCACTACCATGGTGGCTCATTTGCTGCGTGATACCGGTTTTGGCTGTAATGCTTTTTTAGGCGGTATCTCCGTGAATTATGGAACTAATTTCTGGAGCGATCCTAAAAATGTTTGTGTGATAGAAGCCGATGAGTACGACAGGAGTTTTTTGAAATTGAGCCCGGATATAGCCATCATCACGGCGATGGATGCGGATCACCTGGATATATATGGTGATGCAAAATCCGTAGAGCAGGCTTTTATTGATTTCAGTAAAAGAGTAAGACAGGGTGGTTTACTGATCCGGCAGTTTGGATTGAAAAGAGGAAGGGAGTTACAGGCAGACAGGCAGCTGACGTATAGTTTGCAAAATGAAAGTGCTGATGTGTATGCGACAAATATCCGGATGATGAATGGGAGTTATGAGTTCGATGTAGTGATGAAGGATAATAAGATAGTCAATGTCGTACTGCATATGGGCGGCCTGCACAATGTGGAAAATGTAATAGCAGCCATAGCAGCGGCCAGGTCTTTGGGGATAGAAAATGAGAAAATCAAGGCAGCGGTGAAATCATTCCGGGGAGTTAAAAGGAGGTTTGAATATATCATTAAAACAGAGAACCTGGTGTATGTTGATGATTATGCACATCACCCGGAAGAACTAAGAGCATTGATCAACGGGGCAAAAACCTTGTTCAAACAAAGAAAATGTACGGTGATATTTCAACCACACCTGTACAGCCGGACAAGAGATTTCGCCGATGGCTTTGCAGAAGTGTTGGATATGGCTGATCAAGTAATCTTGTTGCCCATTTACCCGGCAAGAGAATTACCGATAGAAAGAGTGAGCAGCCAGATGATTTTAGATAAGATGAGTAATGCGGGGAGGAGTGTAAAAACAAAAGAAGAGGTGATGAGTTGGATAAAGAATGAATACGCCAAAAATATTGATACTGATTTTGGCGACATACTTATAACAGCAGGGGCGGGAGATATAGATGTGCTGGTTGGAAGAATCAAGGAAATTCTTAATTAACAGGGTCCGGGATCGTACTTAAATATAAAAGGAGGGAGGCAAGTGAATACAAAACAAACACTACGAAAAATTTTATTTGTTTCCGTGTGGGTGGTCATCGGCGGAGGCATGCTTACGCTGCTGATCGCTGCGATGGGAAAACAAAAAAAGAATACCTGTAAAGATTATTCTATCACTATAAAAGGCGGACAAGGTGATGAACTGTTTCTTGGCAAATCAGATATAGCCAGGTTGTTGAAAGCTGCGACAAAAGGAAACATTAAGGGTCAGCCAAAAGCATCTTTCAACCTGCTGCAAATGGAAAATTTGCTGGAGGAGAATGTATGGGTAAAAGACGCCCAGCTTTATTTTGATAATAAAGATGTGTTGCATGTAATGGTGAAAGAGAGAGAACCGATAGCTAGAATTTTTACCATTGGCGGTAAATCTTTTTATATCGATGAGGAGGAGCAAACCATGCAATTGTCGGACAAGCGCAGCGCGAAGGTTCCGGTATTCACGGGTTTCCCTGATAAAAAAATGAGGAAGGACGAAGACAGCTTATTGCTGCATGATGTAAAACTGACCGCAGCATTCATCAATAGCCACCCGTTCTGGACGTCGCAGGTAGCGCAGGTAGATATGGCTCCTTCGGAAGCAGATGGCTCCTGGGAATTTGACATGGTGCCGGTGATCGGTAATCATGTTGTCAATCTCGGGAATGGAGAAAACATAGAGCAAAAATTCAATCGGCTGTTTATTTTTTACAGGGAGGTGCTGAGCAGGACAGGATTTGATAAATATAAAGCCATTGATGTTCGGTATGCCGGGCAAATAGTAGGAAGGAAAAGCGACAATCCAAAAGTGGATTCCGTCCGGCTGCGAAAAAGTGTAGAAAATCTTTTGCAGCAGATCAAGAAAATGGAAGCGGAGAACGAGATAATGCAAAAATCAACAGATGAAAATGCTGCTCCAATTGATAAAGGAGCAACTGATGGCAACAAAACCGTGAATTCAAACGAAGCGGTTATTGATAAATCCAATCCCTCTGAAAAAAGAAGGCCCCCTCCCGACCTCCCCCGTTAGGGGAGGCCACCGAGGCACAGCCCAAGCTTTTCGAAGATACCGATCACAATCGGACTCTTCAAAAGTGGAGAATAGAGATATAAAGCTGATGTGGTAGGACCTCATCCCGACCTTCTCCAAAGGAGAAGGCCACCGGAACACAGCCCTTGCTTTTCGGAGATACTGATAATATCGGACTCTTCGAAAAGGATGAAGAGAGATATGAAGCCGCTGTGGTAGATATGAAGTTTGGATTTGTAATGCAGCACCGTCCTTCTCTTTTGGAGAAGGATAAGAAGATGAGGCCTGTTGAGCAAAGTGATGCAGTACAAGTGTGCGACGCAAGGGACGATGACCAATGAACAGAACGCTGGTAAAAAAATTATATAAACTCTTTCGATAAAAACAACAACTAAAAACAATTTTTATGAACAACGAACAACCCATTATTGTAGGTCTTGACATTGGGACAACCAAGATCGCAGTAATTGCCGGACGTAAGAACGAGTTCGGTAAACTGGAAATACTCGGTTTTGGTAAAGCCAACTCTAACGGTGTAAAGCACGGACAGGTATTGAATATTGATGAAACGATCAAAGCGATACGAACGGCGCTGGATAATTGTTTTGCTTCTAATCCTAATCTTGATATAAAAGATGTATATGTCGGTATTGCCGGCCATCATATAAAAAGTTTGCAAACCCGCGGTGATATAGTTCGACAGGATAATGAAGAGGAGATTACACATCGTGAGATCGATCAGCTGGTAAGCGATCAATATAAAACTTATATACCCGCCGGCGACCAGATCATTGACGTGATACCGCAGGAATTCACCGTAGATAATTTTCAGAATATACCTAACCCCATCGGTTATAGTGGAGTAAAAGTCGGAGCCAATTTTCATATTATCACCGGTGATAAGAATGCGATACGCAATATCAATCGCAGCGTAGAAAAATCAGGCTTGCATACAAAAGATTTAGTGTTACAGCCGTTGGCTTCATCCTCAGCAGTAATGGCACAGGAAGATTTGGAAGCGGGTGTGGCTATCGTGGATATTGGTGGTGGTACTACTGACCTCGCTGTTTTTTATGAAGGCATCTTAAAACATACGGCAGTTATTCCTTTTGCCGGTGAGAATATTACCAATGATATTAAAACCGGTTTGGGGGTATTGAAAACACAGGCTGAACAAATGAAAGTACAGTTTGGAAGTGCATTGGCCAATGAAGCAAAAAGTAATGCGTATATCACTATTCCCGGTTTGCGCGGTATGCCGGCTAAAGAAATCAGTGTAAAAAGTCTTGCCAGTATTATACAGGCGAGAATGAGTGAGATCATGGATTTTGTTACCTATCATTTGAAACAGGTTGGTTTGGATAACAAAGCCTTGAATGGAGGTGTGGTATTAACCGGTGGTGGTTCTCAATTAAAACATTTGATCCAATTGACAGAATATGCAACAGGTTTACCTGCAAGAATTGGTTTTCCCAATGAACATTTGGCCGCTGGTCATATTGAAGAATTAGCAAAGCCGACTTATTCAACCTGTATCGGTCTTATATTAAAAGGTTATGATGATTACGAACATAACCGCAAACAGTTTGAAAAAGGATACAAAAAGGTGGATGTACCGGAAACATTGAAAAAGGCATTAGCAGAAGAAGAAAGCAAAATCGAAATAGAAGAAGTAAATCCTGAAAGAGTAAGACAGCGCAAAGGATTAAACAATTTCTGGGGAAAGTTCAAAGATGGAATCATTGATCTTTTTAAAGAAGAAGAGGATAAGCATTTGTAAAATACGGCCCTCTAAATCCCCGCCAGCTGGCGGGGACTTCAGGAAGATTCTTTTTTATTTCATAAAGCTCTTTATACAACGAATAAAATATTAACCCAATTAATCAGGGTCTTCGGAAGTCTTCCGCCGGTGGCGGAGAGATTTAGAGGGGGCCGTTTTAAATTCAAGTACTATGATACATTTTGATCTGCCAAAAGAAAAATCGTCCATCATCAAAGTAATTGGTGTTGGCGGTGGTGGCGGCAATGCAGTAAACCACATGTTCAGCCAGGATATTGAAGGTGTCAACTTCATTATATGTAATACGGATGCACAGGCATTGGCTAATAGCGCTATTCCGAATCGTGTGCAACTCGGACCACATCTTACACAGGGCTTGGGTGCCGGTGCTAACCCCGATATCGGCCGCCAGGCAACAGAGGAGTCACTGGAAGAAATTAAACGCATCCTTGAGGTGAATACCAAGATGGCATTTATTACTGCTGGTATGGGCGGTGGTACCGGAACAGGTGGCGCTCCAATCATAGCAAAAATTTGTAAGGACCTTGGTATACTCACTGTCGGTATTGTTACCACTCCGTTCGCTTATGAAGGAAAGAAAAGACAATTACAGGCGGATGAAGGTATCAAAACATTAAAAGGATATGTAGATACATTGCTGGTGATCAGTAATGATAAACTGCGTCACCAGTTTGGCAATTTAAAAATGCGGGAAGCATTTGAAAGAGCTGACAATGTATTGGCTACCGCGGCAAAATGTATTACGGATGTAATCAACAGTACCGGCCAGATCAATGTCGACTTTGCTGATGTATGTACCGTCATGCGCAATGGTGGTGTAGCTATTTTAGGCAGCTCGGCGGTGGCAGGTGAAAATCGTGCACACAAAGCGATTGAAGAAGCTTTGAATTCACCGTTGCTGAATGATAATGATATCAGCGGCGCTAAATGGATACTTATCAATATTAATTCCGCGGAAGGTGAACATGAATTCACCATGGATGAAGTAGAGATAATACAAAATCATTTGGTATCACAGGCGGGAGAAGGTACTGATGTGATAATGGGTCTTGGTTATGATAATTCATTAGGAGATAAAGTAGGCATTACATTGATAGCGACTGGTTTTCAACACCGTGATCCGTTCAATAAAAAGGAGGCTAAAAAAGTGGAGGTAAAAAAGGATGAAAAAATCGTTATGGTGTTGGGTCAGCCGGAAGAAATCGCAAAACCTGTGCAACAAAAAGCAGAAGAAAATAAAATAATCATTGAAGAAAAGAAAGAAGACCTGTTAGCTCCAACTCTCGTTGATGAATTCAGTATGCAGGATGCACCGATGCCAATGATGAACGATATAATTGAGACGGAATATATCAAAGAAGAAGAACCCATTGTTTTGTGGCAGTTGGCCGCAACGGAGGCGGATGAGAATAAAGTAGACAAACTACTTAGTAAAAACACGGTGGAAGAAGGTGTAAATACTGTTGGAAAAATGTTAACGGAGGCAAAGAAGGAAGACTTATATTCGAATAACAAAGCCGCTTCTTCCATATCCCTCCGCGAAACTCCCGCTTTATCCACCGAATCAAAAAAAGAACAAAAAGATAGTACCGCGCCGGCGCCTGCAGCGTCGGGAGGTTATCAGCTGGCCAGACCATCCAATATCTACGCAGAATCAAAAGCAGAGGTCTATACCTCAAAGCCTTCTGTTGAGAAACCCGTCTCTACTGAGATTGCCGCAAAATCGGAGGATGCAATCCCTGAAATGCAAATGCAACTGGTAGAAAAAGACATTCCAGCGGCGGGTATGCCGTTAGCCGACCATGCTCATACACCATTGACTACTGAGGTTGAGGATTCTGCACTGCAGGACGAAGCCGACGAGCAAAAACGTAGGGCCGCCGAAAGACTGCACAAGTTGCGCAACTTGTCATTTAACGTCAATTCGGCCGACCCGAATAATGAGTTTGAAACTGTGCCGGCCTATATCCGCCGCAATATGGAATTGTACAACAGCAATTCACATATTGAAAGTTTTTATAGCAATTACGAGGTCAAGGCCGACAATAATAACCAGGCGCATATCAGCACCATCAATACTTTTTTAGACGGGAAGAAGCCCGATTAAATAAATAGGGTTGTAAGTAACAAACCACGTAGTACAAGAACGTTCCAATGAAGCCAATCAAAAGGCTGAGTTTTTAGTTGTTCCCCCGGTGTTTTACATCGGGGGTTTTTTGTAAATGATGCAGCGAACTTTCGGGTTTCATGGCATCTTTCCTTGCGACGCTCCGTTCAGGGTTCTGTTCGCTATTCAACAATAATTCCGCATCAATGAGAGTGTGGATTATACCAACCACTCTTTTTGTTATACAAAATACCCATTTGCCCCCTTTTCATCTTCCCTCATATAAAACAGCAGTTAGTTTATCCGCAATAAAGCTTTGGTAGAAAAGCTAAGGCTGTTGGTATAAATGCACCGGTCACCGCCTCATCACACGGTTAGTTTTGTGTCCTGAAAATAATTAATCAAAAAAATTTAAACACAAACAAAAATCAAAGATGAAAAAATTAACAACAGCGGTGTTATTAATCGCAGTGATCTCCGGAACCAGTTCCTGCAAAAAAGACCTCGTAGGCGAAGGGCCGGTACGTACAGAAACAAGGACAGTAACCAACTTCTCGGCCATTGACCTGCAGATGAATGGAAATATTTATTACAAACAGGAAGCAACCTGGAAAGTGGAAGTAACGGCTAAAGAGAGTATTCATTCAATACTGGAAACATTCGTTAGTAATAATACCCTTGTGATCAAATACAGAAACGGGAAAAAATATGACGCGGATCCCAGTATCCGTATCAATGTATCCGGTCCGGGAGTCAAGGGGCTTGTGCTAAATACATCAGGTAGTATTATTTGTACGAATGATATACTGACCAACAATCTTTATTTGCGTACATCAGGTTCTGGTGATATCATCCTGAAAAAAGTGGTCGCTGATCATATTGATGCTGAATCCACCGTTTCCGGTCGCATTACCGCAACAGCCGGCGATGTTATAAGCGAAAAACTAAAAACCGATGGCAGTGGTAAGATAGATATGGAAGGAGTTGATGCAAACAATGTTTCAGCCCGCATTATAGGATCAGGCGATATCACAGTAAACGTATCGGATAAACTGGACGCCACCATTGACGGGAGCGGCTCCATTTACTTCAGCGGTTCTCCATTGATCACCACACATATTCACGGCACAGGAAGACTGATTCGTTTTTAAACTCAGCAACATCATTTATTTCTTTATTAAATCAAAACAAGTATTTACAATTAAACATTTTTTATGAAAAAGATATTATTATCAATAGTGACGATTATTTCATTTTCATTTTTATCACAGGCTCAATTCAAAGTAGGTATTAAAGCGGGGAGCAGTTTGGATAACCAACGCATCAATGTTACAGAAGGAAGTGTATACGGCAGCGATAATTTCAAAGGATATTATGCGGGTCTTACCGGTGACATGAACATCGGGGGAAATTTTTACCTGCAACCCCAGCTGCTGTATAACCGTAAAGAGGCTACTCATTTGAGTTCAATCGGTGAAAAGGATATTAAAATCAGGATGAGTTATGTTGAACTACCGGTGAACGTATTGTATAAAGCAGACCTGTCTTTTGGTAAAGTATTCGCCGGGGCGGGAGCCACATTCAGCTATGCGGTTGCCGGTAAAGAAAAGCAGGGCGGCATGACAAGAAAATTATATTCAGGTGCTGTTAAAGATTGGAGACGGGAAGATCTGAGCCTCAATTTTACAGCGGGTCTTGAATTCAATAACGGAATTTTTGTAAGTGTCAATTCACAGAAAGGGTTATTGGATATTCATAAAGACGATAGAATTTCTGTGAAGAATAAATCAGTATCTCTATCGGTCGGGTATTTAATTGACTGGAACAAATTCAAAAGAAAAGTATAGATGGCGATGAGTAAGGTTTAATGCGGCGACGCGGATTCAGCCGCCGCATTAAAATCATCACTCATATTAATAAAAAAATAATTATCATGAAAATTCTATTAACACTATCCCTGGTGACCCTGGCTTTCCTGCTGCCGTTGGTAACCGGCTTAATAGCGCAAGAGTCCTGGCTGTGGTTTTATATAAGCATTCCTTTAGCCTTAATAGCCGCTTTCATTTTTGTGTGCCTGCCGGGAGTATCCACGAAAAAAACACGGAAACTATCGCCGGTGGAGAACGAAGAAATATTTAATCATCTTTTTATCAGAAAAAACAGGAGAACTTATATCACACTTCGGAACGGTAAGTCAAGGAAGAATCACCAACAATATTTTTAAAAACAGTAGTAATAACAAATAAATTTTATGAAAGGTAAGTACATCACATTACAAATCAGGTTGGCTTGTTTAGCTAAACCGATACAGGTAAAAAAAGACATATATGCCCAGTTGGAAGAAACCATTGCTGAACGGAAACTTATAATGCAGCAAATGAAAAAAATCTCAAGAAGGGCAAGGATAATCGACTTATACCTGGATACTACAAAAGCTGCTTAAAGGTAGCTTTTGTTAATGGCAAATATTCTTCCAGGGTAGAGGACACTATATTTGGAACCATACGGACGAAATCTTTAATTGATAACAAATGAGAATAATAATTTCAGGGGGAGGTTTTGGTGGTTTGACGATCGCAAACCTTCTTTACAAACAGGGACACCAGCCAATAATTATCGACAAAGCTCATGGTTTTTCAGACGCTGGTTTTGTTCTCTCGCTGAAGAGTTTTGGAGTAGAAATAATAAAGGAAATGGGTTTAGAAGAAAAAATGCGTTCCAGTGCGAGTAAATCCGATTTTGTTAGTTTTTTCAAACCGACAGGGAATATTGTAAGAAGGTTGAATTTTAGCGCTATCAATAAAAGCCTTTCTGATATAATTATGGCGACGAGAGCAAACCTTCACCGGGTGCTTTATGATGCTGTAAAAAGTAATGTCGAAATTCGGTTCGGCACGACTATTAAGAATGTTGAGCAGACAGGAAAAGAAGTCTTCGTTCAACTTTCTGATGACAGTACAATTAGAGCGGATTTATTAGTAATCGCCGAGGGTAGTCGTTCTACAACAAGAGATAAGCTTTGGGATGACGTCCGGGTTGAAGATTTTAATATTTTTTATGCAGCCGGAAGGCTGAACTATAAACATACTTATGAAACTGGTCATTGCCTGACCTATCGAGGAGTAAAAAAAGTACTGGCTGTATTACCCTTAAGTGAAAATGAGTTAGCCATTCAATGCTATATTCACAGCACGGCCAGCGCAGAAAGCCTTCAGAAAATTGAAAAGGAGCAGTTGGCGGAAACATTTAAGAACTTTAACCCGGAAGCGCTAGGCCTGATTAAGAAAATGGAGGAAAAAGGAGAAATTTTTTCAGATAAAATTGGAATGGTCTATGCCCCCGTTTTGCACAAAGGCCGTGTTGTGCTTTTAGGTGATGCCGGCTATTGCCCGACTTCATTATCGGGAATGGGGGCTTCATTATCCATTTATGGAGCAAAAGCCCTGGCTCATTATGTTGAGAGTTTTCCCTACGATTTATCAAAGGCGTTAGAAAATTATAACAGTTTAATGCATCCGATAATTCAGAAATTCCAAAGAAACACAAGAAAAAATGTAAGAACATTTTTGCCAATGGATAAAATGAATTTGCGGGCAATAAATATTTTATTCAGATGCATCCCATTATCATTCATCACAAAAAGAATGGGTAATGAATTGTCACTGACAAAAAGCCAAAAAAATTTCGTAATTGACTAAAAATCCCTTGTTCGCAGTGACCGGATCGATAGCGATTAGCGTAGCGTCAAGTTTAATAGTTATGATGGGAATGATTGGTGAAAAATAACCGGCGTAATGAAAATATATGGAAGGAGTAAGCTATGGGCACCAGCAGCCCCGGCAGTAAAATAAAAGGAAATTCTGCCACCAGACTGTTGGAGGGCTCGTTCATAAAATAGCGAATGGGACCAGGCATGGAAAGGACGGCAATAACCAGGATATTTAGCAACAGCAAAATGCCAATGATATTAAATGCCAGTATCAAATTTCTTGAGTATGGCTTTCTTTTTACCAGCAGGTAACCAACAGGCAACGCCAACACACCTGTAAGGATATCAAAGTTCCTTCCTTCTAAAGTCATTTGTATTGGCAACTTACTTGCTAAAAATGCAAACCATATCAACAGCTCAACAAAAATGCGGAACGACTGCATAAACACCAGCCATTGCGGAGGAACAGATTGTATAATTTGACTTCCTGTTTTTGAAAAGGCAAACAATAAAACGAAGGGCAAAGGAACCAACAAAGCCAGTGCAGGACGGGGAGGCAATTTGCTGAAATCGGAAAATACTCCCTTGTAAGACAGGAAGATTAGTAAGCCTGTCCACAATAAAATGGCCGCGGCTATCACAAAAAATATTCTTTGGTTCTTTGGTTTGCTCCAACTGGATGTCTTTAATGCCTTATTCAGGCCGTATAGTATCACAATCAGGCAAAGAAGTGACAGAAGAGGCCAGAGGAAGCCGGGTGTTGAGAAATTATTTTTCATTGTATAATTTTTAAGATAAAGATTTACTTTTTCATGGCTTTTAAAATATGAAGTAAAGTAAACACAATAAAAACCCGTTGCTCTTGGCAAATGACAAGAAATGAACTGGCGATTATTTTTTAGAATATTCTTTGCGGATCCGGCTTAGGGAAGTATCCGTTATGCCAAGGTAGGAAGCGATATGTTTTAGGGCCGCATGCTGAAATATTTCAGGATTGGTTTTCAGCAATGCATCATAGCGTTGCTCCGCGGTTTCAGTGATCATCGACAGCATTCTCGTTTTGAGAGACGCAAAACCTTTCACTAACACAGCACGCCCAAACTCCCTGAATTCGGATAGTTCATGAAACAGGTTGTTTAACTCGGAATACGTGATGAACCAGCCTGTACAATCAGCGGTAGCCTGTATATTTTCTTTTGAAATGCTGCGGTTAAAAAAAGAGGATACTTCAAAAACCACCTGGTTGCCTGAATAAAAATTAGTGGTCACATCATTGCCATCGGTGTCGTGGGCAAAGGCCCTCATAAAGCCAGTTTCCAAAAAGAAGTATTCATTGGAGATTTTTCCTTCTTTCAGGAAGAAATTGTTCCTGCTTATTTCTTTTGGGTTAAATGTATTGGCAATAATTTCAGCTGTAGCAAGCGAAACAAGGTTGCTCCGGTTCAGGAATTGTATTAGTTTTTGATTGCTCATTGATGGTATAAAATTCCCCGGCACATAAATTTACACCACTCAGGGCAACAGAAGTATAAAACTGTTAAAAGATGGGCTTTTGCGTGAGGTATCGGTTTGAATTTTCAGGGTTTCTACGCTTTCTTTTACTGATGAAATATAAGCCACGGATACACGGATAAATATTGTAATCCGTCCATCCGTGGCCTAAATTTTTCAAATCCGATAGCTATCGGATGATACATTACCGACTTTTGACCGGATATCAATAGCTGACTGGAAACTACTATTTTGTTTTTCGTTTCAGGTTTACTTGGTTACCGGTACTTCCAGATCAATGCTTACCGTATTTCCTATGGAGCCGCCTTCTTTACCTATACCATAATCCTGGCGTTGTATGGAAAAATTTCCTTTAAAAATACCTGTATTTCCTTTTTCAGTAAAGCTGAAAGGAATTTCAACTTTTTTACTTACTCCCTTTATTGTCAGGTTGCCAATAGCTATATAACCTGCTCCGGATTTTTGAATTTTGTCTGATTGAAAACTAAGTAAAGTGTGCTTGTCTGAATTGAAATATTTTTCTTTCTGCAAATCCTTATTGCGCAATTTTATTCCCGTACTTATTGATTTTGGATCAGTACTTGCCCTGATGGAGGAAGCCGCCAGGTTATCCTTATCAAAGAGAATAGTCGATTTCAGATCACCGAGGCTGCCATCAACAGTTCCGAAAGGTCCTTTCACACTAAATTTTATTTGCGCTTCCGTTGCATTAACATTCCATTTCTGCACGGCGGCTTTTTCAGCCGGATCTTTCTTTTCCTTTTTGGCTGACTCTTTAGCTTTTGCAGGACTCTTTTTTTCCGCCGCATCACTGCAGGAAATAAATAAGAGTAATATGAAAGAAAGGAGGGATAATCTTTTTATCGCCGTTGTTGTTTTCATAATTGGGGATTTACAACTTATTGATTCAATCCACGTGCCAGACTTGCTGGCTTAAATGGATACCAGTGTTAAACAGTTAATCGGATAAAGACTATGTGAAGTTGCCTCCTGTTATAGTGGCAACAATAGAGGAGGTGATAAAAGGAAACAGTGAACCGAAGATTTAGCAGGGCTGAAGAGAATTATTTTTCACACTCAAAACTATCTCCGATCAAATGCATTTTTTTCCAGACAGGATGTGTCAAAGTTTTTGGCGATGCCTCGAAATACAAGACGGTGTGTTTTTGGGTATTACATTCTTTCACATGTATCAAACAATTTAATACCATAGGTTGCCGGGTATGGTAATCAAGCATACTGATAGTCGCATTGAAAGTTTCCGTGTCGCCAGTGGCAGTCATGATTTTTTTTACAAGTGCAGATATGGGTATCAATTTATTCGCAGGAACATCGGCGATGTTCCCTGATACCAACCCCTCATAATATGCTTTTAGATTAACCTGGAGAATAGCTGCATCAATTTTTGGAGAACCTTCGAGCCACCACAAAAAACAGTAGGACCAATGCTCATCACTTTTACTATCTCCCCAACCCGGTGCAAAGCGTATATCTTCAACACCTTTATAAGTTAACTGGGGAGCAAACCCAGGCGGTAAAGAAAAATGCTCGGTTGTCCAACCGGCAGGAATGATCAGCCTGTAAGGTGCTACCCAGGTATTAGGATCAAAAATGTTAAGACTTTTTTTTATCCAGTGAATACACTCCACTTCATTTACAATGGAAATAGAGTTTGGGCGCCGGCTTCCATCTGTTCTCAGTCCTGGTTGTTTGGAAGCAATAAATTCTGCCTGGTCATTACCTGAAAGCAATAGTCGGCTGATCAATTCAGAACCATCCGCCATCTTCGTGTCATAAAAACTATTTCGCCTGTTTCTTAATTGCCATTCAATATCGGTGTCATAATATAGCCGTACCGGAACGTTCCGCAGGTATCGCTCGTTGCCGGGAGTTTCCTCATTCCTGTTAAAAGGAGATAATTTTTTATAGGCTTCCGGGTTGGTGTAGATCGTGCCATTCTCTTTGGTCATGGCATCCAAATAATATTTAGCGTCACCAACGGCTCCGGGCCAGTAGTTCTTTTTTATCTGTTTCTCCGCCCAATGCCACAATCCAAATAAATCTACCGGGCTATCTATTCCAACAATAGCTTTTGGTTGCACTAAATAAGATGATGGATTTTGATAAGCAAGTTCTGTATAGCGAAGTGCGATATTTCCAGCTTCATCATAACCGGCTAAAGCGAATTTGGAAGTGTCAGCGGAAAACCTTGTCACCACATCTTTCAATATCACCGTTATTCTTTTTACGGCGGCACTATCAGCGTAGAGTTTTTGTTTGGTGGATGTAACAATGGTAAGAATATCGTTGGTATATGCGACATTATGCAACTTTGTTTCCGGCAGTAAATTTTCCGGTGATAGAAAACTGGTTAAAAGAACAACGACTCCTTTTATATTCTTTGATTGTGGTTGTATGGATAGATAATAGCCGGCTGTACTGTCTTTTGGGTCAAAGGTTACTTTCTCTATATTTTGACCGTATATAAAAGAAAGAAGGGAAAAAAATGTAGTGATAATTGAGAATAGTGTTTTGATGTTCATGTTGGTGATTTCTGGTTATGCGAGAGTGTAAAAATTGGATGATTTTATTTACAGCCAGTTTTTTATTTCTTGTAGAAAATGACATTCTCCGTTTCGAAGTTTAATTTAGTAGCTGGATAAGTAAGCGAAAATTGTTTTACGATACTTGGACAGCATCGCCCGTCTGATTCTTTGTAGTCATGAAACGTTCCATATATTGTTCCGTAAGATGAACTTTCAATTGTCAGCCAACCCTTTTTTAAGCTACTTTCTATTTTTGAAAAATATTTGTCATCTGCAAAATATGAATTTCCTTTCGATAAGATTAACAGCTTGGTTTGTATATTCATAAATGCATTTCCACCATCGCATGGGTCCACAAAAAAACTTAAAAGCCCGTCAACTATGTTATCGCTATTTAAGTCGGAGAAAGAGATATTCATTTCTTCAGGAATTCCCATTTCAGGGCCTTTATAGCCTTTCTGTAACAAGGTATCAGGGTTACAATTTTTTTAGTGGCATAAGTGCCAGATACGAATTGCTTTTCTTTCCATGAATTGAATTTACTTAGTATTTGTTGATGATTCGTTTGGGCGGTGCTTTGGGCAATGACGTTATTTAGCGGTGCCTGTACGGCAAATAAAGAGACAATGATTAGGCAAGAAATGGTAAAACTGTATATGGAATTTATAAGGGTAAACCGCATATAAAATTATTGGGTCAATTCTTCAATTAAACCGCGAGTTTTAGAGTTTTCATGGATAACTCCTGTAACTTAATACAAATTTTAGCCTTTACAAATCATCAATCAAAAACTTCTTCCTCGCAAAAAACACGTATGCCGTGATATAGGCTAATACAGCAATGATCAAAATACTTGATGAAGGGCTATCCGGGTAAAATACTTTTTTACCAAACGGAATGGGTATCAAAACATCAGAAGCCTGCAGGGGTAGGAAATATCCCGCTGGGGAAAGATGAAAATTAAAGGTGAGCAATGCGGTTATCAGCCATTCAAAAATAATTCCATACAAAAAGAAGATAATAATAGCCAGACCGCTTCTCCTGAAAAGGACAGCCAGCATTAGTGCAAAAAACAAATAAGCGAGGGCCTGTATAAAAATATAAAAGATGTATGCTGTTCCGTCCATGGAAAAATGACCATACGATATAGATCCAAAGATCAGGCAGGTGATAATATTGATCAGGGTGATCAATAACGAAAAGATAATTACCAGCGCGAACTTTACCCCAATGAATTGTTGCCGGCTCCAGCCATCAATAATATTCTGCCGATGCGTTTTAAAATTAAATTCATTGACCATCAGCATGATGATGATCATACCAGGAAAATATAATAGCCAACTGCTTAGCCAACCCACCGTTTGCCATACTTTGGGAAATCCAAATGAATCACCCAATATCATCGCCGTTTGGGGTATCTCGGATTTGGTTCTTTGCTCGACATACCAACTTATATAGGTGACAACAAAAATGCTGACGAGGTAAAGAATAGCGAAAACCCAGAAAGCCCGGTAGTTTTTTATTTTCAGCCACTCAATTTTTAAAAGGTGTAACATATTATAGTTTGAAGTTCGATGTTCGAAATTTGATGTTTCCCCGCAACTTAAAATATTACCGCTCACTCTTTGTTCCAGTAATTTCAAGGAAAGTAGTCTCCAGCGATTTTCGTTTTATATTCAGCTTGCTTAAGACTATTCCTTTTTCAAAACAAAACTGGTTTACAGAAGTGGCTGTAACGCTGTTGGCAAATACAGCCTGCAGGTAGTTGTCAACCAAACTTGTTTTTAAAACACCGTTCATTTGCTGAACAATAGTTTGCAGTGCCACCAGGTCATCCGCCGCGAGTTCGAATACTGTTTCATCTACCGTTTTCCTGTCGAGTATATCCTGAACACTGCCGGACGCTTTCAATTCTCCTTTTTGAATGATAGCGACATGGGTGCAAACCTTTTCCACTTCATCTAATATATGACTGGCCATGATGATGGTCTTACCCTGCCGGTTCAACTCTTTGATCAGTTCCCTTATTTCGGCGATGCCAGCCGGATCGAGGCCATTGGTGGGTTCATCAAAAACCAGGATCTCTGGACTGCCCAAAAGGGTGGAAGCGATAGCAAGCCGTTGCTTCATGCCCAAAGAATAAGTGCTGAATTTTGAATCTTTTCGTTGATAAAGATTGACGAGGTGTAACACTTTTTCTATTTCATCCTGCCCTTTTTGTTTTACTTCAGCGGCGATGCGAAGGTTTTTTTCACCACTCAGGTAATGATAAAAATTAGGAGTTTCCAGTAATGTACCGATCTGTTGTCTCATGGGTGCAGAGCCTGGTTGTCCCCTCCATAAGTAATTCCCGGAACTCGCTTTCAGAATATCCATGACGATACCGAGCATCGTGGTCTTACCGCTTCCGTTAGGTCCCAGTATACCAAATACACTTCCTTCCTGCACGTTAAAGGAAACCTCATTCAAGGCACGGATGGAGCCGTAGAATTTCGTTATTTTATCAATGGAAAGAACAGAACTCATATCGATATTTTTTTTGAAGATAAACTTTTATAAAACGGGTAGTTCGTAATTGTAGAAATCTTCCCGGGAAAACCCCAATTTTTCATATAATTTCCGGGCGGTGAAATTGTCATAAGCCGTAGACAACACTACTTTCTTTCTGCCGGT
The DNA here is from genome assembly GCA_040007815.1 of Chitinophagaceae bacterium. Taxonomy (GTDB): domain Bacteria; phylum Bacteroidota; class Bacteroidia; order Chitinophagales; family Chitinophagaceae; genus Terrimonas_B. Next base: position 21,407 of record JBDTUH010000004.1, read on the forward strand.
TAACTTGCTATACTCTATTACCCGGTTGATCAAAGCTTGTGCAATTCCCTTTTGCCGGTGTTCAGCGGAAACAAACAGGTCATTGAGTATCCATATCTTTTTTAAGCCAACGGAAGAAAAAGATGGATATAGTTGTGTAAAGCCTGCGTAGGCGTCTTTATCCAGTGCGATAAAAATGACGCTTTCTTCTTTGCTAATTCTTTCTTCTAAAAAATTCCCTGATGCATCTGGCTCATATGGCTGTTCGTAAAACTCTCTGTATTTCGCAAATAATATAGCCAGTTGATCCAGGTCGTCAATAGTTGCTTGCCGGATGGTCATATCGTTAATAGTATTACTGAAGTAAATTTTTATCTACGCCTTCTTTGGTTATAATAACCGATTTAATAAACCCTTTTTCATCAAAGTACATTCGGTCAATGCAAGTTTCCCTGGAATTGCGATCTGTTTCGGTTAGCGGTCTGCGATGATAAACAATATACCATTCATCTTTACCAGTAACTTTTATTACGGAATGATGCCCTGCCCCTGTTGCGATCTTCGGGTCTTGCTGTAATATTTTGCCAACACGTTTAAAAGGGCCAAAGGGAGAATCCGCTATGGCATAAGCTACGCTGTAATCAGGACCGGTCCATCCGCCTTCAGACCACATAAAATAGTATTTACCATTTCTTATGAACATAAAAGGGCCTTCTACATAACTTTCTGGTGTTATCTCTTTGAAAGTAGTTCCGTCTTCGAAGGGAATAAATCCTGTAAAGTCTTCATTCAGTTTGGCGATATTGCAATGGCGCCATCCGCCATATATCAAATAATGCTGACCATTGGCGTCTTTAAAAACAAACTGATCGATCGGTTGTGCGCCATTTTGAAATTTATCGATGAGTGGTTTGCCGAGGTGATCCTTAAAAGGGCCTTCGGGTTTATCCGCTACAGCGACGCCAATTCCACCTTTCTCATTATCATTTTGAATATCATTAGCGCCAAAGAATAAATAGTATTTTCCTTTCTTTTCAATAATGGAAGGCGCCCACATGGCACGCCTGGCCCATTTGATGCTGGCTGTATCTAAGACCCTGCTATGTTTTGTCCAGTTGACCAGGTCAGGAGAGGAGAATGCATCTAAAAACACCTGCTTATCATACGGAGCTGAATACGTAGGATAGATCCAATACTGATGTTTGAAAATTATTCCTTCCGGATCGGCATACCAGCCGGGAAAAACAGGATTGCCGGAAGCATTTTTCTGTGCTTGTAAGCCCGGTGCAAAAGCAATGACTAAAAAGAATAAAAATAATTTTCGTGTTAACCTGGTTTGCAAAAATTTCATATTGGTTTGTTATTGAGTTCTTATTGTTGAAGATACGGAATAGAATATTTTAACCTTCAATCACATGAGTGGGTGCTTTAAATTAGCGTCAGGGCCCTTCTTTTCGTAAGTTGCGTTGTGAAAAAAATACATTTATTACTTATTTTATTGAGTATGGAAACAGGCATCCAGGCACAGTCAGCTATTCCCGGCGAATATTACCTGCGGGGCGTTACGGAAGTAGGTTCAGGTTTTTTGATAAAACCAGATTCTACTTTTGAATTCTTTTTTTCTTATGGAGCGTTGGATAGAATGGGTTCTGGCAAATGGATTCTCAATGGGAATGAGATCATCCTCAACAGTAAGCCCAGGCCCCTTCATGATTTTGCGTTGATCAATAGTAAAACAATGCCGGGTGATTTTATTACCATAAAAATAACAGATAAGAATGAATTGCTGCAGCGGTACGTGTATGCAAAACTGAAATTTTCGGATACTATAATGGAAGATATGGCCAATCAAAAAGGAGAAATAAAATTTCCACGTAAAGTAATGGAGAAGCTTTCCCTGCAGTTTGAATTTTGCCCGGAGAAAATATCTGTTTTTGATCTTGACAGCAAATACAATTATTTTGAGTTCAGGTTTGAACCCTGGATAGTGGAGTATTTCTTTAATAATTTTCACCTGGCAATAGACGGAAATGACCTGAAAGGAAAACATCCTCTTTTGGATGAAAAAGAATGCCACTTTATAAAAAGTAAGTAGTACGGGTGTTTTAATGTTTCTTGTAGTTATGCAAAACAATACGCTGACGGCTTTGTTATGACTGTTACATTTACACAATCAATGGCAACTATACTTATAACCGGCGGTACAGGCCTGATTGGCAAGGCACTCACTAAAGCATTGCTTGAAAAGAATTACAAAGTCGTAGTACTTTCAAGAGGAATAAATAGCCAGCAAACAGAAACTACGAATCTTTCATTTGCGCAGTGGGACATCAACAGCCAGCAGATTGATAAAGCGGCTGTTGAAAGCGCTGATTATATTATTCATCTTGCAGGTGCGGGGGTAGCGGATAAACGGTGGACTACAAAACGTAAGAAGGAGATCGTGGACAGCCGGGTAAAAGGCAGTGAGCTTATCGTAAAAGCATTACAGGAAATTCCGAATAATATAAAAGCTGTTATCAGTGCTTCAGCTATTGGCTGGTACGGCGCTGATCCTGTTATTCCCAATCCAAAACCTTTTCGGGAAGATGATCCAAATGACAATGATTTTCTTGGAGAAACTTGTAAACTATGGGAAGAAAGTTTGCAACCCATTGGAAAAATGGGAAAGCGATTGATAAAACTAAGGACTGGAATTGTGTTGAGTAATGAAGGCGGCGCCTTGAAAGAATTTAAAAACCCTTTGCGTTTTGGAGTGGCGACTATTTTAGGCAACGGAAAGCAAATAATAAGCTGGATACACATTGACGACTTGGTGAGGTTATACATGGCAGCTATCAAAGACCAAAATATGAATGGAGTGTATAATGCTGTGGCTCCCGCTCCTGTTTCCAATAAAGGACTCACCCTGCAAATTGCCCGGGTACAAAAAGGCAATTTTTTTATTCCTGTTCATGTCCCATCCTTTGTTTTAAAAATGGTATTGGGAGAAATGAGTATCGAAGTATTAAAAAGTGCCACCGTTAGTTGCGATAAAGTGCATTATGGCGGCTTTATTTTTTTATATCCCGGCATTGAAGCGGCGCTGGCGAATTTAAAACAGACTCTTCAATGATTAGCCTGCCCATCATATATAAAGCAAAGAAGGGTCGGCGCAAATGAATGGCCAACCCTTTCTCTATCGGTACTCTCAATACCGCTACTGAACAATGAAGCTTTTGCTTATCTTATACTGATCCCCGGTTACTACTATATTATAAATGCCTGTCTTAATTTGTGAAGGGAGTTCAAGCGACTGTGAAATGAAACCTCCCTGGTTGATAATATTTTTAGAATATATTTCCTGGCCGGTTGAATTGATTACCCTGAGAAAATACTTTCCTTCTTTCATACCTGAAAGACTCAGTGTAGCCTGGCCGCTCCTGAGCGGATTAGGATACAGGTTAAAGCTTTGCTGCGGCATATCTGTTTCCACGCTCATGATCCGGCTAAAAATAATTTTTGTACTTTTTACGATGGTTTTGATGCGGTAATAATTGGTACCAGGTATAGGGCTGGGATCAAAGCTTACATAGCTGGCTTTATCATCGCGATTGCTTTTAGGCAATTGCTGGCCGATTATACTATAGTCTTTGCCGTTCACAGATCGTTCAACAAAATAAACAGCAATATCTCTCTCCGTCAGGTTGCTCCATTCGATGTTAACTCCGCCATTTTTTCCATAGGCCCATACACTATCATACAAGACCGGCAAAGGATCCTTTGATGACGAAATGTTGCCGAGTGCAAAGTATTTGTCAGTTGAACTCATAGTTATACCAGCACTATCAGAAACAACATATCCGCTGACTGAAGACATGGTTCCATCGGCATTGCCGATCTCCGTCCATGCACTTCCATTAGAACGGGCGACACGAAATGTAAAGAAATCCTGGACGGTTGAAATCGGGTTACAATTACTATGTGCATTCCGGTACATGGTAACAATGGCAGTTGGTTTGCCAGTGATAGGAAACAGTTCCCAGTACTCACAGTAACTAATATGATGCAGAGGTGCATTAATAGTATTGCCCTTATTTGTTGCAGGAGCTCTTTTATATTCAGCTTGTATAACGGAAGAAGTACTCAGCGAAGACAAGGCAATAGGAATAAGACCGCCATCAGTCCCTGACCAGCCGGTTGGAAAAGTAAAAGAAGATTTTCCTTCTTTTCTCATAGGGCCGGCTACAAACGAATTATCCGAAGCAGTGGCATTCCCGTCATCCATAATCGTTAGCATATTAACAGCAGTAGTTTGAACGAAGCCATTCGTTAACACGAGCTCTGTATTGACCGATGTCGCTTTTGATAATGTTACACCTGCTTCGGTCTGTACACCAGCACTATTGTCTATTATTAATCGTCTCACTACTGCAGGAAGACCCAAACCAGTTACCTGGTGTGCAGAGCCAGTGTAGGCATAGTCTGCATCACTACTATAAGTTCTTGTGCCTGTAACCTGCACACTACCGGCAGAACCGGTAGCGCAAAGTCCTTCAGGATGTGCTGTCATCAACTTTGCTCCGGCAGCTACAGTGAAACTTGCAGCTCCGTTTAATACTGACTCACCAAAATCTATTATCGCATTTTCAAGTATGGTAAATTTTATTTCACCTCTTGTTATTGCACCGTTGCTTTTTTCTATAACACCACCTGATTTTGAAAACGCTTGCCTGGTATTTCCTTTGAAATTGATATCGATAATGCCATTGCCGGCAGAAGTTGCACTGGCTTTTAAATCGCCGCCGGTCATTGCAAAGTCTCCGGCAAGATCGATTGTTGAAATCGTTCCTTTAACCATAGAGGTTCCTCCGTTAATCACAAGACTTCCTTCGATGTTTATTTTTTCAGGAAATTGTATAAATGCAGCCGGGTCGTTAGCCGCACCGGTTTTATTGATAACCAGGTTACCCCTGATATCTGATGGGACAGCGTTACCTAATGATGCTCCGCCTGTTTGATAAACGCAATCCCATTTATAATTTCCAAAGATTTGATTTAATCCTCCGGGTGCTTTGGATACAATACCTTCTATATTGCAATTTGAATTTTTGCTCCAGGTGGCGGCAGGTATTGTACCCTGGTCCGATGCATGTTGGTATATGCTGCCATCAGTAAATTCAAGCATGGATTCAGCAGACTGTATAATTCCTCCGTTGTTTCTCAATATACCGTTGACTATTGTCTTAGTTTCTCCACCGGCGTTCGTGTAATATTGCCGGTTTGTAGCAACGATCAATGTGCCATCAATGGCAGCGAATGCATTTTTTGCCAATGCGATATCTAAATTATTTCCTATAGTAAGATTAGCATCGGTATAAATGGCGATGCTTGCATCAGAAGTTCCAAATCCTATCGTCAGCATTTTTGAGTTGCCGGAAGCTCCATTTAATATAATATCACTGCCGGAAACAATAAGCCCCTTAATAGCTACAGCAGGCACATTAGAAACGGTACCTGAGATACCATTAAATTCCAGTATATCATTTTCTGTTGGCACTCCAAAGGGAGTCCATTTTGATTTGTCGTTCCAGTCGCCATTGCCTCCATTCCAGCTGCGGGTCTGTGACCAGGCAGTCACCGTTGTCAGAAGAATAAGAATAAGTAAAGAGTAAAATTTCTTCATGGGTTTAAATTATTTGTAGAGGGAAGGCTGTATAAAAATGAGCCAGTAATTACAATGATCGCTGTGCGTTTTAGACAGGAATTGGCGTTGCATCAAACTAAATGGAAAAAGGATTGCCTCAAAAATGATGGGCATGCTTTACCATTTACCGGTTACGAAAACGATCTGCGAAAAGGATTGATGGTACGGATTTCAGAAGAATTGGAGGGATTTCACTCGAAATAGAGTAGTACAAATCTATATAGTAGCTTTCAATAATGCAAGTATTTTACCTGAAATGTTTCGTTTTTACAAAGGTAAAAATACGATGATTTTCAAGTAAAATTGTCTAACAGTAACCCAATCAGGTGATAATAAAATCGCAGTAAAACGGATAAAAAACCAATAAAAAAATGGCTGACTCTATTTTATCATTTAGAAAAAAGCCGGCACATTTATTTGTGCCGGCTTTGCCAGTTAATTGATAACTTTTACTTTATTGTACAATGAACGTTTTAGTCTCTCGATAATCACTTCCTGTAATCACCATTTTGTAAACACCTGCTTTAATCGATGCGGGAAGATCAAGTATTTGAGTCATATTGCTGCTTTGATTATTGATCGTTTGTCTGAATATGTCCTGACCTATTGTATTAATTATACGAAGTGTATACTGGCCCCGTTTAATATTCGACATGCTGATGTTAACCTGGTTGCCCCTAACCGGGTTAGGATATAACCTCAAGCTTTGGCTTGTTGTGCCGATAGTTACACTCAATATTTTACTGTACACGATCTTACCGGTGGTTTCAATTGCTTTAATCCGGTAATAATTGATCGCCTGTAACGGGTTTGCATCAAATGCACTATAATCAACTTTGTCGTTTTGATTGCTTGTTGGCAACTGCTGACTGATGGCACTAAAATCGGATCCGTTGGCAGAACGTTCTACCACGTAATTGGCAACATCTTTCTCTGTCATATTACTCCACTCTATTTGTACACCATCGTTTTTCTCGTAAGCTTTCACGTTGGCAAACAATACCGGTAAAGGATTGTCCAAAAATGAAATGCTGCCGAGTGTGAAGGGACTGAAAGTAGCCACTGAGTTCTGTGAAGTAACTGTTCCAGCAGTGCTATTACCGGTACTGGAAGAACGTCCTTCATTATTCCATGTACCTCCCACCAGATGCGCTACTACCAGTGTTGTTGGGTTAGTAACATATACAGGTGAACTGCCGCAAGGGCTAACGCTTTCCCAGGAAAGAATAACACGGGCATTAATTCCTGCTCCACCACCTGTACGCGTCAGGTCCCAATATTCACAGGCACTGATTTGCGTCATACCGCCGCCCAAAGTTCCTGGACTGGGATTACTTCTGAAAAATTCAGCTCTGAAAGTAGCATTGCCCGACGGGGTACCGATACCAATAGTACGATAGCCTTCCCCGGCTTTACCTACAGGAAAAGTGAATGCGGTTGTACCCGTCTTAGCTAGCGGCCCGTTGACAAAAGATGTTGGTGTGGGTGCTGTTGCGGCACCCGCAGTCCCAATAGTCAGGAGGTTTGTTGTTGTTGTTATTGTTCCTTCAACAAAGGTCAGATTACGGCTAACAGTCAATGGCATATCCAAACTGATATCACCACCATTTGCAAAGTTATTAATGGTAAGATCCCTCACTGAATTCGGCGTAGTGGTTGTAAATACGCCGGTTCCGGCACCCTGAAACTCGTATTCAGCAAGACTGTTGTAAACTCTTGTCATTTGAATAGATCCGGCTGCCCCCAATCCGTCGCTACTAGCTGTTATGATTTTACCACCTGTGGACAACGTAAACGTACCGGTAGACCCGCTCAGAACGGATGTGCCAAAATCAACTTTTGCATTATTATTTATAGTAAAATTGATAGCATTTGAAATTGTGCCTGCTGTTTTTGTAAATGCCTGCACGGCTGTGCCGCTGAAATTCACATTCGCTATGCTTGTAGGTCCCGGCGTTCCGCCCCTGGTCAAAGTACCGCCGCTCATGAGGAAGTCGCCTTTTATATTTAGATTTTGGTTTTCACTTGTTCCAATTAAGAATAATTTCCCGCCGGTTTGAATATAATCCCCCGCCACTGTTGTAGTTGCGGTTCCCGCTTCAAAATTTTTCAATCGGATACTCCCGGTGGCTCCCGTGTTAGCTACTGCAAAATCACCATTGATTGTTGTTAGGACACCTCCAAAATTAAAATTAATAGCTTGTGATGGGCAATTCCATGTAAAATTGCCGAATGTCTGGTTCAGGTTTGCAGGACCCACGTTGATAATTCCTGTAACGGATGCAGTAGAAGTACTGTTCCAGGTAGCCAAAGGAATACTGCCCGAATTTTCAGCGTGGGTATAAACACTGCCTGCATTAAAAAAAAGCCTGCCGGCAACACCAGCTACAGTGCCACTATTTTGCACAAGTCCGTCAACATCAGTTTCCACGTCTGCGTTGTCCGTATCATAAGTGCGACCCGGCTCTATTATGAGGTCCCCATCGATGCCGGCCGCAGTTGGGTTACCTGGCGAACCCGATGCCAGTGTTAGGTTGATATTTGTTCCGAGAGTAAGTTGCGCTGCGCCCGCAACAGCCAGGTCGTGGAAGGCCGGGCCATTGGCAATGGTAATTGTCCTGGCCACAGTATTTACCAACCGAATGGATGAATTACCCTGAACTTCAAAACTGTTAAGCGTTATATCGCCTGCCTGGGCGACCCGTGTAATTGCTGTGGTGAAATTAGTTGGAAAGATTACGACATCATTTGCCGCTGGTACTCCGTTGTCCCAGTTTCCGGCATTGTCCCAGTTTGAATTCACTCCTCCTGTCCAGGTAGTGGTTTTCGACCAACCGGTTGCCGCGATAAGGATGGTCATCAATAGAAAGTAGATTTTTTTCATTGCTCAGAGTTTTTGTTTGATAAAGAATAAGTCTCACAGGGCAAACACGGGAGGGGATCACTGAGTTTTTGAAAGGATTGGACGAAACCTGCCATTAAAGCAGATATCAATAAAGATACTGGTTTTAGTAACTCAATAACACACAGATCTTAATAAGATAATTTTTCTGGAATAAATTCAGAAAATAAACAGGCCGGGAATTTCAGGCCCGCAGCACAAATCTAAATTACCTGAAATCAATAATAAAATATTTTATGTAGCCCGTTTTATTGACAAATATGCTGTTTCACTTGCATCTTTCTATTATAGTATTTCCAAACATATAAAAAGGAAAAAGGGTCAGACCATTGAATGGCTGACCCTTTTCTTCTTAACTCTATTAAACTTACTGAACAATGAACGTTTTAGTTTCACGGTAATCACTACCTGTAATTACCATGTGATAAACACCTGCTTTAATAGTTGCAGGCAGATCAAGTGTCTGTGTCATGCTGCTGCTCTGGTTATTGAGCGCTTGCCGGAATATATCCTGGCCAGCGGTATTGATCACACGTATGGTATATTGACCACGTTTAACATTTGACATACTGATAGTAACCTGGTTGCCTTTAACTGGGTTAGGATATAACCTCAGGCCCTGGCTTCCGCTTCCGATACTTACACTCAGTATTTTGCTATATACAATCTTACCAGTCGTTTCAGTAGCTTTTATACGGTAATAGCTTGTTCCCTGTAATGGGTTAGCATCGAATGCTGTATAGTCAGCTTTATCATTTTGATTGCTTGTTGCTGATTGCTGGCTGATCGCACTGAAATCAGCTCCATTACCCGAACGCTCTACTACATAGCCGGCAACATCTTTCTCAGTCATATTGCTCCATTCAATTTGAACGCCATCATTTTTTTCGTATGCTTTTACATTAGCAAACAATACCGGTAAAGGGTTGTCTAAAGAAGAACTGCTTGCAAGGGTAAAGGGGCTAAAGGTAGCTACCGCATTCTGTGAAGTAACAGTTCCGGCAATCATATCACCTGTACTCGCTGAACGACCTTCGTTAATCCACGTACCTCCTACAAAATGAGCTACACGTAATGTTACCGGGTTGGTAACATACACGCTTGAACTGCCGCAAGGGCTTGTGCTTTCCCATGAAAGCGTAACACGGGTAGTAACTCCGGCTCCACCACCTGTACGGGTCAGATCCCAATATTCGCAAGCACTGATTTGGGTAATACCTGCTCCAAATGTTCCGCCTCCAGGATTACTTCTGACAAATTCAGCCCTGAAAGTAGCATTTCCGGAAGGTGTGCTAATTCCGATAGTACGGTAGCCTTCACCAGCTTTTCCAACAGGAAAAACAAAGGCCGTATTTCCTGATTTAGCTAATGGTCCATTAACAAAAGATGTTAAAGTAGGAGCTGTCGCAGATCCTGCCGCACCAATAGTAAGAAGATTAGAAGTTGTTGTTATCATACCTTCGGTCAACGTCAGCTTACGGCTTACATTCAATGGCATATCCAGATTAACATCTCCACCATTTACGGAGTTATTGATAGTAAGATCACGAACAGAATTAGGAGTAGTAGTTGTAAACACACCTGTACCAGCTCCCTGGAATTCATACTCAGCAAGGCTGTTATATGTTCTTGTCATTTGTATAGATCCTGCTGCGCCTAATCCGTTAGGATTAGCCGTTATAATTTTACCACCAGTAGCAAGTGCAAACGTTCCAGTTGATCCACTTAAAACATATGTACCAAAGTCAACCTTTGCGTTATTCGCGATGGTGAAGTTAATCGCATTGGAGATCGTACCTGCAGTTTTTGTAAACGACTGTACCGCTGTACCGTTGAAGATGACATTTGCAGAACTTGTAGCTCCTGGTGTTCCACCCCTTGTCAATGTACCACCGCTCATATCGAAATTACCTTTAACATTCAGGTTATGTGACTCGCTTGATCCAATGATAGTCAATTTTCCACCTGTTTGAATATAATCTCCGGTTACAGTAGTACTGGTAGTACCACCACCAAAACTTTTCAATATGATGCTGCCTGTTCCTGTATTTGCAACGGTGAAATTGCCTTTGATTGTTGTTATCGCAGCGGCAAAAGAAAAGTTGATAGCCTGAGAAGGGCTATTCCAAGTAAAATTGCCAAATGACTGGTTAAGATTTCCAACACCGGAATTGATAATTCCGTTAACACTGGCAGTAGAAGCACTGTTCCATGTTGCCAAAGGAATAGTACCGCCATTACGGGCGTGAATATAAGTACCGCCTGCAAAAGACAACCTTCCCGCAGTGCCTTCAACAGTTCCGCTATTTTGAATCAGCCCAGTAACAGTTGTTAAAACGTTGGCATTATCAGAATCAAAATCGCGGTTAGCTTCTATTATCAAATTTCCATCAATAACTGCCTTGGTTGGGTTGCCGGCAACACCGGAAGCAAGTGCTATATTAATGTTAGTGCCAAGCGTGAGCTGAGCACCGGCTTCAATCACAAAATCATTGGCTGCTGCTCCGTTCGCAATCGTAATTGCTCTTGCTGCCGTGTTTACCAAACGGATATTGGAGTTACCCAATACCGAAAGGCTCGTAAGCGTAAGATTACCGCCCTGGGCGACTCTTGTAATGGTTAATGAAGTATTATTCGGAATGATAACTATATCATTTGCCGCCGGAACACCATTGTCCCAGTTGGTAGGATTATCCCAATTCGAATTGGCACCACCCACCCAGGTAGTTGTTTTTGACCAGCCTATAGTCGCTATAAGCATCGTCATTAAGAGAAAGTAGACTTTTTTCATTGCTCAGAAATTTAAGTTGTATGGAAAATAATTATTCGCTTTCTTAGGGTAAACCAGGAAATGGATTGCTGAGCTTTTGAAAGGAGTTGGATGAGAATGGCGTTTTAGCCTCTGCTTTATAACTAAGAATTACAATTTGCAATTCTTACACAAACTTCTAATAACACTTAATAGGATGTTGGGTACGGAATTCAGTAGAAGGTTGGATGGAGGTATTCCAATATTTTGGAACAGTATACAAATCTATATTCTCCTTTTTGATTATGCAAGTATTTTCCGGGAAAATTTATCAGATTCATCGTATAAATACGCAAACAGTTGTTCATTTTTAAATAAAATCAGCTGTATGGCTTCCTTTTATCTTTTTTATCTCTGCAGGTGGCCCCGAATATACAAGTCCGCCTCCGCCATCTCCGGCTTCAGGGCCAAGGTCAATCAACCAGTCAGCGCTTTTTATAACATCCGTATTATGTTCGATTACTATAATCGAATGGCCCTGCTCAATTAAGGCATGGAAAGAGGTGAGCAGTTTTTTAATATCATGAAAATGAAGACCTGTTGTGGGTTCATCAAAAATGAACAGTACCTTATTATTACTTCTGCCTTTGCCAAGAAAGGAAGCCAATTTCACCCGCTGCGCCTCGCCACCCGACAATGTATCAGAAGACTGGCCAAGTTTAACATAGCCCAGGCCTACATCACTTAGCGGCTGTATCGCTTTGGCAATACCATCGGCTTCCCTGCCTCCGCTATTGAAAAATTCTATTGCCTCGTCCACTCCCATCTCCAGCACATCATGGATACTTTTATCATTGAATTTTACTTCCAGTACTTCTTCCTTGAATCTTTTTCCGCCACAGGACTCGCAGGTAAGGTGTACATCCGCAAGGAACTGCATCTCCACTACCTGTTCACCTTCGCCCTTGCAGGTATCGCATCTGCCTCCATCCACATTAAACGAAAAGTGCTTGGGTTGAAAGCCGCGCATTTTGCTCAACGGTTGTTTAGCATAGAGCTCTCTTATTTCATCATATGCTTTAATATAGGTAACCGGGTTACTCCGGGATGATTTTCCAATAGGGTTCTGGTCAATCATTTCGATTTGAGCGATGCTATCCGTATCTCCTGTAATAGCCTTATGAAAGCCAACCGGGTCTCCAAATTCTCCTTTCATTTTCCTTAGTGCCGGATAAAGAATTTGTTTAACCAATGTTGTTTTTCCACTACCGCTTACACCACTTACCACGCAAAGGACATTCAAAGGAAACTCGACAGTAATATTCTTGAGATTATGTTGCCGGGCTCCTTCTACTTTTACAGACCTGTTCCATTTTCTTACTGATTTGGGAGGTTCAATTTTGAATGTTCCGTTCAGGTATTTTCCAGTAAGACTTTGACTATTCCAGATGATATCATCATAATCGCCTTCGGCTATTACTTCTCCGCCTAAATGTGACGCTAAGGGACCCATGTCAATGATATGATCCGCCTCCCTCATCATCATTTCATCATGCTCTACGACTACAACTGTATTGCCCAGATCTCTTAACTCTTTTAATACTCTTATAAGATTAGCCGTATCCCTTGAATGTAGCCCGATAGAAGGTTCGTCCAGGATATATAAAGAGTCTGTCAGGTTGCTGCCGAGACTACGTGTCAATTGTATACGCTGACTTTCACCACCGCTTAAACTATTCGCCAAACGATTCAGTGTTAAATAACCAAGACCTACATCTAATAATGTTTTAAGGCGATGATGAATTTCGAGTAATATGCGTTTGCCGATTTGTTTGTCATGATCCGTTAATTTCTTCTCCATCTCATCAAACCATACAAACAATTCTTTTACCGGTAATTCTCCTAACTCACCAATATGCTTACCTCCAACTTTTACATACAAAGCTTCTTTTCGTAGCCGGTAACCCTTACACTCAGGGCAGGTGGTTCGGCCACGATAACGACTAAGTAATACACGGTATTGAACCTTATACAGATTCTGCTCCACCTCTTTAAAGAAAGCATTGATACCATCCGCATATTCATTGCCTTCCCATAATGTTTCATATTGCTTTTGTGTAAGGTCTGCTATTGGCTTATGTACAGGAAAATTAAATTTCTTCGCTTCTTTAATAAACCGGTCTTTCCAAAGACCCAGCTTTTCTCCTTTCCATGGAGCGATGGCTCCATCGTATACACTCAATCTTCTGTCAGGGATTACCAGGTCAGCATCTATCCCCAACACCTGGCTGAATCCTTCACAAGTAGGGCAAGCGCCAAAGGGATTATTAAAAGAAAATAAATTCGGTACCGGTTCTTCAAATTGTATTTCGTCAAGCTCAAAACGGTTGTTGAAGTGTAGTAATGAATGATTGCCTGTGAGTATTGAGTCAGGAGCCGCCTTCTTTTTCTTAGAAATGACAGGTGTTTCACCAACTTCGGTTTCCTGTCTTTGTATGTCGAGATATACATCTCCTTCACCTTCATAAAATGCCGTACCCACCGAATCAGAAATACGGTGAATATCATCTTCATCAAATTGCTTAACTACTATGCGATCGACAAGAATGTAAGTTGATAATTTGCTATTGTTCGCAGTGAACTTACTCTTCAGTTCTTTATCACTTAACTCCAGCAAATCTTCAATACGAAGGGCTTCCAATCCTCTGTCATTAGTTATAGCGGGGGAAGCCATTCTTGAAAATCCTTTTTGAACCAGGATATTCAATTCTTCTTTAATATCACGGTTCTTATGCTGCTTAAACAGCGCCAGTATAAAAACTTTATCGCCTTTGTTCAATTCAGTAATAGCTTTTACTACGTCCGTTACATCATCTTTTTTGACCTCTTTGCCTGAAACGGGCGAAATAGTTTTACCAATCCTGGCAAAAAGAAGTCGCAGGTAATCATATACTTCGGTCATACTGCCCACTGTGCTGCGCGGCGTTCGTGTAATAACTTTCTGTTCAATGGCTATGGCAGGGCACAGTCCTTTAATGTAATCAACATCGGGTTTATTCATTCGCGTTAGAAACTGCCGGGCATAGGCGCTTAAACTTTCTGCATAACGCCGTTGACCCTCAGCGTATAAAGTGTCTATTGTTAGCGAAGATTTGCCGGAACCTGAAACACCAGTTACCACTACGAGTTTATTACGGGGTATTTCAACAGTAACATTTTTGAGGTTATGCACCCTGGCACCCTTAATAAGGATGCTTTCTGCGGGATTTACGGTCGTTGTTACTAAGGGCTTTTTCCCTATTATTTCTTTTTCCATTTTCTGCCGCCCAAAGGTAAACCCTTATCCAACACAAACTTCAGCGATTATGATTAACATTTATTTTACAAAATTTTTTGAATCTTTTGTGAACAGGGGCTTGTGAGATCAACGAAAAACTATATTTTTATTGTCCAATATCCAATAAAATGATTAACCAAAAAATTACCCCGCCTATCGTCTATACTTCTACACATTACTAGCGATTCTATTTTTTACTGTTTTTATTTTTTTTTAACCGTTATCCATTTCGCCACCATCTAAACTGTAGAAGTTTTATGAAAGTTTTTAACGAGAAAACTGACCATGAATTGATCCATCTTTTCAGAGATGGCAATCTTGACGCCTTAGAAGCCTTAGTGCTCCGTCACAAGGATAAGCTGTACACATCTATCCTCTTCCTGGTAAAGGACAAGTATCTTGCCGAAGATATTTTCCAGGATGTTTTTATCCGCATCATTGATACGATGCGCGGCGGACGCTACACAGAAGAAGGAAAATTTCTTCCCTGGGCTATGCGTATTGCTCATAACCTTTGCGTGGATCATTTCCGCAAAGTAAAAAGGACTCCAACTATCCGAAACAGCGAAGACAAGGATATATTCGAAGTGCTGAATTTTGCTGATGACAGTGCGGAAACAGCTATGATAAAAAGACAAAGCCATCACCGTGTTCGTGAAATGCTGGAAAGATTACCGGAAGATCAGAGAGAAGTAATCATTCTCCGTCACTATGCGGACATGAGTTTTAAAGAAATCGCCGCCACTACTAATTGCAGTATCAATACGGCTTTGGGACGTATGCGTTACGGCCTTATTAACCTCAGGAAACTGATGGTGCAAAAACAAATTGCTCTATAAGCTTTGAGGTTTGAGTTTTATCTTTTTATCTTTGGTAAAATTTCTGAGTAAGATATTGTCATTCTGTTTCTCCCGCTGCACCTGAAAAATTCGTACTTAAAAAAGAATTTTTCCTTTGCTTGCCCGGCAGCAGGCTGGTACAGAATGACACCAAATTGAAACGTCCCGCTAAAACCGGGACGTTTTTTATTTTCAATGAATGACGATAAGCCGCACGCCTCATCATTATTTTTTATCCTTGTAAAAAGTATCCAATCCGCATTGCAGCCATTCCGCGAATTCAACGGCATTATCCGTATAGAATTTTGTTTTGGTTAGCGCCACCTGGTCTGCTGAAATAATAGCATACTGAGGTTGTGAAGTAGCGCCAAAATTTTCCGTTTGAAAGGTCGACCATTTATCGCCGACCGTAATAATTGATTTTTGTGTGCCGTTAGCTAATGTTACCAGCGTTTGTTCTATTAAGGGCAACTTCTTTCTCTCATCAACATATAATGAAACAACGACAAACTTTTTTCGCATCAAACTATCCACTAAAGGATCAGGCCATATCTTTTCTTCCATCCTTCTGCAATTCACACAAGCCCATCCTGTAAAGTCAATCAACACCGGTTTGTTTTCTTTTTTAGCGATAGCCAAAGCTTCCTGGTAATTATTATGTATAGGCTCCAAAACAGTTTTACCTAAACTATAGATGCTATAGGTACGCGGGGGAGGGAAACCGCTTATCAATTTCAAATCAGCCCATTTGGTTTTAGTAAGGCCCGGCAGCAGGTATATTGTTATGGAAGCGAATAAAACAACAAAGCCAATGCGTATAAAAGAAAATCTTCTAACCGGTGAGCTATGAGAAAATTTAAGTTTTCCAAGCAGGTATAAAACCATCAGCAGACCAACTATTATCCATAAGCCGATAAATATCTCTCTTTTCAACAAACCCCATTGTTGTACCAGGTCTGCATTGGATAAAAATTTAATAGCTAAAGCTATCTCCAGGAAACCCAATATCACTTTTACGTCTGTCATCCAACCGCCCGATTTCGGCAGCGAATGCAGCCACTGCGGAAACATGGCAAAAAGAGCAAATGGCAATCCCAGCGCAAGACCAAAGCCTGCGGCCCCGGCTGTTAACGGCCAGGCACCCTGGTCTGCCACACCCACCAGTAAAGTGCCCAGTATTGGACCCGTGCAGGAAAAAGAAACAATGGCAAGAGTGGCCGCCATAAAGAAAATACCTCCGATGTTTCCCAGGCCTGATTTTGAATCCATTTTATTGGCAAGACCTGCCGGCAAACCAATTTCGAAAAGACCAAAAAAGGATAACGCGAAAAATACAAATACCGCGAAGAATAGAAGATTGAGCCATACATTGGTTGAAATATTATTAAATATCTCAGGGCTAATAGCTTTATTGGCGATATGAAAAGGAAGGGTAATTAATATATATATCAGGAAAATGAACAGACCATAGAGTATAGCATTCGTAATTCCTTTTTGTTTATCATGCGATTTCTTGGTAAAAAAAGTAACCGTAACCGGTATCATCGGAAATACACAGGGAGTTAACAAAGCTATTAACCCGCCCAATAATCCTAAAAGAAAAATGGAAAGAATGCTCTTGTTTTTTGTTCCATCATCTCCACAGTTACTTTCAGGTTTATTAATATTAATTGAAGGAACCTTTACCTCTGTTACCGGTTCGACTCCTCCTTCCAGCGAAACAATAAAAGGGAAAACAGTTGCCGGATAAAACTCATCATTCCTGCCGTAAGTGTACAATAGAGTACCCTGCAATCTGGCAGGCACAGGCCCCTGGATAGTAATGATAGTTTTCCATACCGCTTCACCCGGGAATATTTTTACTTTGGTATTTTCAAAAATAGAACTGGTTTGTTCTTTAAATTTTGTTCCTTCTATTTCAAAGTTTCCTACCTGCTTTATGGCCGAATCCGCGAAATTCAATTCAGTGGTATTCACATCAAGCAATACCTGGTTAGGAGCATATAAATACCAATCGCCGCTGGAGGGAGTCTTAAATGTAAGCTCATATTTGCCCTCGCTTATTTTGTTACTGGCAACTTTCCAGCTATACACTGTTGCGGAAGAATCCTGGGCTATAACAATTAAAGGAAATAAAATAATAAAAAGAAAACTGGCTGCAAGTTTTATATTCCGGAGCATGTTCTTGTCCTTTTTAATAACAAACGGGTTCTAAAAAAGAACCCGTTATATTTTTATTGTCATTCAATTTTTTATTTGACAGCGATATTAAAATTAACCGTTTTGGGCGGTAAACATTTTTTGTCATCGCAGGTTTGATACTCAACACTGCCGGTAAGGTTTGTTTTTGCATTGGCTTTCAATTTCACTACCTGTACAAAATCTACCTTATTTGCATATTGGTTAGCCGACACTTCTAATTTCGCATCATGAAATTTTTCCATCTTCCCAACCTCCTTTATTTTTCCTTCCAGCGAGAGCAAGGGATTGTTATTTATCTTAAATCCGGTAGGTATAGCAATAGCATCTTCGGGTTGTACCTGCGAATATAAATGCCATCCTGATTGCATCGTCGCGGTAAGATGTACTTCATAAATCTTATCAGCAACTTTCTTTGAAGTAAAAGACCAGCTAACCGGATTAAGCTGAGCTTCAGCCGTAAAAGTTCCCAGTAATATCGATAGAAAAAACGCAAATCTTTTCATGTTTATCTTATATTTTTAAGTACTGGGTACAAAATTAAAATAAACCGGCACTTTTTCTGTCATCCAGGTGATAAAACGCTGCTAAATATCAGCAAAGACGGAAATATCAACCTACTAGTTGCCCGGCCATCAGCAGGTTTTTTATTATTTGCCTCCCGTCCGTATTTCCCAATTCTTCCGAGCAAGCTCTTTCGGGATGCGGCATCATACCAAATACGTTTCGATTTTCGTTGCAGATTCCCGCTATGTTGTTAACAGCGCCATTAGGGTTTGCTTCTTCACTTATCTTTCCATTTTCATCACAGTAGCGAAAAATCACTTGCCCGTTAGCCTCCAGCTTGCTCAGGGTTTGATCATCGGCATAATAACGGCCTTCGCCATGCGCCACTGGTATTTTATAAATATCGTCGCTATCTGCTTTTATGAACACATTTTTGCAAACAAATTGCTGGTTACCATTTCGCAACAAAGCACCGGGTAATAAATGCGACTCACACAATATCTGGAAACCATTGCATACACCGAATACTTTCCCGCCTGCATTGGCAAACTCAATTACGCTTTGCATCATAGGGCTAAACCTGGCGATAGCGCCACACCGGAGATAATCACCATAGGAAAACCCACCGGGAAGTATAATGCAATCCTCTGTAGTAAACCGGCTAAGGTCTTTATCCTTATGCCAAAGCATAGTAACGTCCTGTTCCAGGTCATAACGAAGTGCATCATGCATATCCCTGTCGCAATTGGATCCGGGAAAAACAACAACGCCAAATTTCATGTAATGATTTGTTTGAAGTGATGGAAAGGGCAAAGATAAGAAGCTAAGAGTATCCTTCGGCAAGCTTAAGAGAGAAAAGGGATAAAAGAGTTATTCAAAATGTGTAATTACAACCAGTATTTTACTCTACCCGGTCATCTTCTTCATCTCCTTTGTTGTTTAACTTCTAACACCTTTCTCTTTTACTCTTAGTCGCTACCAGTGCGGCCCGTAATATTGATATCCCAGGATAAATACAACAGTAATCCAGACTAAAATAAGAGGGAATATCCGCCATTTAGAGTACAAATATGTATACCCATGAAAAGCCGCCATTGGCACCATCGCCATGGTCCAATTTTCAAAAGTGTCACTGCTGTTTACAAATGGCAGCAGCAGAGCCGCCAGTAAGTATAATAAAAGTAAACTCCATCCTTTCCGGACATTTATCAGCATCCTTCGCAAATTTTCCTGGACATAGTAGCCCCCGGTCAAAAAGGGAACCATAATAAGAAATACACTGCCCGAAAGCCAGGCAGATTGTTTCAAAGAAGGAAACCCAAGGGTGATTTGTGGTACGAATTCCTGCCAGCTCCAGTTTCCGTTAATAACGGTATAAATAGCATAAAAATAAAAAGGCGTAGTAATGCCCAATATGCATATCAGCCACTCATTTAGTCTGAATGGACGCATTACGGCTAATGCCAAGAGTATCCAGATAATAAATGTAAGCGAAGAGATAAAAAGAAATCCGGCTATCCCCAAAGCCAGGCCGATATTAAAAATCGTTCCTCTTACATTGGGTTTATTATATATGCCAAACAAAGCCGACAAGATGAATAAAAGAATAGTATTACAAAGCAGGGGAGCCGAAAAATAATTCCATTCCGGCAACAAAGAAGTGATGAGCAGGTAGGCTAAACCCGCCAGGTAACTTGGCTTATTCATCATCCGCTGCATGTTGATAAAGCGGTTAAGCATTATTGCCTGGAAAAACAACAAAGCAAATGTAAGTAAGGGATAAAAAACGGGGTTTGCTTTGGCTGTTGATGCGAAAAAGTTGATAATACCTTCATAAAGTATTCCGTCTGCCGGACGAAGAACCGCCGCATGCGGCTTCATAAACATGGGCATCTTAATAAAAACGCCCAGTATAAGCAGTAATAATAGGTTGACTGGATTTTTCTGTTTGAATATTGCAATCACGGATATAGGAAGTATTTCATGGTTTAATTGTACTCAAGCTTTGCAAAGCAAACATAATTTCTATATACACAGGGTATGATCACTTGTCTTGAACTTACCTGCTTGGCGAATTTTGGCATCAGTTCATATCCCCTGTCAAGATTCTTCAATGTTGGGTTTCGGTTGATCTTTCCATCCGGCTGCACGCTAAAATCATTCAGCAGGTTAGCTCTTTTCTCCAGGTTATTAAATAAAAAGTGTAACTGTCCTCCTGTATTCATTATCTGGTAAGAGAGCAGGTCATCTGTCTGGTCATCAAACTGCTCTTTGCTGATAATGCTGCTCCATTCCCGTTTCCCATTTTTATCAAAAGACAGGATAGCGATATTATCTGCCTGGTAGCGTACACTCTGGCCGGTATTCCACCTGTTGCCCCACAAGCTATTGTACGAATACGGAGAATAGTAATAATAATCGTACGAACGCATAAAAGGCGAGCCATACAGATTGTTCCATCGGTTCCACCCTCCGCCTCTCGAAGAAGTATAGTAGGCTTCGCTGCTGATGATAAAACCACCGTCCTTCCGGCTGATGATATTGCGGATAAAATAATCATTAAAAGCAGCCCTGGTACTTGAATTTCCTTTGGCCTCCCGTCTCAAATCTTCGCTAAACACCAGGGTGTCTTCTAAGATGGGCTGTGCGGATTGTTTGTCCCAGATGTAAAAATAAAAGCCATCTACATTCCCGCGGCGCTGCTTGTAATAGAAGGATGTTATGATATAGCGTTTATTATAGTTATCAGGTTTTATTCGTATCTCATCCAGGTATTTTTTTTCCGTATCCAGGTTTTTTATCATGAATGAATCGGCCTGCGCATATTTAATGACCAAAGCAGCGTCGCCTATATTTTCATTATTTACCCTGTCGAACCGGGAAAAAATAAGGTCTCCGTCATTGTCTAGTTGAAATTCATTAAGATAATCATCCCTGTCCTGCATTGAAATCGACAGGCGGCTTTTTTTCAGCAGGGTAAGCTTATCGTCCATCAAGAGCGTGGTTATCATGTATAGCTTTTTGTTCTTGCTATTGATCTTAAAGATCATGATCTTGCTTTTGTCTTCGCTGGTTACTACGGAGTATATTTTGTTATCCGAGCCAAAATTGACCTGCGTGGTATCCAGTTCTATCAGGTCGCCCTCCTTATTGCCATTACCATCTATTTTCGCAGCGGTACAATAGATAATATTCCTTTTGCGGTACTGATAGATCATGTACGTAAAATCAGGGTAAGCGAAAAAATCAACGTTGATCACCCTGTCATTATCCGGCAGGTAATCCTGCTTTACGCTTTTCACGAGTTTCATGTCATTATCCATGATAGCTATCTCATTCTTATTACGGATGTTTTTATATATAAGGAAATTGCCATTAATTTTCCCTATTATTTCAAAATTCAACTTGCGGGTATCATCTTTTTCAGGTTCCGAATACACCAGTTTTTGAGAATAAGCTGACAATACAGGAACTAAGAATAAAACAATGACAAACCATCGTCCGATGCGCATAATATTCTGATTTTTTGCAAATTAAAGTTACAAGTTGCCTGCCAAAAATGGAGAAGTTTTATTTTATGTCAAACACCCGTTTATACAGACAGTACATCAACGATCAGCCAACTTAAAAATTGCAATCTCTATAGTCCCGTATACAATCTTTTAACAAGCTGTTCTTTGTAATTACATTTTGCCTATACCTTTGCAGACAAAATGTTACAGAATTTAAACGCTGAACCGGAATAACAACAACCCCAGATTGTGAAAATATCGACTAATAAAGTCACGGCCGCAGGACTTCTCATTGCATTAGGAATTATTTATGGAGATATCGGTACATCGCCATTATATGTATTCAATGAAATTATAAACGACAGAGTTGTAAGTGAGGATCTTATCTTAGGTACTTTGTCGTGTATTATCTGGACGCTTACTCTGCAAACCACGATTAAATATGTGATACTTATCCTTAGGGCCGATAACCGGGGTGAGGGCGGCATATTTGCTTTGTATGCATTAGTGAGGCGAAGAAAGAAATGGCTGGTTATTCCGGCCATGCTCGGAGGGGCCGCATTGCTGGCTGATGGCATTATAACTCCACCGATTTCTATCTCATCTGCCATTGAAGGATTGTCAGAGCTGCCGGTTCTCCGTGGTATGGAAACAGATACAATTGTCATTATCGTTTTAATCATTTTATCCCTGTTCTTTTTTCTGCAACAATTCGGGACGGCATCTATAGGGAAAATCTTTGGGCCTATCATGTTAGCATGGTTTACTATGCTGGCTGTAATTGGCGGTGTTCATGTTTTCGACGACCTTGCGATATTCAAAGCAATAAGCCCTCATTATGCCATTGAATTTCTGAGAACTTATCCCCAGGGATTCCTGCTTTTGGGTGCCGTTTTTCTTTGTACTACCGGGGCAGAAGCTTTATACAGCGACTTGGGACATTGTGGCAGGGGCAATATCCGCAATTCATGGATATATGTAAAGGCCTGCCTGCTTATTAATTATTTTGGGCAGGGAGCTTATTTATTAACACATAGGAATGGTCTTCATATTACTAAAGAAATAAAAGAGTCCATGGGCATTAATGCTTTTTTTGATCTGATGCCTGAATGGTTCATTATTCCGGGAGTAGTCATCGCCACAACAGCAGCTATCATTGCCAGCCAGGCTTTGATATCAGGAGCATTTACGCTGATCAGTGAAGCGATGCGATTGAATCTATGGCCGAAAATGAAGATCCGTTATCCGTCAGAAGAAAAAGGGCAACTCTTTATTCCGGGAATTAATTTATTGCTGTTTGTCGGCTGTGTGGGTATTGTATTGCATTTCCGCGAATCATCTGCCATGGGAGCGGCTTATGGCCTAGCCATTGTCGTTACTATGTTGTCAACAACCATTTTATTCGCCAACTATTTGGTACTTCATAGGTTTAAACGCTATAAAATATATGTATTCCTGTTGGGGTATCTAATTGTCGAGTCTGTTTTCTTTGTAGCGTTAATGAACAAATTTATGCACGGCGGCTATATCACTTTGCTTATTGGTGGTTTAATGTTTACTGTAATGTATGTCTGGTACAGGGCCAGAAAGATTAAGAACCGCTATGTGGAATTCGTAAGAATGGAACATTACGTGCCCAAAATCCAGGAATTAAGCAATGATAAAGCTGTACCAAAATATGCTACCCACCTGGTTTATCTTACCAGCGCTAATAATCCCAAGGAAATAGAGCATAAGATCATTTATTCTATTTTGAATAAAAAACCCAAGCGTGCCGACATTTACTGGTTCGTGCACGTGGATACCGTAGATGATCCTTATACCTGCGAATACAAAGTGGATCATATTATCCCCAATGACATTATCCGGATAGACTTCAGGCTTGGTTTCAGAATGGAACCCCGTATCAACCTGATGTTCCGCAAAGTGGTGGAAGATCTCGTGACCAATAAAGAAGTCAACATCATCAGCCGGTATGAAAGCCTGGCCAGCAGCAATACGGTTGGCGATTTCCAGTTCATGGTAATGGAAAAATACCTTAGCCAGGATAATGAGTTACCATTTTTTGAAAGGGTCGTCATGAAACTTCATTTCTGGTTGAAAGATCATAGCCTTTCGGAGGAAAAAGGTTTTGGACTTGACGTTGCCAATGTAACCGTAGAAAAATTCCCGCTTATCGTAGCGCCGGTTACCAATCTTAAACTTACAAGAGTGGAAGATTAGGTTTTGAAGTTTTTCGGTTGTTCAGGAAGTAGATTAACTTAACTTTCGAAACTCAAAACTTAAAACTGCTTTCTTTGCCAACCTTTATCTGGTATATACTGGCGGGTATCGCCGCACTTTCAGTGATCGCTTATTTTTTCCAGGAAAGATTAATTTTCAAACCGGAAAAGCTAAAGCAGGATTTCCAGTTCAAATATGATATTCCTTTCAGGGAATATTTTTTTGATATTGAACCCGGGGTTCGTATCAACGGACTTCACTTTTACCGGGATAATCCCGCAGGGCTTATTCTTTATTTTCATGGCAATACCCGTAGCATAAAAGGCTGGGCCAAATATGCCCGCGATTTTTATCGGTATAATTATGATGTAGTGTTACTGGATTATCGCGGCTTTGGCAAGAGCACCGGCAAACGCGGCGAAAAAGAAATGCTCAGGGACATGCAGTTTATATATAAAAAATTGCTGGAAACTTACGCCGAACAGCATATTATCGTTTATGGAAGAAGTATTGGCAGCGGGTTCGCTTCAAAAATAGCATCCGACAACAGCCCGCGGTTCCTTATATTGGATGCTCCCTATTACAGTTTTCTGAAAGTAGTAGAAAGATTTCTGCCGATATTACCGGTACGCTATGTATTGCGATTTCATCTTCGTACCGATAAATGGATACCATTAGTGAAATGCCATACCTATATTATACACGGAACGAGAGATTGGCTGATTCCCATTAAGCACAGCGAACGATTGCAAAAAATAAATCCTAAAAAAATTACGCTGATCCGAATTTATGGCGGAGGACATAATAACCTCCCGAAATTTGACGAGTACCATAATTTTGTTCGGGATATTCTTAAACAATAAGTCATACTTGTTAAGAATTGTTTAATTCATGTGGCTCTTATTAACATAACACCTGATTAGACGTCCAATATTTAAATGCACTATGTATGAAACTAAAACTCTACACTTTACTTATTTTCAGCGTGAGCGTGGTATTATTCTCCTGCAAAACAGCGGAGAAATTGTATCAGCAGGGACGTTATGATGAAGCCGTGGAAATGGCGGCTAAAAAATTGCAGAAGAAACCCGGCGATGCGAAACTGACTGATATATTGCAAAATGCTTACCGCTTTGCTGTCGAAGATCATGAAAGCAGGATACGCGATCATTCCAATAGCAATACCGACCTGAGGTGGGAATATATCTACCGGGAGTATTCACAACTCCAGGGATTGTATGAGGCTATACGAAGATCACCTTCGGTTTTTGATGTTATTCAGCCAACAGATTATTCTTCCTATATAGCTACTTATAAAGAAGAGGCCGGCAATGCCCGCTATGAAAGAGGTCTTGAAC
This sequence comes from Chitinophagaceae bacterium, assembly GCA_040007815.1. Classification (GTDB taxonomy): domain Bacteria; phylum Bacteroidota; class Bacteroidia; order Chitinophagales; family Chitinophagaceae; genus Terrimonas_B. The sequence goes on from JBDTUH010000004.1 coordinate 46,698, forward strand.
TCCTGGATCAAAACAGTAAGGCTAGTTCACGACAGGCTTATTACGAATTTCAACAAGCGCTGGCTTTAAAACCCGGTGATCTTTCCATTAAGCAAAAAATTGAAGAATCCTATGCCAATGCGGTTACAAATGTCATTGTTCTTCCGCTAACACGATATGGCTACCAATACAGCTCTTACAATTTTGATTATAACAATTTCAACTATGATATGCTGCGCTATCTGAGTAATAACAACAAAAGCCAGTTTGTGCGTTATTATAACGAACCAGCGAGGGGTAGCCAGGATGTCAGGGTGGATAATTCCGTGGATATGAAGTTCAGTGATGTGAATATTGGTCGCTACCGTGATCAACGCAGTACTAGAGAAGTATCTAAACAGGTAGTGTCGAAAGAAATTGTTATAAAAAAAGATTCGGTAGTTAAAGAATATATCACGGTAAAAGCCCGGATTACGACAACAACCAGAACCATACAAGCAGATGGATTGCTGCAGGCGACTATAAGAGATTATAATAACCGCTGGATTTGGAGTGATACTTACCGTGGCGATTATACCTGGTCTTACACCTTCGCTACGTATACCGGTGACGAAAGAGCACTTAGCGACGACGATAAAAAACTGATCAATCAAAGAGAACAATGGCCTCCTTCTAATGATGAGATTATACGAATTATCATGGCCGATATACAGAGAAAAACAGAATGTGGTATAAGCGATTATTTTAACCGGGTGAACTAGTGGCACTTTTAATATATACGCAAAAGGAGCATCATTATCGTGCTCCTTTTGTCATTTTACCGGGTAATATAAATATGAGCATTTGGTTGAAACTTATTTTTCTTAATTTCACCCGGCAATTTTCAAATCATCCAGGATTATTCATAATAACTATGCAACAATACAACCGGCGAAAATTTATCGCACAAGCTTCTATTCTTGCCGCCGCACCTTTAATAATTAATCAAATGAGCAATAACAGTAACGCTTCGCAAGTAGTACACCATGTTTTTTTCTGGTTAAAAAACCCTGGTTCTGAAACCGACAGGAAACAATTAATGGAAGGTCTTAAAACCTTAAAAGCGATTAAGGAAATAAAGCAATTACTTATAGGTACGCCGGCCTCTACTGAAAAAAGGGAAGTTGTAGACAACAGCTATGACGTGTCGGAATTGATGTACTTCGACAACGTAGAAGACCAGGCCACTTACCAGGTTCACACTATACACAAGGCTTTTGTCGAAAAATACAGTCATCTCTGGGAAAAAGTAATCGTCTATGATATGCTGGTAATATAAATATCCGGCATGCAAAAAACAACTGTCCGAAAAATTAAGTTATGGCTCAAAATTGCCGCAGTTGTGTATCTGTTATGCGGTACGGCCCTGTATTTTTTCCAGGAGAAAATTTTATTTCATCCCGAAAGTTTATCGGTTGACTACCCGTTTAATTTCAAGCAATCTTTTAAAGAGATCAACCTGCCTGTTAATGCAAAAAAAAATCTAAGTATTGTTCAATTTACAGTTCCTGATTCTGTTTGTAAAGGAGTGGTATTATATTTTCATGGCAACCGGAAGAATATCGAACGCTATGCCCCTTTCGCAGTCAATTTCACCCGGAATAACTATGAAGTATGGATGATTGATTATCCCGGGTTCGGCAAAAGTACCGGCAAACGAACGGAAAAAGGACTATACAGCGATGCAGCCATTTTATACGAAATGGCCCGGGCAAGATTTTCCAGGGACAAAATAATTATTTATGGAAAATCCATCGGGACAGGAATCGCATCACAATTAGCATCGGTAAAAGATTGCAAAAGAGTAATATTGGAAACTCCATACTATAGTATTGACGCCTTGATGCAACATTATGCATTTATATACCCGGTAAGCTGGTTGACAAAATACCATTTCCCAACCTATACTTATTTTAAAAAAATTGAAGCACCTGTTACATTATTTCATGGGACGGACGATGAAGTCATCCCTTATAAACAGGCTGTTAGTCTTGCAAAGGAAAATCCAGGTGTAGAACTCATTAAGATTGAAAACGGGAGGCACAATAACCTGAATGATTCACCTGTATTCCAGGAACAATTAAATTCATTGCTACAATTTCCATGAGCGGTAGGCTAAATAGGCAAAACATGAAGCGCTTTGTTCTTTCTTATTTTATCAGGTACGGCGCCGATGATTTCTTTTTTCAATATTTCCACTAACCGTTTCTTTACAAAATCACGGTGCACCACCAGGCTCACTTCCCGCATGGGGGCAGGTCTTTTGAACTGGCGTAGCTGTTCCTGCTGTTTGGGTGTTAGTTCCATACTGGCCAGCTCAGGTAATATAGTAATGCCATCACTTAATTCCACCATTCGCCGGAGCGTTTCGATGCTGCCCGCCTCATATTCAAAAGAATGACCTTCCTTGCTTGCTTTTTGTAATTCACAAAGATTCATGATCTGCGAACGGAAACAATGTCCTTCTTCCAGTAACCAAAGTTTATGCGGATCAATGTCCTGAGCCAGCACATAGTTCTTTTTGAAATCATTATTCTTTTTAGAAACATACACCAGCAACTCTTCATAAAAAAGTATATGTTCTTTCACGCCATACTCCTGCAGGGGCGTGACGAGAATTCCCACATCGATTGTTCCTTCCCGGAGACGGGTCACCATCAGGTCGGTCATCATTTCATTGACGATCAATTTTACATGCGGATACTTTTTGGCGAATTGCTGGGCAAACAACGGCAGCAAATAAGGAGCCAGGGTGGGTATGATCCCTACTTTCAGCTCGCCGCTCAGTATGCCTTTCCGGGTGTGCAGCATTTCATTCATCGCATCCCTCTCTACCAATATTTTTTTGGCATGTTCAATGATCTCAATGCCGGCTTCCGTTGGCATTACCGGCTGCTTGCTGCGATCAAAGATTTTAAATCCCAATTCCTGTTCCAGTTTATGTACCTGCATACTGAGTGTGGGCTGCGTTACATAACAGTTGGCCGCCGCCAGTGCGAAATGCCTGAACCTGTCAAGGGCTATGATATACTCCAGTTGAACTAGTGTCATGATATAGCTTTTATCTATGAGATTATAAAATTAATCAATCAGGCTTATACCTGCAATTGCGACAAATTTGTGATCTTACTTATAAAACTCAATATAATGAGCAAAGAAAAATGAATATAGCTTCCGGTATAATACCTTACTAACTATTTAATCGGTATTGACAAACTGCAGATTCAAGAGGTCTCTTATTGAACGATTTTATTTTATATGAGAAAATGACCCTTCTTAACCAGGAACGTATTCCGGCAAAGGAAGTGCATGCCAAAGGAAGCGGTGCTATTGCTGATCGTTACCACTTTACTTGCTCTCGCCAAAATTTCTTTCTTACATGTAGCTGAGATTTGTCTTTGGCGTCAGGGTCAGTAATGTTTCATACATCAGCAGAATCGTATTTTCAATATCATCACGATGAAGCATCTCTACCGTAGTATGCATGTAGCGTAAGGGGATCGAAATAAGAACCGATGGACAGCCGTCGTTTGAATAAGCAAAAGAATCAGTATCAGTGCCCGTACTGCGGCTTAAAGCTCTCCATTGAACATCGATTTTTTTATCAATTGCTACTTTCTCCACTATAGCCAGCAATTTATTATGCACCGCTGGGGCATAGGAAAGAGAAGGACCTTTACCACAGAGCACATCACCTTCTATATTTTTATTGATCAGCGGAGTGGTGGTATCATGTGTTACATCTGTAACAATGGCAATATCCGGTTTTATTCTCCGGGCGATCATTTCTGCTCCGCGCAAGCCAATCTCTTCCTGCACCGCATTGACAATGTATAAACCAAACGGCAATTTCTTTTTATTCTCTTTCAACAGCCTTGCTACTTCAGCGATCATAAAACCACCGATACGATTGTCAAAAGCACGGCCTACATAATTGCCATTCGCCAATTCATCAAAACCATCCTGGTAAGTAACCACTGCGCCGATATGTATGCCCAGCGCCTTGACTTCTTTCCTGTTCCTGGCGCCGCAATCCAGCCAAAGATTATCCGTCTTTGGTTGTGTTTCTTTACTATCCGCACCGCCAAACCTGGTATGAATGGCCGGCCATCCAAAGACGGCTTTGACAGGCCCTTTTTTACCATGAATAAAAACTCTTGATGCTGGAGCGGTTTGATGATCCACACCACCATTACGTTTTAAATAGATCAAACCTTCGGCGGTAACATAGTTTACAAACCAGCTGATCTCATCCGCATGCGCTTCAATAACAACTTTGAATTTATTATCCGGATTAATAATTCCTACAGCCGTTCCATATGGATCTACATACTGTGTATCAATATATGGTTTGAGGTATTCTAACCACAGTTTTTGCCCCCAGGTTTCGAATCCTACCGGTGATGCGTTATTGATATAATTTTTTAGAAACTGGAAGGAGTGATCCGTAATGATCTTTTTTTTCGCTTTTGCTTTTGTCTTTGCAGCTTTTGCCATAGAGATATGTATTTATATGAGGCGGCAAATTAATTAAATATCGCCGATTGACATGAGGAAAACTATTATCGTAAAGCGAATGCTAAACCAAAACTTACCGGATAAGTGTAACGGTTCCTTTTTTAAAATAGACTCCCCCTCCAAAATCAATGGCTTTTACCATCCACACATATGTATTATTTGACTGCAGTTGTCCATTGATCCGGCCATCCCATCCCCGGCCATTCTCTTGTGTACTGAAAAGCAACTGACCCCAGCGATTGTATACCTGGAAGTATTGAATAGTTTTCATGCCAACGGCTATAGGTCTTAGTATATCGTTTTTGCCATCATTGTTGGGTGTAAAAGCGGTTGGAATAAAAACAGTTGGCCGTGTGGCATATACTTTTATGTTGATGAAGGCGGAATCATAGCAGCCGGCGATATTATACGCCTGTACTTTGTATTGAATGCCATTGGAAGGCTCAGTGAAAACAGCAATGGGATTGGCAATATTGGTAGCAGATAAAGACAAAGCAGGCGACCATAAATAGGTATTACCACCTGATGCATTCAGTTGCAGTGATTGACCAATAACTACCGCCGTGTCTCTACCGGCTGTTGCAATAATCTTTGGTAAAACAGTGACACGAACAGTGTCTATTCCTGGCTTGGGACAACCCTGGCTATCATAAGCAGTAAAAATATAGTCAGATGTGCGAACAGGATAAGCGATCGGGTTCAACAAACTGGCATCATTAAGCGAAGAAGCTGAAGCCCATGACCAGGAACTACCATTTGTGATAGCCTGTAATCGGGCAGCTGTATTGTAGCAAATCGTTGTGTCAATACCAGCGTTGACCGATGGATAAGGAATGGCGGTAACAGTTAGATTTTCAGTAGCGGTACAACCACCGATCGTAGCTGTCACTTTGTAAGCCGTGGTAGCAGGTGTTATAGCCAACGGATTTTTTACAGTGGGATTGATTAGTTGTGCGGCGGGAGTCCAGGCATATTGAAAGCCGTCCGAAATAATTCGCAATGCAATCGTATCGCTACTGCAAATGGTCGTATCGTTCATTACCTGCAGGTTGACATGCTCAACTACGCGGACATATACAGAGTCGCTGTTATTACAGCCTTCTCTTTCAAGGTTTACATGATAATAGGTAGTAGCTGCAGGAAAAACAGTTGGGGTTGTTGTATTAGCATTGATCATATTAGCAGCCGGTGACCAGCTAAAACTACCGGTTCCCGCAGCCTGCAATTGCACCCGGTCATTTATACAAATTAATGTATCATAAAACGCAAGTGCGATGGGTGGCTTGTCGATCATCGAAATCGTTTTTGAAACGGTATCACGGCAGCCATCGGTAGTGGTTACAATCAAACTTGCTGTTTTTAATCCCTGGGTGGCATAGCTGTAAAAATCATTTTGCAGCAGTGAAACATCGGTAGTGTTGCCGGGGACACCAAAATCCCATTTCCAGGAATTAACAATACCGGATATCGTAGTTGTTTTATCGGTGAAAAAAGTGGGTCTGTTGATGCAGATACCAGCCACGGCAAAATCAGGAACCAGGCCGGGATAAACAAAAACTTTAGCGGAAGTAGTGTCTGAACAGGCTTGTCCTTTATTTACTGTCAGCAGGGTAGTATAAGTTCCATTGGCAGGAAAGGTATAATTAAGAACCGCATTTTGAGATGTGTAAAGTGAAGCCCCTGCAGGGCTGAATACTTGCCACTCATAAGTTTTTATCAGCGGACTATTGGACTGATTCGTGATGCTGATAGACCTGGTATCCCTGCAAAGCATGTATTCTTCATTTAACTTCGCGGCAGCTACACTGCAATCGGCAATATTAATTTGCAAATCTTTTCGTTGAGTAGCGATGATCACGGTATTCCGCACTTCTTCTACGCAGACAGTAACCACATAGACACCAGCTGCAGGAGCTATACCCGTTATTAATCCTGTATTCGGATCAATCTGAACTTTATCGCCAAGTGGAAACGATCCTGAAAAAGCTGGGGAGCTATAAGGAACAGATGTATAAGGCGGGTTGCCGGCGGGTACGCCATTCAAGCCGGCATTCGTACTTGCATAAGCGGAACAAAAGGAATACCGGAGCTGATCGCCATCATCGTCTCTGGCGGCGAAACTGTAAGAAAAATAATTATTGGCGCAAACTACTACCAGGTCGGACCCGGTAAAAATAGCACTTACATTTGCATAACCGTTGGCAAAGGGAACAGTACCTGGAATTTCGCATTTATATGTAGCACCTACCTGGCTTGAATTAAGATTGTTGATTCCCCTGATCCTGTAATTTACTTCACTGGCAAGAATATAACCGTTTTGATTTAAAGGAAGAGAGATGTTGAACGTATAATAGGCGACTTCGTAACATACAGTGGGAGGATCAGAAATACAGGGATCGGAATTGGTTATGCTAATCGTGTTACGGTTGGAAAGAGCGATACTTACATCGCTTATACGTTCAAAACTTAGTTTATCAAAAACGGAAATGACGGCAGGGTCGGGAAACTGACGGCCTGAATTACATCGCATAAAAAGTTTGAGTGTAACGGTGTAGTTATTTTGACCATTCGAAATTCCATTGTATGTATAATACATTTCACCGCCCGTAATGTGGTCGGCTTTAGCCAAAAATGAAAAACTGCTTAAAAGAAGTATTAAAACGAATTTTCTCATCGCTGCTCTCCAATACCCGGTTTTGAAGTCCTGTTTATTGCAAAATAGCGTACAGACTCTACTATGAATATAACAATAATCCGGCTTTGTCAGTCGCTGTTACGGGAGAAAAGGTGGTTTTATTATCGGCAGTTTTTAAGTGCCAGTTGCCTTGTTCAATAGTAAAAGGCCCGAAAAGAAGCAGGTAATGGAAGTTCGCTACTCCGGAGACATTCGCACTGTCAATAAACTTTTCGTGAATGGCGGGAAAGCAATCTGTTAAAACAATGAATGCGTAGTGTTTTTGCAGTAAGGAAATCTTATTTTTAATGCTTAATCAGAAGTATGAAATTCATTAGTCTTCTCATTATCCTGTTCCCGCTTTTTCTGTATGCTCAGGATACAACGGCTGCCGCGTGTAAGTTAATAAAGGAAAAGGATCCCTATACCAGGGAGACCAAACTGTCATCGGGATTTATATCGCTGCAAACGGGAGCTTCTTTAAACATAGATGCGGATAGTAAAGAAATAGATTTTTTCTTTACGGTGCCCGACGAATGTTACACGGATGCTTCAACGGTATTTATTTTTTTTGAAGGCACGAAGGTGAAGGCGACGTATCGTAATACCGGCAGTATGAACTGTGACGGCTATTTTCATTTTAATTTCAGGAACGGGGCCGGTACACCCAGCGGTTTGCAAAAATTAGCTACTCAAAAAGTAACCAGTTTTGTTTTCAGCGGCAATGACAAAAAAAAGCCCACCACGATAAGTCTTTTACCGGATCAGCAAAAAATACTTAGGGAAATCACCGCGTGCATGATTGCTGAATCAAAAACTTTGATTAAAAAATAATAGAGGGAAGACCCGATAGCTATCGGGTGGTGAATGGTAAATAGCGAATTAGACCTTGAGAAAGATTATCCGCCGTTAACCTCACAAGGATTACTATTCAAAAGCCTGGTTCAACAAAGCGGCCAGTCTTACACCGCCTTTCAGCAGTTGTTCATCCAATATTTTTTGAAACTGGAAATTATATTTATAACCCAGTTTGGCTTCGTTGGGTGAAGCTTCATAGATAATATCCGATAATTGATGTGATTCATAGAACCAATCTTCCAATGAACCGGATTGCCAGGCTTGTACTTTTTCAGGCTCTGCAATGTCTAAAAGTTTAGCATATTCAGAATAGCTGTATTGCTGAAACTCTATCAGCATGGTATCCCATAAAGAATGAAGATTTGTTTTTTTCTCGAACCAATACACGACGATCTTATTGCCGCCCGCATCTTCGTCTCTTCCTACATGCAAAGGCTGGTGAAGATCTCCTACCAGGTGAATAAGGAAATAAAGCGCATTTCTCCTTTGTTCGGCGGACAGTGATTTATCTTTTAATTCAGCGATCATAGCCGGTATCTGTGTATAAAGGTTCTTGCCGGGGTTTTTTTTCAGGTCTTCCATGAATTTTTCCTTTGCCATATGACCGGGAAGATCTACATAATGCCAGGGTGAGGCATGGTTCCAGTCAGAATCGGATTTGATAAAATCGGACCAGTTGGACAACCAGGCCAGGCTTTCTTTGCCTATCAGTTTACGCAATTCTTTTTTTGCTTTTTTTGATAAATGTTGTTGGGCTATCTCCGCACAGGTGCGATGACCGATAAGTCCCCAGCTAAAAGCATATTGGAAGACGAGAAGGGCTGTTGTAGCAAGTACTATTCTCAGGAAAATATATTTTGCCAATTTATTCATAATGATTATTTGACAGGCAAATGTCAAGTAAATGATCGGATTGAAAAAATTGTAAAAAAGTACAGCTGGTTGTAAATCTAAGGTGAAAAGTTAAGTTTGTGCAATGAAAACATGGTTTGCTTCTTATTACACATCTTTTCATGCGGAACCCGCTGAAGCAACGGTTCTTGCAGTGGAAAATAGTATCACGATCGGTTTTCGGGTAGAGAATGGAGTCACTAACAGGGTAAGATGGGAAATGCAGGACCTGGCGGCAGTATTTGATAACAGTCTCCAGGCTACAAGGATCAGTCATACCAAAGAGCCGGACAGCAGGCTTATCGTCAATGGGAAACAGGCGCTTGAATTCATACAGCAAATGCAGGCTGAGCAAAATAAATCCTGGTATAAAAAAAGCCAGGCAAGAGAATGGGGAAGAAACCTGCTTATTTTTTCAGGCATAATCACTGTACTTATAACCACTTACTTTTTAATCGTGCCCTGGCTCTCAGAAAAACTGGCTTCTACCATTTCCGCCAATACCGAGCAACAAATTGGCAATGCTGTGTATGACGCATTGGACCTTTCAGCACAAGAGGATAAACAAGCTACGGCGATGCTTAACCAGTTTTTCCAGGAAATGAAGGTTCCCACAGCGTATACTATCCATATAACAGTAGTAAAAAGCTATGTAGTGAATGCATTTGCACTACCGGGAGGCAATATTGTTGTATACACCGCTTTGCTGAAAGAACTGAAAACCTATCCTGAACTGGCGGCACTGTTAAGCCATGAGTTTACACATGTGAATAACAAACATTCTACAAAATCCATTTTCCGTCAATTGGGATCAAAAGTTTTTATAAGTTTATTGTTTGGAAGATTTGGCAGCGTTACTTCAGTGATGGTTGACCAGGCGGATAAATTCAAATCGCTGAAGTATTCAAGAGGACTGGAAAAAGAAGCCGACCTGGATGGACTTTCACTTTTAAAGGAAAAAAAAATTGATCCTGCAGGATTTATTGGATTGTTCAAGCATTTAAAAAATGCCGCTCCTGCATCCACCCTGCCGGAGTTTTTAGGTAGTCATCCCGATATCGATAAGCGGATAGCGTATATACGTGAAGCATCAAAAAATTTCGAAGTTGAAGAAAATTCATCGCTAAAAACTATTTTTGAAAAAATAAACTAAATCAAATGATCATTACAACCACGGGTTTTGTAGAAGGCAAACCAGTACAGGAATACCTGGGCGTTATCAATGCTCAGAGTATTATTGGCGCTAATATTTTCAAAGATTTTTTGGGCGGCTTAAGAGATGTATTTGGTGGCCGGAGTAAAACATATGAAAAAGTAATTGAGCAGGCAAAGGAAGATGCACTGCGGGAGCTGGCGGAGAAAGCGCAGTCTTTGGGGGCCAATGCCATCGTGGGTGTTGACCTTGATTTTGAAACGGTAGGTGGCAGCGGTAGTATGCTGATGGTAATAGCTTCCGGGACAGCCGTAAGATTATAATGCGGGGTTCGTAAATTAAAAAGAAACTCTGTGTTTCTTTCCCATTGATGCAGATACAAATTATATTTATCTCTAAGGTGATAGTAAGCCGGCAGATTTGCCGGTTTTTTATTTTTAAGGGTTGTTTTTTTCAATGAATTTGAACAGAAAAAGATATACAGAACATATAGTTAATATATGTCTTCAAACTCTTAGTATCCATAAGTGAAATTGTCGTGGTTTGTAGTGCAAAGCATTACGATAGAATAGAAGGATCAGCTATTTTTTTATACTTAGTAAAACTATTTATTTGTAGGAGAAGTATGAATAAGCTTTTTAAAACAGATATTTTAGTATAATGCCATCCTCATTTCCATCCCCTATGAAAACCCATGAAATCAACGACTTTGCCGGTACACCAGGTACCGGTATTTCTTTAAGAAAACTTATTAGCCGGCTTGTCAGTAGTGTAAGCCATGCCGCTGCCGTAAATAGAGTGTATATATTAAATGAAGTGTCTGCGGAATTTCGGATCCCCGATGAACAGGTGAAAATAATTTCCGTTATAAAAGAATTGTTGACAACAATGTCTTCCAATGCCCGCAATACCTGCATCTCTGTTACCGCGGAAAAATTTACAGATATCATTATCCTCAATTTTGAAGATCAGAACAACTACAACGGATACGCCTTATCGTTCAGCCTAATGGCAATTGAGCAGCACGCCCGGATTGCCGGGGGTGATATCAGCATTGATGGCGCTCAGAAAAAGGTAGCCACTGTTTCCTTCAGTTTCCCTGATGCGTCTTTCAGGGGAAACCAGGTATATTGTAGTTAGAAAATCAAAAACCGGTAACGTAAAAAACAAAAAACCCCTCCTTTCGGAAGGGCTTTGAACGTTACTGTTATGAAAGAAAAAAATGTATAGAAAGAGTAGGATATTAAACGAAAAAATAGGAAAAGGTTTTATGGTAATCGGTTTCTAATTGCCAGTTTTTCATAAAGGAACGGATCAAAAAAACGGGTTCAAGGAACTAAAAAAGAGAAAGTTGACTGGAGGGAGAATATCGTCGGGTTTTTCACAGGATTGGAAATGACTTTCTGGACGGTTTGGACATTGGATGAGATAGGATAGGACGAATCAGCCTTAACAATCAACTTTCTGAGACAAAAATATGTTCACAGTAGTATGTTAACAAGAGCATAACTGCCCGATTAAAATTGCTCGGTATTTACTGCGGTAATCGTAAAATAGCGTGAATATCATTCGTATCTTTTCTATCTTTGATCTGAATCATGTTCATGATGTACTTTCCACAAAATTTAAATCAAGTACTTGTACTATGGTATATGTTGAGGGAATTTTCCATCTTGCAGCGTAGAATATTAACCGAACCCTACATTTTTACTAATATTAACACCCATGAAAAACCCCGAATCTAACTCCTTGATCAAAGTAGCGATTGCAGACGATCACGCTCTTTTCCGTACCGGTGTAAAAACCTCACTTTCAAGCCGCAAGGACATCCAGATGGTGGCCGAGGCTGAAAACGGAATGCAACTTCTCAATCTATTGCGCCACATCCAGCCGGATGTTGTTTTGCTCGACATCCAGATGCCTATTATGGATGGCTTGACAACTCTTCCGGAAATCAAAAAACTTTACCCCAATGTAAAAGTTATTATGCTTTCGATGCATAATGATCATTCGGTTATATCCCGGATGATGGAGATAGGGGCTAACTCATACCTGACAAAAGAATCCGGATCAGAAATGATCTACGATGCGATAAGGGCGGTGTATGAACAGGATTTCTTTTTCAATGATCTTACCAATAAGGCTTTGCTGAGCGGTTTGCGTACAAAGCGTACGTCAGAGTCATCCATGCCTCAGGATGTACAACTGACCGATAAGGAAATAACTATATTGAAACTGATGTGCGATGAAAAAAGCACTAAAGAAATCGCTGATATAGTTGACCTGAGTCCACGTACGGTAGAAGCTATTCGTGATAAACTGAAAACTAAAACCGGGACTAAATCCATGGCCGGGCTTGTTATGTATGCCGTAAAAGCCGGTCTCGTGGAGCAAGCTTAATTTACATTTACAGGCTAATTGCTTATAATGGCCACCCGCATTGATGCGGGATGGCCTTTTTATTTTATTTTCATTCCATGAACAGCATTTGTCTGAACGGTAAGATAATGCCGGGTGATGAACCGGTACTGATGGTGGATAACAGAAGTTACCGGTACGGAGATGGTTTATTTGAAACCATGAAGCTTGTCAATAACAAGATACCATTAGAAAGCTATCATTTCGACCGGCTTTTTTCAAGCCTTGCTTTAATGGGTTTTACCATTCCCGCATTAATGACTGCAGGAAAATTGCAGGAACAGATTCTTCTATTGTGTGAGAAGAATAAATGTGAATCAATGGCCCGTGTCAGGTTATCTGTATTCCGGGGTAACGGAGGAGTATTTGAAAGCCTGGATGATTTTCAATATAGCATTGAATGCTGGCCCCTGGATAAATCAATCAATCAACTCAATGAAAATGGTTTGGTAATTGATATATTCCCGGATACACGAAAAAGCTGTGATAAGTTTTCCAATCTTAAATCGGCCAACTACCTTCCCTATATAATGGCCGCCCGCTACGCCAATGAGAAAAAATTAAATGAGTGCCTGGTATTAAATGTGCACGAACGTATTGCCGATGCTACCATCGCCAATATTTTCCTCGTAAAAGACGAAAGATTGATCACACCCGCACTAAGTGAAGGATGCGTCAACGGTGTAATAAGGCGTTATTTAATGGAGAGGACAAAAGTGGAGGAACAGGAAATTTCAGCAAACGATTTGCTGGAGGCGGATGAAATATTTCTTACCAATTCGATATCAGGAATACGTTGGGTAAAAAGTTTTCGGGATAAAAATTACTCCAACCTGCGTGCAAAAAAAATATACCAGGACTTTATTCAAACTATTTCCGCATAAGTCTGTTGAATTTTAGAAATAAGCAGTTTTAAAGGCGGAAAAATAAATGAAGAAAAATATAATCACCCGGTTAGCGGATGGCGATAAACCTGTAGTTAATATTTTCTGGTTTCGCAGAGACCTTCGTTTGCATGATAATGCCGGGTTATATTACGCATTGAAAGAAAAGACACCTGTTCTCCCCGTTTTTATTTTCGATCGTAATATATTGGATGAATTAGAGAACAAAACCGACAGCCGGGTAGAATTTATTCACCAGGCTTTGGAGGAAATGCAATCTTTTTTAAATAAAATGAGAGCGACATTGGATATCCGGTATGGATTTCCGTTAGAAATATACAAGGATTTATTGAATGAGTATAGTGTCCGGAAAGTATTCGCCAATCATGACTACGAGCCATATGCCCGGGAAAGAGACGGAGCTATTGAAAAATTACTTCAATCATCCGGCGCAAGCCTTCATACTTATAAGGACCAGGTGATCTTTGAAAAAAACGAAGTGGTAAAAGATGATAGTAAACCTTATACCATTTTTACTCCTTATTCGAGAAGATGGAAATCTATCGTTACCGAATTTTACCTGGAAGGCTATCCAACAAAAAAATATTTCAATAATTTTTTCAAACAGGATAAGAAAGAAATCCCATCGTTAGAATCAATGGGATTTAAATCTGCGGAGCAGGCATTTCCTCCCAAAGAATGGAAGACGGATATCATAAAGCACTATAAAGAACAAAGAGATATTCCTTCTGTAAAAGGAACGTCAAGGCTCAGTGTGCATCTTCGTTTTGGTACGATCAGCATTCGTGAACTTGCGGGCAAAGCCGGCGCTTTAAATGAGACTTTTTTAAATGAATTGATCTGGCGGGATTTTTATCATGCGATCATCTGGCATTTTCCGCATGTTGTAGGCCATTCCTTCAAGCCGGAATATGATAAGATCAGATGGCGCAACAACGAGAAGGAATTTGAAGCCTGGTGTGCCGGGCAAACGGGATATCCTATCGTTGATGCCGGTATGAGAGAGTTGAATGAAACGGGGTTTATGCATAACCGGGTGCGAATGATCACAGCCTCGTTCCTCACAAAACACCTTTTGATTGACTGGCGATGGGGCGAAGCTTATTTTGCAAAAAAATTATTGGATTATGACCTCGCTGCCAATAATGGTGGATGGCAATGGGCAGCCGGTAGCGGTTGCGATGCGGCTCCCTACTTCCGGGTATTTAATCCTTACCTGCAAACAAAGAAATTTGATCCTGAATTAAAGTATATAAGGAAATGGGTGCCGGAATTTGAAGAATTTACTTATCCGCAACCTATCGTTGAACATGAAGCAGCGAGAAAAAGATGCCTTGAGGTTTACGGCGAAACACTTAAAAAGCAGTTCTCTTAATCAAATCGCAGGTTTACAAAATTATTCAACTTTGAACCAAAGCGGTAGTTGATACCGAAATTGGTAGAGAAGGCGTAACCCGAAGCCAGCTGCCGGCGACGGGTAAGTACTTCCTGCGGAGTGGCGCCTTCTTTTGGTAAGTACAATTGGTCCCTTATCAATTCAGCAGAGCTGTAAATATCGAATGATAGCCCACCCGTAACGCGGATCTCAACTTCGCAATTCGCCTTTAGGTTCAGAAGTTTCCAGTTGTTGAAATAATTATGTTATTCAGTTCCGAATGCGACAATACCCCATTTCTGATTGAATGAAAGATTTGTTTTAATACTATGTCCCAGCAGGGTTTCTTTTGTTTTGTCATATAGAGTGGTGTCTATATAAATATTGCGGCGAATATCTGCGACATAAGAAATGGTAAACCTTTTGGTGTTGACCTCTTTGTAAGGAAAAATATTGTATTCAATTCCTGTACGTAAAAGAGAGCGGTTCTTATTATTGGAAAACGTTTCTCTTGAAAAAATTATTTCGTATCCCCAGGACCAGTGGTGGTTTATGCCCTTTACCAGGTAATGCCAAAAACTATAATTATTGTTTTTATTGATAAACTTTTCCTTTGTTCCGTTGGCGTCTTCATATTCAAATGTCGATTTGTTTTTTCCTCCGGTAATATCGAACCCGGTTTTAAGATATTCCGTTATCCGGGTAGCTGAAAAATTGCCGCTAAAGGAGGAACTTTTATAAACTTCATCCGCATTAATACTTCCATTAACACCTATCCTGTAAACCCAATAATTCCAGGGATCTTTTTTAGCAACAAGTAAACTATCCGGGTTGTTGGTTAGAACGTGGTCTTTTGATTTCATTTCGATCGAAATATCTTTCGCCGACTTTGTTTTAGCAACAAAAGGAGCCAGGCCCATCTTCAGGTAGCTGATAAATTGCTCTCTGATTTCAAAATCAGTTGCATTCGGATCAGAATTGAAACGAATAGTATCTCCGCTTTTATTGAAGGCGTTCTGTCCAAAAAGAATAAATTGAAACTGGCTTCCGCCACCGCCTGTATTTTGTTCGGTTATTAGGATATGCACATCAGCCGCCTGCTGGTCAAGCATAAAATCAACAAGGTTGATCTCCGTTCTGATAAATGTCATGTCGCACGGGGTATTGCTGCAGTCAATAAATACTTTCAACCTGTCCGGGATCTTATTTTGTGCAACAGCCATAGAGCAGGACAGGCTGCACAATAACAGGCAATATTGAAACCGTTTACTCATCAGAATGCTTTCATTATGGAAAATGAACCAGGAGTGAACATGGAAATAATATAAAAGATACAATTTATCCGCCTGTCATTTTTCCGCATCAAAGCGATTGGCGATGGAAGGACTTCCCGGTTCAGTTTACAGAAGGAACATATCGTCCGGCAAATAATTGTCTGTACTTATTTGATGTGTGCTGCAAAAAACATCGTATAAACCGATAATGGCTTGCTTGCCATCGGCGCCAAGATCAATCGAAAAATTATTTACATACAGATCAATGTGCCGCCGCATCACATCTTCGCTCATTTCCTGTGAATGTTGTTTCACGTACTCCGTGATTATCGGGTAATTGGCGAAAGCGTATTCCAGGCTTCTACGAATCAGTTCATTTATTTTTAACGCAGTTGATCTTTTTATTGATTGACTGATAGCAATACCACCCAGCGGGATCGGTGTTTTCATTTTCTCTTCCCAATATTCTCCCAGGTCCACCACTTTGTGCAAACCTTTTTGCTGGTAGGTGAAACGATTTTCATGAATGATGACGCCCAAATGAGCCCCCTCTGATCCGATAGCTATCGGATCTCCTCCGCCAACTGGCAGTGAGCCTTTCGACGAGTCTTTCAATATGAAATCTTCGATCTCATTGTATCGAATGAATTTTTTATTCAATGCACCGGGATATGCAAAACTGAAAAGAAGATTTGCAGTCGTATTGACACCGGGTAATGCTATAGTTGATTGCTGAATATCGGACAGTGAGTATGGGATACTTTTTTTTGAAATCAATAAAGGACCTACACCTTTGCCCAATGCACTACCTGCGTTCAATAATACATAATTGTCCAGGGATTGGAAGAAAGCCGGGAAACTGAGTTTAGTAATATCCAGTTTGTCTTCTAATGCCCATTGGTTAAGGGTTTCCACGTCTTCCAGCACGGTTTCAAATTCCAGCCCTTCGGTATCAATCTTTTTATTGACCAGGGCATCAAATATAAAAGTATCATTGGGGCAAGGACTAAATCCTAAAATAAGTTTCATTGTATTGTGACAGTTCGTTTAATAGTAAAATTAATTCTTCATTGAGCTTACCGATTGCCTCCGGTAAGTTCCATTTTGTTTTATCTCTTTCTCCAATCGCATTAGATACTGAACGTATCTGAAGGAAAGGAATATTTTCCCGCAGGCAAACATAATGAAGAGCGGCGCCTTCCATACTTTCAACAGCAGGCGATAAATTTTGTTTATACCATGCTATTCTTTTGCTCTCAGTAGAAATTTCGTTTACAGTAATAGCCCTTACCTGTTCCAGGCCGGAAAGGAGCAATAATTTTTGAAATGGGTTTATTAAAAACCGGTTGATGAAGGGCGGCTGGTTATCGTCAACCAGGTTAAGATCAAAAATATTTTTGAACTGATCTTTTTCCCAGGCGCCCATGTCGCCAAAAGCATCCCGTTCTACTGTCACTACTTCACCTGTCTTTTTTTGCCCAAAACTGCCTGCTATACCAGCCTGTATAATTATATCGGGTCTGCGCTTGTTAATGCTGTCGGTTAATAAATAAGTGGTTGATACTGCACCAATTCCTGTAACCAGGATTTCTGCATGCAGGATTTGAAGGGTGAAATCTCTTTTTTCCAGGAAATCTATGACGGGTTGAATTTCAGCGGTTGTAGCCGCTGTTAAAAGCAAATACATGCTGCAAATATCGTAATCGTTGCCATTCCTTTTCTAAATATTAACTTTGCCTCCCTTAATTGAGCAAGAGAATTTAATTCGAAGAACATGGTGTACCTGACAAGAGTTGAGCATTTCAATGCGGCGCATAGATTGGTTAATCCCGCCTGGGATTATGAAAAAAATGAACAGGTTTTTGGCAAATGCGCCAACGAGAACTGGCATGGACATAATTATGAATTATTTGTTACCGTAAAAGGTGATCCTGATCCGGATACCGGTTTTGTTTTTGATGTAAAGCGACTGAGCCTGCTCATCAAAGAGCATGTGATTGAAAAAGTGGATCACCGTAATTTGAACATGGATGTGGATTTTATGAAAGGCAAGTTTTGCAGTACGGAGAACCTGGCGATCGGCATCTGGAACCAGTTATCTCCACATTTGCCATCGGTAGTTCAATTGCATTGTATCAAATTGTATGAGACACCCCGTATCTATGTTGAATATTTTGGTGAATAAACAGCAGGGGCTCAACTTTTGACCCGGATGGCTGTTATTTGAAAATAGCATTCAGTAAATTGAGAATATGAACAAAAAAGTAGCTGTTTTCCGGCGTGAGCATTTCAATGCGGCACACAGGTTGTTCAACCCCGACTGGGATGATGCTACCAATTCAAATGTTTTTGGTAAGTGCGCCTTACCGAATTACCACGGACATAATTATGAACTTGAAGTAAAAGTGGTTGGGGTGCCAGATCCTCAGACAGGTTATGTGATGGATCTGAAAAAACTTTCTGATCTTATTGAGCAACATATACTGGGGCGGTTTGATCACAAGAACCTGAATCTTGATACAAAAGAATTTAAAAACCTGAATCCGACAGCAGAGAATATCGCTGTAGTAATCTATGATTTGCTGCGTCCCTATATTGCTGCGGAAATGGATTTGCAGATCCGGTTATATGAAACGCCAAGAAATTTTGTAGAGTACCCGGCATGAATGGGCTAATTTAAAAATATGCTAATGTGGTAATGAAAGAGTGTTTGGAGTCTGCATCATTTTCAAATTTTCAAATTAAAGAAATGGCATATAAAAAAAGCGAACATTACGACGAAGACATCACAAAAGGGTTGAGTGATAATTATAAAAAAGTATTGGGATTGCTGGGTGAAGACCCGCAAAGGGAAGGATTATTGAAAACACCCGAAAGATTGGCGAAGGCTATGCAATTCCTTACCCAGGGTTATCAAACAGATGCACATGCCATTCTCAACTCGGCTAAATTTCACGAACCTGTCAGCGAAATGATCGTGGTCAAGGATATTGAGGTTTACAGCATGTGCGAACATCATATGCTTCCCTTTTTTGGCAAAGCCCATGTGGCTTATATACCCAATGGATGGATAACCGGCCTGAGCAAAGTAGCGAGGGTGGTTGATGCTTATGCCCGGCGGTTGCAGGTACAGGAGAGATTGACGGTTGAGATCATGAACGCCATCAAAGAAACCTTGAACCCAATGGGAGTAGCCGTAGTTATCGAGGCACAACATTTATGCATGATGATGCGGGGTGTACAAAAGCAGAATTCCGAAACGACTACGTCGGCCTTTGACGGGGAATTTCAAAAAAACTCCACCCGTTCCGAGTTTTTAAAGTTGATTTCATCTAACCTGAGCCGCAAGTAAGGCTTTGTTTTTTAGACTAAGTGGACAACCTGCAGCTATGGGCTGTTTTACCGGTAAATGATGAAGGCCTAACTATCAGCCATTGATAGTAGCCTTGAAAAATACTTGTTTATTGCCCTATAAAGATTTTTTTTCTTAAAACCTTTGTGGCACTTTTGTTTGTACAACTACCATTACCATGAAGCATGCCTTTATATTTCCCGGCCAGGGCTCGCAATTTCCGGGAATGGGAAAAGAGCAATACAATACCAGCGCTTTTGCCAAGAAATTATTTGAACAGGCCAATGAAGTATTAGGATTCCGTATTTCTGATATCATGTTTGATGGAACAGATGAGGACCTGAAACAAACCAATGTAACGCAGCCCGCCGTTTTTCTGCATTCGATTATGGCTTTCAAAAGTATCGATGGCGCAAAACCAGATATGGTAGCCGGTCATTCACTGGGTGAATTTTCCGCATTGGTAGCTAATGGCACATTAAGTTTTCATAATGCTTTGCGTTTAGTATCGATAAGAGCAAAAGCGATGCAAAAGGCTTGCGAGTTGAATCCATCTACGATGGCGGCTATACTAGGATTGGCGGATGAAAAAGTAGAAGCTATTTGTGCGGAAGTGCAGAGTGAAACGGGTGAAGTAGTCGTGCCGGCAAATTATAATTGTCCGGGTCAATTGGTTATCAGCGGATCCATTAAAGGAATTGAGATAGCGTGTGAAAGGCTAAAAGCAGCCGGAGCAAAAAGAGCATTGGTATTACCTGTTGGCGGAGCTTTTCATTCCTCACTGATGGAACCGGCCAGGGAAGAGTTGAAAGCAGCTATTGAATCAACCGATTTTCACACACCCACTTGTGCTGTATACCAGAATGTAGCGGCAAAGGCTGTATTTGAAAAGGACGAGGTCAAACAAAATCTCATTGATCAATTGACGGGACCCGTTCGCTGGACGCAAAGTGTGCAGGCGATGATCGTTGACGGGGCTTCCAAATTTACGGAAGCCGGACCCGGCAAAGTATTGCAGGGGCTGGTACTTAAAATTGATAAAACGATGGAAGTGGGTGGAGTGAGTTGAGAAAAGCTGTGAGATTTTAGCTGGAAGCCTGCGGTTTATTATTTGTCATCCGAAGTTAATTGAACAATTCACCCATTCCGCATCAAAATTGGCTTTATACTTTTTATAAAAATTAATAGCCGGTTCATTCCATTCCAATACCTGCCACATCATGCCACTGAATTTTTTTTCTTTGGCTTCCTCTATTAAACAGTCCATTAATAATTTGCCGATTCCTTTGCCCCGGGCTTCTTCCGTAACAATTAAATCTTCTAAATACATTCGTTGGCCTTTCCAGGTGGAATAGCGGATATAATACAAAGCAAAACCCTGTATTACTCCATTTTCTTCTGCAATAAAGGTCCACCAAAAAGGATGTGGCCCAAACCCGCTTTCTTCAAAATGTTGTAGTGTGACCGTTACTTCATCAGGAGCTTTTTCATATACGGCCAGTTCATGTACCAGTTCTAACAATCTTGGACAATCTTCTTTAATGGCTCTTCTTATTGTTACCGGCATATTCTTTTTTTGGATGTAAAAATAAAACATCAAAGGTGTTTGAATCCCCTGATGTTTTATTCTCTTTTTTGTGGGATAATTTCTTATTTTTTTCTTGGCGCTTTAAAAGTGCCGTTAGGCTGTATGAAACTTGCCGCGGTTACTTCATTCTTATCCGTCACTTCGAATTTTACACTAAATCCATCCAATGCTTTCAGCTTAAAGGAATGATTGCCTGTTGCGATTGTTTCGTATTCCGGTTGACCAGGAACAAAAACAAAAAGCGTGGTTCCTTTCAGGTACACTTTCGCTATAATCCCTGCCAGTTCGTATTCGCCCACATATTTTTCAAGATCTTCTTTGCTGAGCGCTTTCGCTTTGGGTTTATAAGTAAACTCCAATGGTTTTAAGGAAGCTTCAACAGGCATTGAAATACTTTCAATTTTTCCGGCTACACTGGTCCTGAAATTGAAACTTATCCCACCAGCGGTAGTATCAGGTCCGGTTATCTTATCAATTCCCTTTCCTTCAAAAACATCATAATGATAATGACGAAGCCAGAATGTGTCTTTGGGTGTTTGGCCAAACAGCGTATCATTTTTCAGGAATACTTCAATGTCTCCATAACCAGGATGGTTAAATACACCTTCATACTCCGCAAGAGGATGGGATGGTTTGGTACCGGTAATGCGATTGGAAACAATGGATTTTTCAGCTTCCTTTTGTTGCGCTTCCGCTTTGGTGATAGCTTTTCTTCTGTCAACACTCCAGTTAATGTATTTTAATTTCAGCATCCGGTCAGCAACCAGGTTGCGGGCGACGGAAGGAACAACAGATCCGTTTTGGTTTGTTAATACAATAATGCCGATACTATCGGAGGGGAAGAAACAGGTGCTGGCAGAAAAGCCATCAATATTGCCGCCATGCTCAACGCGGTAGTGTCCGCGATAGGAAGCGAGAAACCAGGCGAGACCATAATTAGAAAAATGAATATCCGGGTTCTCTTTATCCGGTACGCCACCACTGATCACCATTTGGGAACTTATCGCATCCTGTACGTAAGAAGAAGGTATTACCTCTTTTCCTTTATACTTTCCTCCATTGATCCATGCGATCACCCAGTTGGCCATTTCATTTACACTGCTATTGATACTGCCGGCAGGGCTCATACCCATAATATTGTAGTAATCCGTTTTTTTTATGATGCTATCTTTTTCAACCGTGTAACCAAGCGAATGATCAGCGTCTTTAACCATATCTTCGATGGTAAAATTAGAACGGCTCATATCCAGCGAGTCAAAAAATTTTTCTTTTACATTTTGCGCCCATGGTCTACCGGTCAGTTTTTCTCCCATTACTCCCTGCGCCAAAAACATAAAATTATTGTATTGCCATTTTTCACGGATACCGGCACTGGGCTCCTGGTATTGTACCCGCATTAGCATACTATCCTGCGAAGGACTGTTGAACAAATACCAGGAATAATCATGACGTGGTAAACCGGTGCGGTGACACATCATATCCCTGACCGTTATTTTTTCGTTCATGTCATTGTTAAAGAATTTAAGGAAGGGGATATAAGTTACGGCTGGTTTATCCAGATCAAGCTTTCCTTCTTTTTCAAGCAACCCTAAAACAGAAGCGGTGAAAGCTTTTGAACAGGAACCAATAGCAAAAAGTGTGTTAGGAGTAACCGGTTTTTTATTTTCATAATCACTATAGCCAAAGCCTTTGCTATAAACTATTTTATTTTTTTCAACTACGGCTACCGCGAAGCCCGAAATATTCCAGTCCTTCAGGATCTTCTCCAATTCAGCGTCAAGACCGGTAAGCCTGTTGTCAATGGTTGTTTTTGGTTTTTGGGCAATTGAAGAAAGCGTGAAAAAAAGTAACAGAGGAAGAAGGAGAAGTTTTCTCATGTCAGTAATGTTTTGATAAATATAATTCAAAGTAATAAGGTGGAATCACACGCAAGAGGAAACCCGGAAATAAAATCCCTGTTGGTCTGCCAGGTCAAAATATACGTTGATTAATATAAGCCAAGAGGAAATGCTTACAATGCCTGTTCAAGATCGGCCATGATATCTTCTATATTTTCTATTCCGACACTCATTCGTATCAAGCCGTCGGTGATACCATATTTCTCCCTTGCTTCTTTGGGAACGCTGAAATGCGTCATAGAAGCCGGGTGACAAAGGAGTGTATCGCAGGTTCCCAGCGAGACGGTGCGGGTACACATTTTTAATTTATTCATAAAATCAACGCCACCCTGGAAACCCTTCTTCAATTCAAAGCTCATCATGGCGCCGGGATGTTTCATTTGTTTCATGGCTACTGCATGATCGGGGTGGTTGGGTAAGCCATTATAATTTACTTTAGCTATAGCGGTATGTTGTTCTAAAAAATGCGCCACTTTCAGTGCATTGTAGCAATGCCTTTCCATCCGCACTTCCAATGTTTTCATGCCATTGATCAGCATGAACGCATCAAAGGGATTAGCCGTACCACCTAATGTTTTATAAAACTTATATGCTTTTGTATTCATCAACTCTAAGTTTTTTCCAATCAAGACGCCACCGATAGCCGTACCATGTCCGTTTAAAAATTTAGTGGTGGAATGAACAACAAAATCCACGGCATATTTGAATGGTTGCTGAAGATAAGGTGTAGCGAATGTGTTATCACACGCAACGATGAGATTATATTGCTTAGCCAGTTTACTCAGTTCGTCAATATCAACACACTGGATAGTAGGATTGGCAGGTGTTTCAATATATAACATCCGGATAGCAGGATCAGCTTTCATAGCATCAGTGGCTTTGCTGATATCACGCAGGTCGGCAATGATACACTCAATGCCAAATGATGGCAATACTGTTCTTAATATTTCTTCTGTTCCCCCATACAATGAATAATGAGTAAGCACTTTATCACCTGTTTTCAGATTCGTGAGTAACAGGGTAGAAATAGCCGCCATACCAGATGAATGCAGCAGCGCTTTTAATTGAAACGGATTGCCACCGGTATCGCTTAGGCCATAGCTTTCCATGGCCGCGATCTTTAACTCCGCTTCTGTAAATGTTGGATTGCCCCATCGGCTATAGATATAACCTTCTTCTTGTCCACTGAATCTTCGCATACCCTGCTCGGCATCATCGTATACAAAAGTACTTGTAGCATAAATGGGAGTGAGATGCGCATAGTTAGGGTCTTGCTGATGACCACCGTGTACGGATAATGAGCCAAAGCCTGAGAAGGAAATTTTTTTATCCATCTTGAAATTTGTAATTAGAAAATTGAATTATCAAAAGTAGATAATTTCGGTTCAACAAATTTCCTTAAAGCAGCAACGGAGGAAAAGACATTGTCGTAATAAACAGTATATAAAACTCATGTAATAGTTTATTTCAGCAGTTGATGACAGACAGTAAAGTCAACCTGAAACCTGTAAGAACAAGTGATCGTAAATCCATGTTGCAAAAAAAAATTTTAATTTTTTCTTGAAGGAGTTCAAATTTTACCATAGCTTTCCAACACAAGTGTATCTGGCAACGAAAATTTATGTGCTCAGTGATTGGCCGGACACATTACTTCTGTGTTATTCATTTCATCATTATTTGGAGTGTGATTTAAGTGGGGTTTAAAGAATCGGTTTTATTCTTTTGTCCATTGTAAAAACCTTACTGTTACTTTCTCTGTCGCCCGGCCAAAATCCTAATCTTTTATCTTTTCAGGCTAAGTGTAATTCCTTAGCAAACTTCAGCAATCTGATGGAGTATTAAAGTGCTCTATTGCTTGCCGGTAAGATGGAAATTCTATTTTTTAAAATATAATCTTAGTATGAAAAATTCTCTACTTTCCGCCAAAGCAATCATTTTAATGATTGTACTGACCTATCTTTTTTCAATTTCAGTTAATGCACAATGCAAACTTATTAATGAAACATTTGGTGTTAACCCTGCTCTGTCAGCTACGGAAGTTGACGGCGCATGGTATCCGGATCGTTACCAGCCGGCCGCTTTTGTTTCAACTCTTTTAGCGGGTAATAATGTTTTAAAAATATCTATTGATGGTACAAATGATGGTTTATCGTCAAGACTAGCAGCCTATCAATCCTCTTTTTATAATACACAGGGTCGCAAGTTTAATCAATGCGGTGGTTGTGTCACTGTACTGAAAGGGGATCTTTGGATTCCGGCAGATTGGGCAACCGAGCACCGGCGTTCGGATATGTGGGCCACTGCTTATGATATTACTAATACTACTAACCCCTCTGCGTATCCAATAATCGGATTTAGAAATCCGGATGGTGTTTCTCCCGGGATATATTATTGGGATGATAACATAGGTTGGATAAATTCTGGTGTTACTGTTGTATATGATTCATGGTGTAGCCTTGAATTCAGATTAGTCGGGCCCAATATCGAATACTTAGTAAATAATGTTGTTGTTGGCACTGTGCC
Source organism: Chitinophagaceae bacterium (assembly GCA_040007815.1). Taxonomy (GTDB): domain Bacteria; phylum Bacteroidota; class Bacteroidia; order Chitinophagales; family Chitinophagaceae; genus Terrimonas_B. The sequence goes on from JBDTUH010000004.1 coordinate 72,143, forward strand.
AGCACTTGGGTCAACATATTTTGCTAATATCATCATGCAGGCCTATAATTTTAACGATCCTACCCTTCCCGCAGATGGGCAAAGCTCCGATTCCTATGATGCCTACTGGGATAACTTAAAAACAACCGGTACAAACGGAAATGTTGTTACCAATATTAATACAAGTCAAACATTTTGTTCTATTCAAGCTGCAATAGATGCGTCCGCAACAATAGCAGGGCATACGATCAGCGTGGGTGCCGGGTCTTATAATGAAGACGTAAATATTAATAAGTCTCTTACATTAACAGGGGCGGGATATGCAACAACAATAGTTAGTGGCCCGATTGGCGGAGCGGGTGCAGCCATGCAGGTAAGCGCAGCAGGCGTCGTGATTGATGGTTTCACTCTTACAAGAGATGGTAACAATCTTACTGACTGGAATAATGTTGCGTTAAACACAGCAGGCATTTCCATTGCATCGCAGGGAAATAATGCAGAGGTGCGTAATTGTAAATTTTTTGGAAACAGAACCGGCATTGATATTAATAACAGCAACGGAAATAGTATTCACAATAATATTATTGATAATAACCGGACTGGTATGATCTTCCGAAACCAGACCGATAATACCAATCTTCAACAAAATTTTATTACGAATAACTGGACAGCGGGTGTCTTGTTTCTTGATGCAAGTGGTGGCACTAACGCACCTGTTCAATCAGCGGCAAACAGTACTTTTAATAATAACAACATAAGTGGTAATTGGTATGGAGATATTGTAGATCGTCAAACAGGAGGATCTTTACCAGCACCAGGTACGAATTTGAAAAATTTTAATTGCAACTGGTATGGAGCAGCTTCAACTCCGTTGACTTCAACCGCAAATAGTACCGAGCCAGGGTATGCAGCCCAGATCCCTGTAATTTTTGGAGGAACAGCAGTTGCCCCTGGCGGACAGCCAAATATCTTAGGGCCAGCTTCAGCGAATATTTCTTTTATTAGCTGGTTAGTAAATGGCACTGATAATTCATCGGGTTCAATTGGTTTCCAGCCGGTGCCTAATTCCTGTAGTGGATGCCCGTCAGGTAATACAGTACAGAATACAACTACCGGTAAGTTTTACTGTTCAATACAGGATGCCATTAATGATCCCCTTACATTAAACGGGCATACTATAACCGCATCAGCCGGTACTTATAATGAGCAGGTTAATGTGAACAAATCTGTTACCATCCGTGGTGCAAATTTCGGAACAGCAGGTTATGCGGCAAGGGTTCCGGAGTCAATTGTAAGCGGAGAAGGCGGAATTCATGCCTGTTTCTTATTGCAAGCGGATAACGCTATTGTTGATGGTTTCAAACTTACAGGAGGAGGCGGTGCTAGTTATAATTCCGGAGCATGGTTTAATCCGGCCAATACGGGTATGCAACTTCTGAATAATGTTATCACTGATAATGTAATCGGTGCGTATCCCCAATCCAGCGGACCCGCTGCCGTCAAGCACAACTTATTTGATGGTAACAATCGCCTTGGTGCCGCAGGTGGATCAGGCATATACGTCGAAAATTCCAAAGGCCTGGCAATCGATGACAATGAGTTTAAAAATCATTTAAATAATTCAGCAGTGATATTTACTGCCACTGCCGCAGGCGCACATACCGATCTTTCATTTACCAGGAATTATATTCATGATAATAATGCCAACAATTCAATGGTTTATTGTGCCGGAATTAACGGAGCCACGTTTAGTGAAAACAGAATTACGCAACCAGGTACAAGAGCCATAAAATTTGCAGGCGCCTGCACATCTATCAGTGTTTTGAATAATACACTTGATTACAATGGAACCGGGATCAAGTTTGAAGATGACGGATTCGGATTTGGTGGTAATTCCTCCATTAGTGTACATTATAACAGCCTTGATCAGTGTTCAGACTTTGCCATACAAAATCTGGAAACATTTACTGTTGATGCTACTTGTAACTGGTATGGATCGACAACTTATTCAACCGCCGCGGGTAAAATTGCCGGAATTGTAACCTTTGTGTCTTATTTGTTGAGCGGTACGGATAACTCACCCAATATTGGCTTTCAACCATTACCGAATACTTGTAATGGGGGAATGCCCAAACTTACTGCATCCATCAATGGCGTTGTTGTGAATGCAAACAATGATGGCAATAACGATACAGGCTCGTTCTCAGTCTGCAATACAACCAATAACATTTTGTTTAATGCATACACGGATCAAAATGGGTTGTCGGATCCTTTGCTCAAAGTTTATCAAACATATACAACCAGTAATGTCACGGTCCCCTTCTGCAATAATTGCTCGGGTGCTATGGCTTTATTTGCAGGAACTCCCGGAACGGCGGCATTGATTGATCCTTCTTTGCCGGGTACATTAACCATGACATTCAGATCATGGATAGATGTAAACAGTAACGGCAGTGTTGATCCGTTGGAGCCCGTCAGCGATTTGATCGTTTACACTATTACCGTCAATCTACTTCCGACGGTGTCCTTTAATATTGGAGGAAGTCCAATTGCAAGTGTCAATAATGGTGTGGCTGATGCCAGTGAATCTGCAACAGTTGCCGTTTGCGATGGCGGTACATACACTGTGTCAAACCTGGTCAACAGCAGCACTTCTAATCGCTACATGGTAAATGCTACTCCAAGTGGTGGTGGACTGCTTTTCAATGGCAGCCCTGCAGGCGATGCGGATATCAGTGCGGCGGAATTCAGCGCTGTCGTGGGACCAATCTATACTATTACACTCAGCAACCCTGCCGTTGGTGGTAGCGTAGTGCAGGTGATCACACCTTATACTGATGCAAACGCAAGTGGTAGTTATGACGCGGGTGATTGCCTGGGTGATCCGGTTACGATTACGTATACAGCCTATCCCATTCCAAACGCAGTAGCTAATCCACCGGCACAAACCGTTTGTTCAGGAGCAACGATAACAACCATTGTATTAACCGGCGGTGTAACTGGTACAACGTTTACCTGGACAAGAGATAATACAGCCACGGTAACTGGTATCGCAGCCAGTGGCTCCGGCGATATCAGCGGCCTATTAACCAATACAACTATCTCTCCGGTAACTGTTACGTTTACAATTACACCAAAGACTGCTAATTGCACAGGCACATCCATTACTGCAACAGTATTGGTGCAAGGAAAAATAACAATAACCGCTCCCGCAGTAACACAACCAACCTGTGCTATACCGGGAGGAAAAATTGTAGTGAACGCAATTGGTGACGGTACGCTGGAATATAGTGTGGATGGAGGAGCCAATTGGTTTTTAACAAATGCATTCAGTGGACTCGCTCCCGGTAATTATTATATTTCTGTAAGACTTCAAAGTAACCCGGCTTGTGTCGCCGTTTATGGAAGCAACCCGATAGGTTTGGTTGCCGCGACAGGTTGTACTAATTGTGTTCTCAGTTGCCCGGGCAATATTAGTGTCTGTAATAAGAAAGGTGTTTGCGGCGCTTATGTAAATTATTGGGTGGCGAAGACAGGATCTTGTGGCACGATTACCTACAGCAAAGCATCGGGATCATTGTTCCCGATAGGTACCACTTCAGTAACGGTGACTTCGTCAACAGGTAAGAGCTGTTCATTTAGCATAACGGTTGTCGATAAGGAGAAACCAGATATTGTCTGCCCTGCGGATATTACAGCGGTAGCAGCGGTCAATACCTGTAGCAAAGTAGTAACGTTCACCGTTACAGCAAAGGACAATTGTCCCGGAGTAACAGTGACCACTGTTCCTGCTTCAGGAAGTACTTTCCCGGTAGGAAGCACAAAAGTTACGGCTACGGCTACGGATGCTTCCGGTAATAAAACAACCAGCACGTTTACGGTGAAGGTCAAAGAAACACAGGCCCCGGTAATAACTATTGCTGCTAATCCTATCGTGTTATTGTGGCCAGCCAATGGTAGCTACCAAACCATAAATGTGTCACAACTTGTTACCTCAGTAACGGATAACTGCGGCAGTATAGCTGTTAGCAATGTGAAGATCATGAAAGTTACCAGTGACGAAGCTGAAAACGCGGTGGGTGATGCGGATGGCAATACGACAAAGGATATAAAGATCGCTGACAACTGTAAATCTGTTGAACTGCGCCGCGAAAGAAAGAGTACAGGTAACGGCCGTGTGTACACGATTTACTTAGCGGTGAGTGATGCCAGCGGTAATACAGGTACGGCCACGTTTAAAGTGATCGCACCGATTACCCAGACAGGTACAAGTGCCGTGGCCGATGCGGCGGCTTATACCGTGAATAGCAATTGCAGTGGTTATAACTACCACTACAAACCAGACGCTGCGACAACTACCGAATTGATTATAGTGAAAAATGAGATACCGGAAGGATTTATGATGGAACAGAATTATCCTAATCCATTCAATGGCGTTACTATTATCCGTTATGCCATTCCGGTAGATGCACAGGTCAGTTTGGGGATATACAATCAATTGGGTCAGAGAATAGCTCAATTGACAGAAGGAAGAATGAGCGCCGGTTACCACCAAACCAGGTTTGATGGATCAAAACTGGCAGCAGGTATTTATCTTTATCGAATGCTGGCCATAGGACCAGATGGCAAACCTGTCGTGATCAGCAAAAAGATGATGGTCGCAAAATAAAAAAGGAACTTTCTATGAATAAAATCAAAGCAGCCGGTGTAATAGCCGGCTGCTTTTTTTAGGCCATTTCACTCGTCATGCGAACCACGAATCTGCAAGTCTCCAACGGTTTAGTTTTTTTTGATTTGATCCCGATTTTGACATAGATTACGGATAGAAAAAAGTATCAGAAACCAGTCCGGTTTTTTGCTGAATCCAACAATCATTCAAACAGCCTGGAATTTAGTAATTCCTTTCTCTGACCCCAACCCATTTAAATCTACGATAATCCTTTAACCGTTTTTTACTTTAATAAAAATAGACAGATGATGGACAATTCTGTTAAGATATTGGTGGTAGAAGATGAAATGATTATCGCGGCCGAGATATCCATGCAGCTGACGGAGCTTGGCTATGGCGTAACAGCTATTTTAACCCGTGGCGAAGAGGTGATGAATCACTTAAAAGAAAACAAACCGGATATTATTATACTCGACGTACGCCTGAAAGGGAAAATGGATGGTATTGAGACCGCGGCCCTGGTAGAACAACATTTCCAGGTTCCCATCATCTACCTCACGGCAAATACAGATGATGCCACTTTTAACAGGGCCAAAACAACAAGGCCTGTTGCTTTTATCTCGAAGCCATTTAAAAAATTAGATCTGCAAAGAGCAGTAGAATTGACCATTAGCCGGATGGCCGGGCAAGAAACGGTAAACTCCGCAACTATCAACCCGGGAGAAGAACCAACTTTCGTTTTAGGCGACCGGATTTTTATACGTCACAAGGAAAAGATGATTAAAATAATGATGGCGGATATTTTATATGTTGAAGCAGAAGGTAATTATAGTCGCATTGTTACTACAAGTAAGGAATACCTGCTTTCATTTACATTAAAGGCAATCGAAGAAAAATTGCCCGTTCATCTTTTCATAAGAACACATCGCTCCTGGCTGGTCAACCTGAAGCATGTAGAAGCCGTCGGTGAAAATTTTGTCATGATTGCAAACAAAGAAATACCACTTAGTGAAAACCTTAAGGCTCATTTGTTACGACATATTCAGAAATTATAGAGTTAGTGAATGGTGAATAGTGAATGGTCAATGTGAAGTGCTCTACGTGGAAAACAACAACAAAGGATAAACCTGATATATAAAGTGTATGAAAAAATTTTACCTGGTTTTACTTCTCATTACAGAGTTTGCCAATGCGCAGCATAGTCCATATGATAGTTTGGAAAAAAAACTTGCTTTCGAAAAAAAGGATGAAAATAAATTGGAACTGTTGTCTCAATTACAAACTGTGGCGTTGAATCATGATCTTGAAAAGGCATTGCAATATGCAAAACAAGGCGTTGACCTGGCTGATAAGATCAGTGACAAAAAATGGCAGCCTAAATTTTATGAAATCGCAGGAAAGGCTCATTCCTATCTTTTGCAAATAGATACCGCGAGAATTTATCTTGACAAAGCAATAGACGCCTACAAGATTATTGACGACAAAAAGGGACAAGCTACCTCACTGTTCAGGATCAGCTGGATTTACAAAAAAAAAGGAAATATTGAACAGGCATTGAAGCTGGACCTGGAAGGATTGAAATTAATGGAAGCTACCGGCGATCAATCAGGTATCAGCACAGCTCATAATAAGGTGGCAGAAGATCTTACCCGCCAGGGTCGCTTTAAGGAGGCATTGGAATACGCTAACAAATCAATTGAAATCAGTAAAAAAACGGGTATTGCCAATGACCTGCTTTTCGCATACTTCATTACGGGCAATGTCTATATCGCCATGGCCGATAACCCCCAATCCCTGGCCTACTACGACAAAGCCGTTAGCCTTGTCAACCAGGCGCGGCTGCCTATGCTCGACCTGGCATCCCTTACAAACAGCCATGGTAATGCACTAAAGCATCTTGAACGTTACCCGGAAGCACTGTTAGATTATGAAAAAGCCTTGTCTATCTGTAAAAGGCTAAACCTTCCGTCCGGTATTTCGGCGGGATTAGCCAATTTGGGTGAGGTAAACCTGCGAATGGGCAACTATGCAAAAGCTATTGGTTACCAGTTGGAAACCGTGCGGCTCCAGGAAAGGGATGGTGATTACGCCAACCTGAGAGAGAATTATAAACACGTAAGTGAGATATATAAGCAGATGGGAAATTATCAATTGGCGCTGGATTACAATCAAAAAGCTCTTCATTTAGGCGACAGCCTTTTTTACGCGGAAAGCGACAAGACCATGGCAAAGATGCTCACTGAATATGAAACCAGTAAGAAAGAAGCGACCATTGCCTCGCAACAAAAAGAACTTTCGCAGCAAAAACGTATTCAATGGTTGGGCGGAGGAGTTGTTGCGCTTTTGATTGGCTTCCTGTTTTTTGGCTACCGGAGTTACCGGGCCCGCACAAAAACGAATAAACTGCTCGCCGCTAAAAACGCGGAAAATGAATTGTTGCTAAAAGAAATTCATCATCGTGTAAAAAATAACCTGCAGGTAGTAAGTGGTTTGCTTTCGTTGCAATCAGCCCAAACAGATGATCCGGCTACGCGAAGCGCCATGCAGGAAAGCCGGAACAGGGTCCTTTCTATCGGTATCGTTCACCAGAAATTATACCAGGGAACCAATCTCGGTTCGGTTGAAATGAAAGATTATTTCCTGAATCTCAGTGAAAGCATACTGGATTCTTTTGGTGCGGATAAAAGGGTGACCATTGAATGCGCTATGGAGAAACTCGACCTTGATATTGATACGGCCGTACCACTGGGTCTCATTGTAAACGAACTGCTCACCAATACCCTTAAATATGCTTTTCCAAAAGACGTGGCAGGCAATGTGTTGATCCGGCTGGAAAAAAAGAACAACGGGGCATTGCACCTGGAAGTTTCTGACAATGGTGTAGGTAAATCGGGTGTAACACAGGGTACCGGCTTTGGAGGCCAACTGGTATCAATGCTTAGCCGCCAGTTGGGTGGCACCATGAGAGAGGAAATAAAAAACGGCACCCGTATTTTCTTTGAATTTAAAATGGATAACGTAGCCTGATAAAAGTATAAATTTTCCGAAGAAACTTTTTCTCCAACACAACAACTCCCGCATAAGCAATCTTTGTCGCTAATGCGGCAACATCACTCTCTTTTTTGAGGACGGCTTTCTCTTAATCAGCTCACGAAAGATTTTCGGTTGTTCACACAGTATTCAACCGTGTTCATCCTCACTGCGTGGATTCCAACATTTTTAATTCCTAAGTTTAATAAACAAGATACCCTGTTACTCCATGAACTCTCTTTTTGTATCAGTATTCAATTAGGAACATTCCCTGTTTTGTGTTCCGCTACCTAAATGGAAATATTTTGATAACAGCGCTATTAAAAAATTAAAATATGAAACAAAACATGAAATCAATTTTTACACTTTTACTTGTCATGGTATGCTGTTCTGCTCAAAGGGCAAATGCCACGATCATAATTTTTCAATTCGGGGGTACCATCACTACTTCCAATATCAGCGGAGTTTCGATTGGTGATCCTTTCGTTGCCACCCTATCCTATGATGATGCGCAATCACCTTACGAATTTTCATCAACAGGCGCCAAATATGACAACTTTACCTTTACGATTAATGTAGCAGGTCTTACATTTAGCAAGCAACCTGGACAATACATTAACGTGGGCAACGGTATCAACGATTTCTTTGATGTAAATTTCAATTCTTTCCCTCATTTATATTTAAGACTGTCTGACCTCTCCGCCTCAGCATTTAATTCCACAGCTCTGCCCGCTTCATTACAGTTGGCAAGCTTCCCTGATTTCCATTCCTTAGTCTGGGAAGAAACACCGACCGCTTATTTTCAGGGTAATATCACTTCCATTACTTCCTGTGTTACTGACCCCATTGTTACCACCAATGCTGACGCTGGCCCCGGCAGCCTGCGCCAGGCAATGATCGATGCCTGCCCCGGCAGCACGATTACATTTGATCCCTCACTGAATGGCAGTACGATTACTTTGTCCAACATGCTACCAACCATCACTCAGGATCTTACAATCACCGGGCCAGGCGCAAACAACCTTACGATTAGCGGGAACAACGCTGTACAGGTTTTTGGCATTAATGGATATTCAATTTGCACCATTTCGGGACTAAATATTATCAATGGAACTGACGAATATTCTTCGTGTTGCGAAGGAGGTGCTATTTCAATTGACGGCGCGGCACTCGTTACGATCAATAACTGCATGTTCAAAAACAACAAAGCTCAGGCAGATGGCGGAGCGATATATTCTAATTCATCAAAAATGTTGACTATATACGGATCCACTTTTTCAGAAAATATCGCCGCTGCTTCTCTTTCTGCGAGCGGAAGTGGTGGTGGAGGCGGAGGTGCCATATCTGTAATTAGACCATATAATATTACAAATTGCACGTTTACTGGTAATAAAGCCGAAACGGCGGGTGCCCTTCGATTGGGCCCTAATGGATCAATCACCAATTGCACCATAACAGCTAATGTGAGTTCCTTTGGAGGGGGAGGGATACAGATATTCTGCTGCGGATCGGCATCGATTAAGAATTCAATTGTTGCGGGTAACAGCGCTCCAAATACTCCGGACATCTCGGGACTTTTCAATGTGACAAGCAATAATATCATCGGCATCGGTGAAAATGACCAAGGCTTTTCGGATGGAATTGATGGCAACCAGCTAGGCACCGCCTCAAACCCAATAAATCCACGCTTGGAACCACTGGATGATAACGGCGGCACAACGTTAACCATGGCACTCTCGCCGGGCAGCCCGGCCGTTAATGCCGGTACATTTAATAATACACCCAATAACGACCAGCGCGGATTTGGCCGCAAGTTTGATTTTGACATCGGCGCCTACGAATTGCAATCTGCAACAACCGTTACAACCATAACATCCAGTCCAGCTCCATCCTGTATCGGTAGTCCTGTAATTATTACAGCTACTGTAACAAGCGACGGATACCCTGTGACCAGTGGAACCGTTTATCTTTTCAAAGATAATCTGACTGCTACAATCGCGGAGGTCAATAGTGCGGGACAGATTTCGTATAGTACCGCTTCACTCACCGAGGGCACTCATACTATTAAAGCGGATTTTAAGGGCAGTACCATTTTTGGAGAAAGCACTGGTTATGGCACCCATACTGTAAGCCCATTGCCAACTGCTAACATAACAGGAACCTCAACCTGTGCAGGAACAGCCACGACTTTAACAGCCAGTTCAGCAGCTTCGAACCCCAGCTTTATCTGGAGTGAAATTCCAATCGGTGGCGGCGGTGGCGCCGGAAAAGTGTTATCTACCAGTGCATCTTACACCACGGAAATTTTAAACTCCAGTACCAGTTATAATTTAAAAATTACTGATGGCACCTCGCATTGCAGTTCGACTTCGGTTGTTGATGTGACGGTGAATCTGCTGCCTGTCATTTCACCTGCAACCTTACCGGCAGGAAAAGTGGGTGTAGGCTATTCTCAAAATATTACCGCAAGCGGAGGGACGGGATCATATGTGATTGGCTTGTTGAGTGGTTTGCCCCCGGGTCTCACACTTACGTCAAGCGGTTTATTGTCCGGCACACCAACTACTCCCGGTACCTACCAGTTGAATGTTTATGCTAAAGACACGAAAGGTTGTACGGCAACAATGCAATACTCCTTAGCAATATCTGTGTCATGTACCATCACCTGCCCGGCTAATATCACCGTCAATAATAAAACCGGGCTTTGCGGAGCATATGTTACCTACCCGGCTGCAACAACTGCCGGAACTTGTGGAACCCTTACCTATAGTATTAAATCGGGTTCGTGGTTTGTTGTCGGTACTACAAACGTCACAGTAACATCGTCAGCAGGAGCAAACTGTTCCTTTACAGTAACAGTTAAAGACGTACAGAAACCTGTGATCGTGTGTCCTTCAGATATCACAGTCACAGCGGCTTCGAATAGCTGCAATAAGGTGGTAACCTTTAATTTATCGGCAACGGATAATTGTCCTGGGGTAACAGTAACTACCGTGCCTGTGTCGGGATATAATTTTCCAGTGGGCACAACAGCTGTTACAGCAACCGCTACCGATCTTTCAGGTAATAAAACAACAAGCACGTTTACGGTAAAGGTTAAAGAAAGCCAGCCACCGGTCATTAGGGTTGTTGCAACCCCCATCGTTTTGTTGTGGCCGGCTAATGGCAGTTATCAAACGATCAATGTATCGCAGTGTGTTGTATCAGTTACGGATAACTGCAGCAGCATCCCCGTCAGCAGTGTTAAGATTACCAAAGTGACCAGTGATGAAGCAGAAAACGCATCAGGGGATGCGGATGGAAATACGACAAAGGATATAAAGATCGCCAGCGATTGTAAATCCGTTGATCTGCGCCGTGAAAGAAAGAGTACAGGCAATGGCCGAGTGTACACTATTTATTTAGCGGTTACTGATGCCAGTGGCAATACAGGTACTGCCAGCTTTAAGGTTATTGCGCCCATTAGTCAGAACGGCACTACAGCAACAGATAACGGAAGTGCTTGTACCGTTAGTAGCTATTGCAGCGGCAACAGCAATAGATCAGCTGCTGGTATAAGTGCAGAAGAGCAAATAGTTAAAAATGAGATACCGGAAGGATTTATGATGGAGCAAAACTATCCGAACCCCTTCAGTACTGTTACTACTATTCGTTATGCGCTTCCTGCGGAAGCACAGGTTAGTCTTGGTATTTATAACCAACTGGGTCAAAGAGTAACTCAACTTGTAGATGGCAGGATGAGTGCCGGTTATCACCAGGCCAGGTTTGATGCAACGAAATTGTCTGCGGGTATTTATTTATATCGATTGTTGGCAGTAAATGCAGATGGTAAGCCTATTGTATTAACCAAAAAGATGATCGTTGCGAAATAGCACTCAGTAATTTTAATTGTAAATAAAATCAAAGCAGCCGGTAAAAAGCCGGCTGCTTTTTTATGCTGAGTTAATCTATTAATGTAGATTTACCTGCAGAATAATCCCTCATAACAAGTACGGTTTTCAACTACTCACTATAATCGATCAGCTACCATCCCGTAATGTCAGTCACCCTCCCTGGTTTTTACAGAGGAGCATACTTGCTTAGATTTGGAGACAGTAATTCTTGTTCTCTGTCGGCCACAGAATTCATGCCCAGTATGCATTGATTGTCTAAATTGAGGACATAGTTTATGTGGCGAGACGGGCGAAGGTCCGAAATCGGAGTTCTAAAAATCTGCAAACGTGAAGCTGCTATTTCAATTTACCGCTCTTCTTTTGTTAACCGGAGCAATCGGGTATCTCTCCTGCAAAAAAGAGTATTCATGTGAGAATTGCCGGGATGTTAACAAGCCACCCATCGCCAACGCTGGAAGAGATACAACGATTGTTTTACCGATTGATTCTGTAAGGCTTGATGGTAGCGCATCTACTGACCCCGATGGCAGCATCATTAATTTTCAATGGATAAAAATTTCTGGTCCTGCTTCGTTTAGCATAAATAATGGTGCTGTTGCAAAGATTATCGTGAAGAACCTGGTAGCAGGTGCTTATCAATTTGAATTAAAAGTAACAGACGATAGTGGCCTATCTGCAAAAGATACAATGCAAATTAATGTAAAGGATCCGGCACAGCCCAACCGGCCACCGGTTGCCAATGCCGGAGCAGATCAAACTATCATATCCCAGGTCAATAACGTAAATCTTGATGGCTCTGGCTCTGTTGATCCCGATAATAATATTTCAAGTTATGAATGGACAAAAATTTCCGGACCCATTTCATATAGTATTTCAAATTCAAAGGCTGCACAAACACAAGTTATAACTCTTGGGCCGGGGACTTACTTTTTTGAGCTGAAAGTGACAGATGCGGGTGGATTATTTTCAAAGGATACCGTACAGGTAACTGTTGATGAACCTGCAATTGTTGCATGCGATAATAGTAACAGACCTATTGTTAACGCTCAACTCGTTCCCATAGGCACACTTTCGCATTCAAGGGTAGGGATGGCGGTGGCATCAGCCGGCAATAAGGTTTTGTTTGCAGGAGCATCACTATCGGAAGTCAGTGGTTCATCAACTCCGGAATACGGTTCATCCAAGGTGGATATTTACGATAGGGTAACCCAGGCATGGTCAACTGCTGAATTAAGTAAATGGCGTTCTGACATAGCGGCCGTTGCGGCGGGTAACAAGGTATTTTTTGCAGGTGGAAGGTTGGGAGATGGAGCTTTTGACAGTCTTTATTCTACGGTTGATATTTATGATGCTTCTACTAATAACTGGTCGACTGCTTCTTTAAGTGAGCCCCGTGCTTATATTGCCGCGGCGGCGGTTGGCAATAAAGTTTTTTTTGCCGGGGGAGAAAAAGATTGGAACTATAACACATCAGGTACGGTAGATATTTATGATATTTCAACGAACAGCTGGTCAACGAAAGTCTTAAGTGAACCGAGAGCTTATATTTCGGCAGTAACTGAGAACAATAAAGTATATTTCGCCGGTGGTCAAAAGGAAGACAGGTGGTATGCAGATCCTTCAAACAGAATCGATATATATGATAACGCTACTAACTCCTGGTCGACATCTTCTTTAAATAAACCAATGGGATTTTTGACAGGTATAAATCAGGCAGAAAAGCTTTATTGGGCTAATGGCTGCTCAGTAGAAATTAAGGATGTAAATACATGGAAAAGTTTAACGGCTAATTTATTCAAACCAGGGGAGTGGATCACAGATGAGGGTCAAAACACTGTAGTAAAGAATAATAAGATTGTTTTTTTTACCGGAAGGAGAGGTGGTAATAAATTCGATATATACGATGTAACAACCAATACCTGGTCAATAGGTGTACTACCTCAAAGTATTTATGCGGCTTCGATTATTTCTGTCAACAACACAATATATGTGGCAGGCGGTATTTTGAATGGTGGTAATTTCTCCAATATGTCCAACCAGGTATGGAAGCTGGAGTTTTAGTTTATGGCTAATACGCCCATTTCACCAGTGTAGCGCCCCAGGTAAATCCACCACCAAATGCAGCTAATACAATATTATCTCCTTTGTTTAATTCATGCTTCCATTCCCATAAACATAAAGGAATGGTAGCTGCTGTAGTATTACCGTATTTCTGGATATTGATCATTACTTTTTCTTTGGGTAATCCCATACGGCTGGCCGTCGCATCAATAATACGAAGATTGGCCTGGTGCGGGACCAGCCAGGCGATATCATCACCGGTTAATTTATTTCTTTCTAATAATTCCGCACTTACATCGGCCATTCCTTTAACGGCTGCTTTAAATACAGGTTGGCCATCCTGGTAGATAAAATGTTCTTTTGCATTTACTGTTGCAATACTGGCAGGTCTTAAAGAACCTCCTGCTTTCATATGCAGGAACTGGCACCCGCTTCCATCACTTTTCAAAATGCTGTCCAACACTCCATAACCATCATGATTGGGTTCCAGCAAAACAGCCCCCGCGCCATCACCAAAAATGATGCAGGTAGTACGATCAGTATAATCAACAATGGCACTCATCTTATCGGCGCCGCAAACAACTACTTTTTTATAACGGCCGCTTTCAATGAGCGATGCACCTAATGTAAGTGAATATAAAAAACCGGAGCAAGCGGCCGATACATCAAAACCCCAGGCATTCTTAGCTCCCAGTTTATCGCAGGCGATATTAGCCGTAGCCGGAAAAACCATGTCAGGTGTTACAGTACCTACGATCAAACAATCAATTTCTTCCGGGCTGATACCTCTTTTTTCACAAAGCTGTCTAACAGCCGGAACAACCATGTCCGAAGTAGCTTTGCCTTCTCCTTTCAAAATTCTTCTCTCAGAAACACCTGTACGGCTACGTATCCATTCATCGTTGGTGTCCACCATTTTCTCCAGGTCAAAATTGGTTAGTTTGTTTTCGGGAACATATCCGCCAACAGCGGTGATAGCAGCAGTTATCTTATTTGCCATAGGACTAATTTGACTTTTTAAAAGTGGCCAAAGTTAAGCTACAAAATTCAAATAGCTGGCTTACTGGAAAATGGGTAATGTATCAGTTTGAAAAGTTTAGGCCACGGATGCACGGATTACAATATTTATCCGTGTATCCGTGGCTTATATTTTAGCAGTATAAGAATGCACTGAAACCTGGAAAATTCAAACTGATGCACCACCAGAAAATGTTAGTGTCCCGGTTTGAATATAATAGAGGATTTAGCCACAAATTAACGCAGAGGAACGCAGTTACATATTCTCCGTTGTTATTTGGTTTATCTCCTGACGCATCGGGATAAGTTATAGCTGAATTAAATACAGTAAGACAAAAATTTCATAGCGATAAAATATTCCCGGCGATCCCTGCGCACCCTGCGTGATATTTTCTTATAGTTGATTCAGCTTAAAACGTATTATTTCAATCGCTTCTTTCTGGCGTGATATGATCACATACATATAATCTTTGTGAATAAAAGAATAAGGATACCCGTATTGCCCTCCTTTCCATAACCCTTCTTTTTTTAAATGATAGATTTCATCCGCGATAATAAAATGCCGGTTGAATAATTTGCCATCTGTTGATATGGATAAAACCAATGGTGTTCGCCCATAATGATTTAATGTATCGGGAATACCAACATAATAGAAACGTTTATCCGGCAAACGGCCAAAATGAAATTTACTGTCATTGTCACTGAACGAAGTTTCCGCAGGGAAGGACCAGTGAATGCCATTGTCTTTGCTTTCCGTCAGCCACAGACGGCCTTTCCATCCACCGCCCGTTACCCGCAGTAAAGAATGAATCGTTCCATCATCGGTTTGAAAAAAAGATGTTTCGCATAAGGGAGGCAGGTTTCTTTTAGCGGCCGGTGCATAAAATGTGGCGGGGTTATCTTCTATATAAGATGTATCAGGATAAAAGCTGCTCATCTTCCAGCCACTTAATCCACGATAATCATCAGTATAAGGAAAAGTGAAGTTGCCAGAAATGATTAATCTTCCACCCGCTATTTTTTGCGGGCCGAGGTTGGCATTAACCGGTATATTTAAATTAACTGGCTCACTCCAGTGCTCACCATCCGTGCTGGTTTTAGCCCATAGCTTTGTATTGGTTTTATAGGGGGAGTATTCACCAAAGTAGGCTACCAACGTATCCCTGAACTGATGAAATCCAACAGCCGTCAACACATTCAATGTATCGTTTTTATAAACCGAAGGAGACGCCAATGTTCCAGGCGTTGACCAATTTACAAAATCAGTGGAAATTGAAAAAGCGACTCTTTGCCCTGGATTGTCTTCATCTTTTAAACCATTTGACCAGGCAGCGATGAATCTATTATTGAAGAAAGTAATATAAGGGTGATGCGAATACATCCATTCTTTATTTGGCGCATATATCATGCTTCGTTCAATGGCCAGGTGTTTTAAATCTTTTGCCGAAACGTAATTATTACTAATAGTTGTTTGCGCCGAACTGGAGAAATGAATAAACTGGAAAAAAGATGAAAAAATAATATAGCATAACTGGTAGTGTCGGTTAGATTGGTTGATAGGCATTACAAATAATAGATAGGTTGAAAAACAAATTTATATTAAAGAATATAGATACTTACTGGCGTAGTTTGATTTTACTGGTTCAGCATTATCAGGATGGTGTGATTACAGAAGACTGCATTGTATTTCCACATTTTTACTTTAGCACATTTGTTTGCTTATTTTCGCGGCCATGATAGCATATCTTAAAGGTGATTTTGTAAGAAAAACTCCATCCTTTGTGCACCTCGATGTGAACGGAGTTGGATATGAAGTGCAGATCACTCTTAATACCTATTCCCGTATTCAAAGCTTAGAGAAGGGGGTACTATATACAACCCTTATTATCCGTGAAGACGCACATATCCTGTACGGTTTTTTTGAAGAATCCGAAAAGGAAATGTTTCAACTGTTGACCAGCGTTTCAGGTATCGGCGCCTCCACGGGGAGGGTTATGCTTTCTTACATGAAACCGGACGAACTGGCGGCCGCCATTATCCGGTCCGATATCCGCACCCTGGAAGGCATCAAAGGCATTGGAAAAAAAACCGCAGAAAGATTGGTGCTGGAGCTAAAAGATAAGCTGTCTAAACATCCCATCGAATCAAATATTTCCCCCCTGAGAAGCAATACTTTGCATCGAGATGCGTTTAATGCTCTTACAGCTTTAGGTATCAACCGGTCGGCTGCCGAACAGGCTGTAAAAAAGGTACTGGCTCTCGAGCCAAATCTGCCTGTAGAAGAGCTGATCAAAAAATCGCTGCGTACCCTCTGATCAACAATTATTTCTGGACTAACTAGATTCTGAGAATAACCTTGGACATTTTTATTGCCCATATCCTCCGTACGTTGGTAGTAGCGTCTGCCCTCATAGCAACTTTTGCTTCTACAGCAAAGGCTGGCTTCTTTCAGCAACAACCTCCTCAAAAAAAAGATACGCTTCGTTATCCGTTGTCAGACCGGTATGGCGATCCTTATAGTAATCCTAATCGTAATACGTTCGATCTCCGTGATACCGCCTTTATCAAAAGAAATGTTCAGTACGACCCACTGACAGGTGAATATTACATCATTGAAAAAATTGGGGATAAAAATTATCGAACCCCGGTATCTCTTAGCCGTGACGAATTTTTAAGATTGCAGGGCCGGCAGGATGAGAATGCCTATTTCCGTAAAAGAGCCGACATGCTGGCCACAATGAATCGCCGCATTTTCAAACCAAAATTTAATGCAACCGGTCCGGGTGGGGGTAGCAAAGGATGGTTCAACCGGATTGTAGGTGTTGGGAAAATTGATATCAAACCTTCGGGCTATGTAGATCTCTTAGCGGGCTACCAGGGACAGAACATCAAGAACCCGACATTACCAGAAAGAGCCCGTAAGAATGGAGGGCTTGATTTTAATATGAACACCCAATTGCAGGTAGATGCGAATATTGGTGACAAATTAAAACTTCCGATCAACTATAACACCTTAGCCAACTTTGAATTCGAAAATCAATTAAACCTGAATTACCAGGGAAAGGATGATGAAATTCTTAAACAGTTCCAATTGGGTAATGTCAATTTTACCTCCAAGGGAACATTAATACCCGGCGCCCAATCGTTGTTTGGTATCAAGACCCAATTGCAGTTTGGTAAATTATTCGTTACGGGAGTATTGGCGAATCAAAGAGCACAGCGACAATCTCTCGATATGCAGGGTGGATCGGCTACACAGGATTTTTCAGTAAAATCTGATGAATACGAGGAGAACCGTCACTTTTTATTGTCGCAATATTTCCGCAATAATTATAACAAGGCGATGAGCCAGTTGCCGGTTGTTAATTCCGGTGTGCAGATATTGCGGATGGAAGTATGGGTGACTAACCGAACAGGCGCCACTACTGACACAAGAGATATCGTGGCATTGATGGACCTGGGCGAAGGAAATCCTTTCAGGGGACCGCCCGGGAATCCGAATGCTTTGCCAGATAATGGGGTTAATAATCTTTACCGGAATATTCTTTCTAATCCAAATGCCCGTAACTCTTCACTGGTGCAAGGCGTCCTTACAGGAAAGGGATTGATACCTGTCCAGGACTTTGAAAAAACATTTGCACGCAAACTTCTGCCGTCTGATTTTTATTTCAATCCGCAGATCGGATTTCTTTCGTTAAATCAGCCGCTACAACCAGATGAAGTGTTGGGTGTGGCCTTTCAATATACTTACAATGGAAGAGTTTACCAGGTGGGTGAATTTTCACAGGATATACCACCTGATACATCGGGGAGCACACAGCGGATATTATTCCTGAAATTATTAAAAGCGACTTCCCAGCGTACCAATCTTCCGATCTGGGACCTGATGATGAAAAACGTTTATTCGGTTGGTTTTGGCCAGTTGGAAAGAACGGATTTCAAACTCGATCTTTTATACGAAGAGCCGAGCTTGGGTGAAAAAAGATATTTACCTCCGGATGACGTATTAACTCAATTTAAGGGACAGCCCATTCTTTCATTGGTAAACCTGGACCGGCTTAATAATCAAAACGACCCGCAGACAGATGGGGTGTTTGACTTTATAGAGGGCTTTACGGTCATATCATCTATGAGCCGGGTCATATTCCCGGTGCTTGAGCCATTTGGTCATGACATGGATTATGTTTATGGCACTCAGGCGCAACGGGATAAATTTTTATATTATCCTTTGTATGATACGATCAAAGCTATTGCCCAAACTTATGCGAATCTGAATCGATTTAAGATAAAAGGGCGTTCCAAATCCGCAGGTGGCAGTAGTGACTACCAGTTAGGATTTAATATTCCACGTGGTTCTGTAACGGTTACATCAGGCGGCCAGGTACTCCAGGAAAATATTGACTATGAAATCAATTATGACCTGGGAACATTACGAGTTATCAATCAGTCGATCATTAATTCCGGGGTACCGGTAAATATTCAGTACGAGAACCAGGCGGCGTTTGGCATACAACAGCGAAACTTTATGGGACTTCGGCTGGATTATTTTGCCAATAAAAAATTGACATTGGGTGGAACGATCGCAAGATTAGGTGAACGGCCATTTTTTGTGAAGCAGGCTTATGGAGATGATCCGATTCGAAATACGATGTATGGACTGGATGCAGACTATCGAAGTGATTGGCCACGATTGACCAAATGGTTGGATAAATTGCCATTTTATAGTACCAAGGAAATGTCTTCCATCACTGCTTACGCCGAAGCTGCTATGCTGCAGCCGGGACATGCTCCGCAAATTGGGAAGGGCACTGCCGGGCAAGTATATATTGACGATTTTGAAGGAACACGTGCTGGTATCGATCTTCGCTTCCCTCTTATCAGTTGGAACCTGGCTTCAGTGCCCCAGGGAAATAATAATGCGAATGGTTCCGGTCCATTGTTTCCCGAATCAGCATTGAATAATGATTTGGCAAGTGGATATAATCGCGGGAAAATCGCCTGGTATAATATCGAGCCGGTATTGCAGGAAAGAAGTAATCCCAATAACCCTGTAGGCAATAACGTAAAGGAACTTTCTTTGCCTGAAACAAGACAGGTGTTGCAGCAGGAAATTTTCCCACAACGTACTACTGATTTCGGACAGGGACTATTGACCACTTTTGATATTACATTTTATCCCAAGCAAAAAGGACCCTACAATTTTGAATACCGGCCAGGCCGGATTAATGCAGATGGTCATTTGACAAATCCCAAGCAGGCCTGGGGCGGTATCATGCGTAATATCGACCAGATCGATTTTGAAACCAGCAATATAGAGTACATCGAATTCTGGATGCAAAATCCTTATATACTGAGGCCAAACAGTACAGGCGGTAAATTATATATTAACCTGGGTAATATTTCTGAAGATGTATTGAAGGATGGAAAGCGGCAATACGAAAATGGTTTGCCAACACCCACCAATAATGCACAGGTAGATAATAGCTCTGTTTGGGGCAGGGTACCTTCCATCCCCATGCAGATAACCAACGCATTTAGTAATGAACCTACGGACAGGCAATACCAGGATGTGGGTTTTGATGGTTTAACGGATGATGATGAAAGAACCAAGTTCAGTACTTATCTGACAAACCTGCAGGCTACCGCACCCGGCGCTTATCAACAGGCATTAGTCGATCCTTCAGCGGATAATTTCAAACCCTATCGTGATGCGTCTTATGATGCGGTTGGCGCCGGTATATTAGAAAGGTATAAAAATATCAACAATCCGCATGGCAACTCACCGATTGCAAGCGGAAACAGCCAGTTTGTAAATGCGTTTACACAATATCCTGATGCGGAAGAATTGAACCGCGACAATACCCTCAATGAAGTAGAAGAATATTTCCAGTATAAAGTGGACATCAAACCATTTATGGCAGCGGGTACGAATTTTATTACCGATGTCAGAAGTGTGGACGTAAAACTCGCCGACGGAAACACAAGAAATGAACAATGGTATCTTTTCCGCATTCCTATTTCAGCTTTTGAAACCAAAGTGGGAAATATTCCTGATTTCAAATCTATTCGTTTCATCAGGATGTTTGCTACGGATTTCGAAGACGATTCTGTAACGATGCGTTTTGGTAAAATAGAGCTGGTAAGAAATCAATGGCGCAAATTCCAGTTTAAAATTGACACGACGGGCAATTATGTAAACTTGCCTGCAAATGATCCGGTTAAATTAAACACATTGGCGGTAAATCTGGAAGAGAATGATCAGCGGGAACCGATAAGATATGTAAGTCCTCCGGGAATCGAAAGACAACAACAACTTAGTAATAATAATGTACAGTTATTCCTGAATGAACAAGCTTTGAGCCTGCAGTTTTGTGATTTACCGAAAGGAGAATCCCGTGCAGTAGTAAAGACGATGAATATGGATATGCGCCAGTACGGAAAGATGCGGATGTTCATACATGCGGAAGGAAGAGGTAGTGACGGAGCCATCCTCGATAATTCATTGACCGCCGTAATAAGAATTGGGAATGATTTCCAGGGCAACTTTTATGAAGTGCGGATTCCATTGAAGAAAACTGCCTGGGGAGTAACCGACAGTTTGCGGATATGGCCTGAGGCGAATAATCTTGACTTTGATTTGCAGGAGTTGACCCGTTTAAAATCCCGGCGTAACCAGGGTGGTTCGTCTGCATCCTTATATTACAGTGAAGTATTGGCCGATGGAAGAACCTATGCGGTATTGGGAAATCCAAATCTGGGAGAGGTTAAGGGAATGATGCTGGCGGTTGAAAACACAAATCTCCTTTCCGCCTGTGCGGAAGTTTGGTTCAATGAACTCCGGTTTTCTCATCTGGATGAAAAAGGTGGCTGGGCTGCATTAGGCCGTGTGGATCTTAAGCTGGCTGATTTGGGAAATATTACTTTGTCAGGAACAGCAAAGAGCAATGGCTTCGGTACGCTTGAGCAAAGGGTGAACCAGCGTAGCCGTGAAGATCTTTATACGTTCGATCTTTCAGCAAACATTGATGCGGGTAAACTGATGCCGAAAAAATTAGGTATACAAATTCCTGTATATGCTGGTATCAGCCGAATAACAAGCACACCGGAATATGATCCTTATGATCTTGATATAAAACTGAAGGACAAACTTTCTTATACTCCTACTAAAAATGAGAAAGATTCCATTAAAAGAAATGCGCAGGATATAACTACTATTAAGACGGTAAACTTTACGAATGTTAAAAAAATAAAGACGGATGGTAAGAAGCCACAGATATGGAGTGTTACCAATTTTGACCTGAACTACTCATATCTTGAAACGACACAGCACAATCCTTTAATCGATAATTATGAAGTGCGTCGTACCCGTGGTGCGTTGGGATATAATTATGCGCCGCAGCCAAAATATTTTGAACCATTTAAAAGGATGATCAAATCAAAATCGAAATGGCTGGCTTTAATTAAAGATATTAATTTCAACTATGTTCCTTCTCAATTGTCTTTCAAGGCGGATGTCTTCCGTCAATTTGGTGCGACAAGACCAAGAAATGTAGGTGGCGGCCCTTATAAGATACCGGAGACTTACGACAAATATTTTACGTTTGATCGTTTTTATATTTTGCAATGGAACCTTACCAAATCGATATCGATTGATTTTTCCGCCACCAATAATGCACGGGTAGACGAACCATTCGGCCGGATAGATACACCGGAGAAAAAAGATTCTGTTCGCAAAAACTTTTTCAAAGGAGGAAGGAATACACAGTATGGACAGCAGGCAACAGTGTCATACAATGTGCCGATGCAAAAAATACCCTGGTTAGACTGGACGACGTTGCGGGCGTCTTACGGTACACAATACAATTGGCTGGCTGCTTCTAATTCTGAATTAGCAAGGAACCTGGGAAATACTTTATCTAATACGCAAACGAGAACGGTTAACGCCGAGCTGAATTTTGAGCAGTTATATTCCAAGTCAAGATTTTTGAGAGCGGTTAATACGGCTCCGATGAATGATAATAAAAATGCGAAGAATAAAAACGCTGCCGATAGCACCAAACAAAAGAAGGTAACTGTTCCAAAGCAAAAAATAAAAGTGACATCAAATATCCCCGATTCATTGAGGGCAAAGATGACAGCGAAGGAAAAAAGAAAGCTCAGGAAAGCGGAACGGAAACAAGAAAAACTGGAACGCCGGAAATTAAAAGAACAAAAGAAAAATACTCCGCTTGAATTAGGTGCGGCAGCGAGGCTTATTGGTGGTCTTCTTACTTCTGTGAAGAGAGTCGGTATTCAATATAATGAAGATCTTGGAACGACGCTGCCCGGCTATATGGATAGTACAAGAGTATTGGGCGCCAATTTAAAAAGTGGTGAGCCTGGGTTTGGATTTATTTTCGGTTATCAGCCTGATACCAGTTGGATAAATAATTTTGGAGCGAAGGGACTTTTGTCAAAAGACCCTCTTTTATCAGCGTTGATCCAGCAACGGTATAGTCAACGATTAAATGTTACGGCGCAGGTCAGCCCATTCCGTGATCTAAATATTGATCTTAATGTTGACAAATCATACAGTAAACAATATTCTGAATTGTATAAGGATACTACGGGCACTTCAGGATTAACCAGGCTGAACCCTTATGCAATGGGTAGCTTCAGCATTAGTTATATTTCTTACCAAACCATGTTCACCAAGTTTGATCCAAATGTTATTTCCGAAACATTTAAAACTTTTGAATCAAACAGGTTATTATTGTCTCAGCGCTTGGGTAAACTCAATCCCTATCAGAATGGCACTGTAGATGCGGATGGCTATTACCAGGGTTATGGACGCTATGCGCAGGATGTAGTGATACCCGCTTTCCTTGCCGCCTATGGTAAAAAAGATCCGGGCTCGGTTACATTGTTTAAAAATAATAATCCAAACATAAGGGCTAATCCATTTAAAGGTCTTTTGCCAAGGCCTAACTGGACGATCACTTACAATGGGCTGTCAAAGATCGGCGGACTCGAAAAAATATTCACCAATGTTATTATCAAGCATGGTTATCATAGTACGCTTGGCATGAACAGCTTTAATACAGCATTGTTGTTTACCGATCCGTTCAGGGTGAGTTATCCTTATTTCCGTGATACGCTGACCGGAAATTTCATTCCTTATTTCCTTATTCCAAATATTACTATCCAGGAATCATTTGATCCCTTGATAGAATTGGATATGACCTTTACCAACCAGTTGTCGGTAAGAGCGGAATTCAGGAAAACAAGGCAACTTAGTTTGAGCCTGATCGATTACCAATTGGCGGAAAACCGTTCGACAGAAGTGACGTTTGGGTTTAACTGGCGCAAAAAAGGATTGCCGCTAATTAAAAATTTAAAGATTGGTAAGAAAGGGATGAAGCTGGATAATGATGTCACCTTCCGCTTTGATTTTAGTTTGCGTGATGATGCAACGGCAAACAGTAAATTGGATCAGGGTACATCGTTTGGAACTTCGGGTCAGAAAGTAATCCGTATAGCTCCTTCTATAGATTATATTTTAAATAACCGGGTGAGTCTTAAATTTTATTTTGAGCAAAACCGGAATATCCCCAAGATCAGTAATGCATTCCCGATTACCAATACACGAGCCGGGTTACAGGTCAGGATTTCCCTGGCGCAATAAAATAGTTGAATTGAAAGGATAGAAACGGATGGCACCGTACTGCTTATGTCCTTTAGCCAGGCGATATTTTAGCAGGGCTTGGTCATAGAGATATAGTTCAAAAAATTCTTTGCCAAATCGGCGGGGAATATATTTTTGTATGAAGTAAAGGAACTCCTATGCCATTTTTTGCTAATAATTATTTCTATATTATTACGATCGTGCTGCAGGCTATCTGTGTGCTTCATTGCATACGGCGGGGACGTCAGAATAATTGGATATGGCTGATCGTATTTCTCCCCGTTATTGGTTGTCTTATTTACTTCTTTACGGAAATAGTTACCCGCCGGGAGGTGCATAATGTGCAAACAGGAGTTGGTGCGGTATTTAATCCCGGTGGAAGGATTAAGAGATTAGAAGAAAATATAAAAGTCTCTGATGCATTCGAAAACAAGGTAGCATTGGCCGATGCTTATCTTGCAGCGGGCCAGACAATGCGGGCTATTGAATTATATGAATGGAGCCTTGATGGAAATTTTGAAGAGAACGAATATGTTCTTAGTCAGCTTATCATTGCCTATTTCCAGGCAAAACGATTTGAAGAGATCATTCCAATTGCTAAGAAAATTTACAAGCGGCCACAATTCGCACGTTCAAAAGCTCATATATTGTATGCCCTGGCATTGGATTATACCGGCAACAGCGAACTAGCTGAAACCGAATTTAAGACCATGAAAGCCCGCTTTTCTAATTTTGAGGCACGTTATCAATACGGTCTTTTTCTTATAAGAGCCAATAGGAAGCAAGAAGCCCAACAACTTTTTGCTCAAATCGTTGATGAAGCATCTCATCTTAGTTCCCAGGAAAAAGGTTATAACCGTGGCTGGATCACACTGGCAAAAGATGAACTACGAAAGATGAAGATTTAAATTGCGAAATTTTTTATTCGTATTGTCTTGTCCTCATGGCTTTTTATCAGTAGTCATTATCTTGAAAATATCATTCTCCCATGCGACGTGGTATTCATATTTGGTAAGAAATTCATCCATATACGCCTGTTGACGGATAGTTCTTGTATCCGTTTCCGGTTTGTGAAAAATAGGATCGCTGGGCCAGGCATCAGGCCAGTCGCTATGATCATTGGGAGTAGTCTTGATTTTTTGTACGACTACCACTGGTAATATCTTTGTATCCTCTACCGCCTTATATAATTGTGTTTTAAATGCACCTGATACATAATACCAGGGCATGGAGTTACGTGTATATGGTTTGGTATGGGTCATGTAGTGATAGATGGGAAAGGAATGAAAGGCCAAAACATAATCATCTGGTTTCACAAACCTGGAGCTTGCATTCAAAAGTTCATTGGTGGCATCAACTCTTTGCTGGGTGGTGAATATACCTTTTACATATTTATTGTCAATGGTAGAAAACATCCCAAGCCGGCTGCTTTCATCATGCATCGGGTAAAACCATTGATGATATATACAACCCACGATACTGATGGTGATAATATATGACTTTATAGGTCTGAAATGAAACTGCTGTTCATTTGTACTGGAATAATTTGATATACCCTTACTATCTGCAGCTGAAATGGAGAAACGATAATTAAAATCTTTAATATTCAGAATATAATCTATCGCGATTGGCATACCGATCCAGAATATATGTACACCCGCCGTGAAAATGCCAGCGCTGCTGCCTAAAGCGTATGTAAAAGTTATATAAGTACCAATCAGCATCAATGTCTTGATTTCCTTCCTGGTGTCTGATAAAAGAATCAGCACAAAAGATATCAGCGTCAGACCCGCATAAAAACGCATCAATATCTCCAGGCCTTTCAGCATGATAAGAAATGCAAGTAAAAGACTGAAGTATTTCACCAGGCGTACAGCCCAGTCTTTAAAATGAAACTTTTTCCTCAGGTAATCCGGAACAACAGCCGATATAAAAATCAGCGCCAGAATATACAGGGTGAAAAAGAAAGAGTCATTGTACGAATTCACCGACTGCAGAATAAGTTTGGGTATGCTGTAGGCCGTTTCTCCATCACTCTGTCCCATTTGGGTAACCAATTTGAATGCATTGACAAAAGTGTCAAGCTGTCCCATCGTTTTGATCACCAGGATAACGGTAACAACCGACACCGCAAAGCCTGCAAAAAAGCTAACTCCTTGTGTGATAATTTTTTTAAACGGCGTTCTACTCAAAAAACCATAATAGGCTATGGCAACCACCAACCCAAGATTTACGAGGCTTGGAAGCCTAGAAAAAACATCCAGCCCAACTACAGCGCCACTTAGTGAGAATAGCCACCATTTATCCTTTTTCAAACCGCTGAATAATAAACTGGCGGTAGCGGAGTATAATAAAATAGATAAGAAATTATAGTGAAAGATCTTGGGATTATGGCAAACACAGAGCGTAACCAGCAGTAAGCCTATTTTCAGGTTTGTTTTGTTGAGGTAGTTCTTCAGCATATTGTATACTATCAATATGGTAGCCATAGTAAATAGTATACTCAGAAAGCGAAGCCCTAACAAGCCGGTATCAGGAAACAGGTAAGTAAAAGTTCCTCCAATTAAACCCGAAAGCCAAAACATGAAATTATATTCAACAGAAGACGGGTCGTGGAAGAACTGCTGATAAAAGGTGGCAGTAAACCCTTCGTCTAAAAAATCCAGACCCTGGAAAATGAAAATAAGCTGGTATAAAAAAAGTAAAAGGAAAAATACCTTCGTATTCATATTTTCAAAGAAGGTGCGGACCGAAATTCGTTGGAGCATTGGTGGGTATTTTCAATTAAACGGGCTTATTACTCAGTTAGTATTGGCCGGACTTTTTTAGGCTTAAATCGGTTTTCTTGCATTTTGAGGGCCTAAAAGTAATAGTGATTATCCATATTAGGAATAGCAATAACGAAAAATTGAATGCAGGCTATTTTTTCACCACATGGCTTACGTAAAGTCCCTAATTAAATTTCAGAACAATTTTCAAAAACATTTGATTAGAATTTTTTTTTTTCTATTTTTGACCCCGACTAGTCCAATGCCTTAAGTTTCATGTGATTGGTAGCCCTGAATAATAATTCCCCGGGGGACTTATTGCAGTTATAAAGAGTAAAAGCCATTTAATATAAGTACCCATATTCCTAATATTTATTGCATTTTTCGACCCTGATATGCTCTTTTATGCCTTTAAGCAAGGTATTTTATAGCAATTTCACGTTTTGAAGCCCGGAAACATACTGTGAAGAAAGAATAAGCGTTTTAATTTTTCTAAACCCTACAAATAAACTAACAATTAATTCGTAAAATGTCAAACATTACTATTGGCGTCATTGGCTATGGATACTGGGGACCCAACATTGTAAGAAACTTTTTTACCGCTCCTAACTGTATTGTAAAGGCCGTAGCGGATGGCCGCCCGGAACGTCTCGCTGTACTGGCTAAAATTTTCCCTTCTATTAATGGAGTAAAGGCTGCGGAAGACATCATCAATGATAGAGAGATAGATGCGGTGGTTATCGCCACTCCCGTATTTACCCATTTTGCCCTTGCTAAAAAAGCGCTGGAGAATGGTAAGCATGTATTGATCGAGAAGCCTATAACGTCAACTGTAGCGCAGGCTGAAGAATTGATTGAGATAGCTGAAAAAAGGGGGCTGACCCTGATGGCCGATCATACCTTTTTATATACCGGAGCGGTACAAAAAATGAAGGAATTAATTGATACGGACGTGGTTGGTACTCCGCGGTACTTTGATTCTTCCCGTATCAACCTTGGATTATTTCAGCCCGATGTAAATGTATTGTGGGATCTCGCACCGCATGATATATCTATTCTTACTTATTTAGTGACAGAACTTCCTTTAAGTATCAATGCTACCGGTATTTCTCATACCAGGAACAATATTGAGAACATTGCTTATATGACGGTAAATTATAATTCTGATTTTATCGCTCACTTCAATTGCTCCTGGACCTCACCGGTGAAAGTACGGCAGACACTGATTGGCGGTGATAAAAAGATGATCGTTTACAATGACCTGGAACCTTCAGAAAAGGTAAGGGTGTACGATACCAGTTACAAGCATAAAACAGATGATGAAAAAACTACCATAATGGTGGATTATCGTACCGGTGATGTGTATATTCCTAAAATACAACTTTCTGAAGCATTGGCAGGCGTTGCCAATGATTTTATACAATCAATCATTCATAAGACAAAACCACTTGCCAATGCACATCTCGGTATGCAGGTAGTCAAGATCCTGGAAGCTTCGCAGGAATCAATCAAAAACAATGGTAAGGAGGTCAAAATAAAATAATATGGAAACAATCACCATTAATAATGATAAACAAAGCCTAAATAACGTAACGGTTGGAGAGAATGTACGCATCTTCAATTTCGTAAACGCTTACGGATGCAGTATTGATGATGGCAGCAAGGTGGGTGCGTTTGTAGAAATACAGAAAGGTGTCTTCATCGGAAAGAACTGCAAGATCTCCAGCCATAGCTTTTTATGCGAAGGAGTACACATTGAGGACAATGTATTTGTAGGTCACGGCGTTATGTTTACGAACGATCTTTTTCCAAGGGCCACTAACGCTGACGGAAGCCAGCAAACAGAGGCAGACTGGAAAGTGATAGAAACACATGTAAAAAAGGGCGCTTCCATTGGAAGCAACGCAACCATACTGGCTGGAATTACCATTGGAGAGAATGCATTAATAGGTGCAGGATCGGTGGTTACCAAAGATGTTCCTCCCAACACGATAGTTGCCGGCAGCCCTGCCCGTATTTTTAAAACCATTTAATTCGACAGTATGAATACAGTTATCGCGCAAAAAAAGATATCATGTCTTGACCTGAAAGGACAGCATGATCAGGTTAAAAAAGAAATTTTTGAAGCTTTTGAGAAAGTATATGAAAAAACAGCCTTCTCCGGAGGCCCCTTCGTAGAAGAGTTTGAGAAAGCTTTTTCATCTTTCTCCGATGTAAAATACACCATGGGGCTGAGTAATGGAACAACAGCGCTTCACCTGGCTATGCTGGCATTAGGTATCGGCGCCGGCGATGAAGTGATCATTCCTGCCAATACATTTATTGCTACCGCCTGGGGAGTAAGCCATGCAGGAGCTACACCTGTGTTCGTGGATTGCAATCCGGATACATGGGAAATTGATATAACAAAAATTGAAGCCAAGATCACTCCAAAGACCAAAGCGATCATTGGGGTGCATTTATATGGTCAGCCATTCGATATTGATGGGGTAGCTGCCATTTGCAAAAAGCATAACCTTAAATTTATCGAAGATGCTGCGCAAGCGCAAGGCGCAAGATACAAAGGCAAGCCTGCTGGTGGTTTTGGAGAAATGGCCTGCTTTAGTTTTTACCCCGGCAAAAACCTGGGTGCCTGCGGAGAAGCTGGTGGTGTAACTACCAATAACGAAAAATATGCGAAGCATATCCAAAGCCTGCGCAATCATGGTTCGGTGGTAAGATACTTCCACGATGAGATAGGATACAATTATCGTATGGGCGGATTGGAAGGAGCTTCATTGACCGTTAAGCTGAAATATTTGCAGGGATGGAATGATAGAAGGCGAGCTATCGCGAAACGTTATTTAAACGAGATCAAAAATCCCGCTATAAAGATGCAGGCTCAGCCTGAGTGGGCCGATTCAGTTTTTCATTTATTTGTAGT
This sequence comes from Chitinophagaceae bacterium, assembly GCA_040007815.1. Taxonomy (GTDB): domain Bacteria; phylum Bacteroidota; class Bacteroidia; order Chitinophagales; family Chitinophagaceae; genus Terrimonas_B. The sequence goes on from JBDTUH010000004.1 coordinate 102,147, forward strand.
GACAACGGAAGATAAGGATGGGTTTGTAAAATTCCTCGCGGATAATAATATCAACGCGGCGTTTCATTACCCTGTAGCTTGTCATATGCAAAAGGCGTATGCGCATTTGGGATACAAGCAGGGCGACTTTCCTAATTCAGAATACCTGGCGTCTCATTGTGTATCATTACCTATGTATGCCGAATTGTCGGATGAAGATGTAGATTATGTTATAAATGTTATTAACCAGTATGCCGGTAATTAAGAATAAAATTGAAGATGCGGTAAGCCGGTTGAACCTTGACCTTTCGGGAAAAGTTGTTTTGACAGAAGCAGCTACCGGTGCATACATTGTTACGCCGGTGATCGCTGCATTGGCCGGTGCCGAAGTATATGCATTTACAAAAGATACAAGATATGGTTCCGTTGCCGATGTTCGAAAGCAAACCAATGAATTGCTGGAACAATTTGGTGACAAGAATCTGAAGGTTACTATCATTGATACATTAACACCAGAGATCATTGCCAAGGCTGATATTATTACTAATTCCGGCCATCTACGGCCTTTGAATAGTGATAAGCTGCAACATGCAAAGAAAGGTGTAGTGATACCACTGATGTATGAAGGGTGGGAATGGAGAGATGCGGATCTCGATATAGCCTATTGTAAAACAAAATATATAATTGTTGGAGCTACCAATGAAAGACATCCCGATGTGGATGTTTTTAATTATTTGGGGGATATGGCATTGAAAATGATTTTCGATGCGGGTTTCTGCCCTTACAAAAACTCTTATATACTTTTATGCAATAATGATTTCGGTCCATTCATGGCCAAAGTGCTGAGTAAAGTATGCGGCTCCTTAGGTGTTTGTGATACGATTGAAAATAAGCCGAAGTATGACGGAATGAATATTGATTGGTTAGGAAATTTTCCTGATCTGGAGATACCGGAAAAATATAGTAAAACGGAAGCGATTGTATTTACAGCCTATCCGTTTGATCGGCTATGGATCGGAGATAGCAGTTTGCCCATTGCAGTAAGTAAAATAAAAGCGGCGGCACCCGGTGCTGTCTTATTGCGATATGCCGGAGACATCGATGAAAAGTTTTGTAAAGAGCATATTACAGTATATCCTGATCATGTTCATTCAGGGCATATGGGAATTTTGCCCTCGGCGGTAGGTCCGGACCCGATTGTAAGACTGCAGTCGGGAGGATTGAAAGTCGGTGAACTTTTATTGAAAAAGGAAATTGAACATAAAGGCATTTTACTTGTTGATCTTATTCCATAATTGAGAAAAATGTTATCTATCAGGGGAATAAAAACTATTCTAAAGGAAATTTCCGAAGCAGATGCGGAAGATATTGTGAATCTCAGGAATGACCCTGCGAATAACAAATTCCTGTTTCAGAAGCCAATAAGCGTGGAGGAGCAGCTTACCTGGATAAAGAAGAATAAGGGCTTAGAAAAAGCAAAAAACTTTACAGTAACGAATATTGATAATGAATTTAAAGGAACTATCTCCATTTACAATATTGAAGATGGAAGAGGTGAATTCGGAAGATATATCGTTACCAACCCTGTAAACGCCATTGAGGCTGAATACCTGTTGCTGAAAATTTGCTTTGAGCAATTGGGTATGAATGCGGTTTATTGCCAGACCAATACGGACAATAAAGCGGTTTGGGGACAGCATGTAAAATTGGGATTTCGTGAAATAGAGACAAGAGAAGTAAGTGTAGGAACTAATGCCGATGTGATGGTCAAAGCCGTTATCCAGGAAATTACGGCTGATCAGTTTAAGGAATTCAATTACGATAAAATTATTAAACTGATAAAATTCTTTTGAGTAAAAAGCGACAAATGAAATTGCATCACATTGGATATGTAGTTAAGGATATAGCTCAGTACGAGAAGAGTTTGATTTTTGAAAAGAAAGTAAAAGAACTGTTTGATCCCGTACAAAACAGCAAAATGTCATTGTACACGAATTTCAGTGATTCTTTTATTGAACTGATCCAGCCGCTGAATGAAGAATCTTTTACCTATAATTTTCTTCAGAAAAACGGGAGCAGCTATCATCATCTTTGCTATGAAGTGGGTTCAAGGGAAGAGATGATGGGTATTGTCGGGGAGCAAAAACTGATTATGGTAAAAGGACCCATACCGGCTATCCTGTTCAACAACAGGGAAGTCTGGTTTTATTATTCGAGGAACAAACAAGTAGTTGAATTCGTTATATAGTAGTCATGAATATAGCCGTTATTTCCGATATAACATTTGACCTGGTTCTAAAACAGGTGAACAGCAATAATGAGTTCGCTGTTAAAAAATATATTTATGCCGATCCGATCGTGCCGGAACTTCTTAAAGCCGGCAGTCAGTTGGATGGTGTGGATGTTTTAATAGTCCATTTCGATAGTTATTTTTTCCGTTATACTGATGATTATATCGCAGAGATATTACAGGCGGTGAAAGGCATTGCGACACAGTTTACCGGCACTATCCTGCTTTCCAATAACATGGTTAATGGCCGGCACACATCGATTCTTAAAAATAATATTGGTCAGCATGACCAGGTAATTATAGAAAAGGAAGCCGCTATTAAAGCCATCCTGGATACAAGCAATGTGTTTTTTTATGATGTAAAAAAAATCATTTCCAACCTAGGTTTTCAGAAAGCTTATAATTTCAAGTTGGGCTTTTTGTACCAGATGCCCTATACAAAAGATTTCATCGCTCTTCTTTCAACTGAATTGCGGTCTTCCATTCGTTTTTTGAACACACCCGAGAAGAAAGCCATATTCATTGATTGTGATAATACACTTTGGAAAGGTATACTGGGTGAAGATGGTTTGGAGGGAATTCAATGCAACAAGAACGCACAAGGTGTATTGTTTTTTCATTTCCAGGAATTTTTGCTGGAAAAGAAAAAAGAAGGTTTCATACTTGGCCTTTGCTCCAAAAATAATGAAGGTGATGTAAAGGAAGCTTTCGAAAAATTAAACATGCCATTAAAGTGGGATGATTTCATTATTAAGAAAGTGAACTGGCTTAATAAAGCGGAGAACCTGAAGGTGGCGGCTAAGGAATTAAATATCGGGACCGACTCGTTTATTTTCATTGATGATAATGAATTTGAATTACAATCGGTGAATTCGATGTTGCCGGAGATTTATACTAAAAAGCTAACCACTAGTTACGATGAGTTTTTGCAATTGTGCGACGACTACGCCTTTAAAAGAAAGCGTTTAACAAAAGAAGACCTGGAGAAGAATGAACAATATATAGCGGAACAGCAGCGAAACAACGCCAAGGAGTCCGTTCATTCCTTTGAGGAATATGTAGAAAGCCTGGCGATCAAATTGAATATTACGATCAATAACCCCGCCGATACAGCCAGGGTATCACAATTAACGGAGAAAACAAATCAATTCAATTTTAATAAGGAAGCTTTCAGTATTCCTCAGATAGAAAAATTCGCGGCGGACGGAAACCTTGTTTTTGGTTTGCGGGTGTCTGATAAATTTGGTGATTATGGATTGGTAGGTCTTATTTTAATAGAAATAAAGGAAAAGAAGGCGGTAATGCGCAATTTCCTGATGAGTTGCAGGGCACTGGGGCGCCTGATTGAGCAAGACTTTTTCAGCTATGTACTAAAGGAACTGGGTGAAAGGGGAGTTGAATTAAGTGAAATACTGTTTAAAGAGACAGCCAAAAATATTCCGGCGAAGACGTTTTTTGAAAACCTTGAAATGGGCTCAAAAAAGAGTATTTCCGCTTAGAAATTGGGAATTTTTTTATTAATTTTCTGCCTTAATATTTGAGGCACAACACTATGAGTGAAAATAACAGCGAAATACTAAGCCAGGTTCAGGAAATATTCAAGCTGGCTATGGGGAATGATATCAATGTAGATATGGACACTGAAAAGGATATGATCCTTGAATGGGATTCTTTGAACCATCTTAACCTGGTGGTAGAGCTAGAGAATTCTTTTGACCTGGGATTATCCATGCAGGAAATTGAAGAGTTGCATTCCGTTAGAGGAATTGTGGAGCTGATCAGTTCAAGGAAGAAGTAAGATCAACAAAGAAGTTATTTGGCCTCTTTGCTTTAATAAATGTTTTAGAAGTTCAACACTTCTATAAGAGTCATATTTATTAAAAAAGTAAAAGGCAGATAATACATATAAACACCGCCAAACGAAAACTAAACCATTACTACTACAATGAGCCCCAGGATAAGCATTATTAGCCCCTTCCTAAATGAATCCGGCAATATTGGAAATTATATCAATTCACTGAATAATTTTTTTGTCAATAAGCCCTATTCAGGAGAAGTAATCCTGGTGGATGATGGTTCAACTGATAATTCCATTGAATTGTTGCAGGGGTTGCAATTCGGTAATTATGATATCAAACTGCTTAAGCTTTCAAAAAACTTCGGTGCACAGGCTGCTGTAAGGGCTGGCATCAAACATGCTACAGGTGATTTCATTACTTTTCTTCCTGCGGATTTACAGGACCCGCTCGAGTTAATTGACAGAAGTCTGGAAATAGTTAAGGAAAAAGAATCAGATATCGTATATGCTTTCAGAAAGACAACTAACAACTCTTTTTTTGAAAGTGTTTTCTCCCAGTTCTATGCGTACATGATGAAGAAGTTTGTCAATCCTAAATTCCCGGGGAAAGGATTTGATATTGTTTTTTTCAATAAAAAAGTAAAACAAAACCTCGATCAGAACATTGAACTGAACTCTTCGATACAGTTACAGATATTGACACTCGGCTATAGTTCTGAAAACGTTTATTATGATAAGGCGGAACGTAAAGTAGGAAAGTCAAAATGGACATTTTCCAAAAAAATGAAACTGTTCATTGATTCTTTCGTAGCCTTTTCTTTCGCACCGATCAGGCTAGTGTCAATGGTAGGGATTGCGTTTTTTATACTCGGTATGGCATGGACCATTTATATCATTCTGCGCAAGTTGATATTTAACGACCTGGCTGCAGGTTGGCCGGCGTTGATGTCTATCCTGATGGTGGGTTTTGGCATCACCAATATATCACTCGGTATCATCGCTGAGTATTTGTGGAGAACACTGGATGCAAGCAGGAAGAGACCTTTATTTATTATCGACGAAGTTATTGAATTGAAAAAGTCATGATAAAAGCAGTGGTATTTTGTTGCTTGTATGCTTTGCTGAATGTATCCGGCGCGGCCCTTATTAAATGGAAGTTGAAGGGAAGAGTATTGAATTCTTTTATGGACTGGTTCCATTTTTTACTGAATGTACAGGTGATAGGAGCGTTTGTCATCATATTCGCTTCGGCGTTAGTTATGTTCAAAGCATTATCAACTGCCAATTTCACTTTTGTTATACCGGTTTCGGCAGGTGTCAATTTTATATTGACGATCATAGCAGGTTATTTTATTTTCAAAGATCACTTAAACATGGCCTCATTTATAGGATTTACATTAATTATTTCAGGTATCATTTTGTTAAGTATAAACAACGCACAACATGCATAATAAAGTCAAAGACAGTACTATCCTGGTTACAGGTGGAGCGGGATTTATAGGTTCTTATGTTATTGAAGAACTTATTCCCTTGCAACCTAAAAAGATTATCATCATTGATAATTTTATCCGTGGCACGAAGGAGAACATGAAATCATTTATCAATAACCCCATCATTGAAATTCATAATGCGGATATCCGTGAGACGGAAAAGCTGGAGAAATGCATCTCCGGTTGTGACTATGTATTTCACATGGCGGCGTTGCGTATCAATGCCTGTGCCGCTAATCCAAAGGAAGGTTTTGATGTAATGCTGAAGTCGACCTTTGATGTAGCTGATCTTTGTGCAAAACATAAAGTAAAGAAAGTTATCTATAGTTCCAGTGCTTCTGTATATGGCCTGGCACAACATTTCCCAACTCCCGAGACGGATAATCCTTACAATAACCAGACTTTTTATGGTGCTGCCAAAATGTGGGGAGAACAATTATTCAGGAGTTATAAATTCATGTATGGCCTTGATTATGTAGCGCTCCGCTATTTCAATGCGTATGGTCCCCGTATGGATACGGACGGAAAATATACAGAAGTAATGATAAGGTGGTTGGATTGCATACGTGATGGAAGAAACCCGTTAATCTATGGCGATGGTTCTACTACAATGGATTTTGTGTATGTAAGAGATATCGCGAAATCGAATGTTGCTGCCTTACAGGCTGACGTTACTGATGAGTCTTTTAATATAGGCAATTGCGAAGAAACAAGCCTGAAGCAATTACTGGAAGTATTATTGAAAGTAAACGATTCAACGCTTACACCCGAACACCGTGAAGAAAATTCTATCAACCCGGTAAGCAGGAGACTGGCAGATATTTCAAAAGCGAAGAAATTACTCAATTTTACTCCTACAGTAACGCTGGAACAGGGAATGAAAGAATTGACCCAATGGTATTTTGAAAAAATAAAAATAACAGCAAACTAATGATACCCATAGCAAAACCTTATCTGACCGCTGACGAAGCACAGGCTGCTTACGACACGATCCTTACCGGCTGGATCACACAGGGTCCCCGCGTAGCTGAGTTTGAAGAAAAATTCGCCGCATATACAGGAGCGAAGTATGCGGTGGCAGTTTCCAATTGTACCACGGCGCTTCACCTGGCCATGATTGTTGCGGGTGTTGGACCTGGTGATGAAGTAATATGCCCTTCCATGAGCTATATCGCTACGGCTAATTCTGTTAAGTATGTAGGAGCAATACCCGTATTTGCGGAGATCAACCCTGCTAACTATAATCTTGATGTCAATGATGCGGCCAAAAAGATCACTTCAAAGACAAAGGCGATCCTGTTAGTACATCAAATAGGTATGCCTGCGGATATTGATGCGTTTAGAGACCTGGCAGCGAAACACAACCTGAAACTGATAGAAGACGCGGCTTGTGCTGCAGGTTCTTCTTATAAAGGCGGAAAGATAGGAAGCCATTCTGAACTGGTTTGCTTCTCCCTGCATCCAAGAAAAGTTATTTCAACCGGTGATGGCGGTTTTATTACCACCAACCGGGAAGATTATTATCAGCGGATGAAATTGTTAAGACAGCATGGAATGTCAATCAATGACAGGGTTCGCCACGAATCATCAAAACTGATATTTGAAGACCATATAGAAGTGGGTTATAATTATCGTATGACCGATATACAGGCCGCCGTTGGAATTAAACAATTGGAAAAACTGGATTGGATTGTAGCGGAAAGAAGAAAGATCGCCATGCGATATAACGAAGCATTTAAAGACATTGATTGTATTCAATTGCCAATAGAAAAGGAAGGCTATTTCAGCAACTATCAATCGTACAGTATTTACCTGAAGGATAATTGCCCTGTTAGCCGCAATGAAATAATGCAAAAAATGCTGGATGATGGAATTTCCAGCCGGAGAGGTATCATGACAACACACAGGGAGACTGCTTATAAAGCAGAATGTGCCGGATTATCATTACCGGTATCAGAAAAGTCAGCTGACAGGAGCATTATTCTTCCGCTGTACATACCGATGAAAAATGAAGATATAGAGAAAGTAATCGAAGCATTCCGTATGTATGTTTCTTTGCCGGTTGTCTCCTGAAAACAGGATCGCCTGAGGACCTGATTTTATTTGTCTATAAATAAAAAGTTACGCTGATATTTGCCATAATATCAGCGTTTTTATTTGTGTGCGGTTTATAGTAACAATTAAAACTGCCAGTCATTGGATTTAGAATTGGCTAACGAAATAATATGAGGCGAATCTGCGTAATCGGTTTTGGTAAAATAGGACAGGCGGTAGCGGCAAATATCCTTCAGCAGGACATTTCTATAACTGCGATAGATACAAACCCGGATTTACAAAAGCAATTTAAAAGCGGAACATATTATACGAATGAGCCGGGGTTAAATGAAATACTTACTTCAGCCTACCGGGATGCCAAACTGGTGATTAGTGGAGATTTTTCGATGATAGAAGACAGTGATGCTGTAATTATAGCTATACCGTTATTGGTAGATCACGAAAATAAAATCCTTGATGCTCCCTTCCTGGGAGCTATGCGACAGATGTCTCCCTTTCTCAGTAATAAGGCAATAATTGTTATTGAGACATCCGTTCCTGTTGGTTTTGGTAGAGATTATGTTGTGCCGGCAATCGAATCGCAGGGAAGAACACACGGCAGAGATTTTTTACTGGCACACAGCCCGGAACGTATAAAAAGCGGGACCATGCTGGAACAGTTACTGCTGATCCCAAAAATAATCGGTGGCATTTCAGATGAAGCAGCTGATAAAGCTTTTCAAATTTATCAATGTTTTTTTAAGGAAGGGCTGCTGCACAAGGTTGAAAGCATTGAAGCGGCCGAAATGGTTAAACTGGCAGGGATGATTTACCGTGATGTGAATATAGCTCTGTCCAACCAGCTTGCTCAATTCGCCAATGCCAAAGGAATTCATTTCGCTGATCTCATTCCGTTGATCAATACTGACCGGGAAGCGAATTTATTACAACCTGGTATCGGAGTAGGAGGTCATTGTACCCCGGTTTATCCCTATTTCCTTATAGAGAATTTTAAACAGGCTGGGCTTAATTTTACATTAGCCAGTCAAAGCCGTTCTATCAATGATCAAATGGCTGACTATGCCGTATCATTGATAAAGGACAAAGTGAAAAATAAAAAGGCCTTGTTACTGGGCTTAAGTTTTCGCCCTAACGTAAAAGAAGATGCATTGAGCACTACTTACCTGCTCAGTGAAGTATTGGTAAGAACAGGTTTTGAAGTGCTGGTGCATGATGTTGAATTTTCAGCAGAAGAAATAAAATCTAAAGGGTTTAATGCCGTTGCTGATATCTATAGCTGTGATGCGGAAGCGGTTTTTTTAATAACCATGCATAAAGAATACTGCCAGCTTGATTTCAAAAAACTATCGGCGAACGGAGTAAAGTATTTTATAGACGGACGCAACAATATCGATAGCCAGCAGGTTGAAATGGCGGGTATTCAATATTCGGGTATCGGGAGATAAAGCAGTTGTTGATCCGGGAATAAAATTTTAAAGCAGTAGTAATTACTGTTTCGGTGCTACAGCCGCGCTGGTACTGGCGCTGTCGGCATTGGGTGTATTTTTCTTGAATAGCATTACATATCCGCAAAGATTCTTTTTCTTCTTTTTATTTACCTGTACAGGTTTCATCATGTGAAATTCGGAAAGCTTGGGTATATAAGAATATGAAATAACATTGCCATCTACATCACCCCATTTCTTTTGCTGGAAGACCACCTGTTTTTCATCCCAGTCAAACATTCTTACTTCATATAGTCTCGAAGTATAATCACCAATAAAAATAAACTGGTACCAGCTTCCCTGTGTAAGAGGAACTATCACCGGCATCTCAAATTCACTTTCCATAGAAATAGAAGCTTCTTTTAGCAGCACATAGCCGTCTTTCCCATAAAAATTTTTGAGGCTGTCTACCTGGTGACTGATCATATCGTCCTGGCAGGATTGCAACTTAATAACATCCTGGGAAAAGGAAAACAGGCTGGAAAAAACTACGATTATCAGAAGGATGGATATTTTTTTCATGTTCGGCTTTATAAAGGTGTCGGATAGCTGATAAAAATACATCACATATTCCTACACTTAAATTTTTAACGGTTTGAATTAACGTATTACGGACATTTTCTTCGTAAAATCACGGCAAATTTTGGGCCATCTAACAAAACGGGATGGGAAATTAACTAATATAAAAGATACGGATTGTCAGAAGTAATGGTTTCTATTTACTAAATAATATTACGATGGAAGTACATTGCGTCGGCCTGTTGTGTACAGCTAATGACAAGATCGTTGATACAGACATGCTTTGGCAAAGTAGTGCAGTAATAGATCACATCCGCTATATCTTCCGCCGTTAGCGGTTGTATACCATTGTAGACGCTTTTCGCGGTTTTTTCATCACCTTTAAAACGGACTAAGGCAAATTCAGTTTCCGCAGCGCCGGGATGAATAGCGGTTACCTTAATATTATGACGAAGTAAATCGATCCGCATTCCCTGGTTCATGGCATCTACGGCAAACTTGGTAGCGCAATACACGTTTCCCTTTTCATAAACTTGCTTACCGGCCACTGAACCCATATTGATAATATGCCCCTGCTTTTGTACCGCCATTAATTGAGATACGGCTTTAGCTACATACATGAAGCCTTTGATATTGGTATCTACCATGATGTTCCAGTCAGTCATATCCGCTTCTTCAAAATAATCACGACCCACAGCCAGGCCAGCATTATTAATAAGAACATCAATTTTTTTCCATTCTTCGGGCAAAGAAGTAATAGAATCAAAAACTGATTTTTCCTCTCTTACATCAAAGGGTAATGCCATCGCAGCGATATTAAACTTGCTTATCAGGGACGAACATACTTGTTGAAGACGGTCAACCCTTCTTCCATTCAATATAAGATCGTAGCCATGCGAAGCAAATTTTTCAGCGCAGGCTTTTCCAAAACCTGATGTGGCGCCGGTGATAAAAACGATTTTTGACATTTGGAGTAGGTTGATAAGTTCGCAAGTTTAAAGATTTGCAAGTTAGTTCAGAAAATCTTTAAACTTCTTAAACTACCGTATCAGTGTTACTGTCCCTTTCAGAAAAATGGGTTTGCCTGTATAGTCAATTGCGCTGACCATCCATACAAATACATTGCTTCCCTGGGGTGTACCTTTTATCTTTCCATCCCAGCCTTTCTGATTGACCGTGGTACTGAAAAGCATTTGCCCCCAGCGGTTAAAAATCCGGAAATATTTTATTTCCTGTACGCCGACAGCTATTGGACGAATAACGTCATTCAATCCGTCGCCGTTAGGTGTAAAAGCAGACGGAACAAATACGTAAGGATTGGTTTTAAAAACTTTTACGGAGACAAAAGCGGAATCATAGCAGCCAACTTCATTGAACACACGGACCGTATAGCGGATACTATCAACTTCCTGCCCATATTTTCCGATAGGATTTTTTAACGTGGGATCATTGAGCCCCGATGAAGGGATCCATAAATAGGTTACACCTCCTTCGGCATTTAGCTGTAATGGTTGACCAACTACCACCAGTGTATCGTTGCCTGCATACGGCTGTATTTTGGGCAATACGTTTACAAGAACGGTATCACGTCCCGGTTTGGGGCAGCCCTTGTTGTCTAAAGAAGTTAAAATGTATTCCGTATTTCGTGGGGGCCAGGCAATGGGATTAAGCGTGTTGGCATTAATTAATGAACCCACCGGGGACCAGGAAAATGAATTGCCATCATGTGAGCCATGCAATTGAGCAGAGGTATTATAACAAATAGTAGTGTCGTTTCCCGCTTTAGCAACCGGGTATGGAACAGTAGTAATGATAATATTTTCATTAGAGGTACAGCTACCAATCCGGGCCAGCACCTGGTAATTGGTTGTTCCGGTTGGCGTGGCAACAGGGTTTTGCAGCGTTGGATCGTTAAGAGTGGCCGCAGGTGTCCATTGGTATCGCAAACCATCACTGATTATATTCAGTTGTACGGGATCTGTTTGACAAATAGTAGTATCGTTCATACCCCTGAGGGTCACAACGCGTACGACACGAACCTGGACCGAATCCGTATTGACGCATCCCTGCAGGTTCAACTCTACCGTGTACGTTGTAGTGGTTGCAGGATTAACAGTGGGCGTAGCGGTATTGGCATTTACAATATTAGTAAGGGGTGTCCAACTGAAAATTCCGTTGCCCGAAGCCTTTAAGGGCACATTATCGGGAAAGCATATTAATGTATCACGGAAAGCTAATGTGATAGGCGGCTTGGCTATCATGGTTATCGTCTTGTAAACCGTATCAATACATCCTTTGCTGTTGGTAACAATAAACCTGATATTTTTAGTTCCTGTATCAGCATAGGTCCAGGCTGGATTCCTGATATCAGAAAAGTCATCGGTACTGGCAGCATCTCCAAAATCCCAGTTCCAGGTATTGACAACTCCGTAATTAGTTGTAGTACGATCAAAAAATTGAACCGGATTATTAAGACAGACTCCGCTGGATATAAAATTGGGAAAAAAGCCAGGCCATACTTTAACGGTGGCGGTTGCTGAATCAGAACATTCCTGGTTGCGGTTGGTAACCAATTTAAGGGTATAATCTCCCGCGACGGAATAAGTGTGTGTTGGGTTTTGCAGCGTGGAAGAGTTATTGGCAGCACCCCCCCCCGGATCACCAAATTCCCAGTAATAAGTATTGATCAGCGGGCTGTTGCTGTTGTTAAAAAAGGTCATTGTAAATCCATCACAGGAAATATATTCAGGATCCAATTGTGCCTTGGCGATATCACATCCTCCTGCCTTGATTTGTACGTCTTTTCGCTGGATTGCTATGACTACCCCATTCCTGATCTCACTTACGCATACCGTCACCACATAAATACCTTCTGCGGGGGAACGGCCCGTGATCAGGCCTGTAAACGGATCAATAGTGGCATTTATGCCTAACGGAGATGAACTATTATAAGGAAAACTGTAATTAACAGGGGAATAGGGAGGGGCTACGGGAGGGTTCGGTGCCGGGGAATTGGGTGCGCCACCCGGGGAGCCCTGGCCTCCGCCAACATAACCTTCGCAAAATGAATAACGTAATTGATCAGTAGTATCCGGGTCTTCTGCTGCGAAGCTGTAGGTGAAGGGATAACCACCACAAACGATGACTGTATCTTTACCTACAAATTTGGCGCTGTTGTTTTCAGGAGCGTTGGCCAGTGATGAGGTGCCCGGTATATCGGCTGTATATGTAGCGCCAAAACTACCTGAGTTGGAAAGATTGCTGATGCCGTTTATCCTGCAGCAGCGCTGATAAGTTATCGTATATCCGCTTGCAGAAGCCGGTAAAGAAATATCAAATTCATAATAACCGACCTGGTAGCATACCAGGGGCGCATTTGTTATGCATGGGCCTGGAGACCCTAACAGTAACTCCTCTTTTCTTGTAAGGGTGATATTATCGTTCCAAACCATGAAACGGGTGCCTTTGTCAAAAGCTGCTATTGCGGCTGCCTCATCCAGGGGAGCTCCTACCTGCCCGCAATTTCGAAACAATTTTAAAGTAACGTGATATCTATATTGACCATTATTGGTCACGCCAATAAAGGTGTAATACATCTCACCGCCGGTAATATGCTCAGCCAACAAAGTCTTGGAAAGTAGAAAGGTGATTACTATGAGTAGAAAACGTTTCATTGAGCGGATCAAACTGGTTCAGGTTTCACTTAAAAATTGTTTGAGTATATGGTTGCTGTTATCAGGTTCTTCTAACATCCCCATATGGCCGGATTGATGCAAAATATGAATATACGATTTTTCGGGCATGTGTGCTTGTTTCAGGCCATCTTGTAAGGGTACTGCGTTATCGTATTCTCCCATTACAAACAGAACAGGTAACTGTATGGCTTTCAATAGATCTGTTCTGTCAGGCCGTTGCATCATGGCTACGTAATAATTAACGAGTGATGCGGCAGAAAAGTTGCTCAAACTGCGTATAAATCCGTCGATTAATTCCGGCCTTTCGTCTTTGGATAACGGAGAAAAGAGGTTAGGCGTAGAATTTTTAAGAAATTCAAAGGCCCCATGCTGACGGATGAACTCTATACCCTTTTTGCGGGTGTCTTTTTTTTCCTCACTATCTGCAAAGGCGGATGAATGAAATAAACCAAGGGCAGACAAATAGCCGGCATATTTATTTGCAAAGGCTAACGCAATATATCCTCCCATGCTATGACCGATCAAAGTCAAGGCCCCCTGTAAGTCTCCTCCGCCAACTGGCGGAGAGACTTCGGAAGACTCCGATAATTGTAAATTTTCTTCTCTATTAAAATCTTCTAAAAGCTGGCTTTGTGCGATGCGAAGCCCCTCCAAACGAGGGGTTTGGGGAGGCGTTTCTGTATCAAGAATAATCTTTAATACTTCAGCCATTCCATCCATACTCATATCATCAACCATTTCTGATTCACCACTGCCGGGCAGATCAGGTACGATCAATTGAAAATCGCTTTCGAGATAAGCGATTTGATTTTTCCATATATCCCCTGTTTCTCCAAAACCATGAACCAGCAAAACAGGTTTGCCATTACCATATACTCTATAAAATATTTTCTTTCCGGATATTTCAATTTGTTTGTTCATAGTTGTAAGTGGAATAATGAATAGTTGGTAGTCAAAAAAGTAAATGAATTACTATAAATCACGATTTCCATTTTCTTTTTATCCAAAAAAGAATATTACCAATAATGAGGAGAATGCTTATAACTGCCATCGCCCTGGAAAGCATATCTCCATGTCTTACAAAAAAAGTTTGCCGGGTATCGACGGGTATGGTAAGTTTAATAGATGTGTCGGTATCCCAGGGTTGCGGATCGATAACATTCCCTAATGGATCTATAAAACAACTGATGCCGGTATTAGCGCTTCGGGCTATCCATTTTCTTGTTTCGATGGCGCGGAGTCTTGCATAATTCATATGTTGTTTATATCCCGGAGTATTGCCCCACCAGCCATCATTGGTGATAATGGTCAGTATATTCGCCCCTTTGCGGATATATTCCGTGATATAATCACTATAAATACTTTCATAGCAAATAACAGGCGCCGCTTTAAAATGATTACCGGGTCCGTTAAAAACTTTTCTTTCAGAATCCCTTCCCAGTGTACCACTGATACCGCCCAGGTCTTCAAACCATTTCCCCATAAAACTTAAAAAGGAAGGCAATGTTTCAACACCCGGAACCAATTTAGCCTTATGATACAATTGTATTGAAGTATCCGCCTTAAAAAAAGCGGCTGTGTTGAATTCATCGTAGTATATGCCGCTTTGAATATCATGCCTGGCCGTGTTGCTTGCTTTCTTTTTATCAGTACCATAGGTTTTGTAACTATTGATTCCTGTAAGCAGGCCTGTATATGCGTGACGATTAAGAAAGGACCAGACCGGAGAATAAAAAATATTATTTTTAAAATCTTCTTCATTTATTGATACCGGGATAGCTGTTTCCGGCCAGATAACAAGGGCCGTGTTTTTATCAATTTGCTTTTCTGACAATGCAATGAGCTGTTGAATTTGCGAGTCAACCGAACCCGTAAACTTTTCCGTATAAGGATCAATATTGGGCTGAACGATCACCACATTTTTGGCGGCGGTTGATAAAGCCGCGGTTACAATTTTCTTTTCAGGGCCAATAATCAATCTTGAAACCAGGATAGGCATTATCAGGATAACAATCCATGTTACTAAAGTAATGTAATAACTTTTAGATCTTCCACTAGCACGGTAATCAGTCAACAAAAAATAAGCAATAATATTAGTTAGCAGTATCCATAAACTCCCCCCGGTGGTACCGGTGTACTCGTACCACTGCACCCATTCCGGATGTGTAGCAAAAGCATTGCCCAATGTGAGCCAGGGCCAGCTTAGCTCCCAGTTATGATGGACATATTCAAATGTCAGCCAGTAAATGATCAATGATCCATAACCGATCCACCGGCCAAATTTTTTTTTAGTGAAATAGAATAACAACCACGGAACACACATGATGAGGCTGTTGGCGATAAAAGCACTCATGGCGCCGGCGGGGCTGGCGTTCCATACCCACCAGGTTACGGCCATATTCCAGGCAAGCATATGCAGGTAAGTAAGCCCGAATAATTTTTTCCAGTTGGAAACATTGTCCTCTATCCACAGCAAAGGAACCCAGGCAATAAAAATCAAAAAGGTAAGCGGAGAAACAGGCCAGGCAACCCATAACAATAAACTACCCAAAAGAGCAATAAAAAGAATAGTGAAACGCTTCACGAAAAATTATTTGTGTAAAAGTAGTTTTTGTTAACGGTTGTGCAAATGCTCTTGCATTCTCTCACTTCATAACCCCGGCCGTATTTCAAACAAAAGAGTGAATAACAAATAAAATAGGTAGAATTATAACAGAAGTTTCGCTATCTCCTGCCAGTTGTTGACCCGTTTATGCCTGCCATTATCCGCGTGTGCATTATGCGGTTGTGTAAAAAGAAGACTTGCTCCCCCCTTAAAAAAATCAAGGTTTTTAAAATGATCATCAATCATAATATCCGCTTTTATTATTTCTTTTGATCCGCAGAAAACCATGCGTTGCCAGGTGATAAAGGGAAAAAATTCATTGAGCCAGGCTTGCTTTTCAGTTAAACTTTGTGGAAATTCAGTAGCAGCGGATACGATGAACACTTCATATTTTTCATGCAGCCTGTTTAGAATTTCCTGGCTGTCTTTTATGACAGGTGCCGTGCGAAAAAACCCCGGTGTAAAAACATATTTTCTTGAATTGGGAAATGCCTGGAATTCTGGTTTACCGATTATCTCTTCCATGGTTTTTCTTTTTCCCGTTTCTTTCTCTTCCCAATTGGTAAATTGTTCAACGGTGTCAGACAACACGCCGTCCATGTCAACAGCTATTCTTTGCATTATTCTGAATGGATTATTTTAATGAATTAAATACAGGGATAAAAAAATAAGCCGCTAAAGCACTATTTGCTCTAAGACGCCAGAACAGTTTAACTATTCAACTTTTCAACCATTGCTATACCCGGCTATAGTTCGGCGCTTCTTTAGTGATCTCAATATCATGAGCATGGCTTTCACGCATACCGGCATTGGTTATTTTTACAAAGCTGGCATTCTTCAGATCCATGATACTTTTAGCGCCGCAATAGCCCATACCTGCACGCAAACCCCCTACATATTGATAGACCACTTCTTTCAACGTGCCTTTGTATGCTACCCGACCTTCAATGCCTTCAGGGACAAATTTCTTTACATCATCTTCAGGGTCCTGGAAATAACGGTCGCTGCTACCCGTAGCCATCGCACCCAATGATCCCATACCACGATATTCTTTGAATTTTCTTCCTTCGTAGATGATCGTTTCACCAGGGCTTTCTTCAGTACCGGCGAAAATACTTCCCATCATTACACAATCGGCTCCGGCCGCCAACGCTTTTACCATATCACCGGTATAACGAATGCCGCCATCGGCGATCAATGGAATATTTTTTTGTTTCAATACAGAGTAGGCTTCCATAATAGCCGTCAATTGAGGCACACCTGATCCGGCAACAATTCTTGTTGTACATATAGAGCCCGGGCCGATACCTACTTTCACGGCATCCGCACCTGCATCCGCTAACGCTTTGGCGCCAGCTGCGGTACCTACGTTTCCGGCTATTACATTAATTGATTTAAAATTCTTTTTCACTTGTTTTAATGCATCAATGACCCCTTTGCTATGACCATGTGCGCTGTCTAATGCGATGACATCAGCGCCAACTTGTTGCAAGGCGGCAACACGATCCATAAAATCTTTCGTGATACCAACACCGGCGCCCACTAATAAGCGACCGAACTGATCTTTCAGGGCATTAGGAAAACTATAGAGTTGTAAAATATCACGGTAAGTAATAAGACCGATCAACTTTCCCTGTTTATCAACCACCGGAAGTTTTTCGATTTTATATTGCCGTAAGATCTTTTCTGCTTTTTTAAGGTCTGTGCCCTCCGGCGCGGTGATCAGGTTCTCCGTCGTCATCACTTCACTGATCTTCATTTTTATGTCCGTTTCAAAACGAAGATCACGATTGGTTAAAATGCCGGTCAGTTTTCCGTTTCTATCAATAATGGGAATACCGCCGATTTTATTTTCACGCATTAGCCGTAAAGCATCTCCGATCGTAGCATTTTCCAGCAAAGTAATGGGATCGAGTATCAGGCCGCTTTCACTGCGTTTTACTTTTCTGACCTGTCCGGCCTGTTGCTCAACACTCATGTTTTTGTGTAGAATACCAAGGCCGCCTTCCCGGGCCAGCGCCATGGCCAAAGAGGCCTCTGTCACAGTATCCATTGCTGCCGAAAGCAGGGGTACATTAAGCGTAATATCTTTGGTAAGACGGGTCTTTATTTCTACGTCCCGGGGTAACACCTGGCTATAACCTGGAATCAGTAATACATCATCGAAAGTTAAGCCTTCACCGAAAAATTTGGGGGAGTTGCTGTTAGAAGCGGGAGATTTTCTTGTTGCCATGTGCAAAGATAGGGCAGGGGTCAATTATGCGCCAAATTTTTATAGTGAGTGGTGAGTTGTGAATATAAACACTCCGTGGTAACAGGAGACATTCACATTTGGCCATTTACTATTCACAACTCTCAGACCTGGCGATAAACAAATATTATTTCCAAAAAGCACGGGGTGTTTGTTGTTCCTCTCCTTCGAAGAGGGTAGGTGAGGCTGTATTTCCGAAAAGCAAGAGCTCTCCATAGATAGTCTTCTCCTTCAGGGATGACAAAAGGTTAGGAACGCAGTTCGGGGATGAGGCCTACCTGATGAGTGTAGTAGTTCCCTTCTGAAAAACTTTTTTCCCGGTGTCGCTGCGTGTATATTTCAGGAACCAAACATAGACTCCGGAGGTTTGTGGAATGCCACCTATTTTACCATTCCATTTTTCCTGCCAGTTTCTTGATTCAAAAACCAATTGTCCCCAGCGATTAAAGACTTTAAATTCAAGATCGATTGCCTTCAGTGCATTATTAGGAAATAAATAATCATTTAATCCATCCCCATTAGGCGTAAAAGCAGAAGGCACAGCGATAAAACAATTGTCCAGTACCTTCAATTGTTTACTAAGGCTATCACTGCAGCCGATCGTAGTGTTGGTAGCGACCAGTTTGATGGTATAAAACGTTTCAATATTATTAGTGGGAAACTGGATGGGCTGTGGCGTCTCCAAGGAACTCGTACCAATGGTATAGTTCCATCTCCAGGTATTTATCAGGCCGGTGCTTGTATTAACTAAAACCAGTTTGTCTTCGGGACAAATAACTTCCGGCATATCAAAACCTGCTTTTACTTCGTTGTCCAAAACAATAGTTTCATTGGCTGTATCCGTGCAAACTCCATTTGAAACCGTGAGCTGCACTGTAGTGGTACTGCTTGCGGGTAAAGTAATGGTATGAGACGGTGTATTAAAAGTCTGGGTGCTGTTAAATATCCATTTCCAGTTATTTACATTATGGGCGCCATCATGTGAAAATGTCAATATATTAAAACGACAACCTAAATTATTGTTGTAAGTGAATGCCGCCGAAACCGTATCCGCAGTAGTGAAATTAACAGGCAATGGCTGAATGATCTGTCCGCATTCGTCAACAACAGCACCCCCATTAACACTCAACTTAGGCGTTACGGTATAAGTCCCTTTGGTAAAAATCGGGCTGTTAAATTTCACGGTAATGATATCGCTTAATCCATCGGTACAATCGCCTGAAGCCCCTGTTACAGTCACAGGCGTTGGACCCGAAACCAAAAAATTGCTTCCGTTTGCGGCGATCGTACTGCAATTAATTTTTTTACTGAAGTGCAATTTTATTTGATCGGGTGCACAACCCACTCCCGCCACACTATCAATAGGGATAGGAGTTGGAATAAAAAAATTAAACGCTGCCTGTTCGCCATCTGGTATTCCACGATCACAATTATCAACAAGTGAATTATTGTCTGTCCCGGGATTAATTAAAAGTTGAAAGTTACCAGCAGGTAAAGCATTTGACAGGGTAAGAGTTATTTCATCAAAATCAAAAGACGAAGTACAGTTAACAGCTTCTGCCGCCGTCACTGTAGCCACAGCCGGAACAATACTGAATTCACTGCCAGTCACCGTGATACTGTTGCACTTCATTTTTTTATTCAGCTTCAGTCTGATCTGCCTGCCATCGCAACTGGCCGTAGCTTTATCCATGTGCGGCTCTTTAGGATCGGTAATGACGGCGCTCCCACCTCCAAAGGCCAGATCATACCCGCTTTGGTTATCGCCTGCAAAATGACTGATCAATAAAAGATAAGTGTGTCCCTGTGTCAGGGTAGGCATAGAGCTAAAAAGTGGCCGGTTGGGATGCTGGGGACTAGTTGCACACACATTTGCCTGCGTACCTGCGGATGAGGCCCCTGTGATCCCTGTACTTCCTGACCAGTTACAACTTACAAATAATGTGGCATCAGTGAAAACATCATTTGGATTATGCCCGGTGATATCGAACAATTGCCAGTCGTAGTCATCACCTAAGTTTGCAGGAGTAAGTTTAAATCCAAGAGTGCCCGTATTAAAGCAGGTAAATTGATACCAATATGGGTTTTGATCACTTAAAGGAATTCCATCAACGCCATTGCAGGGACCTGATATAGTAGTCCCACCGCATACAGGTACTGTATTTTGATGGAAAGTATTTGTTCCGCAGACAGGGAAAGCTGTGGAAGGAGTTTGACCTAATGTCGTGCAATTCTGGCCCAGAACTGAGTTTACATGAAGGCACAGAAAAAGGACAAGGACTATAATTCCGGTCTTGAATGACATAATTAATCGATGCGTAAAATAGTAAAAATCGGGCCAGTATATTGACAATTAAATAGAATGTTACGTTGCCTCCTTTGAAATTTTTCAGGCGATCTGGTAAAGTTTACCCGGTAAAGATAATACTACATTCTGAAGTTCAAGACTCAGGATGGCGGCCGCGACCGAACTGCTGCTGAGCCCGCTTTTGAGGTTGATTTCATCGATATGCACCGATTTTTTTTCTTTTAATATGGTTATGATTAATTTTTCCTCTTCCGTCAGTTCGATAAATAGTTCTCTTTGTTTTTTCAGCATCGGTTTTTTATGCTCTTCCCAGTTCATCAGTTCAACCAGTTCCCGGGCATCTGTGAGTAAAACCGCTTTGTTGTTTTTGATAAGATAATTACAACCTGCACTCTTCGTGTCAGTCACTTTACCAGGAAAGGCAAAAACATCTTTGTTGTAATTATTAGCGAGTTCCGCTGTTATCATGCTGCCACCTTTGAGACCCGTTTCAACTACGATGGTAGCATCGCTTATTCCCGCTACAACACGGTTACGGGTGGGAAAATTGTGTTTATCCGGTTTGCTTTTGCTCCTGAATTCGGTTAACAAGCCGCCACCCGCTTTCAACATTTCTTTGGCAAGGGCTGTATGCTGTGATGGATAAACCTGGTCTAATCCATGCGCCAGCACACCGATTGTAGGCAGATTATTTTTTACAGCCGCCTTGTGAGCTATCGCATCGATACCATACGCAAGTCCGCTTATAACCATTACATTCTGTTCCGTCAATTCTTCAACCAGCTGTTCGGTTATTTGTTTTCCATACTCAGTGTGGCTACGGGTGCCAATAATAGAAATGATCTTATCACGATTGAGGTCCGTGTCACCTTTATAATACAAAAGAGTGGGAGAGTCGTAACAATTCAGCAATCGCTTCGGATAATCTTTATCCGTAATAAAAAGAGGTTTGATCTTATACTTTTCAATAAAAGCGATTTCCTCTTCCGCTTTTAAAAAATCAGTAAATGATTTAATAGATTCCGCTTTTATACTGCCGATGCCTTCTATCTTTTCAAGCTCTCTTTTCTTTGCTTTGAAAATATCGGACACATCATATTGCTGCAACAGGATCTTTGCCTGTACCGGGCCGATGTTGGGTATTAGTGTTAGTGATAGCTGATATAATAATTCAGAATGCATGGTAGCCAGTAAAAAATCAAATATAATTTTTTACTGGCTACTGCGTAACAGACCCTATAAATTATTGGCTTACCACTTTCATTTCGGTTCTCCTGTTCTTCGCCCTGCCTTCTTCTGTTTTGTTATTGGCAACCGGCTGTGTTTCCCCAAATCCTTTGTAAGACAGTCTTTGCGGCGCAATTCTTTTATTGATAAGATAACTTACTACCGTTTTTGTTCTGTTGAGAGACAGTGTCATGTTGTCCGCCGGCTTACCCGCATTGTCCGTGTGCCCGGAGATCTGAATTTTCAGTGTGGGGTTATCATTCAGTAGCTGAACTATTTTGTCCAACTCTATTTGTGATTCTGGTTTAAGATCAAATTTATTTACATCAAAGAAAATATTGTTCAATACGACAGATGCGTTTACTTCCAGCGGTTGTAAGGGAATATTTTTTTGGTAAACGGAATCGACAGCGTGTTGGCTCAGGAAAAAATTATCGGAATAAAATAAGTATCCCTTCCTGTTTACATTAAAAACATAATCTTTACCAACAGGTAGTGTGATTAAATAATTTCCCTGTTCATCTGTTTGCACTTTTGAAATAATTTGTTTGGTAGCGAGGTCAATTAATTCAACCGCGGACGGCAATCCTTTGGTTGTGTTTTTATCAAACACCTGTCCTTTTACCCAAAGCGTTTTATAAGGACGCATATCTTCCCGCAATCCGAAGCTGTAAATATCGAGTCCGCCTTTACTGTCACTTCGATCACTGGCATAGTAAGCTGTTTTTCCATTCGCCTCAATGAACAATGTTCCTTCACGATTGATGGTATTGATGGGATACCCAAGATTTATTGGTTTACTCCAGTCTCCACCCGGTCCTTTTCTTACATAAAAAAGATCATCATCGCCATAGCCGGGCCAATAGTTGGAAGTGAAATATAAAGTCTGGTTGTCTGCATGAATAAAAGGACATTGTTCATCGCCGCTTGTATTGATACCGGGTCCCATGTTTTCTGGTTCTCCCCATTTGCCGTTTGCCTGCAGGTGAGATACATAAATATCAATACCGCCATAGCCGCCAAATCTCCTGCTGGCAAAATAAAGATCTCTTTTATCAGGTGAAAGGCAGGGCTGCGATTCCCACTGATCAGAATTAATCCGGCCACCTAAATTGACAGCTTCAGTCCAACCATTTTTATCGAGATAAGAAATATATATGTCACAGCCACCAAAGCCATCCGGCCGGTTGCATCCTGTAAACACCAGCCATTGCCCGTCCTGCGAAATATTCTGAGCGCCTTCGTTCTCCGGCGTGTTCACGTTGCCTGCAACAGAGTTTGCCCTTCCCCATTGACCGCTATCTTTTTTACTGCTGAAAAAATCTTCATTCATTCCGTTCAGCTTGCGGGTAAAAATAAGCTCTTTACTGTCAATGGTCAATGAGGGAAAATATTCTGATTCGGTTGAATTAATATTGCTTCCCATGTTTTGCGGAGCAAAAACATAATTTTTATTCGCATTTTTCTTAGCATACTCAACCGCGAATTCAAAACAACGTTTCCGGTATTCAGATGCTTTTAAGGAAGTAGAATTTTTAGGTGGCTTCTTGTCCAGGAATTCATTTATAGCCAGCAGGGCTCTTTGAAAGTCACCGACCCTTGCAAGAGCAATAGAATAGGGAAGTTTTGATTCAATGGTATAATCGGGGTCCAGGACAAAAGCTTTCTCGTAATACTCTATACTTTTGGAATAATTTTTTAAATCACTGTAGACACCGGCCAGCGACAAATAGGCCTCCACATATTTATTGTCTATCTCTATGCATTGCAGCAACAGGCTGGCTGCGGGAATCAGGCTTCCATCCTGGGCTCTTTCGAGCGCCTGGTTGTAAAGTGTAACAGCTTTTTTATTTATCTTTTCCGGATCATAAGACTGCGAAAAAGAAGGGTAAAGTAAAATACAAGTACTAAGATATAGCAAGAGTTTTTTCATTAGCCGGAATATTTCAATGCAATAACGAAAATAATCAGATTTTATTCCCTATTTTTTCATAGTTAAAAGTCAAAGTTAGTAAGACACTATATCAGAAAAAGAATAAGCGTCGGTCTGCATTTTTTCTGTAGTTGAAGTTAAGCCCTAATATCTGCCGTAATTAAGAATTGTCCGATTCCGGGATAGCATGATGAGAACATTTTCGTACCTCAACTCGTCAAAAAAACCAACTTAGATATGAAAAAGCAATTCGCAGAATTTATCGGCACGTTTTCTCTTGTACTATTTGGATGCGGTGCGGCAGTTGTATCCGGCATTTCCTCTACAGGGCCCTCAGGTATTGGACTACTTGGTATTTCTTTAGCTTTTGGATTAACCGTTGTGGTGATGGCGTATGCTATCGGACCTATATCCGGCTGTCATATTAATCCGGCTATTACTGTTTCAATGCTAGTGGCAGGTAAAATAAAAACAGGAGATGCTATTGGTTATGTGGTAGCCCAATTTTTAGGGGGCGTTGCTGCAGCGGCAGTTTTGTATTGTATTCAAAAAGGTATGCCTGGATTTACCATGGGTGAATGGGCACTAGGATCGAATGGCTGGGGCGAGGGATACCTGGGTGCTTATTCCACCGCATCTGCTTTTATTGCAGAAGCTGTTCTTACCTTTCTATTCCTCTTTGTAATTTTTGCGACGACCTCCAAACTTGGCAATAGTAATATGGCAGGTCTTGCCATTGGTTTTACATTAGTTTTAATTCACCTGGTGGCGATTCCTATAACAGGTACTTCTGTAAACCCTGCCCGTAGCTTTGGGCCTGCTATTTTTGCAGGTGGTAAGGCCTTATCACAATTGTGGTTATTTATCGTGGCTCCGTTAGTGGGAGGTGTATTAGCGGCTATTACCTGGAAGGGATTGTTTGAAAAAGGATGAGTTTTTAACGATCAATATATTTTAATAAACAAGTCGATCGATTTACAGCGAACGGCTTCTTTGTTTTTTAAGGAACATTAATGTACTTATGTATTTGCAAACTCAGTTCCCATTGCGGATGTGCTTTGATATAATCAACGATTAACGGTGTCATTTGCGCTGCCTTACTCCATTCGGGTTGCAGGTAAAGTTTACAATCAGGTGAAACCAATGCAGCATATTTTTCCGCCCAGTCAAAATCTGATTTATTGAAAACAATAATTTTTAATTCATCTGCTACTGTTATTACTACAGGAAGAGGTTCTTTAAATTTTTTAGGTGACAAACAGATCCAATTCCAATGGCCGCTTAAGGGAGAGGAACCCGATGTTTCAATATTGGTTTGCAATCCGGCATCCTGTAATTCTTTAGTGAGTTCGTCCAAATTATGCATCAGCGGTTCGCCACCGGTAATAACTACTATTTCTGCCGGAGTTTTTCCGACTTCTGTCATCAGACTTGTGATTGCATACATTGGATGTTTATCCGCATCCCAGCTTTCTTTTACATCGCACCACACACATCCCACATCACATCCGCCCAGTCGAATAAAATAGGCGGCCTTTCCCTGGTGATATCCTTCGCCCTGGATGGTATAGAAATGCTCCATAACAGGCAAAGCCGCCACAATAATGTTATCGTTAACTGAGGTCATAGATTTTCATAACTCCTCTTAAGCATTTAGTTTTTCATCGTGCAGGAGCGAAAAGTATTCTTCATTAATGCGGCTATCGTCATGGGCCCAACTCCACCGGGTACCGGTGTTATCCATGATGCCAGAGGCGATACCGCTTCATAGTCTACATCACCTTTTAATTTAAAACCGCTTTTCCTGGTTGTATCCTCTAATCTTGTAATACCTACATCAATAACGATAGCCCCTTGTTTTACCATATCCGCTTTTACAAAGCCGGGATGTCCTAATGCCGCTACTATTATATCACCCTGCAAACAAATTTCTTTCAGATTTTTTGTTTGTGAATGGCAAATGGTAACCGTACAATTTCCGGGATTACTATTTCCACTCAATAAAATACTCATCGGTCTGCCTACGATATTACTTCGTCCAATGACGATAGCATGTTTACCCTTTGTATCAATTTTATAATGTTGCAGCAATAACATGATACCGTAAGGTGTAGCAGGAACAAAGGTCGGCAATCCCTGCACCATCCGGCCAATACTTACCGGATGAAACCCATCGACGTCTTTATCAGGTGTGATTGTATTAATAACGTTTTCGTCTGAGATATGTTTAGGCAAGGGCAATTGAACTAATATGCCGTCAATATCCGGATCATTGTTTAATTCCTCAATTTTATCCAATAGCTTATTTTCCGAAATATCCGCTTCAAAACGGATCAACGTGGATTTGAAGCCGGTTTCTTCACAGGCTTTTACCTTGGCTGCTACATAGGTTTCACTGGCGCCATTATTACCTACCAGTATGGCAGCCAGGTGAGGAACTTTTTTTCCTTCATTGGAACGTTGAGCTACATCAATTCTGAGGTCATCTTTGATGGCTTGTGCCGCTTTTTTCCCGTCTAAAATTTGCATGGCGCAAACCTACATAAAGTTTGTATCCGAACCCACCGTCAAGGCAAATAAAAACCTTGTTGATGGAGGTTTGGAGGTCATGAGGATTTAATATTATTTTATTACCTTACAATCACCAAAACTTATTCGATTGAGAAGAAGATTATTTAACCTGCCCTTGATTATTTTATTGACTGCGATCACCGCTAGCAGTCAGAATTTACACCGGCCGGTTCTCGCAACTTATACAGGTCTTGGCGCCTACAGTCTTAATAACACGGATGTTTTTTCCTTTACCAATAACCAGGCTTCACTGGCTCAATTGAAAAATGCATCGGCAGGAGTATTTGGCGAAAGAAGATTTTTATTAAATGAGCTGAATAACTATACTGCCGCTTTAGGATTGCCAACTAAATCGGGCAATTTCGGACTAAAAGCCGGGTATTACGGTTTCAGTGATTACAATGAAACCCAGCTTGGCCTTGCCTATGCCAGGAAGCTGGGTAATAAAGTTGATATCGGGGCGCAATTTAATTACAATGGGATGCGTATTGCCGGATACGGAAGTGATGCGGCTGTCAGTTTTGAAATAGGTACGGTATTGCATGTGACCGACAAATTGCATGCAGGTATTCATGTAAATAATCCGGTAGGTGGAAAATTTGGTAAGGATCAGCAGGAAAAACTGGCTTCTGTGTATACATTCGGATTAGGATATGAAGCATCTGAAAAATTCCTTGTTAGTGCGGAAATTGTAAAGGAAGAAAATCAACCGGTAAATGTCAATGCAGGTCTTCAGTATAAATTTCTTTCGCGACTATTGGCAAGAGCCGGTATGTCAGCTAATACTTCTGCGGCGTGGTTAGGGATAGGATTAACATTAAAATCATTCCGGGTAGATGTTACCACCGCTTATCATCCTCAATTAGGTATTACTCCGGGGATCTTATTGCTATTCAATTTTAATGCAAAAGAGGAGTGAGAAAATTTTTCATTATACTATTCACCATTCACTATACACTATTGACCTGCGTGGCCCAGGATATTCCACCGGCAACGGAGCAACAATTAGAAAACCTTACTGATGCGGATCAGGCCGAGACGGAGGATGATTCATACTTGCAGCAGCTGGAACAATACAGGAGAAATCCCATTAACCTGAATACGGGTGAAGCCAATGACCTAAGAGAGTTGAGGATGCTAACGGATTTGCAGATCAACAATCTTATTTCGTACAGGCGTGTATTCGGAAAATTTATCAATATATATGAGTTGCAGGCTATACCAACCTGGGATGTGAGCACTATTCGGAAATTACTACCCTTTGTAACTATTGCTACACCCATATCCCTGAAAGATGATTTTGCGAACCGCTTTAAGGATGGCGATCATAGTTTGCTTTTACGTTTTACGCAGGTGCTGGAGAAGTCGGAAGGTTTTGATAAATCAACTACGGGTACTAAATATTCAGGAAGCCCGCTACGATTATTTTTCCGCTATCGGTATACTTTCAAAAACTTATTGCAGTTTGGTTTGGTAGGAGACAAGGATGCGGGTGAGCAATTTTTTAAAGGGGCTCAGAACAAGGGATTTGATTTTTATTCGTTTCATTTATTCGCCCGGAATATGGGTAATATAAAAGCATTAGCACTCGGAGATTTTACGGTCAATATGGGGCAGGGGTTAATACAATGGCAAAGCCTGGCTTTTAAAAAAAGCGTAGATGTAATGGGTGTTAAACGACAGTCGACTGTTCTGCGACCCTATAACTCGGCAGGTGAATTTAATTTTAACAGGGGAGCGGGTATCACTTTTAAAAAAGGAAGAATAGAAACAACGGCTTTTGTATCCATTCGCCAGCTTAGTGCGAATTTTGTAGCCGACACTGTCAATTTTGAAGATTTTGTTTCATCGTTTCAAACGTCTGGATATCATAGAACGGAAGCAGAAAATGCAGACAGGAATAAATTACGTCAAACGTCCTTTGGGGGCAATATTAAATTTACCGGCAACAGGTGGCAGGTGGGTGTCAATGCCATTAATTACCAGTTTTCAAATCCTGTTCAGAAAAGCAATGATCCCTATAACCTGTTTGCGATAAGCGGGAAAAACTGTTACAACCTGAGTGTGGATTACAGCTACACCTATAAAAATTTTCATTTCTTCGGTGAAGCGGCTTCGGATAGAAATTTTAATAAGGCATTTTTAAATGGTTTGTTGATCAGCGTTGACTCAAGAGTAGATGTTTCCATTGTTCACAGATCCATTGCACAGGATTACCAGGCTATTAATGCCAACGCCTTTACAGAAAACGTATATCCCAATAATGAAAAAGGATTATATGCAGGTATTACAGTCCGGCCAGCTGTGGCGTGGAGAGTAGATGCCTATGGGGACATTTATAAATTTCCGTGGCTTAAAAGCCAGGTAGATGCTCCCAGCTATGGTAAAGATTTTTTGGCACAACTGACTTATACGCCCAATAAACAGGTGGAAATATATACCCGGTTCAGGAACGAAACCAAGCAATCTAATCAAACCGATAACACTACGGTTACCAATTACCTGGTAAATCTGCCAAAACAAAACTGGCGTACACAGATCAGTTATAAGTTAAACCCCGTTGTCGCTCTACGAAACAGGATGGAAATAGTATGGTATGATAAAAATGGAAATAGTTCTGAAAAGGGATTTCTTAGTTTTTTTGATTTTATTTATAAGCCATTAATGAAGCCTTTTTCCGGTGTGTTACGGCTTCAGTATTTTGAAACGGATGGCTATAATTCAAGGTTGTACGCCTACGAGAACGATGTGTTGTACAGTTATTCCATTCCTGTATTTTATGACAAGGGTTACAGGTATTATATGACTGTCAATTATGATATGAGCAAAAAACTTTCATTTTGGATCAGATTGGCACAAACTATCTACCCGGACAGGAAGAATATCGGTTCAGGATTGGATGAAATTAGCGGAAATAAAAAGACCGAGATAAAGCTGCAGGCGCGGTATTTATTTTAGATTTTTATTTCCCGGCTATAGCTCCGGATATAACCATAGATAACCTGGTCCTTTTATATCGGCTATTTACCTCTCAGCCCAACAATTGATCTGGATTATTATCATTCAAAAAAAAATCATTTTTTATAGTGCCTTTAAGTTTTTGTTAAAAAAACCTATACCTTCCCGCAGCAAAATTCATGGTTAGGGTGTCTCAATTAACGGTTAAGTATGAGAACCTTCACGGTTTCCATTGAATTTCAACGCTTTTAAAAAACTAAACAAACACAAACATGAGAAAAATTGCATCACTGCTCACAGTGCTGATGCTGCTGTGTACGTTAGCCTTTGCCCAGACCAAAACTGTTTCGGGGAAAGTAACTGACGAACAAGGAAACCCAATTCCTTTTGCCAGCATCTTAATCAAAGGCACCAGTCAAGGTGCTGTCGCAGATCAGACAGGTTCTTTTCAGATCAAAGTAAAGTCAGGTGACATCCTTGTTTTATCAAGCCAGGGATTTTCTGGTAAGGAAATAACAGTTGGTGACGGACCTTCTGTTAACGCCGTTATGACTAAGGCTTCAGATAGTATGGTTGAAGTTATTGTTTCCAGTGGGTATAACACTAAAAAGACTCAGCGGAGTTTGACTTCAAACGCACAGGTGGTTGCTTCAGAACAATTGAATACAATCCGTCAATCTAACCTGAATAATGCGTTGGCTGGTAAAGTAGCTGGTGTTCAGATCAGGAGCCAGTCAGTTGCGGCTTTGGGCCGTGATGCCAATGTAAGGTTGAGAGGAGATGGTACATTGGGTGGACAGGGTATTCTTTATATAGTTGATGGTACACCTGTTAATTCCGTGGATATTAATCCTGACGATATCGAAGATTTGACTGTATTAAATGGTCCAACCGGTGCTGCGATTTATGGCCCCCAGGCGGCAGATGGTGCTATTGTAATCAATACAAAGAGGGCAAAAAGAGGCCAGAAAGGTATTGGCGTGGAAATCAACAGCGGTATTCAATTTGACAAAATATACACCGTGCCTAATTACCAGAATTCCTATGCTGGTGGTAACGCGTATGATATGAAGCAATTCAAATTCGCGCCGGGCATGCCTGCTGAATGGCAGACTTTGGATGGTAAATACTATCATGACTACACAGATGATGCTTCATGGGGACCCCGGATGGTTGGCCAGGAATATATTCCCTGGTATGCATGGTATCCCGGAACAAAATATTCTGGCAAAACAGCGAGTTTAACGCCTCAACCCGACAATGCAAGAGACTTTTTTAATACCGGTATTACCAACAATAATAATATCAACTTTAGCAAAGCCGGTGAAGGCTACAGTGCAAGGGTATCTTATACCAATCTTGATATAAAAGGGTTAATTCCTACCAGCTACTTGCGCAGACACACGCTGGCGGCCAATGGCTCTTTTGATCTTGGTAATCTCTTTACCCTTGGAACCAATTTCAATTATGTTACACAGAATCAAAAGGCTGAGAATGATGATGGCTATGCCAACCAATCGCAGGGATCATTCAACCAATGGTTTCACAGGGATCTGGATATGGGTATCATGAAAGAACTCAGGTACCTGACCGCTCCGGATGGATCGCTGGCGAGCTGGAACAAAGCCAATGCCCCTACCGGTGCCCCTAGCCCTACATTTTACAAAGGAAATTATTGGTATAATTTCTACAGCTATTTCGATAATATTGAAAACCTGTTCCGTCGTGACCGTTTATACGGCGATGTATCTCTTACTTATAAGGTTACTAACGAGATCAAGTTAAGAGGCGCTTACCGCAAAAATTTTGTGACTACCTGGGGAGAAAATAAAGTGAATTATATATTGGAAAGAAGCGCAACGCAAACAGGTTTGAAAGCTGGTTATGGTACTAATGAATCCTATTTCAAGGACGACCGCTTTGAATTTACAGGAACCTACAATAAGAAATTCAACAATTTCTCTGTTGACTTCCTGGTTGGTGGTGAAATAGTGAAAATTCAGGCGAAGAGTATCAACGCCAATACAAGAGATGGTTTGTATATTCCTGACTTTTTCACACTGAGTAATTCTATTTCTCCTATCGCTTATGGCAATTTTCGCTCTGAGGAAAAACGCAGGGCTCTCTTTACCCGTGGAAGTCTTGGCTGGAAGAATTTATTATTTGGTGAATTCACCATTAGAAATGACTGGTATTCTACGTTACCGGTTGCCGAAAACAATATTTTGGTTAAATCGGTTGGTCTCAGTTTTGTATTTAGTGATTTAGTTAAAGAATCAATGCCCTGGCTAACCTATGGAAAACTCCGTGGCAGTTGGGGTGAAGTGCCACAAGCTATCGGACCTTATGGCCTCTCACCTGTATATGGTGTAGGCGCGGATACCTGGAGTGGAAGTTTCGTAATGGGAACTCCTAACAATATTGTAGATCCAAATATTAAGGGTGCTGTACAGGCAACAAAAGAATTGGGCCTGGACCTACGCTTTTTCAAGAGCAGGTTAGGTATAAGTGCTACATATTATGATGCCGTAACAAAGAATTCTCCGATCAGCGTAGCTATTAATGGCGCGTCCGGATTTACCCAACAACAGATAAATGCGGGTAAGATCACGAGAAAGGGTTTGGAATTCCAATTATTCGCAAGACCAATTGCGTTGAAAGGATTTTCGTGGGAGATCAATGCTACCTATGCAAAAATCCTGGATAATAAAGTTGTTGAGCTGGCTCCTGGTGTTGACCAGATCACGGTGGAAGGTGGTGTTAATTTTAGTGGAATTACAACTCCGCTTGCTGTTCACCAGGTTGGTCAACAGTGGGGTATGATAATCGGTGGTGGAAAAAAATATATTGATGGAGTTCCTGTCTTAGATCCTGTTAGTGGCAGTTACATTAAAGAAGAGAACAAACGTTTTGGTAGTGTTCTTCCCTCTTATACCGGTGGTGTACAGAATTCTATTTCGTATAAGAACTTTGTGCTTAATGTGAATATCGATTACCAGTGGGGTGGTAAATTCTTCTCCTTATCTGATATGTGGGGCTCTTATTCCGGATTGTTGGCCCGTACAGCGGTGTTGAATGACAAAGGTATTCCTATCCGTGACAGGGTTGCTGACGGCGGTGGTGTTCACGTAACTGGCGTAGATGAAAGCAAGAATAAAGTGGACATGTATGTAGAAGCACAGGATTATTTCCACAACATGGTTGGAGACAACGTTTATGATGAATTCATATATGATCTTACGTTCGTGAAACTTCGTGAAGTAAGTCTTGGTTACAGAATTCCGGTACAGAAATTAGGTTTTGCAACTAAATGGTTACAAAACGCCACTTTCTCTGTTGTAGCCCGTAATCCATGGTTAATCTATGCCAAAACAAAAGATTTTGATCCTTCAGAGATCAGTAATGTTTTTGGTGAAAATGGCCAGTTCCCGGGTACACGTTCTCTCGGTTTCAATCTTAAACTGGGATTCTAATTACTAACTCAAAAAAAAGTGAATATGAAACTAAATAAGATATTATTGACGTTAACGGCCGCAGGTCTGATGCTGACCGGCTGTTCAAAATTCGGGGATACCAACGTGAGCCCCAACGGTACAGAAACCCCGTCAACCGGAGCCCTTTTAACAAACGTTCTTTCCGGACTCGGCGGCTTTTCGTCCCAAACCAGGGGCGGTTTGTATGCACAACAGTTTTCTGAAACACAGTACACGGAAACATCTTTGTATTCTTTACCAAAGCTGGATTTTGATGGTATCTATGCGGGGTCTTTATATGATCTCCAAAATATCATCAAGGTAAATACGGACGAAGCAACAAAAGCAAGCGCTACAAAGTTTGGCTCAAATGCTAACCAAATTGCTGTTGCAAGGATAGTTAAAGCATACCAGTTCTGGACTATTACGGACAGATGGGGCAATGTACCTTATTTCGATGCGCTGAAAGGGTCTGAAAGCCTGACCCCTGCTTACGATAAGCAGGAGGATATTTATAAAGATCTGATAAAAGAGTTGACTGAAGCCGTTGCTCAATTCGATGCCGGTGCCGGCCCAACAGGTGATATCGTTTATGCAGGGGATATAACCAAATGGAAAAAATTAGCCAACTCACTCCGTATGCTGATTGCTCTGCGTACCAGCAAAGTTTACCCCGCTCCAGGCGGATGGGCGGCTACAGAATTCGCCGCCGCGTTTAATGATGCAAACGGCTATATAAATTCCAATGCTGATAATGTGGTGCTTTCTTATCCTGGGGGAGCCTTTAAAAACCCATGGTTTGCTTTATATGACGGTCGTAATGATTTTGCTGAGTCAGATGTAATGGTACAACTCCTGGCAGGCGATCCAAGACAAGCTGTATTCGGATCATCTAACGTTGGCTTTCCTTATGGATTGACAAGGGACGATGCTGTAGATTTTGGTAATGCCAATAGTAATTATGCAAAAGTACTTGCGCCGGCATTGCGTGCGGCCAATTCCAAGTTGGTTGTTATTGCAGCAGCGCAGGTTGCTTTGGCGATTGCGGAAGCTGCCCAACGCGGTTGGATTACCGCAGACGCCTTAACTTGGTATCAAAAAGGCATCACTCTTTCATGGGAGCAGTGGGGAGTAACTGGAAATATTGCAACATATAGCGCAGTGGACCTGGCAAAAATTAATCTTCAGCAATATTTTGCTTACTATCAGGATGGTATCCAGGCATGGTCCAATTGGCGCAGAACCAATATTCCCGCATTGACAGTACCCGCAGACGCATCCAATAGTGGTCGCGGTATTCCCCGCAGGTATGTTTATGGTGCTAATGAGTATAGCCTGAATAAAGCAAACGTGGCAACCAATGCCGCATTATACAATAATGACAGCGAAGCTGCCAAAGTATGGTGGG
Organism: Chitinophagaceae bacterium; assembly: GCA_040007815.1. Taxonomy (GTDB): domain Bacteria; phylum Bacteroidota; class Bacteroidia; order Chitinophagales; family Chitinophagaceae; genus Terrimonas_B. The sequence goes on from JBDTUH010000004.1 coordinate 136,191, forward strand.
ATCAGTAAATTTTTTAAAGAGCCAGTGGGTTATCACTGCTCAATATTTTAAAACAAGAAAAGTAAAATTATGAAAATAGGAAACCTCTTATCAAAATCCCTGCTGATCCCCGGGCTTGCGCTCATAGGATTTAGCTGTACAAAGCCGTTGACTTACGAGTCGATGGGAGATGCGGGACAGACCATTGTGAAGTTGATAAACGATGATGGCGACTATCGCCTGCGTGCCGTTGGACTGGTAAGTACGCCACAGGTAGTGGATCTGCTGGATGTTCGCCGTGATATACCGAACGGTACGGAGTTGGGAAAGACCATGACAGTTGTGATTGAAGATGATCAAACCTTAGTAGATGATTACAATACGGCTAACGGGACCTCTTATGTTCCTTTGCCAACGGACAAATACACGGTTGATCCCGGCAACCCGAGGGCGGGAGGATTATGGACATTAACCCTGGCAGCTGGCGAATTTGCCAAGGGCCTTAAAATCACTATTCCCAATTCACTTGATATTGATCTTAGCCAAAGCTATGCAATGGGCTTCCGGATTAAGACAGTTGATGCTAATGGAAAAATCTCCGCAGAGGCACATCAGGCTGTGGTGGAGATAGGGGTAAAAAATAAATACGATGGTGAATACTCTGTAAATGTTACGACTAGTGGTTGGGCAGCTTATGGTATCTCCGACAACTTGCCGGCGACTTATCCCGGCAATCTTTTGTTGATAACAAGTGGTGCTGCTACCCTTAACATCGAGAATATATGGGGAGGCAGTGATCTTCAACCAGCGATGACTGCAGGTAATGCCGATGGCACTCAATTTGGTGCGGCATCTCCGGTTTTTACATTTGACCTGGCTACTGACAAACTCATCAATGTAGATAACGCTATTCCTGATGATGGCCGTGGGCGTGATTTCATGTTGAATCCTGCTGCTCCGGCCAGTGATAATTTATATGATCCTGCAACAAAAACCATCTATGCCAACTATATCATGGTACAAAATGGTCGACCTAACCAGTTTATTCGGCTGGTATTGAAATATGTAGGTCCGAGATAGGGTAGATCCATTTTAATTTTTTGATATGTCACACATTAGTGGCTGCCTTTAAAGCAGCCACTATTTTTTTTGTACAAGGGGTTAGAGATTCAAGTATACGAGGATGTTCTATGCCTGTTTTCATAACTTTACCCGAAATTTATATTATGGCGGAGCAAGTACCACAGAATAATCAATTGAATATTGAAATATCAGAAGAAGTAGCCGAAGGATCGTATGCAAATCTTGCGATTATTACCCATTCACATGCAGAGTTCGTGATCGACTTTGTGAATGTAATGCCAGGCACGCCGAAGAGTAAAGTAAAGTCCCGCATCATTCTTACGCCGCAACATGCCAAGCGTTTGATGAAAGCCTTGACGGATAATATCAGTAAATATGAATCAGTAAATGGTAACATCAAAGACCTGGAAGAAATTCAATTACCATTGAATTTTGGAGGGCCAACAGCACAGGCTTGAGGTTAGTCAGGAGTCTTAAGTTGTAATAAGTCGGGAGTAACGGAAAGATCACAAGAATTTATCAGGATTACTGATCATATACCAGACCAATTTGCCTACTTCCGTATTTAATGTAATCAAATCCTGGTATTCTAATGTGTCTATATATGAGCAGTCTTTTGCGAAATCAAGCCAAACTTCTGTTTCTGTATTTTCAGTTTCTGAGTCATTTAATTTGCTGATAAAATAATCTTTATATCTTCTTCTCTTGTATGCTTCTGCCAGATTTGTACAAACACTTCTGGATGATCTTCGGATTTGGTCTGTTAATGAAAATTTTTCTTCTGCTGGAAATTTTTTGGAAATATGATAAATTTTTATGGCCAGTGCATAGGCTTTCTGATAACCTAACAAGTCCTTATAATGACCCATAAATTTGTTTTAAAAAGTCAAATATTCATCTAATGAATCTGAACTATACACTCCGGACTCTAAAGTATTCCTTCATCTGAAAAACTATAATAACCGTCTTCACTTACGATAATGTGATCAATTACCCGGATGTCGAAGTATTTGGCCGCTTCCTTGATTTTTATGGTTAATTCCTGGTCGGCACGGCTTGGTTTAAGACTGCCGGAAGGGTGATTGTGAGAAAGTATAATGCTGACTGCATCTGATTCCAATGCTTTTTTGAGAATGATGCGGGGATCAGCTATCGTACCCGTGATACCTCCTTCACTGACAATCTCAAAATGATTGACTTTATTAGCCCTGTTCAAAAACACAACTGCGAATACTTCATGCCTGTAGTCTTTTAAAGCCGAACGGAGGTAATTGGCCATATCCGTACTGGTGGTTATGATTGCTTTTTCAAGCGAAGCGGAAGCCTGCCTTCGCCTGCCTAATTCTAATGCGGCGGCAATGGTGATCGCTTTGGCTTCCCCGATGCCTTTTATTTTCATAAACTCTTTTACCGTCAACTTTCCCAGTTCATTTAGGTTGTCTTTGCCGAGTTTTAATATTTCTTTACCCAGATCAACTGCCGTTTTTTCCCTGGTTCCGTTATGGATCAGAATCGCCAATAGTTCTGAATTGCTGAGATTTTCCGAGCCCCGCAGTAGTAATTTTTCTCTAGGCCTGTCGTCTTTTGCCCACTCCTTAATTGGGTGTTTATTCTCTTGCATTTAACAAGTTTAACCAATATTTTTGGTCTTGCAATACAACATTTGTCGAAACGCGGCAAGTTGAAAGCAGAATAATCCAATTTTTTTGAAACCCCTAAATCTGACTGTATGAAAGCTAAAAGAGTTACTTCTGTAGGTGCCCTTCACCCAATCTTGTTCTTTGCTGTAATGTATGTGGTAGTTTTATTTCTTTCCATTTTCATTTGTTCTTCACTGTTTTACAGTCTTAATTCTACTTCAGAAGATGCTGTTACAAATACTACGGAAACTGCAAAACAATCGGCATTTCCCGTACAGGTTTCTACAGCTGCCGTTATTCGTTAAGACGACTTTTAGTACCTGAATATTTTTCAGGCATGACTGTGCTGATTAGCGTTGATAGTAATATCTTCGCCGCTCCAAAGCAAGCTCCTGTGGAGTCTTTTAGACCTTTGGAGATATCGTTTAAGTCATGCAATCTGCCAAAATCTTTGCCGGTACCAGCTCTGAGGGTTTAACCAATGAAATTTGTAAACGGTACGGAACAAAGCCGGGTAAAATTAATATACAGCGTTTTAGTGACGGTGAGATGTGTCCAACCTTCCTCGAAAGCATCCGGGGTGATTTTGTTTTTCTGATACAAAGTACTTATTCTCCCGCTGACAATATATTGGAATTACTGCTGATGATTGATGCCGCCCGCCGGGCTTCAGCCTACAAAGTAATTGCCGTTCTCCCTTATTATGGGTACGCCCGCCAGGACAGAAAGGATAAACCCCGCGTAGCGATTGGTAGTAAGCTGATTGCCAATATGTTGGTGGCCGCAGGAGCAGATCGTATCATCACCATGGATCTTCATGCCCCACAGATACAAGGCTATTTCGACATCCCGGTTGACCATCTGGACAGCCATGCAGTTTTTATCCCTTACATAGAGAATCTGAAATTGGAAAACCTTACCTTTGCCGCCCCAGACGTAGGATCAACGAATCGTGTCAGGGAAATCGCCAATTATTTTAATGCTGAAATGGTGATTTGCGATAAGCATCGTAAGAGAGCTAATGAGATTGCCAGCATGGTAGTAATAGGAGATGTGACAGGAAAAGATATTGTTATTATTGACGATATCTGTGATACCGGCGGAACATTAGCTAAAAGTGCAGCTCTTTTAAAAGAAAAAGGCGCCAGGAGCGTAAGGGCATTGATTACGCACCCGGTACTTAGTGGAAAAGCATATGAAAATATAGAAAACAGTGTGCTGGAAGAACTGGTAGTATGTGATACTATCCCGATCAGGAAGGAAAGTTCAAAGATGAAAGTGATCTCAGTAGCAGAACTATTCGCAGTGGCCATCCGTAATGCGTTTGAGAACAAAAGCATCACCAGCCTTTTTATTCACTCGCAAAGAAGACAAAGTTTATAGAGACGGGAATGCCTTGTCTTAATACATTAGAAAAGTAAATTTTAAACAACATAAAAATGACAAAAGCCGCAAGGCGACTGCATTTGAATATTTAAACAAAATAAAAGACAACAAAAAATGAAATCAATTACAATCAAAGGACAACTGAGGACCGGATTCGGGAAGGCCGCCACCCGCGAACTCCGCTCTCAGGAACAAGTGCCGGGTGTAATTTACGGGGGTTCACAGGAGATCAATTTTTCAGCTCCTGCTACTGCGTTCAAACCTTTAGTATATACACCAAGCTTCCAATTCGCTGAAGTGGACGTAGATGGAAAAATTTACAAATGCATCTTAAAAGATCTTCAGTTTGACAAGGTATATGACCACCTTATTCACGTGGACCTGATGGAGTTGGTGGATGATAAAAAGGTGATCGCTACTATTCCACTGAAATTTACAGGGGTTTCTAAAGGAGTGAAAGACGGAGGTAAATTTATTTCGAAAATAACCTCATTAAAAGTAAAGACATATCCAAAATATCTCAGGGAACAAATAGAAGTGTCTGTCGATAACCTTGAATTAAATGGAAATATCAGGGTAGAAGATGTGAAAATAGAAAACTATGAGATATTGAACTCTCCGCGTATTCCTATCGCATCAGTTGTACTAACAAGGCAATTAAAACAAGAGGAAGCTGCTGCTCCTGCCGCCGCTGCTCCTGCCGCTGCGAAAGCTGCGCCTGCCGCCGCTGCGAAGGCTGCTCCTGCCGCTGCTGTGAAAGCCGCACCTGCCGGAAAGAAATAAAATTTCCAGGAAAAATAAATCAAACCCGTCTCGCCTTAGGCGAAACGGGTTTTTTAATAGCATAATACGATATTTGGCGCTTAAACATAAACGGGCAAACGGGAGTCTTTCCCGCCTTTCCGGCACTATTGATTTTTACTCATGAAATTTTTGATTGTTGGGTTGGGGAATATTGGAGATGAGTATGCTCATACCAGGCATAATATCGGGTTCGATGTGGTTAATGCTTTTGTTCATAAGCATGGAGCCAGCTTCCGGGTTGACAGGCTTGCCTATACAGCAGATATAAAATGGAAGGGAAAAGCTTTTGTCTGTATTTGCCCTACTACTTATATGAACCTAAGTGGTAGAGCTGTAAAGTACTGGATGGAAAAAGAAAAAATCGGTATTGAGAATATGCTGGTGATCCTGGATGATTTGGCTGTGCCACTTGAAAAGCTGCGACTACGTCCGGGCGGCAGCGCCGGTGGGCACAATGGACTTAAAAGTATTGAAGAGACGATAGGAACTACGGAATATCCAAGGTTAAGATTTGGTATTGGAAACAGTTTTCCTAAGGGCCGCCAATCAGATTTCGTGTTAGGCAAATGGAGGAAGGAAGAAGAAGTCCTGGTAAGGCTGAAAATAGACAAAGCAATTGAGGTAATTGAGAATTTTGCCACCCAGGGGATAACATTTGCCATGAATCAAATAAATAATCACAAGTTTTGATTATGATAAGTCATATTGATTACTTATTTTAGCGGCCCGTCCCTAGGTGTTTAAACTCCACTTACTCTATTGATTAGGTGAATATATGGGATCAACAGTCCTTGGAGCAGTATCCGATGTATTTTAACAACAACCATCCTGATTATGAAGATTTTTTGTATAGGCCGGAATTATGCAGCTCATGCTGAAGAGCTTGGAAATGAAATTCCAGACGAGCCGGTAATTTTTATGAAGCCTAAGAGTGCATTGCTGCAACCCCATGCACCTTTTTATTACCCTGAGTTTACCAACGAGCTTCACTATGAGTGTGAGCTGGTACTCCGTATCAGCAAAAATGGAAAGTATATCCAGGAAAAATTCGCCGGTAAATATTACGATGCGGTAACGGCGGGTATTGATTTTACGGCAAGGGATATACAGAATGAATTAAAGGCGAAAGGCCTGCCATGGGAAAAAGCAAAAGCCTGGGATAATTCTGCGGTTATTGGTAAATGGGTGACTTTCGCTGAGATTAAAAACAAAAAGGATATCAACTTTGGTTTGTATAAAAATAAAGAGTTAGTCCAACAAGGCAACTCGTCAAATATGATCCATAATTTCGATAGTATAGTAGCCTATATCTCCAACTTTTTTTCTGTCAATATCGGGGATGTGATTTTTACGGGAACCCCTGCCGGCGTGGGAGAGGCGGTAGTGGGAGATGAGCTGGAAGGCTTTTTAGAAAATGTCAGTATGTTTAAGATGGAAATAAAATAAACCAGAGCCAGTTCCCGGGCATTTGATTGCACAAACCAATTGCTTATATGGCCATCCTCATCAGAAGGGGTGGCTTTTTCTTTTATGGTACCTGGTTGCAGTATTGCTAGGGTGAGGGAGACGACCTGCTCTTAAGCCGGGTTAATAATATATACGCAATACCGCAGCCATGTTAGCGTTAAATTTGCGGTTCATATTGCCTGCTCTAAATGACTGATATTAATCTCTTACTGAAAGCCTACAAGGCCATGAGCCTTGTAAAAAAAATGGCTGAGACCTATGAAAACAATCGCCCGGTTTGCAAGTACGTGCACTCTACTTCAAGAGGTCATGAGGCGATTCAATTAGCTACGGCTTTTCAATTGCAAGCCCAAGACTATGTCAGTCCTTATTATCGTGACGAAAGTATGCTGTTAGGTTTAGGCTTTACTCCCTATGAGCAAATGCTGCAATTGCTGGCGAAGAAAGATGATCTTTTTACCGGGGGCCGGGAATATTATTCACATCCTAATTATAAAGGCGCTGATAAACCCACGATCATTCATCAAAGCAGTGCCACCGGTATGCAGGTTATTCCAACAACCGGCATCGCACAGGGGATACAGTATTGGGAGAAAAACGATATTTCTAAATTAAAGATGGGAATACAAGGCGAATTGCCAATCGTTCTTTGTTCACTCGGTGATGCGAGTGTTACGGAAGGTGAAGTAAGTGAAGCCTTTCAGTTTGCCGTATTGAAACAATTACCCATCATTTATTTAATCCAGGATAATAATTGGGGCATCAGTGTTACGGCTGAAGAAGCGAGGGCTATGAATGCCTTTGAGTTTGTGGCTGGTTTTAAGGGAATGAATCGCATACAGGTGGATGGCAGTGATTTTGAAGCTTCTTTTGAAGTAATGAAACATGTTTGCAGTACGGTACGTAAAGAAAGAAAGCCCTGGCTTGTTCATGCTCAGGTCCCTTTATTGGGACATCATACCAGTGGAGTAAGAAAGGAATTTTACAGAACAGATGAAGATTGGGAAAAACATGCAAAGCATTGTCCTAATTTGAAGTTGAGAAAAAAACTAATAGACAAAGGGATAAGTGAAGATGAATTAGTGCAAATAGAAAAAGAGGCCGCCAGTAAAATCGGCCATGATTTTTCAAAAGCAGTTGCCGCACCCGAACCAGATCCGGCCACAGTAGAAGAACATGTGTTTGTTCCTACACCAGTCATCGGGGAAAAAGGAAACAGGTCGCCGGTTGAAGGTGAAAAAGTAATAATGGTAGATGCGGCATTGTTTGCTATACGTGAGTTGATGGAAGATCATCCCGAAGCGATTTTATATGGCCAGGATGTGGGAAGGAGATTGGGTGGTGTATTTCGCGAAGCGGCAACTCTGGCAGAACAGTTTGGCGACAGCCGGGTTTTCAATACCGCCATACAGGAAGCGTATGTAGTCGGATCAACGATAGGAATGAATGCCGTTGGATTAAAACCTATCGTGGAAGTTCAGTTTGCGGATTACATTTACCCGGCATTTAATCAATTGGTGACAGAGGTTTCAAAAAGTTGTTATCTCAGCTGTGGTAAGTTTCCTGTATCAATGATTCTTCGTGTGCCGGTCGGCGCCTATGGTGGTGGCGGGCCTTATCATAGTTGCAGCATAGAGACAACACTTCTTTCTGTAAAAGGTATCAAAGTAGTGTATCCTTCCAATGCCGCTGATATGAAGGGCCTGATGAAAGCTGCGTTTTATGACGGTAATCCGGTAGTGATGCTTGAACATAAAGGATTGTATTGGAGCAAAGGTCCGGGTACGGAAGAAGCAAAAACTATCGAACCTTCGAGAGATTATATTATTCCACTAGGGAAAGCTAATATTACTGTAGCGGCAGGACAGGCAGCAATAGGCAATGGTGAAAGCTGTGTAGTTATCACTTACGGAATGGGGGTGTATTGGACAAAGGCAGCTGCTAAAAAATTCAATCAGCAAGTTGAGATCGTTGATTTGAGAACCCTGTATCCTCTTGATGAGGCATTAATTTTTGAACGGGTAAAACTTCACGGCAAATGTATCATTGTTACGGAGGAACAAAAGAATAACTCATTTGCGGAAGCTTTAGCCGGAAGAATATCTAAAAATTGTTTTCATTTTTTGGATGCACCGGTTGACGTTATAGGAGCTTTGAATGTGCCTGCTATTCCAATGAATACCGGGTTGGAAAAAGAGGTTCTTCCGGATGAAAAGAAAATAGCCGACGCCATCCGGGAATTGTTGAGTTCATAATAAATGGATAGCTGCTTACGACTGCATGGTTGTAAAGCGATAACCGACACTGTGTATCGTTTCAATATTTACTGATGGTTCCGCGGACAAGAGTTTTCTTAACCGGGTTATAAAAACGTCCATACTTCTTCCAAGAAAAAAATCATTCTTTCCCCAAACATTGGACAGTATGTCTTCACGTTTCAGAACTTTGTCATGATGAAGACATAAAAACTCCAGCAATTCACTTTCCCGCTGCGTTAAGCTTATTTTTTCCTGCCCCCTGGTCAATTTTAATTCGTCGGGCGTAAAACTGAAACTGCCAATAGTGTATGTTTTTTGTGCACTGGTAACTATCAACCTGTTTCTTCTTAAAAACACATTTATTCTCGACAGTAGTTCTTTCATGTTGAAAGGCTTTACAATATAATCGTCACCGCCTGCAGCGAAGCCATTTAGTTTATCCTCCTGTAAAGATTTTGCCGTCAGAAACAATATCGGAACCAGATCGCTTTTTTGCCTGATCTTTTTTGCAAGGCTGAAGCCGTCCCGGTAGGGCATATTGACATCCAGTATACAAAGATCCGGGTTCGTCTTCTGGTATTGTTCCCAGGCGACTTCTCCATCGGGGCAATTGATTACTTCAAAACCCGCATCATTCAGATTATCCTTAATGATGAAACCTAATTGAAGGTCGTCTTCCGCTAATAAAATTTTTACTTTTTGTTGCATAAAATGAAGTTTATTGAACCGGCAGATCAATGATAAAATTACTACCCGTTCCGGGTGTGCTATTAACTGTTATTGTACCGCCATGTGCTTTTACAATTTTCTTTACAAAACTGAGTCCTATTCCAAATCCCTTGGCGGTATATATTTCACCGCTTTGTATTCTAAAAAATTTCCTGAATATTTTTTTAAGCTGCTTTTCTTCCATTCCAATGCCATTATCCTTTATTGAAAAGCGTATATAGCGGTTGTTACCCTCGGTCGTGATTTGTATACAAGGTTTTTTTGAATATTTAATAGCGTTGTCAATAATGTTCATAATGACAATTACCAGATAATCCTTATCTCCTGTCAGAAACGGATTGGCAGCGGCCGGTTCAAATTTGAGATCCGCTTTTTTTTCATTGATGAGTGGATTGAGATTAACGATTGCTTCCTCAATCAACTGATGTAAATTTATTTTTTGTTTCCGGGGATGAAGCTGATGTGATTCAGTATGAGCAAACCTCAGCAAATTTTCAATTTGATTTTGCAGGTAAGCCGATTGATAGTCTACGATACCTGCGTAAGTAGAAAGCTTGCCCGGTTTTTTAATGATTTCCGGATCTTTTAAAACATCCGCTGCAAGACGGAGAACAGAAACAGGTGTCTTGAATTCATGGGTGAAACTATGCAGAAAATCCTTTTGGGTTTCATGCAAAAATTTTTGCCGGTAGAAATAATAAAGACTAGCTCCAAAAAAAATAAGCAGAAGCAGTAAAGTAACACTGCTTGTGATCCATACATTCATTTGAGTGAGGATGTATTGCCTGCGGTTAGGAAAATACAAACTCAGGTGATCGTATTTAGCCGGGAAGGTTGGCATAGCCAGGCCCCCTTTACTTTTTGTCGCAGCAGCAGCCAGGAGACTTGTGTAAATATACTTTCCGGAGTCAGCCTTGTAAATTCCCAGGTTGCAATCCGTAAAGATTCCAAAATCTTCCAGTTCATATTGCAGGTAACTGGTAAGAGAATCCTGGCTTACCGGCAAGGTAATGCGTGCAAGATATAAATTGGCTTTTGGGTTTTCGATAAGCTCATTAAGCGGAGTGACATTGTAAGATTTTATATCAAGGTCTTCATATAAGCCACGGACAACTTTTACGACACTATGATCAAATTCTTTTTGTTCAAAACGATAAATTTTCTTTAGCCACACCAGTTGAAAGATTAGTATGGCGGCAATTATCAGCGAACTGACAAAAATGCCTAACCGTATGGTAGATGAACGTATGATCAAAGACATAAAATTATACCAGTGCAAAGGTTTTAATCCGCCCGGATTAATTTTGTTAACATTGGTTAACCAAAAGTTAACTGATTTTTATTTCACTATAATAAAAAAGCGGCCCTTGAGGGGCCGCCTTGAACGGAACCGGGTAACAACCACATCACTATTTCGCTCCGGTTTTCGCGGTCGTTTTAACTTTTTTATGGAGGTGTTTCCTTTTTATCGCAGCATTCGGAGATGTTGCTTTTTTTGCCGTGGGTGATACACTGGTAGTAGCGTTGGCACTTGTCGTGCTGGCAGAACCTGGTTTTGCCGCGGCGGTGTGTTTAACTGTTGTTGCTTTTGATGGCTTCTTTTGCGCCTCCTGGGCATTCGTAACACCTGCGAATAATAATAAGGTTGCGGCAGCGATCATGTACTTTTTCATACGTGTGTTTTTTAATTTGAATGATTTGTTACTGCTAAGATGAAATGTTTACCGGTCGCAGCATAATTTATACCATAGCTTAACCGTGGCTTAACAAGCATTAACAAGATATAAATACACTAAAGTTGGTTGTGGATTCAACTTTAAGTAGAATATCTCTGAAATTTTTTGAGTAGTAAATTCAGAACAGGCCGGTTTTTTCACTAAAGGTTCATGAGTTTAATTATCTGCACTTTTTATCCACAGTTTACAATTCCATCACATTTCGTTAATCATACATTCATGATGGCATAAGACTGTGTTCATATTGTTAGTAGAATTTCGCCGGACAACTACGAATTGAAACCAAAATTAATTTCACTTATGTCCGACTTTAACTTCCGCTTTAAAAAACTCCAGTTTCTACTTTTCTTCCTGATGGTGTCATTGATATCAATGGCCCAGCGGACCGTCACGGGAAAAGTTGTTTCATCAGATAAAAAAGAACCGCTGCCCGGTGCTACGGTAGTAGTGAAAGGCAGTAAACAGTCAACTGTTACCAATGCCAACGGTGAATTCAGTATTGTAGCAGATGAAAAAGATTTATTAATTATCAGTAATGTTGGTTATGGTATTCGTGAAGTAAAAGCTACGGAATCAGGTGCAGTAACATTAGACGCCGCAACCCGCAACCTGGATGAAGTAGTAGTAACCGCATTAGGTGTTAAGAAAGAAGTTAAGCGATTGGGCTACTCCGTGCAGGAGATAAAGGGAGCCGATTTAATAAAAGCGAGAGAGCCAAACCCAATTAATGGTTTGGTTGGTAAGATATCGGGATTGGATGTCGCGATATCCAGGGAATTACTTGCCGCCCCTGCTGTTTCACTTCGTGGCCAGAATATTACTTTATATGTGGTAGATGGAATGCCTATCACTTCTGACACCTGGAATATAAGTCCTGATGATGTTGAAACATACACGGTATTGAAAGGACTGGCTGCGACAGCTATATATGGCAGCCGTGCACAAAACGGAGCGATCCTTATTACCACTAAGAGAGGCAAAAAAAATGGTAAAGGATTTTCTGTCGAATATAATTCGACTACGCAAATAGACAAAGGCTTTATCGCTTTACCAAGAGTACAATCGTTATACGGCGGCGGTGAGCGCACGGAGTATGCATTTGGTGATGGCAAAGGCGGCGGTTTAAATGACGGAGATTACGACGTATGGGGCCCTAAATTTGAAGGACAATTAATACCCCAGTATGATAGCCCGATTGATCCTGTAACAGGTGTAAGACAGGGAACTCCCTATATCGCCCGAGGCAAAGACAACATCAAGCGATTTATACAAGCGGGCCTGCTTACCACGAATAGTATCAGTCTTTCCGGCGCCACCGACAGGGCCAATGTAAGAGTTTCTTTGAGTCATAGTTACCAGAGAGGCATTGTGCCGAATACCAAACTTAATATTGGCAATTTCAATATTACTGCCGGATATGATCTCACAGACAAATTGAAGATAGAAGGAGGTATTAATTATAACAGGCAGTTTACACCCAATATCCCTGATGTGCAATATGGACCGAATAGTATTATTTATAACATGACCATTTGGACAGGAGCTGATTGGGATGTAGACGCCCCGGATATAAGGGGTATATGGCAATCAGGTAAAGAAGGAGTGCAATCGGTTTTTGCCGAGTACCAGCGCTATCACAATCCCTGGTTTATGAGTTATGAATGGTTGCGTGGTCACTATAAAACAGATGTTTACGGCAATTTGGGTTTAACCTATAAATTCAACCCGCATCTTGAGGCTATTATGCGGGCTAACGTAAGTACTTATGATGTTCTCCGGTCTGAGAAAATGCCCTATTCCGCGCATCCTTACGGACGTGAAGAAAACCGGGGAGATTATCGCGAGGATCGTCGCTCGTTGTTTGATAACAATATTGAAGGGTTAGTAAAGTACAATACTAAAATAGGCGGCGCATTTTCTTTTGACGCCATCGGTGGAATCAATATCCGTAATTTCAAATACAATTCTAGTTTTGTAACAACCGACTACCTGAACGTACCGGGTTTATATAGCTTTTCCAACTCGGTTAACCCCATCAAGGCATACAGCTATCATTCCGATATGATAGTATTAAGCGCCTACTATTCTGCAGGAATTGAGTTCAAAAATTACCTGGCGCTGACTACGACGGGAAGAGTCGATAAAAATTCAAGCCTTTTGCAGGACAATAATTCATATTTCTATCCTTCTGTTTCTTTATCTTCTGTTATTTCAGATTATACAAGGCTTCCCAAACTTATCAGCTTCCTGAAAGTAAGAGGCAGTTATGCAACAGCCAAATCACCAAGTACCACCAGCTATATCGGGCCGGCAGCCTATCCGCTTGGTTATGGTTCGCCTTATGTAACTACTTACGGTGGTCCAACATACAGTTTGTCTGATCCTGCATATACGATTGCTCCTACTTATAATAATCTTACCGGCGCCTATGCCCCTGGGAATAAAATTGACCCCAATGTAAAATCATCGGTATTAAAAAGTACAGAAGTGGGAATGGATATAAAATTTCTTAAGAATAGACTTGGGTTCAGTTCTACTTATTACTCAAACATCATAGGACCTGGAATCAGAAATTATCCATTGTCTGAAACCTCGGGGCTTACAGCATTTACTACTAACGCTGTTACGACAAAACTTTCAGGGGTTGAACTCTCGTTGATGGGAACTCCGTTGCAAACAAAAACAGGATTGCGTTGGGATGTGTTGGTGAACTGGTCCACGTTCAAAGAAATTTATAAAGATCTTCCGGCCAATTTTGAAAATTATCAGTTTCATCAGGGGGACCGGGTAGATAAACTCTTCGCCAGCATTACCGCGAAGACTCCGGATGGACAGGTTATAAATACAAGTGCAGGTCGCCCTGTTTATCTTCCAAAGGCGCAATATGTCGGCAATGGCGATGTTGACTGGAGTTGGGCCATTAATAACAGGTTAACATATAAAAATTTCAGTTTCTCATTCCAGTTCGATGGCAAGGTTGGTGGAATTGTACAGGATTATGTAAAAAGAAAAGCAACAGAAGGCGGCAGTGAAATAGAAACAGTACAGGGAAAAGTTGGCGAAGCCAGGGAGTATGAATTTCTTCATCACAATGATCCGGGCTTTGAAGGCTCGTACATAGGCGAAGGGGTACAGGTTTCCAACGGGATTACCATACAGTATGATCCGGTTACCGGAGTTATCACCAATTATAAAGACCTGCAATTTGCTTCTAATACCGGAAAGATTAAATACATCCAGGATTATGTAAGCAGCTTCTTTAACAATTTTGAACATACTTCCGTCGCCAAAACGTATGCAAAGCTCAGGGAAGTGGTAATAACCTATTCACTGCCTGCGAAATTATTGGGAAATAAGTCCGTTGTCAATAAAGTTGAAATTTCCCTCGTCGGCCGTAACCTTTTATATTTCTTCCCGTCAAGGTTTCATGATATCGATGTTGACCAGTACTCCGGCAGAAATATTTATAACGGTAATAGCCGCGAACCCAATTTGCAAACACCAACCACCCGGAGCTATGGTGTCAATATTAATGTTGGCTTCTGAGAAAAGAAAATTGTATAAAACAACAAAGTAATCAAATGAAAAAGACTAATTATTATATAGCATTGCTGTTTGTTTTCCTGGTATCTGCAAGCGGTTGTAAAAAACAATTTGACCAGTACACACCGGATCCAAACAATCCCGTAACCGTGCCGCCTTATCTTGTTTTAAGGCAGGTTTTGAATGATATGGTGGTATATCCTTTTGGAGACGCCGATAAATTTTGCCAGTATGTTTTATCATCGTACACCTACTATGGCACCAATGAATACTGGACTGGGAGCGCCAGCCTGAATTATGGTACTTTACGGAATGTAGTGGCGATGGATAAGGAGGCGAAAAAATCGGCGGGAGATAACAATCCATACTCTGCACTGGCGAAGTTTTTTAAAGCTTACTTTTTTATAGGGATGAGCCTGAAAGTAGGAGATGTTCCTATGTCGGATGCATTACAAGGGCTGGAGAATCCCACTCCGAAGTATGATTCGCAGAAAGATGTTTTCAAACAATCGCTGGCATTACTTGAAGAAGCCAATACTGATCTCGCTGCTTTGATCAATGCGGCTGATGTTTCATTGCTGGGCGATTTTTATTTCGAAGAGAGAATTAATAATCCTAAAACAGCATTGGAATCGCTGAAGGCATGGCAGAAAGTTGTCAATACTTACAAATTGAGAGTATTGATTGCGCTAAGCAAGAAATCGGATGATGCTGACCTGGGTGTCAAACAAAAATTCAGTGAAGTTTTGAGCAATCCTGCCAAATACCCGATCATGGAAAGTTTATCGGACAACCTGGAATATGTTTATAACAATGCGTTTAATAAATATCCAAACAATAAAGACAATTATGGTTTTGACGCCACAAGAATATGCGTTGCGGCAACCTGGATAAATACACTATCCAACTTAAAGGACCTGAGAGTTATGAAAGTGGCCGATCCTGCCAGAGGCCTGGGTTATCCTGACACCGATTTCCGGGCATTTGTTGGAGCCAGCAATGGTGAAGATGTAAGTACAATGGGCGGTAAAGTGGAACAGGGAAAATATGCCCTGGTGGGTAGAAAGAGATATTATGACGGATACCTGGGTGAAAACACTTTCATTGTAGGTTACCCGGAAATGTGCTTTAATATCGCGGAAGCTATCAACAGGGGTTGGGCTACAGGCGATGCAGACAGCTGGTACCAGAAAGGAATAAAAGCGATGTTTAGTTTTTATGGCATTGTTGATGGCGACAATACACTAAATTTTTTAAAAACATTGGTGCCGGGCGACTTTGTAAGCTATACCGTTAATTTCAAATTTGTTGACTATTTCAACCAAGCTACGGTAAAGTATGCTGGCAATAATGAAACCGGCCTTAACCAAATCCTTACTCAAAAATATCTCGCTTTCGCCCGCAATTCAGGTTACGAAGCTTATTATCAGTGGCGCAGGACAGGAATACCGGCATTTGCAACAGGCCCGGGCGTCGGCAACAGCGGCGTAATACCTTTGAGATGGCAATACCCATCTGCGGAATTATCCACCAACAAAGACAATTATACGGCTGCTGTTCAAAGTCAGTTTGCAGGTAACGATAATATCAATGCACAAATGTGGTTAATCAAATAATAATGGCTGCGAATAGCAGCGACAAATAAATGGGATCAGTATTAAAAAAGAAGCGGAGCATCATACAGAGCTCCGTTTTCTTTTCTTATTGGGTCAGCGGATTGTAAATAAATATGGGATGGATGAATGGGTAAAGCGATGAACTCATTATTTTTAATAAATAACTATTGAATAAAATGAAATCAATCATGATGCAAATTAATTTCAGAAACCTTATTAGTTGTCTTTGTGCTTTAGTAATAACCGGAATTGTACAGGGGCAACATAAGACCGAAAACCTGGTGATTGTTACATTGGATGGGATGCGCTGGCACGAAATATTCAAAGGGGTAGATGAAGTGTTGGTGAACGACAGCAGTTTCAATAGTAATATCAAACAAATCAAAGAAAAGTTCTGGAGTGATTCCGAAGAAGAAAGACGTAAAAAACTTTTCCCCTTCTTATGGAACGTTGTTGCGGATAAAGGACAGCTATATGGGAATCGCAAATACGATAACAAAATTGATAATTCCAATCCCTTTTGGTTTTCTTATCCCGGGTACAATGAGATTTTTACCGGCTACCCCGACACCGCGGTTAATTCCAATGATAAGATCTATAACAAAAATGAAAACGTGCTGGAGTTTATTAACAAGCAAAAAGGCTACCATGGAAAAGTGGCTGCCTTTTCTACCTGGGATGTATTTCCATACATTTTAAATGAACCCCGCAGTAAGATTTATGTGAATGCAGATGTGGATACCCTCGACTTTAAAACACCCACATTAAGCCTGCTGAATGATATGCAGTTTTTAACTACGAAACCTATTGGCGTGAGACCTGATGTGATTACTTATTTCGCCGCCAGGGAATACCTGAAGGAATATAAACCAAAAGTGCTTTATATAGCTTTTGATGAAACAGATGATTTTGCCCATGCCGGCATGTATGACCAATATATCGGTAGTGCGCATGCAGAAGATGCGATGATTGGAGACTTGTGGAAACTATTGCAATCTATGCCGCAATACAAAGACAAAACAAGCCTGCTCATTACCTGTGATCACGGCCGTGGGGATAAAGTAAAATCTGATTGGAAACATCACGGGAGTAAAATAGCAGATGCACACGAAATATGGCTGGCGGCTATCGGCCCTGATACAAAGCCTTCAGGTGAGATAAAGACATCCGGGCAATTATACCAGAGACAGATTGCAACAACTATCGCGAAATTGCTGGGATTTGATTTTAAACCAGCACATCCTGTGCTTGAACCGGTGGAAGGTATTTTTAAGTAACAGTCTTGTTTTAGGGATTGAATATTACCTTAGCTGGACTGAACGAAATTTTCTTATGAACTGTTGCTTTAAAATTTTTACTGCTTTATTTTTTTGTACACCACTTTTTATCCATGCGCAAAAACCAATAGTAAACGCGAAAAAGAAAGGGGTTCAACCAGTATTGCTTCCAAACGGATGGACATTGTCGCCTGCCGGGCGTTCCTTACCCCTTGGTGATCTGCCATTAAATATCGCTGTTTCCAAATCTAAAAAGTTGATGGCCGTTACAAACAACGGGCAAAGCGTACAAAGCATTCAGCTTATAGACCCGGTTACAGAAAAAGTTCTGGATAATGTTGTTGTTCCCAAATCATGGTATGGATTGAAATTCAGCGCCGGCGAAAAGTATCTGTATGCCAGCGGAGGCAATGATAACTGGATATTAAAATTCTCCTTGCTTAATAAGAAATTGCTGTTAGTTGATAGTATTAAACTTGGCCAAAAATGGCCGGAGAAAATTTCACCTGCCGGTATCGAGATGGATGATATTGCAAAAAAAATGTTTATTGTCACCAAAGAGAATAACTCATTCTATATTATTGATCTCACTACAAAGCGGATTGTACACCAGCAATCGTTAACTGAACCGGCCTATACTTGTTTGTTGTCAAATAATAAAAAGGAACTCTATATTTCCTTATGGGGTGGAAAGAAAATATTGGTTTTTGATATCGCGGTTAAAAAGATGATATCAGAAATAAACGTGGGTGAAAATCCCAACGAGTTACTATTATCAAAAAACGGTAAATATCTTTTTGTAGCCAATGCGGGAGACAACGCTGTTTCAGTTATTGATATTAACCGAAGAAAGGTACTGGAAGTATTGAATGCGGCTTTGTATCCTGATGCACCTACAGGTTCAGCCAGTAATGGCCTTGCATTAAGCGAAGATCAAAAGACCTTATATGTGGCCAATGCTGATAACAATTGCCTGGCGGTATTTGATGTAAGTACACCCGGCTTTAGTAAATCAAAAGGGTTTATACCAACTGGCTGGTATCCCACCAATGTGAAAGTGATCGGTAAAAAAATATTTGTAAGTAACGGCAAAGGATTTTCTTCCCTGCCCAATGCGAAAGGCCCCGATCCGACAAATACTGACCAGGAAGTTAATTACCAGCATGGCGACTATAACAAACAGCAAAGTAAGATTGAGTATATAGCTGGTCTGCTCAAGGGAACCATGAGTATTATTGATGAGCCAACCGTATCAAAGCTGGGTGCTTACTCTAAAACAGTTTATGCCAATACGCCATATACGAAAGATAGAGAACTGCATTCAAAAGGAGAACCGGGTAATCCTATCCCGATGAAAGTGGGAGACCCGTCTCCCATAAAATATGTGTTTTACATTATTAAAGAAAACAGGACCTACGACCAGGTATTAGGTGATGTACCGGAAGGGAATGGAGATACAAGTTTGGTATTGTTTGGAGAAAACATAACACCCAACCAGCATAAACTTGTCAAAGAATTTGTATTGCTGGATAATTTTTATGTGGATGGTGAAGTGAGTGCCGATGGTCACAACTGGAGCCTTGCAGCCAATGCGAATGATTATCTGGAAAAAACATGGCCCACCGACTATGGAGGCAGAGGTGGTCAGTATGATGCAGAAGGCAATCGGGAAATTGCGAATCCCGATCGTGGTTTTATCTGGGATTATTGCAAACGTGCAGGAGTAAGTTATAGAACTTATGGTGAGTTTGCCGACGATTATAAAGCCAATATCAAAGTATTGGAAAATCATTTCTGCCCGTATTTTACCAGTTGGGATCAAAAGGTGAGAGACACTACCCGTTTTTATCAATGGAAAAGAGAATTTGATTCTATGCTATCCGTGAATGCGGTTCCAAAGTTTAATTCATTACGGTTTATCAATGACCATACCGAGGGATCAAGCCTGGGTCGTCCGACACCATTCGCTCATGTGGCGGATAATGATTGGGCCTGTGGTTTGTTTGTTGAATACTTATCCAAAAGTCCGATCTGGAAAGAAACGGCCATCTTCATTGTAGAGGATGATGCACAGAACGGCCCGGACCATGTAGATGCTCACAGAAGTACGGCTTATGTAGCGGGCGGTTTGGTAAAAAGGAAATATACAGATCACACTATGTATTCGACATCTTCACTACTGCGTACTATAGAACTGATACTTGGTTTACCACCCATGAGCCAGTATGATGCAGCGGCGGAACCCATGTGGAGATGTTTTACCGCTATTCCTGATTTTACACCTTTTCAATCCGTAGCCGCCAATGTAAACCTCAATGAAAGGAATACGAAAAATACTCCAACCGCAAGACTGAGCGGGACATTAGATTTTTCTAAGGAAGATCGTATTCCAGACCTTGTATTCAGCGAAGTGATCTGGAAAGCGGTAAAAGGAGAAGAAAGTACAATGCCTGCACCCAGAAGAAGCGCTTTTGTGAAAATGGTGGAAGAAGAGGACGACGATGATTAATAGAAGGACACGACAATCTATTCAAAAACTTAAATGGTTTGATATATGCAACAGGCAATTGAAGAAAGCGTAAATGAAATTTTTGAGTTATATCAAAAATATGGTGATGAAGATTATATTGGTGAACCGGTTTCACAAGTAGAACATATGTGCCAGGCTGCTCAATTAGCCGAAGCGGAAGGCTATCCCGAAGAAGTAATACTGGCGGCGTTCTTTCATGATATCGGTCATTTCTGTGAACACCTGATGCCGGTTGAACAAATGGATGGATTTGGTGTAGTCGACCATGAAAAACTCGGTGCCGATTATTTGAGGAGTAAAGGTTTTTCTGAAGAGATAGCCAGTTTAGTACAAAATCATGTGCAGGCCAAAAGATACCTGACTTATCATTCTCCTTCTTTTTACGGGCAATTATCAGAAGCCAGTAAAAAAACGCTGGAGTTCCAGGGTGGTGTGATGTCAACGGAGGAAGCAAAGCTTTTTGAAGCAGACAAATTGTTCGAACTGCACATTAAACTTCGCCGATGGGATGAAAAAGCAAAAATAGAAAAGCAGCCAATGCCGCTGCTTCAAAAGTACAGGGAGATGGCTATACGGCATTTGGAAAACAGCCAGTCGTTTGTGAAGAATTAAAGGTTTGTTCATACAATGTATTAAGATCAGGGAACGCTTAATGGTAACTTGCTTAAAATTTTTATATGTCAATCAAACTCGCCGTATTTGATATCGCCGGTACCACAGTAGCCGATCAGCATGTTGTCGCTGACGCCTTTTGTAAAGCTTTTAAATCCTATGGATATAATGGTATAGTAAAAGAAGATGTAAAGCCTTTAATGGGATATAAAAAGCCGGAGGCTATTCGCATGGTATTGAAAAATCTCGGTGCTGATCCTTCTGATGAAATTGTTGAAAATATTCATACTGCATTCGTAAATGAGATGATGGATCATTATGAATATTCTTCGGAGGTAAAACCAATGCCGCAGACTGAAAATGTTTTTCTTCAATTAAAAAGAAAAGGAATAAGGATAGCATTGAATACAGGTTTTTCAAGAGATATTGCTGATGTAATTGTTCACCGTCTTCAGTGGAAAGAGCGGGGACTGATTGATGACTATATCGCCAGCGATGAAGTAGAGGCCGGAAGACCGCAACCTTTCATGATACAAGCCTTGATGCAAAGGGCGGGTATTACGGATGCTAAAGAAGTAATAAAAATCGGCGATACAGAAGTGGATGTGAATGAAGGAAGAAATGCAGGTTGTTCGTTGGTGGTAGCTGTGACTACCGGGGCTTTTGCAAAAGAGCAACTGTCAGCGTATCGCCCGGATCATATCATCGATGATCTTTCCCAATTACCCGCTTTAATTTTTTAATCAGTGCCTGTTACCACAGCTCCTTTGCAAATCAGCAGGAACAAACGTATTGTTGTTACTATCTGCGCAGCAATAGTTGGTTTTTTGGCTTATTCATCGGTCTATGCTTACCGCAAACCTTTTACCGTTGCTACCTTTGAAGGCATCAGCTTTTGGGGCATATCTTACCAGACGCTGCTTATTATCAGCCAGGTGATTGGTTATATGCTCAGTAAATTTTACGGGATAAAATTTATCGCTGAATTAAAGCGATTGGGTCGTTGGAAAACGAGTTTTTTTTTGGTTGGTGTCGCCTGGTTATCTCTTTTATTTTTCGCGATAGTGCCGGCGCCATTTGGCATGATCTTCTTTTTTATCAACGGATTTATGCTGGGCTTTATGTGGGGTATCATTTTTAGTTATGTGGAAGGGAGGATTGGAACGGATTTTATTGGTTCCGTTATGGCGATCAGTTTTATTTTTGCCGGAGGTTTTACCCGTTCTGTGGCCAAGTGGTTGATGCTCGAATGGGGAGTTACAGAACAATGGATGCCTTTCATGACGGGTCTTTTATTCGCCCTGCCATTAGTTCTTTTCATCTATTTTTTAGAGAAAGTACCCCAACCGGATGCAGCCGATATAAAAGAACGGACACAAAGGGTGTCCATGAATAAAGAGGACAGGCGGAAATTTTTAAAACTATTCGGAACAGGCATTACCATTATCACCATTACTTATTCTTTTCTTACCGTCATCAGGGATGTGAGAGATAACTATATGGCGAATATGTGGAATGAACTGGGTTATGGAAAAAACGCCGGCATTTTTACTCAAACGGAAACCACCACGTCAGTAATTGTCTTGGTGTTAATGGGTCTGCTTGTATTGATACGCAAGAATATAAATGCTTTTCGTATCATTCATTGGGTGATCGCCGGGGGATTTTTGCTGGCCGGAATTTCTTCCTGGTTGTTTGTAGCCGGTAAAATGAACGGAGCTCTCTGGATGCAATTGATCAGCCTCGGTCTGTATATGGCCTATATACCTTTCAATTGTATTTTTTTTGAACGGATGATTGCTACTTTCCGGATAGCGGGTAATGTGGGATTTTTAATTTATATCGCTGATGCTTTTGGTTACCTCGGAAGCGTTATCATTATGCTGACGAAATCTTTTATGGAAATTGAAATCCAGTGGACATCGTTTTATTCGAATGGCGTTATTATTTTTTCGCTGATAGGAGTAATAGGTACGCTTGTATCACTAGTCTATTTTAATAAAAAATTTCAATCCGGAATACCATCGGAATAAAATTAATAAATATGTCACATCGCTCAGCCATTGTTATAGGCGCAGGCATCGTTGGGTTAGCTACTGCAAGAGCTTTGGCTGTGCGGGGCTACCAGGTAAAAGTGATCGAAAGAAATGATAAGGCGATAGGAGCTTCTATCCGCAATTTTGGTATGATATGGCCCATCGGTCAGCCGGATGGAGAATTGTATGAAAGAGCCATGCTGTCGCGGCGGATATGGAAAGAAGTTTGTGATAGTGCGGGTATTTGGTACGATGAAGCAGGTTCATTGCATGTGGCACATAGCAAAGATGAATGGAATGTATTGGAGGAGCTTTTCGGAATATATGGCCATCGGAATTACAGGTTGCTCAATGCAACTGATACGGCGAACAAATCAGCGGTTATAGTACAGGGAGATCTCCGGGGTAGTTTGTTTAGCCCGGATGAAATGATCGTTGATCCAAGGATGGCAATCGCTTCAATCTCCGCCTGGCTTTCGGAAAAGTATGCGGTTGAATTTTTATTTGGTAAAGCCGTAACGGATGTCTGTTATCCTGCCGTATACACGGGTAGTGAGGAGTGGGAAGCTGATGAAATATATGTTTGCAGCGGAACGGATTTTGAAACGCTGTATCCACAATTGTTTGCGGGTGTTCCTATCACTAAATGCAAATTGCAAATGATGCGTATGGTGGCTCAACCGGATAATTACCGTATCGGGCCGGCCGTTTGTGGACCACTGTCATTGATTCACTACAATGCATTCAAAGCCGCGCCATCGTTAAATGAATTAAATAAACGGTATCAACGGGAGTATAAAGATTACGTCGACCGGGGCATTCATGTAATGGTTTCTCAAAATCAGGCCGGGGAATTAACGGTAGGTGATTCACATGAATATGGCCTTACACCGGACCCTTTTGACAAGCAGTTTATTAACCAACTCATTTTAGATTATCTCAAAAAATTCGCCCGCTTCAGGGATGAAAGAGTGATTGAAACCTGGAATGGCATTTATTCAAAACTTACCAATGGGCAAACTCACCTGGCAATAGAACCGGAGCAGGGCGTAACTGTTATCAATGGACTGGGCGGAGCCGGGATGACACTCAGCTTTGGATTGTGTGAACAGTTAATCAGTAAAAGAGAGCAATTCATTCAAAGCAATATCGTCTTATAGTTTTTTATACCCTAAGTGCAGGAGCGGTATGTTCTGTTAAACAGTCATACCGTTTTCCTGCCACTATTATTTTCCCTCTGTCAGCTCGGAAGTCACGGCTTTCTTTTTAGTTACTTTTTTCTTTTCGTGTTTGATCTTTTTGGAAGGTTTTTGTTTAATTCCTTCACTTAAAAGTTTGGCGGCTTTTTTAATGCGGCTTTCAAATTTTTTATCCCCTAATATTTCTTTTAAACCTGGTAATGAAGTGGCCAGTTGAGAGATTAATTGTTGACGGATCTCTTTTTTTCGGGATATGTATTTTATTTCGTTTTTTTTGATTTTGGTCATCTTGCCTTATGTTTTATAATTGATAACATAAAAATAATGCAAGAGATTCTTTTCCAATGTTAAGTTTTGAACGACCGGCGGTAATCATCTTTTAACCGGTTGTCATAGCTGTCTGTTGTTATTTCTTATTTGTACCGGGAATATTGCCTGGTAGGGAAAATAATTTTATGCTTTCGTTATTTCTCGCTACGGCTATCAATTTTTTTCCGTGTGAAGCTTTTATGATATGAATATCCCTAAGTTCGCCATTCATCACAAAACCTGTTTGCAAACAGTTAGCTACTTTGAATGTATTGTTGTTCTCGTTCAGGATAACAGTTCCCTCGTTCGCATCATATCTTCCTTCGTAAGGGATGGTGCCATAAAAATTGCCGGCTGTCAGAATATCTGTTGTGCCATCCTGGTTGAAATCAACTGTAAGAAAAGCAAATACAGGTGACCACTGTACGGGCGAGGGCAATTCGATTTTTTTGAAACCGCCTTTCTTATCATTAATAAGCATGAAAGATGATAAAGTTTCAACACTGTATTTTTTTAAAGCATCAAGTTTTCCGGCAAAAACATCTTTGATGGTTTGCCCTGCAAAAGCGGCATAGCCCAAATATTTCTTTTTGATAATGGAAGGCAATTGACTTTCCAGCTCTTCTTTGCCTAAAAACGTATAATAGTTTCCAACTTTTTCAATACTCAATAGCTGATCCAATGATCCATTATTATCAAGATCCCCAACGTATAAGTTCAGGGGATATTTTTCGTTGGCATGCAGTTTTGAATTCGTACCAAGGTTGCCTGCCAGTATATCATCAAAGCCATCGTTATTGATATCAGCGATATGCAGTGCTGTCCATAGGCCTGTTGTATGTTCTAATCCAAAAGACGATGTGGCATTCGTAAGTTTTCCTTTTTGATTTTTAAAAATGGTAACCGGCATCCACTCCCCGGTTATAACCAGGTCAGCCCAGCCATCTTTATCTATATCCGTCCATGCGGCACCGGTGATCATACCCGCTGATTGTAAGCCAGGCGCCATGGCTTCAGCGGCGATAGAAAAATTTCCTTTGCTGTCATTCAATAATAAATACGATTTGGGAACCTCGCCATACCTCCTTGCTATCACTCGTCCCCCTACAAAAAGATCCATATCTCCATCCCTGTCAATATCAGCGGCAACGGCAACAGATTTATTTCCGGGTAAAACAGGTAATGTTGTTGATTTGACAAAACCTCCTTTACCATCATTAATGTACAACCTGTCCGAATTGGATGTACTGGTTTCTGTCTCATTGCCACCGCTTACAACATATAGATCCGGGTTGGTGTCGCCGTCAGCGTCAAAGAAAAGGGCGTTTACATCTTCACACGCCGAATCCGCGGCGAATAAAGTTTCGTTGGCCCTGTAAAATTTACCATCAACTGTTTGAATAAATAATTGACCTGCCTGGCCTTTGGCGCCGCCAACAAAAAAATCATCCAAACCATCGTTGTTAACATCAGCTACATCCATTTTTGGACCTTGTGTTGAAATTTTATGTGGAACCAGCGGCTGTATATTAAAATCATTGAAATTATTTTCCTGGTGTTTGTAGGGGAGGTTAAGAGAATCAGTGATATCAGCGAATAGTTTGGTCGCATTATCGGCTGACGGCAATAATGAAAAGGAAAAATTCGTATCGGGCCGATAAGGAATAGTTATTCGTTGATCAGTTTTTACATTGAAAAGGGTTTGGGTTTTATTATCCGGCCATATTATTTGTACTGTATCAATGGCATCTCCACTCTTCATTCCGAAATGTATATATTGTAAAGAACTGCTTTCAAAGCCTTTTGTCGAATTTACATATCCCAATTGTACAAGCTCTTTTTGCTTGATTAAAACTTTGGCGCCGATACCAAACTTGTTTCCTGTATTTCCTTTCAACTCAATATTTAGAAAATGGTTGCCCCGTTGTTCTGTTACATTGTTCCTGTATACAGCAGCGGGTTCGTTTATATTATTTATTACAAGGTCAAGGTCGCCGTCATTGTCAAGATCAGCATAGGCAGCCCCGTTTGACCAGCTGGGAATTTCAAAACCCCAGTCAGCAGATTCGTCTGAATATTTCAAACTATCTGTTCCTTTAAACATATAGTTGTGCACTTTGCCGGGCGGCATCTTTTTTATCAGGTCCCTGTTCAATTCTTTTCTTGTTTGTTCAGGTTCATTATTACCTGCGCCGGAAAAATATTTTATATAATCAAGATCATTCGGTCTTCGTAAAATCCCATTGGTAATAAATAAGTCCTTTATACCGTCATTGTCAAAGTCAGCGATCAATGGACTCCAGCTCCAGTCGGTAGCCGCTACACCTGCATATAAAGCGATATCACTGAATTTTTTCCCGGCGCCTGTATTTAACTGCAAACAATTTCTTGCGTACTGGTAATGATAACCATAGCTTAGTTTATAAGAAAAAATTTCGGGCGAGTCATCTCCTGCTGATGATTTCAGCACTTTTTCATCCGGAGGCAGCATATCCAACGTGATGATATCAAGCCAGCCATCATTATTTATATCAGCGATATCGCTGCCCATGGAGAAACGGCTTTCATGACCAAATGCTTCCGCATTCATTTCCCTGAATGTGCCATTCTGCTGGTTGACGTAGTAATAATCGTTTTCATGAAAATCATTGCTCACATATATATCATCCCATCCATCATTGTTCAGATCAGCGACAGCCACATTCAACCCATAACCAATTATACTGCTGTATATATTGGCTGCTTCGGTTACTTCTGTAAAATGAGTGCCATCATTTCGAAAAAGCTTGTCACCGCTTACGTCACTCTTAATACTCCTTGCATCTGCTTTAACATAAGTGTTCGTCGAATGCACGGAATGATTGACCAAAAACATATCCAGGTCACCGTCATGATCATAATCAAAGAAAACAGACTGCGTATTGAAACCTTCGGCATCTAATCCATATTCCTTTGCTTTTTCTGTAAAAGTGAGATTGCCATTATTAATGAAAAGCTCATTGCGTCCCTGCAAGTTTTTGTACTTGCCTACTTCGCATACATAAATATCGAGCAAGCCGTCGCCGTTTACATCCGCGATGGTTACACCCGTTTTCCAGTTGCCTTTTCCGGGTACACCGGCTTTATCCGTTATATCTTCGAAGGACAAATTCCCTTTGTTCAGGTAGAGTTTATTGCTTTCCAGGTTCGATGTAAAATAGATATCGGCGAGCCCATCATTGTTGAAGTCAGCGATGGCGACACCGCCCCCGTTGTAATAGTAGAGATAGTCAAGAATATTAAGGGAGTCCGTATCCGTTATACGGTTTATAAAATTGATCCCTGTTTTATCAGCGGGGACGGACTCAAACAGCGTTTTCTTTTTTTGTGAACAGCCAGGCAAAATAAGAAAAGCAAACAACCAATATAGTAACCTTAAATATTGCAAATCAGGGATCGTTCAGCATTAAGCAGACCGGCTAAAATACTGAAGCTTTTTTATATGACGTCAAAAAAATATTTATTCAGGAGGATTACTATTTTGATAGTTCCTTATTCTGTCTTTTATACAAAGCAATTAATGTCTGAAGGGAAATCTGGCGATTAAGAAATCTGAACACATGCAGGGTCGATTATTTTTATCCTGCATGTGTTCAGATTTTATTGTATTACAAAGGTCTTAGCCAAATATTTCTGTAACTGATCGGCTCGCTTTTATCACCATGCGCCTGTAGTTTAATAGGAGCAGGACCATGCACCCTATAAGAGGGTTGACCTATATAAGGAGTATCGCCTAATAAGCTGGTATTATTTTGCACCAGTACGCCGTTGTGAAAAGCGGTGACGCGGGCAAGAGATACTAAAATTCCTTCTTTGCTGAATTTGGGAGCCGTCCATATTATATCATAGGCTTGCCACTCACCAGGTTTTTTGCAAGCGTTAGCCAGGGGAACAGCCTGCTTGTACATACTGCCTACCTGCCCGTTAACATAGGTCGTGTTTTTATAGTTATCCAATACTTGTATTTCGTACCCGCCAGCTCCCCAGGGAAGTGCCGCGAGAAAAATGCCACTATTGCCTCTTGCCTGCCCGGAACCTGTAATGTTCGCGGGTATAAAATATTCAATATGCAATTGGTAATCGGTAAACGTTGCCCTGGTCTGGATATCACCGGTACTTTTGTTAACCGTCATGACATTATCAGCCAGTATCCATTTAGCCGCCGTCGAATCTTTTGTGTTTATCCATTGATCCAGGTTTTTGCCATCAAATAAAATGATGGCATCAGAAGGGGCATCACTTGCAGCGCTGCCCGGGGTAACTACCGGAGGTACCGGAGAATAATATTCGGTTGCTTCGGGTTTACCTTTATCCTGGGCCTGTATTGTATTAAAAATAGTAACAAGTAAAGTTGCCAAAATAATTATCCGTTTCATTTTTATATAAAATTTAAGTGTAAGATCAGCAAATCGTGGTTTGAAAGTAGTTGTTCTATTTGTTTTCGTGATTACTTTTTTTCCAGGCTCTTTATATATTCAGCAATTTTTCGGGCATCCGCCGCTGAAACCTGTGGCATTGGCGCCATTGGTGTTGAATAATCAGGCCAATTTTCAGGCTTTGGATTTTTGATAAGCGACATGATCTGCGCAACAGAATATTTTCGTTTCGCTACATCAACGTACGCCGGACCCACTTGTCTTTTAGTCGGATTATGACAGGAAAGACAAGTATTTTTTAGCAATATATTTTTTACAGAAGCATAAGTTACCGCTCCGGAGCTCGTTCCCCTAGCGGTTGCTCCTCCTGTTTTGTTAGTCCCGGCAGCTGAATTTTTTGTGCTAACACCAGTCATGGAAAGCTTATCTCCTTCAGGTATATTATTTAATGTATAGTAGGCTGTCGGATGTACCAGTGAAAAAGAGTTTTCCTTATCCTGTATGCCGAATAAATTGATAGTATGTATATAATAACGACGAAGATTATTGACAATTAATCTTGCCTTCATGCCGTCCGCTGATAATTTCACGCCTTTTATAATGCATTTTTGTGTGTTGACGGGTGGGCTTCCATATACTGCATGGTATTTATAGATATAACTTTCTATGGAGTATGAAGCAATATCTTCCGCGGTTTTTTTATCAACCGGTTTTGTAAATTCAATTTCAAAACCATCCGGCATCGCTCTGATCGCTCTCATTTCAAAAGGTATCTTATTGTTCCATACCAAACGTTGCAATCCTTCAGTGGCTTCACCGGCAGATCCCCAGCCACGATTCGTTTCGCCCGCTATCAATGATCCATCTTTCGCCCATGCCAAACGAACAATGCCTGATTGAAATCCGCTCCGGAATGCCCATGCCGCACCCTGGTACTCGCCATTTATTTTTTCCATAAATACACGGTCAATCATGCTCTGCCCCTGGTCGCCCACTAATAATTGACCAGGGAAGGGTCCAAAACTACCTTCAGGAATTTTTACAATCTCCGCATTGGAAATACCGAGTATACCATGTGGCAACCAAACAGCAGGCGTCTGCAACTCCGGTATAAATTTTTTCATTTCATACTCCGCCATAAATTTTTCATTGACAATATTCGGCGGCTTAACCGGGTTGCCATCTTTATCTACATCAAGTCTCGGATTGATCTTTGAAAATACCTGGTCCTGTGTAACTTTTAATGGTGAATTGGGCATATTGGTCCAAACCAAACTGGCGGGATGACCGTAAAAGCTTCCTTTTTTTATTTGCACAATACTGCCTGAGCCCACCCAGTCGCCCTGGTTGTCGGTATAAAACAATTCACCATCTATCATACTGATGCCGCAGGGAGAACGAAAACCGGCAGCCCATGGTGTCGCGTTTCCATCTTCAGAAATATTTAGCGCCCAACCTCTCCAGGGAACAAAACTTTTCGGGTGCCACCAATCGGGAGGGAAGCCAAGATTTAATGTAACAAAAAAAGATCCGTCCGGCGCTATTTTGGGACCAAAACTATATTCATGATAGTTACCTGAAACAGGCCAGGCATAAACCGTTTCGTAAATGTCGGCCTTACCATCTTTGTCCGTATCAACTAACTTTGTCAGTTCTCCCCGTTGCGCACAATACAAGGCGCCATTCTTATAGGCAACACCTAACACTTCATGCATACCAGAAGCGAACTTTCTGAAATAGGGATGCTGGCTGGTTGGATTCTCTACGATAAATACATCTCCCCTTCTTGTTGTGACAGCTAAATCGCCATTGGGCAATGTACAAAGACCACCTACTTCAAGAATTATTCCTTCCGGTGCGGGTACCTTCATAATTTTAAAGTAGTCATCTTCTTTGGCTGATTCCGCTTGTGACCACCCTTCCATTCCGAAAACTGTTATAGCCATTGCAAGCAACAGAACCGCGGTATAATTTTTATGTAAAATATTTTTTATTGAATAATGCATACCAATATCAATTTAAAAAAGAATAGAATAACTTATTTTTTTCTGAACAGGAACGATCAATTCTTTATGACCGTTTGTGCTTCGTATAACAGGCTTTACTCCGCCGGCATCATCGATCCGGATATAATACGATTTGTCATTGACCAGGTAAAGGCCATCCGAAGGCGTTTCAATTATATCAGCTTCGGCGAGGAGGAGGTATAAATTCGCTACGGGATTTTCAATGCTAATCTCCCGGTGAAAACCCTGGTTGCCATCGATCACCCGGGTTACATCGTTTACTATTGTATTATAAATGGAGTAGCGGAATGCAGGCCTGTCGTTGCCGTCCAGTGAATATCCTTTGGGTTTATAACTACTGCCCGCAGTATCTGCCGACCAAACTGCATCCGGCGAATTAAGTGTTTGTAAAGCCATTATTGGTTTCCCGAATTTTAACACTGAGCCTGACGGACGAGAAGAGCCATCGCCTCTTGAATGCCACATAGGTGTCGCATCTAAAAATCCCCCGCGCCATACCTGCACGATCATTCCCTTATCGAGATCGTAGGTATAATGCAGTTGCAGCGGGCTGCCTACGCTGATAGCGTGGGTTACTCTTATCGTATCTATATCCATAAAGCTTCGCAGGTTTGTATTAACTGCTGCATTGATCAGTATGGGATCTACTGTTTCTCCTGATGCAACGTTGGCATCGCTGATTAAATACTCCCTGATGCCGGGCCCGGCAACTGATAATGCAAAACCCGGTTTTACATAATCATAGATCTTGGCGTATATAAGTTCAAATGAAATATCTCCTGCGCTGAGTGTTGCCTTTCCTTTACGCTGACCGGTGTTTACTACTGCTTTGTTATTAATGATGATAGAACCATTTCCGCCTGCCGGATT
Source organism: Chitinophagaceae bacterium (assembly GCA_040007815.1). Taxonomy (GTDB): domain Bacteria; phylum Bacteroidota; class Bacteroidia; order Chitinophagales; family Chitinophagaceae; genus Terrimonas_B. The sequence continues at coordinate 167,707 of JBDTUH010000004.1, forward strand.
TAAATTAAAACTATATTCTCCGGGTTCCTTTATACGAAGGGTGCCCGTGTAGCGGGTAAAAAATTCATTGTCCAGTTTACCAACATTGGAGCTGAGGATATCGGCTGACCCCCTGGTGTCGGCCACCAATTTTTTATAATCAATCTCCGGCTTGTAGTTTCCTTTATATACGGCATATTTTATATCAAGCAATTCCGGCTTTGGTTTATCATAAGCGGTAAGATTAATATTGCGAAAGGCTACCGTGCCATGATCGCCCTGCAAGCGCAATGGACCCGATGCCACTTCAGTATTTTGCAACGCGCCCCTGGTCGGGCCGGATAGTTCTACGTTTTCCTGTATAACAACGCCGTTCAACTCCGCCCGCAATATTCTTGCATTCTCTGTTTTTTGGCCAGCCGTATTAAAACGCGGTGCCTGGAAAGAGATCTTTATATGTTGCCACAAACCCGGCGCACGGCTTGCATTTTGCCGGGGAGCAGAACCTTCATAACCCTTTTGTCCTTCCGGCTTACTGTCATCCCAGCGTTCATAGATGCCGCCATTATCGCCTGCTTTGGGAATGATCACACTCCAGCTATCCAGCAATTGTAATTCATATCGGCCCTGCAGGTAAATACCGGAATTGGAACCTTTCGCCATCATGTAATCCAACTCCAGGTCAAGATCACCATACGAACTATTGGATAAAAGATCCTGTCCATGTTTTCCTTCTTCAGCCTGCGTAACTAATATTCCCGTACCTGCTGACAGAATCAATGTATTGTTTTGATTCAGATCGGCTCTTACATCGCCTGCAAGATGCCAGTTGGCTGATGGATTTTGAAAAGCCGTTAGGGAAGCCAGGTCTATTTTGTTCTGCGCCTGCAGAACAGTTGAAGTGGTTGTCATCAGCACAAAAACAGCTAATTGACAACGCCTCCTTTTCAAAACCGGGAACTTCATTTTGTCTTCTTTCATTGGTAATATTTAAAATCGTTTAAGTTTTATAGATTAAAGTAAATCATTCCTGAGGTTCAAAAGTCAGCGTAGAAATAAAGAATTATATTTTGTGATAATAGTACCAACAAGCAAATGCTGATTTTTGATTTTGTTTAATATTAACCTGTATTTTTCTAATTCAATTCTGTTATTTCTATTTTCCTGTAATATATTTCCGCACCTTCTGATTGTATCAGGATCTTCCCTTCCGACAACGAGGGTGCTTGCCCCTCATTGACCACTATGCCATTTACTTTATAAGTTATGTTTCCTTTTTCAGAACGTATTTCTACAAGATTCCATTCACCATGGGGAAATTCAGCATCTTTTTTCTTGGCCACTCTGGTAAAATTGTCGGGTTTACTTTGTTTACCATCCACTATGATCGTGGTGCTGTCTATTAACCAAATATCTCCCACATCTCCTTCCTGTACCTGGCACTCAATCGATTTTGGCCAGACAAAGTCTTTTTCGTTAAGCGGCATATAAAAACAAATTCCGTTGTCCCGCTTAGTAGTGTCTGCATCCCTAGGAGGAAATTTTTTTTCACCCCATTTAAATTCCACTACGAGGTGAAAATCCTTAAAGGTTTTTTCCGTAGAGATATAGCCAAACTCTTTGCCCGAAATATGCAATAGCCCATTATCAATTGTAAAGACTTTCTCCGGATCATTGTTCTTCCCTTTCGAAGTTAAAAAGCTATACCAACCATCCAGGTTCTTACCATTGAATAATGATTTCATTTTTGCTGTCTGCGCATTTACGCCCAGGCAGGTTAAGCTAAACATGGCGATGAATAATTTTTTCATATTGTTTTTTTAAAATTGTCTATCCAATATCTTTAACGGTTCATTATTTCCTGCAACCAATACGATTTCTTTTTTACCTGCCTTGATAATTACGATATCCCTCACGGCGCCCCTGGTATTGACACCGCTTTGCTGCGGGGTCATCGCTTTAAAGTTTCCTTTACCATCCCCTTTGAGCAGTATTCCATAACTGGCATCATAGATTCCTGTTTCCGGTTTTGACTGGTAGAAGTTTCCCCCCATCAGGATATCTATGTTACCGTCTTTATCAAAATCTTCGGCCGCTATTCCATACGTGGGCGATAACTGTGCTTCGACAGGCAATGCTTTTGGAATAAATGTTCCGTTCTTATTATTAATGAATACAGTGCTCTGCATGGTGTATGCATCCAATTTTTCCGCATTGCTTAATTGTTCAGGAGAAAAAATATCTGCGATGGTTTGTTCTTTGTAATTCTCATAGCGTAAATATTTTTTCTTCAGGTAGGGTAACACCGATACCAGGTCATGCCGTAAAAGCATGGGATAGGAGCTGTCACCATTATAACAGGTTACTATCTGTTGTGTGGTGCCATTATTGCCAAAATCACCGGCATACATACTTACCGGTTTAGCGGGCGAAGCTTTAAATCTTGAGTTTAATCCATGGTTGGCGGCAATGATGTCGGGATAACCATCGTTATTTACATCGGCAATAGCTATCCTGTTCCACCATCCGTTGGTCTTACTTAAACCCGCAACGTCAGTAACTTCTTTAAGTGTATTGTTTTCATTATGAAATACCCTGACCGGCATGTATTCACCAGCCATGACAAGATCGGGTTTTTTATCATTGTCATAATCCAGCCAGGCGGCATCAGTAACCATACCAGCGGTCTTAAGAGCGGGAGCCACTTTTTCAGTTACATCAGTAAAGATGCCTTTACCATTGTTGTTTAAGATATATCCTTTGCAGGGATATCCATAGCGGAAAGGGGTCAGCCTCACGCCGACAAATAGATCGAGATCTTTATCACCATCATAATCGGCCGCTCTTACACAACTGGTGCTTTCAAAAATATAAGAAGGCAATACCTGCGGTGATTTGGTAAACCCTCCTTTACCATCATTAATGTATAGCCGGTTGATAAGGGCCGTAGAGTTGGGAGAGAACTCATTACCGCCGCTGCAAACATAGAGGTCCTGGTCGCCATCACCATCGGCATCAAAGAACAAAGCATCGGTATCTTCACTGACAGCATCTTCCTGTAACAGATCTTCATCGGTTTTAACAAAGCCTCCTGCTTTTGTTTGAATATACAAAGCACCGGGCTGGTCTTTGGCTCCACCGATATAAATATCATCCAACCCATCCTTGTTGACATCCCCTTTGGCAATGCGTGGACCTTGCGTAGATAGCATTTGAAATATGAGCCTGTCTCGATCAAAATCCACGAAGTCGTTTTCTTTATGAATAAAGCCGAGACCGTAATCAGAGCTGGCTGTTGTGAATAGTGGGTCGAGAGTCGTAAGCCGTGAGTCGTGAGCGGATCGTTCACCATTGCCAATTGCCAATTGCCAATTGCCTTTTACAGCGTCTATTTGTTTAATCGTCAACTGCTGGTTGGGCTTCACGTCTTGCAAAACAGTTTCTCTTCCATCATTCCATATTACCACAACCGAATCGATCGAACTTATTTTACCTAAACCAAAGTTGAGCCGGCTGTCGACGGTAGATTCAAAACCCCGCATGGGCATTTGTTCCTGGTAAGCGAGAGTATGATTATAATAGACGGTTACTTTGGCGCCGATGGCGAATTTGTTTTTTCCTTCGCCCTGCAGGGAAACTTTTAAAAATTTATTTTCGGGATGTTGCTGTGCGGACTCATTCCGATACACAAAGCAGGGCATGTTTACGTTGTTGACAACGAGATCAAGGTCGCCATCGTTATCCAGGTCTCCATATGCGGAACCATTGGAAAAAGAGGGTTCATCGAGTCCCCATTCTTTGGCTTTATTAGTAAAGGTCAGGTCGCCGTTATTCGAAAAGGCATAGTTGGGAATGGCGTGTGATGGAATTAAATCGATCATTTTTTTGTAATCGGCTTTCCCGGACACCACTTCTTTATAAAATTCTTCATTTGAGATGTATTGTATATAATCTTCATTGGTCAGATCTTGGTAAATACCATTGGCCACAAAAATATCCTTGAGACCATCGTTGTTCAGATCTGTCATTAATGCTCCCCAGCTCCAGTCCGTCGCACAAACGCCCGATAATCTTCCAATCTCACTGAACGTATTATTGCCATTATTCAACTGAAGCATATTGCGGGTGAACTGGTGGTAATAATCATATTTCAGGTCAAGCTGGTATTTATCCCAGCTTTGAAAAGTTGTTTTTGTTTTAAGACTCGCATCATCTTCAGGCAACATTTCCGTTACAAATATGTCAGGATTGCCATCGTTATTGATATCCGCCATATCCGCACCCATTGATGCGTTACTTATGCTCATCATCTGGTTTTCCAATTCTTCTTTGAAGGTGCCGTCATGTTGGTTTATATATAGATAATCTCTTTCAAAAAAATCATTGGAAACATAAATGTCCTGCCAGCCATCATTGTTTACATCGCCCACTGTTACGCCGAGACCAAATCCAATGACGCTGCCGTAGATGCCGGCTTCTTCACTTATATCTTTAAAGTGCCCATCGTCATTCCGGAAAAATTTATGTCCTCCGATTGAATCCCGTTTAGTCCGTTCATTTTCCTGAAGGTTAAAACTCCCGATAGCTTTAAAGGAATTGTTCAATAAAAACATATCAAGATCGCCATCGTGGTCATAATCAAAAAAAGCAGCATGGGTGGAGAGGCCTTTTTCATCCAAACCATATTCATGCGCTCTCTCGGTAAAGGTGACCTCACCCCGACCATCTCCCCGGGGTGGAGAGGGAGAAGCTCCGTTATTAATGTATAGTTCATTCTGCCGGTTATCACCCTTTATGTCACCACTGTTGCAAACATATATATCAATCAATCCATCGCCATTTACATCAGCCATGCTGACACCGGTAGACCACTTCCCTTTTTTGGCAATACCCGCTTTCTCTGTAATGTCTTCAAATTTAAAATCGCCTTTGTTAAGATAGAGTTTGTTCGGTTTCATGTTAGCGGTAAAAAAAATATCCTGGAGGCCGTCATTGTTAATATCACCGATAGCTACGCCGCCACCGTTGTAAAAATTGCGATAAGTATAAACATTGAATTTAGCATCATACGAAAGGTCGTTGCTAAAATGAATATTTGTTTGGGAAGGATCGAGTTTCTGAAATAACAAAAGATTCGATGACTCCTTTTGATTGCAGGAAATTCCTGCGACCAGCATGACACCCGCTAAGGATAAAAATGATATGAGCAATTGTATTTTTCGCTTATTTCGCATTTTTACCTTTTAATTTTTCAATCAGCATATCTGTATATTCAGCCTTTACAAGCACATCGTCGTATTTACCTATGACTATTTTCCTGTTCCCATCCAGCTTTACATATAAAGTTCCCCTTGTCTTATCGTTTATCTGAATAAATGAATTGCCATCCCTATACCATTTTTTATACATTGATAATACATCAGGCAGCAGGCTATCGGCAGCCATATGTTTATTCCATGGCCCCCATCCATCGTAATGAAAAAGGACTCGCATTTTCCAGATGGTGCTGTCATTAAAATCGGGATAAAAATTCATAGAAGCAGGATATTTCAGTTCTTTATCCAGTTTATACAATACAGTCATATTTCCCGTGCCATCGTTGCCATCAGTTAATATCCCTTTTTTATTCATCTCCCAGCAATACATATAAAAATCTTTTTTTAGCATTCCCAACCGAATTCCAAAAAAAATGCTGTCAACCTTCTTATTACTGGCCAGCTCTTTTTTTAAGAGCTTAGTGTATTTATCCAGCCCGCTGTCTTCTGAGCATGCGATCAGCAGACATAAAATAAGGAATACTATTCCCGCTGTTTTCATATTTCTTTTCTTTAATTAAAATTAAATACTTGTAATTTTTCATTGTTTTTTGAGATTAAAGCCAGTTTCTTTTTTCCCAATTGAATAACCGCTATGTCCCTGGTTGCCCCTTTGATATTAATACCGCTTTGTTGAGCTGTCATTGCCGTAAAATTTCCTTTACCATTACCTTTAAGCAGTATTCCATAGCTGGCATCATAAATTCCTGTTTCCGGTTTTGACTGGTAGAAGTTTCCACCCATCAGGATATCTGTGTTACCGTCTTTATCAAAATCTTCGGCCGCTATTCCATACATGGGGGATAACTGTGCTTCGACAGGTAATGCTTTTGGAATAAATATTCCATTCTTATTATTAATGAATACAGAGCTCTGCATGGTGTAAGCATCCAATTTTACCGCATGGCTCAATTGTTCAGGTGAAAAAATATCTTGCATGGTTTGCTCTTTGTAATTCTCATAGCGTAAATATTTTTTCTTCAGGTAAGGTAACACCGATACCAGGTCATGGCGTAAAAGCATGGGGTAGGAGCTGTCACCATTGTAACAGGTGACTATCTGTTGTGTCGTACCATTATTACCAAAATCACCGGCATACATACTGACTGGTTTAGCCTGGGTGGCTTTGAATCTTGAGTTCAATCCATGGTTGGCGGCGATGATATCGGGATAACCATCATTATTTATATCAGCTATCGCTATCCTGTTCCACCATCCATTGGTATTGCTTAATCCGGCAGCGTCAGTTACTTCTTTAAGCGTGTTATTTTCGTTATGAAAAAGCCGGACCGGCATGTATTCACCGGCAATGACGAGATCAGGTTTTTTGTCATTGTCATAATCCAACCAGGCGGCATCAGTAACCATACCGGCGGTCTTAAGAGCGGGAGCCACTTTTTCAGTTACATCAGTAAAAACGCCTTTGCCGTTATTGTTTAGTATATATCCTTTGCAGGGATAGCCATAGCGGAAAGGCGTCAGCCTTACACCGACAAAAAGATCGAGGTCTTTGTCACCATCATAATCGGCTGCTTTTACACAGCTGGTGCTTTCAAAAATATAAGAGGGCAGTACCTGTGATGATTTGGTAAACTGTCCTTTACCATCATTAATGTATAACCTGTTGATTAGCGCCGTTGAATTAGGAGAGAACTCATTACCACCGCTGCATACATACAGGTCCTGATCCCCATCACCATCAGCATCAAAGAACAAGGCATCAGTGTCTTCACTTACCGCATCTTTTTCAAATAAGGCTTCATTGGTTTTAACAAAGCCGCCTGCTTTTGTTTGAATATACAATGCACCGGGCTGGTCTTTGGCTCCTCCGATGTAAATATCGTCGAGTCCATCGTTATTGACATCGCCTTTGGCCATGTGTGGCCCTTGAGTGGAGAGCATTTGAAAGATGAGCCTGTCACGGTCAAAATCAACAAAATCGTTTTCTTTATGGGTAAAGTCGAGACCGTAGTTGGTATTGCTTTGGGTGAAAAGTGAATGGTGAAAAGTGAATGGTGAATCGTGAACAGGCTGAGCTATCGCTTCGGATTGTTTAATCGTTAACTGCTGATTGGGTTGCACATTTTTTAAAACATTTTGCCTGGCGTCATTCCAGACTACTACTACTGAATCGATCGAGTTAGTTTTTCCTAAACCAAAGTTGAGCCGGTTGTCAACGGTAGATTCAAAACCCCGCATGGGCATCTGTTCCTGGTAAACAAGGGTATGATTATAATGCACGGTTACTTTAGCGCCGATGCCGAACCTGTTTTTCCCTTCACCCTGGAGTGTTACTTTCAGAAATTTATTTTCCGGGTGCAGTTGTACACTTTCATTACGATAGACAAAGCAGGGCATGTTGACATTATTGACCACCAGGTCAAGATCGCCATCGTTATCGAGATCACCATAAGCGGATCCATTAGAAAAGGAAGGTTCATCTAATCCCCATTCTTTGGCTTTATTGGTAAAGGTCAGGTCGCCATTATTGGAAAACGCATAGTTGGAAATGCGATGGGAGGGAATTTTATCAATAAGATTCTTGATAATATTTTTTTCCTTATTGATGATTTGTTGGCGGATATCAGCATAGGCATTGTCCGTATATTGAATGTAATCCTGGTCCGTGATGTCTTTATAAATACCATTGGCTACAAATATATCTTTGAACCCATCATTGTCAAGATCGGTAATCAATGCTCCCCAGCTCCAATCAGTTGCGGAAACATTTGCATAGCGGCTGATCTCACTAAAATAAACCTCACCCCCTATCTCTCTCCGCTCTGCGGAGAGAGGAGAAGGGCCATTATTCAGTTGCAATGCATTTCGTACAAATTGTTTGTAATAACCATTGCTTGAATTGGATTGATACTTATCCCAATTTTCAAAAGCGGTTTTTGTCTTAATTCTTCCTTCTTCTTCCGGAAACATATCTGTGACATAGACTTCAGCAAACCCATCATTATTGATGTCGGCGATATCAGCTCCCATAGAGTTCATACTCATTTCGCGGATATACTTTTCGGCTTCTTCTTTAAATGTACCATCGTGCTGGTTTATATAGAGATAATCTTTTTCAAAAAAGTCATTGGATACATAGATATCCTGCCAGCCATCTTTATTGATATCAGATATAGTTACACCCAAACCGAAACCAATCATACTATGATAAATACCCGCAGCCGCGGTAACATCTTTAAAATGATTTTCATCATTGCGATACAATTTGTTTCCACCCAATGAGTCTGGAATGGACCGTTGATCTTTAATAAGGTCATAATTTCCTACTGATCGAAATGAATTCGTTAATAAATAACAATCCAGGTCTCCATCATTATCATAATCAAAGAAAGCCGCATGGGTGGAAAGGCCTTTGTTATCGAGGCCATATTCCTTCGCTTTTTCCGAAAAGCTTATTTCGCCGGAAGCAGACGGGCCATTGTTAATATATAATGAATTACTCCGGTTCCTGCCTTTTATTTCACCTGACTTGCATACATAAATGTCAGGCAATCCGTCACTATTTACATCCGCTATGGTAACACCGGTCGACCATACACTATCTGTTGCCAAACCTGCTTGTTTTGTTATGTCAGTAAATTTAAAATCTCCTTTGTTGAGGTACAGCCTGTTTGAGTGTTGACTGGAGCATAAGAAAACATCCGGTAACCCGTCGTTATTTACATCGCCGATAGCAACGCCACCACCATTAAAAAAATTTCGAAAAGTGTAGGGGTTGAATTCTTCGTTATACGAAAGGTCATTTGAAAAATTAATACCTGATTGAGATCCAGGGAGAAGCGTAAATTGACTGATCCTTACTTTCGATGAGTTACAGGAAAAGAAAACCGGTAGAAAAAAAAACAGGCACAGAAAATAAATGCTGCGATACAATAGAGGATTTGTCTTTTTAATATTAGCTGTTAACATCATGATCCTGACTCACTATAAATAAACTTAAGGTATGCAAGGTTAAAGAGTTGCAAGAATGAAAATTTGAATTTCCAGGAGATAAGACGGCCAAAATCTTCTTTTAAAATACAATGTACCATAATAACTTGGACTGGTTTATAAGCAATAAATGCAGAAAATTAGTTTCTGCATTTATTGAATAGCATTTTCCGATTATCAATTTGAAATCAATTAATAACCCGGGTTTTGGTGTAAATTTTTATTGGCGTCAAGCACTGACTCCGGAATTGGGAATAGATTAACATGTGTATCAGGATCCGCCGGATGAAACCTGAAGGCACTGTTATAGGTTCCAAAACGTATCATGTCCTGCCTGCGGGTAGCTTCAAAAAACATCTCTCTTCCTCTTTCAGCCAAAAATGTTGCAGCCGTCATCGTAGCATACGGATCAACACCACCGTGCATTGTCCTTATCTGGTTAACGATGGCGAGTGCTGTGGCATCATTCCAGTTTACGGCTTTTCTTGCCAGGGCTTCAGCTTTTGTGAGGAGTATATCGGCATAGCGGAATATTACATAATCATTGCTCAACTGACCCGTCATTCCTTTATAAAACTCATACTTTCCTATTCGGGCGCCAGATTGTCTCCAGGCCGCTGGCTCGAGTTCATTGATGTAAGGCGTATGGTTAATTTGCGGACCATCCGGATCTGAGGCATCGGCACCCGCATCATTCAAAGGACTAACGCCGTCCGCATCAAATATCTTCCCAACGATAAAATTTGATAATCTTTTATCAACTGTTCCGGTTACTGATAAGCCTTGTGGATCAGTACCCACTACAGTACCTTGCGGACCCGGATTTTGAACCGGATCAATATATGAATTGTAAAACTCCTGTACGCTGGCCCAGCCATTCCAGGGCTGCGCACCCATATTCCAGGTTGACTGTTCAGCCATGTGGAGGGTCTGGTGGGGAAGATTAAAACCTGTTGCCTGGATATCATCATAAGGTATTACCCAGAGAAACTCCGTAGAACCTTTGTTTTCTTTCCTGAAGTTATCCCTGTAATTCGGCATTAACGCGAATTTGCCTGAATTAATAATATCATCGCAGGCAGCAATCGCTTTATCCCATTGGGCCGCGCCGCTGAATACTTCCGCATTCAGGTATAACTTAGCCAATACAGTTTGAGCAGTATAATAATTTACCCGGCCATAAGTAGCATTATCATTGGGCCCTGTTTTTTGCAAATCTGGTAAAGCCGCCAATAATTCGCTTTCCACAAAATCGTACACTTCTTTACGGGTGTTGTTGGGTGGAGGATCTGTTTTTGTAAAATCAGTGCTGATAGGCACATTGCCAAATAAATCCAGCAGCCAATAGTAATAGATGGCCCTTAATGCCTTTAGCTCAGCAATAAATTTATCGGAAGAAGGAGTGCCTAACGGCTCCAGGATCGACAGCACCCGGTTGCAGGTATTCACTCCCCTGAATAGAAACGCCCAGGTATTACCCGGTCCTCCGTCTGCAGGCACAGTAGTATGTCTTTTTAACCGGATCCAGTGCCCGCCATCACCCCAGTCTGGTCCGCGTTGCGGAACTACTATTTCATCGGTAGGTACTTCCTCAACACGCATAATGCTGCCATCAGCACCAAAACTTCCATACAGGTTTGTATAAGCAGCTGCTAAAAGCGACACTATTTCTGCATCGGTCTGGCCAAAATTCTGGCTTGTAGCCGTATCAAAAAGCACATCTTTTTCATCCAGCTTCGTACAGGATCCTATAAAAAGTGCTCCTAGCAGCCAATATTTTGTCGGAGATAAAATTTTCATATCAATTTTTTTGATTGATGAATTAATTAAGATTAAAATTTAAGATTTACGCCCAACGTGTAGGAACGGGTATACACCCAGGTATCCCTGGCATCAACACCCGGAGCCAATACATTGCCACCGTAGCTATACCTCACTTCCGGGTCTACACCTGTGTAATCAGTAATCTTAAAAAGATTTTGCCCATTGACAAACGCCCTCAATCCCTTAATAATACCGTCATTTTTAAAATTGAAGTTATATCCGATAGTTGCATTATCTAATTTTACAAACGATCCTTTTTCAACGTAAAGACTGCTGAAAGTTGGCTGTGATGTAAGGTCTTTAGTGAAGAATTTTGTTGTTACCACATTATAGCTTGCGATATTCGAAGGAGTTGAATTTTCAAAAAAAGCACGATAGGTGTTGACTATATCATGACCAAATGATCCCCGCAAGAAGAAATTAAGATCAAAATTTTTGTACCGGAATGTATTGCTCCATCCTAATTCAAATTTGGGCAGGCCATTGCCAATTTTTGTTTTGTAGGCATCACTGGCTACAGGCTTGCCATCCGGATCGCTGAATTGAAATTTACCAGCCGGATCTAGTCCCATGTAAACGGCACCCCATATTATCCCGATCTTCTCTCCTTCCACGGCACGTGTAATTTGAGTCTGCTCCTGGCCTGGCGAGCCTAAGTTACTAGCACCTATGACGGTGCCGGCTAAATCCTTATTTAAGCTCGTTAGCTTAATATCAAAAGTTGAAAAATTTACTGAAGTGTTCCAGTTAAGAGCTTTGTTTTTTACAATATCGTATGCTATTACCAGTTCGAAACCTTTGTTCTCTAAGCTTCCAATATTCATCCATTTTTTGTCGGTAGGATTAGGAGGAACGGGAACCGTGGCATTAAATAAAAGATCAGATGTTTTTCTTTTATAATAATCCAGGCTTCCGGTTAAACGGTTGTCGAATAAACCAAAATCAAGACCTATGTCAAACTCCGCCTTTTTCTCCCATTTCAGATCTGGATTCGCATTTTGAGTCGGTGCATACGAAGGGATATAACCTCCGTTGTATAAAAAGGAACTTCCTGTGGGGCCATATAAGAACTGTGATAAATAAGAACTTGGAGGTAAGGCACCGGTAACACCATAGCTGGCTCTCAGTTTAAGGGTGTTTACATGAGCTATATCTGTCAATCGGTTTATATCAATTCCCGCGCTTACGGCCGGAAACATTCCCCATTTATTATTTTCACCAAACTGCGTGGACCCTTCTCTTCTAAGACTGGCCGATAAAAAGGCCATGTCTTTGTAATTAAGATTTACCCTTCCAAAAAATGCGATCAATCTCGAACCATTTTTATAACTGGAAGCAACTGCCTTACCGTTTTTAATATCTCCGGCATTGAATATATTTTCAGAATTAACATCTGATAAAAAATCGCCTGCCCGCACATAAAGACCACTATTGGTAAAAGCCTGGAAAGAATACCCTGCAACAGCAGATAAATTTAGGTTAGCAAATATCTTTTTGTCATAAGACAGTGTATTCTCCACCAATCGTGTATAAGTCTCGTCATCTTGCTTTTGTGCCAGGCCATTAGCGGAGAATCCACTCCTGTTTCCTGCTATGATTCGCGAATCAAAAGAAGTTTTGGGAAGATAGGCCCATCGATAATTACTGGAGTTTTGCTGAGCGTAACGGACCTGGAATTTCAGCCCGCGAATAATTTCATAACTGGCTGTGGTATTAATGTTCATCCTTTTAAGAGTACCTTCATTTGTATTCTGTTCCAGTACCGCGAGAGGGTTTGCATATTCCACAAAGTTTTGCTCCACATAGCCACTTCCGGTCAAATTGAGCCCGCCCGAACCAGGGGCATCATCAGTGTGAAGCGGGGCGGTAGGATTAAATATGGTGGCATATTGATATGCCCTGTCAAAACCAAACTCGGAAGCCCTTTGAGTGGCAGTTACATCCAACGTAAAATTAAATTTGTCTTTCATCGCTTTTTGCGCCAGGCCAATGTGCCCGTTAACCTGGTTAAACCCCGTCTTTATCGAAACACCCTGGGCTTCACGGTAATTAACGGAAGCGATGTAGGATGTACCGCTGCTATTTCCTCCCGAAAATGACAGATTATGGATATGGGAATACGCTGTTCTCGTGATCGCCTTGTTCCAATCTGTGTTGGAGCCTAAGTCTTTACCGCCTGCCGCCTTATATTCAGCTGCGTTCATGTGTGGAATAAATTCACCGGGCACTTCTGATGTAACACTGCCGTTATAAGAGATAACCGGCACTCTGCCACCTCTTTTTGTGGTAATAATGATAACACCTGAAGAACCACGGGTACCATAAATAGCTGCGGAAGCAGCATCTTTCAGCACATCTATACTTTGAATATCATTCGGATCAACCGTATTTATATCAGCGCCAACCTGTCCATCGATTACTATTAAGGGAGATGTATTAGCGCCCAGCGTTGAAAGCCCGCGCAGACGAATCGTAAAACCGCCGTTTGGATTGCCGCCGGGCCGGGATATGGATAAGCCAGCCACTTTACCCTGTAACAATTGGGTTACATCACTGATGTTTCCTTTGTTGAACTGCTCCGCCGTGACAGTGGTTACGGCACTTGTCACTTCTTTCCTTTTCTGGGTACCATAACCTATAACAACCACTTCATTTAACTGCCCACCCGCCGGGGTAAGAGTCATGTTGATAGTTGTTTTGTTTCCTATTTCCATCTCCTGTGTTGGAAAACCAACGTAGGAGAAAACAAGGACTGAATTTTTTCTGGGTACTGAAATGGAGAAGGCTCCGTTTACATCGGTAGTAGTACCGGACGATGTTTCTTTAACAACTACCGACACGCCTGGTAAGGCCTGACCATTATTGTCCGTAACCTTTCCTGTTACAGATGTTTGAGCGAAAATGAGATTGGTTATAAATAAGGCGGAGATAAGTAGAAAGACATACCTGAGCCTTCTGAATAGGTAGTGATGTATAAGCATAATTTTGGGATTACTAGTTGAAGGAATATGATGAAGTTTTGTAAGCCGGTTTTTAGGAATAAGGTTACCCTGCTGTTTCCTGATTAAAAAAATCAGGTTCGCAGTAGTAGCCTGAAGATGTTTCCTTTAAAATTTACTTGCAGAGGGGAGTATTTTAGGCCGCGTAAAACATAAGTTCCGCGCCGATACTCTTTTGTGAGCAGGTTTTGGGAAGACATATAAGCAATCAGTTTTAAAAAGTGATTTAATTGGTTACCAAATCACCTTCGGAAATTCCAATTAAAAATAGCCTGATTGTCAAAGAACAAGGGGTACAATTCATCTACATTAAGGGTATCAAATGTTTCCGGTTGGTCAATTTTTGTTGCTGGATCAGCTTATTGTTACGCACCACAAAAATCATATGGTAAAAAAAGAGCCGCTTTTAGAAAAAAGCGGCTGGCTGCTTGTCGAATGCTTAAGTTATTCAAGATTTGTTGTTATGAAATAACAGGACTAATGTATAGCGGATTTCGCCAAAACAAGGGTATATAATGTCTCTAATAAGGGTATGTAATGTCTTTATTTCTGGTCACGATGTTTAATCACAACCATGGCAAAAAATGCCCCTGTTTTGTTTCCGGAATTATAGGCTCAGGACGTTTTTTTCTGGTGGTTTATATTTCTGTAATCCCGGGGAAGCATATTAAACTCTTCCTTAAAGTATTTTACAAAATACTTTGTGTTGTTAAAACCGACTTCAAAGGCGATTTCAGAAACCGTCATTTGCGTTTTTTCCAATAGCTGCGCTGCATGTTTCACCCTGATCGACCTGATGAATTCGATAGGCGTCTTACCAGTTAAGGCGGTCACCTTTTTATACATCGCCGCCCGGCTCATACATAAAGAACGGCTAAGTTCCTCTACGGAAAAGTCGGTATTATCAATATTTTTTTCAATTATTTCCAATGCGTGCCTGATCAGTTTTTCATCCGCTGAATCAACCGTGATATCTCCGGGCTGCACATCAATGTGTTTTTGTAAGTTTTTTTTCAGACTTTCCTGTTGAATCAACAAGTTGTTAATTCGTGAAACCAGGATTTCAAAATTGAAGGGTTTGGTGATATAATCATTGGCGCCGGTGGTATAACCCTGCATTTGTATTTCTTCAGACGACCAGGCGGTTAATAAAATTACCGGTATATGGGATGTCCGCTGGTCTTCCTTAATCTTGCGGCATAAATCAATTCCATTCATTTCGGGCATCATGATATCACTCACTACCAGGTCCGGGTGCTGGCCCAATACTTTTTGCCAGCCTTCTTTCCCGTTCCGGGCTTCAATAATATTAAAAGGGACGTAGAGATTGTCTTTCAGATAAAACATAAAGTCTTCGTTGTCTTCTATCAGGAGTACCGAGAACTTTTTGCCGTTCAGTTTCCCGTTGTGTTCAATGGTATGACCGTTCTCGGAAGTAAATGCAGCATGACCGTTTCCGTTTTTGTGTATTTCCTGCGGAGCTGATACGACCGTGCTATGCGTAACAGGTAAACAGAGAGTAAAGCAACTACCTTTTCCAGGCTCACTCTCCACCGTAATGGTGCCACCGTGTAAACGAACAAACTCTTTGGTAATGGAAAGGCCAATACCGCTTCCCTGGTTAATCATGTCACCGGGTACATTGTATTGAAAGAAGCGATCGAATATATTTTCCCTTTTCTCCGCCGGAATACCAATGCCGCTGTCCTTTACCCGGATTTCAATAAACCTGGTATCTTTTGTTTCAGTTTCTTCATTTATTTTCATGTTTATTTTTACATCAACGCTACCATCATCCGGCGTAAACTTAAAAGCATTTGAAAGCAGGTTGAAAAGAATTCTTTCCAGCTTTGCCTTGTCGAAAGATGTGACTAATGCATCAATCGTGCTATGAAAGTTGAACCGTATATGTTTCTTTTCCGCAATGTCTGAAAACGAACAAGAGATATCTTTTATATACCGGATGATATCATTTTCTGAAGGGTTCAGGTAAATTTCTTCCATTTCCAGTTTCCTGAAATCAAGTAACTGGTTGACGAGATTGAGTAAACGTTTGGCATTGCGGTGAATTAATTCGAAATATTTTTTTTGCGGTTCATCCAATTTATTTTTCATCATCTTCTCAACCGGGGTCAGTATTAATGCTAAAGGCGTACGAAACTCATGACTTACATTGGTAAAGAAGCGTATTTTCATCAGGTCCAGTTCATGCAAACGTTTGGCTTCCTTTCTTTCCTGTTCGATCTGGAAGCGCATCCTTGCTCTTAGCAGGATCATATGTCGTGCAAACCATAAAATCCCAATGAGCAATAAAGAATATACAATATAAGCCCAGGTGGTTTTCCAAAAAGGCGGCAATACAATTATTCGTAATGTCACTCCTTCGTTATTTCCGATACCGTCTTCATTCGTTGCCTTTACCCTGAATGTATAGTTTCCGGGATCGAGATTGGTGTAAGTGGCTTTCCTCATCCTGGCATCGGTTTTCGACCAGGTGTTATCAAAGCCCTCCAGGATATAGGCGTATTTGTTTTTTTCAGTATTGGAGAAATTCAAAGCCGCGAATTCTAATGCGATCACATTGTCGCTATGACTTAGTGTTATTTCTTTCGTTTCAGAAATCGCTTTTTGTAATATTATCCTGTTGCCGCTTGTTTCACCCGCTCTTACATTTTTATTAAAAACCTGGAAATTGGTTAATACAACGGCAGGCGCCAATTTATTGGTGGTGATGGTTGCCGGTGAAAAAATATTAAATCCTTTGGCGCCACCAAAGATCAGTTCGCCTCTGCTGGTCTTAAAAGCGGCGTTTTCATTGAACTCTCCGGATTGTAAACCGTCCAGCCGATCATAGTTCTTAATGCTTAATAAAACGACATTGTTTTTATCGTTGTGATTGACGATTATCTTAGAAATTCCTTTGGGAGTACTTATCCATAAATTTTGGTGATCGTCTTCAAGTATATTCAGTATGATATTATCAGACAGGCCTTCCTCCGTTCTGTATTTTTGAAATGTTTTTGTTTTTTTATCAAACAGGTTTAATCCTTCCCGGGTTCCAACCCACACCAGTTTCCTGCTATCTTGTTTAATACACAAGACATTGTTATTACTTAAACTATGCGGATCTTTTTCATCGTGTAAATAATGAAAAAATCGTCCCGTTTTTTTCTCTTTTACGTCAATACCTCCCATCGTACCAATCCAGAAATTTTTTTCATCGTCTTCCATGAATGCAAAGATCATGTCAGAGTTGATCGATGTTTTATCTGAACTCCTGTAATGGTAAAACTTGTTTTGCTTACTGTCAAGCCTGTCCAATCCGCCACTACGGGTGCCGACCCAGAGATTTTTTTCCGAATCTTCCATAATTTCCCAGATACGATCATCAGCGATGCTGTTTGGATCAAGAGGATCATGTTTAAAATGGATAAATTTCTTTCCGTCATAACAATCAAGACCGCCATAATAAGTCCCGATCCATAATTTTTTTTGATGATCTATCCACAGGCTTACAATCACATCATTGCTGAGGCTGTTTGGGTCTTCTGTGTTATGAAGGAATTGAGAAAATTTTCCTTTCTCCCTGTTGAAATAGATAAGGCCGCCACCATTTGTACCGATCCATAAATTCCCTTTATCATCTTCGGCGAAGCGATTAACGTCATCATATTTCAGGCTATTTGGATCAGATAACTGGTGCCTGTACAGCGGAAATTTAATTCCATTTTCATGATAATAATTTATTCCCTGCTTAAAAGTGCCGATCCATATAATACCTGCATTGTCCTTATACATGGAGATAATACAATTCTGGCTAAGACTTTTATCATCATCCGCATTGTTCATTTTGTAGGTAACGGTAAAATCATTTTTATCAAGCAGGTTCACTCCGCCATGATCAGTGCCTATCCATATCTTGCCATCACTGTCCTGCAATATCCCGGTTACAATATTGGTGTTTAGCCTTACTTTGCCCGTTTCTTTGTTGATCGGCAATAGTACATTGCGGGAAGCGTTAAAATAAAAAACTCCCCTGGGATCATCGGCGACATGTATCCATAATTCATTGCCCGAATCAATAAAAAGATTGTAATTCAGTAATGAACCTTTATTATAATTTTTCAATGCGCTATTACTGTAGATCACTGTATTTGTCCGGCCGCCCATTTTTTCGATTACACCATTTTGATAAACGACCCATAAATTGCCTTCTGTGTCTTCCGAAAATGCAGAGATTATTCCGTGGGTCAGATCAGATGGTTTGCGAATACAGGTTGTGGTGTGGGTTGAACTATTATATTTAAAAAGGCCGTGTTGTGGATCTATCAGCCAGAAATTTCCCGCTTTATCTTTTTGAATATCAGTAATACCAGCATCCGGAATAGATAGTTGATTGAGATAGGCCTGGGGATTGCGATCAAATTTTTCCGTCAAAGGATCAAAAATATTCAGCCCATTTCGTGTTTTTATCCATAGTTTCCTGTCCGGCCCTTCCATGATTCGAATGATATAGTCGTCGATCAATGTAGTAGAATCTCTCAGGTCATGTCTGAATACACGGAATTCATAACCATCATACCGGTTCAGCCCGGAGTTAGTGCCAAACCACATAAACCCTTTGCTGTCTTTTAAAATACAATTGATCCGGTTATGCGATAATCCCTTATCCGTATCAATATGTAAAAATTTATACTGGTCAGGTTGAGCTGCCGCCCTGGCGATCAACAGGAAAAATGCTGGTATGATAAGACGAAAAATTCTCATGCGAAGAAATGAAAGTTAAACACACAATGAATAACGACTATACTTTTCAGCTTAAACAAAAAAATATATATGGCTCAATTTTATCGCGGCTAAATATAACCGGTCAATCAAAATCTTTATTTCGTCACAAGCTGCGGATGCCCGCAGTCACAGGATCTCGCTGATTCTATTAATCTTTTTACTATCCAATGCTACCAAAACATGCTTCCGCAACTGTTGCCAGCTATCATCCGGAAAATCGTACTACCAAAATTTCACATACAATGCAAAGATGATTAACAGCGTAACTACTATCAATACGGTGGTTGACGGTTTCAATTTGAACATTGCCTTGTCCAGTTCAAATGCTTTTGGATTTATTTTAGGGCCGGCCATACTAATACCGATCATCAGCAGCATAGTGAAGAAGAAAGCCAGTCCCATACAAATGTGGAAAGGAATTTCAAAAACACCTTCTTTGTTTTTATAGGCCGTATAAAAAATAGTATCGTTTCCGAAAAGCTGTGGTGCGTACTCATTAAATAATACGGATAAAAGAAATCCGGCAATGACACCAGCTATCGCGGCAGCTCCTGTGGTTCTTTTCCAGAACATACCGAGTATAAACATCGCAAATACACCGGGACTGATAAAGCCCGTATATTTTTGGATGAAGGTGAATCCGCCCGCGCCACCAATCCCCAATACATCCGTCCAGGTAAACATTACGGCAACAATCATCGCCGCAAAAACAGCTACCCTTCCTACGCGAACCTGTTTTTGCTCATCCGCTTCTTTTTGAAAATATTTTTTATGAATATCTAAAGTGTAAATAGTAGAGATACTGTTTACTTTACCTGCTAATGAGGCTACGATCGCTGCTGTTAAAGCCGCAACCGATAAACCTTTTAAACCGGTTGGTAAAAAGGTGAGCATAGCCGAGTAAGCTCCGTCTTTACCTCCAACCAATTGTGGCAATTGTCCATTCTTGTAGAGAACGAATGCGGCAATACCGGGTAACATAACAATAACCGGCATTAACAATTTTAAAAAGCCGGCGAATAAAATACCCGTGCGGGCAGTTTGCAGATCAGCACCCAATGCTCTCTGTGTAATGTACTGGTTGCAGCCCCAATAGTTAAGGTTAATGATCCATATACCGGCTACATAGGAAAGTAATCCTGGAAAAGTGAGATATTTATTGATGTCGTTTTGAGTGGATCCTTCGCCTGGTTTAGGGATGATCATTTTAAAATGTTCGGGTGCGTCTTTTAATAATGCTTTGAATCCGGAAACAAAATTACCTCCTCCAAAAAATTCACCAACGGTGGTTAATGCAATATAGGTAGTAACTAACCCCCCAATAATCAATACGGCAACTTGTATTACATCCGTATAAGCCACTACTTTCATTCCACCTAATGAGATCAGCAATGCGAAAATGGCTAACCCAACCATAATAGCATGAAGGTATTGACCGCCCGCCAGACCATTGATCGCTACCGCGCCCAGGTATAAAATAGAAGTAAGGTTTACGAATACATACAGGAATAACCAAAAAACCGCCATGATCAAAGCCACCGTTTCATTATATCTTGTTTTCAAAAATTGCGGCATGGTATAAATATGGTTCTTAAGATATACCGGAATAAACCATATCGCTATAATGATAAGTGCCACTGCGGCTATCCACTCGTAGGCAGCAACTGCGATACCCAGAAAGAATCCTTCGCCGCTCATACCGATGAATTGTTCGGCCGAAATATTAGAGGCGATCAATGAAGCGCCGATAGCCCACCAGGTTAATGTTCCTTCTGCCAGGAAATAAGCTTTCGCATCATGCTCATTTTTTTTACGCTTATGATAGATGCTATAACCATACCCGGCTACAATGATGAAATAGATAATGAAGACAACGTAATCTAAAAAGGCGAGATGATTGTTCATGGCAAGAACAGGTTAGTTTGGTGTTAGAAATTAATATTTATTATAAGCGGCTTCATTCCATTTCAATTCATTTTTGAATTGCTGCAACCGGGTGTTTTTATCGATCAGTATAAATTCTATTCCCGCCATTTCTGCGAAATCCTGTAAATATTCCGAGGTGATATTTTGACTATAGCAGGTGTGGTGCGCACCGCCAGCATAAATCCAGGCGGTCAGTGCTTCGTGCATACTGGGATGAGGTTTCCATAAAACTCTTGCTACCGGCAACTTCGGCAGATCAAATTTGGGTGTTACCGCGGTTACATCATTGACGAGCAAACGGAAACGATTTCCCATATCAACGAGAGATGCATTTAAAGCAGCGCCTCCGGCTACATTGAAAACAAGCCTGACAGGATCAGCCTTTCCGCCAATGCCAAGCGGATGTATTTCGCAGGAAGGTTTTGTATCAGCGATGCTTTCACAAATCTCCAGCATATGTGAACCTAATACCATTTGATTATTGGGCTCAAAGTGATAAGTATAATCTTCCATGAAAGAATTGCCCCCTGGTAATCCGCTTCCCATTACTTTCATGGCTCTTACCAGTGCGGATGTTTTCCAATCACCTTCACCGGCAAATCCATAGCCTTCGGCCATTAATCGTTGCGCAGCAATACCCGGTAACTGGACCATTCCATGCAGATCTTCAAACGTATCAGTAAAGCCTTTGAAGTTTCCTGCCTGTAAAAAATTGCGTAAGCCTATTTCGATCTTCGCGGCTTCACGCAAAGAGGAATGTTTGTCTCCGCCTTTGCGCAAGGAAGCAACAACATTGTATTTTTCTTCATATTCTTTAATCAATACATCTGTATCGCTATCGCTTGTTTCGTTGATCACTTTCACCAGGTCACCAATGCCATAGGTGTTTACAGAATAACCGAATTTAATTTCCGCTTCTACTTTGTCACCTTCTGTTACTGCTACGTATCGCATGTTATCTCCAAACCGGGCGAATTTAGCTCCCTGCCAGTCATGCCAGGCGGTAGCGGTACGCACCCATACATTGATATGGTGTATTACTTTTTCGTTTTCCCAATGTCCTACTACCACTTTTCTTTCGAGGCGCATGCGTGACATAATAAAACCAAACTCACGGTCGCCATGTGCTGATTGATTGAGATTCATAAAATCCATGTCAATACCGCCCCAGGGTATATCGCGGTTGAATTGGGTATGTAAATGCAAAAGCGGTTTTTGTAAAATTTTTAACCCGCCGATCCACATCTTAGCGGGAGAAAAAGTATGCATCCAGGTAATGATCCCTATACAGTCTTTCACATTGTTCGCTTCCTGGCACAATGCGAAAATTTCTTCCGTAGTTTTTAATACAGGTTTAAAAACAATTTTAACGGGAATGGTTAATGAATCATTTAATGACAGGGCGATCTGCTGTGAATGTTCAGCTACCTGTTTTAATGTTTCTTCACCATACAGATGCTGACTCCCGGTGACAAACCAAACTTCCAGGGATTTTAAATTGATCATTGTTTTATTTTTCTTTTATCGTATTTGTTTTAAAAGCTGTAAGCCCAAAGAAACCCCTGGTGCCTATATAATTATTCCTTTTACAGTTTAGTATCTTCCGGATTCTTTTACCTCGTTAATAGCTCTACATCTTTAACTTGCCGGGGAAACCAGACATTCATTTCGCCCTTTCCCCTGTTGGCCCAACTGTAATAAGGGATAGCCGTAAATGATTTTTTTACGGTGCTGATATTATTTCCGTCAACAACAACAGCCGGCACTTCCGCTTTTAATACCATTACGCCATTAAGTAAATTAGCATTGTATTCATTGCTGAAAACGGTTCCGGGTGGAATGATAAAATTGCTTGTCTTGCCATTGTTGTCCACCCACTCCGCACAATACATTAGCGGACCTCTTTGAATGGCTATTTTACCAATATCCTCTTTTACATTTTCATTGGCTGACACCGTTCTTACTTCCATGGGTAATACGACTTCGACTTTATCGTTTTTCTTCCAGGTCCTGTTTATTACCGCATAGCCATTTTCAATATTATAAGTAAAAGGTTGACCGTTTACTTTTATGGTAGCCACGGAGGCACTACTATTGTCGAATCGATAGAGGGTGGAGGGCAGGGCTATATTTCGCGCCCAGCCAGGTATTCTTACCAATAAATTAAATGCGAGAGATGAAGATGGATTGACGGTAAAAGATAAAGCTCCATCCCAGGGATAATTATTTTCCTGGATAACATTTACTTGTTTTTTATTGATCGTTACGTCCGCACTGCCCGAAATAAATAGATTAACAAATAGGTTGTTATCTTTCTGCGCATACATATACCCGGGAACAGAAGGTAGTAATCTTGTCATGTTAGTAGGGCAACAGGAACATTCGAACCAACCTGAGCGGGCGGCTTCTATTTCTTTGTGAGCTGACCCGATTTTAACCTGCATAGCATTGGTATAAAAAAATGATTTTCCATCCAGGCCTATTCCGGAAATCAAACCATTGTATAAGATCTTTTCCAATACATCTATATATTTCGAATCGCCGTGCAGCAAGAACATGCGTTGATTCCAATAAACGTTGGAAATGGCGGCACAGGTTTCGTTGTAAGCGGTCGCATTCGGCAATTCGTAATTATTTCCATAGCGTTCTCCACTGCCAATAGCGCCGGCGCCACCTTGTACATAGAGTTTCTTGTCTACTACATTGGTCCATATTTTATCGATAGCTCTTAGCAAACTATCATCACCTGTCAACGCGGCAACATCAGCTACGGCTGAATATAAATAGCCGGCTCTTACAGCATGTCCTACGGCTTCATCCTGGTCAACGACAGGTTTATCATCCTGCCAGTAGGCGCCATTTTTCCAGGGATCTTTATCTTTCTTATCATAACCGGCGTAATGACCACGTTCTTCCACGAAAAATTTAGCGGTTGATAAATATTCTTTTTTACCGGTTATGCGATAGAGTTTTACCAGCCCCATTTCAACGATTTCATGACCGGGTGCGACATGTTTTTTATCCGGTCCAAAAACACTGCAGACAAGATCAGCGTTTTTTAAAGCGATATCGAGAAGGTTTCTTTTTTTAGTGGCTAAAAAATGAGCCGCGGCTGCTTCATATAAATGACCCGCATTGTACAATTCATGACTAAGCTCTCTTTCTTTTTCCCATCTTACCGCACCCGACCATTCATGAGGATGCGCGGGATCGATAGTTCTCGCAGTATATAAATACCCATCAGGCTCCTGCGCTTTGGCTACTATAGCAATCAATGAATCAACATAGGCTTGCAATTTAGCATCAGGGTGAACGGCCAAAGAGAAAGAAGCTCCTTCAATCGTTTTATAAATATCCGTGTCGTCAAAGGGGAACACAGTACCGAACTTACCTTTCTTTTCCGCTGCCATTACAAAATTCTTTACCCGGCCGGTATTCTCACATCGTTCAAATGATGCTGGAATCGTAACCGTTCGATTGGTTTCAATCCTTGGTAGCCAGAATTTGTCGTTCAACTTTACCTTGGTAAAATCAACTGCCTGTACCGGGTAATCCTTTGGTTGCGCCAATACGGCTGTTGATAAAAGAAGCAGGGGTGAAAGGATATAATTTTTCATACAGCAATCGTTAAAAAAATTAGCGGGAAGAAAATTTGTAGATCGTTGTTTGCCTGTATGTTTCCCCGGGTTTCAGGATCGTGGTTGGAAATGCAGGCTGGTTAGGGCTGTCAGGATAATGTTGTGTTTCCAAACAAAGTGCCGCATGTTTTACGTATTTGGCGCCTCCACGTGTATTTGATAAAGTGCCATCTAAAAAATTGCCCGTATAAAATTGCAGGCCTGGTTCTGTTGTCCATACTTCCATTGATCTTCCGCTTGCCGGATCATATACTTCCGCGGCTTTTTCCAGATCATTTCCTTTCCTGTTCAATACCCAATTATGATCATACCCGCCTTTTACCTGTTCAATGTCTTTACCGATCATTTTTTCAGATGTAAAATCCATCGGACCTCCTTTTACTTCCGGTAATTTTCCTGTGGGGATCAGCTTGTCATTTACTTCAGTGAACTTATCGGCATTGATCATGAGGTTTTGACCCAATATGGTCGAATCTTTACCGGCCGATAAATTATAATAGGCATGATTGGTTAGGTTAACCGGGGTAGCTTTATCGGTTGTTGCGGTATAATCAATTTTCAATTCATTGGCGCCTGTGAGTGTATAGACAACTTTTACAGAAAGAGTACCGGGATAACCCTCTTCACCATCTTTACTGGTATAAGTTAATTCCAGGCTGCTGTCTCCGGCCAGTTTTTCCGCTTTCCAAACTACCTTATCATATCCTTTGAGGCCACCGTGCAATGAATTGCCATGATCATTACCTGCCAAAGTATATTGCTTACCATCTAATGTAAATTTTCCATTAGCTATACGATTGCCATAGCGACCGATCAAAGCGCCAAAATAAGGATTGCCTTTTTGCAGGTAACCACTTAATGAATCAAATCCCAATACCACATTTCCTTTGTTGCCGGCTTTGTCGGGCGTTACAATATCGGTAATAGTACCTCCGTAATTAATAATCCCGACCTGCATACCACCGGCATTTGTCAATGTATATTTCGTAATTGTTTCCCCTTGATATACACCAAACGGTTCTTCACCGATGCTGTATTTCATAATTGTTTCCTTTGTTGGTTCTTCCGCACCGGGTTTGCTTTCGTTGTTACAGGCAGCAAGGAAAAGTAATGAGATTAGTGATAGTAATTGAATTTGTTTTTTCATATAGCGTTTTGTTGCATTTTATTGGCCATAATAAGAATCGGGACCATGTTTACGTTCAAAATGTTTTTTTATTAATGCATCCTTCAATCTTGGTGCGGCAGGATTGATCTGTTCTGTTAATAAGGCCATTTGTGCTACTTGTTCCAATACAGCGCTGTTGTAAACCGCTTTGGCCGCCGTTTTACCCCAGGTAAAAGGAGCATGATTAGCCACTAACATCATTTCAACCTCTTCGTAACTCAGCCCTTTTTCCTTCAGACAATTTATAATTTGAAAGCCGGTTTCATATTCATAGTCTCCCTTGATCATTTCATCACTCATAGGTGAAGCGCAGGGTATATCAACGGTGTTATGATCAGCATGTGTCGTACCAAAGATGGGAATATCTCTTTGTGACTGGGCCCATGCGGTCGCATAAGTGGAATGTGTATGTACAATACCACCGATCTTTTCCCAATGCTTGTATAAAACAGCATGGGTCTTAGTGTCGGATGAGGGACGTAACGAACCTTCCACTGTCTTGCCGTCAAAATCTACAATGACCATTTTCTCCGCGGATAATTCTTCATAAGGCACACCGCTCGGTTTAATAGCAAAAACGCCAAGGCTTCTGTCAGCAGCACTTACATTCCCAAACGTAAACAGCACCAATCCTAATTTTGGTAATTGGATATTCGCTTCAAAAGCTTCCTTTTGTATATGACTGTAACGACTCATGAGTGTTGTAATACTAATTCGGTTTTACCGGTTGTTACCGGTGTATCTATTTGCTGTTCCAGGAAAGTTCCCAGCTGTTTGTATTGCTCATAACGTTTTTGATAGATCGCAGTGTTTTCAGCATTTGGATAATATTCCGCATCGAAGCCCGGTCCCATAGCATGCATGGCATCTTCCACTTTATTATAAACACCGGCTACGGTAGCGGCAAACATGGAAGCACCCAATGCACAGGTTTGTTCCGAACGGTGAATACGGATAGGCATGTCCATCACGTCGGCCATCATCTGCATGATAAAAGGAGATTTTTTCGCAACGCCTCCCAACCCAATCAATCCTTTAACCGGAACGCCTTGCTCAATGAACCGTTCTACTATTGCTTTAGCGCCAAAACAGGTAGCTTCCACGATCGACCTGAAAATTTTTACCGCATCGCTGCCGAGGCTTAATCCCGTAATAGACGCCGTTAATAATTGGTTGGCATCAGGCGTCCGTCTGCCATTAAACCAATCAACCGATAGTTCATTATGCTCATGAAGTGGCAACAGTGCAGCCTGCCTGCTCAATTCAGGAATGATTTTATCAGCGGTTTCTTCTACCAGTTGCCTTACAATATCTGCATTGACGACAGATGATTTGGAAAGAATATTTTGCAAAGGCCATGTCAATAATTTTTTAAACCAGGCATAGCAATCTCCGAAAGCCGACTGACCGGCTTCCATTCCCATCATACCCGGGATGATGGAACCGGGCACCTGCCCGCAAATACCCTGGATAAGTTTATCTCCAACCTCATCAACCGGGGCGACCAGCATATCACAGGTAGATGTTCCCATTACTTTGCTTAAGTGATAAGGTTCAATCTGGCCACCAACAGCTCCCATATGTGCATCAAAGGCACCGACACCGATTATTACATCATCTGGTAAACCAAGGCGGGTAGCCCATGCTTTACTGATTTGACCGGCCGCTTTGTCAGCGGTATAAGTTTCTTTAAAAAGTTTTGACGTGAAGCCTTGCAGTAAAGAATCAAGAGATGAAAAGAAATCATCCGGCGGAAGACCACCCCATTCCTTCGCCCACAAGATTTTATGCCCGGCGGAGCATACTCCTCTTTTCATTTGATGAACATCATTACCACCGGTCAACAAAAAGGGAATCCAGTCGCAATGTTCAACAAATGAATAAATGGAATGCCTGACCTGCTCGTCTTCACGAAGTATATGCAACAACTTCGCCCAAAACCACTCCGAAGAATAAATTCCCCCGACGAATTGCAAATAGTTTGTTTCAAATTTTTGAGCATGTGCATTGATCTCCGCGGCCTCACCCGTCGACGTATGATCTTTCCAAAGCACGAACATGGCATTGGGATTGTTTTCAAATCCCGGTAATAAAGACAGCGGTGTTCCGGTTTTATCAACTGCGATGGGTGTTGAGCCAGTAGTATCTACGGACAAAGCTTTTACATTGGAAGCTACAGAAGGGCCCGCCTGCAATAAACATCGTTTGATCGTGTCTTCTAGTCCTTCCACATAATCTAAAGGATGTTGCCTGAATTGGTTTTCACTGGCGTTACAATACAATTGATCTTTCCAGCGGGGATAATAAAATACGGAGGAGGCGACTTCATTTCCATTGGAAGTATCTGCTATGATGGTTCTTACAGAATCAGAACCATAATCTACTCCGATAACATAAGATTTAGTCATATTAACAAGCAATTAGTGTCAAATTAACACTTATATATTCAATTAAAAAAAATTATTTCTGATCCTTTTTCATCGGATTTATAAAAGATGAGGATTGGGTATAATATTTAAAAAGGCCTGGAAATCGGCTTTGTAGTTTTTGCTATTCAGCTTGTAGTAAAAAGCTCCTTTTTTAGAACTGCCTTTATCCTTATCCGTTTGTTTGATCAACAGCTTTGTGGATAAGACTTTACGGCTGAAATTTCGTTTATCAAATTCGGTTTCATATACTGATTCATACAAGGTTTGCAATTGCGGAAGGGTAAACTTCTTAGGCAGTAATTCAAATAATAGCGGATGCAGGGCTGCTTTGTACCGAAGTTTCTCCTTAGCCATTTTCACCATTTCCGGGTGATCGAATACCAGTGCCGGTATTTTATTAAGTGGAAACCATTCAGGATGGTATTCGTCACTTATTTGTTTCTCATATTGATGAATGTCGATAAGAGCGAAATAAGCGATGGACATGGTCCTTTCCATCGGATCCCTTGAGGGTTCACCAAAAGTATGAAGCTGTTCAAGGTAAACGCCTTCAAGACCCGTCAGGCTTTTTAAAATGCGGATAGCGGCGGTTTCCGGACTTTCATGGGGCTGTATGAAACCACCCATCAGGCTCCATTTGCCTCTTTCCGGTTCAAAACCTCTTTGTATCAATAATAACTTAAGTGTTAGCCCGTCGAATCCGAAGATAATACAGTCTACAGCGGCAAGTAACCTGGTTTGTTTCTGGTATTTAGTCATAATGTCTGCCTGCTTTTGGTTGAAAATTTCCCGTTCAATAAAATTTTTATGATTAGTAAAATCAAGTCATCATTTGTTTTTTTCCGCTTCTTTCATGCTAAGATAATCAGATGGGGTCATGCCAAATTGTTTCAGAAAGTTTCTGCCAAAATTTGTTTGCGATGCATAGCCTACCATATCTGATACTTCGTATATTTTGTGATTTCCTTCTACCAATAGTTCCGCCGCTTTTTTCAACCTTGTTATATTGATCAGTTCATTGGGTGAAAGATCGGAAAGAGATTTAATCTTCCTGTACAAAGTGGGTTTGCTCATATTCATCAGCTTCGCCAGTTTTTCAACATCCATTTCAGTATCTTCCAGATTCCGGGATATGCTGTCGTTGATCTTTTCCAGGAATAGTTCATCCGCTTTTGAATAAGCCATACTTTTTATATGCACCAATGGCGAACTGGCGAAATATTCTTTGATTTTATTGCGGTTGGTAAGGAGATTAGCTATTTGTACCTGTAAATATTCCGGCGAAAATGGTTTTTCAATATACGCATCCGCTCCTAATTCCAGCCCTTCAATTTTTGATTGCAATGTATTCTTTGCCGTCAGCAGGATGACCGGTATATGACTGTAATCAAAATTCGTTTTGATGATCTTGCAGAGTTCAAAGCCATCCATCACCGGCATCATGATGTCGGATATCAGCAGTTGGACGGCATTCTCTTTGAGAATATCCAATGCCTCCTGCCCGTTAAGAGCTTTGATGATACTGTATTTCTCAGTCAGCTCATGCTCAAGAAATTCAAGTATTTCATCATTATCATCCACTAAGAGCAGTACTGGTTTCATTAACTGGGTTTAATTTCTGTTACCGGTATTTTTTCTCCGGCAAATGTATTGGGTTCTTCATCCTGGCGAACCGGCATAGTAATAAAAAATACATTCATGTTGTTTTCAGGCTGTTTTAAATCCAGCACGCCTTTATGCAACTGCGTCAGCGAGCGGGATAGTGCCAGCCCGATACCCGTTCCTTTTTGTTTCTCCGTTTCTTTGAGACGGAAAAAGGGTTCGAATATTTTTTCCTTCATTTCGTAGGGAATAAGATAGCCATCGTTTTTAACTTCAATGGTAAATGTTTTATATCCTTCTTTTAATGGCGGTACGGCAACTTCCACTTTACTTTTAGCATACTTCACCGCATTACTGAATACATTGGTTAGTATTTTATTAAACGCTTCCGTGTCTATAAAGGCAGAAAGTTTTACCGGTAAATTGCCGAGAGTGAACTGCAGGTTTTTCTGTTCAGCCAGTGGTTTAAAACTTATGAATGTTTCTTCTATTAATTCTGATATATTTTCTCTCGTGAAATTCAGGCTAAATCCTTTGATCTCCGTTTGCCGGAAGTCAAGCAATTGGTTAGTCAGGTCTACCAGGCGGGTGGTATTTTTTTCCATGATGCGGAGACTGTCCTTAATCTCTGGTATATCGCCGGCTTTTTTCATCACTTTTTCCAGGGGACCTTTTATCAATGTCAGCGGTGTTTTTATTTCATGTGATACATTCGTAAAGAAATCGATTTTGGCTTCGTATAATTCTTTTTCCTTGGTTATTTCAAGTTGTTCGATTTTTCGCCTGTTTTTCTCTTTTATCCGCTGGTGATAATTCCTGGACAAATAATAAATAAGAAGAAGAATAGCCCCAGCATATAAAAAATAGGCCGCGGTACTGGCCCACCAGGGAGGTAATATTTCAATGACCAGGCTTGATTCCTTTACATTCCAGTCATTGTTGCTGCTGGCGGCTTTTACTTTAAAAGTATAGGTGCCGGGTGACAGATCGGTAAAATATACTTTCCGGTTTGTTTTAAGATAGGTCCAGTCGTTATCCAATCCCTCCATTTGATAAGCGTATTCTGACATTTCCGGGGCGGAATAACTCAGCGAAGCAAAGTCAATGCTGAAAGTGGATTGATTATGGGTAAGACTGATCTTGTCCGTGTAAGTAATTGATTTTTTTAAAGAGCCGCCATTTTTATTTATCGCCAGTTCTTTATTGTTTACCTGGAAACCTGTAATATAAACAAGGGGTGTGTAGTTATTTTTTATAAACTCACCCGGATGAAAACTAACGAATCCTTTCACGCTGCCGAAATACATTCGTCCTTCCAGGTCTTTATACGCTGAACTGAAATTGAACTGATCATTCAGCAGGCCATTGGCTTTGGTATAAACGGTCACCTGTTCTGTACCCGGGTTGAAACAAACCAGCCCTTTGGATGTACTGATCCATAAATTCTTCTTGTCATCTTCCAGCAGGCTTAAAATGAAATTGGTGGGAAAACCATTGGCGGTAGTATATCTTTTAAAATTATTCGTTGACGGATCAAACCGGCAAAGACCTCCTTCTGTTGCCAGCCATAAATTTTTATTACTGTCTTCAAATAAACTGTTCACCCTGTCGCTGCTCAGGCTGTTTTTATTATGTGCTTCATAGCGGAAATTGCCGGCTTTATTGGTTTTTGTATTATAGTAGTTTATACCATAGCCATAAGTTCCCGCCCAAATAACGCCCTGGTCGTCTTTTAAGATAGAAGAATACCAGGTAAAAAGGGGAAGACCGGGTAAAGGAGAAAAATTATCAGCGGAACGGTTGTACTGGTAAGCCCCGATGGTAGTACCGATCATGATCTCCCCTTCGCGGGATTGATAAAGACAGTAAATGAAATTACTCTTCAGGGAATTGGAATCGGTATTCTTTGCATAATGACGGATAACTTTCCCGGTTTGAATATTCATCACATCCAGGCCATGCTCAAAAGTACCGATCCATAATTCATTACCGGTTGCCAGTATGCCATGTATATTAGTATAAGAAATACCTTCTTTGGTTCCCGTTGGTTTAAACGGCGTAAACAGCCCGCTGGCCCGGTCAAATTTATTAAGACCGGCATCTTCCGTCCCGATCCATAAATTCCCGGATTTATCTTCATGTATTTCCCTTATCACATTTCCGCTCAACGAATTTTTCCCCTCTTCCGGGAAATATTTCTGAAATGTCAGTGATTGTTTAGGATAATAATTGATGCCGCCAAAATAGGTGCCCGCCCAAATCCCTCCTTCCTTGTCTTTGCAAAAAGTATAAACCGCATTGTCAGAAATGGAATAAGGATTATTATAGTCTTTATGAAGATTGATCGTACTGCCACTTTTCATATTATAGATAAAGATGCCGGATTCCGTGGCGATCCAGCATTCGTCTTCATTAACCTGGACAAAATTGCGGGCGAAGATTTCTGTTTTATCCGCGTTATAAGTGAGTATATCCTTATAATCGGATGTTTGGGTATTAAAAAGTTTTATCCCCTGGTTGGAAGTGCCGATTAATATATCGCCATTCGCGGTACTATGTAATTTTTCAATCCAGTTAGATACTGTTTTAGCGGAATGACTGAACATATTATACTCCGTAAATGAATTGGAGGCAGGATTATATTTTTTTAATAAACCGGAGGGAGTAGATATCCATACGGAGCCGTCCGGCAACGTGCAGATCGAAGTAGCTTCAAAATAAAGTCCAACGGGGAATTGCTCTAATTTTTTTGAAGATTGATTATACTTAAAAAGATTGAAATTTGAAATATACCAAAGATTCCCGCCGGCATCCATTTGTATATCAGTTACCTGTTCTTTTAAGGAAGCAGGCAGCAGGCAGAAGCTTTCAGTCGTAGCATCATATTGATAAAGACCCCTTTCGGTACCCACCCACAAAACATTACTGCTGTCAACAAATAATGAGTGGATGAAATTGCTGCCTATGCTGTTTTCATCCTCAGGATCGTTGCGGAATATTTTGAAGGTATATCCATCAAACCGGTCAAGACCATCTTTTGTCCCAAACCATAAAAAGCCTTTTTTATCCTGTATGCTGCAAATAACCGCATTATTAGAAAGCCCGTTTTCCACCTGGTAGTGACGGAAATAGTAAGATTGGCCGGCGGAACCGGTTGCTATGGCTAGCAATAGGACGAGAATGGTTGTTTTACAGAGCAATGGAATAAAGTATTACTGTAAAATAGAATTATAAATAAACGAATAATTTAATTACCGGGCCGGATTCGCTAAAGAATGAACTTATATGATGAAACTTTGATACGATTTGATGATACGGGAAAAAATATTTGCGTCAATTTCACAACACGATTTTCCAGATTGCTAAACGATGAGTTGTATGCTTAAGACTTGCCAAAGCTTCTTTCCTGCTGACAATATTTGTCCGCCAGTTGTTTTTCTTCATTCCCATTATGCCGATAGTAAGTCAAGCCGTAGTTTAAAACTTCAGATTTTTACATTAGATCAATCTTCTTTAGTAAAGGGCATTGCTTTTTTTTTGCCCTTTTTTAATACTTGTAAAGTTGACACTTATTTCCAAAAAACCAAAATGATGCTGTATGAAAAAATGTAAAGGACGATCACAGACTGCTTGCCGGTTGATGCAGGTTTTAGTTTTTTCTTTGGCTTTGCTTGTAAGCCAGTTTGCCCGGGCGCAGGGAAAGATCACCGGCCAGGTTAAAGACAAGGACGGCAAACCCGTTGCAGGAGCTACGGTAGCGGTAAAAAACAAAAATGTAAGTGTTGTAAGTACTGTTGAAGGGCAATTTAGTATAACTGCCGTTGCCGGAGATATATTAGAGATCACTTCCGTAGGCTATGAGAAATACGAAGTGACCGTAAAAGATGGGAACAATATTACCGCTCAATTGACAACCCGCATTGAATCATTGGATGACGTAGTGGTAGTGGGTTATGGTACTCAGCGCAAAAAAGATCTCACCGGTTCTGTGTCTTCCATTAATATAAACGATATAAAAAAGTATACTACCAGCGATATCTCCCAGCTTTTGCAGGGTAGAGCACCAGGAGTAGCGGTAAACAGTGACGGACAACCCGGTGCTGTACCAAGTGTACGCATCAGGGGCTTCAGCACTTTTGGTGGTTTTCAACCTTATTATGTTGTCGATGGTGTGCCCGGATCAGCCATCCGGGATTTTAGTCCTAACGATATTGAGAGTATGACTGTTTTAAAAGATGCATCCGCCGCGGCTATTTACGGCGCCGCCGCTGCGAATGGTGTCATCATCATTACTACCAAACAGGGAAGAAAAAACAGCGCCATGAAGGTTGCCTACAATGGCTATTACGGAGTGGATAAAGTCTGGCAACACCAGGATGTAACCAACCGGGTGCAATACCAGATGCTGAACAATGAATCAAGAACTAATGCAGGCAAAGCGCTGTTTCCTGCTAATGACCCTTCCGATCCGAGGTTTGTCGACGATATAGACACGGACTGGCAGGAAGAAGGATTGAAAACAGGTTCAAGACAAAACCATAACGTTAGCCTGTCAGGAGGAGGTGTCAACAGTACTTATAATGTTGCGCTGGATTATTTTGATAATAAAGGAACCTATGTGGGTAATGGTCCTGATTATCGGAGATACAGTGCCCGGGTGAATACCTCTGCCGAAAAAGGCATATTCAAAATAGGGCAGTCGTTCAACTATACACATTCCCATGAAAACTCTCTTGCTTTCAGGGATGATATTTTACTTGGTGCTATACCTCCGATGATTAATTCGCTGGTATCTGCCATACCAACCATGCCGGTATATGATCCGGCTAATCTCAATGGTTTTGGCGGATCAAATTCAGAATTTCATGGCGCCAATTCATTAAATGCGATTGGTATCAACAGTATCCTGAAAAATCAAATAGATGTAGACCGGACATTCGCCAACGTCTATGGCGAATTGAAACTGTTGAAAAGCAACGGGCATAATTTAAAATTCAAAACAAGTGTAAGCTATGATAAAACGATTGCCAGGGATTATATATGGCAGCCGCCTTTTTATCTTGGCGTTTTTTTTAGCAGGCTCACGGCAAGGTTAAATGATAATTCAAGGGAGTTTACCAACGCCTCGGTTGAAAACACACTCAATTATGAAAAATCTTTTGGCAAGCATTCAATAGAGGCGTTAGTCGGCCAGGCTTACCGCTATGGTAAGAGTGTTTTAAAAGAAAGCAGGGCGGATGGCTTTACAGCGCCATATTATCCCGTCATCAGCAGGGGCCAAACAGTGTCTGCTAAAGGCGAACAATATGAAAATGCGTTAAGCTCTTATTTTGGCAGAGTGAATTATTCGTATAGCGACAAGTATTTATTATCCGCCTCTCTCCGCCGCGATGGCTCCTCACGATTCGCACCGGTTAATAAATTCGGTTACTTCCCCGCTGCTTCTTTAGGTTGGAAAATAAGTAATGAAGAGTTCTGGACTGTTTCAAAAGACATTGTTACTTCTCTTAAACTGCGTGCCAGTTATGGTAAGTTGGGCAACCAGGAAATCGGGGATTACCAATACCAGGGAACTATCAATACCGGGATCGTCTATAATTTTAATGGCGTAAGATATACAGGCGGCATACAAACACTGGTGGCATCACCGGATATTAAATGGGAATCCAAAGCCATAACGAATATTGGTTTCGATGGCTCTTTCCTCAATAGTAAGCTTGAGTTTTCCGCCGAATACTATATGGCGAAAAGCACGGATCTCTTAATATACTTTCCTATTCCTGCGATTTCCGGTTTTGAAAATTTAAGACCTGTCGCTAATATCGGAGCGGTTAACAATTCAGGATTTGAATTTTCCGCCACGTATCATAAAAACAAAGGCGCTTTTACTTTTGATATCTCAGCCAACCTGTCTACTGTTAAGAACAAAGTAATAGCATTGGGTCCTGGTGGTGAACCGATCGATGGAGCAGGATCCAGGAGTATTATCGGCAATGAAATCGGCGAACATTTCGGATACCTCTATGATGGTATTTTTCAAACGCCGGCTGAAGTCGCCGCTGCCCTTCCACAGTTTGGAGGAGTTGTATTGGCTCCCGGAGATGTAAGATATAAAGACATCAGCGGTCCCGATGGCAAACCCGATGGTAAAGTGAATGAAGCAGACCGGACTTTCCTCGGCAGCGGTATTCCAAAATATAATTATGGACTTAGTTTTTCCGCGGCGTATAAAAGATTCGACTTCTCTCTTTTTGCATCAGGCAGTGCGAAATTTTTAATAAACAGCAGGTTGTACAGGGATCTGCGTCATACATCAGGAGCGCTCAATTACAGTACGGATATGCTGAACAGGTGGACGCCAACTAACACCAATACCGATATACCAAGATTGAATGACAATGATGGGAATAATAACCAGAATTCAAACCGCCCGGGTTGGTTGCAGAACGGAACTTATTTAAGGATCAACACGGTTTCTATCGGTTATACATTCCGCGAGAACATCATCAAAGGATTGGCGAGTTCGAGAGTTTATTTTACGGTTCAAAATCTTTATTCCTTTCAGAGTTACAAAGGATACAATCCTGATTTTAACACGGGTGTAGACGAAACATTTAATCCCAACCGGAACCAGGTATTAAATCCGGGTTTTGATTTTGGTTCTTATCCAAAACCAAGAACTATAATGCTCGGTGTGCAATTGACATTTTAAACGCTGAAAATCTAAAAAAAAATTTCATGAAAAAAATAATATTCCTGTTTGCCGGTTGTTTCTTACTTACTACCGGCTGCGACAAAAAGCTGGATTTGGAAAATCCAAACCAATTAACGACAGAAGGCTATTGGAAAACAAAAGAGCAGGCTTATGCGGGTTGCACGTCGATCTACAATGCGTTAATAGTGGATGGCTCTTATATGCGTTCTTTCCCCGGTCTGACAGACAGCCGAGGAGATGATTTTACGGGAGACAGCCCCTGGCTTGATCTTGTATTGACTGGTGAATTTATCATACCTACCACTTCCGATCCGGTATTCTGGATATGGAGAGAATTTTATCTTGTTATAAACAGGGCCAACCAGGTAATAGCTAATGTCGGCCAATATGATGAAGCAATATTGCCGGCCGAGGAGAAAAAAAGAATTTTGGGTCAGGCCTATTTTCTCCGGGGATTAGCTTATTACAATCTCGCTACATCTTTTAAAGCTGTTCCTATCATTACCGAACCAATAGCTACCACGGATGATTATTTCGCTGCTACGGCAACCGAAGAAGTCTTGTGGAACCAGATATATACAGACCTGGCGGAAGCCGAAGCTGATCTTCCGATTTCTTATGATAATGTCACAGGACTTGATCAGGGACAAAAAGGTAGAGCAACAAAAGGTGCTGCTGCCGGTTTACTTGGAAAGTCTTACCTGTATAGAAAAGATTATGCAAAAGCAGCTACACAGTTTGAAAAATTCTTTACTGGTGGTCCTTTAGCAGGCGTTTATTCATTGGTGCCCGATTACAGGGACAACTTCAGGGACGTAAATGAAAATAACAGCGAATCGCTTTTTGAAGTACAATTCACTGAAACAGGGGGAGCGGATATCAACTGGTGTTGCGACCCGGTCGGATCATGGAGACAATGGCAGGCCATTTCCGTTACCTATGGAATGGAAGGCGCCGGCTTTTCCGATTATTTGCCTACCCGTTGGATTTACAATGAATATAAATTGGAGCCAACTGTGGATGGAAAAAGCGATCCAAGATTATTGGCGACTATCGCTTCGTATGAACCGGCGGACAATTCAACCATGGCTTATGGAAGACCCTGGTTTAATCCCCAGGACAAGATCTATCCAAGAAAGTATACTAATGATGGGGTGGGCAATGGTAAAGCTTTTGAAGCCGCCGCCGAATCATGGATCAATTACAGAGTATTAAGATATGCCGATATTTTACTGATGTATGCGGAGGTATTGAATGAAACAAACAGGACGGCGGAGGCTTATCCCTTTATTCAGCAGGTTAGAACAAGAGCTAAGTTGGCTAACCTTGCGACAGTAAAACCAAATATGACGCAGGCTCAAATGCGTGACCAGCTGGGGCATGAAAGAGCTTTAGAATTCGCTATAGAAGGCCAGCGGATAAATGATATCATCCGTTGGGGCTGGTTATATGATCCCGCGAAATTAGCAGAACTGAAAACACATGATGCCGATTTTAATACCTGGGCGCCCGGTAATGAATATTTGCCCGTACCGCAGCGTGAATTGGATCTTAATAAAAATTTGTTACCTAACCCGGCTAACTAATAAATGGATAAAAAAATTCCCGCCCGTTTAGTTATTATGACGGAGCGGGAATTTTCTTTGTTGTTTAAATGCGGATCTTTATCAGCTATGGGTAATTGGACAAAGATATATGCGGCGTTTTTTTTATTGTCATTTGTAATAGCTGCTTGTAAAACGAATAACCCCGTTGATAATAAATTTCATTTTACATGGATGGATGCCGGAGAAACCGGTATTCACTTTAATAATAAGATAACGGAAAGCGATTCGGTTAACATATTCATCAATGAATATATGTACAATGGTTCCGGTGTCGGCATTGGAGATTTTAACAATGACGGTTTGCCGGATATAGTATTGGGAGGAAGTATGGTCAGCAGTAAATTATATATCAACAGGGGGAACTTTAAGTTTGAAGATGCAACGGATAAAGCCGGGCTTCAAACAAATAAATGGTGCACGGGAATAAGTGTAGTGGATATCAACAACGATGGATTACAGGATATTTATATCTGTGCTTCACATTCTGCCAATGCGGAAAAAAGAAAGAACCAGTTATTTATTAATGATGGTTCTCCCTCTCCTTCAGGAGAGGGCAGGGGTGAAGTGCATTTTACTGACCAGGCGGAGGCTTATGGTTTAGCCGATACAGGTTATGCCACACAGGCCGCTTTTTTTGATTATGATAAAGATGGAGATGTTGATATGTATTTACTCAATCATCGATTATACAGTCACACGGCCAATAATTTGCAGCCAAAAGATACGAGTGGAAATTCTCCCGCTGAAGACAGGCTTTATAGAAATGATGGTGTACCGGCGGGACAATCTCATCCTGTTTTTCATGATGTGTCAAAAGAAGCGGGAATAAAAGAAGACGGCTACGGATTGGGAGTAGTGATCACCGATGTCAATAATGATAACCGCCCTGATATTTATGTAGCGAATGATTATATAGCCAATGACCTGCTATGGCTTAATAATGGTGATGGCAGTTTTTCAAATATTATTTCCACCTCATTTAACCACCAGAGCTATAATAGTATGGGTGTGGATGCCGCCGATATTAACAATGATTTGCTTCCTGACCTGGCATCGCTCGATATGCTTCCGGAAACGAATGAAAGAAAGAAGATGATGATAAGTGCCACCAACCAGGAAAAATATGATATGCAGCAGCGCTTTGGTTATGAACCATCCTTTATGCGTAACATGCTTCATTTGAATAACGGCAACAGGAAATTGAGTAATAAAACCGAACCTTTCTACAGTGAAATAGGCCAGATGGCCGGTGTTTTTGAAACCGATTGGAGCTGGAGTGTTTTAATGGCTGATTTTGACAATGATGGCTGGAAAGACATGCATATTACCAATGGTTTGGTAAAAGATGTAACGAACAACGATTACGCTACCTTCAGGAATACACAGGCCCATGTCAACAATTATACTTTTGGTGGGGGTGATGCGCAAAAGCCATTAGATACTGAAACTATCGGGTCACTGCGAAAAGAAATTGACGAATACGGAAGCATCAGCATGGAGAATTATTTTTTCCACAACAATGGTGATCTTAGTTTCAGCAATACATCAAGGCAATCCGGTTTTGTAAAGCCCTCTATCTCCTGCGGCGCTGCTTATGCTGACCTGGATAATGATGGCGACCTTGACCTGGTAGTAAACAATATCAACCAGGAAGCATTTGCCTGGAGAAATGAATTAAGACAATCAATTAGCGATAGCACTCAAAATTTTTTATCGGTTCAACTGAAAGGCTCGCCAGCAAATACCGGTGGGCTTGGCAGTAAGGTGACTATATATACCGGGGAAGCGAAACAATATTTGGAAGAATCACCTGTTCGCGGGTTTTCATCAAGTATGGATTACAGGCTTCACTTTGGCCTGGGAAATACAACGGCTATTGATTCATTAAAAATTCAATGGCCCGACGATAAGATACAGTGGATTAAAAATGTAAAATTTAATCAGCTATTAGTTGTTAAATACGAAGAGGCGAAACCAATTCTTGCAGCTAATGCGGATGTTACTTTGCCATCGTTTTTTCATGATATCACCGGGGAATTGGGTATTGTTTTTAAACATACAGAGGCACCCAATTTCGATTTTGGAAATCACCTGCCTTTATTGCAAAAATATTCTCAGTTAGGTCCATGTATTGCAACTGGTGATATAAATGGCGACGGGCTGCTTGATTTTTTTACAGGAGGGGCGACCAATCAGCCGGGTAAAATTTTTATTCAAAAAAATACCGGAGATTTTAGTTCACACAACCTTGTTGAAGGAATTAAAAGCGAAGAAGACCTCGGTGCTGTTTTCTTTGATGCGGATGGAGACAAAGACCTTGATCTGATCATAACGGGCGGAAGTTTTGAATTCGGCATTCCAAAATATAATCAACCACGCTTTTACACAAACGATGGGAAAGGCGATTTTAAATTGGATGCGGATGCACTACCAGCTATTACGGATATTACAAAAGCGGTTACGGTGGCGGACTATGATGGAGATGGCGACATGGATGTTTTCATTGGCGGAAGATTGATGGCCCAGAAATATCCTCAGTCACCACGCAGTTATATTTTACAAAATAACAAGGGAAAATTTACAGATGTAACTAAAGCCACCTGTCCTTCATTAGAATTTCCGGGATTGATAGACGCCGCGATATTTACTGATTTTAATAATGACAAAAAACCCGACCTGGTTATCGCCGGAGAATGGACAGCCATTCGTTTTTTTAAAAATGAAAATAATAAGCTGGTTGAAGTAACCGGTGAAACGGGACTTGAAAGCATGAATGGCCTATGGCGTTCCCTTCAACAGGCGGATATAGACAAGGATGGTGACATGGATTATATAGCCGGTAATATGGGAATCAATAACAGGTATCATTTGACTCCTGAAAAGCCGATGATGCTTTATGCAAAGGACCTGGATAAGAATGGGTTTGATGAATTGATACCCGCTTATTACATCAAAGACAATGATGATAGGTATGAGTTATATCCTGCTCTCGACAGAAACCAAATGGCCGCGCAGTTTCCTGCGGTTAAGAAAAAATATTTATTACACAAGGATTATTCAAAAGTGACGATGAAACAATTGCTCAGTGATTTTGGCAGTGATGGCTGGACCATCTTAAAATGCGAAACGGTTTCCACCATGTGGATCGAAAACCTTGGACGAGGTAAATTTAAAACACATGTGTTACCTGTTCGGGCGCAGTTGGCGCCGGTTAATTGTATCGTAGCAAATGACATAGATGGAGATGGCAATATTGACCTGCTAATCGCCGGCAACGAATACCAGGCGGCCATCAGTATAGGAAGATATGATGCATCCTATGGTTTGCTGCTGAAAGGTGATGGTAAAGGAGATTTTATACCGGTTAATAATGTGGAGAGCGGCATCATCATAGATGGTGATGTAAAGGATATGAAAATGATCAGTGTAAAAAATAAAGGAAAAATATTGCTGGCGGCACCCAATGACAGCCCGTTAAAAACATTTTTATTGAATTCATTTTCCAAAAACTAAGTATACATAATGACTACTTCTATAAAAAAGAGAATTAGAGTTAAAGGTTGGCTAATGTCAACGATATTTTTATGCATAACAAGCTTTGGTTTTTCACAACAAAATATTATACCTGTTAACACCGCTGGCACAAAATATACATCCCTATCAGGCAGGATAATTACGTCCAGACAATTGCAGGATTATAATTCATTTGATGAGCCCAATAAAATTCACCCGAAATATTTTAAAGACGCTGAATTATTCGTCAATTCACTACAGTTAAAATTGCCGCCATTTTCTGTCGTAGTCCTTACCCTTAAATAAAAATAATGTTGAAATTAGCTTATATAAAAAATACAGTGGTTGCTTTAAGTACAATATTCCTCGTAACCTCCTGCAAAAAAGATAGTGGTGGAGGAACAACTCCACCTGTCGTTCCCCCTGTTGTTCCACCGGTAATGCCGGCGTTTGATATCAATTCAATAAATGATACTTATGCTGCGATAGCGCCGTTTTCTAATTATTTGGAATGGAGTTCGCATAATGTTCATGATCCCGCTATTATAAAAGAAGGTGAGTATTATTATTCATACAGTACGGATGTTGGCTATGGAATTGATGTTCGTGCTGGTTTGCAGATACGGAAATCAAAAGACCTGGTACAATGGACCTATGTGGGCTGGGTATTTAATGGCCTGCCCGCATTGGGGTCAGGCTTTATTACTCAAGGTGGTGGTACGGCTTTCAATTCATTGTGGGCGCCCTGTGTGGTGAAAGTGGGAACAGAGTTTCGGTTGTACTATTCTTTGTCCTGTGCTTTACCAAGATTAAGTGTGATAGGACTCGCTACTGCTACCAATCCGCAGGGACCATGGACGGAAAAAGGAATCGTAGTGACTTCTGCTAATAATAGTACCATTCAGACAAATGCAATCGACCCGTCCGTTATTGTGGCCAATAATGGAGAACATTGGATGGTATATGGTTCAGCCTGGGATGGTATCTATTCATTACAATTAAATCCCAATACAGGGCTTGCTCTAACGGGTGATGATAAAGGAAAAAGAATCGCCAATCGTGGTTTCACCGCCGGTAAATACAACGGTAATATAGAAGGGGCCGATATTATTTATAACGCGGCTTTAAACAAATACTATTTGTTCATGGCCTACGACTGGTTGGAAACAAAATACAATGTGCGGGTGTTGAAAGGCGATAAACCAGATGGCCCGTTTTATGATTTCAACGGAGCCGATGCCAATACAAATGTTGATCATGGACCGATGATCATCGCTCCGTATAAATTTGCGGGTCACAGCGGCTGGCAGGGTGTTGCTCATAGTACAACGTTCAGTGATGGCAATGGTCAATACTTTATTGCCCACCAGGGCCGGCCCGGCGTAGATAAGTATTATATGAATATGCATGTTCGTAAATTGTTCTGGACGGCAGAAGGCTGGCCGGTGGCTTCTCCTGAACGGTATGCATGGGAAAAAGATTCATTGATCTCGCAAACGGATATCCTGGGAGATTGGGAACAAATTGTATTGGGATATAATGTAGTGCCGGGTTATTCTTTGGAGCAAACATCTCCGGATTTTCAAAACTCCGTTTCATTAACGATCGCTGCCAACGGAACACTGAATGGAAACAGTGCGGATACCTGGACTTATGCGGCACCATGGTTAGAATTAAAATGGAGCAATGGATTTACCGATAAAGTATTTGTGCAAAAAGGGAGGGATTGGGAAAATAAAAAGAATACCGTCATTTTTTCGGGATTGAATAACCAGGGAACGGCGATCTGGGGTAAGAAAAAATAATGGAGAGTGTTGAGTGGGTTTTAGTTTTGAACAACTATCACTTTGTAAAATCGTATGGATATGATGCAGCGTTTTCTTTTAACAACATTATTGCTGAATGGTTTTTTAACTTACCAGGCAAGCAATATTTTGCAGGCGCAAAATGCCCGTATCAAAATTGATCTTGACCGTACCATCGGTGAAGTAGACAAACATATTTATGGAAATTTTGTAGAGCATCTCGGGCGCTGTGTATATGAAGGTATATATGACACGGCTTCTTCTTTATCCGATAAAAAAGGATTCCGGAAAGATGTGATGGCCGCGGTGAAAGAACTGCGTCCAACTATCATTCGCTATCCCGGTGGCAACTTCGTTTCCAATTACAACTGGCTCGACGGCGTAGGTCCGAAGTCCGATCGCATACCAAGATTAGAACTCGCCTGGTACACATTAGAGACCAACCAGTTTGGCACCAATGAATTTGCTGAGTATTGCAAAGCTATCGGCACTGAACCTTATTTCTCGGTTAATATGGGTACAGGTACTATTGAAGAAGCCCGTCGCTGGGTGGAGTATTGCAATGTAAAAGAAGGACCTTATTATGCGGAGCTCCGAAAGAAGCATGGATATCCTGAGCCACATAATATAAAATACTGGAGTCTCGGCAATGAAATGGATGGTCCCTGGCAGATGGGCCACATGAATGCGGAAGATTATTCTAAGAAGGCACGTGAAGGGGCTAAGTTGATGTTACGTACTTCACCCGGTATAAAATTGATCGCGGCGGGTTCTTCCAACTACCGGGAAAACGCCGACCCTGATCATTGGAATCAAACCATTTTGCACGAGTTAAGAGATGTGATTGATTATATAGCGCTGCATATTTATGTAGGCAACCCGGATAGTAATTATTACAATTTTATTTCTACGCCACTGGTATTGGAACAGCGGACAAAAATTGTAAAGGGAATGATTGACCGGGAAATGCAAAAAGCTGTTCGCCCCGGTAAAGATCCTATTTATATCGCCTGGGATGAATACAATGTGTGGTACAGGGCGAGGAGAGGGGCTGCTGCAAGAGGAAAAAACGCATTGGAGGAACGATACAATTTGGAAGATGCATTGGTGGTGGCCGGATTTTTAAATGCTTTTGTGCGCAATGCCGACATAGTGAAAATGGCGAACATGGCGCAGCTGGTCAATGTGATTGCTCCTATATTCACGAATGAAAAGGGAATGTTTAAGCAGACTATTTTTTACCCCTTGCAATTATTTGCCAATAATGTCTATGGCACTTCACTGGATGTGTTCGTGGACTGTAAAAAATATAACACGGAAAAATTCTTTTTGGGTT
Organism: Chitinophagaceae bacterium; assembly: GCA_040007815.1. Lineage (GTDB taxonomy): Bacteria > Bacteroidota > Bacteroidia > Chitinophagales > Chitinophagaceae > Terrimonas_B. Next base: position 212,302 of record JBDTUH010000004.1, read on the forward strand.
TGGGTGAAACCACTACGCAGCAAAGCAATGTACCCTACCTCGACGTTTCGGCAACTTATAAAGACGGAGAATTAATTATTTGTGTTGTAAACAGGAATAAAGAAGAAGCCATCACTACCGATATTATTTCGCAGCAGGGAATATTCAATGGAGCATTTAGTGTAAGCGAAATAAACGGGCCGGATGTAAAAACAGGAAATGATTTTGGTAAAGAAAATATAAAGACGATCTCTAAGGCTGCGGTGAATGTGAATGGATCAAAATTTACCTATACGTTTCCGCCTCATTCATTTACATTATTAAAAGGAAAATTGCAAAAATGAAAAAGGAGAACCGGGTAACTCATTGATCAAACCAAGAAAATAGTGTTTTAGTAGTTCAATATAAAAATAGATTCAACATTTATAAACCGATAGTGTAATGAAATTTAGTAAAAAAATAGTGACGGCAGTTGTCAGCTTTGGAATTCTAAGTTCTGTCTTCGCCCAGGAGAAATGTATCATCAATATAAAAGCGGATAAACCAATGGCGGCGATACAACCTACCATGTGGGGAGTTTTTTTTGAGGATATCAATATGGGAGCTGATGGTGGCATATATGCGGAGTTGGTCAAGAACCGTTCATTTGAATTTTACAGGCCGCTGATGGGCTGGACGGTTCAGCAAAAGCAATTCAGGGAAGGAACGATCGAAATATTGAACCGGCAGGAAGGCAATACAACGAATCCCCGCTTTATCCGGGTGAAGGCTTCGAATGAAACCAAAGGAAGTTTGGGATTGACTAATGAAGGCTTCAGGGGTATGGGCATCAAAAAAGATCTGCGCTATGATTTTTCTGTGATGTACCGGCAGGCTGCTACGGGTATTAAAATGCATATTGAGTTAATCAATCAACAAAATGAAATCATTGGCTCCGTGGTGTTGCTTCCCGCAGAATCAGGAATGGAGTGGAAGAAACAAGCAGTAAGTTTTCAATCAATGGCAGCCGAACCAAAAGCTAAATTGAATATTTGGTTTGAAGGTAATGGGGTGATTGATCTTGATATGATCTCCTTATTCCCGGAAGACACGTGGAAAAAGAGACCCGGTGGTATGCGGGCTGATATGATACAGTTATTGGCGGATATGAAACCCGGCTTTATACGTTTCCCGGGAGGGTGTATTGTAGAAGGCTTTGATCTTTCGCAACGCTATCAATGGAAAAAAACTATCGGACCCGTAGAGGAAAGACAACTGATCATCAACCGCTGGAATTTTGAATTTGCTCACCGGCCTGCACCGGATTACTTTCAAACATTTGGCTTGGGGTTCTTTGAGTACTTTCAGTTGGCGGAGGATATCGGTGCTTCACCATTGCCAATATTGAACTGCGGTATGGCTTGCCAGTTCAATTCTGCAGAACTGGTACCATTGGATCAACTCGATCCTTATGTCCAGGATGCATTGGACCTTGTTGAATTCGCCAATGGTGATGTGAATTCTAAATGGGGTAAGGTTCGTGCGGGAATGGGACATCCGGCTCCGTTCAATTTAAAAATGATGGGTGTAGGAAATGAGAATTGGGGCCCGCAATACTTAGAACGGTTGGCGATCTTCCAAAAAGCCATCAAAGGAAAATACCCGGAAATAAAATTGGTGACCAGTTCCGGTACTGACCCCAATGGTGAAAGGTTTGATTACCTCAATGGTGAATTAAGAAAAATGAAGGCGGATGTAATTGATGAACACTATTATCGCCGCCCCGAGTGGTTTTTACAAAATGCATCCCGCTATGATAATTATGAAAGGAGCGGAGCAAAAATATTTGCTGGCGAATATGCGGCACAGAGCGACAAAACGGTAAGTGTAGAGAATAAAAACAATTTACGAACAGCTATAGCGGAAGCGGCTTTTTTAACCGGGCTGGAAAGAAATGCAGATGTTGTAGTGATGGCTTCTTATGCGCCTTTGTTTGCTCACGTGGATGGGTGGCAGTGGACGCCTGACCTGATATGGGTCGATAATCTTCGTTCTTATGGTTCGGCGAATTACCAGGTGCAAAAATTATATTCCACTAACAAGGGTACGCATACAGTGCCAGCTTTGTTCAATAATAAACCACTTAGCGGCCAGGATAGTTTGTACGCTTCGGCGGTGATAGATAAAAATACAAACGAGGTTATCATTAAAGTGGTGAACACTTCACCGGATGAAAAAGCAACCTGTTTTGCTTTCGAGGGCGTCAAGAAACTGGCTGTCCAGGCTCTTGTTACCGTATTGACAGGAGAATCATTAGAAAAAGTAAATAGTCTTGATCTTCCTTTAGCTATCAGCCCGGTTACACAACCGATGGCTGTGAAGGGAAAGAAAATTAATATTTCTTTAAAACCAAATTCTTTAACGGTTATACGGGTAGCCATGAAATGATTCCAGATGAGAAGGAAATATATTTTTCTTTTTTTGTGTTGGCTGGCATCGATCGCTGGTACTGCACAGGACTATCAAACAAATATTCCCGTACATGATCCTGTAATGATAAAACAGGATAGCGTCTATTATTTATTCTGTACCGGTAGAGGTATCAGTATGTGGTCGTCAAAAGATATGACCAACTGGAAACAGGAGAAACCGGTCTTTGATACATTACCCTGGGCCGTTCAAACCATCAAAGGTTTTCGCAATCATATCTGGGCGCCTGATATTTCTTTTTATAACGGGCTTTACTATTTGTATTATTCCGTTTCTGCATTTGGAAAAAATACTTCCTGCATTGGCGTAGCCACCAATAAAACATTGCATCCCGCCAGAGCTGATTATAAATGGACCGATCATGGAAAACTCATACAGTCAGTGCCGGGACGTGATATGTGGAATGCGATAGATCCGAACCTCGTCAAAGATGAAAAAGGAATTCCCTGGCTGGTCTTTGGTTCATTCTGGAATGGAATAAAGCTGGTGAAACTAAATAGCGATTTGAAATCCCTTGCGCAACCGGAACAATGGTACACCGTCGCCAGCCGGCAACGAAATGCTGTTTTACCTGATTCAGTAGCCGGTGATGCGGCCATCGAAGCGCCGTTCATTTTTAAAAAAGATAATTACTATTATCTCTTTGTTTCCTTTGACTACTGCTGCCGGGGAGAAAAGAGTACGTATAAAATGGTAGTAGGCCGTTCTGAAAAAGTAGAAGGACCTTATTCGGACCGCGATGGTGTACCTATGAATTTAGGCGGCGGCACAACAATATTGGAAGGAGATAAGAACTGGAATGGTGTAGGGCACAATGCAGTAATGAATTTTGATGGAACCGATTATCTTATTTTTCATGCTTATGATGCCAGTGATAAAGGCAAATCAAAATTGAGGATCGAAAAAATTGGCTGGTTGAATGGCTGGCCTTTTGTAAAAAGAAATCCAAATTAAATTAGCAATACCGCTTTATCGTAATCAGTAATAAAGGATATCACGTTACTATAATTACTGAAATCTTCTTTTTCGTGCATAGTGGTAATAACTACGCAATCCATTCCTGCATGTTGTGCTGCCTCTACTCCCTTGGGTGAGTCCTCGAATACCAGGCATTCTTTGGGAGAAACACCTAACTTATCAGCACAGCTTAACCACGTTTCCGGATCAGGCTTGCTTTCGGTTACATTGTCCGCACTAACCAATGCATCGAAGTAGTGACGCACGTTTAATCCATCCAAAACAAAATCAATATTGAACATGATAGCCGCGGAACCAATGGCCATTTTAATACCGGCCTCATGTGATCGTTGAAGAAAATGGTCCAGGCTCTTTATCAATTTCAGTTGCGGCCTGAATTCTTTTTGATACTGTTTTTCTTTTTCAATGCTCATCCTGTTTTTTTCTTCCATACTAAACCGGCCGGGAATTATCCGCTCCAGCAGTTCATCATTTTTTCCGTAACATTCATCCTTCATTTTCTCCATGCTGATATTGGCTCCCAATCCATTTAATATATCGTGCCAGGCTTTGATATGATAGTGCATATCATTGATCATGGTTCCATTCAGGTCGAATAAAAAAGCTTTATAGTGGGTAAACATTATGGGTAATGATAAAATTCCGGCAAACTTCGGTCAAATGACCTTTTGAAAAATATAATGCAATAATAACTGAAAGTCAACCGGAATTTTCAAATAGTGAAGAAACCTGTTTAAGATCCGATCAAAATAATTTCTTAATTGATAGTATTTATGATATTTCCAGCACCTCTTTTTCTCCGATGTTACCAACGGAGGAAAGTCCTCCCCTAACGGGGGAGGATTTAGGTGGGGGCCGAAAAAGCCGTGCCTCCAGTGTCTACTGATATCAGGCGACAATATCTTCAACTACCACTGCTATGAGGCAGACAAGTTTCAACTAATCGGAGTGTTTGTGTGTTGGCCCGGAAAAAAGGCGTTCCGATAGCTATCGGAATTTTTTCCTTGGCTTTTTTGTTTCTTTTTTTGCCAAGAAAAAAAGAAAGGAATACAAGGTATTTAGCTTTTTAGTTTTGTAATAAAATAAAGAGAAGAGCTGTTATTAAAATAAAAAATGAACTATAGTTGCAAATTTTCCTTTTCTTTGCATATCCAATGCGTCCAAACGCTTTCATAAAACGTGCAATAGCATTCTTTCTCTTGCTGGTATTTCTCCAGCAAACAGGAGCCGGTTTGTTTATTCACAACCGGCTTCATGGTAAAGCGGTTACCAGCCAATCTCCCATTAATAAAAATGAAAGTACACAGGAGATAAATTTCTCCTGTAATTGTATTGACAATTTTTTAATGCCTTTTGCGGAGGCGCAGGATCCAATTGTTTTAGAAAAATCTTGTAACCATTCCAAACCTGTTGATGCTTACGCTGAACATGCATATTTTACTTCACTAATCTTTTCCGCTCTCCGCGGGCCTCCTGTTTTCATCGGTTAATTTTTTAAGCTCCTCCTGGTAAGGAGTCATTCCATTATTATTTATTGTGTAGAACTTCTCGAGATAATTTATCCATTATGAAATGTGTCATAACATTTTCGGCGTCATCCGACCGGCGATGAAAATTTTATATGGCATTCTTCCGGGCATCCGGAATGGGTACAGACAAAAAAGATAACAAATGAAAAAAAGAAGAATTGTATGGGTTGTATTCACCCTGCTGTTTAGTCAATATATAAACGCCCAGTCGAAATCAGTATTAACCGGTAAAATAACCGATGAAAAAACCGGCGCTCCCCTGACCAATGCTACTATCCGCATACATGATGTAAACCGTGATGCTATTGCGGATGATAACGGAGACTATAAAACTTCGTCCATTCCGGCTGGTAACTATCTCGTTGAAGTATCTTATGTAGGTCATGCCAGTATCGTGGAAAGGGTAGCTGTAAGTGGTAACACGGTCAAAAATTTTAGTTTAAAAGACGCGGTGATCGAACAGGAAGGTGTGACGGTGACAGGTGTATCAACGGCTACACGTTTGAAACAATCGCCACAACCGGTGACTGTTTTAAAAAAAGCGGAGCTGTTTAAAATAAGCTCTTCCAATATTATTAATAGTTTGACGCATATTCCCGGCGTTACGGCATTGACAACAGGTCCCGCTATTTCTAAACCCTTTATCCGTGGCCTCGGTTATAACCGGGTTTTGGTCATCAATGATGGGGTAAAACAGGAAGGACAACAATGGGGCGATGAACATGGTATTGAAATTGATGACTACAGTGCGCAAAGGATAGAACTGCTGAAAGGACCTGCTTCGCTGATCTATGGTTCGGATGGACTTGCCGGTGTTATCAATATACAATCATTGCTGCCTGCTTCCGAAGGTGCAATCGCTGCTAACGTACTGGGAGAGTATCAATCCAATAGCCGGCTCAGGGGTTACTATGGTAATGTGGCCGGTACGAAAAATGGATTTAGTTTTAATGCTTATGGTTCATACAAGGGAGCGGAAGATTATAAAAATAAATACGATGGCTATGTCTTCAATTCCAAATTCAATAATAAAAATATGGGAGCCATGCTCGGCTATGCGGGTTCATGGGGACATAGTTATGTAAGGGTCAGCAATTTTGATCAGCATATTGGCATGGTAGAAGGTGACAGGGATGATGCGACAGGAAAATTTTTAAAGCCGGTGGCCGGTGGTGGAGAAGAAATCGCAACGACTGAAGATTTTAAGTCTATTGATCCCTTTGTTCCTTACCAGCACGTTCAGCATTTTAAATTATCCGCGGATAATAGTTTTAATGCGGGAAGAAATAAGCTGGATGTTTCAGCAGGTTACCAGCACAACCAGCGCCGGGAGTTTGGAGATGCCGGTAATGTCAATGATCCTGTTGCTTTTTTTGATTTGAAGACGGTAAACTATTCAGCAAAACTAAATCTGCCTTACAAACAAAATTGGAGAACAACCGTCGGGATCTCCGGCATGAATCAAAGCAATAAAAACCTGGCCGAAGAAGCATTAATACCCGATTATAATTTATTCGACATGGGCGGTTTTGTTTTTACACAGTATCACCGGGGAAAATTATCGTTGAGCGGAGGGCTTCGTTTTGATAACCGGCAGGTAGATGGTAAACAAATGATGGATGGTTTTGACACAAAGTTTGCCGCATTCACCAAAAACTTTTCCAATCTGTCCGGCAGTGCCGGTATCAGCTATGAAGCTAATAAAGAGTTGACGTTGAAGTTTAACCTCGCAAGAGGTTTCAGGGCGCCAACATTAGCCGAATTATCAAGCAACGGAGCTCACGAAGGAACCAATCGTTTTGAAGTCGGCAATCGCAGCTTAAAATCAGAAACGAGTTTGCAGGCCGATGCCGGTATAGAATTCAACAGTGATCATATTACATTAGGCGCCGGAATTTTTTATAATAATATCAGCCACTTTATTTATTACCGCAAAGTATTGAACAGTGCCGGTGCTGATTCATTGGTGTTGGATCCTGATAGCGGCAATTTATTAAATGTATTCAGGTTTGATCAGCAGGATGCGCATTTGTACGGGCTGGAATTTAATATGGACCTTCACCCGCATCCATTGGATTGGTTGCATTTTGAAAATACATTTTCTTTTACCAGGGCGCAATTTTCAACAGCCATCGACGGATCTAAAAATGTTCCTGGTATTCCTGCAGCCCGTTACTTATCACAGTTAAAAGGAAATTTTCTACCCAAAGGAAAATCTTTCCGCAACCTGTATATAAGTTTCGAAAGTGATTATACCTTCCGGCAAAAAAATGCATTTACCGGTTATGATACGGAAACAGCCACAGCAGCATACTGGCTCATCAATGCGTCGGTGGGAACTGATATCAATAAAAAGGGAACCACTTTATTTTCCATCAGCCTCAGTGCTGATAATTTGACGGACGTAGCTTATCAGAATCATTTAAGCCGCTTGAAATATACAGCGCTGAATAATCTAACCGGCAGGCAGGGAGTGTTTAATGCAGGAAGAAGTTATAATGTTAAAGTAAATGTGCCATTGAGTTTTAAATGGAAATAGAAATAGAAATAATGAAGGATTAGAAACAGGTAACATTAAAATAGTTTTCGAAGAGATTTTCGCAAAAAAACATTTGTGAATGGAGCCGGTAAGTCGGGAAGACGGAAAGTTTTTATTGTCAATGTATGATTCTTCCCGGCAGACTTATTCCTTTTTCAAGGCACTCTCTTTTTTTATTTCCTATAGTAGTGTATTCCTTGTCCAGCTTTCATTGCTTGCAGTCATCGGCAATTGCAATAAAGTCAAAAGGTGAAATAAACAGAATTCCGGCGTTAAAAAACAAAAGAAACGAGGTGAAACAACGCTTGTTTTATTTATACAACAAACTCATCTTCGTTTTAGCAAGAGTAAATATTGATAACACGGTAAGTAAATTAGCACAAATGAATTAACACCATTTTGATTTATTCGCCTTTAGTTCAATTGTTATAAGCAAAGCACAAGCAATCTTAATTTATTCTTATAAACAAACTATATGTTGAGAAGTTTTATTCGTTTTAATTAAGATTTAGTGAAAACACTAATTGTTTTTTCAAATTATAAAATTGATATTCGATTTCCACTTGAGAAATAAATAATTTCCGCGCCCCTCCCGAAAGCTTTACTGAATTTTCATAAAACCAACTGATGATAAATCGTCTGTGGATACTACTATGTCTGCTGCTGACTCACTATGCAGTTAACGCTCAGGGCTTGCCTGCTCAAAACCGAGATACTTCAGTGATCGCTGGTTCCCGGCTGGCTGCTGAGTATATTAATGATATCAATACCAAGGCTGATCACATTGAGAAAAAATTAGAGAGATATACTGTCAAAACTCTGAGGAAAGCGGAAAAGCAGGACGCTGCCATAAAAAGAAAGCTAGCTAAGAAAGATTCAGTAAAAGCGGCTTCAGTATTCAGCAATACAGGCGGCCCATACCAGCAATTGGAACAGCGACTGAAGAATACAACGGCCATAAAACAATATATACCGGCATTTGACACACTCTCCACATCGCTGAAATTCCTGCAACAAAATCCTCAGCTCGCTTCGCTCACAAAAGAATCGGGCGAATTAAAGCAAACCATTTCAAAAGTAAATGCATTGGGAAGCAAACTGGAGCAGGCGGAAGAAATAAAAAGATTTTTGAAAGAACGGAAACAATATTTAAAAGATCAGTTGCAAAATCTCGGCTTTGCGAAACAATTAAAAAAACTTAATAAACAAACGTACTACTACAGTGAGCAATTAAATGAATATAGATCTCTATTAAAGGATCATAAGAAAGCCGAACGAAAAATTATTGGCCTGCTCAGTAAAACAAAATTTTTCCAAAACTTCATGCGAAGGAACAGCATGCTGGCTTCTTTGTTCAGGATGCCGGGAGACACTGATGATCCAGCTAACATCGCAAATTTGGCCGGACTGCAAACGAGAGCACAGGTCAACAGCCTTATACAACAACAGGTAGGGACAACCGGCCAGGCGCAGTTTCAGCTAAATATGCAGGATGCGCAATCACAATTGCAACAGTTAAAAGATAAAGTGTCCCGCTTTGGTAGCGGCAGCAGTGATGAAGAAATGCACGAAGGATTTAATCCGAATCAACAAAAGACTAAATCATTTTTTAAAAGGGTGGAATATGGTACAAACCTGCAGACTCAAAAAGCCAGCAGCTTTTTTCCTGTGACAAGTGACCTGGGTTTATCAGTCGGATACAAGCTTAATGATAAAAGTATCATTGGCTTGGGAGCAAGTTATAAAATAGGCTGGGGTAATGGTTGGAAGAATATCAATCTAACTAATCAGGGGGTAGGCCTAAGAAGTTTTATCGATTGGAAGGTGAAAGGCAGTCTTTGGTTGAGTGGCGGCTATGAGCAAAATTATAAAACCGCATTCAATAGCATTGATGAGTTGCGCAATCAAACTGCCTGGCAGCAGAGTGGGTTAGTTGGACTTAGCAAAGTAGTCTCTTTAAAAACGAAATTTTTCAAAAAGACAAAGTTGCAGTTGCTATGGGATTTTTTGAGCTACGAGCAGATACCGAGGACTCAACCAGTAATATTCAGGATAGGATACAGTATAAAATGAAAACAGCAATGTGATCTGTAAAAATACTAAGTCATAAAATCATTCTTAAGCGTTATACTTATGCGTAATAAAATTGCGATTGTTGTTCTGCTTACGTTATGAACTTTTGCTTTCAACCTGGGCTTGCGTTACCAGCGGGTATTTGTATCCGCAGACCCTTCGCTTAATTTATTTTCCCTTCGGATTTCACATCCTTTATCTTTCAGGAGAAGGGAATAATAATAACGGATCGCTGTAAGTGTTTGCACTTATGATTTTTTTAAAATTATATCAATGGTTGTAACAACGTTGGAATCCTTCTATGGGTAGTTTCCTTAATATTCATAAAGGAGGTCATGTTGCTACCCGGCCAACGGAATTTTACGTTTTAGCTGCAAAGAATAGCTATTATCTTTACTTGTAGCCGCTATGTATAAAGTAAACAACCTTACCCTGCTGATTTGCCTGCAACTGCTGTTGCTGTTTTTCAGTGATCAGGTTTTCAGCCAGTCCATACCCCCGGGGGTTAGAAAGGGCAACCAGGTTATTTTTTATGGGCCGCACATAAAAAAAGACACAGTCTATACTAGCCAGGTTAAAATTGAAAAGAAAGTCCCATCAAAAATTGCTGATCCGTTTGCTATAAACACTGGCTCAGATCACGACAAAGTAAACAACGATAATAAAGTAAATCAGAAACCCTCCGGTACATCTGCCGTTATTAACCTGGCTATTACTACCCAGCAACCATCCTGCGGGTATAATGACGGAGCTATTATTGTACAGGCTTCGGGTGGAGTACCTCCTTATATATATGATGATTTTAATAGCGGTCCGCAGAATACCGGCAACTTTCCCATGCGAAGTGCCGGAGTATATGATATAACGGTGAAAGATGCGAACGGTAATATAGCTACCGCAAAAGTTACATTGACGAATACCCTGTCTCCGCCAAAGATCAGGATTGTAAGCTATACCAATACCTCAGCCTGTACTGCGGCGGATGCAACTGTAACGCTGGAAGCGAGCGAAGGGGTACCACCGTATCAATATAGTATGGACAGGGTTAATTTCCAGGCCAGCAATGTTTTTACCGGGTTCACAGCCGGGTCATACATTTTTTTTGTAAAAGATGCCAACGGCTGTATAGGCCAGGTTAGTCCCACTTATTTTTTTGTAAACCCTGCTTGTGATGGCGGCTATGGATTCAGTTATTCCGCTACGGCGTGTGGAAATAATGGACTTATATATTCTTCGACCAACTATCCCAATCCGCCCTATACCTATTCTATGGATGGGATTAATTATATCGCCAGCGGGCAGTTTGAAAATCTTACGGCCGGCATCTATCCGGTTTATTTTAAAGACGCCCTCGGTAATGTAAGGGTATTCGCCGTGACCATTTACCCGCATTGTGCTATTACTATCAATTACATTACGGTGGATGCTGCTTGCAAACAAAATGATGGAATTTTAACGGTAACGGCGGATAATGGTGCGGCGCCATATACGTATACCATCGATGGGATCAACTACCAGGCAAGTAATGTATTCGCCGGATTGGCCCCCGGTGTTTATTTCATCACCGCAAAAGATGCTAATGGTGTAACTAATTCTTTGGGCGCCGAAGTCTATGACCGTTGTCCTTTTGTTACTGCGGCGGCCACGGGTGAGACCTGTGCTAAAAACGACGGTACGATCACCGCAACAGCTACTAAAGGAACAGCCCCATACCAGTATTCAATAAACGGAGTAAACTTCCAGCCGGGAAATGTTTTCACAGGACTCTTAAAGGGAACTTATACTGTTGCCCTGAAAGACGCATTAGGTTTTACCAGTACCACTAAGGCAACTGTCGGCGATGATTGTGTAACTGTAACGGCTGTTGCCACAGATGCCACCTGTGGTAATGACAACGGAACAATAACGGCTACTGTTACCAGGGGAACCGCGCCATTCCTGTATTCATTAGATGGCATTGTATTTCAGGCCGACAATATTTTTCCGGGAGTAAAAGGAGGAACTTATACTGTTACAGTAAAAGATTTTTCAGGACAAAGGGGAACCGCTATCGTCACCGTTAATGATACACCTGGTCCGCAAATAAATTTAAATACTACTCCTGCTTCATGTTCTAACAACGATGGTACGATAACGGTAACCGCTACAGGAGGCAAATTACCCTTTCAATATAGTATTGATGGCAATAACTTCCAGGCCGGTAATGTTTTTAAAAACAGGACATCCGCTGATTATACGGTATGGATACAGGATGCTAATCAATGCCTCGTATCGGCAACCATCCGCGTGTTGCTCAATTGCCCGGTTGTAACGGCGGTTGGAAAAAATGAAACCTGTGACAGTCGTAACGGAACTATTACAGCAACAGCTACAAACGGAACTGGCCCTTACCAATATTCTATTGATGGTATCAATTTTCAAAGCGGCGATTTGTTTATAGGTATCACGGCAGGTACTTATACGGTGACAGTAAAAGATGCGCTTAATAGTACGAATACAACGACCGTTACCATTAAAAATATTTGCCCAACCGTTTCGGTAGTCGTTAATGATGGACTATGTACAACAGCCAATGGAAAGATTACGGCCAGTGCTGCGAATGGCACTGCACCCTATCAATATTCTATCGACGGTATCAATTTTAAAGTAGGTAATACTTTTACGGGGCATGGTTCGGCTACTTATACTATTACGGTAAAAGATGCTAACGGGCTTACCAATACCACCAGTGCAATCGTTAAAAATTTTCCCGGTCCGCAAATAACAACGGTCAGTTCGCCGGCTTCATGTCTTAATAATGACGGAAGCATAAACGTTATGGCAACCGGTGGTGTATCACCCCTGCAATTTAATATTGCAGGCAGAAGTTTTCAACCATCACCTGTTTTTAATAGCCTGCCTGCGGCGGATTATACCGCCATGGCAAAAGATGCCAATGGATGCACCGCCTCTCAAGGGGTAACGGTTGATTTAAACCGGAACCTTACTTTGGCGACAGGAGCTGACATTACTATTTGCGAAGGCGAAAGCATTATTTTACCGGCAACATCCAATGGCAGTGCTTTTTCATGGTCTCCGTCAGTAAGCGTTAATAATAGCGGCCTGCTGAACCCGGCAGCGGTTCCCGCCAATACAACGAAGTATATTGTAACAGCCACCCTTGGTATTTGCACACAAAAAGATTCAGTTACGGTGTTAGTAAATCCGGCTCCTGTGGCAAATGCGGGAAAAGATTCAGCTATTTGTTTCGGACAGGACATTCAGTTGACTGGTAGCGGTGGTTTACATTTTAAGTGGTCGCCATCCACTTACCTCGATGACCCGCTTATCGATGATCCTGTCGCACGCAGGCCCCTGCAAACAATAACTTATTACCTGCAGGTAACTGGCGCTAATGGCTGCCAATCCTTACAACCATCATTAGTCACAATAAGTGTTACTCCCGTTGCGAATGTTTTTGCGGGTAATGATACATCCATAGTTATGAACGAGCCTTTTCAACTATTGGCAAAGGATATTAATAACAGCGGGTTTACAAAATTTACCTGGTCGCCTTCCCGGGGATTAAATAGCGCCGGTATACAAAACCCCATCGCTACTTTGGAGAAAGAAATCATCTATACGGTTACGGCTGCCACCGATGCCGGTTGCCAGGGGTCGGATGAAATAAGGATAAAAGTATATAAGGGCCCGGAAATTTATGTACCAGCTGCCTTTACGCCGAACAACGATGGAAAGAACGATGTATTAAAAGCAATACCCGTTGGCATCAGAGAATTTAAATATTTTATGGTGTATAACCGCTGGGGGCAACAGGTTTTTTATACAACCAATCCGGCTAATGGATGGGATGGCAGCTATAAAAATGGGTCGCAGGATACCAATACCTTTATATGGATAGCAGGAGGGACGGACAGTAAAGGAAATACCATTAAAAGAAAAGGAACAGTGACACTGATCAGATAATTAAATAAAAAGTCAAGTATGAAAAGATATTCTCTGTTGGCAGGAATGATGATGGTAGCGGCTATATCCTGCAAAATTCAATCGGATTCAGACAGAAGCTATGATCTGCATGATGCGGATAAAGTATACAAACTGCAGCTCAACCCAACTTCGGGATCAGCTTATCACTATGACATGGAAAATAAAACAGCCATAGAAATAAACGCCGAAGGAAAAGAAGTGAATACGGTCAATGAATCGGAAGCCGGCTTTAATTATTCGGTCGGAAAAGACAGTGCCGGGGATTACTTGTTTACAACAACCTATGATAAAATAAAACTCAAAACGAAAAACGGCGATACGGAAACAGAAGCGGATGCGGCTAATGCGATGGTATCCATTGACCCCGTCGAAAAAATGCTGGGTATTTTAAAGGCGGCCAGCATCAGGGCTACGGTTACGCCAAATGGTGAAGTTAAAGAGGTAAAGGGTTATGACGAACTGGAGGAAAAATTAATGGCCGGTTTTGCACCCAATGATGACTATGGGAAACACATGGCGCATACCCAATGGAAAAAGCTAATAGGGGAGGGGGTGGTGAAAAATACAATGGATCAGCTTTTTCAATTGTTTCCCGATTCGGCCATTCATTTGCACGACACCTGGAAACTGAATTCTACCCAGGCCGGAGAATTGCCGATGATTGTTAAAAATATTTATACGCTTAAAGCCATCAATGATGATATAGCCATAATAACATCCGAAGGAATAATGACAAGCGATAAACTATCAAATAGTGTAGTAGGCTATTCAAACGTGGCGGGCAAACTCGAAGGAAAACAAAAAGGCGAGTTTGAAGTGGAAACAAAGACCGGTATTTTAATCAGCAGCAAGGTCATGGCCAATATTGAAGGAGTTTTACAGGTAATGGGAAAAGATATACCTGTTAAAATAAAAACTTCGATAAAGATGATAGGAAGAAAAAAATAAATAATTACTGTTGCTAAAGATCGGTTTGCGCAACTTCTGGCTTCACTTGCTTCTCTTACGCATCTACGCCATTGTTGTTGTTTGCTGATTTAAACATCATTCTGATACAGGCGGCCTTCACCAACAACCGGAATGAGGACAGTATTGGTTCCCTGCTGTGTTTCATGTCCGTTTATAAATAGAAAAAGAAAGCTCCGGCTACTGTTGCACGAACTGAAATCGTTTTGTATGGATCGCTTTATGAATTGAAAGATATTTACGCCGTTGTTGGTGTTTGCTAATTTAAACATCATTCTGATTTAGGCGGCCTTCACCAACAACCGAATGAGTTCAGTGCTGGTCCTCCGTTGTGTTTTATGTCCGTTTATAAATAAAAAAGAAAGCTCCGGCTACTGTCTCACTAACTGAATAGTTTTACATAGGTCGCTTTATAAAGTGAAGATATTCAGGGATAGAATAAAATTATACATGGAGATAGACGAAGTGTTTTCCGGATAGGGACTATCACCAACGACGAAAATTATTAAGGGAGAATATTCACTATTACTTCGTAATCGGAATCAGTACGCCTAACCTCGAACCCGTAATAACATAGGAACTCGCCGATACCAACGGCTGGATCATAAGATCAAAATTCGCTTTAAGCTCTACAATAACCCTCGCGAAATTGTACTGGGCGCCGGCATTAAAATGAAACCCAAACTGGTTGTTATTGTATTTGCCATCCGGTATATCGTAGCCGGGCAGGGTATATTTATAAGTCGTCTTAACCAGGGAGTACGCAACACCGCCGCCGATAAAAAAGCCAAGCCCTTTCTCATCAAAGTCTCTCCGGAAAAGAGCTTTACAACCCAACTGCAGGTGCCGGATAGAATGTTTGGCTACAGTCGCGGCCTCGCCAATATATGCGCCGTCAGCATCGGTGATCGTCGTTTCACCCTCATCTTCGTTTTTATTGTATAAAGAAGCATCAAGGAAGGCGGATGTTCTTTCAGACATGAGATACTCCAGTTTTACAGTCGGGCCTATCCCTTTAAACCGTTTGCTGGCGCCCGGAATATTAAACGTTCCGATAGACGCTCCCGCCATTAATTGCGACGCGGCCGTATAGTACATACCGATAGTCAGTAAAAAAAGGATCAATTTTCTCATATCAAACTTATTGTTGTATTAAATTTCCCGAAGCGATAGTGGTAAAACTGTACCCATTGTAGCCTCCCATGGTAAGGTTACAAAACCGCACCTGCAATTTGCCGTTTACATGACTGACATACACTTTTTGATTTTCACGACAGGAGAAATAAATATTGCTTTTTACCGTGCTGATAAAAACCTTGTTATAATTTCCATCAATGCCGAAAGAAGGAATGTCCACTGTGTCGTAAATACCGTCTTCAGGTTCTTTGGTTTTCCAGTAAGGATGAAAATCGATCTCCAGGCTACTTGGCCCCCGGCCTTCAAGCATTAAAAAATCCGTAGTAGGGTTAAACTGTTTTACCACCGATGAATAGGCATCGCTGAACTGGTTATTGATTTCGCATGTATTGTTGGGTATCGAACAGGGCGGAGTACCCTGCTTTAGTTTTACATCTACATATACACTATCAGCCTTTCCATAGCATTCGTTATTGGAAATAGTAACATAATACCAGCCTTCATGTTTCAGTTCCGCATCGTAAATAATATTCCTTGGCTCCTGGCTCGTAAAATAATTGGGACCTCTCCAGCTATAGAGGCGGTAACCGCCTACTTCCTGTGTATGAATTTTAATAGTGTCACCGATGGTAACAGGGCCATTGGTAGACGCATACGCATGTTGAATAGCATCACAGTTGGTCGTCTTTTTCTGGCAATTGAATAGCAGCAGGCTAAGAACAAAAAAACAAATTGATTTCATAAAGTACAGCCAGGGTTACTGATTTTCGGTGCGGCTGTCAGCCTCCAAAAATAGGGGTGGCTGGCAGCTATAATTAAAAAAACAAGATCGGGCAATATATTTTACTACGCAAGCTATTGACCCGGAATCTTACATCCTTTTTACCGGTTGTTCAGTGATTCAGCTAAAGAATTTTTTATAGGTAAAAAAATAAGCAGGAGATATTTTAAGAAACGCTATCACAGGCGGGTAGAATTTATCGAAAGCAAGTGTAAACACTTATGGCGTTTTGAAAATGTAAAAGGGTTTCCGGTATTGTATCATCCGATAGCTATCGGATTTGAAAAGTGCAGGCCACGGCTGCAAGGATTACCATATTTATCCGTGTATCCGTGGCTTATATTTTAGCAGTATAAGAAAACGTTGAATCCCCGAAAATTCAAACGGGTACATCACCGGTTTCCCTATGCGAAATAAACATTCCATACCATCCATCTCCTGAGCTTAACCTCCCTTCTCTAAAACCGGGGAGCAAGATGTAATAAAAGCGAAAAAGAGAATGGTCAAATCGGTAAATTGGGAAGCCAATAAATAAACATATATGAAAAAAGTGGTTATCGCGTTTTTGCTGTCGGTCGTTTATACCAGCACTTATTCCCAGCCCAAAGAATTTGAAGGAGTAATAGTGTACAAAGTAGAAGTAAAATCAAAAATGCCCGGCATCAGCGACAGAACCCGCAGAAATGTATTGGCGCTCGGCGACAGCATGACCACTTTTATCAAACAGGGAAATTACCGCCAGCACTCGGGCATCAGTGATGTGTACACGATTTCAAAAATGCAAAAAGTATTCATGCGCTTCACGGGCATTGATACATTATTTTACCTCGATTACTCATTCGATACAAGTAAGCTGCTCAGTGTGAAACGGCCGGATGAACAGAAACTGATTAAAGGATTTGATTGCAAAGCTTTAACCGTGGAGACAACCGTCGGCACCTATAAATATTTTTATGCTCCCTCGCTTTACCTCAATCCTGAACGCGAGAAAAACAACACTATCAGCCGCTTCGATGTTTTCGCGAAGGAAACATCTTCTGTGTGGCTGGCGCAGACCGGGGAGTTTTCTTCTTACAATTTATCTGAAACATGTATCGGCATCGAACAAAAAAAGATAGACGATGCGGTCTTTGAATTGCCGCCACTGCCGCAAAAACCTTTTTCTTTTGAATCGGTGGGTACGGCGCCGCAATTTTCCGGTAAAGATGGATGGATAAGTTACTTGCAGGGAAAAATTGATGGGAAGCTGGGAGCGAAATATATTAAGATACCCCGCAAGGAAGAAAGCGCCATGCAAACGGCGATAGTGGAATTTACCATTTCAGTACAGGGCCGGCCGGTAGATATAAAAGTGCTGAATGAAGACGAAGTGCATCCAAAGTTGGCGGAAGAGGCGAAAAGAGTAATAATGGAATCACCCCGGTGGAACCCCGCCACTTTATTTGGCGAGAAATTTCCTTTTTTAATGCGTCAGCCAATTACCTTTCAGGCTTCAAGACAATAGCGGTTGGCTTGATCAATAGGCAGTAACTTAAAAAAGGAAATAACCTGTGCAAAAAAAATGATATAATATGAGTTTGGAATACGGCAGGGAAATAGCAGAACGGACATTAACCTATCTGAGCGGCGCTGAAGATCCATTGTCTCGGATATTGAAAGGTTGGTCGGAAATAGATCTGGTAGGTCCCGGGGATGTGAACCCGGAAATTTATCATCAGGTAAAATCCTGGAAAGAAAGATACCTGAAAGCAAACCCACCTGGTTCGAAGGACTGGAATGAAGACGAATTGAAACACACCGTCCGGAGTTTAAGTGAAGACCTGGTTTCCATTTGTTGTGAGATTATTGAAAATAATTCTATATTGATTAGCTCCAAAGCCTGAGCGATGCGAAACGATGTAAAAGTAAAAGATAAATACCGGCGAACTCGCATGAGTTGCGCAAAGATGCATTTAATGTAAAAAAATGCAAAACCGAAAAATTCGCTGTGCGAAAGCTGAATTGTATTAATAACAATCATAGAGTTGTAGGTTGCGGACAAATGAAAAGACTAAGGACAACAGGGAAAAATACAGCGGACACTTTGATAACGTCGCCGGCGCGGCAACACTTCCGTATGGCATTTAGATGATGAGAATGGTTATTGCCTGGCCGGATGCGGATCGGCTGGCAGGATGGGTGGAAATTTGATGAAGGTGATCCGAAAGATGAGCTTAAATATCTGGCTCGTTTCTTTGGTAATTAAGTTACAAAGCGGATACAGGCAATATTAACGCAAAAGCCAAATAAAATTACTAGACAAAAAATGTGCTGTATAATTTTGCTTTCAAAATCACGCCAATGCTAACGACAAAAACAAGGGAAAGGCTTGTGACTTTTTTCGAGGTCATCTCAGCCATATTGCTTGCATACGCCACATTTTTTGCTGATAAAGAAAGTGACTTGAAGGAAGACAGTAAAAAGATTAGTGATTATCGAAACTTTATAATGAATTTGGATGCAAAAGTTGATTGCTATGATGAAGGTGTTTTATCTTATTATTCACAGTTAAAAATGGATTCCTCAGAAGAGATACAAAAAATATTGATTGATCTAATGTATAAATATTGTGTAAATCTGGGATCAATGCAGCATAATCTTATGGATCTAATGAAGATTGACAAGGAAAATTTTGCAGAAGATAAATGGCAGGAAAGTATGAATGGACTACACGATTTTAAAAATAGGCTTGACACTCTCTATTATAACCGACATAGATCAATACCTTTTGCATTCAATGGTATTGCTGACCATTATTTTTATCTTAAGGATTCAGTAACACCCAAGTTGAATATTGGAATAGATCGAATTAAATATTTAGATGACAAGATTGACACAAAGAAAAAGATATCTGGAAGCGAATATAAAAATATAAATAGAATTGGTGTGGGTTGCCTATTATTTGTATTGTTACTGAAATTTGCCGGCAGCTTTAGCAGATCACGAGAAAATAATAGTTAAAGTGGTAGTCTTTTTGTTACGCAACGAATAGTTTTTGCTACACAAAAAGCTACCTATCCGATTGTCCGATCTTCTGAGGTTTGATACTTAGTACGATGCATCAAATTCAATCAGGGAAGTAGTCCCTATAACAGAGTTAGGCGATGGCTTGATACACAACCTGTCTTTGGTTACCATCTTCAGTTCCTTCATATCTCGTCAGCTTTTCCATTATTCTTAGATGGTTTTTCAATCGTCGTGTATCGTGCGGCTGAATTGCAACTTTGGTGAATTCGAGTAATCCAGACGATTCATCAATAAATATATCTTCAATGTTGAATAAATGAACAAAGGGTTGATTGGTAGACATCCTTGCCCAATATTGACCATTACTATTTATCTCGATTTCTTCCTGGTCTGAAATATCTCCTGAATAACTAAGTTTCCAGAAGCCAGGAAAAATACCGACCAGCCTATTATAATTGGCTGAATTTTGAATACTCCGTGAAATCTCTGATTGCTTTACCATTAAAATATCATCCTTCAATTCAATAAAATCATGCTCTTTGGCGCGCAATGGTATAATCTTACCTCCAGTTTGATATAGGACTAGGAAATCTTTATATATCCCGCTTGCTGGATCTCCATTTAAATCAGTATTTGTAACCTGAAATTTTTTACTTTGTTCCAATAATAGCGATGTCTGGCTTGTTACGTCGCCAATCTGATCATCTTTCCCATATACGGCATATAGAATTTTGAACTTTTTTCGGTCATCGTTCAAAATAGTGATTTGGCTATTTAACAAAGCCCGTTGACCAATAAGATCCTCCATTTGTGTTTTCAGATTGTCAATTTCTTTATCTTTTGAACTAGTCTGCTTCTGATGTTTTTCAACCTGTTCAAACAATTCATTTTTAACTACGACCGATTCCTCGATGCTTAAACGTTTTTTTGAATCGCGTTTCTCTTTTTCAATTCGTCTTTTCTCTTCATAATATAGCGACACCTTAAACAAAAGGTTGGAAAACCAAGGTACCGCGGTGACAAGAAACACTGAAGAAAAAAAAGGGAACAAAAGAAGCCGATACCAATTAAAATAATTATTAACAATATAATCAACTTTGTTGTGAGGTTCTATTAAGTCTGAGCTAACAAAAACAGTCAAATAAATTATCTTCCAGTTCCACACTGCCCATGAAAAAAGAAACGATCCATAAAAAGGGCTTGATACCCGCTCCTCAAATACGGAACTGATAGATTTTTTGATGTCTGAGAATGCCATTCAATAAAAATTAGTTTTACGAAAATAAATCTGACGGGCTTGAGTTATAAACTATTTTATTTTATCATAGACCATCTTTTCAAATACGCCCGTGGATTGAAAGGACCCCTTCTTAAAGAAATTTCTGGTTTGATCAACAGTTGAAGTATAAGATGGATTAACCATATTAACATTTATTAGAGTGCGCTTGTCTACTTCTTTGATTCTGACGTTCCACTCAGTTGTGACGTTATTATAACCGACAATTTTTTTTGTATTGGCGTCTATCACCTTATGAACAACTACCCAAGCTGTTTGTCGATTAACTCACCTTTAGAATTTTCCCGGGTTATTGGTGCTCGTGTCTCTCCTGAAGTTATTAGTCCGCTGCTGCGGTCGATAATACGAATTGATATTCCATTTTTTGCAAAGAAATCAATCAGGTTATCCCATACCTGGTCCTTATTTTTTTCTGAATAAGCTTCAAAATTGCCGTCTGAATAAGATCCTTTTAAAGCGATAGTTTTATAGGAAGTGCACGATGATAACAGAAGAAAGGTCAGTGAATAAAGTAAGACTTTCATAAGCTTCAGTTGATTTGGAAAAGGTTATATTGCTACAATGTTTGCTACAAAGAGGACTAAGCTATGTAATTTTATATTGACTAGCAATAGCATCTGAATGTTTTTTTTAGGGATATTGACCCTCTAACTTATTTTCGATCCGACATTTCGATTCTGTTGCTACTTGGGTCTATTACGATACACCCTCTCATGTGAATAATGTTACTATCAGGTTAGTCAAATAAAAAAACCCTACAAATTGCAGAGGGCTTACTATTAACCTGTAAAAGATTTATTTGTTACCCAACATCTTTTCCAGTAAAGCAATCTTTTTCCTTTCGCTTTCAACAATGCTTCATAAAGTTCAACAACTTTTTCTATTGGATTGAATGTATAATGTCTAATAGTATATCTTTTGCAAAAGCTTTTATTATATCAAAGTTGTAAAACAAAGACATTCTTTTTATCCGAGAGAAAAGAGTAAACGACCAATTGTGAGTATGAGGTATTTTTTTTTATCATATCCGCAATCAGATGAATTCTGTCTTTTACTACTAAATCCTGCATGGGAATAAGTATTCCTATTTTGTCCATTATAACCTGGCATGACCCATCTATCCTTTTACCCGTCTTATTTGTCGTAAAATTAGTGGTAACGAGAGTATTACCTTCTTTGATTTCAATGAAATGATCCAACTTGCTCTCCTGCTCCAAATCTGCATAAATAAAATTGTAGGTCTGGTTGCCGTTTTGGTTTCGTCGAACGGTTTCTATTCCGATATTTAACTGGTCGTTTACGAAAATATTTTTGCTACCAGTTTCCAGATTCAATCTTATGAAAGTTAATGTATCAACCTTATTTTTATTTATACCACCAATGAATTCCTCATAGATACAGCTGTCCTTAGGTATTATCAAGCGGCTTTCCCATTCTTTATAATTTGATCCATTTTTGCAAGAAATAAAGACGATCAGAATTAAAAACCCAATATTTCTAATACGCATATTCTATTTATTTTTTTTGAAGAATAAATCATTTGAACCGCCCATAAGGCCGTCTGATGGGAAACTTTTTGCATTTTCCAATCGTTCAGCTGCCTGCTTTAATTCACCGGACGCCGGAAGTTTGATTTCCTTAAACGTATTAGTCTTTGAATCATATGCCAATTGAACTTGAAACTCTTGTTTCTCACCATTACGTATTGTACCACTACTAACTGTTGTACTTTGATTTACGCCTCCTTTTGCGGAAACCGGAACTCCATTTACGGGAGCACTCACACCAACTTCCGCTGAACCGCCAGAAGTATTTGATTGGTTGATAGTTTCGTTACCCCCACTAAATGAAAAATTACCGCTGACCATGCCGGTGTTAGCATCAAGCGAAATATTTACCGCAGCTCCGACACCTTTTTCATTTGCTGTGGATGTAGAAAGCATAAATTTAGTAGATCCGTCGTCATACTGAACGGCAGTAACAGTAAACGATGCAGTACCAAACCAATCATCCTTACTTATTGGGTCAGATTCCCACAACTCATACGAATACGAAACCGAAGTTGTAGAAACAATACACGGAGGATCATCTGGCGACATTCCATCTGGGTCGATGAATCTTACTGGATTGTTAAATGCGTATACATAAGGGGAAAATCTGCGCATCGAATCAGATAGCGGATCAATAACATGCCATCTCCCTATCTGCGCATCATACATTCTCGCTCCGTAATCATACCATTCCAACCCACTTCCATCAATAAACTCCTTTTCCTGTTTTTCTTTTCCGTTGTATTCAAGCTTATTATCCGGGGTGCCAAATAATAGCGCTCTTGAACTGATGCCACTCATCGTCAACCCAAATGGATAATAATGAGTTTCTTCTAAGATTGGCCCAGGCTTATGAACCACCTGCAAATTATCAAAGAACACATCGAGGTTGCTTTCGTTACTTACATACACAAATATATAACCATTTTTAGGTACCGTTATATTCTGTAGTTGCGCCGCATCAACAGTCCAATGATTTTTTACCGTGCCACTACTGCCTACTCTGCTAAAGTTCCCACCGGCGTATTTGAATTGCTCATCCAAAAATATATAATTAATATAGGCCTTCGGTATTGTGGTAGTCTCGCCGTTGGCGCTCCTGAAAAAAGTACCTGGGACCAGGCCTGCGTTCCAGGTATTCAGCTGACCTGCCGTTACTCCTTTCGAAGCAATTCCGTTGGCAGGAGCGGTTAACAGGTTAGCCATCAGTCCTGGCAGGTCAAGCGCAGTTGAATTAGTGTTATTAATAGTACCGGTATTTAAATAATAGGATTTCCCGAAAATATCAATCTTATCTCCTGCCATTACTTTAATGATAAATTCAAGCCCCGTGCGGTTGGTTGTCGCGTTTAACTTATACAATTTGCTGCTGCCTGCTGTTTGAACAGGTGAAACGCCTGCCGGGTAATTGGGATTAGGCGAAGCGGGAGGTATATCATTATGATTGTAATATAGTTTTGAATTGGCGATCGTTTCTATTGGCCACGAGGCGATGGTTGTTTCATCAAATACTCTTGTATTATCAATATTGTAAAATTGCTTTTCATAATTGATCATACTGTTGGCCTGCGCCGCACCGGCAGCGCTATAAACACCTTCCAATGTAGCAGCAGGATAGTAAAGAGTTTTTTGTTCTTCCGTTAATAGTGTCCGTACGTTACCCAAATGATCTTTGAGCATATAATCATATGCAAAACCAGTTAAGCTATTAGG
This sequence comes from Chitinophagaceae bacterium, assembly GCA_040007815.1. Taxonomy (GTDB): domain Bacteria; phylum Bacteroidota; class Bacteroidia; order Chitinophagales; family Chitinophagaceae; genus Terrimonas_B. The sequence continues at coordinate 236,306 of JBDTUH010000004.1, forward strand.
GTTGGCCGAATTGTCGTACAAGGCCCGTATCCTTCCTTCCTCATGTACTGTAAACTGCAACTTGTCTGTATAATCAACAGTTTGCGCATTGTTATCTGTTTTAGTTTCAAATACAAAACCGTCAACATAGGTTGTAGTAGTGGTCGTTGCTATATTGTTATTGGCAGCGGAAGCAAGTTCACTGGTTACTTTTTTTAATTTATTACCAGCCGCATCATAGGAATAAGTAACCGTCCCTTTGCCGGGCAAAGTAATTACTGAGGGAAGGTTGAGATGATTATAGGTGATGCTGCTGATCGTTTTGTTATTGTCAGCCGTCAGGTTGCCATTTAAATCATAGGAGTAATCGGTAATGGCATCAAACAGTGCCTGTGTACTGGCAGTGGTTAATGCGGTTTTTGCCGCTGACTGAGGGTGGGTGGTATTAGTTTTAAAATCACCCAGTTTAGTAAGTGCGTCATTGGTAAAATCCGTCACACTTTTCAGCCTGTTACTATTTGCAACATACGTATAACGAAGCTGATCAATAGTTGGAGAAGTATTTAACTTCAAACCAGCCTGGCTCATGGTAAGAATATTGCCGTTGGCATCAAAGGTTAAATTGCTCAAGCTAAAATCAACACCTGCGGATTTGTTAAATATAGCCGAAGTACCCGCGCCGGATACATATTGATTAAAATCGGCTCCTGTCAACCTGTTCACGGCATCATACGTAAAATCATATTTCCGCTTTTGCTGATCGCCTTCGCTTTTCCAGATAGTGCCGCTGATATTACCATTATACCTGGGGACAAATGTTCCCAGACCTCCATTTCTGTCATAACCCAATTGCATACCGAAATACTGATCGCTATTGGCAGAAGACGTGATATAATTTTTATTAACTGACAACAGCCAACCTCGTATATTATAATCATATTCGAGGTTGGATAGAGGCGTGCCGGCGGTAGCACCGGGTTTATTCCCCAGTTTCTTTTTCTTTAGTTGTCCCAGTGCATCATATTCGTTTTTGCTGATGGTAGTATAGCCGGATGGCAATGCATCGCCGTTTACATTACTGTTCCTGATTTTTTTATCCGTTTGTATCAGCCTTCCCAGGTCATCATAATACATTTTGGTAAGCATAATGCTGGTTTGCACTGGTGTCCCGGCTTTTTCTTGCTTCAGCATGGTCACCAACGGTTGCCCCGCCCAATTGTATTGTGTGGTGGTTATATCAAGACCACCCGTGATGTTTTTATTTTTTACCTGTACAGGTCTCCCTTTTACATCGTACAATGTTGCTGTGTATAAAAAGGTAGTACTGTTTAATACTTTTGTTTCCGTCCAGGTAATCATGCCTTTTGACTGCGATGCATTAGCAGGTATTTGCTGCGCATAGTCAGGCGATGCGTTGTAGCTAGTAGAAAAACCATATGTAGTATTGACATTAGTATTATCTATGATACCTGTAGTTGAAGGTATGAAGCCACTGGCTCCAGGAATAGCGGCATAGTCATCATAACCTGTTTTTGTCAGGTATTCCCAATACACAGTAGTTGGCGGAGCCGCAGGATTAAACGGGTAGGGCGAATAGGCGGTGGCTGGATTGGGACTTGCAAATCCAAGATGCTGAACAAAAGTTCTGGCGGGTGAAGTAAATGTATTCAACAGTAACCCCGTTTGTACAGGACGGTTCAAGGTATCATATAAAGTAACCATCCACTTATTAATAGCCCGCAGGTTAGCGTCTTGTGTCATGACCAATCTGTCCCTTGCATCATATACCATATATACTTCAGTGGCGCCCGGCACTTTTTTCATGATCATCCGGTTGCGGTGATCATATTCATATCGAAAACATTGTTCAGGTAGTATTGCCGTAAATGTTGCTGCGGCCCAGCTGGAAGTAGCGAGGAGTTCAACGCCGCGCGGCTGAATGACACAACGAAGGTTATTTGAATTATCATAGATATAATAAGTGCAGAGCCATCCTGTATATCCTTTTCCTGTTCCATTATCCGCTATTCCTGCCCCGGTTGAAAGCTGTACTTTTTTTAAGATCACCAGCCCCGTTTTGTCTTTGAACTCGATTACCTGGTTGTTCTCTTCATCCAAACTTACATTTTTGTACAGTGTACCTGCAGGATAAATGCCCGCGGCACCGGCAGGAGTAGAATAGGTTCCAAAAGATCCTAAAGCGGCATTGGCCACATTCCAGATACGAACAGAATCTGCAACAGTGTTTATCCAATATTTTATTTTTACAGACCTGCGGTTAGCTTCAATTGTTTGTCCCATACTACCCGTCCAACTGGTGCCGGGTGCCGCGCTTTCTAATACCCGGTTCAATGGGGATGCTTCAAAAGCTGTTTTGCCGTAAAAAAAAGTTTCGTTCTGGTTGAATAGCGGAGAAGTTGTATTGGAAGAATTATAGAAATTCGCCTGTTGTGTAAAAGGATTTAATTTAAAATTTCCGTCGCTGGAGGTAGCAGGTGATGGTAAGTACTTAAACACCTCCCTGCCCAACCCATCATACTCTACCATATTGACAATATCAACCGCTGTACCTCCGGTTGGATAAGAGCCTTTCTTCGTCACTGTTTGCAAAGGACGGCCCAGCCCATCAAAATATTGGGTAGTTTGTTTTACATCCCTGAGTGGTCTTGTTATTAATGTATTGGGAATTTGTTCCGGTGCCGCGGCAGACCAAGCCCTTACATAACTCTTATTAATGGTGGAAGGATAGTCTGTCGGGACAGAGCGGGCTTGCCCACTGACCTGGAAACAAAATAGCACAAGACCTGCGAACGTTGTTACTATACGGATATAAATTAATTTCCCTTTCATAGATTCAGTATTTTTATGACGAAGAATTTTTATTTCGGCGGCTCCTGGTTTAATACACCGGAAAGTATCCGGGCCGGCACATTGCTTTCCAGCACACTGTATAGAATACCGCTCCTGCTTATGATAAATAATTGCCCGGGTGTCCTTACATCTGTATCAAAATGCCCGTTGCCTGTTACATTGGTAAGCCAGCGAAAAAGTGCATGCTGCTTAGCCCCTGCATTTTTTGTCACCCTTGCCGGCCTGGTGATGATAAAATCAAGTGACATGGATTTTTGAAGTTTCGCGAATTGCCTGTCATTGCCCGCACCGCTGCTGTCCACTACCGGAACAGCGATTATTATTAAAGATTTATCAGCGGTTTGTAGTGAATCGAAATAGCGTAACTGAACCGTATCCGGGTTAACTGCATTGATGGTGGCAATAATTATTTTCTGATTGGCGAAGGAAGACATACTGACTGGTTGCCCGCTTGACACTATCTGGATATTTATATCATAAATACTTTCCCGTCCTAAAAAGAAGAGCAACAGGATGGCGGATGAAAAAAGAAGCTTCATATAATTTTTTTAAATTTTCAATAACTGATTTGAACGGAAGATCCCGTACCCATGTACACCCCATAAAAAGTGTTGCCGGTACCATAAAAAGAATATCCATTTACCAAAAAATTTACAGATGACGGCATGCTGGTAGGTGAAATGGTTACATTGTAAGTACCTGCCGGTATGCTGGTGGTCGTGGAACCGGATGGGTTTAAGTTAAGGTTATAGGTTTGACTGGTTGATGTATTATAAAAACTGATGGTATATGCAATGCTGACAGAGCTTTGAATGGTAACAGTGATCTGCGTGGGAGTACAAGTTCCGTAAGCATTGGCATAGCTCTGACCTTTGGTATCTCTATCGGCTACGGCCAGGTTATTAGCTTCGATTAATGAGGCAGCATAATAGGTATTAGCCGGGACGGTATAGAGTACAAACGAGCCGCTTCCGGATGTACATGATTTTTGGAAGGTGCCGCTTTGAGCAGCATTACCATATAAATTGCAATTCTCCGGTTGCCCTGCGTAATTGTAGCAAATTTGTTTGAGGATATTGTTGTTTTCATCTTTTGCCAGTATCAGTCTTGCCAGGCCATCGTAGTAATAAGATATGATTCGATTGTTTACATCAGATTCCGACGAAATACCTTTTAGTGGTTCATACGTGTAGGTTTTCATTTGAGCGACGTCAGGATAGAGTCTTAGCTCATCAATGGTGCCGCTGCCAGATACGGTGATAATTCCCCCGGGAGGATTTACTACTCTATGTTCATAGAGTGTCCAGCCGTTTGCTGTTTTTAAGGCAGTGGTTGACGTGGCATTTACTGCATAAGAACCATTTTTACTCCAATAGGTAACCATATAAATAGCCGAACTGCTTAACCCGTTTTTAGAAATACTAAAACCAGCCTGGGTATATGATTTTTGGCCAGTCATGCTTCCGTTGACGGCAAAGCCAGGAATGGTAATGCCGGACCATCCGCCTGTTTCACTACTCTCAAAAGATGTGTAAGCAACGGAATTGATATCCGCATTGGATACTTCAGCGACAGGATACGAATTATTATATGCCCATAGATAAGATGTCTTAACATCTTTATTTTTACTTACAGACAGGGGATTATTGTAAGCATCATAACTATAATATTTTAGACGGGTTTCGGGGGCATTATTCAAAACAGAAGCCTGGATGCTGTCAGGAGCAATAATCTTTCCGTCACTATTCCAGTCACGATAGTTTATTTTTATCGTGTTTAAAAGAGTGGCACCATTATAGGACTTCTGCTGTATAACCGGGGCGATGATATTACGTTGTACCATCTTTTCATACACATTACCCGCGGAAGAAAAGTCAGGAGAATATTTAAATGTTATTGAATCCTGGATACCCCTGCTGTCAACTATGATATTTGTTGTCGGGAAATCATATTTATTACTCATGTAATAATTGGCAGAAACAGTTTCGATTTTATTTTGATTGTCATCATACAGTGTTGTTATCTTTTGATATAATCTTTTTGAGCCGCTGCGAATGGGATAGGTGGTGTATGTGGCGTCGTTACCAATTCTGTCTGACCCAAGAATCTTACATCCTTCATGAATATAATTGCCCTGAACTTTCAGTGAATAAGTTTGCGTGGAATTATATTCACTATATTTATTTTCCGTTTTTTTTATGATCGAATAAGAACCGTTACTAAATTTAAGTTGGGTCTCTACCGACAAAAAACCATTTTTCCAGTCATTGGAAATAAGTGGTGGAATGATATTCCGGCCACCAATTGGAAAGGTTTCGTCCCTGAATACATCAAACATATACTCCGATTTACCATTGACGGAACCCGTTGAAGCATCCGTAGTGATTTTTTGCACCCGCCGGTAAAGCATGGGGCTACCCATTGCAGTGCTCAAAGGATAAACAGATGCTGAGGTGTAAATCCGGCAAAGTGGAGAAACATAGTAAACACAATTAAATGGGGAAGCTGAGGTGTGAAGACCTAGCCTATAAAATACTTCACTGTATGTTCTTTTAATATGATAGAATGGCGTTAGCGTTACGGCAGTATCATACACATAGGTTTCCGTGCCTGCCAGGATGCCGTTATCAGTATAGTTTTTAATTTCTTTGATTCGCAAACCACCTCCTTTTCTTATGTCCGGCTGATTGACTTTGTTATTCCATTTCACCTTGATACTGGCGGTCAGTTGAGGGTTGGATATATTGGTATACACGTAAGCTTTCAATTCATAATTGTGACCTTGCTCCAGCCAGATTCCTTCATCCATCGACACGGATTGGCCAGGTGTCGTTTGGCTTTGCATATAAATCTGAACACCCGTTGTCAAATCTTTTAACGATACCCAGGAGGGTTGATAGACGCCGGAGAAATCAAACTTTGACATATTTACAATAACCCTTGGATATTCTGCAGTTGCGGTGGAAGGAAAGATAAAAGTCGTCGTGGAAACCTGCGGAGCAACCTGGGAACCGGATACATGAGTCTCCTGTTCAGCTGGTGAAGAAAGGTTTTGCTCTGCATCATATTCGTTGGGTTCAAACGTAAATACAGTTTTGCCACCTGTAGGATAGATAATGGAAGAAAGCATACAAGCCTTCATTTGGTTTTCATCTACGTTGCGGTTGGCGTTGCCAATATTGTATGTGCTGCTGCTGTACCCGTTATTGAAAAAAACAGCCTGGCTTTGAAGTAACGTTGGGTTAGCCCATTGCCCGTTATTGTATCCCCATATATCCTGGCCATAATTTCCCCTTGGTACCATTGGCGTTGTATTATATTGGAATTTATATTTTTTGGGAAAGGGATCAGAGCTCAAGCCGGATTCCGACAGACTATCGAGTCTCAGGCGATATAAGATAGGATTGGTTGTATATAAATTACCGGGGTCGGGGTTATTATAAAAATAAGACTGATAGAGCCTGAATTTTTTGCTTTGAATATAAACACCGCCTGCCATCCAGTTAATTTTAATTTCCGAAAGTTTATTATAAGCCGATCCTATATCAAGTCTTACTGAAGGATCGTAGGTAAGTGTTATAGAACCGTTCGGAAAAGTAATTTCAGTTAGCTTTAGCATATCGGCTATTAAATTCACGCCAGATGTTGATGAGGCATTTAAAGGTTCAGGTAAAGGAGTGCCTGAATTATATTTTGCACCAATCGCATGGTGAAAATTCTTAAACAGCTGGCCCGATGTTCCTGCATAGGCATACGAAAACAGGATAGTATTATTTTTATCCGGCATTTCTACTTTTTTTAAATACCAGGCAGAATTATACAGTATATCAGTAGCATCCGTTGCTATATTATGCGAAGTGGTTAGTTCCGTTTGATCAAATAAATAAGTTATCCCGTTTTCATCGGTTATAGTAAAGCTGCTGAGTAGGGAAGCATAGGTAATTTTAAGATTGGACTGGGGTATTTGGAAAATGCTTCCATCCTGGTTGATGACAAATTTTCCACTTTTGCCATTAAAATTAAAACTGAAAATGTCCTGCTCCGAGTCCGCTATTCCATCTAAAACCTGATATAAATATTGATAGTCATTAGAAGTAACAGCCGTATAAACAGGTTCAGGATTATTCTCTTCATCAGGTCGCCCCACTACGCTGCGGCTGATTACTCCCGCAGTATTTACAGACCACCCCAGCCCCGCACTGGATGCAATTTCATCTACTCTTATACCACCGGCATGATATGCCAATGATACAGGCCAGCTCAGGTTGCCGCATTTGATATTCCATAACGGTATGCTTATATCAGGAACGCCGGTAGCATAGCTAACCGGGATATTTCCAAATTTCTCAATGCCTGCCGCTTCTGGAGAAGGGGGTAAAACTTCAGGCATTTTTAGTTGCTGTTTATAGTCGACGGCTTCGGATTGACTATAAAGGTTGCCTGTCATTGTAAAAACGAACAGCACTAAACCCAAAATCTGAAAACCTGGTTTCATAATATTTTATCTTTTATTTGAAGTAAACCCCTCTTTATTTGTGTTATCGTTTAAGCCAGATACTGGCTTTTACTAAGTCTTTTAATTTTCTATTGAATCCAGGATTCTGCAATTGATCTCTCCGTTTTTGACGGGCCAAACTTTGCGGGCAACTGCATAGTGGTACAGCAGCAGACATCCTGTTATCCACAGACGACGTATCATCAGTTTGCTATTTAAAAATTAGTGTGGCTTTCGGGAGGGGTGCTGGAAAGGATTTACTTTTCAACCAGGAAATCAAACATTAATGGTTATCCTGATAAAACTTAAACGCAGTAACTATTTCGCAAGAATAAATGGAAGCACTCTTATTTATCGTATGTTATTTTGCTTATACCTTAATTAATCAACAGAGCGTTACATAATTTTTACGAATTCACTTACAAGCTTATTATTTTGGTGTTGCTGATGCGAAGATGAGTTCGGTATCAAAGCAAGACAAGTTTTTTCTAACTTCATTTTTCCGTTTTTTCACAGCAGATTTTCGTTTTTTATTTAGTATTTCATACCTGACATTGTTTCGTACGAGCGACTGAACATAAAAAATTATAAACCGGTTCGATAATATTTATACAAAAAAGATTGGACCTATCTTCCCTTAGTTTGTGTCAGCGGGAACGAGGGCCCTCCAGGCCGTGTGTTTAGGGATTGAACTTTAAATGATACAATGTGAAGAATTAGGAATTAGCGATGCATTTGGACGTATCACACCATAAACAATAAAGTGCCTGGTTAGAGCTTATCCATGGGCCATTGATGGAATCAACAATACAAAAGGCGCAATATTTTTTTGATTTCAATGGCTTTCTATATTCATAATAACCGATCTCCTGCGTATATTTAAGTATTAGCGGCAACTTAATTTGACTCTCATAACAAATGAAACTCATCTATCTTTCACTCTGTTTTTTAATCACCACTATCTGTTCGTTTGGGCAATTCAATATGCCATCTTTCAAAGACGTGGTTACGACATTTTATTCAAAATACACTTTTAACGGGTATGATAGTTATTTAAAATTTCAGAGGAAAAAAGATGGTTGGTATGTTTCTGAAGATGCTTATGGCAACCCTGGAAATTTCTTTAATACGAAGCTGTTTTGGTCGAAGGAAACTAAAAAATACACGGAGTTGGAATATCCGGTAACGACTGCAGATACTGGTTTGGTTACCGATAAGGTTGACAAATATTTGGTTCAAATAAATTGGACTTATGAGGAATACCAGTATCAGCGTAACAAATACTATGGATATCCGGGTTGGGATTGGGACATTATTAATGATGAAAAAAGTCAAACTAATCTTACTGACTCCTTACTGGAAAGTCAGGGAAGAGCAAACTTTAATTACGCATCTGGTTATATTGCAGAACAATTTGGAGATCTCTTTGTAAACAATGACAGTGATAGGATTCCACTTAAAGCATCCGACAAAATTTCAAAATCCAGGATTGAAAAATTCATCTTCTTTGAATTAAAAGCTATCAATGCCTATTCAGAGATTCTTAAACTAAATCCGGGCTATGAAACCAGGGTCGGAAACATTAAAATCAAACTTGCCAATGAATATATGTTTTCGTACCTGGAGTTGCTGATGGCTGGAGATTTAGTAAAAGCCAAAGAATTTGCCAAAAAAGCGGAGTATCCCGACAGCCTGCTTTTATTAAGTAAATCTTATTTATCAGCGCTTCCGGAAAACGGCATACTAATAACCGGCGGCGACAATGACACATATCCACTTTGGTATTTGCAGAAAGTTGAAAATTTTCGGACTGACATATCCGTACTCAATTACAACTTAATTGGTTTTAGAAAGTATCTTGCTTTAGTCAATCAAGACAAAAACCAGCCTCTTTTCAAAGTAAAAGACAGTATTTATTTAAAGAACGACTTTGATTATTTTTTATTTGGAAATCAGACTGGCGACAGTATTCAAATAGATGTAGGAACTTTTCTTAAACACTTAAAAAATAATTACAATCCCTATGATACTTCTGTAACTCTCTATAAAGGAGGAACAATAAAGAAATACTATGCTAAACAACTATATTTTGTGAATAACAACAAACAAAAAAGTAAACAGTTAACCTTGCCGGCTACTTATTTTTGAATGATTATATCTTACTGGACATAATAAATACTTCGGGGAAAAAGAATATATTTTTCACGTTTAGTCCCGAATCAGTATCAACCCTATTGACACAAAAGGGAAATCTTTATAAATTGGATTTTGCAACTGATTGAGTTACCGCTGACATGGTTTGGAGCAATGGCGGTTTAACGAGTATATCCGCATCGATATATGACGAATAAAGCCAGGCATAGGCTATATAGTCAGCTTTATTATCTTTACGCAGCAACAGTTCAGACTTAAGTAACACTGTCCCGATAGCTATCGGGTTCGCCATATCGCCTGGAACCGCAGGCAAGGACCAGGCGGCTAAATTTTGATAAAACTGTAACTATAAAATGGAATTCAGCCCTTTTAACTATATCGTCAAACTCTGCCTCCAGGGAATAGATTTTGAAGAGAAAGGCAAACCTATGGAGGCCGGTAAAATATTTTTTCAGGCCTGGAACGAAGCGACCAACGACTTTGAAAAATTTCTGGCTGCGTATTATCTTGCCCGGCACCAGGTAAATATTTTGGATAGATTAAACTGGTATCAAACCGCTTTAGGGATTGCATTAACAATAAATGACGACTCAGTTAAGGAAGCTTATGCTACTTTATATAGTAACGTAGCGAAATGTTATACGGACTTAAACGATCTTGACAATGCGAAAAAGAATTATGATTTGGGAAATTCGTTTATCGGGAAACCTTCTGACAAAGGCCCTTTTTATCACGGCACGAAAGCGGATCTGCAGGTTGGTGATTTTCTCACAGCAGGGTATGGGTCTAATTACAAGTCAGAACTCACAATGAATCATATCTATTTTACAGCCTTACTCAATGGAGCCGGGCTTGCTGCCGCATTGGCAAAGGGGGACGGACGTGAACGTGTTTATATCGTTGAACCCACTGGCGACTTTGAAAATGATCCTAACGTTACAGACAAAAAATTCCCCGGCAATCCTACACGTTCATACCGTACGCAGGCTTCACTAAAAATTATTGGTGAAATACCAGATTGGGTAAAACAAATGCCCGGCGAAATTCAAAAATGGCGGGAAAAATTGGCGAACAACAAAGGAGAAATAATTAACTAAATAATGGACAATATCCGGGATATAACACAACGAACCGCTAACAAAGAGTTTGACGCTATGGCGGCTTTACGAATATATCCTGGTCAAGTATACTGCTTTATTATCTTTACACTGCAACGTTTCGGGCTTATGCCGCGCGGAATATTGTCACATCACAAGCTCTGGCATTAGCTGCTGTTTTCGGCAAGTACTCAAAAAAAGAACTAAAAAATGAAATTTGCTACACTAAGTTTATTTCTTTTCGGTTTTATCAGTTGTTCAGGTACACGGCAAACAGCGAAGGAAAGAACAACGAATTCAGGACTTAGGTATTTTGTTTTGAAACAAGGAGCCGGCGAAACAGCTCGGCAAGGTCAGGAAGTCGCCATTTATGAATCTATGGGTTTGTTGAGTGGCAAGCCATTTTACTCTATTGAAAGACCTGCCGCGCCAATAAATTTTGTACTTGGGAAAAAGCAGGTAATTGATGGGGTTGATGAGGCAGTAGCCGGAATGAAGGTAGGCGAAATTAGAAAAGTAATTATTCCTCCACACTTAAGTAAACGCCAGGAATATCCTTCTTACCTGTCACCCGATTCTACATTACTTTACAAAATTGAGTTGGTGGAAATTAGGAAATAAAATAATGGCGGCTAATGGGGTTGTTGATAGTGGGACTTAAACAATATTAGCGGTAACACAATTGCACCACTTAGAATAAATGAAAGCATTCTTTTTCCTTACTTTTTTAGCGCTGTCTGGTTCAGTTTACCCCCAAAAATTGAACTTAAAAATTGATGGGAGCAGCGCCATAAATTCTTTTCAGTATTTAAGTTCAGGAAAAAAATCTGCTGTGGAGGTCGGATACATCTTAAACCTTCCCGGAACAATCGGAATGCTTAACCATGACAGGCAGTTTGATAAGCAGCTTAATAGAGAAACCTTTATCAGTGAAATGACAGATTCAGCAGCTCTAACAAATGGCTTTCGGTTCAAACAAATCCGGAGAGACTTGACTGCCATACAAGCAGCGATCTCATTAATGAAAGATAGTATTGCCACAATTACCCAACGTATTGAGACAAATCTTATTCCTTTTTGCAATCAATTAAAGACCCAGTCCATCACCGTATATTTTGTATTGGGTGGCAATTCAGATGGCTATACTACTGACGACAGCAGTTTTTTTCTGGAGTTACAATTCTTTGGCGACGATATTGATGGAATAATTAATATTGTTACTCATGAAATTTATCATATAATACAGCAAAGAAATTTTGTGCAAAGTAATAAAATTTCTTCCGGCTTATCCGCGGCGGACAAAGCAACTTTCTTAATTGCCCAAAATATTTACCTGGAAGGGAGTGCGACATACGTTGCAAATCCTTTAGCAATTCGCAACCCTAAAAAATATGCCCTTTTTCAGCAGGATAAGTTTAAGCGAAATTTTGACAGGATCAGGGAGTCATTTTATCTGTTTGAGGCTTTGTTAATGAAAGCCGCCTCTAAAAATGCGGATGGGGATTTGCTGTATAACATTGGCTATGGCGGAGAATGGGATAGTCCCCTATATTTTGTAGGATTCGTAATATGTAACACAATTGAAAATAAATATGGGAAATATTACATAAAAAGGTACCTGGCAGAGCCGCCAATTAGATTGTTACTGGATTATATTTCTCTGTACAAAAAGAACGCTGATATTAAATATAGATTTTCAACGGAAACGGAAACGATAATCTTCAATTTACAAAAGACCTTAACAGAAAAGGGCTACTGAGAGCATGGGTGTTCTGTCACGGAAGATCGGCACACGCCTACCCTGCCGTTGCAGTCAACACCCGGACTTTCTTAATATTCGATTATTTCACTTGCTTACTCCTCCAACGCAAAGAAGCTCTGCCGTCTCAATATTTTCACCACAGCTTACCATACCTAAGAAAATTTCTTTATGCTCAAAGCTGATCACATCTCCCTCAGAGAATCCGTTTAAAAGATCGTGGGTAATGACCGGTTGAATTATTTTATCGTCGTTTCTTACAATAAACAAAGCATCCGCGCACCATAACCCCAACGTGCTGCCTTTTTTTAAAGTGCCGGTTTCCGGGCAGGAGTTTGGCGAAGCCGGCTTTTTGCAGGAAAACAGCCCGGCTATAATAAATAGGATAAAAAGTTTCATAAATGTTTATTTTAATGACACCGTATTCAGATAGGCCGTTGCATATTGATCTTACGCTTGAGCGATAAAAAATCACGCCCCCGATACCAGTGTCCCGGTTTAAAGATTTTACCCGGGACTTTATGATAAAGAGGAATTTCCTGCAACACCGCATTTGCGTTATCGGGCGGACGATGCACCGCCCATTAACACGATAAACTGCCTGGTAAACGTTTAATCAATCAGGTATTGACGCAATCAACAAATCATAATACGTGATATGAAGTGGTCAAATTTCAAAGGCCGCTGTTTTCCGTATTGCCGGCTTGTCGCGTATAATAAGTGTTGGCTGACATGCTGTTTTCGGTAGTGTCTCATTTTGAATTGAACCACGAAGTCATTAAGACACCAGGCCACACAAAGTAAATTTTTATTGATACTTTGAATCCATCGTGTCTTTGTGGTTTTTCTCATCATTTTATAAATGGAACACTACCTGATTTTCAACGACTATGTAAAGCGAATTCTTTTTGTTATTTTTAAATACAAATCTTTCAAATGAAAAATCTCCTCTTCAGGATTTTCTGCTATACTGGTTAACGAATATATCCTGGTCGTTCGCTATTCAGCAACAGCCCGGGCTGAACGAATAAAATCCGGCAATAGAATATAGTATCAACTGCATTAACTTTACTCGGCAACAGTCCGGGCTGAAGTAACAAGGAATATCAGCACAGCGGAAAGTCCTGACGTCGGGGCGCAGTTAGTAAAAGCGTTATTCACAAAAATAAACCACATAAATCTTTAGATAAAATGAATTTTACAAAATTAGTTCCAAATATTTTCTATGCTGACATTAAATCAGGAATTAAAATGTTTGTCGATTGCCTGGAGTTTACGATTGGACATAATGAAATTGAAACAAAATCTCCATTTTGTGTAGTGGAAAAAAATGGTTTACGGGTGAATCTTTTTCAGAACAAAGAACTTGCTGAAAAAGATAATCCGGAATTCAGACTTGTCACGGATAATATAGAAGAGGTCTACGAAAAAATTTCACGAAAATTTCCTGAATTACTGCATCCTAATCTTTCAAAAATTACCATAAGACCCTGGGGAGCAAAAGAGTTTGCCGTGATGGATGGGCAAATTGGAATTGTCATTCAGCAATGGTAATAATTAACAGGAAGGGAAAATAACTTCGCCCGGCCTGAGTTTGGCTAAACGAGACAGACAATCACCTGGTAAAACTGGCAATGATTAAGAAATTTCAATTATGAACAATTCTAATACGCAGGATCAGCGTATCGCAAAAATGACATTTGCATCAGTCTTTCCGCTGTACCTCGCAAAAGTGGAGAAGAAAGGCAGGACAAAAGATGAATTACATCAGGTCATAGCGTGGCTGACAGGCTTCGATAACAGGAAGCAGCAGGAACTGATACAAGAAAAGGCGACTTTCGAAACATTCTTCGGGCATGCTTCGATAAACCCCAATGCACACCTCATCACCGGGTTAATCTGCGGCTATCGTGTGGAAGAAATCGAAAATCGGTTGACGCAGCAGGTCCGCTATTTGGATAAGTTGGTGGATGAATTGGCGAAGGGCAGGAAGATGGAGAAGATTTTACGCGGATCTTAAGGGTCACGAACTTTCGTCGCCGTAGACAATCTGAAAAGACGGAAGATTACTCAGGATAACGAAAATTAGATCGGCAAACTAACACAACAGGGGGGAGCACAGCCTTCGCTTCGGTTTGTGTCCGCAGGAAGTCTGGGCGGCCCGGCTCTTACCTCCACGCACCGGAACTATAAAGGGAAGTATTTGAAAAGTGAGAGATAACTATGCATTTAGCGTTGTTACACCTTACATAGGGTAAAGCGACTGGTAAGAGTTTGTCCAATCAGGTTTTGACGAAATTAACAATGTAAAATTCGGGGTAAGTTGTCAACGAATTTCAAAGACTTGCTATTTTGAGTATAACCGGCCTGTTGCGTATACTTAAGTGTTAGCGGTCAGGCTATCATAACAGTAGATTCAACAAACCAAATATGATAGAATGTTAAATAGAACTTTTACGCCTTTTCCAATTTTGACAACGGAAAGGCTTACTCTCAGACAACTGGTAAATAATGACGAACAGGAAATCTTCATTTTGCGTTCTGACCCTGAAATAAATAAATATCTTGACAGGCAAATAAGCAATACCATTGATGATGCAAAGAATTTTATAAATAAGGTTAATGCGAATATTAATAAAAGCGACTCCTTATATTGGGCAATAACTTTGAGTGACAAAAAAATATTGGTTGGAACAATTTGTCTCTTTGGCTTTTCAGATGAAAATGACAAATGTGAAATCGGCTATGAACTTTTGACAAGCTTTCAAGGACAAGGAATAATGAAGGAAGCTGTAGAGAAAGTCTTTGACTATGCGTTCAATACGATCAAAGTTAAAAAAATTGAAGCATTCCTGCATAGATACAATCAAAGTTCCATTAAGCTGTTGGAGAAATTGTCGTTTAGGAATTCAAATGAGCCTGATAAGACAACTCCTGACTTAATATGTTACCATTTGACAAATTCGCTTAACAATCTTAAATAAAAAGTGCCTGAAAATCCCGAATCGCTAACCAGGGGTTTGGCTAAATGGAGGCTTAACGAATAAATTCTCGGTTTCATATCGCTACTCAGCGACATATCCAACTAACGAATAGAGCCCGGCCATAGAATATATTTTCATCTCATATCTTTACTCAGCATCAGGTCGGGCTAAGGTAACACGGAATATCGCCACACAGGCCAAGCCCAAGCCTTAGCGCTCATTGCAGCACCCTGCCAACAGGCGCAAAACAGCTTCATACAGATATTATAATACTATGAAAACAAACAAAACTGGCGATACGTCAACAGTGTTTAGCGACAACCTGGAAGATATAATTAACCCGCAGCGCTGGTAAACTCGTCTGCTACATGACATTTCAGCTAACGATTCCGTTTTAATTTGCGCTGCAAATAACAATTCAGTTATGAAAAAAGTAGGACTGGTGGGTGGTATAAGTTGGGTTTCGACAATGGACTACTACAAGTTCATAAACGAAGGCGTAAACTCAAAATTAGGCGGGTTGCACTTTGCTGAATGTGTGATTTACTCTGTAAACTTCGGCGACGTACAGGCAAAAGGTTGGAATGATGCTTTTGGCTTGCTGCTAAATGCCTGTGAAAGTCTGAAAAGAAGCGGAGCGGATTGCATTGCCTTATGTGCCAACACTGCGCATCTTTACGCTGATAAACTTCAGGATACGACCAAATTACCATTTATTCATGCAGGGGTTGAAACCGCGAAAGCAATCGATAAGCAGGGCTTCAGGAAAGTTGGTCTGTTGGGGACAAAATTTACAATGGAACAGGATTTTTATAAAAAGAAATTGGAAGAGCGGGGACTGGAAATTTTGATACCCGAAAAACAAGAGACCAGGGATTATATTCAATATACAGTAAAAGAAGAATTAGGAATTGGATTTATTAATCCTGCTACTAAAACCAGATACATTTCCATAGCAAAAGAATTGGTCGCCCGTGGTGCGGAATGTATTATTTTAGGTTGCACCGAAATACCCTTGCTTATAAGCCAAAGCGATTTCAAGACACCCGTTTTTGACACCACTAAAATACACGCCCTGGCGATTGTTGACTATATAATTTCTTAATGAATGGAAAAATTAAAACGATAAATAGCGGCGCCTGAAAATGTATGGGCGATATTTCGGTTGTGCTTTAATCGTTCAATGCTGGTACTCACTCAGGCTGGTGCAATGCCATCGCCACAGCCTGCACCGGTTACGGGTATATTACAAAAGAGTTGTGTAAAACAAAATGACAAACAAAACGTATTTGATTTTCGGAATCAGTAAGGGCCTGGGCAAGGTGTTAACACAAACAATTCCTGCTGACAGGGATAAAGTGTATGGAATTTCAAGAAGCAAACCCGCTTACCTTGAAACTCACAAAAATGTGGAATGGATTTCCGCTGATCTGTCCAATCCTTCCCAATCTTCTGAACAACTAAAAAAACATATTGGGCAAAACACAATAGACTACCTGATTTATAATGTCGGAATATGGGAGAATAATGGCTTTTCCAACGACTATAAGTTTGAAGACACTCCGAAAGACGAAATAGTAAACATGGTAAACACAAATATTTCTTCCTGTATTTTGGCTATTCAGGCATTTATCGAAAACCTGAAAAAGGCGGAAAATGCTAAAATTATTTTGATTGGTTCCACCTGGGCTTTGGATAATCATAATGGGAAAGAGGTAACATTTTCGGCGACTAAATTTGCATTAAGAGGTATTACACATTCTTTAAGAGAAAACCTGCGGGATTACAATATCGGGGTAGCTGTTTTAAATATAGGCACTTTGGCGACAAAACCTGGTTTTAAAGAAAGTGGAGATAGTATTATCGAAAAGACTAATGGTGGAATTCCATTGCAGGATGTTATCCGGGCGGTAAAATTCATACTATCAACTTCCGGCGCAACCTGCGTGAAAGAAATTAATATGCCTGCAATGAAAGATAGCAACATATAAAATAACGCATCTGCCAACAGTGGCGATTGATGCACAACTGGCTCCTTAAGAAAAATAAAATGCACGATCACCGTGCAAAGCAACCCTTCACGATAGATAGGACAATAAACCAATTGACTTTTAATATGGAATTCAGATTATACAACCTTGACTACGCAGACACGTTTGCACAAATCCGCAACAACCCTGCTGTTTTAAATAATGGGTATGACAAAACACCTGATCCGTTTACAAAACAGGATGCCATAGATTGTATGAGCATTCAATTGGGAAAAACTCCCCCTCAAAGATTTTTAATATTTGATAATAATGAATTGGCGGGGGAAATTGGAATTACCATTCAGGACGACGTTCATAGACTTTGTGCGGAAATGGGCTATTTCATTGCGGAGCCTTTTTGGGGCAAAGGCCTGGCTACAGAAGCAATTAAAAAAATGACGGAATATACTTTCGCGACTTTTGAAATTATTAGAATCAGTGCGGGTGTTTTTGACTTTAACAAAGCGTCTATGAAAGCCCTGGAAAAAAATGGATATTATTTAGAGTGTATAAGAAAAAAATCGGTTATTAAAAATGGGCAGATAATCGATGACTATATTTGGGTAAAACTAAAAAACTGACGCGACCAACTACGAACCGCCGGCATTGCATTGGCCTGTATGCGGGACTACCAAAGAACAACTGGCTGCATATCGCTGATCAGCTTCAATATTGACAGGCGAATAATTCCAGGCGATGGAATAAGCAATGAGCTTTTGTAACTTTACTCAACAGCGGTTTCGGGCTGGGTGGGCAATGAATGCCGCCACCGCAATGCGGAAACGACGCGGCAACCAATTCGGAACGGCAAATAGTAACGGGAAAGTGGAAAGTCAAACAGGGCGGGTGATAAGTTGAAAGAAGCAAAAATGAAACCACTATTGGAAAGGTGTAAATATCTTGTTGTACTTGGTTTTAGTTTCTTTTTTATCAGCTCTTGTAACAATACAGGTTCCTTCACTTCGGGTAACAGGATAGCTTTCAAGTGACTGACACATGAGTAACTTTACAATCCAGAATAAAATAACAATTTGTAACAATTTAAAAATGATAAAATGAACATCATCGTTACAATACTGGTGATAGTGGCTGGAATCATTGCCCTGCTGCTAGTCATAGGACTTTTCATGAGGAAGCAACATTATGTCAAACGTGAAATTGTCATCAATGCGCCGCGGCAAAAAGTATTTGACTATGTAAAACTGCTTAAAAACCAGGACGAGTTCAACAAACATGCAATGGCTGGCCCGGACAGGAAAAAAGAATTCAGGGGAACAGACGGAACAGTTGGATATGTTTATGCCTGGAGCGGAAGTAAAAATGCCGGTGAAGGAGAAAAGGAAATTATGAACATCATTGAAGGAAAAAGAATTGACATGGAAATTCGTTTTGTAAAACCAATGAAAGCGAGTGCCATTATTACCATCGAAACAGAATCTTTATCCGATCCCGATAGCTACCAGGATCAAACCAAACTAAGTTGGAGCAATACCGGTACCTTGAAATACCCTGTAAACATAATGATACCAATGATGGAAAAACATGTAGTAAAAGATATGGATAGCAGTTTATCAACTTTAAAAAATATTCTCGAAAAATAACCCCAACGGTTTTCCAATTTCATTTATGGAGATAACGCGTCAACATCATTGGAGTTCCCCGCTTAGGGAATAACCGGGGAATTAAATGGAGTTGGCTGTGCGAAAATGATTGGAGCAGGAAGAAAAACAACACTATGATAAAAAAAACGACAGGGCAATAACTGGTTATATTGGTATAGCCACCGGTGAATAAAAACTTAACTTCATAGTGTTACATAGCGTTCCGGGCCACGGCACTCAATTTGTCCGATCCGGAACCCGTTCGCTGGCAGCCAATTTGTAAAACCCCATTGGACAACTCATGATAATAAGCAATGACTGTTTGGCGACTGGGATCACTGGCTTTTCGGGAATAAAAAATTCTCTTTTAAAATTGTATCCTTTTACGGAACAACAATTACATCAGTTTGCGGAACGCCTCACTTTTAAAAAATTGAAGAAGAAAGATTTTCTCCTGCGGCCCGGGCAAATTTCAAACACTCTTGCTTTTATTAATAGCGGGAGTTTACGGCTTTATACCTGCACCGAACGCGGTGAATTCACGATAAATTTTTTTACAGAAAGCAAGTGGGTCGCCGACATTGAAAGCTTCCTGCGGCAGCAACCATCCAAAAATTATATCGAAGCAGGGGAGAATACAGGCATCGCTTCTATAGCACTCAAAGACATCCATGAACTGATGGATATTCATCCTCCCTTTCGTATGCTGAATGCTTTACTCGCGGAATGGATGATTCCTGCAAATCATTTGGCCGCCATAGGCACCAAAAATCCTGACGAAAGATATAAGGAGCTGTTGGTGAAACACCCGGATTGGATAAATCGCTTTCCTCAAATGCAGATAGCATCCTATTTGGGGATGACACCGGAAACGTTGAGCAGGGTAAGGGCCCGGATGGCCTGATTTCTTGCTTACAATCAATGGCGGATTGCCCGGATAGTGCCAGTTTTGCGTGAACTAAAAGAAAGATACAATGGAACAAAAAGCTAAATCGATCCGGCCATTCATAGGAGCTAAGGATTTTGAACGCTCCCGGAATTTTTATCGCGACCTGGGTTTCCAGGAAACCGTTTTGACCCATGATTTATCTGTTTTTAAAACCAAGGACCTGGCGTTTTATTTACAGGACGCTTATGTAAAAGACTGGATTGATAATTCAATGGTTTTTATCGAAGTGGAGGATGTAGATCAGTATTGGAATGAACTCGTGGCCCTTGACCTTACCACAAAATATGAAAATGTAAGACTGACTCCGATCCGGCATTACGACTGGGGCAGGGAATGTTTTTTGCATGATCCATCCGGAATTCTCTGGCACTTTGGAGAATTTGCTAAATAAAATAAATACAAATGGAAATAGTTTTTGAAGCGATGATGCTGAGTATTGCAGGGCGGCTTCCATGCCCCCCAGCCACTAAAAAACTTGTGATGAAAATAATAAACCACGATAAATGAAAAAAATAATATTGATAACGGGAGCGGCGGAAGGAATCGGAGCATCAACGGCGTATTTAGCATCTCAGCAGGATTATATAGTTTGTTTGAACTATCGGCAAAATCACGATGCGGCTGGTAAAATAGTTACGAAAATAAAAGAACAGGGTGGTGAAGCATTTGCTTTCAAAGCGGATATTTCGGATGAAGAACAAGTGGAAACACTTTTTAAAAATATTGACGGCCAGGTAGGAACGATTTCGGCGCTTGTAAACAATGCGGGTATTATAGAGCCTCAGCAAAAACTGGTTGATATTTCGCAGGCGCGGCTCCAAAAAGTATTTGCGACGAATGTTTTTGGTAGTATTCTTTGTGCAAGGGAAGCGATTAAACGGATGTCAGCTAAAAACAATGGAAAGGGAGGAAATATTGTCAACGTTTCTTCCATGGCCGCAAAATATGGTGCGCCATTTGAATACGTTGACTATGCCGCTACAAAAGGAGCGATCGACAGTTTTACAATTGGCCTGGCGAAAGAAGTTGCGGAAGACAATATTCGGGTCAATGCGGTACGGCCTGGAATAATAGAAACGAATATTCACGCAAAAGCCGGGGAACCCAACCGGGTGCAGAGAATGAAAGATCAGATCCCGATGAAAAGAGGCGGGCAACCCGGTGAAGTTGCGAAGACAATTCTTTGGTTGCTCTCGGAGGATGCTTCTTATATAACCGGTACGCTGGTTGATGTATCGGGTGGACGATAAATAAAATTTCACATCCCGTACTTATGAAAATTTTTGAGGGTATAAACTTAGCGCTTTAAATTTAATGGTCAGTGGCAACATTTTCCTGTCAGGTAATACTTTATGACATGCGGCGGGTTCAGCATCAAGGAGCGCAGTTGAACCTGCTTTACGGCAAGACATGAATGATGCTCCGGACTGGTTTCGAAGGACTGAAAAAGACTTATAATCGTTACATCCTTTATAAAGACCTCGTTGTTACGGCCACTTTATTTAGATTGTTACAATAAAAATTTGTCCCGAAGTGAAAGTAAGAAACCTCGTTCCGGATGATAGGATTTCCAGCTACGTAGATAGGATACTGGTAATTGAAAATAATAACATTACTACGCCATACATCTTACCACTCTACGCCAATGGCGTTCCCACCATACTTTTTCAATCGGTAAAAGGAAAATTGGGAGATGATAATTCAAATCATCTCACCCTCTTCGGTCAAACTGTCTTACCTGAATCGTTGATCTTATCGGAAGACTTTACCCTGGTCGCTTACTTTTTCAAACCTTATACATTATTATCGCTGTTTGGCGTGTCGCCACATGAATTGACCGATAAGCCCATTGATTTGAATGTATTGTCTTCCTTAAAACCAGGTGAATTACAGGAAAGATTATTGAACGCTGGCACGACAGAGAATATGATTGCTTTATTAGATGATTTTATTTTTAAACTAATCGCCAGGTCTGAAATGGAATCTTCGTTAATAAAATATGCCACTATTCAAATTGCCGGTAATCCCTCAAAAGAATCATTGCTAACTGTTCAAAAGGAATTACACCTGACGGAAAGAACTTTTCAAAGAATGTTTGAAAAAAATATTGGGGTAGCGCCCAATATATATAGGCGGATCTGCCAGTTCAATGCGGCGTTTACCCAATTAAACAACCGGAAACATCACAAATTATCGGATATCGCCTTTCAAAATGGATATGCGGATCAGAGTCATTACATCAGGGCTTTCCGCGAGTTTACCAATATTACTCCTAAAGAATACCTGAGGTTCGGTTCAGAACCCTAAAATGATTTTGTCGGGTTTGTTCTATTTTGATACATACAGCTGCCCATAATTTTGAATCAAAATATAAATCATGACAGATCAAATTTATCCTTGCCTGTGGTTCGACGGGCAGGCCAAAGTGGCGGCGGAATACTACTGCTCCATTTTCAAAGAGGCAAAAATAACAGCGGAAAATCCCGTGGTAGTCACTTTTGAACTCAAAGGCAAAAAGTTTATGGCATTGAATGGCGGTCCCAAATACAAATTTTCACCGGCTACATCCTTTGTAGTAGAATGCCATACCCAGGCTGAAATAGACCACTATTGGGAAAAACTGGGCGAAGGCGGCAAATATGATCAATGTGGATGGCTCGATGATAAATTTGGAATCTCCTGGCAGATTGTACCTGCTATACTGGGAAAGCTGATGTCCGACCCTGAACGAGCGCCAAGAGTGATGAATGCGTTTATGAAAATGTCAAAGTTTGACATTCAGCAATTGGAAAATGCATAGAGGCAGGTATGATATAGTTGTTGAATCTGGTGCTATCGAATGCTAAGAATGGTCCCGCACAAGCCCTGTCATCATGTCCGTTTTATGAGGCCTTATCCCCATACCCCAAAATATATAAGCAACTATTAGTAAGAGATAAACTTTATACTTTGTATTGCAAGAAATTTATCAGGGAATGTTCAAAAATTTATGAGAAAACTCCTGACACAAATTACAGCACCACCCGGGTATCAACTTATATAAGAATAGGAAATGCGGTATTTGAACTTCCTGATATTAGTGAATGGAATGCATGGGACGAGTTTAAAATGAACATAGGTATTCAAACTCCTTGGGCAGGGTCTATGAACAGATAAAAGGAAAATCTCCCCGCTAGTTCAAACTGGCTGGAAGATGGTTGCGATTGTTAAACCTCAAAATGGAGATACACGGATCGGCTATTTTGATCAGGTTGGATCAATCCGGGGGATCTTCCTGTTTTCTCAAAAAACTTTATCTTAAAATCCGGCAACTTGTTTTATCTCAAGTGATCATCTTCAGATATGTAAATCAACCAACTATCTATTTCCTGGCGCTAACAAAAAGATAGAAAGACTGTTCAGGTTTTACACCCGGAAGCTATGTAATCCTGTCCCGGATCATTATCTTTAAAAGAGCAACAACCACCGACTTTCTGCGACTACTCCTAATTTTAATGCTGCTGCCATGTATGGCCGCTGGTCAATCAGCGGATTCCTATAAACAGGCACCCCGGGCGAACCGAATCTACAATCGTCCGGTAAACGCTTCACGTATGGCAGGCGCCGAAATATGCGGCAATAAGACCGACGATAATGGGAATGACCTGGCCGACGAAAAGGATTTCATTTGTTACTATGACCCGGCGAAT
Source organism: Chitinophagaceae bacterium (assembly GCA_040007815.1). Lineage (GTDB taxonomy): Bacteria > Bacteroidota > Bacteroidia > Chitinophagales > Chitinophagaceae > Terrimonas_B. Next base: position 259,914 of record JBDTUH010000004.1, read on the forward strand.
AATTATGGATGCGCCCCCAGCAAAATTATCTGGGGCTGTTCCGGCCCGGATTTGTACTGGGGTGACACGGAAACAGGAACTTCAAAATATGTCGGCAACATGAACGGCCTCACCATGTATGATATTACCTGGGGCTATGATGGAAAGCTCTATGGAATTAACAATGGAGACAGGATTCTTTGGGAAATTAACCCCAACACGGCGAAAGTAACAATGGCGGGTGAGTTTACTGACTACTATGGTATCAATGCTATGACATCGGATGCCGGGGGAAATATTTATATAGCAGGTATATCATTTATCACCGGCAAATATGGTATCGGGAAACTAAACATTGCTACTATGCAGATTACAACGGTGGTTGAATTTGCCGACGACCGCCTGAGAAGTGCGGGTGATCTTTGTTTTATCAGTGGCAGGCTTTATCTCTCCTGCCAGGGGGGAAAACTGGCCGTTATCAATCCGGGTTCCGGCACCATTGAAGTGTCTGACATGATTGGTGCGCCAACGGAAGAATCCATGGGACTGATATCCATGGGAGACGGGTACCTCTACATTTGCAAGCTTGACAAAATATATAAACTCGATCCGTCGACAGGGAAAGTGGATGCCACTCCTTTTTTTGATTTCCATAGCAATCAGATCAATTTTTCCGGCCTTTCTAATTATGCCGAAAGTTGTAATGCTCCGGAATGCAAGGCAACACTAAGTATCATTACACTTTCTGACCAGCCTTATTGCACCGGTCGCGGCGTAGTGATAAAAGGTAAAGGAAATGGAATAAGAGGAGACGTCGTTTATGAATGGATATCGCCAAAGGGAGATACAGTAAGAACGAATGAACTCAGGGCGACGACAAAAGGAATGTATTACCTGAAATATTATGGCCTTACTGATTTTTGTGGAGCGAAAGATTCCGTTTTTTTAGATATAGCCCAAAGCCCGCAGGTCGATTTGGGCAATGACAAAATTCTTTGTGAGGGAACCACCATTGAATTGATTCCGCAGGCCGGGCCGGATAATATTAATTTTAGCTGGCGGGATGGAAGTACGGAACCAATATATAGCGTAACGGTTCCCGGGGAATATTCAATCGAAGTGTCAAATACCTGCGGATATGCGAGAGATACGTTGATAGTACTGGGTTCCTCTGTTCCAAAAGTTTTTATCGGCGCCGATACGGCTATATGCCCGGGTTCAGGTATCACGTTGAGTAATGCCGCCACCAAACAATCATGGGATACATACCGCTGGCCGGATCTTTCCACCGGTATTGGTTTTACGGTAAATTCTCCAGGGATATATTGGTTGGAGTCATCTAACTCCTGTGGTGTAACAAAAGACTCGGTGTTGATTTCATTCAAAGATTCCTGTAGTTGTTTTCCGTTTTATCCGGCAATAAGCCTCGGGCAGGATCTTGAAATTTGCCACTATGAAACAGCGAACCTGTCAAACGCTATGCACCGCGACGGTTTTCATTACAACTGGGTAACAGGCAGCCGCGATCAAAATTTAAAAGTAAAAGAACCCGGTATTTATTGGGTGGATGTTTCCACCTATTGCGGAATGCTGCGGGATTCGGTTATTATTAATCCTAAACTGGCTGGCTGCGAAAGAAATGTATTCATTCCCTCCGCCTTTACGCCTAATAGTGATGGAAGGAATGATTTGTTCCGGCCCGTCATTTATGGCAGCCCGGATAGCTATGAATTTACTGTTTATAACCGCTGGGGCCAGCTGGTTTTTTTTACCAAAGACATTAAGAAAGGATGGGACGGAAAATGGGAAGGTGCCATGCAGCACTCAAATGTTTTTGTCTGGAGCTGCCGGTATAAATTTTCCGGGGAAAGTGTAATAGTAAAGAATGGTACCGTCGCATTGATAAGATAATTTTTTCCTGAACGCTGACTAATATTCAGTGATGTCTCAATTTGACTTCACGCAGACAGCTGGGCTCACCAGGCTAAATAAATCAAATCAAATAAAATATTCTTAGCGTTCTACGCATATCCCGCATGATATTTTCTAAGCATGCAATAACCAATATTCTGGAAATAAAAGGTTCCTTTTAATTCTCAGTTGCAGAACTTATTTATTTCCGAAGCTATGGAGAACAATAAAAGGACTTCGGAACCATGACGGCAGGATCAAACTTCATCACAATATTATTTCTCTCGTCCGGTCTGTCGTGGACAATGCAACATATAAATTTGTAGATTGCGGCTCAAAGAAAAGAGGATATAAAACAACTCTCAGGGAATACCCTTTTATTATTGAACAGCCAGCTCTAATATGAATAAGAAAAGATCAGCGATTTTAATAGCTATTATCAGCGTTACTTTTTCCTGCCATCAGCCGGGGACGGCTTTTGAAAAGGACCTGGCATTTCTGCAGAAATACGATAGCGTTATCGTGCTTTCTGATGGAGATGCAAGAGTGATCGTATCCCCCAAATACCAGGCGAAAGTATTTACCTCCACTGCGGGCGACGGCTCCAGTTTGGGCTGGATTAATTACAATGCCTTTGATGCGCCGCCGGACCCGCACATGAATGCTTATGGAGGCGAAAACCGGATCTGGCTTGGACCCGAAGGAGGACCATTCTCACTTTTTTTCCCGAGAGGATTTGAAATGAGTTTTGCCAACTGGAAAATACCCCCTGCTTTTGATACGGAGCGATGGGAGCTGATTTCGGCCTCCGGTACAATGGCTTCGTTGAAAAAAGATATGAAGCTCCCCAACTATTTTGGTACAGAACTTTCTCTTACCGTCAGCCGGAAAATCCAGGTGCTTGACAATGCTGCCATCGGCCAGAAGCTGGGCATTCAATATAGTGATGTAGTGAAAGCGGTGGGGTATTACACAGAAAATAGTTTGACTAATACCGGGCTGCAGGCATGGACCGATTCAACCGGAATGCCTTGTATCTGGATCCTCGATATGATGCCACCTTCGCCTAATACCGCGATCATCATCCCATTTAAAAAAGATAGTATCGTGAAACCGGCCAACACCGGTTATTTCGGGGAAATTCCACCGGACCGGATAAAATACGCCGACAGCACTTTATTCTTTAAAGCGGATGGCAGGATGCGTGGCAAATTGGGTATGCCTCCCGCTTCAGCAAAGACCATGGCGGGGAGTTATGATGCGGATACGAAGACCCTTACTATTACCCTTTTTGATATTGATGCTTCAGCGAAGTACCTGAGCCAGGAATGGGATACAAAAAAGCCTCCTTTCATGGGAGACGCCGTCAATGCCTACAACGATGGTCCGCTTGAAGACGGAAGACAGCTCGGACCTTTCTATGAACTGGAATCCGTTTCTCCCGCTGCTTTTTTATCTCCAGGCCAAACACTCACCCACAGCCACAGTGTCTTTCATTTTTCCGGTGACGAAATGACCTTAGATGAAATTTGCCGGCGAACCCTTGGAGTTTCCTTGCAGCAGATGAAGGACATATTTAAATGACGCAATCCAGGACAGATACTGAAACTATCCTGGCATAGTTAAGAGACCTTCTGTCAATAGATATAGCCTTTAATTTTTGGAAACTGTGGCAAGTAAATATTGAGGACCTACTTCAGGACCGGGCCCGTCTCTATCACGAAAACGGTTTACCAGGTGAATGATATCATCTTTCGCTTTTTGATTGGGCTTAGCCGGATCGCCTGCATCCCGCCATTGAGTGATTAACGCTTCGCCAAAAACACCACCAAAGCTGGTGTTGAGCTCAAACGACCCGGTTACTTTTCTTCCATCCGTAAAGAATATAGTAACTAAGTTGGGTGCAACAGGATTGTAGGAGATCGCATCTGCTCCAAGATTGGCGAATTCCCTGCTCCCGTCAATTAAGATAGTATCAGTCTCAAATAATAAAGTGGCATTCGAGGCAGCTTGGGTAGTAGCGGCAAAATCCACCTTATATTTTGTATTGTTGGCAGAAACAAAAAAACTGCCCTTATCTGGCGTAGTTATATTTAAAGGGGCCAAATTGAATTCTTCTATGGTACCATTAATAATGGAAGGAATCACATCCGGGTTCGGCGAACTTTTGGGATCTTTGGAACAGGAGATAAAAACACTAACCAGTAGAAATAGCGCAACAATCCGGTACATATTATCAGGTTTAGTTCTCTTGCAATTTACGGTTTATCTGGTCTGTGTCCACGCGGTCACCCCAGCCACGCTGTTTTTCAATCGTTAAAAATATTTTCACCACTTGCAAGCTTTCACGGCCTGTACATGACATTTTTTTTTAATAATTCGTATTATCCCCTCGTATATCTGCTTGTTTCAAAAAAAGTAGGAGGCATTTTACAGCATTTTTAAACAACTAAGTACTAACACTTAGAAAGTCAGCGTTTGCTTCTGTAATTAAGTGTAAATGCTTAGACGATATCTATGAAAAAACCTCTACTTTCCGCCCTATGGGTGATCGCTTTTTCTTTTATGCTTCATGCTCAGCCCTGCACCCCGCAGGGCGATGAAGTAAGTTATGGCTTGAATGACACCTGGATCGGGTATGTGTATGATAATGCCGATATCACCAACTACCATAGTTATATTAATGAAGGCACGCCCGGCAATCCCAACTTTGATCAGAGCTTTGGCGGAGACAATGTGATGTATCCGACAAATGGTTGCAGTGTGCAGACGGAAACTTTCAGCGTAAGGTATAAGCTCGCTAAAACATTTGCGAATGGCGTTTATGATTTCACTGTCGGAGGCGATGATGGATTCCGGCTGAGTCTGGATGGCGGCAATACCTGGATTATCAATCGCTGGAATGACCAGGGATATACCACTACTACTTATACCGCCACACTAAATGGAGCTTATAACCTTGTATTGGAATATTATGAAAACGGCGGTGGCAACCGGGTATCTTTTAATGTAGTAGCAGGTTGTAGTGGCGCGGAAAACACGGCTGTGTATGGTACGAATGATGTATGGAACGGGTATGTATATGACGGTACTAATTTCAATACCTATAAAGGAATGGTTCATCAGGGCAGTTTGGGCGCTATCTCATTCGACCAGGATTTTGGTGGTAGCAATACCCTGTATGCCACCAGTGGTTGCAATGTGCAGACAGAGACCTTTAGTGTGCGATACAAACTGAATAAAAATTTCGCCAATGGCAATTACAACTTTGTAGTAGGAGGTGATGATGGTTACCGTTTAAGTTTCGACGGTGGTAATACATGGGCCATCAACCGCTGGTGGGATCAATCCTATTCTACGGCGTCCTACAATTCGGATATGTACGGTAACTATAATATCGTGCTGGAATTTTATGAGAATGGTGGAGATAACCGTATCAGCCTTGATATGCAAGCGAATATTATTTTAAAGATCGACCTGCTTTCTTTTAGTGGAAGGAGAGATGCGAATGCTGTACTGCTTAACTGGGATATTTCCGCTGACAGCGATCCTCTGAACTTTGAAATAGAAAGAAGCAAGGACGGTCGCAGTTTTGAACGTATCCAAACGATAGCCGGTAGCAATAACCTGCAATATTTTTATAAAGATGAAAATTCGTTGGATGGTAGTTCCTTTTACCGGTTAAAAATGACCGATCAGCAGGGAAAGACAAGTTATTCTTATATAGTCGCTATATCCGAATCCGATGCCAGGGCGGGAGAATTGATATTATTCCCCACCATCGTAAATAATGGTGCCATTTATTGCAGAAGCGGGAAGCTGATCAACAAAGCAAGTGTACGGGTAACGGACATATACGGAAGACTGGTTCAACAGCAGCTGATAGGAAAAATTGAAAAAGGTCAGACGGTTGGAATTTCGTTAGGATCGTATAAGCTTTCAAAAGGAATCTACCTCGTAAGCATACTTGATAATGATCAGCCAATACTTACACAAAAAATAATTTTGTAATAGTCTGACGGAGATCGATAGGGATAGATGACTTTTTCTATGAAGTTTTCTTATAATTCCGGATCGCCCAGCCATTTAATACGATAGCGAATAAAATTATTTTCCCTAAATGGTATTTTATATTCTGGAAACCGCTTCCTTTCAATACAATCATCCTCATCACATCAATCATATAGCTGACAGGATTTAACCGGGCGATAAATTTAGCCCAGTCGGGCATGCTATCAATAGAAGTAAACAGGCCTCCCATCATAATGAAGATCATTAAAAAGAAAAAGGCGATAAACATAGCTTGTTGCTGAGTATCACAAAACGTAGAGATCAACAAACCCAGGCCCAATACTGCCAGCAGGTAGACAGCGATAAAGCCATACAGCAATAAAATGCTTCCTGCAGGAGTAATGCCATATATCAGCCAGGAAACAAGCAGACCTAATGAAAATACAACCAACCCTAATATCCAGAAAGGAATAAGTTTGCCCAAAATAAAATGATGTTTCTTTATCGGTGTTACATTGATCTGCTCGATAGTGCCGATCTCTTTTTCTTTTACAATATTTAAAGCGGAGAGATAGCCACCAACCATCGTTACTAATATTGCAAGAATACCGGGCACCATGAAGAGCCGGTAATTCATCAGGGGGTTGAACCAGTTGGAAGTAGCTATTTCAATGGAAGGCGATGCGTTTGTCTTTTCTACGGATATTAATTCCGAACGCATATCAGCGTTAAAACTTCCGATGATATTATTCAGGTAAGACCCGCCTAAATTGGCTTTCGATCCGTTAATAGCATTGACAGCGATAAATAATTTCTGTTTATTCTCCCGGACCAGGTTTTGTTCAAAGCCATGCGGTATTTCCAGCACGAGATCAGCTTTATCAGATTCTATCAATGCGAATGCTTCTTTGAATGAACGGTTAATACCAGTTAATTTAAAATAACCGGATGAAGTTATTTTGCCAATCAGTTTTTGTGAATAACCGGAATGATCATTATCTACCACGGCGAGGTTGATATTCTTCACTTCATAATTGGCAGCCAATGGCAATATTAATAGCTGTACCACGGGCACAGCCAGTATCATAGCCACGATCGCCTTATTGCGGAATATCTGGCGGAACTCTTTTTGTAATAAAAAACGAATCGTCCTCATGCTAACCGGATTTTAAAATTTTTAAGACTGACAGCTATCAGGAAAATCGTGATACCGGCGAGGATCAGCGTTTCTTTCCAGACACCGGCGATCCCGAGCCCTTTGATCATAATGGATTTGACAATGATATAAAACCATTTGGCCGGAATGGCATTGGAGATAACTTGTAAAGGATAAGGCATATTCTCAATAGGAAACATAAATCCGCTGAACAAAAGCGTTGGTAACAACATACCCATCAGTGAAATAAGCATGGCCACTTGTTGTGATTGTGTTCTGACAGAAATCAACAAGCCAAGCGATAAACAGGTAATAATGAATAAAGTGCTTTCCGCGAATAAGAGCAATAAACTTCCATTGATAGGTAGTTGCAAAACAAAAACACTTAAGAGTAATATAGTGGTAACGTTTACCAGGGACAGTATCAGGTAGGGAACGGCTTTGGATAATATGACCAGTAAAGGTTTAAAGGGTGATACCAGTAATATTTCCATCGTTCCCGTTTCTTTTTCTTTTACAATGGAAATGGCTGTCATCATTACACAAACCAGCATCAATACCAGCGCCATTACACCGGGTACGAAATTGTGCACCCCTTTCAATTGGGGATTATACAACATTCTTGTTTCGGTGGAAATAGTATACCGCTGGGTTCTGTTTTCATTCAACTGAGTTTGATAGTCTGAAACGATAGCGCTGAGATAGTTAGATAAGGTGGTAGCGGTATTGGGATCGGAGGCATCTGTAATGACCTGTAGCGTCACTTTATTTTCATGTAGCAGGTCATGATTGAAATTTTCGGGAAATACAATGGCGGCCCTGATCGTTCCTTCTTTAAACGCGGCCTCAATTTCTTTCCTGGTCAGTACGGATCTTTCTACATCAAAATATCTGCTGGCTTCTATTTTTGTGATCAGTTGCTGTGAAGCCATATCTTTTGCATGGTCGGCGATGATCAGCTTTGAGTTTTTTACTTCATTGGTCAGCGCAAACCCGAATATCATGATCTGTACGATGGGCAGACCGAAAAGGATCAGCAGCGTTTTCCTGTCACGCAAAGCGTGGAAGAATTCTTTTTTTACAAATACGATAAATTGCCTCATATTCTTTTATTTATTCTCCTCTTTTTGCTCCTCTCGCCAATGCGAAAAATACTTCATCCATGGAAGCGGCATTAAATTGTTGTTTCAGTTTCGCTGGCGTATCTAACGCTTTTATGCTTCCATCCACCATAATGGATATCCTGTTACAGTATTCCGCTTCGTCCATATAGTGAGTGGTAACAAATACGGTAACGCCATTTTCGGCGGCTGTATAGATAAGGTCCCAGAACTGGCGACGGGTAACAGGATCAACACCACCGGTTGGTTCATCGAGGAAAACGATCTTAGGCTCATGTAATATGGCTACTGAAAATGATAACTTTTGTTTCCATCCAAGCGGCAATGAACCCACCAATTTTTTTGCTTCGCTTTGCAAGCCCAATTGTGTTACAAGTTCTTCACTCTTTGTTTTTATCATTTTGTCGCTTAACCCGTATATACCTCCAAAGAATTTTATATTTTCCAGCACTGTCAGGTCTTCATACAAAGAGAATTTCTGGCTCATATAACCTATGTTCTTTTTGATCTGTTCGGTTTGTTTGAACACATCAAAGCCCGCTATCTGTGCCTTACCGGAGGAAGGAATGGAAAGTCCGCATAACATGCGCATCGCCGTAGTTTTGCCGGCTCCGTTGGCGCCGAGGAAACCAAATATCTCTCCCTTGTTCACTTCAAAGCTTATCTCGTTGGTGGCGATAAAGTCACCAAAGCGCTTTGTCAGTTTTTCTGTTTTTATAACGGCTTCCGGCATTTCAGTTCTTTAATAGTTTAATAAAGCAATCTTCAATAGTTGGCGTCACTTCACTCATTTCAATGTCCTCGTGACCTGATTTTTTTAAAGTATCTATCAACCTTATTCTATTCGGCTCATCATCATTTTGAAGGGACAAATGAAGATATTCGCCAAATGTGTAGCAGCTTACTGTATCCGGATGATCATTCAGATCATTGAGTAAGCGAAACATCCTGGCCGCTTTGATCTTATAAAGGTTCCCGGGATAAGAATTAATGACCCCTCCGGGAGTATCAATGGATAATATTTTTCCGTTCTGCATTAAAGCAATCCTGTCGCACAAAGAGGCTTCATCCATATAAGGCGTGGAAACAATAATTGTTATATTCTGTTGCTTCAATCGTTTCAGCATTTCCCAGAATTCCTTTCTCGAAACAGGATCGACACCGGTCGTTGGTTCGTCTAAAAACAAAACGGTGGGTTTATGAATTAAGGCGCAACATAAAGCGAGCTTTTGTTTCATGCCCCCGGATAGTTTCCCTGCCCTGCGATTTTTAAACGGTGCTATCTGAACATAAATATCTTTTATCAGTTCATAGTTTTTTTCAATACTGGTGCCGAATACAGTGGCGAAAAAGTTTAGGTTTTCTTCAACGCTCAGGTCCTGGTACAGTGAAAATTTTCCGGGCATGTACCCCACATTATTTCTTATTTGCTTGTAATCTTTTACCACATCCAGTCCATCCACGGTAGCTGTTCCTTTCTCCGCTAATAGCAAAGTGGTCAGTATGCGAAAGATGCTTGTCTTACCGGCGCCATCGGGCCCGATCAACCCAAATAACTCGCCTTTATCAACAGAAAATGAAATATCATCGACAGCGACTTTTTTCTCTTTGCCGTATGTTTTGGTGATATTATTAACTGTAACTGCTTTCATCATTTATAGTTTTACATCCGCATACATGCCGATCTTTAAAAATCCATCGTTTTTCACCCTGATCTTTACTGCATACACCAGGTTGGCCCTTTCATCTTTTGTTTGGATTGTCTTGGGTGTGAATTCCGCTTTATTGCTTATCCATTCAATAGTCCCCGCATATTCTTTCGATTTTCCATTCGCATCATCCACCAATACTTTTACCGGCTGGCTGATCTTTACCGATGATAAGTGGTTCCCGGAAATATAAGTCCTGAGAATAAGCGAAGAAAGGTCAGCAATCTTATACAAAGGTTTCCCGTTAGTCGTCATTTCACTGGCTTCAGCGTATTTGGTAAGAACCGTTCCGTTTATCGGGTTAATGATCCGGGAGTTGGCGAGCTGATCATTTATTTGCTCTATTTGAACTTTCAAAGGCGCCGTTTCACCAATCAATCCGTTTGTTTGCGTTTGCAACACGGAAGTTTGAGCCGCTTCCTGTCCTTTGATCACTTCCAGTTCTTTTTGCAAGGCATCAACCGATGCTGTTATATCATCCAATTGTTTGGGAGTAGCAGCATCCGCTTTTACTAAATTTTCAATTCGATTTTTCTCCACCAACTGGGCCGCCAATCTTGTTTGAGCAACTGCTAACTGTTTTTTATAGGCATTAGTTTGAGTGGCCACATCCGGAGTTTTGCCAAGCAATGACTTCACCTGTGATTCAAGTTGTTTCTTCTTCAGGTAAAGCTGTATGCTGTCTATATACCCGATGTATTGCCCTGCTTTCAGCGTTTGACCTTCTTCAATGGTAAATTCCTTTACCACTCCGTTTGTTTGCGCCGATATGATGGATTCGGTGGTTTCGAATGTACCCGAAGCATCATAGTCACCATTGCCATTATTGCAGGCAGCCAGGCTGAAAGCAGTAAATGCGGATAAAATTATTTTCTTCATATCTGTCATGTTTATCGATTTGCGTTGATTTTATTTTCCGGTTGTTATTTGTTGATCATATTGGGCTGTGAGCAATTGTGTTTCGTGCAATAGCCTGCCTTGTTTTGCTTTGTCTTCCGCATTTACTTCCCGCAGGTAGTCACTGGAGTTGATAACACCATATTCGAGTTGTGCCAGGGCCGTGTTTTTTATTCTTGTTCTCAGCGGAATGATTTCATTGTCCGACTTCACCAGGTTTTCCAGTTTAGTGATCTCTGCATTTTGTTTCCTTAAGGTGAGTTGTGTATTAAACAGGAATGTTTCCTGCTTCAGGTCTACCGTGTTGCGTTTAATATTTATCAGGGCCCTATCTTTTTTGGCCGTGTATAAACCTGATAAGGACCAGTTGAGTCTTACACCGCCAATATAGTAAGGGTCAAGATCATTGCTTAGCATATTCAATGCGGGCCTGCCCATTCCGCCCTGCAGGAACAACCCCGCCTTAGGTAAATTTTTAGCTTTCACTAATTGATCCTGTATATCCAGCGATCTTTTTTCTTTTGCATAAAGAAGCAATTCCGGTCTGTTGATCTGCTGGGTGACTGTGAGGTTTTCAGGTCTTTCAAATACACTGTTTTCATCCAATGGCTTATTGATAAAATAGCCAAGCATACTGTTATAGGCCTGGCTGAGCGATTTTAATTCAATAGCCTGCTGATCAGTTTCCAGCAGCTGGGCTTCCAAAGCGTCTCCGCTGCTTTTCAATGCTGTTCCATTGGTAATAGCGGCTTTTACTTTATCCAAACCAAGCCGTATGTCTTTTTTCAGCATTTCCGTTTGTGCCAGTTGGTCTTTGGCCAATAATATTCCAAAGAACAGCTGATTGATTCTTTCATTTAGTTTGTATAACTCCACTTCTAAATTTTGTTGTTCAATAGCGGAGTTGGCTTCAATAGAGTTTTGCTGTAGCCTGTTGACACCACCATCAAAAATTGTCTGGTTGACTTCCGCATAAATCTTATACTGATCCTTACCGATGGAAGGAATATCCGTATTAGGCAACTTGATTGGTATTTCGGTAACGGCTGACTGATAGGTTGCCTGCCCGTTAACCGTGAACTGTGGGAGGTAAGCTGTTGAAACGTTGGCGATGGAATACTCTTTACTTTTTGTGATCAGGTCCCGCTGCTTTACTAACGGATAATTTTGTTTTGCCAGCGTGTAACAATCCTCAATGGATATGACATTTTGCGCTTGCGCACTACCCATCAGTAAGGAAGCCAGGATGATAAGAATGTATACTAAACGTTTCATAATTGTTACTGAATAATTGTTTTAATGAAAGTCTTCAAACTTTTCACAAAGTGACGGAGTGGAAGGCGTTTTCACAATTGAAAGGCAACGAACCGGAAAGTATAAACAGGGAAGCGGAAGAGGATAGTATTGACGGGAAGATTAAACCGTTTGAGGTTTACTTGTGCAGAATAGGCGAATAATTTTCTCCTTTTTCAGGTAACGCAAGAAGAATAAAATGGCTGATCAATGGTAATGGTATAAAAACCCAAACCCAAAACTTATAACCGCACCCGGAATTCCTGGCCATATCACCCGCAAAAAAGGCCAGTATGACCGGCAGGCAGTATAACGGTATATCGGCAATGACTTGCATAGTAATTTTTTTAAGTTTGTTTCAAATGATAAGTGTCTGATTAAATCCTGTACAAAGAGAAGGCAGATAGAATAGACCGGCAAGCCTATGACAAGGAAGCAGGAATTTTAAACAGGGAAGCAGAAAGAATATATAGAGCACAGGTATAAAACCTGGTAGCAAAAAATAGCCGGTAAGAAGGGAGGGCGGGAAGTTTTTTAATGTGCTTGCTTAACGTCTTCCCGCCTTCCCGGCAAACATTCTTTGTAGCGGAAAAATTAATCAAACCACTTCCTGAATTCAGCGGCTTTTTCTTTACTGACAATTAACTCGCTGGTTTTAATGCCCCGCATTTTCAAGGTCAGCTTTCCCGTATCGTCACCGCGGTAACTTTCAATAAAAGGAAGATGTACCAGGTGTTGCCGGTTTACCCGGTAGAATATTTTAGGATTGACCAATTCTTCTACTTCATCCAGGGAACGAAAATCAGTAATAAATTTATTTCCTTCTCTGTTGATCAAATAAATCAATTCTTCTTTCAAAAATAAAGCAATGTCCTCCACCGGTATCAGGGTAACTGAACGACCGATATGAACCGCAAACCGTTCTTTGTATTGTTTGACCTGGTTAAAATTGGAAAACAATTCTTTCATTTGCTGCATATACAACGTATCATTGAATTTGGATTGGAGCAAATGGAATTTCTGGAAAGCCGCTGCCAAATCATTTTTATCGATTGGCTTTAGCAAATAATCAATGCTGTTAACCTTGAACGCCCGGATAGCATATTCATTATACGCAGTCGTGAATATAACGGGACAGGTTAATTTATATTCGGAAAAAATATCAAGGCTAATACCATCGGCCAGTTGTATATCAGAAAGGATAAGATCGGGCTGCGGATTTTCTGACAACCATTTGAGTGAGGCCTTTACCGATGGCAAAGGTCCTATCATTTCCGCCGAAGGCTCTACCTGCCGTACTTGCTTTATCAGGCTTTCGGCTACCAACATCTCGTCTTCAATTACTAAAATTTTCATAACAATGGTAAATTGATCTCAAAATTTTCCTGTATTTCATGCACCAGTATTTCCTGCTTTGTTAAATAACTATATAATTCTTTTAGTTGCTTCAGCCCCTGCTTATTGGATGTTTCGATCTGCCTGCGCAATTGTTTGTTGTTGCTGACATGTAAATATCCATCATCATCCCATATTCTTATCGTAAGCGGAGCTTCTGTTTCAAGTGAATTATGTTTGATCGCATTGTCGATCAGCATTTGCAGTGTTACCATCACGATTCCTTTTTCCCTCGCAACAGCGGAAATATTCATCCTGATCTCCAGTACACTTTTATAACGTATGTTCAGCAGGGAAATATAATGCTGTATAAATTCAACTTCTGTTTGCAGGCTCACTACTTCATTTTCTTTATGCTCCAGTACATAGCGGTATACTTTAGATAAATGTCTCACGAAATCCGAAGCGAGGTCAGGATCGGTCTGTATAAGTCCATCCAATGAAGTGAATGTATTAAATAAAAAATGGGGATTTACCTGGTTCTTCAAATGATGGTATTGCAGCATGGATCTTTCCTTTTCCATCTCCGCCGTTTTTACCTGCAACCCGGCTTTTTCCTGTACTGATTTTTGCCATTGGCTAAAAAAATAATAAGCCGCTAAAACGAAATTTAATAAAACCGTCACCACAGTTATAAGAATTATGATAAGAGTAATGAATTTGGTATTGATAAAAGAAGGCAGATAAGGTCTGACGATCGTGGTAATCCCTATCATGACGGGAACGACAATGATGATGGAACTGGCTATCTGCAATGTCATCCGCTTGGCAGGGTTGCTGCTGAAGGATAGATGGCGGTCCCAATATTTACCTAAAAGATTTATCAATCCCCAAATTCCCACCAGCAAAAGAAATTGCAGAAAAAATAAAAGAATTTGAACTGCGACGGACCATTCAGGGATCATGAAAAAACGAAAAACCGTTATCACAATACTAAAAGCCACTATAACAATATATGGTGCGTATCTCCATTTCATGGTAGTGCCGCTGTTTTTAGTGTTACCTCCTTCTTCATTCTCCAATTTAACTAATTTCAATCCAGTCACTGTATTTTGCCGGTGCTTGTTTCAGTGCAAGGTAAAAGCTCCGGTTGACCGGGTGGGGGTGTAAAACAACGAGGCAGAAAAAATAGACAGCGAAGCGGACTACAGTGGTGGAAAAAGAAAAGAAGATGACTTAACCTTCCATCATAAAGGTAAATTCGCAGAAATCTTTTGTAAGCGGATCTGCTATATAATTATTTCTAATCAGTATTTAACCAGACTACTTTTTGCTCTGACTGGTGATCCTGTCCGATAATATCTTTGTACAATTCAGGGCGCCTGGCTTTTATATACCTGGATCCCCCAGCCTGCGCAACCTTTTCTTTTGTAATAGTAGCGGTTACAAAACTATCATCAAATGTCCGGCATTCAGCAATCACGTCTCCAAAAGGATCAATGATCATAGAGCAGCCATTTTTCAACTGGTCGTCATCCATGCCGATCGCATTGGAGAAAATAGCATAGATGGCATTGTCATAAGCTCTGGCCGGTAACCATTTCATCAGCCAGCCTCTTCCTTTCATGCTATCAAATTCCAGGCGCAACGAAGTAGGATCCGCTTCCCGATTTTTCCAAAGGGATGGATCTACAAAGCCCGCACCCGGCCGGGTAGAAGGAGTACACATGGTAACATGCGGCATAAAAATAATATCGGCTCCCAAAAGCTTTGTCGCTCTTACGTTTTCAATAATGTTGTTATCGTAACAAATTAAGATACCGCATTTCCAGCCGTGCAATTCAAAAATACAATAACCGTTTCCTGGCAACAGGTGTGGATTAATGAAGGGATGTAATTTTCTGAATTTGGCGACCAGGCCATTTTTATCAACACATACATACGCTTTGAATAAATCATTGTGTTCATCTTTTTCAAAAAGCCCGGCTAAAATGGTGATATTATTTTTCCTGGCTATGGCTGTTAGTTTCAGAATACTTTCGCCACCCGGAATGAACTCCGCGATTTGAAGCATTTGTTCTTTGGAAAGATGCCTCGCGAAAGTATAGCCTGTAACAGAGCATTCGTGAAAAGCGATTATGTTGGAACCTTCGTTGGCTGCTTTGGCGGAAAGATCGTCAATAACAGAAAGATTGTAGTTCTTGTCAGCACTCTTATGTTCAAATTGAGCTGTTGATATTTTTAGTTTGTCCATATATAGCCATCTTTAAATTGGGACAAAGCTATGCGTTTGCCTGGTTAGCAAATTGTACAATTCCGACATATATCATTCTGATGATATTTTTCAGGGAAGTAATTTTACAAAGTTGATAGTGAGTTTATCAGCTTTATTAACATATGTTTTCGGGGTCATCCCGGTGAATTTTTTAAATTCCTTTATCAGGTGAGACTGGTCTGCGTAACCTGTTTCATAGGCGATAGCGGTAAGTTTTCTATTGATGGGTTCATTTTTCAACTGCTTCAGGAAATGTTGAAGCCTGATAATATTCCCGAATTTCCGGGGGTTGATACCAACTGATTCAATAAACTTTCTTTCAATATGCCTTTCCGTGTAGCCCGTGAGTTTAACCAACTGATGTAAAGAAGTTACCCCTTTGTTTTTAATAATTAATTGTAGCGAAGCTTTTATTACTGCATCTTCCGGGTACATTTTTTTTGCCACTAATTCTTCAAAAAAATGATTCAGTAGTTTGAGCTTTTCACGGATGGTGATTGCTTCGGCTAATTTTTCATACAGTTCAGGTTCTCGTTTTCCGAAAAGATATTCAGCGGGAATGATTGTGTCCCGTACCCCGCCGGCAGGTATACCCAATAGTTGGTTTATCCCGGAAGGTTGAAAAACGACGATCGCAAGGCTTGTTTCATTTAAAACACGAACATCTTTGAATGCTGATATCTGTCCGTATAAAAATGATTTTGGTAATAGCTCTGATAACCCGTTATTTTCCGAACCGGCGATCAGGTTGCTTTTAAAAGAAAACACAATGGCCATATTGCCATCAGAAAATAAACGGAGTTTCTTCAAATCATTCCCCCTGCTTTCCAAAAAAAGATAATGTTTTATGAAAGGAGTTAACTCTTCTGAAGGTGAAATTTGCATAGTCTCTTTTTATTCTGCAACTGAAGCTGTCTCCGAAATTTCGGGAAAACCGATTTCGAAATTAAGATATACAGTTGAGATTTGTTCAATTTGTCCCGAACTACTGTTGATTACCGAGACTTGATGAGTATATATTGAGCAGTCTTGCGACACAAGAATATGCGTGCCCAAAAGCAGATATAAATATTTCTCTCGTTCGATCCATGATTGAATAACACGCAACTTTTGAAGCCGTTACTATTGGTTAAATGATTGTTCACCCAAACCCGGATCACCAATATATGACCATGTTATATTTCTGGCGTAAGTATTTAATACCTGCCTCATTTCTTCAGGAGTAACCGTACTCATTCTTGCTGCAAGGTTTTCCGCAAGTTTCCAGTCTCCCATTATTTCAGCTTTGCCTAACTGATCAGCTATGTCCGACATAATTTCCTGCCGCTTTGTATAAGAAAGCAAATGACTTTTTCGCACACTTTCAATTACTTTATCAGGATAAGTCGTGTTTTTCATATAGGAAAGTATAGATCGCATGGCTTTTACGGTTTCCTGTGGTTGTGAGGTACTGGCATACATCGTTACGTAAGAAATCCTGCCCTGCGATATAGAAGCGGATGGCGCATAGGAAAGATGTTTGGATATGCGGATAACATCGAATAAAGCGCTGTGTAAAAGAGTAACCGCTAATCGAAAAGCGGGATAATCGGGACTATTCAACCCAGGTGCGTTGATGATACCACCCACATAATTGGTGGCAATCGGCCGGCTTTCTATCTTGTTTGTTTCTTTTATAAACAGGGGGCTTTCAATTTTTACAGGCGTATATTCTTTCGCGGGAATTTCTGAAAAAGCGTCTGTAATCTTCTTCGCAATGTTCTCTTTAGAAATATTGCCGGCTACTACCAGGAACATCCTGTTTTTGTTCAACAACGTAGTAAAATAATAATCCTTTACCTTCTCCCTGTTCAAAGCCGTCAAACTTGTAACAGTACCTTCAGGATTAATAGCATAAGGTGTTGCAGCGAATGCAAACTCTTCTCCAAGTCGCTTTAACCGTGCATCCGGATTTGATAACCCCGCCTTTAAATCATTAATTTTCTGTTCTTTTAAAAGATTGAATTTTTGTGTTTCAAATACAGGAGAAGAAATAGCCGAAGAAAATAATTTCCATGCTTCATCAGCATAGCTTGAGATACAGCCCAGTTTCACTACGCCATAATCGTTCGTAGCTTCACCAGACAAATGCAATCCATATTCGTCCACCTGGTCGTTAAAATTATTGCCTGAATATTTACTGCTTCCGCATTCTATGATACTGGAAAGCGCTAAGGATTCTATTCCCGCATTCGCCTGCGAATAATTGGCCGACCCGCCCCTGAAATACATACTCATTACCAAAGTTTCCTTTTGGGTTTGCCGCAGTATAACCTTCAGCCCGTTTACTGTAAACTCCACCGTACTGCTTTGTGCAAAACCTGTCAAAGTAATTAAAGACAGTATCAATAAACTGACCACCTTCTTATAGTTTGAAAAAAAAGATTTCATTTGAATTATTTAGCGAAGTAGAAGTTAGGATCAGTTGACAAGCCAGAGCCCTGAGGAATAATAAGACCAGCGCAAAAAGGTTTGCCTTTTATATACTTTCTTACATAGTCTTTTATATCCTGGCGGGAAACCTTGTTGAGGTTGTCTCTGTAAAAAGTATAATAGTCAGTTGTTGCGCAGGCCCACCAAAATGAAAGCAGGTGCACATATCCTTCTACTTCCTCCCGTTCTTCTACCTGCGTTATATACAGGATCTTTTTTGCCCTTTCCAGTTGCTTGTCTGTTATATAACTGTCATCGTCCCACTGTTCCATTTCTTTTTGCATCACCTGGTAACACTCTTTGATTCTTGATGGATTCGGTGAAACCGAAAATGTAATGGGGCCAACATATTTTTGAGAATAATAATTGATAATGATATCATTTGCTAAACCCGTTTCCTGCAATGCCTGTGTTAATTTAGACATGCGCTGATTGAGGATATAAGAAAAAACATCCGCGGTGTATGTCGCCTTGAGATCATTCCTTGTATCGGGGCCCTGCCAACGTAAAACAAGCAGGGGTGATTCCGCGATTGGGGATACTATTACGGCAAGCTTATTCTGTTTCAAAGGTTCGATCTCGGGTATAGGGTATTCTTTTAACGGATCAAAACCTGAACGGGCCCAGGAACCAAAAATCTGTTCCGCTTTGGGAAAAATTTCGTTGTGATCAACATCACCTCCAATGATAAGCAGGCAATTATTCGGATAATAAAATTTGTTCTTAATGGTCTCCATCTTTTCAGGAGTGGCCGATAGAATCACTTCATGATTGCCTATAATATTTTTACGGCTATAGTTGTTACCCCAAAGCAGGTGATTCAGTGTATCTATAAGGACGTAATAAGGGCTCGACTCATGCCTTTGAAATTCCGCGTCCACTACAGGGTTTTCTTTCCGCATATCGGATTTCTTAAAAATCGGGTAGCGGATGGCGAAGTTCATGAACTCCAGTCCCTTTATCGTATTTTCTTTCGGAAGTGTAAAATAGTAGGTAACATTTTCTTCCAGCGTTTGACCATTGAAATTTATATCTAGTTTGCTTACAGCTTCCATAAAGTCATCCGGTGTTTTGTAGTCCTTATTAGACTTGAAAAACATGTGTTCATATAAATGACTCAGCCCGTTGTATTCATTGTTTTCTGTAAACGAACCATTCTTACAGGCGATTTCAATAGTGGAAAAAGGAATGGTATGATCTTCCAATACCAGTACTTCCAAACCGTTGGCGAGTTTCTGGTAAAACACATGTTCAGGGACTTTAGGCTGTGCAAAGGCATTAACGAAAAGGAAACAGGCGAAAGCGGGCAGCAATAGTTTGTTAAGCATAAGGTTTAACAGAAGAATGAGGTAAGCGATAAAAGTAAATAATTTAGCTTTAATCCTGCAACTTTTTAGTTCTTCTTTTGATTATATGGAATGTAATTTTCCCAGTACCAGGGTGTAAAACTATCGCCAATAGCCGCCTCTAATAGTTCTTTAAAAATGCTTTCAGCATTATCACTATTGCTCATGATAATAATACCCGTTCCCTGTTTCGGAAAAATAATAGAATAATGCTGAAACCCATCGCCATGCCCTTCTTTAAATGCGCCCATGCCATACGGCGACTGTAATAAAACCCAACCTAAACCATAGCTTAACCCAATAGCATCATTGGTAGTGGAATCACGCAGGCGTAAAGGACCAAATTGCTGGACCGACCTGATCTTTATTTGTGGCGTAAACATTTCTTTTGATGATGATGATTTCAGTATCGTGTTTTTCAACACGGCCTTAGTAAACAAGGTATAGTCATCCAGCGTTGTTTCCAGGGTACTGGCCGCCCGGGCATCATTATCCTTGTCTTTCTCATATAACTCTCCTGTTGTGTTATGCCCCAGGCAATAATCCTTTTCAAATTTTAGCTGCCATGTATAAGATGACATGTTCATACCTAAAGGAGCAAAAATTTTTTCCTGCATCAGCTCTTCTAAAGATCGCCCCAGCATGTGTTCAAGCACCACCTGCAGGTATACCAGTCCTTCTCCTGAATAACTATACTTTAAACCTGGCTTAAAATGCACCCGGAGTTTTTGATCAGCCTCATCCCAACGCCAATTGAGAAACCCTGATGTATGATCCAGGCACATCCTCGCTGTTATTTGTTTATATAAAGTATCAGCTTTCAGGTCACCGTAGTTATCATGCCATTTCTTAGTGGGTGCATATTCATAGATGGGCTTGTTCAAATAATCCTGCAAAGGCTTGTCCAAATTCAGTATACCTTCTTCAACGAGTTTCATCACTAATACCGCGAAAACGGGCTTGCTTAACGAGGCGCCATAAATATTCGTGCTGGTTTTTATCGGTTCTTTTGTTTCTGCGTTTTTATAACCCAAAGTCTTTTTATAAACAGGTTCATTGTTGTTAAAAACGGTGATGGCAAGTCCCTGCACATTCGCGGCCTTCATTAATGATTGGATCCTGTTGTCTAAAGTAGTAAATGAAATTTTGCTTTTATCAAGTTTTATAATGGTTTGCGTCCTGGCTAAAAAATTCAGGCTAATAAAGCAAAAAAACAAGAAGGATGATTTTTTGTTAAGCATAGTATTATTGCAGGAAAAGAAGTAATTTTTTAAGGTCGTCGCCGTTTCTGAAATTAACCTTATTTTCTTCCAGGTATTTAATAATCATTTCCTTCCTGGAAGGGAAAATTTTTAAAAGATTTTTTTTGTTGGCCGGGAGAAATGAATAATAATTATCACCCAAATAAAACTCATTCCTGTATACCAGGGTAATATCTTCACGGGCTTTCATGCCAGGGGTAACGGTAGAGCCATAGTAGTCCCTGAAAAGTAATTCTGTCTCAACTTTAGTAGTTGAAGTGGGCTGGTCAAAAGCCCCTAATTGTTCCTGTTTTGCAACGATCAGCATTTGCCTTTTTGCGAGTTTTCCCGGCGGTGTTTGCAATACCTGCTGCAAATAACCCTTATCATAATAAAAAGTATCTTTATTGACAATAATCTTTCTAATATCCAGCACCTGGCGCATGGCTATCGCCATTGTGTCGGCGCCAGGAGCAATAAATTCAATCTCGCTGCTTAAATAGTTATAGTTCAGGAGGGCCTCAGTGAATGTTTGATTCCGGAAAAAAATCCTGCCCTGCAAAAATTTCGGGTACTGGTAAATTCTTTCCGGCGTTAAAACTTCGGAAACCAACTGATCAGCTTTAATCAAAAATCTGCTACTGTCCTGTGTAAAACCATCATTTACCAAAAGCAGCAGGAAGAAATAGGCGATTTTTTTCATTAATAATAGTATGGTGCGCAGAAAAGAAGAAATACCCGCACGATCGGAATGTACAATCCCGCCGTCTGTACAGGTAATTTATGAAATTATTTTTGTACGTGGTGAGTGGGGGTGAAAGCAGGCGATGAACAAGTGAAATTTTACTTTGCCTGGTTTTTTGTAACGGTTTGCCTGGTCGCTGAAAAATTCAGGCTTATTGCCGGTAGTAAAAAAAGATGCTTTCGTGAAAAAACTTTCCCGCCTATGCTAAATGTCCGAAAATTGAATATTTTCTCTCAGAACTGCAGCTGAAACGCAGTGCCTTCCCCCTCCACCGAATGAACATGTATATTTCCCTTATGCAGCATCATGATCTGTTTGCATAAACTAAGCCCGATACCGCTGCCGCTTTTTTTAGTGCTGAAAAAAGGAATAAAGATTTTATCCAGTAATTCCTCCGCCATGCCATAACCATTGTCCGCTACTTTAATAATAGTTTTCCGGTTAGTAGAAACGTATGCTGTCAATATAATCCTTGGATGCGCTTTGTCTTTTACCGCTTCTATGGCATTGACAACAAGGTTGATCAGCACCTGTTCTAAAAGATCCGTATCTACTTCAAGCGCCAGGTCGGTTTCTTTCAGTATCGTTTCAACTTCAATATTTTTTTGCTCCAGGGTTGGCTGCATCAGTTGAAGAAGGTTTTCAAAAATATCTCTTACATATACTTTTTTAAGATTTAGTGTATTAATCTTGTTCAGGTTTCTATAGGTTTCAGCGAATTTCAAAAGCCCTTCACTTCTTCTTTTGATCGTTTCAATACCGATCTCCAGGTCATCAACAGAACCGGTATCATTATTTAATATGCTGACCGATTGCTGCAACCTGTTTTTAAGCGTTTCCGCCAATGAAGAGATGGGCGCTACCGAATTCATGATCTCATGTGTCAATACACTCAATAGTTTTTGCCAGGCTTTTGATTCCGTTTCGTCCAATGCTTCATTGACGTTCTGAAAGGCTATCAGCTTATATAATTTTCCATCCGTTTGGAAGGCGGTGGCGGACATCAGGATCTTGAATGAGCTTCTGTCAGGGTGGGCGGTAGCGATCTTATTTTCTCCTGGCTTAAGTTCAATGATAGCTTTGCATAATTCTTCATCCCTTTTGTTCAGCGAATAGATCGTTTTCAGGTAGGGGAGCTGCAGCATTTGTTTCAGGGATTCATTCATCCAAACTACTTCGCCTGTTTTTTCTTCGTAGGAAAGAATACCAGTGTCTACCAGTTCCAGTATCTTTTGCAGGTACTGGTACTGTGTTTCTTTCTCTTTACTGATTACTTTGAAGGTTGTATTGATCTCATTAAATCCTTTGCGTAAAGGTTGAATATCGGCTGATGCGTGTTTAACATCAAAATACCGGGAGAAATCGCGGTAATGAACTGATTCTACAAACTGGTCTAATTCCTTATGCGCTTTATTATGAAAACGATAAAATTCAACCAGCTCATAAATGATAACAGGAGCAGCCAATATCAAATACACATAAAGTCCTTTCACCAGCAGGAAAGACGCGGCACTCAGTGTTATAAACAACACAAGCACTCTTGTCAGTATCCGCCATTCGATTTTTTTATACAGCATAGTAGTCAATAGTAAACGGGCAATAGACAATTAGCAAAAGTCATGATTAAAATTGGAAAATCAACATAAGTTCTCCGATCAAAAATAGATGGACGCAGCAGTGCATTTTCTCAGATGTCATACTTACTTAATCTCCGGTACAGAGCGGTACGGGTGAGGCCCAATTCTTTAGCAGCCCTGGTAATATTGCCATTGTGCTTTTCGATCACTTTCAGGATGGTATTTTTTTCAACGTCGCTGAGTTTCATTTCGGCGTCTTCTGTTTCCAGTACCATCGTTGATTCAATAGGGGAAAATAAAAGATCATTCGCCTGCAATACATTTCCATCCGACATGATCACCGCTCTTTCAATAATGTATTGCAATTCTCTCACATTCCCCGGGTAATGGTGGCTCAATAATTTTTCCATCGCTTTGGCATCCAGTTCCAGTAAAGGCTTCATGTATTTATTACTGTACAACTTACTGAAATGTCTTGCCAGTAAAATAATATCATTACCGCGTTTGCGAAGCGGCGGCACGGTGATCTCTACCGTGTTGATACGATAGATAAGATCTTTTCTGAATCTTGTTTCATTGGCCAGTTCGCTTAGCGGGACATTCGTAGCACAAATCAAACGTATGTCAATAGGGATCGATTCATTGCTTCCCAATCTGATTACCTGTCGGTTTTGTAAAACACTCAGAAGCTTTGCCTGCAGGTGAAGAGGAATATTTCCTATTTCATCCAAAAACAAGGTACCACTGCCGGCGGCTTCAAACCTTCCGATACGATCTTCCCTCGCATCGGTGAACGCTCCTTTTTTATGACCAAATAATTCACTTTCAAACAAGGTTTCTGTTAATGCGCCAACATCTACTTTTACAAAGGGACCATTGGCACGCAATGATTGCTGATGGATGGCTTTAGCTATAAGATCCTTTCCTGTTCCGTTTTCTCCCAATATCAGGATATTCGCATCAGTCGGCGCTATTTTTTCGATCTTATAAAAGATTTGTTGCATCGCTTCCGATTCGCCGAGGAGTTCTTTACCTACAAGCGAATCAGTATTTATAAGAGGAAGAGCGCCGGTTTTGTTTCCTTTTCGTTTTAGTATCTCTTTGATCGTGCCGATCAGTTTTTCGTTATGCCATGGTTTTACTACGAAATCAGAAGCTCCTTCTTTCAGCGAACGGACTGCCAGGTCGATATCACCATATGCGGTTATCATAATCACGGAGGCATCCTGTTTTATCTTTCTTATTTCTTTTAACCAGAACAGACCTTCATTGCCGGTATTGATAGAGCTGGTAAAATTCATATCGAGCAGAATGATATCGAAATCATCTTTGGATAAATGCCAGCGGATATTCTCGGGATTTTTTTCCGTCACTACATCTTTTACATCCGTTTTTAATAACAGCCTTACTGCGGTCAGTACATCCGGGTCATCGTCTATTATTAATATGGAGGCGTTCTTTAGTATCATGTAGTTGAGTTGGAGATAATGGACAATAGGCAATGAACAACAGGCAATACACAAAGCGCAATTTATAAATAAGCAATCGACAACTTACAACTTTAAAGCTCTATTGCTAATTGCCCATTGCCAATTGCGTATTCCCTAAAGCTGCAAGTATACCATAAATACAAAGTGCTGGCAACTAATTTTTTAAGAAAACGACCCAAAACCGGGTGTATCAAAAGCGTACACTGGTTGTATCGGAAACGAACGCCTTCGTAGATCATTGAACTTATAATTCATTATTAATCAAAAGCTTCGGGAACTGGCATATTTATCACTTAATAGCTGATGCATCCATATTATATGTGCACGATTGTAACTCTGAGCGTTTTCAGTCGTATAACAAAGTTCAGTAATCATTAAAGGTTTAAAAAAGTGGATAGAGTTGTCGCAAAAAAGAAATGGGGTAAAAAAAGAATCCTCACCATTGCAGGTGTATTAGGTGTGGTAAGCCTGGCTGCTGCCAGCTATTATTTTACATCGGGCAAAAGCAGGCTGAATGTAGATACGGAAAGAATCACTATCAGTGAAGTGAAATCCGGTCCTTTCCAGGAAACTATTCCGGTAAATGGTGTGGTTTTGCCTATTACCTCTATTTATCTCGATGCGGTGGAAGGAGGAAGGGTGGAAGAAAAATATGTAGACGATGGCGCTACGATGAAAAAAGGTGAGCCGATCCTCCGGTTATCTAATACCGATCTGGAGCTGAGCCTTGTAAACCAGGAAACATCCGTTTACAACCTGCTTACGCAAATGCAGATATCCCAGAATGCGGCCCGCCAGAATACCATCGGGAAATTGAACCAGGGAACAGACGTAGACAACCTTTTAAAGGAAGCCGAAAGGACCTATAAACTCAACAAGCAGCTATACGAGCAGAAAGTAATAGGTCTGCAGGAGTTCAAGCAATCGGAGAATAATTATAATTACCAGGTGGAAAAGAAAAAGCTGGCTTCGGAGGTGTTGATGCAGGATTCCATTTCCGTGAAGCAGGAGGTGAACCAGGCCAAAATGTCTTACCAACGTACTCAAAATGCCCTGGATGTCATGCGCAAAAAAGTGGGCGACCTGATCGTAAGGGCTCCTGTAGACGGTCAACTGACTTCATTGGATGCAGAGATCGGTCAATCTAAAAATAAAGGGGAAAGACTGGGCCAGATAGATGTGCTCAGCGGGTTTAAAGTAAGAGTAGATGTGGATGAGCATTATATCTCCCGTATCTATACTGGGTTGCTGGGTGGGTTTACGCTTGCTGGGAAGGATTATAAACTAAAGATCAAAAAAGTATATACACAAGTTACCAATGGCCGCTTCCAGGTAGATATGGAATTTGAAGGTGAGGTGCCGCCGGGCATTCGTCGTGGACAAACATTACAAATACGATTAGCATTCAGCGATGAAATACAGGCCATACAGGTTGCGAAAGGCGGCTTCTACCAGCAAACAGGCGGTAATTGGATATTCAAAGTAAGTGACGATGGAAAAACAGCTTATAAAGTAGATATACAATTACAGCGTCAAAATCCTGATTTCTATGAAGTAACGGAAGGATTAAAACCCGGAGATAAAGTGATCACCTCCAGCTATGAGAATTATGGAAATATGCAGGAATTGGTCTTAAAAAAATAAATCAAACCTTGAACCTGAAACCTCAAACCAAATAGCCATGACAAAGAAAATTATTTATATGATGGTGCTGATCTGCGGACTCAGCCTGTTTTCATCCGCAAAGCAACTCGGTATTGGCTGTATTAAAGAATACCAGGAGAGTAAAAACAATTGCACGAAGAAGAAAACATCCGGCTCAAAAAAAATAATTACCGCGAATATCCGCCCGTTTCATTTTTACCTGTTCAATATTTAAAGAGTAAAACAATTTTTATTTAAATAAACTACCATGATTAATATTTCAAACCTGGAAAAAATTTACCGGACAGAAGAAGTCGAAACTGTTGCGCTCAATAAGTTATCCTTTGAAGTAAAAGAAGGAGAGTTCGTAGCAGTAATGGGGCCATCCGGTTGCGGCAAATCCACCTTGCTGAACATCGTTGGATTGTTGGATGATCCTGATTCAGGAAGCTTTCTTTTCAACGGCATTGAAGTGGCTAAATTCAATGAACGTAAACGAGCCGATCTGCGCAAACGGAATATCGGTTTTGTATTCCAGAGTTTTAACCTGATAGATGAACTGACCGTATTTGAAAATGTAGAGTTGCCACTGATCTATACAGGGGTGAAAGCCGGTGATCGTAAAAAGAGAGTAGAAGAAGTATTGGATAAAATGCAGATCATGCACCGCCGCAATCACTACCCGCAGCAGTTATCTGGTGGACAGCAACAACGTGTAGCTGTTGCCAGGGCAGTAGTAAATAAACCTAAACTGATCCTTGCGGATGAGCCTACCGGTAATCTTGATTCGTCGAATGGTAATGAAGTGATGCAGTTGTTAACTGACCTGAATGAACAAGGCACTACTGTCATCATGGTAACACACTCCGAACACGATGCCCGTTACAGCCATCGTATAGTTAGAATGCTTGACGGACAGGCGGTGATTGAAAATATTATGGTATAAGGACATATTCTTCTTTAAAAAATTTACCGGGACTTTGTTATACCAATTGAAAGTTCTTCGAATAAACGATTGATAATGATGTCGCCGGTTTCCGTTCCCTGGTTGAGCTTTTGTTGCACCACACACTTCAATTGCAGGTTCGCTAATCATCTTTTTAAAACGTGCTGATTGATCAGTGCGAATTAAATATCTCCTTCGGGAGTGGGGGCACCGCTATGATTCGTAATTATCTAAAAATCGCCATCAGGAACCTGCTCAGGTACAGGTTTATTTCTTTCATTAACCTTTTTGGTCTGACCGTGGGGTTGACCTGCTGCCTGCTTATTACAACTTATATACTCAATGAACTGAGTTATGATAAGTATAACAGGAATGCGGACAATATTTACCGGGTGACAAGAAGTTTTAATAATAGCGAAGGAGTTGTTTCACTGAACTTAGCCACCGTAGCCCCTCCGTTCGGGTATTACCTGCCAACTGATTTTCCGGAAATAAAAAAAATGACAAGGTTGATGGATATCGGAACAACCCCGATGAAGTACCAGGAAAAAGTAATCAATGAAAAGAATGTCTTTTTTGCTGATGAAAACCTTTTTGATGTTTTTACGGTGAAAGTTCTGAAAGGAAGCCCGAAAACCGCTTTATATGACCCTTTCTCAGTGATGCTGACGGAAGAAACGGCCAAAAAATATTTCGGCGACGAAGATCCAATGAACAAAGTAATCCGGGCTAACAGCCAGTTCGATATGAAAGTAACCGGCATTTATAAAGCATTTCCTGCTAATGCACACATGCACCCGGGCATGCTGATCTCTTTCAACACGCTAAGAGATTCAGCGGTGTATGGCGAAGAAAGATTGAGGAGAAGCTGGGGCAATAATTCCTTTTTTACTTATTTATTAATGCCCGGTAATTTTTCTCCCAAAACGATGATCTCACAATTCCCTGCTTTTGTCGACAGAAGGATGAATGGTCAATATGTGGGACAGCAGGCATCCAAATTCACCAAAATCGGGCTTCAGAAATTAACGGATATCCATCTTTATTCGCATACTGATAATGAAGCGGAACCCAATGGCGATATCAGCAGGGTCTATATTTTTTCCGCTATTGCTTTATTTATTTTGCTGATCGCCTGTATCAATTACATGAATCTTTCAACAGCACGTTCAGCTTTGCGTGCAAAGGAAATTGGCATCCGGAAAGTAGTGGGTGCCAGGAGAAAAGAACTGATTGGTCAATTCCTCGGCGAGTCGATAATGATTTGCTGGGCGGCCATCCTGATAGCAGGTGTATTGACTTTTTTTACCCTTCCGTGGTTAAACAAACTTTCAGGACAGGAGTTGTCATTCAGCATGCTATTGCAGACGAAAATAATGGTACCTCTTTTAATAACTCCTTTTATTGTCGGTATCGTATCGGGAATATACCCTGCCTTATTCATGTCATCTTTCCAGCCTGTAAAAACATTGAAAGGGCTTTTCAAAGTTGGCGGAACAAGTATATCCTTCAGAAAGGTATTGGTGGTTGCGCAATTTTCTATCAGCATTATTCTCATAATTACTACGGTTATTGTTTTTCAGCAACTGCATTACATTCAGAAAAAATCACTTGGGTTCGATAAAGAAAGAGTAATTACAATGGGCTATAGCGGCGAAGTAGCCCGCCAGTATGAATCGTTCCGGAATGAGCTCCTGCAGAACAGCGCCTTTAAAAGTATGACCCGTTCATCACGTATACCCACCGGACGATTGCTTGACAATATTGGCGCCAATACATTCAACGGTGATTCTTTACAACCTGTAACCACGGATATAAAATTCGTTTCATCTGATCATGATTTTGTTTCTACGTTTGGAATACCTATGTTATCCGGGCGATATTTTTCAAGAGACTATGGGACAGACACTGCAAGTTTTGTCATCAATGAATCATCAGTAAAAGCGCTGGGCTGGACAAAAGAAAATGCGATCGGTAAAGCATTTAAGTACGGAAACCAGAAAGGCCATATCATTGGGGTGATCAATGATTTTCATTTTGAATCCATGCACCAGGCCATCGTGCCGATGGTGTTCATCATGCAGCCTTCTTCGCAGGCTTATTTTAATAATCTTTCGATTAAGATCGCCGGGAAAGATATTTCTTCCGCTTTATCATACATGGAAAAAACATGGAAAAAGTTTTTTCCTGAAACACCGGCTGATTACACATTCCTGGACGAGAATTTCGACATACTATACCAGTCGGAGCAAAAGCAAGCGACCATTTTTACCGTGTTTGCCTGTATTGCCATTTTCATCGCCTGTCTTGGGTTATTCGGGTTATCGGCCTTTGCCATTTCACAGCGTATAAAAGAAATCGGCGTAAGAAAAGTGCTTGGCGCTAATGTGCAGGGGATCGTGGCCTTGTTATCAAAAGATTTTTTGAAGCTGGTTGGCATTGCGGCGGTTTTGGCATTCCCGGTGGCATGGTATGCTATGAACAATTGGTTAAAGGATTTCGCTTACCGGGTCAATATACAATGGTGGGTATTTATTGTTGCAGGTATCCTGGCAGCTGCGATAGCATTTGTTACGGTCAGCTTCCAGGCTATAAAGGCAGCCGTTTCTAACCCGGTGAAGTCATTGAGAACAGAATAGTTCAACCTGGAAGTATATACACCAGGTTGATCCGATAAATAATTTAAATGGGTTTTTATGATAAAAAATTATTTAAAAATCGCCTGGAGAAACCTGGTTAGAAATAGAACCTTCTCTCTTCTTAATATAATTGGCCTTGCGACAGGCCTGGCTTGTTTTATCCTTATGGCTTTGTATGTGGCGGATGAATTGAGCTATGACCGTTACAATGAAAAGGCCGATCGTATTTACCGCGTCAATTCCGATCTTGTTTTTGGTGGGAATAAATTACACATGGCGGTTACCTGTGACCCAATGGGTGCTACGCTGAAAAAAGATTACCCCCAGGTAGAAGAATATGTTCGTTTTTTTAATTCCAAAGGAAGTAAGCTCATAAAAAAAGGCAATGAGTTTATAAATGAAGATAATGTAGTACATGCCGATTCAACCCTATTTAATGTATTCACACTGCCCGCTATTGCCGGAGATACTAAAACAGCGCTGAATGAACCCAACACGGTGGTGATTACCGAATCCGCAGCCAAAAAATATTTTGGCAACACGAATGCTGTTGGTAAAACGATTGAAACCAATGATAATAACAGCACTTTATACAAAGTAACGGCGGTCATTAAGGATATTCCCCGCACTTCTCATTTCAGGTTCGAATTTATTTTTTCAATGGATAATGTGAATTACCAATGGGGCAATTACCTGAGCATGAATCACCAGACCTATATCGTATTAAAAAAAGGAACGGATTATAAAGCATTCGAAAAAAATTTCGTCCAGGTTATTGATAAGTATATTTTGCCCCAGGCAAAGCAGTTTATGAATATCAGCTCGATGGACGATTTTAAGAAAGCTGGTAATAAGCTTGAGTTTAGTTTAATGCCATTGACGGATATTCACTTGTATTCAGACCGTACTCCTGAGTTGGGCGTTAATGGTAATATCCAGTATGTATATATTTTTTCCATCATTGCAT
This sequence comes from Chitinophagaceae bacterium, assembly GCA_040007815.1. Lineage (GTDB taxonomy): Bacteria > Bacteroidota > Bacteroidia > Chitinophagales > Chitinophagaceae > Terrimonas_B. The sequence continues at coordinate 290,668 of JBDTUH010000004.1, forward strand.
TATTCGTGCTGCTGATAGCCTGTATCAATTTTATGAATCTCTCTACGGCCCGGTCTTCCAACAGGGCTAAAGAAGTAGGTATTCGTAAGGTATTGGGAACGGAAAAAAGAGCATTGATCGGGCAGTTCCTGACCGAGTCAATTATAATGGCTGTTATTGCCTTAATTATTGCTGTCGGTCTTGCATCGTTGTGCATTTCTTATTTCAATGACATTTCCGGTAAAAACTTAGCTATTTCAGAGCTATTGAACCCGCAGTATTTATTATTCCTGCTGATACTGCCTTTCGCGGTTGGAGCTCTGGCAGGAAGTTATCCCGCTTTTTATTTATCCTCTTTTCGCCCCATCGCCGTATTGAAAGGAAAGATCAATGCCGGTTTTAAAAGAAGCAACTTAAGAAATGTGTTAGTCATATTTCAATTCACTATCTCCATTTTTCTTATTATAGGTACCATTATTATTTATCGCCAGCTGAACTACATACAAAACAAAAAATTAGGATTTAACAAAGACCAGTTATTGACCATTAACGGAACGGGAGCATTAAAAAGCCCGGAAGCTTTTAAAACAGAGGTTTCAAAAATGACGGGTGTTAAGGGGGGCACTTTCAGCGGATACCTGCCTGTTTCAGGTTCTTCAAGAAGTGATAATACGTATTCAAAAGAATCTGTGATGGATTCAAAGAATGGCCTGAACATGCAAACATGGATAATTGATCCTGACTATATAAAAGTGATGGGTATGGAAATGGTAACGGGAAGAAACTTTTCCAGGGAATTTGGTACTGATTCTTCAGGCCTGGTCATTAACGAAACGACCGCACGCTTGTTAGGTTACGAAAATCCTGTCGGCAAAAAATTATATACCTATTTCCAGGACCAGTTCTCCAATCGGTTGATAGCCTACGATATCATTGGCGTGGTAAGGAATTTTCATTTTGAATCTTTGAAACAAACCATCGGGCCTTTGTGTTTCCGGATGGGCAACAGCAGCTGGTCCGCTTCTTTTAAAGTAAATACATCGGATGTAAAAAATCTCTTAGGCAATATAGAAACTAAATGGAAGGCTATGGCTCCCGGGATGCCGTTCAGCTATCAGTTCGTGGATGAATCTTTTAATAACATGTACCGCGACGAGTTGCGTACCGGTAAGCTTGGACTTGGATTGGCCATCATTGCCATACTGATTGCCTGCCTTGGTTTATTCGGTCTGGCGGCATATATGGCAGAGCAAAGAACCAAAGAGATCGGGGTTCGTAAAGTATTAGGTGCATCAGTTGGTAATATCGTAAGCATGTTATCTAAAAATTTCCTGGCGCTGGTCATTGTTTCATCGCTGATCGCATTTCCATTGGCCTGGTGGGCGATGAATAAATGGTTACAGGATTTCGCTTTCCGGATCAATATAGGGTGGTGGGTATTTATAGCGGCGGGTTTATCCGCTCTTATCATTGCGCTGGCTACGATAAGCTTCCAGGCTATAAAAGCGGCGATTAAAAATCCCGTGGGGGCTTTGAGAAATGAATAGGTATACAAAAAGTTGATAAGTGACCGGTTGGTTTTCATAATTGGCATAAATGAGGTGAGTAAATAAAAAGTTATGATAAAAAATTTTTTCATCATCGCCTGGCGAAATTTAAAAAGGAAAAAAAGTTTTTCATTTATTAATATCGCTGGCCTTTCCATCGGTATGGCTGCTGCTGTCCTTATTGTATTATGGATACAGCAAGAAGTGAGCTATGATAATTTTCACGTAAAAAAAGACAGGTTATACCAGGTGTGGAACCGTTATACAACGGATGGCCAGACTGGTTGCTGGAACCACACACCGAAACCCATGGCACTTGCTATATCGCAGGATTACCCTGAGGTAGAAAAAACAGCAAGAGTTAATTTTTTACCTCCTGTAAAAATCGCTTTGGGCGATAAACAATTCTATGGGCGCGGAAAAATTGTGGACTCTTCGTTTTTGGAAATGTTCACGTTCCCTTTTGTAAAAGGAAATGTGGCGACTGCTTTAAATGATGTATTATCTATCGTACTGACAGATAAGCTTGCCAAATCAATTTTTGGTGATGAGGATCCTATTGGCAAAATAGTGAAACTGGATAACGCGGACAATTTCAAAGTATCTGCAATAGTAAAAGCACCTCCTGCCAATAGCCAGTTTGAGTTTGAGTTCCTGTTACCCTGGTCCTATATGCGAATGAAAGGATGGGATGATACAAATTGGCTAAATAATTCTGTTGCAACCTATGTACTGCTAAAGAAAAGTTCTTCACTCCCTTCCATAGAGCCAAAAATAAAAACGCTGCGAATAAAGTATGATAAGGCTGACCCGAAAATCGAAACATTTATATACCCGATGAGCCGCTGGCATTTATACGGTTCCTTTGAAAACGGGAAAGAATCAGGTGGCAGGATAGAAATCGTGCGTTTATTCGGCATCATCGCGGCATTTATCCTGCTTATCGCATGTATCAACTTTATGAACCTGAGTACAGCGAGAAGCGAGAAGCGAGCAAAAGAAGTAGGTGTACGTAAAGTGGTAGGAGCACAAAAGAAATCATTGGTGGTGCAGTTTTTGGGTGAATCAGTATTGTTGGCGTTTATCGCCGGCGTGTTCGCGTTGTTTATTATACAGCTTGTTTTGCCCGCCTTTAATAAATTGGTCGATAAAAAATTATTTGTTGATTTTGCAAACCCTTTTTTCTGGATCGCCGGACTTGCATTTGTACTGATCACCGGTATCCTTGCCGGCAGCTACCCCGCCGCCTATCTTTCTTCGTTCAAACCGGTAAGTGTTTTGAAGGGAAGCCTGAAAGCAGCGAATGCATTGGTTACGCCGCGCAAAGTTTTGGTCATTGCTCAATTCTCTTTTGCTATCGTGCTTATTATAGCAACAATTATTGTCCGCCAGCAAATACAAAAAGCACAGGACAGGCAGGCTGGCTATGCTAAAGACAATCTTGTTTATCATTTTACTGAAGGTGAATCGGCGAAAAATTATACGCTGATAAAAAATGAGTTGCTTTCATCAGGCACTGCGGTGTCAGTAACCATGACAAGTGCACCGGTAACGGAAGGATGGAGTAATACATGGGGACTCGGGTGGCCCGGCAAAGATCCCAAAGATAAAACAGTGATTAACCGCTTTTGCGCTGATGATGCTGTTGCAAAAACATTGGGCTTGCAATTAGTGGCCGGCAGGGACTTCGATTTAAAAAATTTTCCAACTGATTCCAATGCAGCGTTGTTAAATGAATCAGCGGTAAAACACATGGGATTTAAAGAGCCGCTGGGACAAATAATAAAGGACAATGGGCAGGATTGGCATGTAGTAGGCGTGATAAAAGATTTCATCATTAATTCGCCGTATCATCCCCTGGAGCCGATGTTTATTGCAGGGGCTAATGGATGGTTTAATGTGATACATATTAAACTAAATGGCAAGAACCCAACAGAAAAAAACATTGCCGCTCTTAAAAGTATTTTTAAAAAATATAACCCCGAATACGATGTAAACTATCGCTTCGCCGACGAAGAGTATGCGAAAAAATTCAGTGACGAGAAAAGAACAGGCACATTGGCTACTTTATTTGCACTGCTGACGATTATTATTTCCTGTTTGGGCTTGTTTGGTTTATCCATTTACATGGCCGAAAACAGGATAAAAGAAATAGGCGTCCGTAAAGTATTGGGTGCTTCTGTAACGAATATTACTACGCTGCTGTCAAAAGATTTTTTGAAACTGGTGATGGTCTCATTCGTCATTGCGGCGCCCGTGGCTTATTGGGCGATGCATACCTGGCTGCAGAATTTCCCTTACCGGATTACTATACAATGGTGGGTGTTTGCACTGGCGGGTTTATCAGCCATATTCATTGCATTATTCACGGTAAGCTTCCAGGCTATTAAAGCCGCGATTGTTAACCCGGTTAAGTCATTGCGAACAGAATAAAAATTACAGGTATGATAAAAAATTATTTAAAAGTTGCGTGGAGAAACCTGGTGAAGAGTAAAGTGTTTTCTTTTATTAATATACTGGGGTTAACGATTGGCATTACCGTCTGCATGATGATCTTCCTGTTTATCATGAATGAATTCAGTTTTGATAAATTCCATAAACAGGAGAAAAATATTTACCGGGTAATGCGTGGCTACGAGGTTTCTAAACCAAGAGTGCCTTACGTATCGGGTCCTTATGCCACAGCGCTGTTAAATGATTTTCGGGGAGAAATTAAAAAAGCGGTAAGGGTCATGCCGTCTAATGCGTTGGTTTCATTTGGTACCACTTCGTTTAACGAAAAGAAATTTTACATAGCCGATCCCGATTTTTTTACTCTTTTTTCTTTTCCATTGATAAAGGGCAATCCTGCCACGGCTTTAAAAGAACCCGCCAGTATTGTGCTGAGTGAAGCAACCGCTAAGAAATATTTCGGAAAGCAGGATCCGATGGGTAAAATAGTAGAGATCGATAAACACCGGCAATTAAAAGTGACCGGCATCGCCAAAAATGTTCCCGGCAATTCGCATTTGGATTTTGATATGGTCATGCCGATGTCGAATTACTACAATGAGCCATGGTTTAAAGTATGGATCAACAATAACAACTTTACCTACGTACTGCTCGATGAGCATGTCAATAAAGCACAACTTGAAAAAAGGTTTGCTCCCTTCATGGATAAATACATGGGTAAAGACATGGAACGTATGGGTGCTCATTTCGATTTGGCGCTTACTCCTTTAAAAGATATTTATTTCGAACCCTCATCCTCTTTCGACAATGTAAAACATGGTGATAAAAGTGTAGTATACATTTTTCTTTCGATCGCGGTATTTATCCTGCTCATCGCCTGTATCAATTTCATGAACCTTTCCACGATCCGTGCCGTAGAGCGTTCAAAGGAAGTAGGCTTGCGAAAGGTAATGGGCGCCTTACGGAATCATTTGGTCTGGCAATTCATCGGGGAGTCCATTTTATTAACCTTTATATCCTGCCTACTTTCCATCGGGCTACTGCAACTGATGATGCCATTGTACAACCAGTTACTTGGTCATACATTAACCGTATCATGGAAAGCGATGCCGGTTTATTTATTTCTCCTTGGTGTTATACTGGTGGTTGGTTTTTTGGCTGGTAGTTACCCCGCGTTTTTTCTGTCGGTATTCTCGCCTATCCAGGCGTTGAAGGGGAAATTAAGGCTTGGCAAAGGTGGTTCGTTATTCAGGCAAGCCCTGGTAGTGGTGCAGTTCAGCATTTCCGTTTTACTAATTATCGGCACTATCATTATTATGAGCCAGATGAGGTATGTAAAAGAGAAAGAGCTGGGGTATAACAAAGAGCATAGTATTGTTATACCAATCGATAATAATGATTTCTATGATCACCTGCTCACTTTCAAAAATGAATTACAAAGCAAGGCTAATATCGCATCGGTGTCGCTGATGTCTGGCGAACCCGGAGGTTTTTTTGACCTCCACACTTTCGAAGCGGAGGGACAGAAAGAAATATGGAAATCACGAACCGAGTTCGCGGACTTTGAATATGTAAAAACATTGGGTTTAAAGATTATCGCCGGCCGGGATTTTTCTTCGCAGTTCGCTACGGATACAATGGAAGCTTTATTAATTAACAGGACAGCTGCGAAAGATCTTGGATTTACACCTGAAGAAGCTATTGGAAAATGGATTAAAAACACCTTTCGTGATAGCGTAAGAAGAAGGGTAGTGGGCGTAGTGGAAGATTTCAATTTTCTTTCATTAAAAGAAAAAATGGATCCGCTGGTTATTTCTCCAAGTGAAGACAGGCGTGTAGCGGTGATAAGAATAAAACCCGGTAATATACCGGCCGCTATTACGACTATTAAAAATGAGTATGCTAAAGCTGCTCCTGTCTATCCTTTTGAATATAATTTCCTGGATCAGAAATTTGATGCGCTTTATAAAAACGATATCCGGCAGCAAACTATACTTAGCATCTTTTCCGGGTTAGCCATTTTTATCGCCTGCCTGGGTTTATTCGGACTGGCGTCCTTTACAGCCACCAAACGAACAAAAGAGATCGGTGTGAGAAAAGTAGTAGGATCATCTGTTAGCAATATAGTGTTACTGCTGTCTAAAGATTTATTGAAACCTGTATTGATAGCGACGCTTATCGCCATACCTGTTGGTTATTATGCTATGCATACCTGGTTAGAAAATTTTGCTTATCGTACGCCGCTTCATTGGTGGGTATTTCTAATAGCGGCAGCTATTACATTCGGTATTGCATTAATTACTGTAGGTCTGAAAGCGATCAAAGCGGCTATGGCCAACCCGGTACAGTCATTGCGAACGGAGTGATATTCTTCGCAGTGACCATTGTTACAGCGACTACGATTGAACAAAAAGTTTAAAGAAGAATAAAATTGCTGTTATGCTAAAGAATTATTTAAAAACGGCTTTTCGAAATCTCTGGAAAAACAAAACCTATAGTTTCCTGAATATTTTCGGGTTGGCTACAGGTATTGCCTGTGCAGGGTTTATTTTTTTATGGGTAGAAAACGAAAAAAGTTATAACCGTTTCTATAAAAAGTATGATAATATCTACCAGGTGATGGAACACCAGGCATACGAGGGCAAGAAATATACTTTCGCTGCTACACCCGGTTTATTAGGGCCGGCGATGAAAAATGAATTGCCGGGTGTAAAAGTTACCGCCCGTACTACCTGGTCGCAAAAAGTATTATTCGGACTTGGTGACAAAGCTATTTATGAAAAGGGGTTTTTCGCTGATTCTTCTTTACTGGACATATTGAGTTTAACTTTTTCACAAGGTAGCCGGGAAAAAGCTCTTACACAGTTACATTCGCTGGTTATTTCCGAAAAAATGGCCAGGAAATTTTTTGGCCTGGAAAAGAATATTATAGGTAAGACATTGAGAGTCGATAACAAAGATGAATTTGTTATCTCGGGTGTTATCAAAGACATTCCTCAAAATTCATCCATTCAGTTTGAATGGCTGGCGCCGTTTAAGATTTTTTATGACAAGAATAACTGGCTGCAATATTGGGGTAGTAATGGTATCCAAACCTTTGTTGAACTGGATGATAAAACCAACCCTGAACTTTTCAATAATAAGTTTAAGGACTATATCAAGTCCAAAGACACCAGTGCTATAGCGAAGCCCTTCCTTTTTGCAATGGATGACTGGCGCTTGCGCAGCAAGTTTGAAGATGGCAAGCAAGCCGGGGGAAGAATTCAATATGTCCGCCTGTTCAGTACTATCGCCTGGATTATTCTGTTGATCGCCTGTATCAATTTCATGAACCTGGCCACCGCCCGGTCTGAAAAAAGAGCCAGGGAAGTAGGTGTAAGAAAAGTTTTGGGAGCCAGTAAGAAAATTTTAATCGGGCAATTTATCGGTGAGGCCATCTTTATGTCATTCATCGCGGTATTACTGGCTGTCGCCATGATGTACCTTTTATTACCCGCCTTTAACCTATTGGTGGAAAAGAAACTTTTCATAGGGTTAAGTGAACCCGTTCACCTTTTTTATCTGGCGGCTATTGGTCTTATCTGCGGATTGATAGCGGGAAGTTACCCGGCGCTTTATTTGTCATCCTTCAATCCTATCTGGGTTTTCAAAGGGATGAAAATGAAAGACAGCAGTGCCGCCATTGTACGAAAGGGTCTTGTTGTTCTTCAATTCACCATCTCCATTGTATTGATCATCGGCACCATTATTATCTACCAGCAGGTACAACATATCAAGAGCAGGGAACTGGGATACAGCAAAGACAATCTTTTGCAAATGAATCTGCAGGGCGATATGCAAAAGAATTTTTCTGTCATCAAACAGGAGTTGATATCAACAGGGCAGGTGGAAAATATGGCGATGGCCAACCTCGATATGCTGGAAATGGGCAGCCAGACCACTGATTTCGCGTGGGAGGGAAAAGATATTTCCAAAAAAATATTGATCACCATGGATTATATCAGCCCCGATTATATCAAAACATCCGGTATAAAAATAAAACAAGGGAGGGATTTTTATCCCGTCGCTGTTAATGATAGTTCAAGTGTTATTATCAACGAAACATTGGCGAAAATGATCGGCAAAGAAAACCCCATTGGTATGCTTTTGACAAGAGGCGATACTAAATACACGATCGCCGGGGTAACAAAGGATTTTGTATTCGGTGATATGTATGCCAAAAATGATCCGCTGGTATTTATGGTTTACCCGGAGAATTATAATTATATGTATGTAAAGATCAAAGAGCAGGCGAATATTGAACAGGCGGTGGCAAAAATAGAAAATACCATCAAAAAGAACAATCCCACCTACCCGGTCGAATATGAATTCGTGGACGAGAGCTTTAATAATTTATTCAAGAGCGAAATACTGATCGGTAAATTATCAAGAGTGTTCGCTGTACTGGCTATTATTATTTCCTGTTTGGGATTGTTTGGATTAGCGGCCTATACCGCCGAAAGACGTACCAAAGAGATAGGTATCCGTAAAGTGCTGGGCGCTTCAGTGCCGGGTATCACCAGGTTATTGTCAAAAGATTTTTTGCAGCTGGTAGGCATCTCTGCGTTGATCGCTTTTCCTGTGTCATGGTGGGCTATGCACAACTGGCTGCAGGATTTTGCCTATCGCATTAGTATAAGCTGGTGGGTATTTGTGGCTGCTGCTTTGCTTGCTTTATTTATAGCATTGTTTACTATAAGTTTTCAATCCATTAGAGCGGCTATCGCTAATCCTGTGAAGTCATTGCGGGCGGAGTGAGGTGATTATAGTAATTGTTGAAGAGCAACTGAATTGAATTTTAGAGAAACGGAATAAAGAATTGGTATGCTGAAAAATTATTTATTGGTTGCTCTTCGCAATCTCCGGAGAAATAAAACTTTCTCCATTATCAATATCGCCGGTCTTGCCGTGGGCCTTGCTGTGTTTCTTTTGATCTTTGAATTTGTAGCATTTGAATGGAGTGCCAACCGGTTTCATAAAAATTATGATCGTTTATATAGGGCGGCGATCAATAATAAAAAAAACGGCGCCGATTATTATTTGCCACCGGGTTATGCGCCTATTATCAAAGAAAAATTTCCATCCATTGAAGCTGCTGTAAGAGTAGCGGACGGAATTGGCGGTGGAGTGATCAGTTATTCAGCGAATGGTAGCAAAAATCCTGCGGACCTGAAATCATTCAGGGAAGAACAAATGACCTATGTGGAAGGCAACTTTCTTGAAACATTCACCTTTCCACTGATTGATGGATCGGCTTCTTTGAAAGAGCCTAAGACAATGGCTGTTTCAGAAAGCATGGCCCGGAAAATATTTGGAGAAACAACGGTAGCCGACAGAGTGGTTACCGTTAGTGATCAGTTTGGCAATATACCCTATACGATCAAAGCTGTATTTAAAGACATGCCCGGGCAATCGGATATTAAATCCAATGTTTTATTATCGCTGCATACCCTGGAGAATCCAGCGAACCGGGACGGTAATAATTGGGCCGACCCCAATGGAACGGAATCAGGGTTTGTCAACATTTATTTACTGTTGAAAAAACAGGCTGATGCCAATGCAGTCACTAAACAACTCACCGGTTTTATTCACAGCACGAGTGAAGAAGCGAAAGATGATGCAATCGTTTTGCAGTCATTTCACCATTTGCACCTGGCGCCCGACTTTAATTATCCCTTCCAGACATTTGGCAGCCTGACCATGGTTGTATTATTATTAGCTGTCGCCCTGCTGATATTATTCATCGCCTGGGTAAATTATATCAATCTTTCAACCGTACAAGCCTTGCGAAGAGCTAAAGAAACAGGAGTGCGGAAAGTATTAGGTGCAAGCCGCAAACAACTAACCGTTCAATTTCTTTCTGAAACGTTTTTGTTAACGATCGCCAGCGCCTTTATCGCCTTTTTCCTGGTTTATATTTTTCAAAACTTCTTTAATGGATTTACAGGAAAGTCACTTTCATTGAATCAATTGAATGCAGGTTGGTTTTGGGTGGCAGCTATCGGTTTTATTCTCGCCGGTTCTTTATTGTCCGGGGGCTATGTAGCTTTTGTTCTCAGTTCCTTCAAACCGGTGACTACAATAAGAGGTAAAATCGGGAATGTGGTTAAAGGTCTTTCTTTAAGAAAGGGATTGGTCGTTTTTCAGTTTACTATTTCCATTGTCTTTATCGTAGCCACGATTGTTTTGTATAAACAATTGCAATACATGAAAACCTCCAATAAAGGTTTAACATTAAATCAATTATTGGTTATTAAAGGACCCACTGTTTCAACAGATGACCAGGCTGAGAAAAATGTGGCTTTTAAAAGCGCCATGATTCAATTGCCCTTTGTAAAAAAATACGCCGCATCCAATAACGTTCCGGGACAGGGATATAATTTTTCAACTGCTAAAATTACGCGGTTGAATCCCCGGCAAGGCGATGAAAAAAAGAATTACCGGATGTTTATCTGTGACAATAATTATTTTGATGCCTATAATATTCAGTTCGCCCAGGGTAAAAGCTATACGCAGGAAGAAGCTTATGATGGCTGGTCGAAGTCACGGAAAGTATTGATCAATGAGAAGGCGGCCACGCAACTAGGCTTTGCCAAAGATGAAGATATTGTTGGAAAAAAGATCCTTTGGGAGAAGGAATATGAGATCGCTGGCGTGGTAAAAGATTATCACCACCTTTCTCTTCAGAAGTCCATAGATCCTATGATCTTTCTTCCTTCTGTTTCCTTTGTTTACTTCACTATACAGACCGATGTTTCCAATATGCAGGGGAAATTAACTGCCATCAATGATTTGTATAAGCAGTTTTTTCCCGGTAACCCGTTTGATTATTTTTTTGCCGATGAAACATACAATAAGCAATATCAAGCGGAGCAGAAATTGGGTAACCTATTTGTGGCTTCGGCATTAGTGGCGATCATCATCGCCTGTTTGGGTTTATTCGGACTTGCCGCATTTACAGCTCAACAAAGAATAAAAGAGATCGGTATCCGGAAAGTGCTAGGTGCCAGTGTCGTTAGTATCACACAATTATTATCAAAAGATTTTATCAAACTGGTTGTCATCTCTATTTGCATCGCTTCACCGATTGCCTGGTGGGCCATGAATAAATGGTTGCAGGATTTTGCCTACAGGATCAGTATAACGTGGTGGATGTTTGCCGTGGCGGGATTGCTTGCTGTATTGATAGCGATAGTAACGGTAAGTGTGCAGGCTATCAGGGCGGCGATCGCTAATCCAATTAAAAGTTTAAGAACAGAATAAAACACAGTTATGCTAAGAAACTATTTTATAACGGCCTGGCGCAATTTGGTAAAGAACAAACTTTACTCGGTTATCAATATAACAGGACTAACGATAGGCCTGACAGTCGGCATTCTAATATTGATATGGGTAGAGGATGAATTTAGTTTTGACGGCTTTCATAAAAAGGAAGCGAATATTTACAAGCTGGAGAATATGGTGGGTACGGGCAGCAGCCGGCAATTGTGGTCGGTAACAGCAGCGCCAATCGGCGTGCTGGCCAAAAAAGAAATACCCGGCGTGGAAGATGCGGTACGTATAGCTTATAACGGCTATTACCAGTTGTTTAAATACAACGATAAAGTATTCAATGAACAAAATAAGTTTTTTGCCGATCCTTCTCTATTCTCCATTTTCGATTTTAAAGTAGTAAAAGGAAACCCGGCGAATCCATATCCCGATGATAATTCTGTAGTGATAACGGAAAGCACTGCCAGGAAATATTTTGGTACTGAAGAGGCGATGGGTAAAGTAATCGCCGCGGATGATAAAATAAATTTCAAAGTCAGTGCAGTTATACAGGATTTCCCCAAAAATTCAACCTTCAATGCGGATATGCTATTCCCTATGCAGCTTCTCGAGAAGAACATGTATGCCGGTAACAAAGAAGGCAAAAACCTGGAGAATGATTTTGTTCAGTTCAATTACAACACTTTCCTGTTGATGAAGCCCGGTTTTTCATTTGCTGGCTTCACAGATAAACTGCGACAGATACATTTGAGAATCAAATCAGATGACGGGGACGTGGGCTATTTATTATTGCCATTAAAAAAAATGCACCTCCTCAGGGCCGACGGTAGTGACGGAGGATTCTCAACAGTACGGATGTTTTTCATCATCGCCATACTTATCCTCGTTATCGCTTGTATAAATTATGTCAACCTGTCTACGGCGCGGTCAATGCTGCGTGCAAAAGAAGTGAGCCTGCGCAAAATTGTTGGCGCGGGCAAGGCGCATTTATTCATGCAATTCATTGTGGAAACCACCCTGCTGTTTATTTGTGCGACTATCCTGGCGCTTGGACTAATTTACCTTTTGATGCCATTGTTTAATAGGGTATCAGGTAAGGAACTCGTAATAAGTTTTTTGGATCCCGAGGTATGGAAGATTATCCTGTTTACCATTAGCGGGAGCCTTATCATCTCAAGTATATACCCGGCTTTACTCCTTTCTTCTTTTGAACCATTAAAAGCCCTGAAAGGAAAAGTATCGGCACGAATCAGTGATGCCGTTTTCCGGAAGGTATTGGTGGTGGTTCAGTTTACAGGTTCTATGATACTGATCACCGGTACTATTATTATTGGTAACCAGATGTCCTATATCCATTCAAAAAATTTGGGATATGATAAAGACCATGTGCTTTCCTGCAACCTGAATGAAATGAATAAGCATTTCGATGTGGTCAAGGCGGAACTGATGAAGCAACCGGGTGTGATTGACGTCACGGCGGCAAGCGTTAATATCATCAGGTATGGCGGCCATACGGGTGACAACTGGTGGGAAGGAAAGGAAACCGGGGAAACACTAATGCTAAGCCCAATGGCAGTTGATAAGGACTTTATTTCCTTCTTTAAAATGCAATTACAGGAAGGAACAGGCTTTACGGGTTCTATAACTGACTCAATACATTTTATGTTAAACGAGACAGCCGTAAAAGCCGCCCGCATCAAAGATCCCATTGGTAAAAAATTCAAGATGTGGCAGACAGAGGGAACGATAATCGGCGTAGTGAAAGATTTTCATTATGCTTCCATGCGACAAAAAATTGAACCGGCTGTGTTTTATTACCAGCCCGCTAACTATGGACAATTGTATGTAAAGACCACAGGACAGGATGCGCCTAAAGCTATTGCGGCTATGGAAAATGAATGGAAAAAATATAACGCGGGTTTTCCTTTTACCTATGCTTTTTTAGATGAGACGTTTGACAATTTATATAAGACAGAAGAGCGGACGGGTTTACTCTACAACCTATTCGCGGCTATCGCCATTTTCATATCCTGCCTGGGTTTGCTTGGGCTCGCTGCTTACACGGCACAGGTACGTATACGTGAGATTGGTATACGGAAAGTATTAGGGGCGAGTGTAGCGGGTATCATTGGGTTGCTGGCCAAAGATTTTCTGAAACTGGTTTTCATTGCGATTGCGATAGCAGTTCCGTTAGCCTGGTATGCCATGAATAATTGGTTGCAGGATTTTGCCTATAAAATATCAATTGGCTGGCAGGTATTCCTGTCGTCCGGTTGTATCGCTATTGTCATCGCTATTGTTACGATAAGTTTTCAGTCAATAAAAGCTTCACTCGCCAACCCTGTGAAGTCATTGCGCACTGAATAGAAAATCACCGGTTATGATAAAAAATTATTTTAAAACAGCCTGGCGAAGTCTTTGGAAGAACAAGACTTTTTCAGCTATTAATATTTTCGGGTTATCAGTTGGTATCGCCAGTTTTTTACTGATCGTAAATTACCTGCGGTTTGAATACAGCTATGATGACGCGCATAAAAACAAAGACAGGATATTTCGTGTGCCCATGGTTATTTCAGAAAAGGATGGAAAAGAACAAACTTTTGCTTTTACTTATCCAGCCGTTGCCCCGGCATTAAAAAGAGATTTCCCGGAAATACAGGAAGCGGTCCGGTTTCGCAGGCAGGGCGGTATTGTGACGCAGGGTGAACAAAAAATTGTGGAGAATGGAGGTATCTATTATGCCGACCCTGAATTGTTTAATCTTTTTTCTTTTCGTTTTGTAAAAGGAAATGCGGCTACCGCTTTTAAAGGACTAAATGATGCTGTGATTACGGAAGAAACCGCGAAAAAGTATTTTGGCAATATTGATCCTATAGGTAAACCTCTCCGGTACAATAATGAGGCCTATATCGTAAAAGCGATACTCGAAAATATTCCCGCTAATTCGCATATACAATTCAATATTCTTTTCAACTATAATAAATACATTCAACTGACCGAAGGAGCTGCGAATATCAGTTGGGGCTGGTCGGATTTCTATACCTATATTTTATTAAAGCCCGGAACCGATGTAAAAAAATTGCAGGCGAAAATGCCGGCATTCGCCAGTCGCTACATGGGTGGTGAAATGAAGAAATCCGGTTTCAATGTCGTATTCAACCTGCAGCCATTGAAAGATATTCATCTGCGTTCCGATTACGATTATGAGCTGGCAGGAAATGGTAATCTCACTTATCTTAAATACCTCGGCATAGCGGCTTTATTCATTTTATTCATTGCATGGATAAATTACGTCAATCTTTCTACCGCACATTCACTGGATCGTTCCAAAGAAGTCGGCGTAAGAAAAGTAGTCGGCGCTGGCAAATTTCAGTTGATCCGCCAGTTTCTCGCTGAATCATTCTTCTTAAATATCATAGCGATCATCCTGGGGATTTTAATTTTCAAATTAACGCTTTCATCTTTTTCCAACCTGGTAGGAAGAGATATCAGCGATCTGAATATCGCCGACTGGCGGTTCTGGATTTTCGCCGTCCTTGTTTTTTTGCTGGGAACATTGCTCGCCGGTTTTTATCCTGCCTTTGTATTGTCATCGTTCCAACCCATTCAATCTATTAAAAGTACCCACGGCTTTTCCGGATCAAAAGGAGGGAAAAGCGTTTTGAGAAAATCGCTGGTGGTGTTGCAGTTTGTAGCGGCCATTGTTTTGATCACCGGAGCGATTGGTTTTTACCGGCAGCTTCGCTTTATGCAAAATCGTGACCTTGGCGTGAACATACAGCAAACATTGGTATTGCAACAGTCGGCGAGACAGGATAGCTCAGCTATACCCGCGTTTGACGCCTTTGTCAATGATATGGAATCAAACCGGGCTATTCAATCCGTGACTGCTTCTACTTCAGTACCTGGTTCAGAGGTAGGAGGGTCATCAAGTTTTGCCATGAAGAATTCACCGGCGGAAAAACGCTGCAGGGTTTTTGGGATAGATAAAAAATTTATTCCCGCTTACGGATTAACGATTACAGAAGGAAGAAATTTTTCCACTGATAAACCGGCCGTAGATACTTCCATACTCTTAAGTATTATTGTTAATGAAACCGCGGCGAAAACTTTTGGCTTTAGTAAACCAGCCGATATAGTGGGAAAGGAGATGAATGGTGCTGGGTTCAATTGTAAAGTGATTGGCGTGGTAAAAGATTATCACCAGGAATCATTGCAGTATGGATTTGATCCCATCGTTTTTTATCCTGAAGAAGAAAGACAGTTCGGAAACTTTTCTCTCAAACTGAAGACCAGCGATCTTCCCGCACTGATGAGTTTTGTAAAGCAAAAATGGAATGACCGGTTCCCCGGTAGCCCGTATAGTTTCTTTTTCCTGGACGAACGGTTTAATGCACAATATAAAAATGATCAATTGTTTGCCACGGTGCTTTGGCTGTTTACAATTATAGCGATAATCATCGCCTGCCTGGGATTGTTTGGTTTATCACTTTATACCATTGCCAAACGCACCAAAGAGATCAGTATAAGAAAGGTGTTGGGCGCTACATTGTTGCAGATAGCAGGTATGATCACCAAAGATTACCTGAAACTGGTATTGGTCGCAGGTGTAGTTGCATTACCGCTGGCATTTATGCTGGTGAATAATTGGCTGAAAAAATATGCTTTTCATATTGATCTCGGGATATGGTTTTTCATTTTACCAGTTGCATTGATTGTAGTGATAGCAGTGATAACGGTTTTATATCAATCCCTGAAAGCGGCTATGGCCAACCCGGTAAAGTCATTGCGAACAGAGTGACGTTATTGCGACTGCTGTCAAAACGACTTCATTGCGAACGAAGTGAAGCAACAGGAAGCTGCAAGTAACGGGAAGTACAAAATAGAATGAATCAATAAAATTAAGGCTATGATAAAAAATTATTTAAAAATCGCCTGGAGAAGCCTTGTTAAGAACAAGGTTGCATCATTCATTAATATCGGCGGGCTGTCCGTGGGTATGGCCGTAGCCATGCTGATAGGCTTGTGGATTTGGGATGAACTGTCTTTTAATAAGAATAATGGAAACTACGATACAATTGGCCAGCTTGCAAGAAAAGAAACCGCTAACGGAGAAGCTTTTATTGCTGACAATAGTAATCATTTTCCTATTCCCCTGGCGGCTGAACTGCGGACGACTTACAGTAATTATTTTAAGCACGTCGCACTCACTACAGAAAATAGCGAACACATGATCGCATTTGATGACAAACAATTTCTGCGGCAGGGGATTTATGCGGAGCCTGATTTTACTAAAATATTTACACTGAAATTTATTAATGGGTCAGCCGTTGGTTTCGATGACCCGAATACTATTTTATTAACAAAGTCTTTTGCGATCGCTCTTTTTGGTCATGAAGATCCGGTTGGTAAAATTTTAAAATTGGATAACACTACGACCCTGAAAGTAAACGGAGTGTTTGAGGATTTACCTCATAATGCCCGTTATTCTGATGTAAGTTTCTTTTGTCCCTGGAGTTTGCTGGTAAATACGAATGCAGGTGTAAAAAATACCCTCGACAATTGGGAGTTTAGTTCTTTTCACATTTTTGTACAAACTGCTGCCGGTATTTCAATGGATAAGATATCCGGCAGTATAAAAGATGTTTATTGGAAAAGGATAAAAAAAGACGGATCAAAAAATTCGGGTGATAACGTCGCTCTTTTCCTGCATCCTATGAAGGATTGGCATCTGCGGTCTGAATGGAAGAACGGCGTACACGCCGGAGGCCAGTTACAAATAGTCAAATTGTTTGGCATGATTGGCCTGTTTGTATTGCTGCTGGCCTGTATCAATTTTATGAATCTCAGCACCGCCCGTTCTGAAAAAAGGGCGAAAGAAGTCGGTATCCGCAAAACCTTCGGTTCATTGCGAAGCCAGTTGATAAAACAATTTCTCAGTGAATCTTTCCTCGTAGTATTTGTTTCTTTCTTAATCAGCACGGGCATTGTACTATTAAGCCTCGGCTGGTTTAATGAAATAGCGGATAAAAAAATCATTTTCTCATTTACTAACCCGGTATTCTGGATTATCTCAATCCTGTTCATTGTTATTACCGCATTTGTTTCCGGAAGCTATCCGGCTCTATACCTGTCGGCATTCCAGGCGGTGAAAGTTTTGAAAGGTACGTTCCGTGCCGGGCCATCAGCAGCGATACCCCGCAGGATAATGGTAGCGCTGCAGTTTAGCGTTTCTATTATTCTGATGATCGGGACTATTGTTATTTACCGCCAGATCCAGCATGCGCAGAACAGACCGATTGGTTACGACCGGCATGGACTAATTCGTATGAATATGAATACAGCTGATCTCAACGGGAAGTATGATGTTCTTCGGCGAGAATTACTGGCATCTGGTGGTGCGATTGATTTTGCACAGTCTACCAGTGCTACTACTGAAAATAATTATTACGATGACAGGTTTGAGTGGGAGGGTAAGGACCCTAAGTTGGCAAAAATGTCTTTTGCACTGACGGCTGTAACGTATGATTTTGGAAAAACGGTGGGTTGGCAATTTTTAAAAGGCCGTGATTTTTCAAGGAGTTTTGCGACGGATAGCGCTGGTATCATTTTAAATGAAGCCGCGGTAAAATATATGAGATTGAAAGATCCCGTTGGGCAAACGGTGAAATTTAATGGCAAGAATTTTACAGTTGTCGGCGTCATCAGGGACATGATCACCGAATCTCCCTATAAGCCTGTTCAGCAAACTATATTTTTCATGTATCCGCAGATAGGACCGGTCATGACGATCAGGCTGAACCCACAAATGAATACTGCGGAAGCCATCAGCCGTATTCAACCTGTTTTCAGGAAACTTAATCCCTCCGGTGTCTTTGAATACAAATTCGTGGATGAAGAGTATGGCAGGAAGTTCGCGGCAGAACAGCGGATCGGTGTTTTGTCAAGCGTCTTCGCCATACTCGCCATTTTTATATCCTGTCTTGGCATTTTCGGATTGGCTTCTTTTGTTGCGGAGCAGCGTATCAAAGAAATAGGCGTACGAAAAGTATTGGGAGCTTCTGTCCTTAACCTGTGGGGTTTATTATCAAAGGAATTTATAGTGTTAGTAGCTATCGCATTCATTATTGCCATACCGGTTGCGAGTTATTTTATGAATGACTGGTTGCAGAAATATGAATACCGGACGAATATGTCCTGGTGGATTTTTGCCCTGGCAGGATCAGGTGCATTGGTGATTACATTATTGACGGTAAGTTTCCAGGCTATCAAAGCGGCGGTGGCAAACCCTATCAAAAGTTTGAGAACTGAATAGAGAATTGGCACTGTGAATGGTCAATGGTGAATAAGGTCGCCGTTGAGTAAGATGATACTTGCTATGCTTAATTGGAAAAATAGAATTTATGATAAAAAATTATTTCAAGATCGCCTGGCGCAATTTACTCAAAAGCAAAGTGTACTCATCCATTAATGTTATAGGGCTCGCAACGGGGATGGCCGTGGCATTACTGATTGGGTTATGGATATCGGATGAACTTTCATTCGACCATTATCATAAGAATCACTCCAGGCTGGCCCGCCTGATGACTACTCAAACCTTTGATGACGAAACAGGTACCTACCCTAATATCTGTGTGCCCCTCGAAAAAGAACTTCGTACTAAACATGCAAGCGATTATAAAGGATTGTCACTTACCTGGAACAGTACAAATATCCTGGCAGCAGGTGAAAAAAAAATATCTCAACCTGGTATTTGGGCGCAGCCAGATCTCCCGGAAATGCTTACACTGAAAATGAATAAAGGAAGCCGTGCCGGGTTCAATGATCCTTCAGCGGTTTTGCTTTCACAATCCATAGCCACCGCCCTTTTTGGAAAGGATGACCCGGTTAATAAAACGATACGTGTAGATAACAAAACGGATATGAAAGTGGCTGGTGTGTATGAAGATCTGCCGAAAAACACCACGCTATACGGAACAAAATTTCTTTTGCCCTGGTATAACAAAGCTAACTGGTGGAATACGCAAACCGATGCCTGGAGCAATCACGGTTGCCAATTGATTGTTGAGGTAAACGATGGAGTTGATTTCACCAGAGCCGGTGAAAAATTTAAAAAAGTAACGCAGGAACATGGCTATACAGGCAGCAATGAATTAATGTCATTACATCCCATGGACAAATGGCATTTATTCAGCGAATTCAAAAACGGGAAACAGGTGGGTGGAAGAATTCAGTTTGTGTGGTTATTTGGCATCGTTGGGGCATTTGTTCTTTTTCTCGCCTGCATCAATTTTATGAACCTCAGTACTGCAAGAAGTGAGAAACGTGCCAAAGAAGTTGGGATTCGGAAAGCGATTGGTTCCATGCGTGCACAGCTTATCGGACAGTTTCTGAGTGAATCACTTTTAATTTCATTCCTGGCGTTATTATTTGCTATCGGCCTCGTTCAATTGTCCATCTCTTTTTTTAATGGCATCGCCGATAAAAATATGTCCATTCCCTGGACTTCGCCGTGGTTTTGGGCGATCACAACAGGGTTCACTTTTGTAACAGGGATCGTTAGCGGCAGTTATCCGGCATTTTATTTATCCGGCTTTGAACCTATCAAAGTGTTAAAGGGAACTTTTCGGGTTGGACGCTTTGCTTCTGTTCCGCGTAAAGTGATGGTAGTGGTTCAGTTTACCGTATCCATCACACTAATCATCGGAACTATTATTGTTTATCGCCAGGTGCAGTTTGCAAAAGACCGGCAGGTGGGTTATACAAGAGAAGGGCTTATTTCAATAGTGATGAATACTCCTGAACTTTTTGGGCATTACGATGCATTAAGGAGTGATCTTATTCAAACAGGGGCGGTAGAAAATATGGCTGAATCAAACAGCACAGTTACGCAAATATGGTCCAACAATAGTGGAGTGGAATGGGAGGGAAAAAGTCCCGATAGCGATCCGCTTTTTGGAACCATCGCGGTTACACACGATTTTGGAAAAACAGTCGGTTGGAAAATTATTGCAGGTCGTGATTTTTCCCGGGATTTTAATGATACCAGCGCTTTCATCCTGAATGAATCCGCGGTAAAAATTATGGGCCTTAAAAATCCTATTGGCCAAAAAATGAGGTGGGCAAACAAGGAACATATTGTTACCGGTGTAATAAAAGATATGGTAATGGAATCACCCTTCAAGCCGACTATCCCTTCCATTTTTCATATGAGCCCCGATTGGGTAAACCTGATCATCGTAAAAATAAAACCAGGCGTCCCATTAAGAGGCGCCCTGGCGAAAATAGAAACGATATTTAAGAAGTATAATCCCGGCAGTCCCTTTGGGTATAAATTCATAGATGAAGAGTATGCGCAGAAATTTTCTGACGAAGAACGGATCGGCAACCTGGCGACATTCTTCGCCATACTGGCCATTTTTATTTCATGCCTGGGGTTGTTTGGCCTGGCCTCTTTTGTTGCGGAGCAAAGAACCAAAGAAATCGGTATCAGGAAAGTCGTAGGAGCCTCCGTTTTTAATCTTTGGACAATGTTATCTAAAGAGTTTGTCGGATTAGTGATGCTATCTTGTTTCATCGCCATTCCAATAGCCTGGTATTTTCTGCATGAATGGTTACTGAACTATGACTACCGGACAGAAATATCATGGTGGATTTTTGCTGTCGCCATTGGCGGGGCATTATTGATTACTTTATTAACAGTAAGCTTCCAGGCGATTAAAGCGGCGATAGCCAACCCGGTCAAGTCATTGCGAACGGAATAAGTGCCACTGCGGTCAAAACGAAAAAGGAAGCAATACTACGAACAGAACAAATATAAATTATGATAAAAAATTATTTTAAGATAGCTTTTCGGAACATCATTCGTCACAAGGCATTTGCTGCCATCAACATTGCAGGATTAGCCATTGGCATGACCTGCAGCATCTTCATTCTTCTATGGGTACAAAATGAACTGAACTACGATCGGTTTCATAAAAACGCAAAGGAAATTTACCGGATCACGGCCAACGCAGGAGATTTTAATGCTGCTGTCAATTGTGCAGGGATGCCACCGGAGCTAAAAATAAAGATACCTGCAATAAAGAATTATGTTCGCTTAAGTCATCCTTCGACAAACGTATTTGAAACAGGTACCCGGAAATTTGAAGAGAAAAATGTTTTCTATGCTGACTCTACTTTTCTGCAGGTATTTTCATTTTCCTTAATAAAAGGCGACCGCGAAACCGCATTGATGCGGCCTGATGCCGTACTCATCACGGAAAACATGGCAAAAAAATATTTCAGCGATGAGAATCCCTTGGGTAAAACGTTAAAGAAAGATAATGGTCAAAATATAACCGTAACTGGCGTACTGGCTAATATTCCTTCTAATTCACACCTGCAGTTCGATTTCATTCTTCCCATGTCTTCTATTAGCAAATCAGATAACGATCTGCGGACAAACACCTGGGACAACTTTAATTTTTATGGATACATCCAACTGGATAAGAATTTTGAGGGCAGCCCGGCAGCCGTGGCAGGTTTAAATAAACAGATCAATAAGATTTATAAAGATCATGTAAACGAGGCAACCTTAAAAGTGGATTTTCATTTGCAGGCTTTGACAGCTATTCATCTTCATTCTAATTACCAGGCCGATCTGGCCGGTCATGGTAATAGTCAATATGTAAATATTTTTTTTGTGGTTGCTTTGTTTATACTTGCCGTGGCCTGTATCAATTTTATGAATCTGGCCACGGCCCGGTCTGCAAGACGTGCCAAGGAAGTGGGTCTTCGCAAAGTGGTGGGCGCAGACCGCAAACAACTTATTGGCCAATTCCTCGGCGAATCTTTGCTGATATCATTCCTTGCTTTACTAATTGCTGTTTGTTTAGTATGGCTGTTATTGCCGGTTTTTAATGAATTGGCAGGTAAGGAACTGACTATTCATTTGTTGAATGGTAAACTGCTCGTCACCCTGTTGGGTATTGCTTTACTTACTGGGCTTATCTCCGGCAGTTATCCTGCATTATTCCTTTCTGGTTTCCGCCCGGTGCAGGTGTTGAAAGGAAATATGAAAAATATGGGGGGAAATTTAATTTTTCGCAATGGGCTGGTAGTGGTTCAGTTTGTTGTTTCCATTGTTTTGCTGGCTGGTACAGCGATAGTTTACAAGCAGCTAACCTATATCAAAAACATGAACCTGGGCTTTGATAAATCTAATTTATTGTATCTGCCTATGCAAGGGGAAATGTGGAGTAAACAAGAGGCGTTAAAAAATGAATTAAGAAGAAATAAACTAACAGCGGATTATTCGATCATCAATGATTTACCAACTAACCTGGCCAGTGGCACCGTTAATGTGAAATGGGAAGGAAAGGATCCCGGTTCCCAGGTCGTTTTTCCCACTCTTTTTGTGGATGAGAATTTCCTGGATCTTTTCCAGATGAAAATGCTGAGTGGCAGAAGCTTTTCAACCGAATTTAAAGCGGACTCAAATAATTTTATTCTGAATGAGAGAGCTGTAGCGATAATGGGGATGAAACCAGCTAACGCCGTAGGTAAACCACTTAGTTTGTGGGATAACAAAGGCACCATCATCGGGGTGGTGAAAGATTTTAACTTTAAGCCGGTGCAAAACCCGATCGAACCTTTGATCATCGGTTTGAACAAGTGGGGAGGTAATGCCGTGGTACGAACGAAGCCAGGCCAAACAGAAGCTACAATAAAAGTATTAGAAAAAATCAGTACGGACTTAAACCCGGCCTATCCATTTTCTTATGGTTTTCTTGACCAGGACCTGGCTAAGCTATACCAGGGCGAGGATCGCATGGGTAAGCTGTTTAATTTATTTGTTGTATTGGCCATTTTTATTTCCTGTATGGGCTTATATGGATTGTCGGCCTTTATGGCCGAACAGCGCACCAAAGAAATAGGCGTTAGAAAAGTATTGGGCGCAACAGTATTTAACGTAGTGTATTTACTGTCAACCGGGTTTACAAAGCTTATAGTCATTGCCGTAGTGATAGCGGTCCCTGTCGCATGGTTTGCGATTGACAGCTGGCTGAAAGGCTTTGCCTACAGGGTAAGTGCAGATTGGGTCATTTTCGTAACAGCTTCTTTAGCCGCGTTGACGATTGCCTTGATAACCGTAAGCTATGAATCAGTCAAAGCGGCTATTGCCAACCCTGTGAAATCATTGCGAACGGAGTAGCGATACAGCCAAAAGAATTCAATTGATTAACTATAAACGATAATATGATAAAGAATTTTTTAAAAATAACTTTCAGGAACCTGTTTCGGCATAAAGGGTTCTCCACCATCAATATTTCAGGATTGGCTATCGGAATGGGCAGTGCGATACTTATTTTCCTGTGGATGTTCAACGAAATAGGTTATGACAGGTTTCATGCCAACAAAGATTATTTGTACCAGGCATGGAATCGCGGCGTATTTGATGGAAAGTTGCAATGCTGGAGCAGCACTCCGCAATTGCTGGGGCCAACGTTGAAACAGGAATACCCGGAAGTAGCTAATGCCTGCAGGTTCTATTCCCGCTGGTTTGTTACCAAAGTGGGAGATAAGAAGGTTTCTTCCCAGTCTATTGTTGCCGACCCCTCTTTTTTATCCATGTTCAGTTTTCCTTTGGTAAAGGGAAATGTAAATACGGTGTTGAATAGTCCCAATTCAATTGCTATTACGGAAAAGATGGCGAAGAAAATGTTCGGTGCAGAAGACCCGATGGGTAAACTGGTCACCATTGATAAAGATAATTTTACCGTCACAGGTATTTTTAAAGACCTGCCAACTAATACCACGTTTCAATTTGAATATATGTTGCCCTGGGATTATCATATCAAACTCAATGGTGATGATAAAAGCTGGGGTAATAATTCAGTAAACACTTACGTGCAGTTAAAAGCTGGTGTCAACCCGGACTTGCTGGGTGATAAGATTAAAGACATAACAATACGTCATTCCAATAAAACGGAAGAGCATGAAGTCTTTCTGCATCCTGTCACGAAATGGCATTTATATTCCAGTTTTGAAAATGGAAAAATCTCGGGTGGGCGCATTACTATCGTTCGCTTATTTGGAATTATTGCCTGCCTTATTTTATTGATCGCCTGTATTAACTTTATGAACCTGAGTACAGCCCGTAGTGAAAAGCGGGCGAAAGAAGTGGGTATCCGTAAAGTATCGGGCGCCCATAGAAAGTTGTTGATCTTTCAATTTATTGGCGAATCGGTGATCATCGCTTTTATCGCTGGCCTCCTGGCGTTGATATTGGTATTTATTTCTTTGCCATCTTTTAATGAGTTGGTTGGTCAGCAACTTTTCGTTCCATATTTCAATATCTCTTTCTGGACGGCTGCTGTTTTATTTATTCTGTTTACAGGTCTTGTTGCTGGTAGCTATCCTGCTTTCTTTTTATCCTCATTCAAACCTGTCGCTGTTTTAAAAGGCACTTTTAAAAGAGCCCATGCCGCTATTAATCCAAGAAAGGTATTGGTAGTGGTGCAATTCAGCTTCGCTATCATACTGCTTATTTCCACGCTTATCGTTGTGCAGCAAATTCGCTATGCACAAAACAGGGATGCGGGATATGAACGGGACCAGGTCGTTTATCATTGGCTGACGGGAAACATGAGACAAAATTTTAGCTCGATAAAGAATGAATTATTGCAATCAGGAGCGGCGGTATCAGTAACCCAAACTTCTTCCCCGCTTAGCTTTGGCATGAGTGATACCTGGGGAATTGAATGGGAGGGTAAAAACGAAAAAGAGAAAATAGATTTTGACCGGTTTAGCGAAGATGAAGGATTAGTAAAAACAGCGGGGTTGAAAATCATACTGGGAAGAGATATGGACCTTACGCGATTTCCTACTGATTCCAGTGCCATGCTGATCAATGAATCTGCTGCTAAGATGATGCGTTTTAAAGATCCGGTTGGACAATTGGTGAAAGATGGAGATGTTCAATATCATGTCATCGGTGTTGTAAAAGATTTTTTATTGGAATCTCCGTTTGAGCCTACCAAGCCAATGATCATTGAAGGAGTCATCAGTGGTTTTAATGTAGTGCACATGAAACTGGGTAAGGAAAAATCAACAGCGCAAAGCCTGAAAATCATCGAAGACGTTTTCAAAAAATTCAACCCGGATTATCCGTTTGAATATCATTTTATAGACGAAGATTATGCCCGCAAGTTCGCCGCTACGGAACGTACCGCGACACTAACAGGTTTATTTGCGGGATTGACCATTTTTATTTCCTGTCTCGGATTATTCGGACTGGCCGCCTACATGGCCGAAAACCGGATCAAAGAAATTGGTGTCCGTAAAGTATTAGGTGCTTCCGTCTTTAATATCACGAAGCTCTTATCCAAGGAATTTTTAGTGCTTGTATTGATTTCCATTCTTATCGCTTCACCAATCGCGTGGTACGCTATGAGTAAATGGTTGCTTAATTATTCATACAGGATAGAAATACAATGGTGGGTGTTTGGACTGGCAGGTATGCTGGCGATGTTGGTTGCATTATTGACAGTGAGTTTCCAGGCTATTAAAGCCGCGATCGCCAACCCGGTGAAAAGTTTAAGAACAGAATGAAAAAAGTGAATTATACAACAGTGGATGAGCTGTTGGAGAATGATGGTTTTTTAGCATGGTATCGTAAAACAGATAAAATAGAAAGGAAAAAGTGGAACGAATGGATAGAGGCAAGTAAGGAACATCATCGCCTGGCAAGCGAAGCTATTCGTTTTCTTGAGCTGATAATGAGGGCAAAGGAAAATAGTAAGATAACAGAACATGAAATCAATACAACTTTCGACAGGATTAGAAATACGATTGCAATTTTTGAAAAGCGACAGGTAAAGGGGAAATGAAAAATAAATAGTTCAGTCATGATAAAAAATTATTTTAAAACAGCGTTCCGGAATATAGCCAGGCATAAATTATTTTCAGGTCTGAATATTTTCGGACTGGCAACCGGGATGGCCTGTAGTATCCTCATTTTTCTGTGGGTACAGGATGAGTTGAGTTTTGATAAATTCAACAGGAAACCCGATCATATTTTCAGGTTGACCTGTAAGTTATCTGATGTGGAAGCAGCGGTAGTACCACCACCATTGGCGTATGCCATACAAACCCAGGTGCCCGCCATTAAGCGTGCTTCACGGGTTGCAGCATTGCAAAAAATGATCACCATCGGTACAAAAAAATTTAATGAGAAAAGAATCTATTATGCAGACAGTAATTTCCTGCGGATATTCAACTACCCTTTATTGAAGGGTAATGCCGCCAGCGTTCTTTCTTCCCCCAATAACGTTGTCCTTACAGAGTCAACTGCCATAAAATATTTTGGCGGCGCAGGTGATGCGATGGGTAAAACAATCTATATAGACGATGATAGAAAGGGCAGTACATTGTCCGTATCCGGTATTTTAAAAAACATCCCTTCCAATTCGCACCTGCAGTTTGATATGCTTGTACCTATTGAAATGTATGACAAAGTAAGCCCGGTACAGGCCTGGAACAATTTCGACGTATTTGTTTATTTCCAGCTGAAAGATGCGGTAGAACCAACTTCCTCGGTTACCAGCAATATCGAAAAACAGGTAAATGCCATATGGAAAAAAAATCAGCCAGACGCCCTGCAGGGCACATTGTTTATTCAGGCGCTTACAGATATTCACCTGCATTCTCATTATGTGTTGGATGTAGCAGGGCAGGGTAATAGCCAGCATGTGAAAATTTTCTCGCTGGTAGCTGTATTTATTATCATTATCGCCTGTATCAATTTTATGAACCTGGCTACAGCGGTTTCCGGTCAACGGGCGAAAGAAGTAGGTTTGAGAAAAACGGTCGGCGCACTGCGTTCTCAATTGATAACACAATTTATAGGGGAATCATTACTGTTATCATTTATTTCCCTTTTGTTAGCATTGGTAATCGTGTTCCTGATGCTGCCCTTATTTAACCAGCTTGCTTCAAAATCTATTTCATTTAACCTGCTGAATATTAAAATGCTTGCCGTCCTTTTAAGCATCGCGGTTGCTACAGGCCTTATTTCCGGCAGTTATCCCGCTTTTTTCTTATCATCATTCAATCCTGTAAAAGCATTAAAAGGAGTAAAACTATTGCAGGGGAGGAAATCATTTTTACGGAACGGGTTAGTCGTTATTCAATTTTCTGTTTCTGTAATATTGATGATAAGTACATTAGTTATTTATAACCAGCTTCAGTATATACGAAACCGGGATATCGGGTTCAACAAAGAAAACCTGTTGTATATGAAGATGCCTGAAGTGGGGGACCTTAAGAATAACAAAGATGCGATGAAGGCGACGCTGAATCAATATCCCGATATAAAGAACTACACGTTTACGGATGAATTACCTACTAATCTTGCAACCGGTACAGAGCTGGCCTGGCGGGAAATGGCACCCGGAACACAAGTAATAACCAACCGGTTAAAAGTAGACGAAAATTTTGCAAACACCTTTGGTATGCACATGGCAGCAGGGCGTTTCTTTTCAAAAGATTTTGGTGGCGACGACAGCAGTTATGTAATAAATGAAACTGTGCTGAAAGTGATGAAAATAAAATTATCCGAAGCCATCGGTAAGGTCATCGCCGTGAATGAGAAAGAAGCGCCGATCATCGGGGTAGTAAAAGATTTTAACTTCAGACCGGTGCAGCAACCAATAGAACCCCTGGTCATGCGCACCAATTTTTCGGGTGGCTATGTGGTGATGAGAACGACTCCTGCTAATATTCAACGGGTGATCGGTTCATTGCAAAAGAGTTTTCATAATGTCTACGGTGATTATCCATTTTCCTATGGCTTTGTCAACGAGGACATTAGTAAACTATATGTCACAGAACAAAGAATGGGAAAGTTATTTAATATATTCTCCATTCTTTCTATTCTTATTTCATGTTTGGGATTATTTGGGCTGGCGACATTCTCTACCCAACGCCGCGTAAAAGAAATAGGTATACGTAAAGTGCTGGGCGCCGGTGAAGCAGGTGTTGTTGTTTTATTGTCAAAAGATTTTGTAAGACTTGTGGCAGTTTCCCTGATTATCGCATTCCCGGTTGCATGGTGGTTAATGAATAAATGGCTTGACAATTTTGTTTATCGCACACATATCAGCATTTGGATATTTATCATGGCAGGAATATCCGCTTTATTGATTGCGTTGATAACAGTGAGTTTCCAGGCTATAAAAGCGGCTATTGCAAATCCTGTAAAATCATTGCGGACGGAGTAGATAAATAAGTTAACGGGAGTCCAGGGAATAAAAATATATAAGATGCTAAAAAACTATTTCAAAATCGCCTTTCGGAATCTTATCAGGGACAAGCAATTCAGTTTCCTGAACCTTATTGGTTTATCCGCTGGACTGGCTTGTGTATTGCTCATTTATTTATGGGTAAGTGATGAACTAAGTATTGACAAATTCAATGACAAAGACAGACAGCTTTATGAAGTACTAAAAAAGGGTACTGATGGCACTGGCTCCACTCAAATAGGTAAACACACCCAGGGACTGCTTGCACAATCAATGGCAGAAGACTTACCCGAAGTTGAGTATGCCGTGCCGGTGAGAAAAGACGAGAATAACAGTATTCTTTCTTTTGGCGAAAAGCACATAAAAGTAAAGCATGAATTCGCAGGCAAAGATTTTTTCAGGGTATTTTCTTACCCGCTTGTGAACGGAAATAATAATAATGTGTCAGGAGTATCGGGCGTTTTTTTATCTGATCACCTGGTGTTAAAATTATTTAATACGACAGATGTTGCAGGCAAAACTATTCGTTGGGAATATAAGGATGGTAATGTCGATTTTGGCGGTGTATATGAAATTTCGGGTGTTTATAGAACCCCGCCTGCTAACGCTACAGACCAATTCGACATGCTGGTTCCGTTTGATTTATATGCGAAAAAGAATGCGGGAGGCATGGGCGATATTACTTTTTGGGGCAGCAATATGGCTTCTACTTTCCTTATACTTAAAAAAGGAACCAACATAAATGCATTCAATAAGAAAATAGAAGATTTTGCCATAGAAAAAGTCAGGTACCTGTATCCCAAAGAAGATTTGCAAAAATGGGAAGGGACCCTTTTTACCCGCCGTTATTCAGATGCTTATTTATACAATAATTATGTTGACGGTGAGCAGTCAGGAGGCAGGATAGAGTATGTAAAATTATTTTCCATTATCGCCATTTTTATCCTGGTCATCGCCTGCATCAATTTTATGAATTTATCAACGGCAAAGGCATCACGAAGATTAAAAGAAGTGGGAATAAAAAAAGTGGTGGGAGCAAGCAGGAGATCACTTGTTCTTCAATACATCGGGGAGTCTATGCTTATGGCATTTGCCTCCCTGCTTGTTGCGGTTGGGTTTGTCGCACTTTTACTTACTCCCTTTAAAGAGATTACCGGGAAAGATTTTAAACTTCAGTTTGATGCAGGGTTTATTTTTTCTGTAGCGGCTATCACCTTTATTACCGGTCTGATCGCAGGAAGCTATCCCGCACTTTATCTTTCAGGTTTCAAACCTGTATCAGTGTTGAAGGGTAAGTTGAATACATCTTCCGGCGAATCATGGATACGAAAAGGATTGGTGGTTTTTCAGTTTACTATTTCTGTTATACTCATCGTATCGGTTTTGGTAGTTTACCGGCAAATGAAATTGATACAAACTACAAACCTCGGTTACAACAAGGATAATATTATTCACTTTTCAAATACAGGTAAACTGAGCGGGAGTTTATCGCCCTTTATTTCAGCGGTTAAAAGTATTCCGGGAGTTGTATATGCATCAGATGCCAATGGGGATTTTTTGGGACATGAAGGACATTCGGGCGGCGGTATTAATTGGGAGGGAAAGGATCCAAACCTTGCACTCGAATATTATGGTGTCGGAGTAGATTATGATTTTATGGAAATGATGGATTTGCAAATGGCAGAAGGCCGCGTTTTCTCAAGATCGTATGGCTCGGATAGTTCAAAGGTAATATTCAATGAGTCTGCTATTGCCGCCATGGGGCTTAAAAATCCCATTGGTAAAACAGTTTCACTTTGGGGGCGAAAGAAACAAATCATCGGCGTGGTGAAAGATTATCATTTTGAATCATTGTATAAAAAAGTAGGACCTGCTTTTTTGGAATGTTTTCAAAATAACGAGAATATCCTCGTTAAAATTAAAGCAGGAACAGAAACGGAAACAATAGCCAGGGTTGAAAAATTGTACAAAGAATACAATGAAGGGCTTCCCTTTGATTTCAAATTTCTTGATGACGACTTCCAGCTTCTTTATTCTTCTGAACAAAGAGTGGCCGTGTTATCAAGATATTTTGCCGGAATCGCCATCCTGATTTCTTGTCTTGGCCTCTTTGGTCTAGCCGCTTTTACCGCACAAAGAAGGCAAAAAGAAATTGGTATCCGCAAAGTAGTTGGCGCTTCTGCAGGCAGTATCGCGACAATGTTATCAACTGATTTTCTGAAACTGGTATTCGTTGCTTTGCTAATAGCTGTACCGGTATCGTGGTGGGCTGCGAACCAATGGCTGCAAAGTTTCGCGTATCGTATAAAAATTGATGCCGGTATATTTCTCATAACCGCCGCATCAGTTATTCTTATTACTTTATTGACAATAAGTTTTCAAACAATAAAAGCTGCTATCGCAAACCCTGTAAAATCATTGCGAACGGAGTAAAATTTAGTTATGTTAAAGAATTATTTAAAAACGGCCTGGCGTAGTTTGACACGGAATAAGGTTTACAGCCTGTTAAACGTATTTGGTTTGGCAACAGGTATGGCCGTTGCTTTGCTTATCGGTCTTTGGGTATATGATCAATCTTCTTACGATCGGTTTCTTCCCAATTATCAGCAAGCCTACCAGGTAAGATTTAATTATAATAACAACGGGGATATACATACACAAAGCGAAGTATGCCTGCCCTTGGGAGACGCGTTGAAAAATGACATACCGGAAGTGGCCTGGGTAACGCCGGCTTTTGGTCCGGTTACAAATACCCTCGGTCTCGGAGATAAAAAATTGAATCCACGTGGAATGATTGGCGGCGAAGATTTTCTGAAAGTATTCCAATTTCCCCTGCTGAAAGGCGATGCAGCAACTGCGTTGAAAGATCATTATTCCATCGTGCTCACCCAATCGACCGCAGAAGCTTTTTTTGGCGACGCGGATCCCATTAACAAGACTATTCGCATCGACAACTTTGAAGACAGGATTGTAACCGCTGTAATAAAAGACCTTCCCCGCAATTCCACCTTTCAGTTTGATTATATTACAGCATTCAGTGCATTTTCTTCAGATGGTTGGGTAAAGGCGGCGACAAGCAACTGGAACCTTAACTCTTTTCAACTATACGTTGCTCTTCAACCCAATGCCAGCTATGACCAGGCTGCATCGAAGTCAAGGATGCTTGTAAAAAAATATGCACCTGAAACATATTCCACATTTAAGCAAGAGCTGACCTTGCAAGCTTTATCGGACTGGCATTTGTACACCGATTATAAAAATGGAGCTGCTACCGGCGGACTCATTGACTATATAAAAATGTTTAGCATTGTTGGCATCCTGGTACTGCTTATCGCTTGTATCAATTTCATGAATCTTGCTACGGCCCGATCAGAAAAAAGGGCAAGGGAAGTCGGTGTTCGAAAAGTTATTGGTTCTTCCAGGATCGGCTTGATCGGCCAGTTCCTCGCGGAATCCATTATGCTCACTTTTTTTGCGTTTGTTATTTCCTTGATCATTGTTCAAATGGTTTTACCAGCTTTCAATTTGCTCGCCGGCACCGAAATTGAAGTTCCTTATTCAAATAGTCGCTTCTGGCTGATTATGTCAGGCTATGTGTTGCTCACCGGTTTGCTGGCAGGCAGCAAGCCGGCGTTTTACCTCTCCTCTTTCCAACCGGTAAAGGTTTTAAAGGGAGTAACGCAGGCAGGCAGATCGGCTACTTTATCAAGAAAGGCGCTGGTGGTGCTGCAGTTCAGCTGCTCGATAGCGCTGATAATAAGTACCATTATTGTTTACCAGCAGATCCAACATGCAAAGAACCGGCCGAGAGGCTATGACCCCAACCGGCTGCTTGTAACGAATGGACACAACTGGTATTATGATGCGCTAATGCAGGAGGTATTGCGGACAGGTGTAGTGAGCAGTATGACCAAATCAATGAGCCCCATTACCGAAATTTATTCGCGCAACAACATAGATGACTGGGAGGGCAGGCTGCCCAATGAACCATTGATCCTGGCCATGAACAGCATATCCGACTCTGATTACTTCAAAACCGTGGGAATGCAAATAAAAGAAGGAAGAAATTTCACCGGTAATTTTGCTGTCGATTCGCTCGATGTAATACTAAATGAAGCAGCGGTAAAACGCATGCGCTTCAAAGATCCCATCAACCAAATCATTACCTGGTCAACATCCAATGCTCCCAATCGTCTGCAGGTAATAGGTGTAGTAAAAGATGCCTTAGCGAGCTCTCCTTTTTCTGCTGCAGAACCCAGCATGTTCGTTTACCAACCGGATTGGACTTTCAATATTACGTTTCGCTTATCCCCGACGGTGAATACGCAGGCCGCACTCGCAAAGCTTAAGCCGATATTTGATAAGTACAGGCCTGATACACCTTTCGAATATCATTTCGTGGATGAAAGCTATGCTGCGAAATTCAAATTAGAAATGCTCATCGGCAAGCTTGCGGGATTGTTTGCAGCACTTGCCATTTTTATTTCCTGTCTTGGATTGTTTGGTCTCGCAGCATACATGGCAGAGCAGCGAAGAAAAGAGATAGGCATACGCAAAGTGCTTGGCGCCTCTGTTCCAGAAGTGTGGTTATTACTTTCAAAAGAATTTATTGTACTCGTGATTACAAGCTGTGTGATTGCATCACCTATTGCTTTCTATTCCCTGCAAAATTGGTTGCAGCAATATGATTACAGAATCACAATAAGTCCGGTTGTGTTTGTTTTAGCTGGTATTGCAGCAGTTGCAATAACAATTATTACCATCAGCTTCCAGGCGATCAAAGCGGCAATTGCCAACCCGGTAAAATCATTGCGGACAGAGTAAAGCAAAAACACAGATAAAAATCAGATCATGATAAAAAATTATTTAAAGATCGCCTGGAGAAACCTGGTTCGTAATAAAGCCTTCTCAACTATCAACATACTCGGTCTTGCATTGGGATTGTGTTGCAGCCTGCTGATCATGCTTTGGGTACAGGATGAGCGAAGTGTAGATGGATTTCATAAAAATGGTAAACAGTTATTCCAGGTATATGAACGGAATTATTATGATGGTAAAGTAGATGCAAGTTATCCAACGCAGGGCTTGCTGGCTGACGAACTTAAGAGAGTAATTCCGGAAGTCCAATATGCGGCAGGCTTCGAGTATGCTTCAGCTCCCGGCACGCAAAATAATTTTGAAGCCAATGATAAGGTTAGTAAAATGGGAGGCATGTTTGGAGGCGCTGATTTTTTCACCATGTTTAGCTATCCTTTGGTTCAAGGCAACGCGGAGTTAGCCTTGAATGCACCCGCAGGGATTGCGGTATCAAGGAGTATGGCGGAATATTTTTTTGAAACACCTGAAAAAGCTATGGGCAAAACGATACGGTTTGAAAATAAAGAAGACCTGCAGGTAACAGCTGTATTTGAAAACCTGCCTGCTAATTCATCACAGCAGTTTGATTTTGTAAGAAGCTGGAAGGATTTTGTACAGCAAAATCAGTGGGTCAACAATTGGGGAAATACCAGCCCTGCTTCTTTTATTCAATTGCGTAAAGATGCTGACCCTTCTAAAGTAGAAGCAAAGATCAAAGATTTCATCTATCGATATCAAAAAAAAGATAAAAGCTTTGTGACGGAGCTGGCACTCCAGCCTTATGCTGAAAGATATCTTTATTCAAATTTTAAGAATGGTTATATAGATGGCGGTCGTATAGAATATGTGCGGTTATTCAGCATCGTAGCTATTTTTATTTTATTGATAGCCTGTATCAATTTCATGAACCTGGCAACCGCCAGGTCAGCTAAAAGGGCTAAAGAAGTAGGAGTGCGTAAAGTGATTGGTGCGAAACGATCAGCATTGATAGGGCAATTCGCAGGCGAAGCGTTATTACTCACCTTCTTGTCCGTTGTTATCGCTGTTATTTTGGCCGCTATACTTTTACCGCTGTTCAACGATATTACCGGCAAACAACTATCCCTTCCGCTTACACAACCAAGTTTTTGGTTATTGCTGGTTGGTTTGCTGGTAGCAACTGGATTTGTTGCTGGCAGCTACCCGGCTCTTTTTCTTTCTTCTCTTAATCCTGTACGTGTTTTAAAAGGCAGCCTCAAATTTACCTGGGGAGCTACATTCTTTCGCAAAGGTCTGGTGGTGTTTCAATTCACCCTTTCTATTATACTTATTGTTGGCATGATGGTGATATACAGGCAAATGGATTATATACAAACCAAAAACCTGGGCTACAATCGTGAAAATCTTATTTATGTACCGATTGAAGGAGATCTTGTTAAAAACTATGATTTGTTTAAGCAGGAAGCTGCGAAAGAAGCAGGCATATTATCTGTCTCCAAAATGAGAAACTCTCCAACAGTAATTGCTCATCATACCGGTAGTATTGAATGGCCGGGTAAGCCTGCTGATCTGAATGTTTCATTCGCCGATGCGGTAGTAGGATACGATTACGTGAAAACCATGAAACTTATTTTAAAAGAAGGCCGTGATTTCTCTAAAGACTTTGGAACCGATACAATGAGTTTTATTCTGAATGAAACTGCTGTAAAGAAAATAGGTTTTCAAAATCCTATTGGTCAAACCTTGACCTGGGGCAATCATCCGGGTAAGGTTATTGGAGTAATTGAAGATTTTCATTTCAATTCGATGCACCAGGCTATTGAACCATTGATCATACGTCTTGATGACAACTGGAGCTGGGGCACCATCCTGGTTCGTGCCAAAGCCGGAAAAACGAAAGAAGCTTTGGCGACACTGGAGAAAATATGCAAAACGGTCAATCCAAAATTTCCCTTTACTTACGGGTTTTCTGATGAGGAATATGCAAGGCTTTATAATAGTGAAAAAATCGTGAGTAAGCTATCTAACCTTTTCGCTTTCCTTGCCATCTTCATTTCCTGTCTTGGCTTATTTGGCTTAGCCACATTTACTGCCGGGCAACGAACCAAAGAAATAGGTGTGCGTAAAGTACTTGGTGCCTCGGTTTCGGGTATTGTTTCTTTACTAGCCACTAATTTTTTAAAACCGGTCGCCATCGCCATGGTCATTGCATTTCCTATTGCGGGGTATGTGATGAATAACTGGCTGCAGGATTTCGCCTATAAGACAACTATTGAATGGTGGATGTTTGGGATTGCCGGTTTACTGGCGATTGGTATTGCATTATTGACGGTAAGTTATCAGAGTATCAGGGCTGCATTGGGTAACCCGGTAAAATCATTACGCACAGAATAAATATCCAGGTATGTTCAAAAATTATTTCAAAACAGCATGGCGAAATCTTGGTAAGAACAAGATGCATTCCTTTATCAATATTACGGGGTTGGCCGCCGGCATGGCTGTAGCTATACTAATTGGTTTATGGATATATGACGAAATTTCATTTGATAAAAGTTTTAAAAACCACAACCGTATCGCCAGGGTCATTCAAAATGTAACTAACAACGGAGAAGTACAAACCTGGACCAGTGTTCCTTACCCGCTGGCCGATGAGTTGAGGAAAAATTTCGGAGGCGACTTTAAACATGTAGTGATGGGTGCAGACCAGGGTGATCATGTACTTTCTTTTGAAGATAAAAAATTGACGAAGAGTGGAATTTATTTTGAAAAAGGCGCCACGGAAATGTTAAGCCTGCAAATGCTGCGGGGCAGTCATAATAGCCTCAATGAACAATCTTCGGTATTACTTTCCGCATCAGCCGCCAAAGCCTATTTCGGTGATGCAGATCCTGTGAATAAAATGATGAAGATTGACAATTCACTAAACGTGAAAGTAACAGGAGTCTACGAAGACTTTCCCCTCAACTCGGCATTCGCTGATCTGCAGTTCATCTCAACATGGGATCTTCTGTATAATAATACGGATTGGATCAAAACCATCGAAGACCCCTGGAGGCCCAACGCATTTATGCTATTCGTTGAGCTCAATGATAATGCGGATATGGAGAGGGTTTCGTTTAAGATTAAAGACGCCAAGCTGAAAAAAGTAAATGAGCAACTAGCGAAGAAGAAGCCTTTTCTTTTTCTGCACCCTATGAGTAAATGGCATTTGTATTCTGAATTTAAAAATGGGATAAATACAGGCGGCGCTATTCAGTATGTCTGGATGTTTGGAATTATCGGGGTGTTTGTATTGTTGCTTGCCTGCATCAACTTCATGAACCTGAGCACAGCCCGCAGTGAAAAAAGGGCGAAAGAGGTAGGTATCCGGAAAACAATCGGCTCTTTGCGCAGCCAACTGATCCTGCAATTTTTTAATGAGTCATTGTTAACGGTAGCTTTTGCATTTGTGCTATCCTTGTTGTTCGTCCTGCTTTCTCTTCCTTTCTTTAATGCGGTGACAGATAAGAAAATGGCCATTTTGTGGAGCAATCCTTTTTTCTGGTTATTCAGTATTGGCTTTGCGCTTATTACCGGGCTGATCGCCGGAAGTTATCCAGCCTTTTACCTCTCTTCTTTTAAACCAATAAATGTATTGAAGGGTACATTTAAAGCGGGCCGCCTTGTATATATTCCACGCAAAATACTGGTGGTAATTCAGTTTACGGTCTCCGTTATCCTTATCATCGGAACCATCATCGTTTACCAGCAAATACTGTTTGCTAAAAACCGCCCGGTCGGCTATACCCGTGATGGTCTTGTTACTATTGGAGTGAACTCAAACATTCATAATCATTTTGATGTTTTAAGAAATGAATTGCTTCGTTCAGGTACCATTGCATCGATGACGGAGTCAGGCAGCACAACCACCGGGGTGTCGTCAAGTACCAGCGGTTTTGAGTGGAAAGGGAAAGATCCTAACCTGTCAACTGATTTTAAATATGTTAGTGTTTCGCATGACTATGGCAAAACAATAGGTTGGAAGTTGAAGGAAGGCCGTGACTTCTCCAGGGAATATGCAACGGATACAGCTTCTATCATATTGAATGAAGCGGCTGCGAATTTTATTGGATTTAAAAACCCTGTTGGTGAAACTATGCTCTGGTGGGGACATCCATTGAAAGTAGTGGGTGTCGTAAAAAATATGGTGATGCTGTCTCCGTATGATGAACCAATACCTACCATTTTTAATTTATCACTGGAGGCACAAAACGTTGCCATCCTGAAAATAAATCCTTCAATCAGCGCCAGCGATGCATTGAAAAGAATAGAACCGGCATTTAAAAAATTGAATCCCGATCAACCTTTTGAGTACAGGTTCGCGGACGAAGAATATGCAAAAAAATTCGGCAATGAAGAGCGTATCGGTAAACTCGCGGGCATATTTGCCGTACTGGCTGTTCTCATTTCCTGTTTAGGTTTATTCGGTCTCGCTTCTTTTGTAGCTGAACAACGCACGAAAGAAATTGGGGTCAGGAAAGTACTGGGCGCTTCCGTCCTGAGTGTATGGAATTTATTGTCCAAAGACTTCGTGGTGCTGGTTCTGTTATCATTTGTTATCGCTGTGCCGATGTCTTATTATTTCATGTATAACTGGTTGCAGAATTATCAATACCATACAGGTCTTTCCTGGTGGGTATTTGCTGCTGCCGGAATTGGGTCATTGGTAATAACAATATTGGTGGTGAGTTTCCAGGCCATCAAAGCGGCGATTGCAAACCCGGTAAAGTCATTACGAACGGAATAGTGAGTTGTCAATAGTGAATGAGTTCACTATTGATGAGAATTGTTACTAATCATTGACCACTTATAATTGAAAAACAAGTTATGATAAAAAATTATTTTAAAACCGCCTGGCGCAATCTTAAGACGAATAAAATATACAGCGTCATAAATATTACCGGGCTTGCCGCTGGTATGGCAGTCGCATTGCTGATCGGTTTATGGGTGTACAATGAATATTCTTATGACAAGTTTCTTCCCGGCTACCAGCAGGTGTATCGTGTCAGGAGAAATTTCAACAGCAATGGTGACACCTTGAACTTTCCTACGATTTCTTTAAAACTGGCGGAAACATTACGCAAAGAAGTTCCCGAAATAGAATATGTGGTGGAAAGCGATTGGATGGGTCCACACGGACTAACGGTCGGCGATACGAAGCTTTACCTGAGGGGAGCGCAGTCGGGCGATCAATTTTTGAAAGCATTCCGGTATCCCTTAAAGTATGGTAATGAGAAAACGGTGTTTAACGATGCTTATTCAATCGTGCTGACGGAATCAACAGCCAAAGCATTGTTTGGTAAAGAGGATGCCCTCAATAAAATGGTTCACTTTGACAATAAAGATGATCTAAAAGTAACCGGTATTTTAAAAGACCTGCCGTCGAATTCGACATTTGATTTTAACTGGATCGTTCCATTCAGTTATCTTGATCAGACGAATCCAGGAGTAAGAAAAAATCGTGCAGATAGCTATGGTAATAATGGATACCAACTGTTTGTTACATTAAAAGATGGCATATCACGGGCGCAGGTAGCTCCCAAGATCAGGGACATTGAACATACGGAGAAGGATAACGTCAATGC
The DNA here is from genome assembly GCA_040007815.1 of Chitinophagaceae bacterium. GTDB lineage: Bacteria > Bacteroidota > Bacteroidia > Chitinophagales > Chitinophagaceae > Terrimonas_B. The sequence goes on from JBDTUH010000004.1 coordinate 329,701, forward strand.
CATGAATTCTTTTGTAGTCCTCGAACCGCTTGCGGACTGGCATTTGTATGGAAAATATGAAAACGGAAAAGTAACGGGGGGATTTATTGAATATGTACGCATGTTCAGTATCATCGGAATATTGGTTTTGTTAATCGCCTGTATCAATTTTATCAACCTTACTACTGCACGTTCAGAGAAAAGGGCGAGAGAAGTTGGTGTGAGAAAGGCTATTGGATCGCGACGAAAGCATCTTATCCTCCAATTCCTGGTAGAATCTTTTTTACTTACTTTCTTTTCATTTTTACTTTCATTGTTATTCGTCTATTTCAGTTTACCCGCCTTTAATACACTTACTAAAAGAAACATAAGCATTCCTTTTGGCAATGGAATCTTTTGGTTATGTATGTTTGCCTGCGTATTTATTACCGCATTGATAGCCGGAAGCCGTCCGGCCTTTTATCTTTCTTCATTCAGCCCGGTTAAAGTATTAAAAGGACGCTTACAAATGGGAAAATCCTCTTCGCTTCCGCGGAAGGTATTAGTGGTTCTGCAGTTCACCTGTTCCATCGCTTTGATCATAAGTACGATGATTGTTTACAGGCAAATACAGCATGCGAAAAACCGTCCTACGGGGTATGATGTTAACCGTTTAATGGTGACGGATGCCAACATGGATCTTAATAACAATTATGTTGCGCTGAAGAATGAGTTGCTTCAAAAAGGCATCGCTTCATCGGTGACACAAGCCAGCAGCCCCGCTACTGATATTTACTGGCATTCCGACCTGGATAATTTTCCGGGCAAGCAACCCGGCGAAACTGTGGAAATGGGAGTAATCATAACAGGGGAAGATTATTTCAAAACATTGGGGATGACAATGCAGACCGGAAGGGATTTCACCGGCACCAATGATACACTTAGTGTTGTATTCAATCAATCAGCCATTAAAAGATTACGGCTGAAAGACCCTGTAAACCAGGTCATAGGTTTCAGGGGAATGCAATTTCATATAGCAGGAGTAGTAAAAGACGCGTTGATGGTATCGCCATTTTCACCGGCGGATCCTACCATGTTTTTCTGTGAACCAAGTCCCAAAGGAAACATCATGTATCGGTTGTCTCCAAAGATGGGAACACAGGAAGCCATCGCACAACTGGTGCCCATATTCAATAAATATAATCCCTCATATCCCTATCAATATGTATTCGCCGATGATAACTATGCGGCGAAGTTTAATTTGGAAATACTGATAGGTAAACTGGCGGGTATATTCTCCGGGCTGGCCATCCTGATCTCTTGTCTTGGATTATTTGGATTAGCGGCCTATATAGCCGAACAGCGGACAAAAGAAATCGGTATCAGAAAAGTGTTAGGTGCATCTATATCCCAGGTATGGCTGCTGTTATCAAAAGATTTTATCGTGCTGGTATTGATAAGTTGCGTGATCGCCTCATTATTGGCTTTTTATTTTTTAAGTAATTGGCTGCAGAAATATGAATACCGGGTTGGTATTGGTCCTTCGGTATTTGTCTGGGCTGCGGTTGCCGCCATTGTCATAACTATAGTCACCATTAGTTTCCAGGCCCTCAGGGCGGCGATAGCCAATCCTGTAAAAAGTTTACGAACAGAATAATAATTGTGGAGATATGAAAATGTGGAAAAGAAAAGGAAGACCAAATGAAAAGAGAATATAAATCATAAAATAAGAGATCAGCGTGCTTAAGAACTATTTCAAAATTACGTGGCGCAACCTTGTTAAGAATAAATTTTCTTCATTCATTAATATAGGCGGACTTGCAACAGGCATGGCGGTTGCTATACTGATTGGCTGCTGGATTTGGGATGAAGTAACATTTAATCATTATCACGGCAATCACCATAGAATTGCTGAAATCGTATCCATTACCACTTATAACGGTTCTACCAACGCTGATGAATTCGCATCAGTGCCAATGGCCAATGAAATACGCAGCAAATACCCGGACGATTTTGAAAAGATAGCGCTTATTACGAGCGGTGGTCATTTGCTCTCTGTGGGTGATAAAAAATTGACGCATTGGGGTATGTGGGCACAAGCGGAGTTCCCTTCTATCTTTAGTTTAAGAATACTGAAAGGAAGCAGTACGTTGAATGATGCGTCTTCCATGCTTATTTCTGAATCGCTGGCCAAATCATTGTTTGGCGATTACGACCCATTACATAAAACCATAACCGTTGATGACAGCACTGTTATGAGGGTGGCAGGTGTTTATGAAGACCTTCCTCAAAACAGCAATTTTCATGGCACTGAATACCTGTTGTCATGGGAAAATAAAAATAACCCCGGTAATAATAACCCGGACGATTGGACCAATCACCATTTTCAGTTGTTCCTGCAGTTGAAACCACAGGCTGATATAAATACAGTGTCAGCTAAGATTAAAAATATTTCCAAACCACATTTGAAAGGTGGTTGGGAAGAAATTATGCTGCATCCCATGAATCGCTGGCATTTATACAATGAATTCGCCAATGGAAAAATGGATAGCGGGCGTATTCAGTTCGTTTGGATATTTGGCATCATCGGCTGCTCTGTACTGTTGTTGGCCTGCATCAATTTCATGAACCTGAGCACTGCCCGTAGCGAAAAGCGGGCTAAGGAAGTTGGTGTGCGCAAAGCCGTAGGTTCATTACGCGGACAATTGATTGCACAATTTTATTGTGAATCCTTACTGGTATCATTAATGTCGCTGGTCGCAGCTATGTTCATAGCGTGGCTGGCGTTGCCTTATTTTAATATTCTCGCCGGGAAAAAAATTGTCATTCCGGTTAACCAGGGAATCTTCTGGTCAAGTGTTTTTAGTTTTACTATTCTTACAGCTTTCATTGCAGGCAGTTATCCTGCTATCTACCTGTCCGGGTTCAAAGCCATCAAAGTATTAAAAGGAACTTTTCGCACAGGCAAATGGGCTTCGCTTCCGCGAAAAGCATTGGTGATAATGCAGTTTTCCGTGTCCGTTACATTGATTATAGGAACCATCACTATATTCAGGCAGGTACAATATGCCAAAGGCCGGCCGGTCGGTTACTCAAGGGAAGGGTTGATCAGGACAGAAGTAAATTCAGCGGAACTCAAACAGTATTTCGATGCACTAAGAAATGACTTGATAAATACAGGAGTAGTTGATAACGCCGCCATATCGTCCAGTGGATCTACCGAAGTACAGAATAGTATGGTTGGCTACAGTTGGAAGGGCGGGAATCCGAACATAGTTCCCATCATTGGCACCCTGTTCGTGAGTTATGAATTTGGAAAAACAATTGACTGGAAAATAAAAGAAGGACGCGACTTCTCCAGGGGATTTCCAGCGGACAGTGGTGGAATAATATTGAACGAAGCGGCTGTAAAGTTTACAGGCTTTCCGCATCCGGTGGGTGAAACCATCAAATGGGGGGAACAGGATCATACAATCGTGGGTGTGGTAAATGATTTGGTAATGGAATCGCCTTATAGTCCTGTTCAACCCACGTTCTTTATGTTATCTGACCGGAAAAATCACGTTATTAGTATACGTGTAAAGCCAACAGTTTCTATGCATGATGCACTCGCTAAAATGGAACCGGTATTTAAAAAATACAACGGGGGTAGTCCTTTTGAATACCAATTTACTGACGAAAATTATGCCCGTAAATTTTCGGATGAAGAATATATTGGCAAACTGGCAATGTCCTTTACAATATTGGCGATTTTCATTTCCTGTCTCGGCCTGTTCGGACTTGCTTCTTTCCTGGCAGAACAACGCACCAGGGAGATTGGTATCCGGAAGGTCGTAGGAGCATCCGTATTTAATCTCTGGAAAATGCTTTCCAGCGATTTCATAGTGCTGGTAATTATTTCCTGCCTGATAGCTATTCCCCTTGCATGGTATTTTTTAAACCAGTGGCTACAGCAATATGAATACCGCACAGAAGTATCCGGATGGATTTTTTTAACGGCAAGTGCAGGAGCATTGGTGATTACTATACTGACCGTAAGTTTTCAGTCTATAAAAGCGGCGATAGCTAACCCGGTAAAAAGTTTAAGAACAGAATGACGTATTTGCGAACTAAGTGAAGTAAAAAAAAATAACTATGATTAAAAATTATTTGAAAACACTGATCCGGAATATGCAGAAAAATAAACTGCATACATCTATTAACATTATTGGCATGGCGGTGGCCTTTACCTGTAGTATTTTACTGATGGTAATGGTGTACAATGAATTTTCATTTGACAAATTTCATGACAATAAAAGCCGGCTTTTTAAATTGTACAATTTTAGTAATAGCCCTGAAGGTCTCGATGTAGGATCAGGGATGGCTTATCCCGCCGCCACTACGGTAAAAGCAGAAGCCATTGGTGTTGAGAAAGCCACGAGAATAAAGAACCGGGGCAGAGAGATTCGCTATAAAGATAAAACGCTGGATCAATCAGTGATATTGGTGGATGATGATTTTTTCAGCATGTTCTCTTTTCCAATAGTAAAAGGTACACAACAGCATCCGCTGGCGAACATGAATAATGCAGTACTTAGCGAAAAGACAGCCAATGGTTTGTTTGGCAAGGATGACCCCATCGGAAAAATGGTAGAAGTGAAAGTTGGCGGTATTTGGAACAGCCTGGTCGTCTCTGCTGTATTAAAGGATGCTCCCATAAATTCTTCTATCGGTTACTCCGTATTAGCACGTACGGAAATAGATCCTGATTATGCCAGATCAAAAAACGACTGGAACAGCCAGCATCATAGCGTATATGTACAACTGAGTGCAACTGCTAAACAGGGGGAGGTAGACAAGCAATTAAGAATCCTTGCGAAAAAGTATAACACGATTGACATAGAGTATTTAAAAAAGAAAGGATACAAACCGGATGCCAACGGAGATTATGCCGGTATGAAACTATTGCCCATTGAAGAGTTGCATTTTAATGCACAACTGGGTACGGGCAACCCGGTAAGCAAACCATTTTTATACATTTTATTGCTGGTAGCCTGCGTTATCGTTTTGATCGCCTGCTTTAATTTTATTAATCTCAATATTGGTTTATCCTTTACACGTACCAAAGAAATGGGCATTCGGAAATGCCTTGGTGCAGGCAAACGCCAGGTATGGATGCAGATCTGGGGCGAAAGCCTTGTTACAGTAGTTGCCGCCATGATTATAGCCATCGCTGCTACGATCATTTTAATGAAAGGCTTTAATAAACTGATGGAATCTAAATTCGATACTTCTTTATTATACCAGCCTGTTGTCCTTTTTTCCTTGCTGTCAATGTTGTTCTTTGTTTCCCTGGTCGCATCCGGCTATCCTTCGTTTATCATGGGTAAATTAAAAACAGTAGAAATCTTAAAAGGAAAGATATCGCTGAAAAGACCAGGTATCTTCCGCAATGCGTTAATAGTAGCGCAGTTTGTAATTGCGATTGTCCTGATCTGTACAACGGTTATTATCTATCAGCAGTTTCAGCATTTGCGCAATGCTCCGCTGGGTTACAGCACCGAATCGCTTATTACAGTACCTATAAAAAAATATGAAAACGGGAAAGAGATAGTAGAAAAAATGCGTACCCTGCTGGCTACTCAATCTTCCGTAATAAGTGTTTCAGGTTCTGATGTAAATTTTGGCGTGGGCCTGGATGGAAGCACAAGCCAAACCAGTTTTGGCTTTGATTATAATGGAAAGTCGGTAAGCACTGATTTTATGGCGGTCAATTATGATATTTTAAAAACATTGAATATACCGGTAAAGGAAGGAAGAGATTTTTCAACCGACTACCTGGCCGATACAACCAACTCAGTAATCATTACGGAAAGTATGGCCCGGCAACTGGGCGAAAAGAGCCTGCTTGGCCTTTCGTTTTACGCCGATAGCAGCCGGCCAAAGTGGAATGTAATTGGGGTAATACCTGACTTTCATTTATACTCTTTGTATGATGACAAACGACCATTGACCATTTGTATGAATAGTAAAGCTTTTATCAGTTATTTGTTAGTGAGGGTGAATACGAAAAACCCAACAGCCACACTGGAGCTGATTAAAAAGACATACGCATCCGTAGAACCCGGCGTAGAATTTAAAGGTTCTTACGTGGATGAAAATATAGACCGTTGGTACACCAATGAAAAGCGGTTGTCATCTATGTTTTCTATCGCATCGCTGGTGGCAATTGTACTTTCCTGTATGGGATTATTTGGTATGGCCTTTATCATTATCCGCCAGCGGGTGAAGGAAATCGGCGTACGTAAAGTATTAGGCGCTTCCGTTAGTGGTATTATGGCCCTGGTTACAAAAGAATTTATTAAACCTGTATGTATCGCCTTAGTGATAGCTACACCGATTGCCTGGTGGGTGATGCACAAATGGCTGCAGGATTTTATTTACCGGATCAATATACAATGGTGGGTATTTGTCTTAGCAGGTGTTGTCGCCATATTGATTGCTATTCTTACCGTCAGTTTCCATGCTGTCAAGGCAGCGATTTCCAACCCGGTGAAATCGTTGCGAACAGAGTAGTGAATGTCAATAGGGAATAGTGAATTGTGAATGGGTTCACTATTGAGGAGGATCGTTATTGACCATTCACATTTCACAATTGCCAAAAAAGAAGTTATGATAAAAAATCTTTTACGTATCGCCCTGCGGAATTTTAAAAAAGATAAATGGTACAGTATTCTAAATGTACTTGGCCTGACTATCGGTATTACATTCAGCCTGTTCCTGATTTTTTATGTAACGGATGAATTGAATTACGACCGTTATCACAAAAAGGCGGACCGGATATACAGGATTGTTACTTATGTGCAGGAAAAAGATAAGGAGACAAATTTTACTATCACGCAGTTTCCACTCGGCCCAACTTTAAAAAAGGATTTTCCTGAAGTGGAAGATATGGTAAGATTATTTGGACGGGAAAGAACACTGTTTAAGAATGGAGATAGGGGTTTTTACGAGACAAAAGCTTTTTATGCTGACAGCACAATCTTTAATGTTTTCTCTCACAAATTTATCGAAGGCAATGCAGCTACCGCTCTCGCTGAGCCTAATAGTATTGTGATCTCAAAAACGCTGGCAAAAAAATATTTTGGTAATACAGCTGCTTTGGGTAAGTCGCTGAAGACAGTATATGATTTGTATAAGGTCACAGGAGTGATAGAAGATGTACCTGGAAATTCACACCTGCGTTTTGACATGCTGATTTCGATGTCAACGGTATTAAAGGGTAATCAGGGTGGACAAGACAACTGGGGTAACTTTAATAATTTCACTTACGTTCTCCTGAAGCCCGGAACGCATGCTGAAGCTTTTCAGAAAAAGTTGTTGCCATTGTATGATAAATACATGAAGCCAATTTTTGCGCAGTTCAATGTCAAGATGCAATATGGGGTACAACCCATAACGGCTATTCACCTTCATTCTAAATTGGAAAGAGAGCCCGAAGAATTAGGAAATATGTCCTATATCTGGATATTCTCTTCCGTGGCTTTTTTTATGCTGCTGATCGCCTGTATCAATTACATGAATCTTACAACAGCCCGATCCGCACGAAGAGCAAAAGAAATTGGTATCCGCAAAGTGACAGGATCCACAAAAAAACAGTTGGTTTTTCAATTTTTGAGTGAGTCGCTGCTTACCGCATTTATAGCAGCGCTGTTAAGTGTTATCATGGTCATTCTGTTATTGCATGCATTCAACAGCATATCAGGCAAAACATTTACGACTCATACCTTATTGCAACCCTTTAATGTCTTGTTACTGGTAAGCATCGTATTATTTACGGGTCTCGTAGGGGGAAGTTATCCTGCTTTTTACCTGGCAGGATTTAAGCCGGCAAGTATTTTGAAAGGAGCTCTTTCCAAAGCATCGGGTAATGTAAACCTGCGCCGTACATTGGTAGTATTGCAATTTTCTACTTCCATGATCATGCTTATTTGTACCTGGGTGGTGTATGCACAGCTTTCCTATGTGCGAAAGAAAGACCTCGGTTTTAACAAGGAACAGGTGATGACCGTTACGATCAATACAGGAGAGGATGAACGCAGCAAGATTTTGGCGATGAATAATGAATTTCGTACACTACCCGGTGTAAAGGATGTGGGTACCGGCAATAGCTATCCCGGTGCCGCCAATATGAACCTCAATTTGTTTAGCGTAGAAACCAAAAACGGGTATGTGGACAAGGCCATTGAATGTTATGGCATCGACGAACATTTTATGACAACACTTAGCATTCCCGTTGCTAAAGGCAGAAATTTCCTGAACCTCTCTGACACCCTGCACAGCATTATGGTCAATGAAGCTATGGCAAAACATTTTGGATGGGATGATCCTGTGGGCAAACGGGTGAAGTTTGGTGGTGATACGTCGGGCAATTATCTCGAGGTAGTAGGTGTAGCCAAAGACTTTAATCAAAAATCTCTATATAACCCCATTGAACCGCTTTTGTTTTTTTATTCGCCCAACAGCAACGTGATTCAATTGAAAATGGCGGCCGGTGACGTTAAAACGTCTATCGCCGAAGTAGAAACTGCCTGGAAAAAATATTTCCCCCAATTACCTTTTGAATATAAATTCCTGGACGAAGATTTTAATTCACAGTATACGGCCGATCAGAAACGGGGGAAAATATTCGCGGCCTTTTCTATTCTTACGATCATCATCACCTGTCTTGGCCTGCTGGGGCTTACCGCGTTCACTACACAGCAAAAACAAAAGGAGATCAGTATACGAAGGGTATTGGGTGCAAGCATTTCCCAGGTAGTGTTTATGATCACCCGAAGCTACCTGTGGCTGACATTGATTGCAGCGTTGGTTGCATTCCCTGTAGCCTGGTATTTTATGCATCGCTGGCTGAATATATTTCCCTTTAATACGGGTTTGTCAGTTGTACCATTTATTGTATCCGCTTTAGTTATTGTTATTACGGCAGCGGCAACAGCGATGTTTCATTCAACAAAAGCGGCTTTGGCAAAACCATCTAACTCATTAAGAACAGAATAAGAAGAAAATTAAATAAAAGATTTTTATGATAAAGAATTATTTCAAAGTCGCCTGGAGAAACCTTTTCAGGAATAAAGGGTTTTCAATCACCAATATACTTGGACTTACGATTGGTATCACGAGTACTATCATGATCTTTTTATGGGTGCAGGATGAACTGGCGTATGATAAGTTTCATAAAAATTATGAAAACGTTTACCAGGTAATTGCTCACCGTGATTTCAATAACCAGATTTTTACGGATCGTAACATGGTGCTGCCACTTGCCAAATCCCTGCAGGATGTTTCACCCCAGATAAAAAACGCCGTGGTTACTACCCACGGGCAGTCGCATGTTCTTACTTATGGAGAAGCAAAGCTGAAAAAGCAGGGGTATACCGTAAGTGAACATTTTTTTGATGTATTTTCCTGGAAGTTTATAGAAGGAAGCGCCGCGACCGCTATCCCGGATGCGTATTCATTGGTATTGACGCAATCATCGGCGAAGGCCTTGTTTGGAAAAGAAGACCCGATGAATAAAGTGGTACGAATAGACAATGACTATGATGCAAAGGTTTCAGCCATTATCCAGGATCCGCCCGGTAATTCCTCTTTCCAGTTTGATTTCATCAATATGTTCAATTATTCCGGTGACTATGAAAAAAGGAATTTGACCAATTGGACGAATTCTTCCTGGAGCGTGTATGTACAAACGGTTCCGGGAGCCAATACACATACGCTGGATAAGATCGTTAATGATATAAAGCATCAGCATGATCCAGGGGACAAAATAAGCACTTATTTTACTTTTCCCATGAGCAAATGGAGGCTCTACAGCGATTTCAAGGGTGGAAAAAATACAGGAGGCATGATCGAGTATGTAAAGCTTTTCTCCGTCATAGCAGTCATTATTCTTTTAATAGCCTGTGTCAATTTCATGAATCTTTCAACAGCACGTTCTGAAAAAAGAGCGAAAGAAGTGGGTGTCAGGAAGACGATGGGTTCAGGAAAAAAACAGCTAATATTTCAATTCTTTTGTGAATCGGTTACACTCGCCCTTATTGCTTTTGTTTTTTCAATAGCCGCTGTTTACCTGTTGTTACCTTCTTTTAATAGTCTTGTCGATAAAAACCTGTCATTAAATATAACAGCACCGTTGTTTTGGTACGGTGCCCTGGTCATCATTGTCTTTACAGGGTTGGTTGCCGGTAGTTACCCTGCCCTGTATTTATCTTCTTTCAATCCTGTCAATGTTTTGAAAGGGACATTTATTGCGGGGAAGAAAGCGGTATTGCCAAGACGTATCCTGGTGGTAGGCCAGTTTATCATTTCTATTTTATTGATTTCAGCCACGATTATCGTTTACCAGCAGATACAGCATGTAAAGCACCGTGATATTGGGTATAATCCCAATAACCTGGTCATGATACCATCATCACCTGATGTCCGGAAAAATTTTTCCGTCATAAAGCAGCAACTGGAAAAAACAGGCTGGGTTGATGCGGTTACCCAAACTTCTTCCCCGATTACGGATGTGTGGTGGAAATCGGGATCCCCGCAGTATGAAGGCAAACCTGCTACCGGCGACATTATCATGACCGGTATAGAAACGGACGTGGATTTTTCGAAAACGATGGGCATCAAAATGTTGAAAGGGAAGGATTTTTCAGGAACACCTTCCGATTCGCTGGCCATGTTATTGAATAAGGCGGCCGTAGAAGCCATGGGATTAAAAAACCCTGTTGGTATGCAGATGAAATACGGCCAGACATTTACTGTCATTGGAGTTACTGACAATATCGTAATGGAATCACCGTATAAACCCGTAGATCCCATGATGGTATTTTTTAATCCCGGGAGTTCGAATATTGTTAATTTAAGATTGAGCAAAGAAGCGCCGCTTCAGCAATCCCTGCAATCTATTGAAGCGATATTCAAAAAACATAATCCCGCCTATCCCTTTGAGTACAAATTCGCGGACCAGGAATTCGGTAAGAAATTTTTAACCGAAGATCTTATCAGCCGAATCACGAATATTTTTGCGGGGCTCGCCATTTTTATCTGTTGCATAGGATTGGCAGGGCTGGCTTCTTTCACCATTCAAAAGCGCATCAGGGAAATCGGGATACGGAAAGTATTAGGAGCGACCGTTAGACAACTATTGCTGCTAATCTCAAAAGAATTCCTGAAACTGGTTTTGATCGCCTTTGTGATCGCCGTTCCTTTAACCTGGTGGTTGATGAATAACTGGCTGGAAAAATATGCTTATCGTATCGATATCAGTATATGGTTATTTGGAGCAGTAGGTATCATTATCCTGCTGTTGACCTTGCTGGTAGTAAGTTTAAATACCATGAAAGCGGCGATGGGAAACCCGGTGAAGTCATTGCGAACGGAATAGTATTAAACTGATAATTTGTTGATTGATGGACAAGTTTTCCCGGTAGTTGATTTCTTTTAATTCCAGATTCAGATCATTATATAAACTTTTTAAAATGTTTAAAAATCTTTTCAAAATCATTGTCCGCAATTTATGGCGTTACAAAGTTTATACCCTTATAAATATCGCCGGACTTGGTATTGGTATCGCAGCATTGGTTTGGGGTTATCAAACGCTGCGATTCAGTCTTAGCTTTGATAATTTTCATAAGAACAGGGATATTGTTTACCGGGCACTGACTTATAAAGAGGGTGGTGAGGCGGTTAAAGGGATATTTCCAATGGCAGCTGTGAAACAGGCGCAAAATGATTTTTCCGGAATTACAGAAGTGGTAAGACTGGATAGCCGTGGACTGAATATTAAATATGATAAAGAAGAGGCTTTCGCAGAACAGGTGCACTTTACCGATCAGTCATTTTTCAGTCTCTTTAATTTCCCGCTGGTGGCCGGAACCAACGACATCAATGATAAAAGTGCTGTATTGATTACAGAGAGGATAGCGCAAAAATATTTTGGTAATCAAAATCCGCTTGGTAAAACGCTTATTTTTTATTCGGGTGAAACCTATGCCATGCCGCTTACAGTTAAAGGCGTGCTGAAAGAGCTGCCGTTCAATTCCACTATACAATTCGATTTTATTTCCAATTTTGAAAACCAGCTTAAGGCAAATGGAAGTAAGATTGATCCCGACGACTGGAGTTGGTTTTCAGGGGCGGCCTTTTTTAAAATACCTAACGCTGGAGATGCGGCTCGCCTGGCAAAGGAGTTTAATAAGTATATCTCCATTCAGAATAAGGCAAGGGAGGATTGGAAAGCATCCGGGTTTAAATTAATAACGCTTAACCAGAATGCGTCAATCCGCGACCTGGATTCCAACAACCTTTATACAAGACCAGACGATTCCGCAACCTATGGCCCGATAATTCTTGCTTTTCTTATTTTCCTGTCCGCATGTCTGAATTTTTCAAATACTACCGTTTCCCGTGCCAACCGCAGGTTAAAAGAAATTGGTATGCGTAAGGTAATGGGCAGTACCTATCGACAGTTGATTCAGCAATTATTATTTGAATGCGCTTTTATCGTGCTTGGGGCCATGCTCCTTTCTGTATTTTTTAACCAGTTGTGGTTCCCGGTATTTAATGGAATGTTCGGGGGATTAAAAATTTCGGCAGATTATTTTCATGATGTAAAACTCTTAACCTTCCTTGCCGCAGTGCTTGTTGGCACCACTTTTCTTGCGGGCGCCTATCCTGCTTTTTATATCAGCCGGTTTAATCCCTCCACGATATTCAGAGGTACAGTGAAGTTTGGTGGTACCAATTTATTTTCCAGGATAATGCTTGGCCTGCAATTAAGTATCGCCATCATTACAGTCATTGCCGGAATCGGGTTCGCTCAGAACGCCGAATTTCAGAAGAACTATGACTTTGGATATAATGTCCAGAATACTATGGGCGTTTTGATCAGCGATACCAGTGCTTTCAATACTTTTAAAAATGAAGTGGCGACTATTCCCGAGGTAACTGCGATAGCCGGTACCCGGAACCATATTGGATTTGGATACAGGAAAGTCGTGGCTGATGCAGAGGGAGTAAAAAAAGAAACCAACTACCTGGAAGTAGGCAGGGATTATTTGAAGACCATGAATCTTAAGATGGTGCAAGGAAGGGAATTTGATGCGGATATGGAAGGGGATTACGTTAGTTCTATTTTAATTACACAAAAAATGGCGGCCATTTATGGCTGGCAGGATAAAGAAGCACTGGGTAAGCAAATACATATCGACAGCACTAACTATTCGGTAGTGGGTGTGTTAAAAGACTTCCATTCCTTTAATTTTTTTGAATCCCTTGAGCCGGTGGTAATGAAACTGGCAAAAGAAAATAGGTTTCAATTTTTGGTCATACAGGCTAAAGCTTCCGACCTGGCGAATGTATTTGGGAAAACAAGAGATGCCTGGAAAAAAGTTTTCCCAATGAAACCTTACACAGGATTTTATCAAAACCAGGTAAGTAATGAAGCTCTTCAGGTAAGTACGGGAATAGCGAGGATATTTTCCTGGTTTGCTATCATTTCTATTTTGCTCACCGCCACCGGCTTTTTCGCATTGGTATCATTGACAGTACTGAAAAAAATGAAAGAAATAGCATTGCGGAAAGTTGTTGGGGCAAGTTCAGGGCATATACTTGTACTAGTTAACAAGGGTTATTTCTGGATATTCATTATTGCAGCGGGGTTGGGCTGCTATGCAGGATGGAGCCTGACAAGTCTTATGATGAATATGATCTTCAAAATAAATCCGGGAATATCCTCTTCAACCATAATCGGTTCAGTGGCTGTTCTGTTTATGGTAGCGGCTGGTACGACGGGAATAAAAGTGTGGCAGGCAGTCAGAACAAACCCTGTTAAGCTGCTGAGAACCGAATAAGGTAGCGGGAAGTAATTTTTTTTTAAATAAGCATCTATGATAAAAAATTATATAAAAATCGCCTGGAGGAATATTACTAAGAGCCCTTTTTATTCTTTAGTCAATATAGTGGGTCTTTCTGCGGGTATCGCTTTTACACTACTGATAGCAGCGTATGTATGGAAAGAATTGCAGGTAAACCGCGGCTTAAAAAATGCGGACAACCAATATATCATTCAGAGTAAATGGAAAGACCCCAACCAGGGGTATGTGCTGGCTACCTTCGGCCAACTGGCGAAGGCGCTGAAAGAAAATTATCCGGGCCTGGTCGCCAATTATTACAGGTATGATGGTATTACGAGTAATATTTCAAAAGGCGATAAAATATTCAGGGAAGGTATACAGGTAGGGGACAGTACATTTCTAACCATGTATGGTTTTGCTTTGTCGGAAGGAAATATTCGTATGGCATTCGAAGCTCCTTATTCAGTAGTCATTACACAGGAGGCCGCAAAAAAATATTTCGGGAAAAAAGAGGCGCTTGGTCAAACGATCACGATTGAAAGCTTTTCCGGGTCAAAAAGAGATTTCCAGATAACAGGAGTATTAAAACCGGCAACCAGGAATTCGATCACCCGGTTGGTGGAAGACTACCCGAATAATTTTTTTATCGCGGAAAAAGATATTTCTTTTTTCGGGAGGAATATGGATTGGAACAACCTTTATATAGCCAATTTTATTGAATTGAAACCCGGCGTTAGCCCCACGGATCTTGCGAAGCCGATGAAGGACCTCCTTAACAAACATGCGCCATTGCAAGCGCCGCTTGCTACACCCTATCTCACTTCTCTCAAACAGTATTATCTGACTGCCAATAACGGGCTGGTAAGAAAAATGCTATACGCACTTTCAGGTATTGCGTTCTTTATACTCTTTATGGCTGTTATCAATTTTGTAAATATGTCGGTAAGCAGGTCCGCAACCAGAATGAGAGAGATAGGTGTTCGCAAAGTATTGGGCGGATTAAAAAAACAATTGATCGGGCAGTTCTTGACAGAATCAATAGTGCTGGTATTTTTTGCGGGTTTGGCCGCCATGGCAATTTTCCTGCTGGTAAAAGATATGTTTGGCAAAATTGTAGGCAGGACTATTCCTTCTTTCAATGACTTCCCGTTATATTTTATTCCGTTCTTTTTGTTATTGATCCTTGTCGTAGGTGTCCTTGCGGGTATTTATCCTGCGTTTGTGCTTTCTTCATTGCGTTCAGTCGAGTCATTAAAGGGCAAGCTGGGATCGGTGAAGGAAAATATTTTTCTTCGCCGGGGATTGGTGGCTTTCCAGTTTGGAACAGCGGCTATTGTTATTACTGGCGCCATTGTTATCTCGCAGCAGATCCGTTTATTCTTCAGCAACGATCTCGGTTATAACAAGGAATATGTATTGGCGGCCCAGGTTCCCCGTGACTGGAGTAAACCCGGAGTTGCAAAAATGGAAAACATCCGAAGTCAATTGGCACAGATGCCACAGGTAAGTGAGGTTAGTCTTTCTTTTGAAATACCAGATGGAAACAATAGCGGCAATTTACTGCTATACCGGGCAGACAAAGACTCTACCACTGCTATTACGTCGCAAATTCTAAGTACCGATGAATATTATGCATTGACGTACCGGATACCCATGGCTGCGGGAGAGTTTTTCAGCAATCCCGGGGCGTATACAGATTCAACCAGAGGCGTGATCAATGAAACGCAGGCCCGCCTGCTTGGATGGAGGAATCCACAGGAAGCAGTTGGCCAGCCTTTACGATTCGTGGGTGCCAACGGAAATTTTACGATTGCCGGTGTGATAAAGGATTTTCATTTCGGCTCTATGCAAAAAGCTATACAGCCAACCACTTTTTTGCATGTCGGTAATAATACGGTATTCAGATTTCTTTCAGTGAGGCTAAGACCAGGAAATATCAGCAATAGCCTGGATCAATTACAAAAGAAATGGAGTTCATTGATGCCGGGTGCTTCCTTTGAGTATAAGTTCATGGATGAAACACTGGAGAAATTGTATAAGACAGAAATACAATTGAAGCGGGCTTCTTATACGGCAACGATTTTGTCGATAGTAATTGTATTGCTGGGCGTGATTGGGTTGATATCACTTAGTTTGCAAAAAAGAACCAGGGAAATTGGCATACGCAAAGTGTTAGGCGCGTCCGTTCCATCCATCATATCTCTTTTTATGAAAGAATTTATTTGGGTGATACTGGCGGGTTGCCTGCTTGCCTGCCCGGTTGCGTGGCTGATCATGACTGGTTGGTTGAGTGATTATACATACAGAATAACATTGACAGCTCAGCCATTTGTAGTGGCTATCGCGGGATTGGGCCTCATTACGGTATTGCTGATTGTATTGCAAACGATAAAGGCCGGAATAGCCAACCCGGTTAAGTCATTGCGAACGGAATAGGTGAATAGTAAATAATTAATATAGACGTTTGTAATAATTAAAACATATAGCGATGCTCAAAAACTATTTTAAAATAGCATTCAGAAATTTGGCAAGAAACAAAGCCTTTACTTTTATTAACATATTCGGCCTGGCAGTAGGGTTGGCCACCTGCCTGCTGATCATGTTGTATGTTTTTGATGAGAGCCGTTACGATAAACATCATAAAGCCGGGGATCGTCTTTTCAGGATCGCCGCGAAAACAAGTAACGGAGAAACCTGGGCGGCCGGCCCCGGTCCGTTGGCGGCCGGTTTAAAAAATGAGTTGCCGGAAGTAGAACAGTCTGCCCGCCTATTGACTTTTCCTGATATCGGGACCATGTTACTGAAGTATGAAAACAAATCTGAACGCAAACAATTCTTTGAATCAAACGGGTATTATGTTGATTCCAATTTTTTTCAATTGTTTACGTATGATTTTATATCCGGTACTGCCGCTACTGCTTTGGACCAACCCAGCAGCATTGTGATATCGGAACCGCTGGCCCGTAAATTTTTTAATAAGGAAAACCCCGTTGGCAAAGCTATACTAATCACTACGCCGTTTGGTGAATTTAATTATACGGTGAAAGGAGTTTTCAGTGACAGGTATAAATCACATATCCCGGCCAATTATTTTCTTTCGATGCGCAACAATGATATGTGGAACTGGGTAAAGGGACAAAATAACTGGATAAGCAACAATATCTTTTTTACTTATGTAAAATTGAAAGCAGGAACTGATTCAAAATTATTTGAGCAAAAGATAAACCCTTTTTTTGACCGGCACGCAGGGGCGGATATGAAAGCAGCAGGGTTTTCAAAAACATTTTTTATTCAACCGGTAAAAGATATTTATTTACATTCTGCTATTGGCAATGAAATAGCGGCTAATGGAAACATCAAATATTTATACATACTTGGGTCTATCGCCGCTTTTATATTAATGATCGCCTGCATCAACTTTATGAATCTCTCTACCGCACGTTCTCAAAAACGAGCCAAAGAGGTAGGTGTAAGAAAGGTGATGGGAGCGGAAAAAGGTTCATTAATCCTGCAGTTTCTGGGTGAATCGTTCCTGCTATGTTTGATCGCATTAGCGATTGCTTTGACACTGGCATGGATTCTCTTGCCTTTTTTCAACAACCTTACGCACAAGAACATGCACCCATTTGATGAACCTGCTATTGTAGCCTGGATCGCCGGACTTGCTTTGCTGACAGGATTATTAGCGGGGCTGTACCCGGCATTTTATCTCTCCTCTTTCAAACCGGTATCGGTACTCAAAGGAAAAATTTTGAATAGTTTTTCTGCCGCTGCTATCCGCAAAGGGCTAGTGGTATTCCAGTTCACCGTTTCTGTTTGTTTAGTACTCGGCGCTATCGTTATCTGGCAGCAATTGAACTATTTAAAAAGCCAGCAATTAGGTTTTACTAAGGATCAGCAAATAGTGTTACCTCTGCAACAGGCATATAAGAGCTCAGAAGCTAACTATACTGCTTTGAAAAATGAGCTATTGAAAAACCCGGCTGTGAAATCGGTAACCAGTGGTTCTACCTATCCCGGTATTCCCGATTTGAATGATATGCTTTTTTATCCTGAAGGAAAAACAACCAGCGATGTAGTTGACATTCGCCTTTCCGGTATTGAAAATGATTATATCGAAACATTGGGATTCAAATTGATCAGTGGCCGGTCCTTTTCAAAAGAGTTTACCGCGGATTCCGCCAGCATCATACTCAATGAAGCTGCTGTACAGCAACTTGGATTTAAACCCGAAAATGCTATTGGAAAAAAAATACAATTTGATTTTGGCCAATTTCATTCATCGGTACAGATTGTCGGAGTAGTAAAGAATTTTAATTTTGAAAGTTTGCACAACGAGATCAAAGCCTGTGGTTTTACTACCGGTCTTTTCGCTAACAAGTATGGCTATGTTATTGCCACGCTTAAGTCAAAAGATTATTCCCGTTTAGTATCTGATATTGAAAAAATATGGGTTAAGCTGAACCCTGCCACACCGTTTGTATATTCTTTCCTTGACGAGGATTTTCAACGCAATTATGAAAAGGAGCAACGAACATCAGGTGTCATCGTCTGTTTTACTTTCATCGCCATTTTGATTGCCTGTCTTGGCCTGTTTGGATTAGCCGCTTTTTCCGCGGAACGGCGAACAAAAGAAGTTGGGATACGAAAAGTGCTTGGCGCATCGGTAGCGGATGTTACCGCCTTGCTTTCCAAGGATTTTGTCAGGTTGGTGATCATCGCTATTCTTATCGCATCACCGCTTGCCTGGTGGGTGATGAATAACTGGTTAAAGGAATTTGCTTACCGAATAACTATCAGCTGGTGGATGTTTGTATTGGCGGGATCGATAGCTATCGTCATAGCGATAGTAACAGTCAGCTTCCAGGCAATAAAAACGGCTATTACCAATCCGGTAAAGTCATTGCGAACAGAGTAAAGCGTCATTGCTACTGCGACTGTGCTCGCGAGCAAAGCGAAGCGAGAAGCAGGAATCACGATGCAAAAAATCCGAATAATTAAACTACCATGATAAAAAATTATTTTAAAACCACTTTCCGGAATCTCTGGAAAAACAAGACCTACAGTTTTATTAATATTATCGGGCTGGCTGTTGGCACCCTGTGTTGCTTGTATATATTGTTGTATGTGCAGGAGCAATACAGTTATGATAAACATCATGAACAGGCGGAAAATATATACCGTATTAATTCTATACTTAAACTTCCGGGTGATAAACATAATAATGCTACCGCATCCCCACCCATAGCCCCTGCGATGAAAAATGACTTCGGGGAAGTGAAACAATTCACCCGCGTAGTTGGTACCATAGGAATAAAGCAGCACCTGCTGCGCTACAAAGAGAAATCCATTTATGAGAAAGAAGCCAGTTTTGTGGACTCAACTTTCTTTGATGTTTTTACCTATCACTTTATTCACGGTAGCCCCGGTAAGGCGCTTTCAGAACCTTATTCAGTGGTACTAATAGAATCCACAGCCGCAAAACTTTTTAATAAGGAAGATCCCGTTGGGAAAATGATAGAGATAGATAATAGTTACGGAAAGCATGATTTCAAAGTAACGGGAGTAGTAGATGAAAGCCTGGGAAAATCACATTTACATACAAATATGTTCATCACCATGAACAGCGGAGGCATTGGTGAATATGTCCGCGGCAACGATTCATGGGCGGGAAATAATTTTACTTCATCCTATGTAAAGTTAAACCCGAATGCTAATGCCGCGGCCCTTGAGAAAAAGTTTCCCGCTTTTTTAAATAAATATGGACAGGAGCAATTGAAAGGGCTGAGTATGGAAAAGCGATTGCAGCTACAGCCGATAACTTCGATTCATACTACCACAGGATACGAAGTAGAACCGAGCAAAACAGTAAGCCCCTCTTTTCTCAATATATTATTATTGATTGCGGCGCTCATACAAGTGATCGCCTGTATCAACTTCATGAATCTCTCAACCGCCCGTGCTTCCAAAAGGGCGAAGGAAGTGGGTGTTCGCAAAGTGATAGGGGCCGGCAAGAAAGATCTTATCAAACAATTTCTCGGTGAGTCTTTTTTATTATCATTAATTGGCGTATTAATAGCTCTTCCGTTGTTGTGGCTGGCATTGCCTTATTTAAACCAGCTTACACAGGCCGATATTCATTTGGCATTCTTTAAAGACTACAGGCTTTGGTTGGTGCTCGCTATCTTGGTTGTTATTACGGGATTGGTGGCCGGTAGCTATCCAGCCTTTTATTTATCCGCTTTCCAGGCCATTAAAGTGATCAAAGGAAATTTTACCAACCATATTTCAGCGGCGGGGATAAGAAAATCACTGGTCGTATTTCAGTTTGTATTATCCATTGTATTGATCGCTGGAATTATTATTATTTATAGCCAATTGAATTATATCAAAAGCAAGGATCTTGGTTTTGACAAAGAACAGCAATTGATTTTCACTTTTCATACAGATGAATCAAAAGAAAAAATTCCCGCCCTGATGAATGATCTGCGCCTGCTGCCTGAAGTGAAAGCGGTGAGCAATGCCAATAATTATCTCAGCCAGTTTGTATTTAATGATATTAGTTATCATCTTGCCGGTGGCAATATGTCTACAGCGGAAGACATACAATTTATGACGACAGATGAATACTTTGTTAAAGCCAGTGGTATCAAAATAGTCAGCGGCAGGGATTTCAGGTTACATGACTCTGACAGGGTACTGGTGAATGAAACCGTGGTCAAGCGATTGGGTTTGAAAAATGAAACAGCACCTGGCACTATACTATATTCCCAGCGTACAGACAGGGACGTATCGTTTGTTACAGTTGAGATAGCCGGCGTGATGAAAGATTTTAATTACAACTCGCTGCACGGCGAAGTAAGACCATTCATGTTGAGGTATCGGCCAGCTGGAAATGATTTGTCCAATGTGATCGTAGCCGTCAATAGTCAAAACTATAAATCTTTGCTGGGAAAATTAGAAGCCACCTGGCATAAAAATCTTCCTTCTGTTCCTTTCGAATATGTATTCCTGGATGACGAGGTACAGAAACAATACGAAACGGAGATTACTTTGTCACGAATCATAAATTCATTCACCCTGGTAGCTATACTTATATCTTGTTTGGGATTATTTGGATTGGCTACTTTTAGTGCGGAGCAAAGAAGGAAGGAAATTGGTATCCGTAAAGTTGTTGGCGCCAGTGTATCAGGGATTGTAAACTTGTTGTCAAAAGATTTTGTAAAACTCGTATTGATAGCGTTTGTCATCGCCATACCTATCGTGTGGTGGGCGATGGATAAGTGGTTGCAGGAGTATGCTTACCGTATTCATATCAGCTGGTGGATGTTTGGTTTGGCGGGGTTGATCGCATTGGCTATCGCTATTGCAACGGTCAGCTTCCAGGCTATTAAAGCGGCGATTACCAACCCGGTCAGGTCATTACGAACGGAATAGAAAAGTACAGGCCATTTCAAAATGGTCTAAACTTTCTATATTCTTTATAAAAGCTATTCACATGCAGAAAGATTTTAAAACAATTAAAAATCTTATAGTATGCTATACCATAACTTAAAACTGGCGATCCGAAATTTACAAAGGCACACATCTTTTTCTTTTATCAATATCCTTGGACTCACTATTGGTATTGCAAGCTGTGTCATCATCGGCCTTTATATTTTTAATGAATTATCTTTTGACAAATTTCACAAGCAGCATGGCAATATTTACAGGGTCAATAAAGTCACGAACGAAAAAGGGGGTAAGGCTCAACTGGATGGTATTACGCCGGGCCAGTTGGCACCTGCAGCGGTAAAAGATATTCCCGAAGTGGTAGCCGCCACCAGGTTCAGACCCTGGTTTAATGAAATGCTGGTAACTCACGACACAATCCGGTTAAAGCTGGACGATGTCTTGTATGCTGATGCATCCTTTCTCCAGGTTTTCGATTTCCCCTTATTAAAGGGCGAAAGAAAAAATGTACTGAAAGAACCTTATTCCGCGGTCATTACGGAGTCAACAGCAAAAAAATATTTCAAAGACGCTGATCCGATGGGGAAAACATTAGTTACCCTCAATGATATCCCCGTGAAAGTAACCGGCATTGCGAAAGATGTCGCTGCGAATTCTTCGATACAATTTACTATGCTTATTTCCTGGGAGACCATAGCATCTCCGGCGGCCAAAGACTATTTTTCCTGGATGGATAATTGGATAACCCAGGTTGACTATACTTTCCTGCAGTTAAAAGAAGATGCTGACCCTTTGAAAACCGGCAATGAGATTTCAGCAATGATGCATCGATACAAAGAGGAGAAAGAATTTCAATTCAGACCCTATTTGCAAAGATTAGACGATATTCACCTTCACTCCAGCGGTATTTCGTATTCAGAATCATTTCGAACCAATAGTAATAAGATTATTTACACCTTATCGATTATTTCTATTTTCATATTATTGATCGCCTGCTTTAATTTTATAAACCTGACAACCGCGGGAGCTTTAGGAAGAGCAAAAGAAACGGGAGTGCAAAAAGTTTTGGGCGCGAAACAATCACAATTGATCGGAAAATTTTTCAGCGAATCTTTTATGTTGTGTTTGTTTTCGCTCATCGCGGCTATTATGCTTGTTTCAATTCTGCTGCCATTATTCAATAGACTGGCAGAAACCTCGCTAACGATCGCGATATTGTTTAAGCCGAAACTAACTTTAGCGCTGACAGGTTTGCTTGTGCTGATCAGTATTATCGCGGGCCTTTATCCAGCTATATTTTTATCCCGGTTTAAATCCACGGACGTTTTCCGGAATATTATAAAAGCTGGGAAAGATAATTGGTTACGAAAATCGTTAGTGACAACTCAATTCGCCTTATCTATTTTGCTGATTATAGCCACTATAGTTGTCAACAGGCAAATGCAATATATGACGAGCCGGGATCTTGGTTTTCAAAGGGATCAGGTAGTAGTGGTGCCGCTTGCCAACACCGGCATGGAATCAAAGGCCAAAGAATTTACAACTGCATTGAAAAATTTCCGGGGTATTGAATCCGTATCCATGAGCAATCGTGTTCCCGGGCAAAGCTTAAACGGGTATGGAATAATACCGGAAGGAAGGAGGCAGGAGGAACATTTACTTTCAAGTGTGCTGGAAACAGATGCGGATTTCGCCTCAACGTATAATACTAAAATGATTGCGGGAAGGTTTTTTTCGCCACAATTTATCACCGACACAGCGGATGCTATCGTCATTAACGAAGCGATGGTACGCTACCTCAACTGGACAGACCCTATCGGGAAACAATTCGAAATACATGAAGCGAGGAAGGGGAAAATTATAGGCGTTGTGAAGGATTTCAATTTCGCTTCCCTGCGTGAATCTGTACAACCGCTGGCGATCATTCTCAATAACAATCCGTTGTATTTATCGGTAAAGCTAAAGGGTGGAACTATTCAATCTTCGCTCGCTGATATCCGGAAAGAATGGAAACAACTGAATGATCAATATCCGTTTGATTATTTCTTTATGGATCAACAATTGAACCGGTTTTATAAGACAGATGTAAAATTGATGCAGATACTGGGCATTTTTGCGATATTGGCTATTGTTATCGCCTGTATGGGATTGTTCGGTCTAAGCATTTATACAGCAAGACAACGAACCAAAGAGATCGGAATACGCAAAGTGCTGGGAGCTTCGGTATCTGGTATTACGGTTTTGCTTTCGAAGGAATTTTTGAAATTGGTAGTGATTGCATCTATTATTTCATTTCCGTTGGCGTGGTGGGCCATGAATAACTGGTTGCAGGATTTCGCTTATCGTATACATATCGGAGCAGGTGTATTTGCTATTGCAGCAATTGCTGCGATAGTTGTAGCATTGCTTACTGTAAGCCTGCAAGCGATCAAAGCGGCCGTAGCCAACCCAGTGAAGAGCTTGAGAACAGACTAAAATAAAACAGTACACAAGTATGAATATGTTGACTAACTATATAAAAACTGCTGTCCGTCATATATGGCACAACAAATTATACTCATTTATCAATGTGAGTGGCCTGGCTATTGGGATCAGTTGTGTATTGTTGGCGGTATTGTATATAAAGGATGAAAGAAGTTTTGATAAGTTTCACGAAAAAAAGGATAACCTGTATCGTGTCGTTACCAATGTCACTAACGAAAAAGGGGAAAGAAAAGCAGAAGCAGGTACCGGGCAACCCCAGGGCCCGGCTTTTAAGGAAGCAGTTCCGGAAATAGCGGATTTTGTAAGAGTAATGGGTGGCGACATTAAGGGAGATGTGATCGCCAATAATAAAACACTTAACCTGCAAATGCTGTTTGCGGACGAAAACTTTTTCGGTTTGTTCAGTTTTCCTTTGTTGAGAGGCGATGGTAAAACCGCATTGAATGATATTTCTTCCGTAGTGATAACGGAAACGGTGGCCAGGAAATATTTCAACAGCATTGATGTTGTTGGAAAAACCATGGTAATCGATGGAGATCCCTCCGCTAAGAGATTAGGAAAACCGATGCAGATAACAGGTGTATCGAAGGATATCCCCAAAAATTCATCCATTCGTTTTGAGATACTGCTGCCAATGCGGTTCCTGCAATTGTCATTTACTGATAATGCATGGCTGAACCAATATTTAGGTACTTTCCTGCTTCTTCAGCCTGGCGCGAAGCTTGAATCAGTTATTCAGAAATTTGATAAAGTGTATGCCGTTCATGCAAAAGACCAGGTTGCTGAAAGCAAAAGATTGTACAACTATGACCCGAAAATAAGTTTTGGATTGCAGCATATCACCCAGATGCATTTGAATCCAATGCGGACCGGAACCGGGGGGAGGGAAGGCGGCATCGTTAATGAAAGTGATCCTGTTTTCTCCTACCTTTTTTTAGGTATCGCCTTATTTATTTTATTGATGGCGGGGATCAACTTCATCAATATCAGCATAGCCAGTTCATTAAAAAGGGCGAAGGAAGTGGGAGTGAGAAAAATAAGCGGCGGCAGTAAACAACAGATCATTTTCCAGTTTCTTTTTGAATCAGCCATTGTTTGTGTAATCGCTTTTGGACTGGCTGTTTTTCTGTCCTATATCAGTCTTTCATTGTTTAATGAATTATCAGGGAAGCAAATACTATTCAAAGAAATTGTTGACTGGTCACTCATCGGTTGGTTTGCGGCAATTCTTTTTATCATTATACTTCTTACTGGTTTTTACCCGGCGTATGTGTTGTCCGCTTTTAAACCCAAAGAAGTATTATACAACAAACAAAAACTATCGGGCCGCAATATTTTCGGTCGTGCATTGGTAGTGGTACAGTTTGGGCTGGCTGTTTTTTTTATCATCACTACATTTATTTATTACCGGCAAATGGATTTTATCCGAACAAAAGACCTGGGCTATGATCCGTTCCAGGTTATCCGTACAGATATTCCTGGTGCCCGGGAGTACAAACCGGTACAGGAGTTTTTAAGAAACGAATTGTCAAAGAATCCTTCCATTCAATATGTATCGTTTGGCGGCGGCGGCGGCGAAGATAAAGTGAAGGTGGGTGACAAGGTATTAGACGCGGAGAATCATGTTATTGACGAATACCGGTTGCCCGTCATGCAAATAAAGTTAAAAGCCGGAAGAAATATTTCTTCCGCATTTCCTTCGGATAAAGCACATGCCGTACTGGTAAATGAGGCGTTTGTAAAAGCAGCCGGGTTATCATCGCCTATTGGTACACAAATACAGACCAGTGAATATTACGATAAAGAACCCAAAACCATAGTAGGTGTTATTGAAAATTTTCATTCGGGTTCATTGCGTCATCCAATCAAGCCCATGGTAATGTTTGTTTCAGACTGGGCTTCAGGGGGTATATGGATAAGAATAGAAAAAGGGCGGCAACAGAAGGCCCTCGCTGCTATTGAGGCAGCCTATAAAAAAGCAATGCCCACCGCTTTATTTCAATATAATTTTTTGGATGAACTGAACGCAAAGGAGTATATACAGGAACAACGCTGGCAAAGGATCATTGGTGTTGCTACCGTGCTTTCTATTGTGATCTGTTGCCTTGGATTATTTGGCCTGGCGCACCTGGCGGCCCAGCGTCGTATCAAAGAGATCGGGATACGAAAAGTGTTGGGTGCTTCCGTCACAAGTATCGCTTCTTTATTAACAAAGGATTTTCTGAGACTGGTAGTTACTTCATTGCTTATCGCTTCACCACTGGCCTGGTGGGTAATGAACAATTGGTTGCAGGATTTCGCTTACCGTATTGCTATTGGCTGGTGGATTTTTGCTTTATCAGGATTGATAACAATAGTTATCGCGATGGCAACCGTAAGTTTCCAGGCAATTAAAGCGGCCATTGCTAATCCCGTAAAAAGTTTACGAACGGAATAAAAAATAGTACTATGTTAAAAAATTTTTTCCATGTAGCTTTTAGAAATGCAATTAAAAATAAGGTTACCACTATTCTGAATATTTCAGGGCTTTCCATCGGTGTTGCCGTATGTCTTGTAATAGGTATCTGGCTGCAACGGGAGCTTAGCTTTGACGACTTTCATCCAAACGGCAAACAGCTATTCCGGCTTTCTAACACTTTCAAAAGCGAAAGTGAATCTTTTTCACAGGCGCCTTCCGGGCCGGCATTCGGGTCGCAGCTTACAAAGGAATTGCCATCGGTTAAGGCTACCTGCCGGGTATTTGGCGAAGGGTTTAAAGTAAAGAATAATAACGACCTTTTTATTGAGTTAAATGCCGCAATAGTCGATAGTAATTTTTTTAAATTTTTTGGATTCCGGCTCTTAAAGGGCGATCCTGACCGGGTACTACAATCCCAGGAGCAAATAGTGCTGACCGAAAAACTAGCTATTAAATATTTTAGTTCAATAAATGAAGCGATAGGAAAAACCCTGGTGATTGACGGACAGTACCCCATGATAGTTTCCGGCATAGCCGAAAATACTCCCGTCAATTCGCAAATACAATTTGACCTGCTGCTTCCTTATTCCCATCTCAGGAATAATATGATGAAGCAAAGCAATCTTGACCCCAACAATATGTGGGTTGGCGGCTGGCCATTAGTGTATGTACAATTGAACAACCCCCGAAAATGGAATGAAGCGGAAAAACAGATCAATATGATCGCCGCAAAATTTTCTGAAAAAGAATGGAAGGAAAATAAAATGTCATACCGTTATTTCCTTCAGCCTCTCCGGGATATTCACCTAAGATCAAATTTGCGGTATGATACTGACAACAACGGCAGCCTGGCAAGAGTAAAGATATTTTCCCTGGTGGGATTCGTTGTATTGTTGCTGGCATGTATTAATTATGTCAACCTTACAACAGCCGCAGCAGTTAAACGTGCCAGGGAAACTTCTGTAAGAAAAGTGGTTGGAGCCACAAAATTTCAGTTGACAAGACAATTTTTCCTGGAAACTTTTTTTATATGTACGGTGGCGGTGACCGTCGGCGTGTTATTGGTCAAATTGTTATTACCGGCGTTGTCAACATGGGTTGGTCAACCGTACGGCTTTTCATTAACTTTTTTTAATACCGTTATTGTTACAGGTTTTATATTGATCATTTCTTTTGTTTCGGGTATCTATCCGGCAATAGTCCTTTCCTCCTTCAACCCGGCCACAGCATTAAAAGGAAATTTCTTCACAAGCACCAGGGGCAATTTTATCAGGAAAGGGCTGGTGGTTTTTCAATTCACTATCACCATAGCATTGGTCGCATCTATTATTATCATCAGCAGGCAAATGAATTATATAAAAAATAGGTCATTGGGTTTTGCAGGGGATGCCATAATAGAAGTAAAGTTTTTCGGCGAACGAAGTGTGCAGGATCAATACATTTCTCTTCGAAACCAGTTAATGCAAAGCCCCTATATACTTAATGTAAGCAAGCATAGGGGAAATGTGGTAGGTGGGCTGGGTAACGGATGGACTACAACCGAAAACCTGGAAGGAAAAGAAATATCTACCAGTCTTTATCGTATAGCCGTAGATACAACGTTTTCGGATGTATATAATATGAAACTGGCCGCCGGCAGATTTTTTTCCAGGGATTTTCCAACGGATACAACGAAAGCTGTATTAGTGAATGAAGCGGCTGTAAAGACGTTCGGGTGGCAAAAGGCGGAAAATGCCATTGGAAAACGATTCGGCAAGGGTGACGATACGAAATATGTAGTTGGCGTAATCAAAGATTTCAATTTCGAAAGCCTGCATAAACCGGTAGAGGCCTTGATGATAGAGTATTCCCGTGAGGGTAATAGCCTTTCAATGAAAATTGATGCACGTCATACAGATGAAGCTATCAATCACCTGCAAAAAATCTGGAAGTCATCCGTCCATGATATTCCTTTGGAATTTTCGTTTGTGGACGAGAGCATTGCTAAACAATATGGGAATGAGCAAAAAATGGAAGGAATCTTCTATGTCTTTGCCGGCTTATCATTACTGATAGCCTGTCTCGGGCTATTTGGGTTGTCCATTTTTGTGGTGGAAAGAAAAGTAAAAGAGATCGGTATTCGGAAGGTACTTGGCGCAAGCATAACAGGTATTGTTGGTTTGCTCTCCAGGGATTTTCTGAAGCTGGTACTGATAGCTGCTTTTATCGCGTCACCACTTGCCTGGTATTTCATGCATGAATGGCTGCAGGACTTTGCTTACCGGGTCAGTATAGAATGGTGGATATTTGCTGTGTCAGGAACTATTGCGTTATTGATTGCCTTGATAACTGTAAGTTTTAGATCAATAAAAGCGGCGATCGCGAACCCGGTTCAGTCATTGCGAACGGAGTGAAGCGAAAAAGTTTACGAACAGAATAACCAACCTTAATGCAAAGAATAGGCAAAAATTATTTTTAAATGTTTCAGATGAAAAGGAACAAAAAAATACTCCTCTTTTGCTTTATGCTATTGGTAAGCCTCCATGCTTTTAGCCAAAAACCAGCTTACGGAAATAACACGGCAATTGGTAAATATTTTAACGTCGGCGATGCAAAGATTTACTATGAGGTGTATGGGAAGGGGGAACCTGTGGTAATGTTGCACGGTGGTGTTTACGGCTACATTGATGAATTTGAACCTTTCATTAACCGGCTTTCTGAAAAATTCCAGGTAATATGCATTGCTACAAGAGGGCATGGAAAATCTGAAATCGGGACCGGGCCATTTACCTACAAACAGAGAGCGGAAGATGCTTACAAAGTGATCAGAAGTATTACTAAGGACAGCGTAATCATGATAGGTTTCAGTGATGGAGGATTCAGCGCCCTGAAATTCGCATCTCTTTACCCCGGGACGGTAAAAAAATTAATAGCAATTGGCGTTGCCGATAAACCGAAAGATCCGTTGGCTAAGAAATTTGATTATTCCATAGCCGGGTTAATGAAATATGATTCCGCCTTTTTTTCCAGTCGTTTGAAATTAATGCCGGAACCAGCCCGTTGGGCGGAATGCCTCACAAAACTGAATAAAATGTATAATGAGGATGCCATAAGCAAAGAAACGTTTGAAAAAATTAAATGTCCCGTACTTGTCATGAGCGGCGACAGGGATGACTATAACTCTTTAGAAAAAGTAGTAACCTGTGCGAAAGCTATTCCCGGTGCACAACTTTCCATCATTCCCGGCTGCAACCATGTCGTATTTTTTTGCAATTTCCCTGCGGTTTGGGAATCAGTAAAACCTTTTCTTCACATAGAATAAGAATTGACTCAACCCTGATGTGGTTATTCTTCCATCACAAAAGTGTATCAAAAACGGACGGCTTCTGTATCAAAAACGAACAACTTCGTATTTGTGATATAACTACTGCGTTGTAAATCATTTGTATGCTATTCCGGCATTTTAATTGGCTCACTTTACAATCCTTACCTCTTTATTTTTAAGATTTTACACCGGATAGAGAGCCGGGGCCATTTTATCACGAAACTAAAACCCAGCCCATGACAGGACATTATTCAGAAATTGCCCACTGCGATTTGAAAGATCGTCAATTATATTTTTTGAATACGTTATCCAACCGATCCGCATCGCAATGGACTTATTCGCCAAAACTAATTTATCAATTACCTCTAAATAAAAAAAATGATATCATGAGAAAAATTAATCTTCTCCTCTTTTTGTTCATCATGCTTGCTTCATTGAAAGCGCAATCGCAATCAGATAAACAGCCTTTCCTTACTAAATCGCTGTCTGCTGAATCAATTAATAACATAGAAGCCAAAACTTCGGGCGGTAATATTTCCGTAACCGCCACCAGTCAATCCGAATCAAGGGTGGAAATTTACGTTACACCAAGCAATGGCAAAGTCAACACCCTGTCTAAAGAAGAAATTCAAAAGCGTTTGGATGAAGACTATGAACTCTCGGTTACCGTTGCGGGCGATAAGGTTAGCGCTATCGCCAAACCAAAGCAAAGAAACATGAACTGGAAAAAGGCATTGAGTATTTCTTTTGCTGTTTTTGTAACAAAAAACGTTTCCAGCGATCTTACTACAAGCGGAGGTAACATTAAGCTGTCCGGCATTTCCGGCACACAGGATTTTACCACCAGCGGCGGAAACCTTGATATTGACAATTTATCTGGAAAAATTACGGGCAGAACATCCGGCGGTAATATTCATTTGTCGGGTTCTAAAGACGAGATAGAACTAACAACCAGCGGTGGCAATATCCATGCAGAGAATTCTGATGGAAAAATGAGATTGGTTACTTCCGGCGGTTCATTAAAACTAAAAAATTTGAAAGGAAATATTAAAGCGACGACCAGTGGTGGCAATATTGATGGAGAATCAATCAGTGATGATTTAGATACACATACATCCGGTGGAAATATTTCACTCCGCAATCTTTCCTGCAATCTTGAAACCTCTACAAGTGGTGGAAACATCGATGTAGAAATGAAAGAATTATCTAAATATGTCAATATCACCAATTCATCCGGTAATGTAGACTTGCGCATGCCGGGCGATAAAGGAGTTGATCTGAAATTAAGAGGCGACAAAATTAAAACAACTGCCTTCAATAATTTCAGTGGATCTGTCGAAGATGATCGTATTGACGGAAAATTAAACGGTGGAGGATCATCTGTAAAAGTTAATGCGGGAAGCGGCAGGATCAATCTTTCGTTGACAAAATAAAGTAAAGAAAGAAAGCTGAAGATGGAACCCGGTGGCGGCGACAAAAATTTTATCACGGTTTAATGTAAAACAATGTTTAAAAATTATTTTATAATCGCCTCCCGGAATTTCTGGCGCAACAAGACTTTTTCTCTCATTAATGTGCTTGGCTTATCGGTCGGCATTTGCTCGGCGCTGGTGATTTTTCTTATTGTTTATTATGAGTTCAGTTATGATAAGTGTCAACCCGGTCGTGACAGGATATACCGCGTAGTACTGGATGCAAAATTTAACGGGGTAGAAGGTCATAGTACCGGCGTGCCTGCGCCGCTGGGTGCCGCGATACAAAATGAAACAACAGGAGTAGAACAAACAGTCCCTGTTTTTCAGTTCCAGGGTGATGCCACGGCGAAAGTTACTATTGCGAAAGAAGGAAGTGATAAGGGAATAATTTTTAAAAAGCAAGCGGATATCGTTTTTACCAACGACCAATATTTTTACCTGTTACCTTTTAAATGGGTGGCTGGTTCACCCGCGGCTTCTCTTCGTGATCCTTTCTCCGTGGTGTTGACTGAAAGCAGGGCGAAGCAATATTTTCCGTCTATTCCGGCTGGGGATATTATTGGTAAGCAAATAGCCTATAATGATGAGCTGCGGGCTACTGTTTCCGGTATTGTAAAAGATCTTAACCGTAATACTTCCTTCAGTGCTGTTGAATTTATTTCGCTGTCAACTATCGCTAAAACAAACCTGCAGGACAGATTCATGATGACGGTATGGAACGATTGGATGGCCTATTCGCAACTCTATGTAAAACTTTCAGAAAATATTTCGACGGAACAAACAGAGGCGCAATTAAAAACTATTTTAAGCAAGTATAACAAAGACGCCAATAAAGATGCTAACAATGGCATGGCTTTTCATCTACAGCCCTTAAAGGATATACATTTTAATAGCAGTTACCCGGGAATCGGGCAAAGACTGGCACATAAACCAACCTTGTATGGTTTGCTGGCTATTGCCGGATTCCTTTTATTATTGGGCTGCATCAATTTTATTAACCTTACTACGGCCAATGCCGCACATAGATCGAAAGAAATCGGTATTCGCAAAACAATGGGCAGCTCGAGGAAGCAATTGGTCTTCCAGTTTTTAGGCGAAACATTTTTTATTACCCTTATCGCTACTATTATTTCGGTTGCTTTTGCCCCGCTGTTGCTAAACGTTTTCAAAGACTTTATTCCACGGGGGGTGAGCTTTGATTGGGTAAATCAACCTTTTATTTTTTTATTTTTATTTATCCTTGTTGTTCTCGTTAGTTTTCTTTCGGGTTTATACCCCGCATTGGTGCTATCGGGATATAAAACGATAGCCGTTTTAAAAACTCAATCATCTGTACAGCCTGGTGAAACCCGTCATGCCTGGGTTAGAAAATCCCTGACGGTGTCACAATTCGTCATAGCGCAGTTTTTCATTATCGCCACGGTAATGGTCGCCAGGCAGATTAATTATTCGCTCAAGGCGGACCTGGGTTTTAAAAAAGAAGCCATCATTACTTTTAACGCACCCTGGGATACGGTGGCCACACATGGTAAGCAACTACTCAACGATATCAATGCAATTCCTGAAGTGCAATTGGCCAGTACCGGTTTTCTTTCTCCGGCGGATAAAGGAGTTGCTTTTACCAATGTATCATACCCTGAGAAAAAGGATTTGAATGCCAACATACAGATCAGGTGGGGCGATACGAATTACCTGCATATTTACCAGATACGATTACTGGCTGGAAGAAATATCCTGCCAAGCGATAGCATGAAAGAATTTATCATCAACAATACCTATGCGAAGATGCTCGATTTTCAAAAGCCGGAGGATGCTATTGGAAAGCTGTTGAGCTTTAATGGGAAAAACATGCCGATAGTAGGCGTGATGAAAGATTTTCATGATCAGTCTATGCGTGGTAATATAAGCCCCCTGGTATTTGCGGGCAGCAACGGATCTACTTTCCATATCCGGTTAAAGCCAAATGTATCGGGCGCTGTATGGCGAAACGGAATCAGTAAAATTCAAAAAGTATATAAACAAATTTACCCGGAAGAGGATTTTGAATATAAATTTTTTGATGAAACAATCGCCAGCTTTTATGAAAGTGAACTGCATACGGCCAGCTTGCTGAAATGGGCGACGGGTCTTGCGATCCTGATAAGTTGCCTGGGTTTATCCGGACTTGTTATGTACACCATTAATACCCGTACAAAAGAAATCGGTGTAAGAAAGATACTTGGCGCTTCCGTTTCAAATATTATTTCTGTGTTGTCAACGGATTTTATACGGCTGGTATTTATCGCTTTTTTAATCGCGGCACCCCTGGCCTGGTGGGTCATTTATAAATGGCTTGAAGAATATGCCTACAGAACCTCATTGAGCTGGTGGGTATTTGCGATAAGCGGATTTAGTCTTTTATTCATTGCGCTTATAACATTAAGTATACAGACAATAAAAGCAGCGACCGCGAACCCGGTGAAATCATTGCGAACAGAGTGAAGTGGGGGAGGTGACTACTCATCCGGTAAAAAACGGTAGCAATTAAATATCAATTTATCATTCACTATTTAAAAAATTCAGCATGCTAAAATCAAAAATCACAATAACTTTTCTGTTATTATTCGCTTTTAAAACTACATTCAGTCAAAACACAACCAATGTAAAACATTTCGATAAAGTTATTGTAAGCCCCAATATTGAAGTAACGTTTATCGAAGGAAATGAAGAGAAAGTAACCATTGAGAAAAGTACGGTAAGCGATGATAAAATAAATATTGATGTAAATGGTAAAACTCTCCGCATTTACCTGGATGATGCCAAAGAATTGGTCAAAAACGAAAAAGTGTATAAAAACGGCAATAAAACAAAACGACCTGTTTATCGAGGAACTATCGTAACCGCTACGGTAATGTATAAAATACTGGAGGAACTTTCCATTCGTGGTGAAGAAACCATTGTTTGTAAAAGTGTGTTGAAGGGGGATAAATTCAGGCTGAAAATTTATGGTGAATCCAAAGTGTATTTAAATGAGGTAAACCTGGACGAGTTAAAAACAACTATATACGGCGAAAGTGTTTTGGTTATAAAAGCTGGTTCTGTTAAACATCAAAAGTATACCGCATACGGGGAAAGCAAGATTAACAGCCTGGGCATTAACAACAATACAACTAAAATAACCGTGTACGGCGAATCTGATTTTCAGATAAATGCTTCACAGGAAATTAAACTAACGGCTTTTGGGGAAGCTGCATTGGCTTACAAAGGAAATCCGACCATAACGAAAGGTGTTCATTTCGGGGAAATGAAGATTAGTAAACTTGATTAGGAACAACGATTGATTTCCGGATAGATCACAACCACATCTGAAGAAAAGAATAAACTATCGGTATGATAAAAAATTATCTGAAGATCGCCTGGCGAAGTTTATGGAAAAATAAAACTTCTTCTTTTATCAATATAGCTGGCTTGACCACGGGTCTTACCTGCTGCCTGCTGATGGTTTTATACATGCAGCATGAACTGAATTATGATAAGTTTCAGCAGAAGGGTGATCGCATCGTTCGGGTAATCATGGAATATAGTTTTAACGGCAGCCCGGTGACCAAAGGAAATTTTACCAGCACCAAAGTTTTGCCTTCCTTCAAAAGGAATTTTCCCGAAGTAGAAGATGGGGTAAGGATGTCTGACCCTGACAGGTTGGTAAAATACGAGGATAAGACATTTATGGAAAAAAAATTCCTGTATGCTGATTCAACATTTTTCCAGGTCTTTAGTTTCCCGTTATTAAATGGTGATCCGGCGCAGGTGCTGAAATCTCCTAATATGGTGGTGCTCTCGCAGTCCGCCGCGAAAAAATATTTCGGTAATGACAACCCGGTAGGGAAGGTTTTGCAGGTCAGCAGTAACCAGGATATTTATACGGTAACAGGCGTCGCGAAAGATTCTCCTTCTGAGTCACAGATAAAATTTGATTTTATCGCATCCTTCTCTTCTTTAAGCGCTACGCAGGAGGAAACCTATTTTAATGCGAACTATACCACTTATCTACTTTTAAAAAATAAGGCCGCCATCTCCTCACTCCAGGAAAAGATCGGCTCATTTATGAAAAAGGAAATGAGCGGCGACCGGGGCGCTTATGTCAATTACGAATTGGAGCCTTATACCCGGGTGCATCTCTATTCAAAGTATGATGGATTTGAGGCGAACAGTAACATAACATATATCTATATCATAGCCGGTATCGCATTACTCGTATTGATCATTGCCTGTTTTACTTATATTAATTTAAGCACAGCGCGGTCAATGGAGAGAGCGAAGGAAGTAGGGATACGAAAAGTATCCGGCGCTTTCCGGCTACAAATATTCTGGCAGTTTATCAGTGAATCATTTTTATTGACGACTATTGCGCTGGGACTAAGTTTTGTACTCATAGCACTTGTCTTGCCCGCCTTTAGTCAACTAGCGGATAAAGAACTTCTTTTGTCAGATATGTCACGGTCATCCGTGTTGGCAGCTGCGGTTATGATATCAGTTACGATCGCATTGCTGGCCGGAAGCTATCCGGCACTGATTTTATCAAAGTTTCAACCGGTGAAAGTATTGAAAGGTGCTTTTAAAAATACTTCTTCTGGTATTTGGTTAAGAAAATCGCTAATCGTTTTCCAGTTTGTAATATCAGTATTCCTGGTGGCCGCTACTATTGTTATAAAAGGGCAAATGCATTATATCCAGAATAAGAAACTGGGCTACGACAGGGATCATGTCATCGTCATGAATATTGATCAGAAGATCATCGACAAGATCGATCTTTTCAAAACGGAATTAAAAACAAATCCATCTATCCTGGCGGTGTCGAAAGCAAATAATAGCCCCGTAAATATCGCGGGCGGATATTCTATGAATCGTGCAGACGTAAGCGCCGCCGAAGGCATGAATACCCGTGGCAATCCAATTGATGATGAATATATAAAAGCCAATGGGCTACAAATAATAGCCGGGACAGATTTAAGTAAACAGGATATACTGGATGCCAGTAAAGACGACGAGTCCAGGAATTATTACCACTATATCATCAATGAATCAGCAGCCAGGGCATTAGGCTGGCAGCCTGGGGAAGCGATTGGAAAAAAAATGTTCCTTGGTGAACAAAGACCCGGCGAGGTAAAAGCGGTGGTCAAAGATTTTCATTTCGCCTCTTTACATAATCCTATTGAGCCAATGGTTTTGTTTCCGGGAGGGTGGGGGAATACACTCATTGTAAAAGTATCGGGGCAAAACCTGTCACAAACGATCGCCTTCCTGCAGGATAAATGGAAACAAACCGCTACGCTTCGTCCTTTTGAATACCGGTTCATGGATGAAGATTTTAATAAACTGTACGATTCGGAAACACGGACGGCCAAAGTGTTCAATATCTTTTCGGCCATCGCTATCCTGCTGGCCTGTCTTGGTTTGTTTGGATTATCCGCTTATTCAGCCAAACAAAGAATAAAAGAGATCGGTATAAGAAAAGTATTGGGAGCGTCTGCGGGAAATATCACTGTGTTGTTATCAAACAGTTTTATAAAACTGGTGCTTGTCGCTTTTGTGATCGCCTGTCCGATCGCATGGTTTGTAATGGATAAATGGTTGCAGGATTTCGCCTACCGGATCAATATCAGTTGGTGGATGTTTGGATTAGCTGGTTTACTCGCATTGCTTATCGCTTTGATAACGGTGAGTTTCCAGGCTATTAAGGCGGCTATTGCGAACCCGGTTAAGTCATTGCGAACAGAATAAAGCAACATGGCTAATGGAATAGCGTCAGTGCGAGCGCAGCGAAGCAGGAACAGAATAAAACGATAACCATGATAAAGAATTATTTCAAAATCATTTGGCGAAATCTTGTTAAAGACCGCCAGTTTACTATTCTTAATCTCCTCGGACTATCTACAGGTCTCGCTTGTGCGCTGCTGATCTACCTCTGGATCGCTGACGAATTGAAAGTAGACAGGTATAATGAAAAGGACAAACAGCTATACCAGGTGATGCAGAATCTGAAAACAGAATTCGGCACTACAACTATATCCAATACTGCAGGCCTCCTCGGAAAATCATTAGCGGAAGAAATACCGGAAGTTGAATATGCTGTTTCTATTTTACCGGAATCATGGTTTCCTTTCAAAGGCGTTGTCACCAATGGCGAAACACGTATCAAAGCGGGAGCTCAGTATATAAGCAAGGATTATTTCAATGCGTTTACGATGCATTTTATTGAAGGAGATAAAAATCGCTTGTTTGCTGATAGATCTTCTGTGGCTATTTCTGAAGAGCTCGCGAAAAAATTGTTCAATTCAACACAAAATGCGATCGGAAAAACAGTTAAATGGGATCAATCGGAGTTTGGGGGTTCATTTATTATTTCAGGAGTATTCAAAAAAAATCCGCCATCCGCAACTGACCAGTTTGACCTGATGATCAATTATGATCTTGTATTGGAAAGAAGACCGAATTTGCTGAAATGGGGAAACAGTGACCCCAGCACTTATATCATAGTTAAAAAAGGAACCGATATCGCTTTGCTGAATAGTAAGATCAAAGATTTTGTAGAGAGAAAAGAAAAGAATTCAGGTAAAACTCTGTTTCTTACCCGCTTTTCCGACAGGTATCTCTATGGCAAGTATGAGAATGGCCAGCAGGCTGGTGGCAGGATCGCCTATGTAAAACTATTTTCTATTATCGCCATTTTCATCGTCATCATCGCCTGTATCAATTTCATGAATTTATCTACGGCAAAAGCGTCCCGGCGGTTAAAAGAAGTAGGTATTAAGAAAGTAGTTGGCGCCAGTCGCGGCTCCCTGGTGTTTCAGTATATCGGTGAATCATTGCTGATGACTTTTTTGTCGCTTATTCTCGCTGTTGTTTTCATTGTTCTTTTGCTTCCTGTATTTAATGAGGTAACCGGTAAACAATTGAATCTTTATTTAAGTGCAAATCTTATTATTTCTATAGCCGGTATTACTTTACTGACAGGTCTTATCGCCGGCAGCTATCCTGCTTTTTATCTTTCCGGGTTCAAACCCGTAACGGTATTAAAAGGGAAGCTTAGCACTTCGTTTGGCGAACTATGGATACGCAAGGGGTTGGTGGTGTTCCAGTTTACCTTGTCGGTTGTTTTTATCGCCGCCGTATTGATCGTGTACCGGCAATTAAATTATATACAATCAAAAAATCTTGGATACAGCCGCGATAATATTATTCACTTTGAAATTCCGCTGGAAAATGATTCCGCGAAGCTAAGTGCGGCTTACACTTTTGTCAATGAACTCAGTAGCATTCCCGGTGTGGTGAACGCATCCAGCTATTATCACAATCTCACCGGCGATCATGGAGGTATTTCGGGTTTTGAATGGCCGGGAAAAAACCCGAACATGGATATTGATTTCGCCAATCTCGAAGTAGGATATAATTTCCTGGAGACAGCTGGCATAAAACTTAAAGAAGGCAGGAATTTCTCAAAGACTGACAATTCACATAGTGAAATTATCTTCAACGAAACGGCGATCAAACAGATGGGGTTGAAAGATCCGTTAGGAAAGATGATCAAATTCTGGGGAATGGAACGCCAGATAGTAGGTGTCGCCGCTGATTTTAATTTTGAATCCTTATACCAGCCGGTAAAACCCTGTTTCTTCCAGGTATACCCCATCATGCCCAACGTGATGGTGAAAATGAAAGCGGGTACGGAAAAACAAACCATCGAAAAAATACAAAAAGCTTTTACGGCATTTACACCGGGAATGGCATTTGATTACCGGTTTTTAGATCAGGACTTCCAGGCTGTGTACGCTTCAGAAAAAAGAGTGGGTATATTGGCCCGCTATTTTGCGGGTTTAGCTATCATTATATCCTGCCTTGGATTATTCGGGCTTGCTGCTTTTACAGCGCAAAGAAGACAAAAAGAAATTGGTATACGCAAGGTCGTGGGAGCTTCCGCTGGTAGTGTTGCATTCCTGCTATCCAAAGAATTTTTAAAGCTGGTGGTAGTCGCTATAGTGATTGCATTCCCGCTGGTATGGTGGGCTATGAATAACTGGCTGAATGATTTCGCTTACCGTATTCCTATTAAGGCGGATATATTTATAGTAACAGGTGTTTCAGCTATTTTGATCACTATACTGACTATCAGTTTCCAGTCAGTAAAAGCGGCTATGGCGAACCCTGTGAAAAGTCTTAGAAGTGAGTAGTAGATATTGAGTGGTGAATGTCCCGGTTATTGAATATGTAAATCTCAAAAAGCCATGCTAAAAAACTATTTCAAAATCGCATTGAGGAATCTCCGAAAAAACCGGTCGTATGGATTCATTAATGTAATGGGGCTTGCGATGAGTATGGCCTGCTGTATATTGATCTTTACATTGGTAAAATATCATTTAAGTTTTGATAATTTTCATAAAAACTCCGATCGTATTTACCGTTTCGTAACCGAGCAGCATAGAGATGAAATCAGTTATGCAGCAAGTGTGCCGCCGCCATTTGGTCAGGCCTTTCGTAGTGACTATACTTTTGCTGAACAGGTAGCCCGTATCGTTACACACCACAATGCTTTGATCGGTATTAAACAAGGTGACGAATTGAAGAAATTTAAGGAAAAAGAAGGCGCCGTCTTTACCGAGCCCGAACTCTTTGAGATATTCAATTTCCCATTAGTACAGGGGAATAAAAAGACAGTATTAACTGAACCGAATACTGCCATCATTACCGAGAGCCTTGCAAAAAAATATTTTGGTGATGAAAACCCTGTAAACAAAACATTCCTTTACGAAAACAGGATCAATTTTAAAATTACGGGCATCTTAAAAGATATTCCTGCTAATACGGATATCAAAGCAGCAATATATTTATCATGGGCTACGCTTAAATCCCAGAATGAATGGTATGCCAGGGACAATGCCTGGGGTGGCATCTCGACCGAATTACAATGCTTCACCCGTTTACGCCCAAATGTAACAACCGCGCAAATTGAAAAGTTGCTGCCCGCCTATGTTACGAAATACAGGCCGAAAAGTAAAAATGTGCATCATTATAAACTACAGCCACTCACCCAGGTTCATTTTGACGGACGTTATGATGGTGTAATGGAAAAAAGAAATTTATGGATATTATCATTTATCGGCTTGTTTCTTATTATTACGGCTTGTGTAAATTTTATAAACCTCGCCACAGCGCAGGCATTGAAAAGAGCAAGAGAAGTGGGGATAAGAAAAGTGCTGGGAAGTCTGCGGGGGCAACTCTTCTGGCAGTTTATCGCTGAAACAGCGGTAATAACTATTGCAGCGGCTTTTGTGGCTATTGGTTTATCTTATCTCGCACTGCCTTCCATCAATGAATGGTTCAAGACTGAAATGGCCATTCAATTTCTATCCGGTTCTCTATTGGTCGTTTTTATTCCCTTGCTTGTGCTGATCGTTATTTTCCTGGCAGGTTCATACCCGGGTCTTATACTTGCGGGTTTCCGTCCCGTTTCCGCATTAAAAGGAAAATTGTCACAGCAACATATTGGTGGCTTTAATACAAGAAGGACATTGATCGTTACCCAATTCGCTATTTCCCTGGTTTTGATTATTGGTATGATTGTGATCACACAACAAATGCGGTATGCAACAAAGTCTGATTTGGGTTTTAACAAGGATGCGGTTATAATGATACCGCATGGCTTCGATTCTCTAACTATTGCGCAGAAAACATTGAAAGACGAACTGGCCGCAATTCCGGGAGTAGAAATGGTGTCGCAATGTTACGCGGCGCCGTCTTCACAGGAAGATTGGAATACTTCGATCCGGTTTGATACAAGAACGGAAGAAGAATCATTCCTCACGAGCATTAAGGCCGCGGACGATCAGTATGTAAAAACATTTGATCTGCAATTGATGGCCGGCAGAAATATGTTTCCATCGGACACTGTCCGTGAATTCTTAGTCAACGAAACGACGGTAAAAAAACTCGGATTAAAATCGCCTGGCGATGCGATTGGAAAAAAAATATTTTTTAATGGAAACATGTCGGGAACTATTGCCGGGGTTGTAAAAGATTTTCATGATGGCTCTTTTCACAGCGATATAAAAGCCGTTTGCATCACAACAAACTCGGAAGATTATTCAAACTATGCGGTAAGAATCAACATGAACAAAATGAAATCCGCGCTACCGGCACTGGAAAAACAATGGAGCAGTATTCATCCTGATAAAATTTATGAATACCAGTTTCTCGATGAAAAAATAGCTGAGTTTTATGAAACAGAGGAAACCATGCTGAAACTTATTTCCGCTTTTTCATTCATCGCGATATTCATTGGTTGCCTTGGTTTATATGGCCTGGTATCATTTATGGCGGCACAGAAGACAAAGGAAATAGGCATCCGGAAAGTGTTGGGAAGCAGTGTAAAAGAAATACTCTGGATTTTCGGGAAAGAATTTGCCAGGTTGATACTGATTGCATTCCTTATTGCCGCACCCACAGCCTGGTGGCTGATGAATAACTGGCTGCAGGATTTTAAATATCGTGTGCCAGTGAGCGCCTGGATATTTTTAATGGCGATAGGAATCACGTTATTTATCGCAGGTATTACTGTGGTTTATCAAAGTGTAAAGGCGGCCATCGCGAACCCGGTGAAAAGTTTAAGAACGGAGTGATTGATTATTTAAAATGAACAGCACATGGTATGAGAAATTAAAGCCGGATATGCCGATAGTAACCGGCGTAATAAAACAAGGATAAAGCAGGGTAGGATTTTTAAAACAGATTGTATGTTCAAAAATTATTTCAAAACAACCTGGAGGAATTTACAAAAAAACAAAACTTTCTCTGTTGTTAATATAGCCGGGCTCTCTATCGGGCTATCCTGTTTTTTATTGATTGCATTGTATGTTTTCGACGAGTTAAGTTACGATAAGTACAATGTGAATGCAACAAGGATATACAGAATTGATAACCAGATTAAATTTGGTGATTTCCAATATAACGGGACGGAAACGCCCGGCATAATGGGTCCCTCGTTTGCAAAGGACTATGTGCAGGTTGAGAAATATACCCGGTTAAAAAACAATGGCGGCATTTTAATTAAGAAGGGTACGGAGAACCTTAAAGAAGATAAAGTGATATACGCCGATTCCTCGTTGTTCGAAGTTTTCTCTTTGCCAATGATTGCCGGAGATCCAAAAAGGGCTTTGATAGAGCCGCATTCCCTGGTTGTTACGGAAAGCACGGCAAAAAAATATTTCAATAGCACGGATATAATTGGGAAAATCCTGCTGATTAATGATAATAGTAACTACAAGATCACAGGTGTCATTAAAGATATCCCGGAGCAATCTCATTTTAATTTTGATTTTTTTATGGCTGTCTCTGAATTGGACGCAAGCAGGGATAACAGTTGGTTTACAACCAATTTTCAGACTTATCTATTGGTGAAACCCGGTACCGACCCGTTTCAAATGGAAAGGCGACTCAACAAAACGATGAGGGCTAATACAGCGCCGCAATTTCAGGACGTTTTAAATATGAGC
Organism: Chitinophagaceae bacterium; assembly: GCA_040007815.1. GTDB lineage: Bacteria > Bacteroidota > Bacteroidia > Chitinophagales > Chitinophagaceae > Terrimonas_B. Next base: position 372,246 of record JBDTUH010000004.1, read on the forward strand.
CAGACCGAATTTGAAAAAAGCGGTAATTACATGCGTTGTAGCCTGATGCCACTTACCGATATACACCTGCATTCCAACCTAACCGGAGAGCTGGGAAATAACGGGAGTATTCAGTACATATATATATTCTCCGGCATCGCTATTTTTATTTTGCTAATAGCTTGTGTCAATTTTATGAACCTGTCTACCGCACACTCTTCCAACCGTGCGAAGGAAGTGGGTGTGCGCAAAGTATTGGGATCTCTTAAGAATAATTTAATAGCTCAATTCCTGTCCGAGTCTTTTTTAATTAGTTTTCTTTCATTCATTTTAGCGATGGGAATTGTATTCCTCGCATTACCACAGTTTAATCAACTGTCCGGTAAAAATATCAGCGCATTGTTACTACTAAAACCCATGATCTTGTCAGGGACTTTAGTGCTTATGATTTTGGTGGGACTAATTGCAGGCAGCTATCCTGCTTTCTTTCTTTCCTCGTTTCGCCCCATCGAAGTTTTAAAAGGCAATTTATCAAGGGGGTTTAAAGGATCAACCCTGCGAAATGTACTGGTGGTTTTTCAGTTCTCCGTTTCCATTATTTTAATGATAGGTACTGTTGTTATTTACAAGCAACTTAATTATATCCGGAATAAAAACTTAGGGTTTAACAAGGAACAGGTATTGATACTTCAAAATGCCTGGGCATTAAATACACAGGCGAAAGCATTCAGGAACGAATTGTTGCAAATGCGGGGTGTGAAAAATGCAACCATTACAGGGTTTTTACCGGTAAACGGGCTCAGGAGCGAACAGGGTTTTTCAATCAACCCGCAATTTAATGACAAAAACTTTATTATCATGCAGCAATGGTCTGTAGATGAAAACTATATCCCAACACTGCAAATGCAATTGAAAAGCGGGAGAAATTTTTCTGATCAGTTCCAAACTGATTCGGGTGCGGTTATTATAAATGAAGCTGCCGCGAATTTTTTGGGAAAAGGAGATCCTATAAATAAAAAGCTTTACCGGATCCAAAATCTGAAGACGGGGGAAATGGTTCCTTACACCGTCATTGGTGTGCTGAATAATTTCAATTTCAATTCCCTGCGCCAACAGGTAACGCCATTGATCCTGACCCTGCAACCGGATAACGGAAGTATCGCGGTACGGATTAACAGCAGTGAAATCCAGGGCCTGTTGGCACAGATAAAAGCTAAATGGGAGAAATTGGCTCCCTCGCAGCCTTTCAGTTACTCCTTTTTAGATGAAGAGTTTAATAAGCAGTACAGGACAGAGCAGCGTACAGGTAATATCTCTTTGATATTTTCAGTACTAGCCATTCTTATTGCATGCCTTGGATTGTTTGGATTGGTTACCTATGCGGCGGAGCAACGCATTAAAGAAATAGGCATACGAAAGGTATTGGGAGCGGCCATCCCGGATATCATCAGTATGCTGTCTAAAGATTTTATAAAACTGATTTTAATTTCAGTTTGCATCGCGTCACCGGTTGCCTGGTGGATAATGAACAATTGGTTGCAGGACTTTGCATACCGTATAAATATTTCGTGGTGGATTTTTGTCGCGACAGGTTTAGTGGCTTTGATGATTGCATTAATTACTACTGTTTTCCAGACAATCAAAGCGGCCATTGCTAATCCCGTAAAAAGTTTAAGGACTGAATAAATTATGGAACAGTTATGATAAAAAATTATCTCAAAACCGCATCCAGAAATCTTGCACGCAACAAGGTTTATTCTTTCATCAACATTGCAGGCTTAAGCATCGGGCTGGCTTGTGCCATGTTGATCATGCTATATGTAAAAGACGAAGTGAGCTTCGACAGGTTTCATAAAAATGTAAACCACATTTACCGTATTGCCAGAAAATCAAACGGCAATATTGGTGCCACCACGGGTTTTTTACAGGGACCGCGGTTTACGCAAAATGTACCCGGAATAAAATCTTTTGTTCGTGTACAGGGCGGTGTTGAAGACATAAAAAAAGGAACCGAAGTGCAGGAGCAGGGTGGCGTGTTACATGTTGACTCCAATTTCTTTTCTGTACTGACATTCCCTTTATTATCCGGAAACCCTGCAACCTGTTTAACAGAACCCCATTCCATTGTCCTCGCCGAAGATGCCGCAAAAAAATATTTTGCCACAACTGATGCTGTCGATAAAGTGCTGATGGTAAAAGAAGATACCAGCTTTGTTCCTTACAAAGTAACGGCCGTTGCAAAACGTAGCCCGCAAAATTCTTCCCTGCAGTTTGATGCGCTGCTGCCTTTCAAAGTATCTGGTGCTGATGCAAAGGATACCCATAACTGGTTTAATTCTTTCCTGACCACATTTGTAGTATTGGATGATAACG
>JBDTUH010000005.1:0-361312 GCA_040007815.1 Chitinophagaceae bacterium
CACTTTCGTTAACAGCATGGATTACACAAATGGCAGTAAATTTGCGTTATAGATTGATAGAATAATAATAATAAAAGTTATTGCAAATATAAAAGCAGACGATTTTCTCATAAGCAGTTAGTTTTGGTTGCGACCCCTGTTTCTACAGGGGTCTATTTTTTTATATACCTTTTGAAACTGTAAATAACTCCTGTAAGAGCGCCAACCCCATCCGCCATAATATCTCCTGTATCAAATGATCGGTTCGGTATAAAATACCGCTGAATGAACTCTATCATAATACCATAAGCAAGGCATATTATACCTGTCAGAATAAAGTTTCTTTTATTATTCTCAGCAATGTTTTTCCCTTTATATATCCCCCAGCAAAAAAGAAAAGACAAAATGGAAATAAGGCCAATATGCACCCACTTGTCAAACAGTGGAATTTTAGTGTACCACTTTTCAGTAGGAAAAGCGGAAGCCGGAAGTGTAAATAAAACGGTACAAAAGATCAGCCAGACCAGGGAAGGGATTAAAAAACGGTATTGATTTTTCAAGAATAAAAATTTGGTGCAATTATAACGGTAAATTTTAAAAGAAATGAGATTCCTTATAAAATGGTTGTGAGCATTGTGTGAATGCATAACAAAGGGACCCCAAAAGAGGTCCCTTTTTTTAACCAACTATAGAACCAAAATCACTAATAGCAATTATGGTTTCTATCAGGTAAATACGAAAAGAAAATAATTTCAGATTGTTTGTATTTAGGAAAATCAAAGATTCCCCAGTGTGTACATGTCACCCCTGGGGGTTGGGCTGCCGCCTTTATCTTCTAAAGTAATGGCAAACCCCTGGGCATGGCTCACATTTTTCATCCGGAGTAATAGTCTCTTTTGATCAATAAAATAGTCATTATCTATCATACCAACATCAATAGGCTTTCCATCGAGTAATGCCCACAGTTGGTATTGTTTATCACTGGCTGGTTTAGGAAGATTATTTACCAAAAGATAAACGTCTTTTGATGTACTATCCCAATAAACGGTAGCATAAGATTCGGGGGAGATTTCCTTACCTTTCATGGCAGCCATCTTCACATTGGGATTTAATTTCATCATTTCGATTTCATCCTCAACTTCGGCTAAACGCAAAGCATTACTATCATAATCTTTCACGAGTCCGTCATACGTTTCCTGCAGTTTTCTGTTGCGATTAAATTGAGAAATGTTCCAGTAAAGACTACCTGCCAATAAAACAGCACAGGCGGCAGCGGCATATTTAAACCAGTTTGCTTTTATAACAGGGGCTAAAGTATCAATAGGTATGATCTTAGCTTCAGCAGGTAACACGGCATCCTTTATCTGCTGTTTCAATGCGGAAGGCGGCGCTATAGCGTTTTGCATGGCCTGCTGCTCCATAGCTAATTCAAAATCTGTTCTGGCCTGGAGCACTTCAGGGTATTGGCCGCACATTCTCTCAAAGTCCAGTTGTTCTTCGGGAGAAGCCAGTCCAAGTACATAGCTTTCTACAATTCCACTTGATATGTAATCCTGTACGTTCACTTTTTATTTGATCATTGTTCTTAAATGTGTTAATGCGCTTCTTATCCTTGTTTTTACTGTCCCTAATGGGATATCCAGGATCTTTGATATTTCATCATGGGTATAACCCTGGAAATAGGACATATCAATTAAAATCCTGTGGTCTTCCTTTAATTTCGTCAGCACTTTTTTCAATCCCGTATCCGCCACTTGCGGTAAGGTAGCCGATCCGGCCATACTGCTATTATCTGCGTTGTCCGGAATAGCCTGGTTTTTTAAAGAATCCTGGTAGCCCCTGGACCTTACTTTGTCGATAGCGGCATTTCTGGCTACGTTCATCATCCAGGTAAAAAGCCTGCCTTTGGTTGGATCGTATGATCCGATCTTTCTCCAGATATTAACGAAAACCTCTTGTAACACATCTCTTGCTATTTCCTGATCGGAAACAATAGCACCGATCACCCCTAATAAAGCTCCTGAATAATTGTCGTACAGGTAACTAAATGAATGGTCACTCCGCTGCTGAAGCAACGCAACAAGTTCTTGTTCACTGTATGTGGTCTTAGTGTTCAAATAGTTGGTTAAGCTACGAAAAGGTGATCAATTGATATTCGTTTTTATATACGCAGTTGGTGAATTGACGGATTTAACCAGCCACGGCTTCATAGCCCGCAGCATCCAGTAAACCATCAACATCGGCTGTACTGTCAACGGTCATTTTTACCATCCAGCCTCCGCCATATGGATCGTTATTGATCAACTCCGGTGAATTAGACAGCGCCGGATTCAACTCGGTGATAGTGCCACTAACGGGAAGGAAAAGATCAGATACTGTTTTTACGGCTTCCACGGTGCCAAAAACGGCCCCGGCCTCCAGGTGTTTGCCGATAGTTTCTACTTCTACATATACAATATCACCCAATTCACGCTGGGCAAAATCAGTAATGCCTATTGTAGCCGTCGTGCCATCCAAACTGATCCATTCATGGTCCTTTGTATAGCGAAGATTTTCGGGATAATTCATAATGAATGATTTATAACGCAAATATGAGTAAAAGGGGTTAACAAAGAGCTGTGGCACAAAATTATTTTCGCATTTCGCCGAAAATTTAATGCCGTTCATGCTAGTTTTTACACCATTGGTCGGCTATCGCTTTACAGTTCTATGACACAAAGGTATCTTTGGCTCTCTTACCAAAAAGAGGAATGAATTATGAGAAAGCTATTAACATTTTTATTTAGCGCCGCTATTATTAGTTCGGCCGTTTCAGCACAAACCATTTCAGGAATAGTAAAGGACCAGCAGGGTAAAGGACTTGAAAAAACCACGGTGTCCCTGCTCAAGGCAAAAGACTCGTCTGTGATCAAACTATCAGTTACCGATAAGGAGGGTAAGTTTAATTTCCTGGCAGATGCCGGCCAATATCTGGTCAGTGCTTCACACGTAGCTTATGCTACTTTATATTCCAAATCAGTTGATCTGTCGGGTTCGGGCGACTTCTCCATAGGGGACTTAAATATGGCAAAAAAAGAAGCCTCTTTGCAGGGGGTTACTGTTACTTCACAAAAACCAATGATAGAAGTAAGAGCTGATAAAATGATCGTTAACGTGGAAGGAACGATGAATTCCGTAGGTAATGATGCATTGGAGCTTTTGCGTAAATCGCCCGGTGTAACAGTGGACAAAGACGATAACCTGAGCCTGGCGGGTAAAAATGGTGTGCAGGTATATATTGATGGTAAACCAAGTCCATTGAGCGGCGCTGACCTGGCTAATTATTTAAAAAGCATGCAGTCTGCCCAAATAGAATCCATTGAGATTATTTCCAATCCATCCGCGAAATATGAGGCGGCGGGTAATGCGGGCATTATCAATATCCGCCTGAAGAAAAATAAAGCTTATGGAACAAATGGGTCGGTCAATCTTGGCTATGTGCAGGGGGTTTATGCTAAGTACAATGGAGGAATAAACCTCAACCACCGGAATGGTAAAATAAATTTATTTGGCAACTACAACTATAATAACGGCGACTACCTGATGAAAATCAATATGCACAAAGAGCAGTTTGATACGTTGTTTGCTCAAAGCAACAGGATGATTTTTAAAAATAATACGCATGGCTTCAAAGCCGGTGTGGATTATTTTATGGATAAGAAAAATACTATCGGCGCTGTGATAAATGGCAACCTGGCTGATAACGATTTTAATACCTCCGGGCCGATGTATTTTACTTACATACCAACCGGTGAACTGGTTCGTATCCTCAGAGCTACCAACAATAACGCCATGAAAAGGGATAATGTGAATACGAATATAAATTTCAAACATACGGAAGCGAATGGAAAAGACCTGAACATTGATGCGGATTATGGATTCTTTAAAATCAGGGGCAATCAATTTCAGCCCAACTATTATTATGATGCGGACGGAGTGACTGAAACCAGCCGCACCGTATATAATATGATAGCGCCCACTGATATTGACCTGTATTCTGTAAAAGTGGACTATGAACAAAATTACAAAGGCGGTAAGCTGGGAATTGGCGGAAAGATAGGAATCGTCAATACAGACAACGATTTCCAGCGCTATGACGTATATGGAGCCAGTAAAGTGCTTGATACTTTAAAAAGCAATCTTTTTGGATACAAGGAAAATATCAATGCTTTGTACGTTAACTATAACAAGCAATTGAAAGGCGTGATGATCCAGTTTGGTGTGAGAGCGGAGAATACACATTCAAGAGGTACTTCCAAAGGCTTCAAAAAAGACAATGGGCATTATGCAACCTATGATTCTACTTTTAAAAGGGATTATACTGACTTTTTTCCAAGCGCTTCCTTGTCATTCAATAAAAACCCGATGAGTCAATGGACAGTGTCTTATAGCCGCAGGATAGACCGCCCGGCCTACCAGGATCTTAATCCATTTGAATTTAAGTTGAATGAGTACACTTACATGAAAGGAAATACCCAGTTAAGGCCGCAGTATACCAATAGCTTTGGACTGACAAATATCTTCAAATATAAACTGACGACTGTACTTAACTACAGTCATGTACAGGATATTTTCGCACAGCTTCCGGATACCATTGAAAAAACGAAAGGGTTTCTTACCAAGAAAAACCTGGCTACACAGGATGTGGTAAGTTTGAATATCAGCTATCCGTTCCAGTATAAATGGTATAGTTTTTTTGCAACTACTAATTCTTCTTACTCCATTTACAAAGCCGATTTCGGCGGAGGCGACAGAAAAGTAAATCAGAAAGTTGTTTCTTTTACCTATTATATGCAAAATAGCTTTAACCTGGGTAAAGGGTGGAAAGGTGAAATAAGTGGATTGTATATTTCTCCCTCCGTATGGCAGGGTGTTATTAAATCCAAATCCATGGGATATATAGATGCTGGTTTTCAAAAAACGGTGTTGAAAGGTAAAGGAACGGTAAGGGGTGTGCTTAGTGATATTTTCAGAACCATGCAATGGGGTGGCAGCACCAATTTTGCAGGTGTAAATAGTACCTTCACCGGGGGTGGTGAAATGCAGCAGGTTAAACTGAATTTTAGTTACCGTTTTGGCAGCAATACAGTAAGAGCAGCCCGTCAGCGTAATACTGGTATTGAAGACGAAAACAAGAGAGCTAATAGTGGTGGTGGTAATGGAACACCGGGAGGTCAATAAAGTATATGAATAATTCATTAAAAAAGCGGCTGATCAAAATCAGCCGCTTTTTTAATGATGCAGACTATGTCACTTTTGCATTGACATAGTTCAGCGTTACTTTTTATATTTTTTTCTTTTAACCAGTTTTGCTTTGATAATTTTTACATCTTCAACAGGCCTGTCTCTGTCGGCTGCCCTGCTGGTAGGAACAGCGGCAATCTTATCAATCACCTCTATTCCTTTTATTACTTCTCCAAAAACCGTATAACCCTGGTCTAGATGAGGCGTACCACCAATCGTTTTATAAACTTCTCTTTGGTCAGCAGGAATTTTTCTTCCCCTCAACCGAAAATTTTCCAGGGAATCAAGACCTCCATCTGTAAACGTTTTTCCCTGGGCGATATAAAACTGGCTGCCACTACTGACTTTTTCAGGGTTTACATTATCTCCCTGCCTGGCCGCTGCCAATGCTCCTTTTTTGTGAAATAGCGAGGTGCGGAATTCTGCAGGAATTGTGTAACCGGGGCTGCCATCTCCAAGTGATTTACCCGCCGGGGCTGTTTTACTGGTTGGATCGCCAGCCTGTATCATAAAATTATTAATGACTCTATGAAAAAGCACACTATCATAGAATCCCTGCTTAACTAGCTTTAAAAAATTATCACGATGCAATGGCGTAGAGTCAGAAAGCCGGAGAGTAATATCGCCCATACTCGTTTGCAGCAACACATCTTTTTTCCGGTCTTTCTTTTTTACAACTATTTCTTTTTGCGCATTGCTGATTTGCAGTAATAAGACGCTAAGCAGGAAAACAAAAATTCGCTTCACCTGGAAAATATTTATTTAATTATAATTTATGGAAGCTGGCTAAAAAATTTGTAACCCCCCCATTACGCTATTCACTATTGACCATTAACTACAACATTCCATTTTCTTCAAAATACAACAAGACATGATCCTTTAAAAAATTTTCCTGTTCAAAAGCATTCATATCCGGCATGCCTTTTAACTGGCGAAAATGCGGCCAGCCATCCCTGTCTTTTCCTTCCAGCTCATAATATCCACTGGGCGTAAGAAGGGTGCATACGGCAATATGCATCAGGTCCTGTTTTTGTTCTTTGGTAAATTTATCTCCGTTGCCTCCCAATTCCTGAATGCCAATTAGGAACAAAATAGTTTCCAGGTCAGGTTTCTTATTAAATCGTTCTACCAGCTTAGCCTCCAGGTTCCACCAGCGGGATTGCAGATCATCGTTTACAAACATAGCGGCAAAGATAAATGAGTAAGGTGAGTTATAAGCTCAACAAGTCACTAATACCCTTATCGAACCTGTAATTTTTAACCTTTACCTTTGCGAAAATTTTTTGTAAGATGTTGCAGTTACAAGTTTTAAGACAAGACCCGAAAGTGGTAAAAGAAAGATTGGCGATTAAAAATTTTAACCAAACAAACCTGGTGGATGAAATCATCGCCCTGGATGATCAGCGGAAAAAATCACAACTTGAATTCGACAACACGCAATCAAAAATAAATGCAGCTTCAAAAGAGATAGGATTGCTGATGGCCAAAGGGAAAAAAGAGGAAGCGGAAAAAAAGAAGGCGGAAGTTTCTTCACTTAAATCTTTACTGCAGCCCATTACGGATAAATTAGCGGAGACCGAAAAGCGCTTACAAGAGGAATTGGTGAAGCTGCCTAACCTGCCTTCAGAAAGAGTGCCTGCCGGTAAAACAGCAGAAGACAACATTGTCATAAGGGAAGGAGGAATAAAACCACTACTGCCTGCCGGCTCTGTTCCTCATTGGGACCTTATCACCAAATATGGAATCGTTGATTTTGAAACTGGCGTTAAAATAACAGGAAGAGGCTTTCCGGTTTACAAAGGCAAGGGCGCCAAATTGCAGCGGGCATTGATCCAATATTTTTTGGACTATAATGTTACAGCAGGATACACAGAATACCTCCCGCCATTCATGGTGAATGAAGCCTCGGCTTATGGAACGGGCCAATTACCGGATAAAGAAGGACAAATGTATTTTATGCCGGCCGATAATTTCTATATGATACCGACTTCTGAAGTACCGGTGACGAATATTTATCGCGATGAAATAGTCAAGGAAAGGGAACTGCCCATAAAAATGACGGCTTATTCGCCTTGTTTCCGGAGAGAAGCGGGAAGTTTTGGAAAGGATGTAAGAGGACTGAATCGTGTACACCAGTTTGAAAAAGTAGAGATCGTCCAGTTAACACATCCGGATAAAAGTTACGAAGCGCATGAGGAAATGGTCAGTCATATTGAAAAATTGTTGAACACACTCGAATTGCCTTATCGTATACTCAACTTATGCGGTGGTGATATGAGTTTTACATCAGCGCTTACTTATGATTTTGAGGTATACAGTGCCGCACAGGAACGTTGGCTGGAGGTAAGTTCCGTTAGCAACTTTGAAACCTATCAAAGCAACCGCATGAAGATCCGGTTTAAAGATGGTAATGGAAAAATGCAATTGGTTCATTCACTTAACGGAAGTTCATTGGCGTTGCCAAGGATATTTGCTTGCATATTGGAAAATAATCAATCTGCAGAGAGGATTAAGTTACCCGCCGTACTGCGTAATTATTTTGGCGGTGAATACATCAAATAAAATAAAAGTAACAGGCAACAAAAAATGCGGCTTTAACCGGCCGCATTTTTTATTATGGTGTCGTAATATTATTTATTATGGTTGTGCAAAACCATTGCGAGCTCCGCCGGATGTAAACACCGCCAGCATTCTTGTCTTTTGTCCCGCAGAGAACATATACATACAAGCATCGTCCGTATAGTCCATATAGTTCATCGTCATTTCTACAGGAGTACCTGTGCAGGTGCTTTTATGACCCGCGGCAGGACATCCAAAGTTAGCGGCATTGTGCAGCGGTGTATCACTTACCTGGTCATTACCGCAGGTAGCATCGCCCCAGATATGCCGTAGATTCATCCAGTGCCCTATTTCATGTGTAGCAGTTCTTCCTTTATTGAAAGGTGCCGCCGCGGTGCCGGTAGTACCCGTTGCATTGTCATCAATTACCACGCCATCCGTTGCTGAACTGCCACCGGGGAACTGGGCATATCCCAAAATGCCGCCACCAAGATTGCAAACCCAAAGGTTCAATTTCGTAGTTGGGCTGGTAGGACTAATACCACCCTGTGCACTTTTTTTCATCGCATCATTAGTACTCCAGCTTTTTTTTGTGGTGCTTTTTCTCACTACCTGGTCAAGTACAAAACGCACCCTGATATCACCTGATTTCACACTATTATAAGTACTGGTGAGATTGTAATCAGAGTTGGTGGCACTATAATCTTTATTTAATACATCAATTTGTGATTGGATTTGTGCCGCGGAAATATTTTGCGCCGCTGTTCTGTATAAAACGTTTACAACAACTGGGACCTCAATGATACCACTCGAAAGTAGCCTGTAGCTGGTTGGATTTTCAGCCACCCGGCGGGAAAACTCTTCGATACGATTCATGCGATCGCGCAAAGCGGGATCATTTTTTAATTGTTCCTGTAAAACATCATCAGCGGCACATTTGCGCTGTGTGGCTGTAAATGTTTCTTCTTCAGGGACGAGGGAACCATCGTCGTTTTTGGAGGATTTGTTACAGGCGGAAACGAATAAAAAACTGCCTGCCAGTAATACAAGAATTTTTCTCATGTGATTGTTTTTGGATATGATAAAAAGAGGTCTTTAAATTTATTTATTTTTTTTGACAGTGTATTTCTTTGTTAATAAAATTTTACTGTCTTTGGTTAAAATAGACTTGTATTACGTTCGGAACGTAAGTAAATACCCTCATATTAAAATATCAGGAAGCGGGAGCCTGCTTAATTTTTTTGTTCATCACATAAAACCAGGCGGGAGGAAATAAGGAGAGTAACATCATACCTGGGTATCCGGTTGGCATTTGAGGTGAATTATCATGGTGGCGGAGTAACTGGTATTTCCTGCTGGCGAGGTAATGATGATCGCTATGGCGACTTAGTTCAAATAGCATTAAGCGGCCTATCACATGATCACTGTTCCAGCTATGTTCCGGCATAGCTCTTTCATATTTGCCGTCACCGGTTGGTTTTCTTTGTAATCCATAATGCTCAATATAGTTTACTGTTTCCAATAACAGTATACCAATTCCTGCTGCGATTAAGAAATAAAATGTAGTGAGCCAACCAAACACAATTAATATTAATGCTAAAAACGCACATTGAATAAGTGTAAACCGTATCATTTCATTTTGTAATGACAAAGCCGGCTTCTGCTTTTTCCTCATTTCATTGTTGGCGATATGCCAGGCGCTGATATAGCTGAAAATAATAGTGCGAAAGTAAAAAAGATAAACTGGTTCCCCATACCGGGCGCTACTGGGATCTTCTGGCGTAGCCACTCGTTTATGATGACCTTTATTGTGTTCAGTAAAAAAATGCATATATAGTGAAGTGAGTAAAAGAGCTTTGGCCAATGCCTGTTCAAATCCATTAAGACGGTGTCCCAACTCATGTCCCACATTAATACCAAATACCCCGCATAATAAACCCATTACCCAGATGCGCCCGACTATGTCATACCATCCCATCGAATCTTGCGACATGGACATTAAGAACTTTACAAGTAAAGCATATTGAAGAATTACAATAAGATAAAGCAGCCAATCATATACCCTGTCTTTTTTGGATAGCTCTTCTTCCGCCGCATTCATATTTCCTGATACGGGCTTAATAAATAGCTCTGCCAGTGGGATGATGATCCAGGCCCATACCAGTGGTAGCCATACTTCAAAGCCTGTAACACTAAAAGAGTGATAGGCTCCGATATAAATGACCAATGGCGAAAGGTATTTGAATGCCCTGATGCTCATATTATATATAATCTGTTATTCAAATGTAAAAAATAAGCGGCCTTATTTTTCGTTTTTATTAATACTTCTATTCTTTTAAACTTACCGTTTTTTTTATAGTCTTAGTCCAAAGTTTGATTCATGCAGTTGAGCAACCAGTTAAAAAATCAGCATCTTTTATGGCGTGCGGGGTTTGGCCCTGCCGTTGAGCAACTTCCTGATCTCAACGAATTTTCCCCCCAACAATTTTATCGGGCACTCGTAAAAGCTTCGGACAAGAAGCCCGGATATATTAATGTAGCTGATAATTACCTGCAGGGGTTGATGATGGGTATTGACCAGGTAGGCAGGGTGCAACAAAAAGAATTGACACCCGAAGAAAAAAAGAAAAGACAGCAAAAGAGCCGGGAAGGAGTGAGAAACCTGAATCTTTATTGGTTAAATGAAATGGTGAACAGCTCAGCCCAGCTTAGGGAGAAAATGGCTTTTTTCTGGCACGGACATTTTGCCTGCCGCAATCTGAATGTTTTTTATCAACAGGGTCTGTTGGATGTAATACGACGTAGTGCATTGGGCAATTTCGGCACCCTGCTGAAAGAAGTTTCCCGTTCCGCCGCGATGCTTAATTTCTTAAATAATCAGCAAAACAGGAAGGGGCATCCCAATGAAAATTTCGCCCGTGAAGTAATGGAGTTGTTTACACTCGGAAGAGGTAATTATACAGAAGATGATATTAAGGAAGCCGCCCGGGCTTTTACAGGCTGGGGCACTACGGCGCAGGGAGAATTTGTTTTCAGAAAAGGTCAGCATGACTATGATAATAAAACGGTGCTGGGCCAAACCGGGGATTTTGATGGTGATGATGTGCTGGATATTTTATTGGAACAAAAACAAACAGCCAAATTCATTACAAAAAAGATATACCAGTTTTTTGTAAATGAGCAGCCGGATACAGAAAAGATAGAATGGCTGGCTGAACGGTTTTTCAAAAACAAATACGATATAGCCCAATTGATGGAAGATATTTTCACCAGCGATTGGTTTTACGAAGAGAAGAATATCGGAACGAAAATAAAGTCACCTATAGAATTATTGGCAGGTGTACAGCGAATGCTGCCGATGACCCTGGAGAATGAAGAAGCATTGATCGTATTGCAACGGATTTTGGGGCAAATGTTATTCTATCCTCCTAATGTGGCTGGCTGGCCCGGTGGCAGAACATGGATAGACAGCAGTACGCTGATGTTAAGAATGCGGATACCACAGTTGATTAACGATACTGACGAAATGAATATAGCCCCCAAAGATGATGATGACCAGATGATGGGAAAAAAGAATGATGAGTCTTCAATAAACACAAGGATTAAAAATAAAATGGGCAAAGGAACAAAGCCTATCCAGGCCAACGTCGACTGGAAACCCTATGTTGATTATTTTGAAAAAACCGGAAGAGAGAAATTAGTGAATGTGATCTCAGGAGTCTTATTACAAACAAAAACAGCTGTTAATGCATCGGTAATAAAACAGTATGCGGATGAAACGGACAGGTATAATTTTATAAGATCAGCAACAATACAGATAATGAGTACGCCGGAATATCAATTGTGTTAGAAACAAGCTACGAGCTGTTAGCTATGAGCTGCCAGACTAAGTAAAGTCAGCTGCTTATAGCTCGAAGCTCAAGGTCCAAAGCTTCTTAATATGCATATCAAAAGAAAAGAATTTTTACAAATCGGTTCACTGGCAACAGCATCGCTTATGCTTCCAAAATTTTTGAAAGCAATGGAAGGTAAGGCAATGGTGCCTGCAGGAAATAAAGTAGTAGTGGTATTACAATTGAGTGGTGGCAACGATGGGCTTAACACGGTGATACCTTTCAGAAACGAGCTGTATTATAAGGCCCGGCCCGGAATAGGTATCGATAAAGGCAAAGCATTATCATTAACGGATGAAGTGGGATTGCATCCGGCATTAAATGGGTTTAAAGAATTATATAATGACGGAAGCCTGGGTATCATTAATAGTGTGGGGTATCCTAATCCTGACCGTTCGCATTTTCGAAGTATGGATATCTGGCAGACAGCGAGCCCGGCTACCGAGTACTGGAATTCCGGTTGGCTAGGTCGTTATTTAGATGCGCAGTGCAGCGGCTGTGATAAACCAACGCAGGCTATTGAAATAGATGATGTGCTGAGCCTTTCTATGAAAGGAAATAATATGAATGGCATCGCGGTAAAAGACCCCAGGCGTTTGTATGGTACGGCTAATGAAAAATTTTTTCGCGATGTATTGAAAAGCCGGAGCATGGAAACGGGTGAGCAATCAGTAGATTACCTCTATAAAACAATGGCGCAAACACTTTCATCCGCTGATTATATTTTTAAGCAAAGTCGTCTTCATCCCAGTTCTACTGAATATCCCAATACCGGGTTGGGCAAAAGCTTGAAGACAATAGCTTCCCTGATCTTCTCGGAAATCAATACCAAAGTGTATTATGTTTCACTCGGCAGTTTTGATACGCATATTAACCAGGGAGCACAACAGCAGCGATTATTTACCGAAATGAATGAAGCGGTGAAAGTTTTTGTAAAAGACCTGAAATCAAATGACCGCTTTGATGATGTATTGCTTTTCACTTTTTCCGAGTTTGGAAGACGTGTATCGCAAAATGCCAGCGGTGGTACTGATCATGGTACGGCCAACAATATGTTTTTAGTAAGCGGTGGATTGAAAGAAAAAGGAGTGATCAATGCAATGCCTGATCTAAGCGATCTGCAGGAAGGTGATCTGAAATATAAAGTTGATTTTAAAAATGTATATGCGACAATTTTGAACAAATGGTTAAATGCTGATGCGACTAAGATATTAGGTAAGCAATATGAGTATATGAGTTTTATTTAAGCCTGTTTTTATCCCTACTCTCACACCAAAACGGTCCCGCAAAAGCGGGACCGTTTCTTTAAGTGAATTATTTTTTATAATGACTTATTTTTTCCTATCGCTACACGGTAAAGTACAAAACCCATCAAAGCAAAGAAAGCAACCCCTAACCATTTATAGCCTTCGCCACCTAATGAAGCTGTCAATCCATGTTCAGCACTTACATTTGCCAGCCCTGCACTTACCGTATCATTTGCAAAAAGGAAGGCAACAATGACACCGGCCAAAGCCCCACCTGCCACTAATCCGGTTGCAAACAAATTTCCTTTTCCAAGGTCTTCCTCCTCGGGGGCTATATGAATATTTTTCTTTTTGTTTTTCCATTCTATAATACCCCTGATGGCTCCTCCAATGAAAATAGGTAAGGTAGTAGATAAAGGCAGGTAAATACCAATGGCAAAACTTAAAGCTTTGATGCCACAGAGCTCAACGACAACCGCAATGAATACACCTACCAATACAAATTGCCAGTCAAGATTGAAGGATAAGATTCCTTTGATCAGGGTCGCCATCAAAGTACCCTGGGGTGCAGGAAATTTGTCAGTACCAATTGCATGTTGAATTCCCTGTGCTGCCATTTCTGCAGTTGGCTGATCAAGAATTTTTATAGTAGCACCAATAGCCAACGATGAGACAATGGCCCCCACAAATAGAGCTATCTGCTGATTCCTCGGAGTGGCGCCAACCAGGTAACCGGTTTTTAAATCCTGTGACGTAGCACCCGCATTGGCGGCAGCAATACAGATCATACCACCTACTACCAATGCCATTGGTTCATATATATGCCCTGTCCATTTTACCATAATAAATATGAGGCAGGTTCCCATTAATGTAGCAATTGTCATTCCGCTGATAGGGCTATTGGAAGAGCCGATCAGGCCAACAATACGGGAGGCAACCGTCACAAAGAATGCTCCGAAGATGATTACCAATAATCCTAATAATAATTTGCTGCCAATATTTGTTCCGGGAATAAGTGTATTGGGTAATAAAGCGATCACTAATAATAAAACAAGACTACCAATTCCAACTATCTTAATAGAAAGATCTCTTTCTGTTCTCGGAACATTTACTTCATTGATTCCATCGGCCCCTTTGTTTTTAATAGAACCGATACTTCCTTTAAAAGAAGAGATGATTGTAGGAATAGTTTTTATCAATGTGATAAAACCACCGGCTGCTACCGCACCCGCGCCGATTTGCCTTATATAAGCTCTGTATATGGCTTGCGACCAATCTGCAAAGCCCTGTGTTGCGGGATCCCAGCCACCGGGCCCACCAGCTGTTTTTAAATCTTTAAGATAACCCAGTTTATTCAATTGAGCCGCTATCACATCGCCATTATCATTTAACAGGCTTGCCAGTAAAGGCGTGAATACAAACCAACTTAATACACTGCCTGCGACCAATACACCAGCTATCTTGGGCCCGATAATATATCCTACGCCCATGTATTCAGGAGTGATTTCACCACTGACACGGGCCGATGGAAAAATCTTATTCGTTTGTTTGGTAAAAAACGCGGGTACCTCAGCTATTACGTGAAATATTTTTTGCAATATGGCATAAGCAAATGCAAACCCTAAGCCCATGAAAGCGGTCTTAGCAAACTCTCCTCCTTTTTCACCGGCTTTTAAAACGGACGCACAGGCGGTTCCTTCAGGATAAGGTAATATGCCATGTTCTTTTACAATCAATGCCCTTCTCAAAGGAATCATCATTAATGTTCCCAGTAAACCTCCAAAAATAGCCAGTATAAGAATCGTGAAATAGTTGAAAAAGTTAGCACTTCCCGGGTCACTTAAAAATAAAAACCCTGGTAAGGTAAATACAACCCCGGCCGCAATACTTTCTCCCGCAGACCCTGTTGTTTGAATAATATTATTTTCAAGTATGGTTGTTTTTAAAAATCTCCTCCCTAACGAAATGGCAATTACGGCAATGGGGATAGAAGCAGAAACAGAAAGACCCGCCTTCAATGTAAGATAAACGGTAGAGGCCCCAAATATGATCCCGAAAATGGCACCCGTAATAATCGATTTGATCGTAAGCTCCGCCATGACGGTTTCGGCCGGCACAAATGGTTTGAAATTGCTTTGTTCTGCCATAAGTTGATTTTAGTACAGGAAGATAAGGAAAAAGCCAAGCTTAATTTATTTCTTCAGGGTGTTTTAGAACTCTTACCGGGTCAATCCGTATCTAAGCGACAGTAGTTTACCGTTCACCGGTTTTTATCATTTTCATGCGTGTAGCAGATATACCGCTTTGTTACCTTTGGAAAAAAATATTAAACCATGAACAACAGACCCCGGACCAACCATGAAATAGATTATAAAATTCATGGTGAAGAATTACAATTCGTCGAAATAGAATTAGACCCCAACGAAACAGCCATTGCTGAAAGCGGCGCTATGATGATGATGGAAGATGGTATACAAATGCAAACCATTTTTGGTGATGGTTCCGCACAACAGCCTACAGGATTGTTGGGAAAACTGATGAGCGCAGGCAAGCGGATATTAACTGGCGAAAGTTTGTTTATGACCGCGTTTGAAAATGTTGGCCAGGGTAAAAAGAAAGTAAGTTTTGCCGCTCCTTATACAGGTAAGATCATTGCGATGGATCTGCTTGAACTAGGTGGAACGATCATAGCACAGAAAGATGCCTTTCTCTGCGCTGCCAAAGGTGTAAGCGTGGGGATACATTTTCAACGCAGGCTAGGCACCGGTATATTTGGTGGTGAAGGGTTTATTATGGAAAAGATAGAAGGCGATGGCTTTGCTTTTATGCATGCGGGTGGTTACGTGATCGAAAAGGAATTGAGACAGGGTGAAGTGTTGAAAGTAGATACAGGTTGTGTAGTAGCGTATACCCCAACGGTTGATTTTGATATTGAATTTGTTCGCGGAATAAAGAACCTGGTATTTGGTGGGGAAGGATTATTCTTTGCCAGGTTAACAGGTCCGGGAAAAGTTTGGATACAATCATTGCCTATCAGCAGACTCGCCAGCCGTATTGTTGCTTATGGTACTTATCATCGTAAGGAAGAAGGCAGTGTATTGGGTGGATTGGGAAATTTATTTGATGGTAGAGAATAATGAGTATGCCATGCCACCTCACTGGTATGGCATATCTTACTTTATCAATTTATTTTTGACTAACCTTTTTGCAGATTTTCAATATCTCCCAGGTCCTGGTGACGGCCACTCGCTTTTTTGTACTTAATCAGGTCATCATAACTTATAAAATTTATAAGAAGACCGTCAATCTCTGTTGTCCTTCTATTAGGATAACATTCTTCAAACCTTACGCCATCAATTGACGTAAGCAGGTCAATGCGTAATGGAGGATAACCTAATTGAATGACCAAACCCTTAGAGCTAATATCCTTTTCCGAAATTCCAAATGAGCCAAATCCAAATAATTCAATGGCTTTTACAATTCTAACAGCATTTTCCTGTGTGGGTAATAGCCAAATATCCAGATCGCCGGTATAACGCGGATGGCCATGAAAACCGACGGCATATCCGCCAACAATCATTTATAGTACATCATTTTTGTTTAATAATTCTACAAACTCTCTGAAATCGGGGCTGAACATCGCTGTATTTAAATTTGATATATTGTTGCCGAAGTAGCTCAATAGCTGCTAATCTTTCACTAGCTGTTTTTGATTGCCAGTATTGAAAGCTGGAAGATTTTTCTTTCAGGCCTTTGATCGTGACTACTTTCTCCATTGATTAAATTTACAATAATAATAGCGAGAAAACGAAACGCCATTCTGATAGGAATGGCGTTTCGTTTTCTTGTAACCAATTTCTTAGAATGCTTTCTTCTCCAGGGGTTTTCCATCAGTATCCAACTCTATTATTTCATAACCCAGTTTTTGCAAACCTGCTAATATTTTAGCTTTATCACCTACCACCAGCACATTCATTTTATCTGCCGTGATCCATTTTTTTGCCAATGCATCAATTTCAGCTTTCGTAATATTTTTTACGATATTATTCTGCTGGTCCACGTAATCCGCCGGAAGGTTATTATCAAGAATGTTTCCAATAAAACCAGCTTTCTGTGCACCCGTTTCATAACGCAATGCATCCCGCTGACCAATAGAGCTTTTCATAAAAGTTAATTCATCTTCAGTAATACCATTTTCAGCATAATTTTTTAATTCCTTCATTATTTCTATCAATGCACTATCAGTGGCATTGCCCCTGATACCCGAACTGAATGCATAGTCTCCCGTTTGTTTGCCACCCGTAAAATTGCCTCTTGCTCCGTATGTCCAGCCCTTATCTTCACGCAGGTTCATATTAAGGCGACTGTTGAAAGCCGCACCTAATGCATAATTCATCAATCCCGTTTTATAATATTCACCCGTAGCATCATATTTCAACCCGGTAACATATCCTACTCGAAATTCTGTTTGCGCGGATTTCGGTACATCCACCAGGTACACTTTTGTTTTTTCAACAACCGGCGTCGCGGCAATTGTTGGAATAGTTATTTTTTTATCAGGCAAATTATTCAGGAAAGAAAGTTTGGGTAATACTTCATCTTCGGTAATATCGCCTACTACTATTACCTCGGCATCCCGCGATGTCATATAGTTATCATAGTAGTATTGCATATCAGCCAATGTAAATGCTTTTACGGTTTCTTCGTTACCATCAGCGCTTACTCCCAATATATGATTGGATCCGTAATTCAATTTGGCAAACACGTCATCGGCAACGGAAGCAGGCTCTGTTTTAGCCTGTTTGAAGTTTTCCAGATTTTGTTTTTGAAACCGGTTGAAAGCATCCTGCGTGAATTTGGGACTGAACATTCTCTCTTCCAACAATTTCAAGGTGGCGTCCAGGTTTTTCTTTTGTGATTGTACCTGGAAGGTGACGTCTTCAATGCCGCTGAATACATTAATGGAACTACCCAGTTTTTGCAATTCCTTGCTCATTTGCTCCGCTGTATGATTCTTTGTGTCATCATTCATCATGTCGGTAAAAACAGAAGCCAAACCTGCCTTTGAAAGATCACTGGCATTTAATAAATGGCCACCGGGTATTTTAACCGATAAAGTAACGGTTGGCAATTCAGTATTGTTTGCGCCAATGAATTGTATCCCATTCGGCCAATCTTTTTTCCAGAAAGCCGGAACTTTTACAACCGGGTTGGGCCCATTGGGAGGCATTTTGCTACGATCAAAACCGTCTTTGGCTTTTGCATATTTTAAACCCTGGTAACCATAGTCAGGGGCTTTGTATTTGGTCGTATCGATTTTAAAATTGTTGTCTCCAACAATAAATTTATCCTGGTTCTTAGGTAACACGCTTATTGTAACCGGGTGTTTCTTTTTGATGTATTGATTATACACTCTCATTACATCTTCCCTGGTTACCGCCTGGTAGGCTTTCAACTGTTCACCGATCATATTCGGGTTGCCGGTATAGGTTTGAAACGCAGCCAGCTGAGATACTTTTCCCGCAACGCTTTGCAAACCATTAATAAGCTGAGATTCATAACCGCCTTTGAATTTAGCGATATCATCGTCAGTTACTCCTCTTGCTTCAAAACTGTCCAGCGCATTATCGAGCAGGTAATACATATTGGCCAATGGTTTGCCGGGATAAGGAATTACCTGGAACGCAAATACCCCTGATAGTTCAAACAAAAGACTAAAACAACCCGCTTGAAGGGCCAGTTGTTTTTTGGTCAGCTGCTGGTACATGAAAGAGTTATTTCCCTGCCCAAGTATTTGTGCCAGGCAAGCCAGGGCGGCCCTGTCAGGGTGATAGTCTGGAACAGTCGGATAGGCTCTCACCATCATGGGCAGACGGGCATAGTTGTCAGTATAAGAAATAAAACGGTGCTTATCAATGGTTGGAACCATTGCAGGCATCTTTGCTACTTTTGGACCAGACGGTATCGGACCAAAGTATTTTTCTACCAGTTTAATAACTTCTGCAGCTGTCACATCGCCACCTATTGTTAGTGTCGCATTATTGGGGCCATACCAGCGTAGAAAGAAATTTTTCAGATCATTTACATCCACCCTGTTCAGATCTTCAACATAACCAATTGTAAGCCACGAATAGGGGTGACCATAAGGATACATATTTTTAGAAATCTCTTCAAACAATAATCCATAAGGAACATTGTCATATCTCTGCCCCCTCTCGTTTTTTACCGTTTCCCGCTGGTTTTCAAATTTTTTCTGTGTTACAGCATCTAATAAAAACCCCATCCGGTCTGCTTCCAGCCAAAGCATTTTTTCTAATTGGTTGGAAGGTACCGTTTCAAAATAATTGGTGCGGTCAGTATTGGTAGTACCATTAAGTGTACCCCCGGATGCTGTGACTAATTTAAAATGCTGGTCATCTCCCACATGATCACTGCCCTGGAACATCATATGTTCAAAGAAGTGAGCAAAGCCGGATTTGCCGATTTCTTCACGGGCCGAGCCTACGTGGTAGGTGACATCGATATGGGCTACCGGGTCGCTGTGATCTTCGTGCACGATCACCGTAAGCCCATTTGGCAATACATATTTTTCATAAGGGATCACCAGTTCGTCTCCCTTCCGGGTCACTTTTTCCACCAGTTTTGCCTGTGCATTTACAACCACCGTAACGAGGATCGCAAATGCATTGAGCAGCAATAATCTTTTTTTCATGTGTTGTTAATTAGGTTTTAGATTTAGCGAGTCAGCAAAGTAAGGGAATATCAGTTTCAAAATCCCGCCATTTATCATTTTAACCAACGTTTTTAATGCCGTAAGAAAGAGAAACTATCCTAATTTTGACCGATAATTTTGAAAAAATGATTCGTAAGCAAGAAGTACTAAGCGACGTAGTTATAAAATTTGCAGGAGATAGCGGAGACGGGATGCAATTGACCGGAACCCAGTTTACCAATAATACAGCTATGCTGGGTATTGACCTTTCTACTTTCCCTGATTTCCCCGCAGAGATCAGGGCGCCAATAGGTACACTACCGGGTGTAAGCGGCTACCAGTTAAGATTTTCCAGCGACAGGATATTTACTCCCGGTGATGCCTGTGATGTACTGGTGGCGATGAATGCTGCGGCACTAAAAGCCAACCTGACAGCCCTTAAAAAAGGGGGCAAGATCATTGTCAATACTGATGGATTTGATGCGAAAAATCTTCGCCTGGCCAACTACCCAGACGGAGAAAATCCCCTGGAAAATGGTAGCCTTGAAAGCTATGAAGTAATTAAAATAGATGTAACGAAGATGACCAGAGAGGCTCTGAAAGACTTCACGATGGGAATGAAGGAAAAAGACAGGGCTAAAAATATGTTTGTACTTGGTTTCCTGTACTGGATGTATGATCGTGATATGGACAATACAACCACTTTTCTGAAAGAAAAATTTGGCAAGAAGGCAGATATACTGGAAAGCAACCTGCGGGTTTTACAGGCCGGCTATAATTTCGGTGATACAACAGAAACTTTCACAACTACCTATAAAGTAGAGAAAGCAAAGATGGAACCGGGCGCCTATCGTTCTGTCATGGGCAACCAGGCATTGTCTTATGGTTTAATCGCCGCATCGCAGGTAAGTGGCCTGCCAATGTTCCTCGGTTCTTACCCGATTACTCCGGCATCTGATATTTTGCATGAATTGGCAAGGCATAAAAATTTTGGCATCCGCACTTTCCAGGCTGAAGACGAAATAGCCGCCATCACATCATCAATTGGAGCGGCTTATGGCGGTTCTTTGGGAGTAACCACTACTTCCGGTCCTGGTATGGCATTGAAAGCTGAAGCAATGGGATTGGCCGTGATGCTTGAAATTCCATTGATCATAATAGATGTACAACGTGGCGGCCCTTCAACCGGGTTGCCAACAAAGACAGAACAAAGTGATCTGTTGCAAGCCTACTATGGAAGAAATGGTGAGTGTCCTATGCCGGTTATTTCGGCGTCTACGCCTGCCGATTGTTTTGATGCGGTATATGAAGCTGTTCGCATTTCAGTTCAACACATGACCCCTGTTATTTTTTTAAGTGATGGCTATATAGCCAATGGCGCCGAGCCATGGAAATTCCCGACGAAAGATCAACTTCCCCCGATCCATGTAAAATTCAAAACTGAATTGGGACATGGTGAAGAGAAACTGCAACCCTATTTACGTGATGAAAAACTGGCTCGTCCATGGGCCATACCGGGGACTGCGGGATTAGAACACCGGATAGGCGGCCTGGAAAAACAAAATATTACCGGCAATATCAGCTATGAACCGGAGAACCACCAATTAATGGTAAAGATCAGGCAGGAGAAAGTAGATAAAATCGCTGAGTACATACCGGAACAGAAAATTGATAATGGTCCTGATAAAGGAAAAGTGTTAGTGCTGGGCTGGGGCTCTACCTATGGCGCTATTAAATCAGCCGTAGCGGAATTGCTGGCAAAAGGGAATGCGGTAAGTCATGCTCATCTTCGCCATATGCGCCCTTTCCCCAAAAACCTGGGGGAAATATTAAAAAATTTTGATACCATTCTTATTCCCGAGATCAACAATGGTCAACTGATCAAAATCATCCGTGATGTGTATTTTGTAGATGCTAAGGGATATCATAAGATCATGGGTGTACCCATCACTAAAACAGAGCTGGTAGAAGAAATAAAAAAATATTTGTAATCAGCCTTCACTGAATAAGGAACTAGTGTTGTTCGATGAGCGAAAAAAAACCATCCCTGTAATTATCACTTACCGGCAGCGAGTTGTTATTGATGGTAACCGACTTTCTTGAAGCCGTATTGATTTTGCGAAGCGAAACCATATAGGAGCGGTGAATGCGGATGAATTGTTTTTTATCCAGCAGGTCTTCAAAATATTTCAGGTTGTGTAAAATCAGCAATGGGTTGGAGGAGCTGATCAAATGCACTTTGGTATAATCTTTATATCCTTCGAGGTACAGTATATCATCAAAGAATATTTTATGCATCTTGTGTGATACATTGATAAAGAAAAATTCTTTCCCCTTATCTTTCTGATTTTTTATTTCTATAAAATCTTTTACCCTGTTACAGGCGGTGATGAATTTTTCAAAAGAAATCGGCTTCATCAGATAGTCCATCGCTTTCAATTCAAAACCATCCATGGCGAATTCACTATAGGCGGTTGTGAATATAACTTGAGGTTTCTTAACAAGTGACCTGTAAAAATCAATACCGGAAATATCGGGCATTCGTATATCGAGGAATAACAGATCAATTTTTCCCGATTCTAATATCGAAAGCGACTGTAACGGTTCTTCAAACTTGCCGGCCAGTTCCAGGTACGGGGTTTTATTGACAAAATCTTCCAATAATTGAAGGGCTAATGGTTCATCGTCTATAATCAGGCAGTTAAGCATTGGTTAGTTCAATTTTTAAATTGACAATGTGGAAACCTTCGTTGCGATGAATGTCGAGTTGATAACGATCAGCGTATAAAAGTTCAAGCCTGCGGTTGACGTTCTTCAATCCTAATCCGCCTTGCGCAAAACTATCTGTTTCCACGATGGGGTTCATCACCGTTAACGTTAATGTTTTTTCAAAAATGACGATGCTTATATCAATAGCGGACGCCTGCGAATAACTAATCCCGTGTTTAAAAGCGTTTTCAATAAAATTAATCAGTAAAAGAGGGGCAATCAATTTTCCTTCCAGGTCTCCAGTTACTGAATAATTAATGGTGATCTTTTGAGAAAGACGAAGCCGTTGCAGGTCAATGTAATTGTTGATATACTGAATGTCCTTGACCAGCTCCACTTTATCATCACCGGAATCGTACAATACATAGCGCAGCAAATCAGATAATTTCAGAATAGAGAATTCCGTATTATGCGACCTCGAATGGGCTTGTGAATAAATACTGTTTAAGGTATTGAATAAAAAATGCGGGTTGATCTGCGATTTTAAAAAATTAATTTCGGCATTCAAATTGGCATTCTCCAAAGCTTTTTTTTCATTTTGATTACGGATAAATGAATTAGCCAGGCGTATAAAACCACCCATTAATAATAATAAAGCGAATGAACTGATAGCATTGTTCAATGTCATCAACCAAACACCTCTTGGTATTCCAAATAGTCCGGGTTCACGCATGCGAAAGGGGGGCATAATCCGGGCGAGTGAATCATCAACCGGGACCGGTCTGTCAAAGGAAGATACAAACCTGAGTGAGTCCATTCCACCTGCTAACCTACTTACTCCATTCACATTAGTATAAAACAGGTGCGGCATCAGCGAATCCTTTCCTGTTGATGGCCGTACCTGAATAAACTGGAATGAAGCTCCGGGTCGTTGAAAATAATTTGCCCGGATAGTGACAAGCTGTGCGAGGTAAATGAAGAAGGCCAATACAATTAATGAAAAATAAGTGAGATACTTTTTCTTTTCAAAGAATCTTGGAATTAGAAAGTAATAATTCAGATAAAAAAAAATTATCAGTACGGATTTATCAATGAGCTCACGGGGTATAAAGCGATCGTCATTGATTCGAACAGGATAAAGGAATACGGGCAATAAAAAAAACAGGCACCATCCGGCAGCATGAATAAGTATAATCAACAAGACATGCGCTTTGCTTTTTGCTTTTTCAAACCCCAAAAATGTTTGTAAAAACTTATTTGGGATCGTCCGGCTCCACATGTTGCATCTGGTTTAAAGGAATTATTTGTTGCAATTCAAAAGTAGTGACTGTGGGCAACCGGCCTTGTTTCATTTTGTTAATTATCAGCAGAGCGGTTTGCTCAGCCTGTTCTTTTTTTCGAAAACCCGCTTTTCCCGGCCGCGAAGGGATTGACTCCTGGTGAATAAACAATTCGTCAGCCACCAGGATATCATATCCCCAACCATTGAAACCCTCGAAAATCTTTGTCGCGAAATCTTTCTTCTTTTTGGGTTGCCGGATATGGAAGGGTACTATCCATATTCCTGCGGAAATCCCCAGCGACAACAGTATTACGATAATATTATATCGTTTAGTCATTGTCCACCTGTTCATCATTGGGAAGTAATTCATACATATTATCCATCATCAAAGAACCGCTTCTTCCGGTAAGGACAAACCCCCTGCCTCCTAATGATAATGCAACAGCCCCGGTTCTTCCGGTTCCTTCAAAAGCTGTTTTTTGCTGCCAGCTGTCATTGGCCGGATCATATTGCCAGGTAACGGAAGTAATGGCGCTATTTTCCCCGGATGCCAGGTACACATAATTGCCTATTGTGAAACTCACCCCATTTTGCCGGGGAATAGTGGCATAATCATCATCATACGTGTCGTCAGAGTAATCGTAGATTTTTCTTTTTTCCGTCCATTCATTGGTGGTTGGATCATACATCCAAAGATCCTGTTGTATTTCACCATTGTTATTACCGGAACAGATATAAGCTTTATCATTTACAACAAATGCCGTAGCGGCTGAGCGTTTGGATCCGCCTACACTTGCTTTCTGCACCCACTGATCGGTGGAAGGATCATACTCCCATACGTCTTTGAGATAGTTACCATCGTAACCGCAGGCGATATATCCCTTATTGCTTAATGCGAATCCTACCGCATCAAAACGTCCATTGCCGGCAAAATTGCCTTTCTGTGTCCATTGATTAGTGGCCGGATCATATTCCCAGAAATCATTGAGTTTTGTAACCCCGTCATAGCCCGTGCCAACATAACCTTTGGAGCCAATAGCAAAGGCCACAGCTGAATTCCTCGCTACGCCGGGTAGATCAGCTTTTTGTATCCAGTACTTTCTTGCAACATTATATTCCCACAGATCTTTAAAGCGATCGCTATTGGTAGATCCTGTACTTACATAAGCATATTCGCCAATCGTAAAGCTTACCGCTTCACTCCGGGCATTGCCTTCAAAATCATCTGAACGTTTCCAGTTACCCAGCAGCTCATCATCGGCATCGGTTGATTTGGTACAACCCTGTGAAGTAACAAGGGATGATAAAATAAGCAGGCTCCCGATCCAATATGCATTTGGTTTAGTCATAAAAAAATTTTGATAAAAGTATTGGCTGCTATGCGCAACATTATCTTAAAATAGATGAATGTGCCAAACATATAGATGAATCAGGGTTCAGCCTATACCACGGGAATTTCCAATCAGTGGCTATTCAAATAACAACGATAAAGCATTTATCGTCCGGGGTTTCCATTTGGCAGATTTATAAAGGTCATTGATAGACTATAACAATTCAGTAGCCAGCGACAGGAATAAATTGCGGAAACATTGTTGTAAACTAAAATAATTGAGTATGCCTGGTTTGCTAAACCGAAACAAATTGCTGTTGTTAGTACTGGCTATTTATACATTCTCTTCCTGTCAAAGAAACGACATAGAGTTTGGCGACTTACCTGAAAACAATTACACCAACCTGGTGTATACCGATACGGTTGATGTAAAGCTCTCCACGGTGCTGATGGATTCATTCGCCACTAATGGCGATACTTCTTTTTTGATTGGCAGGTATAACGATCCTTATCTCGGTGCTGTTTCAGCCAAGGCTTTTTTTCAAATGACAGTTCCATCCGCCATACCTGATATTCCATCATCTGCAAAGTTTGATTCCCTTACATTTATTATTCGCCCTAACAAATACCATTACGGTGATACCAGTAGAACACAAACTATCTACATACATGAACTGGCCGATGAGATCGTTTATAGTTATAACAGCCAGTTATACAATACAAGTAATATAGCCGTAAAACCTACGCCGTTGGGAACAAAAACAGTAAGGATATATCCCAACATCACGGACTCTGTTTCCATCAGGTTGCAGGATGGCAAAGGGCTGGAGTTGTATTCCAAACTGCAGCAATCATCAAGCGATGTGGTTAACGAAAATGAATTTCTAAATTATTTCCGTGGTATTTCGATTGCCGTGGATAATAACGATACGACAGTTGTGTATGGTTTGTCAGGAACGGCGGGAAGTTTAACGATGCGGGTACACTATCATACCACTATCCCTTACCCGGAAGATCATCATATTGATTTCGGATCACTGGCGAATTCTTATTCCTTCAACCAGGTATTGACCAACAGACCCGGTACGGGGCTTGTATCCGGTACCACAGGTCGTACTGAAATTCCTTCCGGTAGTACGAATGATCTCTCTTATATGCAACCCGGTACAGGCTTATACCTGAAAATGATCTTTCCTTCTTTAAAGGGTATTCTCAGCAATGAAAATATTGTGAAGCTGGTAAAAGCCGAATTGATTATACGGCCCACCTATCTTTCATTTGATAAGGATAAGTATGTCTTGCCATCCAAATTATACCTGACCCGGACAGACGCGTCCAATACAGCCGGCAGCTATCTCCTTGATTCCGCAGGCGTTTCTGTGTTATATGCCGATCCTTTTATTGACAATATTTACGGAGAGAATACGCACTACCGTTTGAATGTCACCAGTTATATTAACCAGCTGCTCAATACATCAGGCAGCAGCGACGATGGTTTATTTGTTATGCAAAATTCAGTGGTATCGCAGGCCAATGTTGACAGGCTGATCGTAAACAGCGCCGTCCGCAACGGTCAGCATTCCCAATTATTATTATCATTAATGATCATCAACCGATAGAACCATGAACAATAGAAAAGGGTTTTTCATTTTAATTAACACTATTCATTTTTTTGTTGGACAAGCCTTTTCACAAAATATGAATAGTCCTTATTCCATTTATGGAATCGGAGATATTGATTTCAAACCATACAACAGGACAAGCGGGATGGGTGGAACAGGTCTTGCGCTAAAGTCTTCCTATTATTTAATAGATAACAATCCGGCGTCTATCGCTGGCCTTACGCGAAGCTTTTATATCATTGACGCAGCGGTTACCGGCAAATCAGTAACCTATTCAGGTACGCCAATCACAGCGGAAAACAGTAAGAATAAAGATTTTTGGATGAAAAGATTATCACTCGCTGTTAAATTGAATAATCACTGGGCCAGCATTATTGGGTTTAACCAGTTCAGTAATGTAAACTATAAGTTTTTTGGTACCAAATCCGTGGAAGGCACGGCTACTAATTATCTTGCTTATTACGAAGGAGATGGCGGATTGAATGAATATCACTGGACCAATGCATTCTCCCTGGGAAAACATTTTTCGCTTGGATTGAAGTCATCCATCATAGCCGGATCAATTAATCAAACGGAAACAGTAACGGATCAATCGGTCTCTTCCTCTATTTCCACCAAAGTGCAGGATTATTTTGGCAAGCCCCGGTTCCAGGCGGGAGCTATTTATGCAACACCTATCAATAAGAAATGGGATGTTTCCATTGCCGGAAAGTTTATTCCCCAAACAAAAATGACGGCTGAAAGAACATTGACAGTTTTAGAAAATGATGTTCCCATTGTGGAAGATAAGTTTGTAAAAAATAATCGTTTTAGTTTACCCAACACTTTCGCAGCGGGAATAGCCATTCAGCATAATAAGAAAACAACTTTCGCCGCTGATTATACTTATGAAGACTGGTCGTCTTTAAAAATGAAAGAACAAGGCTGGCAGCTTATCAGCAGCAACCGGCTTTCCGCCGGTGTTGAATTTTCCCGCCAGGCAAAAGTATTGAACCAGTTGATGGAGAAACGGTTTTTCCAAATAGGCGGTTTTTATCATGACTCATATTTGCAAATAAGAAATGAACCCATCAAAGAATTTGGATTTACAGCCGGTATGGGAGGAGTTATCGGTAAAGGTCTTTTATACACTCTTTCCCTGGAAGCCGGCAGCCGTGGCACCACACAACAGAACCTTATCAAAGAAAAATATATACAGGTTACATTCAGTTTTTCTTACCGTGATTTTTTGGCGAGTAAAGGAAGAAAGTACGATTAAGCTGTCCATAAGCGAATTGACAACTACAAACTTTTTTTCACCCAATAATCTACCACCACCACTTTATCAAGATAAGGTTTAAGTATGGCGCCAAACGCTTTATGCGCCGGATGGGGTAAATAAGCATCCCTGTCTTTTTCACTATCGAAACTGAGAAAAAAGCAATGTGTCAATCCCTGGTTGAGATTCTCGGGGCTATTATTCGTTCCCCACTCAATATCTTTTATTTCTTTGATTGTTGAAGGGAGGGCGAGGAATGCCTTTTCTACCTGCTTTATTTGTTCAGCAGTAGCATCATCTTTAAACTTAAATAAGACAACGTGTCTGAGCATCTTTGTTTCTTTATGGGTAGCTGAAATTACAATGGCAGCAACACAACAGGTAACGATAATAGCGATAATTCTTTTCATTTTTTATATTTTTTTAATGTAAAACAGAATATTTTTTTCAGACACACTGCGATCCTGCTAATTAAGATCAAACCTGCAGAATTTGCAAGCAAGAAATAGCAATCTAAGTAAGAAAATTCAGATATTATAATAATACTAAATCAGGTTACAACTGATGAATTCTTATGGCCGGGGAGCAGGAATAATTTAATTTCAGAAAAAACTAAGTATGAAGAAGATCATCTTTCTCCTGGTGCTAGTTTTCGTTACTCGACAACTGACGGCGCAGCAAAACACCATTCAAAAACAGAAATGGCATTGGCGCAACGAGCAGGATACTTCGGCAGGATATGCACAGGTATTGAAAATCGACAATGTATTATATATATCCGGGACTGTTTCAAAAGAGATTACCCCGGAAGGCATTAAAAACGTTTACTCAGCCCTTGAAAAATCCTTGCAGCAATTTGGCGCTACATTTCACAACGTAGTAAAAGAAAACCTGTACACGACCGATATAGAAGCGATGAAAAAGTATAATGACACAAGAAAAGTTTTTTATAAAGGAGATTTCCCGGCCGCTACCTGGGTACAGATCAACCGCTTATTTAATCCTGATGCAAAACTGGAGGTTGAACTGATTGCACATTTGCCGAAATGATCTGCCCGAAATATAAGTTAGTTACCCAAAACGTCAGCTTTGCGAAGCGTCTTCGCTTCGCAAAGCTGACTATATAGCCTTTGGCCATTATTTCAGTAGCGTTAGTCAATAAGTCAAAAAAAGACCGGTCATACAACCGGTCTCATTTTTAAAAACCACACTTGCAAATTATAAAGGCATTTTTACCACGTTAATCACCTTTTGCAAAGATTTATTCTGCAAACGAATAAAGTAAACACCGGTCGCCAATCCATCACTGTAAATGTCAAGATTATAAGTTCCGGCAACATATTCCTGGTTGGTCAATACTTTCACCACCCTTCCCAATGTATCTATCTGCTGGATCATCGTATGTCCGCCATTGGTAGAAAACTGGATAGTTGCATTGATTGCATAAGGATTGGGCCACATCTTTAAAAGAAGTTGGTCTGCCTGAGCATTGGTTTCATCTGGAGTATCCGGTACACCGCAGGGGCCGGTAATTAGCGGCAATGATTGATAGTTCTTTAGCATGATCGTTTGCAACGCCGGTTGTTTTACACAAAACCATTGCTCCAGTACCGATGCATATACACTTCTGAAATCATATTGGAACGGAATATTATTTACCACTTGTATATCGGCAGGAATATCAGGGCTGTTACCTAGTATTCCTTTCTTCGCATGTTTACCAAAGATCATCAAGGGAGCAGCGGCGCCGTGATCCGTCCCCAAACTTGCATTGGATTTAATTCGTCTTCCGAATTCAGAAAAAGTCATTCCCAGCACACGATCATCAAGACCCATCATCTCCAAATCTTGCTGAAACGAACTGATACCGGCGGAAATATTTTTCATCAGGTTAGCATGATTACCCGTTGTGGTATCACTGGCATTTACCTGTTTCTTATGCGTGTCAAACCCGCCTATCGTTACGGTGTACACTCTTGTCTTTAGCCCGCCTTTGATCAGACGGGCCACGATCTTCAATTGATCAGCCAGGTTGTTTTGAGCAGGATATGTTGCCATGGTAGCCGATCTGCGATAGGCGGTTCTTATAATATCAGAATATATTTTAGTCTTTTCAGAAACAACCCTCAAAAATCTTAGCTCCTTGTTAGCGGGAACAGAGTTAAGCGGGTAATCAGAAAAGGGATTATCGAACGTATAAATTTTCTCAGGGTTAGTGATGGATAGTCCCATGGAATAAATAGGACCCTGCACGGTAAGCGTAGGCACATTGCTTATTTGAATTGCTAATGGATCGGGCATTTCAGCATCCGGATATGCATCAGGATAACCAGGATATTCGCTTTCTAAGTAACGGCCCATCCAGCCTGTTTTTACTCTTTCTCTTCTGTCTTCTGTTGTATCAGCACTGTTCCATATATCTGTAGCACGGAAATGGGAGAAGTTAGGATTTTCATAGCCTACCGATTGCACAATACTTACTTTGCCTTCATTGTACATATTCTGCAATGCGGTCATCGCCGGATGAAGACCGGATTTATCTGTTCCATCCAGTCGCAATACTTTGCTCTGCGGAATAGCTACATTAGTTCTCGCATTGTAGTAATTGGCATACATGTCTATTGGTATCACCATGTTGAGGCCATCATTACCACCAGCCAATTGTATCAGTACAAACACGTGGTCAGTCTCCGTACCTGTTTGCTGAAGCAATGCGGCGAGTGCATTGTCTTTCGCACCATAGGCTGTAAACGAGAAACCATTTACTAAAGCAGGTAAGGTAACGGCTGCGGGTACAGTATTGCGTAAAAAATTCCGTCTGTTCATAATAGTGTTTTACATAGGTTAAGGTTGGTTCAGCACAAATGAAACTCCGGGAGGTTCATTAAAAATTTAAACATATTCTGCAGTGATGGATTGATCACTCCATTGTTATTACTGTTCCAGGCATTGGTCCAGATCGTATTATCGTTTGTGTTATTTAACAGGAAATGCGTTTTTACATAGTTCTTTGAATTAGTTGATAGCGGATACCTGAGCAATAATGCCGTTACATCCGTGATCAACTGATCCGGATCTGCAGGGTTAGTGGAATAATTTGCAAATGCTCTCAGGTCAAGTACGGAATCATTAACCAGTCCATCGGTAAAGTCGGCCCGCTTGGGTAATGAATTGCTGTTTACCCATAATTCATAATGCATTGGCTCCTGGAAATATGAGGGCCATCCGGCTACATCAGGTGGCTGAAATAATTGTTGCTGCATATCAGCCGCATTCTGGTAAATGGAATTGAAAAAAGGATAGCCCGTGGTATAGTCCGTATATACAGGAAAGCCAACATTGAATTCCCTCATCGTGCCAACAATGAAATCAAAAGGGCTTTTGATATAGCAGGCCTGGTTAATGCTGTCAAAGAAATGTTCACTTTTCAGCAAAACAGATAAGGCCGGTTTAATATCATAATTATTACTTTTTAATACGGCAGCCATTGGAGCAATTACATCCGCCTCAACCGTATCATCTATATCATAATACACAAACCATTTATAGAGCTTGCGGCAAATAAAACGGGAAGCTTCCGTAGTAGCGAAGAGCATATTCATAAAGGCATCCAGTTCCTGGGTGCCGTTGCTACTGCCTGCGATGGTAGTGCTATTATAAAAAGCAGAAAACGTTTTTGGCGCCATATCATGTGCGCCGGAATCAAAATAAGAATTGAGCGGATCATCATTAATACGCCAGCCCGTTAACACTCTTGCAGCTGCAATAACATCATCTTCAGTATAGGATGAGTCGGGTCCTTTGCCAATTGTAAATAATTCCTGTAACTCCCGGCCGTAATTTTCGTCCGGCGCCTGTTTTGAATTCAAATAACCATTCAGGTGAAGCAACATGGCGGGATCAATAGTTACTTCTCTTACTAAGGTTTTAAAATTGCCCATGGAGTTTGTGCGGAGCAGGTTATGATGACGGTATAAAAACTGGGCATTATCCACTTCCTGTTGCTGTACGGAGAAATGATGATGCCAGAATAAAACCATTTTTTCCTGTATACTTCTCCCCTGGTTGATGATAAGACCGGCCCACCATTTTCTTAAACTTTCAATACGACGGCCATTAATAGCACCCCTGACATCAGGATCGCTTAGCATGTTTGAATCATTCACCCAGGTTTGTCCCTGCGCCACGCCAAGATCATCGTGCAGAGCGCCTTCATCATCTTCTAACAATCCATAGTCTCTTAAAGGAGGGCTTGGCGTCGTGACAGTATTTAATAATTCATCTATGGCAGCATCAGGAGACAAGGTGAGAAAATGATCTATATCCGATTTCTTTGCGCCAAACATGGTTCGTTTCAGTAAATGCGATACTTCATTAACGGTCCAGCTTCCTGCATAGGGATCCAAACCGGCAAACATATTGCGGGATAACTTTCCGTTTTTTTTATTGGCGGAATAATTCTTCCGGGCTGCTTTTAAAAAATCTCTTCTGTCCATTTGTTTCAGTTTTTTAGTTTGGAGGTTGGTAGTTGTTCTTAAAACTTTTAACCTTAAACTTTTTAACTTATCACCTTATCAGTGTAAGCGTTCCTTTTTGCTGATGAGGTTTGTTTTGTAAATCTTTATATTCGATCATATAGATAAAAACACTTGGCGGCTGTCTTACGCCTTTATATACACCATCCCATTTTTGATTGATAGATGAGCTTTTGAACACTACCTCGCCATTACGGTTAAATATTTGTAACCTGAAGGTTTCCGGCACTTTCCCAACAGGACCGAAATAATCATTCAATCCATCGCCATTAGGTGTAAATGCATTGGGTGTCATCACTACGGCATCAGTTAACACCACCACGGTGAATTTATCTGATACCTGGCAACCATTGGGCAGGGAGTTAGTGGCCGTATAAGCAGTAGTAGTTGTTGGCGAAGCCACAGGATCGGGACAATCATTACAACTTAATGAAGCATGTGAACTCCAGGTAATATTTCCGTTTCCGGTTGAATGCAACGTAACACTTTGCCCGGCAAAAATGGTATCCGCTTTACGCATATCAGCAAAAGGACCATTTAATAGCACAGGCTTATAATTAACAATGACGGAATCATAACCACAGGCATCTCTTAATGTATCCTGTACGGGTATGTATCCATTAATGCTGCAAACCGCTGAGTCTTTACTCAGCAGTTCAGGAATTTTTAATTTGATAATAGCAAAATCGGTTTCTCCTTTTGAATCAGTGAAATCACCGTCGCCGGATTCGGAGTCACCCGCGAGGTAGTATTCATTCCTGGCGGTATCATTGATCATGTATCGCAGATGGTCGCTGCCGCCGCCGCCCCAATTATGTTTCCAAACCAGCTTGCCTTCAGCATCTAACTTGACAGTCCAGTAATCACCTTCGCCCAATGCATTGGTAATATCTCCGTCATCAGAATAGGAGATACCTCCAACGATATAGCCGCTGTCTTTATCGGTAACAATGGTATTGGCATAATCCGCATCTGTACCACCGAGAACTTTTTGCCAATTCAGTTTTCCATTCAGATCAATATTAGTAACCCAATAATCCTGGCTTCCCCTGGCGCCACTAACATCACCATCATTGGAAGTAGTGTATCCCGCCAATGTCAACGTTCCATCTGCGCCTTTGGTCATGGAATAGGCCACGTCATTTTGCGAACCGCCATATATTTTACTGAAGATCTTATTCCCGTTTGCATCAAGCGCTAATAACCAGACATCATAATTTTTTTGATCTGGCGGAATATCACCGTCAATTGAATTAGTAAAGCCGGCGAGATAAGTTTTACCATTGATAATTTCAAAATCGAACAGCTCTTCGTTTTTACTTCCACCGTAGCATTTACTCCATTGTACAGCACCGGCCGCTGTTATTTTAATCAATGCGCCATCAGTATATCCGCCCGTACCATGATTGCCATGAATATTGCCGTCATTGGAGGATGTAGAAGCCGCTATCAGAAAGCCGCCGTCGCTTGTTATTTCAATATGATTGCCGATGTCAAGACCAGTGCCTCCATAACGTTTTTGCCAAATAAGATTTCCAGCTGCTCCTAATTTAAGCAACCAAATGTCTTTTGTTCCACCAAATCCAGCTATTACGCCTCCATCGGTAGAGTTTGTCTCACCCAGAACCATATATCCTCCATCGGATGTTTGTACTATGTCTCTTGCACTTTCGTAACCGGTTCCACCAAATGATTGCTCCCACTGAATGGTTCCGCATTTGTCTAATTTGGCAACCCACAGATCCCAGTATTCACGGGATGTGTGTGCGTCAATATCGCCATCTTTCGAATCCGTATAACCGGCAACGATAGTTCCGCCATCGCTGGTAAATTTTATTACAAAAGGGATGTCAACTGAGGAACCGCCGTAATGATAAGCCCATTGTTTTGGCGGTAAAGGCGATTGTGCGGCTATGCCTGTATCCAATAGCGCCGCAAGGCAAAGAAAGCAGATAGATAGGTAGTTAGTTCTCACAGGTTGTCGGTTATTTCATAGAATAAAAGACCGCCAAACTGTTACAAGTATTATGCTAAACTCTGATTTATAAGTATCGGTTTTCCCTCTAAAAAAGATGTATTTTTACTCAGGATTTTTGCATCCAAAAATATTTGCAAACCTGCATCAGGCCACAGTTTTCGCATTTGGGATTTCGGGCCAGGCAGGTATAGCGTCCATGCAGGATCAGCCAGTGGTGAGCCTTATGTACTAACTCTTCCGGGATATATTGGAGCAACTCTTTTTCCACGGCCAGTGGAGTACTTGCTTTTGCGCTGACAAGGCCCAATCTTTTACTAACCCGGAACACATGTGTATCTACCGCCATGTTGGGTTGTTTGTCTATAACGGATGTTATAACATTGGCTGTCTTTCTGCCTACACCGGGTAATTCTATTAATTCATCAACCGTCATCGGAATTTGTCCATCAAATTTATCTATCACCTTTTGCGCCATCCCGATAAGGTGTTTGGTTTTATTGTTGGGATAAGAAATGCTTTTGATTAAAGGAAACAACTCGTCAAAATTGGTTTGACTGAGGGCTTTTACATCAGGATATTTTTCAAATATGGCAGGAGTGGTAATGTTTACCCGCTTGTCTGTGCATTGTGCTGAAAGAATAACAGCCACCAATAATTGATAAGGGCTGTCATAGAGCAATTCAGTTTCTGCTTCCGGTGTATTTTTTTGAAAATAATCAAGCACAAATTGGTAGCGTTCCTTACGGGTCATATACAAAGCTAAGTTAAGAGGTCAAAAGAGAAAAAGAGGTAAATGGGAAGAGCTATTATACACGAAAAGCTTTTCTTGCCGTGAATCCCTTTTGTTTCTTTTTTCTTCGGATTCTTCTATAAAAAAAGCATCCCGCTTTTGGCGGGATGCTGAATAAAGTAGGAAAAATTCGCGGAAGAGCTATACTACTTCCGAAGATTTTTCACGGGCGTAATTCAGAATGTTTAAAATCACCTCGGTGCGTGGCGTTTCATGGATTTGGTCAAGCCTTTGCATGGATGTTTTTAATACCGTGAGTTTTTCCCGTAAGGTCCAATCCAGCGTTAAACCGTGCTCAATAGCCGCAGTAAGCTGGGGAGAACTTTCTTTGTATAAATACAATAGAAGGTCCTCAGGGGTAAATTTTGTCATTCGCAAACCATTAATGTCCTTAAAAAGTGAGATCCAGAAAATATAAAATGTCCGCATTAATAACGGAGATTTAATGCTCTTATTGTGCGGAATTCTTATTGCGTTCTTTATCAGGGGTTTCGGGAATAATGAACAGATCTTCATTGTCTCTTTTCATCAGGTATTTTTCGCGGGCATATTTTTCGACCGTACCGGGATTAGACTTAAGTTGTTCTAATTCTTTACGTTCTGAAGCTATGCGGTCAGTATAATATTGCTTGCTTTTTTCCAGCTCTGTTAACTGTTTATCCCGGGCCGATTTGGTAAAAACATCGTTTTTATCAAAAAAAAGCATGATAGCCGCAAAAACACTGAAAGCGATAAAGTACTTGCTCTTTAGCCAGGCAGGGATATGGGTTAGTAGTTTCATTGTCAGAATCTGGAATAAAGTTAATCATTTTCACTTTCTGTGATCAGTTGTAATAATTTTTCTTTTACACCAAGCCATTCATCATCAATAATGCTGTAGATAACGGTATGTTTTAAAACGCCATCATTGCGATAACCATGCTTGCGCAGTACCCCTTCTTTTACACCGCCGATCTTTTCCACCGCTCTTTGGGAACGGATATTCTGGTGGGCCACTCTTAGTTCAGCCCGATTAAATTTCAATATTTCAAAAACATATTGCAGCAATAGCAGTTTACATTCCTTGTTATAAACTTTCCCCCATACGGAAGGGATATACCAGGTGTAACCGATTGTGGCCAATT
This sequence comes from Chitinophagaceae bacterium, assembly GCA_040007815.1. Taxonomy (GTDB): domain Bacteria; phylum Bacteroidota; class Bacteroidia; order Chitinophagales; family Chitinophagaceae; genus Terrimonas_B. Next base: position 36,302 of record JBDTUH010000005.1, read on the forward strand.
TATCCTTTTCGCTGATCTCATAGAGACGTGTCATACCAATTACCGCATCATCCTTTACCTGCCTGATCACAAAACTTTGCTGACCGCTCATCGCCTGCCTATCGAGTGCCATATCAAAATAGGCATCAAACATCTTGTCATAGCTCTCATCAATCAACAGCATTTTGTTAAACTCCCAGATGCGCTCATCCCGGGCAAGCTGCCGGATAATATCTCTATGACCGGGTAATAATAATTCCAGGTATATATGTCTTCCTTTTAATTTGGATATATCTAAGTTCATCATTAAAAAAGCAACCCACTCAAATTTATGAACGGATTGCTTGCTGATAAATTTCCGAATTTTATTTTCCGAATTTTATTTTTCCTTTTGGATAAATAGCGCTGCTGCCCAATTGCTCTTCGATACGGATCAGTTGATTGTATTTGGCTATACGGTCAGTCCGGGAGGCGGACCCGGTTTTGATCTGTCCGCAGTTCAATGCCACGGCTAAGTCAGCGATAGTGGTATCTTCTGTTTCGCCACTTCTATGACTCATGATTGTATTGTATCCGGCATGTTGCGCCATCGTTACCGCATTGATCGTTTCTGTTATCGTGCCGATCTGGTTTACTTTTACCAGTAAACCATTAGCGATATTTTTATCAATACCCTGCTGCAGGCGAATAACATTGGTTACAAAAAGATCATCACCTACCAGCTGGCATTTTTTACCAACAGCCTGCGTTAATGATGCCCATCCATTCCAGTCATCTTCCGCCATACCGTCTTCAATAGATACGATTGGATATTGCTTTACCCAGTTCTCCCAGAATTTTACCAGTTGATCGCTGCTTAGTTGTTTGCCATCGCTTTTATGAAATACATATTTTTTCTTTTTCGCATCCCATAATTCGCTGTTGGCGGCATCCATCGCAATCACGATTTGAGAACCCGCTTTATAACCGGATGCCTGGATAGCTTCCATCACTGTATCAATGGCCTCTTCATTGCTTTGAATATTGGGAGCAAAACCACCTTCATCACCTACATTGGTGCTGAACCCTTTTTTCTTTAGTACTGATTTAAGCGTATGAAAAATTTCAACACCCCAGCGAAGACCTTCGCTGAATGTGGGTGCGCCTATCGGCATGATCATGAATTCCTGGAAATCTATTTTATTATCGGCATGTGCTCCACCATTCAAAATATTCATCATGGGGATAGGCAGTGTTTTGGCATTGGTGCCGCCGATATAACGATACAAGGGCAGCGCGGATTCTTCTGCCGCGGCCTTTGCCACCGCCATACTTACCGCTAACAGCGCATTAGCTCCCAGCTTGCCTTTATTTGGAGTTCCATCGAGTTCGATCATCATTTCATCCAGCCCGGTCTGGTCAGCTACATCGTAGCCAAGCAAAGCCGGGGCGATAACCGTATTTACATTCTTAACTGCTTTTAGTACACCTTTGCCGACATACTTTTTCTTATCATCATCTCTCAATTCAACGGCTTCGTGAATACCAGTACTGGCGCCACTTGGCACAGCTGCACGCCCCACGGCGCCTTCATCTGTTATGACGTCTACTTCTACTGTAGGATTACCGCGGCTATCTAATATTTGTCTTGCAAAAATTTCGGAAATGTAACTCATGATCTGGTGAATGTTTAAAAATTTAAAAAGAATATTGTTTTACTATACCAGTAATGATATAGATGTTCTTAATTATGTTCCATGGGGAGGCCAGGATATTATTCAGTTTTTTGGGTAAGAGAACGAAACACATCTTCAAGGCTCTGGTCTTCGCTTTGCAAAGAAACGATGTTGAGATTATGTAGCAATGCCAATTCGAGGATTTGTTTACGAACAATTTCCGGGTTTGTCGTGTGAATTTTAAAAAAAGAAGGTTGAAGTTGGGAAACATTTATCACTTCTTTCAATTGCTCTAACACCTGTTTGTCCACCGGTTCCTTGAATTGGATAACTACGGAATGAGTCTCTTTATTCCCTTTCTGGAGATTACTTAATTTATCGTCTGCTACCAATACACCCTTGTTAATGATGATAACCCTGTCGCATATAGCTTCTACCTCCTGCAAAATATGAGAAGAAAATAAAACCGTTTTATCAGCGCCCTGTTTTTTGATGACTTCCCTGATTTCTACAATCTGGTTGGGGTCTAATCCACTGGTGGGTTCGTCCAGGATTAATACTTCAGGATCATGAATGAGTGCGGCCGCGAGCCCAACTCTTTGCTTGTATCCTTTTGACAACTGGCCAATCTTCTTTTTGCTTTCCACTTTGAGTCCCGTCAGTTCTATGACCGTTTCAATTTTCGATTTAGGCTCTTGCACTTTATGAACTTCTGCAACAAAAGCTAAATATTCTTTTACATACATATCGTAATAAAGGGCATTCAGCTCAGGCAGGTACCCAATTTTCTTTTTTATCTCCAGGGGATCTTCAGCTACATTAATGCCGCATACATAAGCATCCCCACCTGTTTGTTGCAAATACCCGGTGATGATCTTCATGGTCGTTGATTTGCCGGCGCCGTTTGGGCCAAGAAAACCAACTATTTCGCCCTTGTCAACTTTAAACGAAATATTGTTCACCGCTTTTTGTTCACCGTAAACTTTGAGAAGATTTTTTACTTCAATAGACATGGAGTGCAAATTAGCTAATTTGATAATATGCTAATGAGTCAATTTGAAAGCTTGGATTTAATATTATACGCATTGATGATTGCTGGACGGAGTTAACTGATCATCATTACAGGTCATCATATTGATACAACTCATCAATAGGTGTTCCCGCCTTCATTTCATATACTTGTTTGATCAATCCGTCTTTCAGCCCATATACCCAGCCATGCAGATCCGGTCTTTGTTCATTTTTCCAGGCTCTCTGAACAATAGATGTTTTGGCCAGGTTAAATATTTGTTCCTGTACATTCAACTCAACCAATCTGTCACAAAGAGCTTCTTCGTCTTTTATTTCATTGAGCTCTTTGCGGTGAAGCCTGTATACATCTTTAATGTTCCTGAGCCACATATTCAATACCGCTTTAAAATCAGTTTTGGCAATGGCGGACTTGATACCACCGCAGCCGTAATGGCCACAAACAATTACATGCTTTACTTTTAAATGAGTTACCGCATAATCCAGCACACTCAGAAGATTTACGTCCGTATTGATCACCAGGTTGGCGACGTTACGATGTACGAATATTTCACCCGGTTCGGTACCGGTGATTTCATTAGCCGGCACCCGGCTATCACTGCAGCCGATCCATAAAAATTCCGGTGTTTGCAAATGTGACAGCCTGTTGAAATATTCCGGGTCATCTGAAACTTTTTTAGCCGCCCATTTTTTATTCTCTTGTAATAATAATTCGTAAGGTTTCATATATAACAGTTAGTTGTCAAATGTAACTTATAATAAATTTAGAAGGCTTTCATCTGCCAACAATTAACCAACGTATTTTTTTTGATAAAAAATGACAATAATAATCAACAAGTTTGGTGATTGGCTGTTATTTTAGCTTTTGTATATGCACGGATGGTTTGGTTTAGAAAAAGTAAATCGCTATTTTGCAGCGCTTTTACATGAAAGGGAATAGAAAAAAATATAGTCTTCTTCAGCAGTTTTCCGCCTCCTTTATGGTACTGGCATTGCTATGGCTTACTGTAAGTGCTCCTTTTGTGGTAGCCACTCAGCAAGAAATTGCGAAGCAGGATAAAATGGCAAAAGTGACATCTCCGCTAGCCGGCAATGAAGAAGAGGCCGCCAATCCTTTTGGTAACACTACTGAAGAAAAGGCTCCCAGCAGCAGCTCTTTCTCTGAAGAATACCTCCACGATCATCACAAAGCTGAATATTTCTTTTCTATAGTTTCGCAATACCACAAATGCGAAGATGATGGGACTTATGTTGCCTATCATGGCGAATTACTTGTTCCGCCACCCAATGCCGCTTAATTTAAGTTTCTCCATTTAGTAATGGCTTACCTCGTCGTAAGCCAGTTCACCTGTTACAGTATTACATACAATTACAAATAATGTTGTCGCTTCTGGCGACAGCAACTTAAATTATTAAGCTCATGAAAAAGCATTCAAAAGAATATTTGCAAAACCTGACGCCCTTCCAGGGTTATGAACTTCTGGTGGAGGGTAATAAAAGATTTATCAATAACCTTAATTCTGATCATGATCATTTAGAGATGATCAATGAAACAAGGGAAGGGCAATATCCCTTCGCCGTGATATTAAGCTGCATGGATTCCCGCACATCCGTAGAACTCATTTTCGACCAGGGTCTTGGCGATCTCTTCAGTATAAGAGTGGCTGGCAATATCGTCAACAACGACATACTAGCCAGTATAGAATATGCGATAAAATACGTAGGCTCAAAAGTATTAGTGGTGCTGGGCCATACAGAATGCGGAGCTATTAAAAGCGCCAAGCAGGGGGTAGCCGACGGGCATATCACTGACCTGCTGAAACGAATACACCCTTCTATCAGTAAAGCCTTACTGCAGAATGATAAAGACTACCTGTTTGATGACAAAGTCGCTTATGCCAATGTGGAGAATAGCCTGGAGGAAATACTAACCCGAAGTGCGATCGTAAATGAGATGTTTAAGAAAGGACAGATAGGAATTGTCGGAGGTGTATATAATATCGATAATGGGCAGGTTGATTTCTTTAAAAATTTTACCAAAAGAAAAAAAGAGGATAAACAACTGGCTAATATTTAAAAGAAGAACAAACAGATGAAAATAAATACCAAGTATTTAAAGTCAGACCTGCCTGCGGGGCTTGTAGTCTTCCTGGTAGCATTGCCACTTTGCTTAGGCATTTCGCTGGCATCCGGCGCGCCATTTTTCAGTGGCTTAATATCCGGTATCATAGGGGGTATGGTAATAGGATCTTTAAGCGGTTCAAAATTGAGTGTAAGCGGCCCTGCGGCAGGTCTGGCTGCCTTGGTACTGGCGGCCATTACCAATATCGGGGCCTTTGACCTTTTTCTTTGCGCTGTATTCATTGCCGGTATTCTGCAGGTACTAATGAGTGTAGCCCGGCTCGGGGGTATCGCCAATTATTTCCCTTCCAGTGTTATTAAAGGAATGCTTACCAGTATTGGTATCCTGATTATCGCCAAACAGATTCCTCATGCATTTGGATATGACAAAGATGAAAGAGGAAACCTAACGGAATTGTTTCCTTTTGGTGATGAAGATATGCATGAACTATTGCAGCCACTGCATCATATAGACGTTGGAGTATTTCTTATTTGTATCGTATCCATTATGATTATGCTCATTTGGGAAAAGCCATTTATAAAGAAGAGGGTCAAGTTTATACCCGGAGCTTTAGTAGCGGTCATTGTTTCCATAATCATTAACGAAATATTCCAGGCAATAAAAAGTCCTCTCATAATCGGTGAAGAACATTTGGTACAAATTAAAGCCGCTAAGAGTCCCGCTGAGTTTTTCAGTTTTTTTACCCTGCCTGATTTTAATGGATTTTTAAATAGCAAAGTAATCGTTACAGGTATCATGATAGCGATCATCGCATCTTTGGAAACATTGCTGAGTATAGAAGCAGTGGATAATCTCGACCCGGAACGTAATGTGACCAATACCAACAGGGAATTGATGGCGCAGGGTATAGGAAACACCATATCAGGTTTAATCGGCGGATTGCCTATCACAAGCGTAATTGTTAGAAGCAGTGCCAACGTTCATGCAGGCGCCAAATCGAAGATGTCCACTATTTTCCACGGATTTTTATTACTATCGACGGTGATAGCTATACCAAGCCTGCTTAACCTGATTCCGTTATCAGCCTTAGCGGCCATTTTACTATTGACGGGTTATAAACTGTGCAAAATTTCCGTCTTTAAGCAAATGTTTAAAAACGGAAAGTATCAGTCCATTCCTTTTTTTGTTACCGTCGCCGTGATCATCGGCATAGATCTGTTCGGCATTTATCCACCGTTAAAAGGAGAAGGGTTATTGGTAGGAGTAATAGCGGGACTGATCGCCGCATTCGGAGCCATTTTGCATGGTAATCTTAAAAATTCTTATTATTTCCATGAAGGCAAACACAAGGAAGGTGATAATATCCGTATACAATTATCAGAAGAAGTTTCTTTTTTAAACAAAGCGGCCATCCGGGAAACGCTGGATCATATTCCCGAAAATTCAAGCGTGGTAATAGACGCTTCGAATACAGACTATATAGATTTTGATGTGCTGGAGTTAATAAAAGAGTTCAGGGATATTAAGGCGCCGCTTAAACATATCAGCTGCAGGCTGGAAGGATTCAAAGAAAAATACCACATCGAAAATCAATTAAATGTACAATCGGCCCACTAATAGTGTTATAAAATGAGTGAAAAACATTTTGATGAGTTGCATGTACTGCATGAGCTGAAGCATTACCTGCCTTCGCAACAGGCTTTAAAGGATTTTATTCATCATAATTCCCTGCACGCTTTTCAGCACATGAAGTTTTATGATGCTATTTTCAAAGCGTCAAAAATTTTTGGATTCCAGGTGCATTTGCAGTTGCAGGAATACCGGGACATGTATACAACAGGACGAATACGGGAGGATGTTCTTCAAATGGTCATTGCCAATAAAAAAGGAATGGATGTTATCGATGAATGGAAAAGAAAATTAATCAGCAAGAGCTACGATACGATCAATCATCCCCGAATCGGGCAACTGCGTAAACAGTGGAAGGATATCTATCATTTGGACCTGGATAATAAAGTTCACCCATTACTGTTTCGGATCCTTTGTGGTTTTTTAGACCAGGGTATTGCTATTGAAAGTTTCCCGGTGGTGAGTAAACCTTTTATCGAGAGCATTAAAGAAATGGAACAAAACAGTTTTGTCAGTTTCTTTAAAACCAAAGCGATCAAACGGAAATTCTTATCGGGCCATTATTCCATCGAAGAGCTGTTAAAAACTATTGTTGGTAAAGAAGAGTATTTTGAACAGTATTTATTCGACCAGCAATTTGCTCATCATGGCTGGAGTGGCCTTGTGAGTGCGGTAGAAGACAATCCGCAGACACTGCTCGACAGGAAACAGATAACGCTGAAAGAATTACTGGAGTTTGAATTGTTGCTGGAGCTGGATGCTTTACATCATGAACTCGGTAATAAATGGCAACCGCTGGCCAATCATGTCAATGTACTGCCGATTGATTTATTCGCTGATGTTGCTAAAACAGAATTCGCGGAAGTAACAGAAATATGGCAGGATGCTTTTGAATGGAGTTATTATGATTCCGTACTGAAAGGTATTAGCATGTCGGGTGAGAAAAGAACTGCGATAAATAATAAAAGCCTTGGTAACCATTCTCCGGGAGACAACGTTTTTATCTCCCTGCAGGCTATCTTCTGTATTGATGAAAGGGAGGATTCTATACGACGCCATATTGAAGCAGTTGATAAAAGCGCAGAGACTTTTGGCGCCCCTGGTTTTTTTGGTGTAGAGTTTTATTTTCAGCAACAGGGTAGTAAATTTTACGATAAACTTTGCCCCGCACCGGTTACGCCCAAATACCTCATTAAAGAGTCTGATGCCAAATCCATCCGGAAAGATGAACTGATCTATACCAAACATACGCACGGCATTTTATCCGGGTTCTTCTTAAGCATCAGTTTTGGTTTTTGGGCATTTGTAAAAAAAATACAAATGTTGTTTTTTCCGAAAATGAGCCCCGCGATTTCAAATGCTTATGGACACATGGATAAACAATCAGCGCTTAGCATTGAAAATAAGAGTCCTGGTGATATAGAGAACGGATTGCAGATCGGTTATACATTGGATGAGATGATGACCAGGGCTGAAGGTTTTATAAGAGGAATTGGATTAATCAAAAACTTTGCACCGATTATTTATATTGTAGCGCATGGAAGCAGCAGCGCCAACAATCCACATCATGGAGCACACGACTGCGGAGCCTGTAGCGGAAGACCCGGCGCCACCAATGCAAGGGTGATGGCTTTCATTTTAAATCATAAAAAAATAAGGGAGAGATTAGCAGCAAAGGGAATTGTCATTCCGGAGGGGACGCAGTTCATAGGCGCTATGCATGATACAGCCGCTGATGTAATCGATTATTATGATGAAAATACTTTGAGCACAGATTCTGCGCAATTGCATTTACTGAATAAACAGGATTTTGAAACAGCGTTAAACCTGAACGCCAAAGAAAGGAGCAGAAGGTTTGCTTCTATCGATACGAAGCAGGAATTAGAACATGTCCGCAAAGCTATTCATAGTCGTTCTGTTTCTTTGTTTGAACCAAGACCTGAACTGGGGCATGGTACCAACACACTGGCCATCATCGGCCGGAGGCAAATATCTAAAGGTTTATTTCTCGACAGGAGAGCTTTCCTAAATAGTTATGATTATACAACAGATCCGGACGGAACAATCCTTGCAGGGGTAATGCGGCCCATTGGTTTGGTATGTGGAGGCATTAACCTGGAATACTATTTTTCAAGAGTGGATAATATAAAGATGGGCGCAGGTACCAAGCTTCCCCATAACGTAATGGGTTTGTTTGGCGTGGCCAACAGCAGTGATGGCGACCTGCGGCCCGGACTACCCTGGCAAATGATTGAAGTGCATGACCCGGTTCGGTTGCTAGTAATAGTAGAGCATAGACCCGATATTGTTTTGAAAGCGATAAAATCTTCGCCGGAAGTATTTGAATGGTACAATAATGAATGGGTGCATATCGCAGCGCTTCATCCCATAGAGAAACAATTTTATTATTTTAAGAACGGTGCGTTTTCAAAATATGAAACCATTACCGGCGCCGGTGATATCAAAACCATTCATAACATGGAGGAGTTTATTGAAGGGGCGAAGGAAATGGAAACCAACCACATTGTGCATGCGACCGAAGAGAATTTGCCCGTGTACCTGTTAGATTAAAATTATTTCAATAAATGAACCAACTACTTGTCTTATTTATCGCCATACCATTCCTGGCTTTTCTTGTCAGCCTGTTCTGGCAAAACAAAAGTGAAAAAGCCATTGGCAGGATTGTGCGATTTACCAAAGTGCTTTATATGCTGGTTTCTGTTTCGTTTGCTGTATGGTGGATATGGAACGGCCTTAAACCGGTTAGCTATCACCTGGCGACCCTTTACCAGACAGAACATTTTGTATTCGCGGTTGAATTGTATTATGATGAAATAACAGCCGTATTCAGTATTGTCGGGGCCTTATTATTTTTTTTAGTTGCTACTTTCAGTAAATATTATATGCACCGGGACGAGGGCTACAAACGGTTTTTTAATACCATACTCTTATTTGCCGCAGGCTATAATTTTATTATTCTATCCGGAAATTTTGAAACCCTTTTTATCGGATGGGAAATAAAAGGTGTTTGTTCTTTTTTACTGATTGCTTTTTACCGCAACCGTTATCTACCGGTAAAAAATGCATTCAAAGCTATTTCTTATTATCGTACCAGTGATGTGGCTCTCATGCTTGCCATGTGGATGATGCACCATCTCACCCACCAGAATATTACGTTTGCTGAATTGGGCGAAGCAAAGCAAATGGCTTTACAAACCGCCAATACCGGCATGGCTATATTCATTGTTTGTATGATCATATTACCCGCAGCCATCAAATCCGCGCAATTCCCTTTCACAACATGGCTGCCAAGAGCCATGGAAGGCCCCACTTCTTCTTCTGCTATATTCTACGGTTCGCTGAGTGTGCATATTGGTGTTTTTTTATTGCTCCGTACGCATCCGTTTTGGGAAGATATGTTGTGGGCAAAAGTTGCCATCATTATCATTGGCGCTATAACAGCCATTGTCGCCACTTTAATCGCAAGGGTGCAACCGACGGTAAAAACGCAGATCGCCTATTCATCAGCTGCTCAAATAGGATTGATGTTTATTGAAGTGGCCGTTGGCTGGCATTGGCTGGTACTGGTACATTTTGCAGGTAATGCTTTTTTAAGAACTTATCAATTGCTGGTATCTCCTTCGGTGTTAAACTACCTGGTGCATCATCAATATTTTCACTACATCCTTCCCACGCAAAAACCAGTATCAAAAATAAAATCCTCTCTATATATGCTGGGCATTAAAGAGTGGAATTTAGATGCTATGATGTTTGCGTATTTATGGAACCCCTTTAAATGGATCGGAAAGCAGTTCCGGTTTTTACAATCCAACGTCTTCATAATTGTCCTTACCGTTACAGGGCTTGGTTTTTTAAGTCTGGGATATATCAATCAAAATATTAGTTCGGCTTTAGGGGGTGCCTTACCAATTATCTTAATGAGTATTGCGCTGGCGGTTATTCTTTTTGCTTTTTCTTTCCGGCAATCTGCACTGAAGGCATGGATATATTTGCTGACCGCGCATTTGTTTATCATAGCGGCCGTCTTGTTTAATGCAGCCCATATCAACAGCATTGAAATCATCTTTTATGTAACTGGGGTCTTAGTGGCTTTTTTCCTTGGCTATTATTGCCTGCAAAAAATAAAAGCCATTGACAACGATATTTCCCTCAACCAATTTCATGGATATGTATATGAGCAGGAAACAACAGGCCTGTTGTTTTTGTTTGCGGTCATCGGTATGCTGGGCTTTCCTGTCACTGTTGCTTTTATTGGTATTGATGTATTGTTTACCTATGTTCAAAGCAGCCAGCCGGTATTGATTGCGCTGATGGCGCTGTGTTTACTGTTTATTGAACTGTCGGCTTTCCGAATTTTGCTGCGTATCTTTTTTGGTCCGCATAAAAAACTGAGCCACCCCGTGGCATTTCGCTCATCATAATTGTATTGATCAGTTTTCTAATTCCATGGAGCTTTCAGGCAAATGATCGTATTCGCCCTTGAAAGCATACCAGCCAAAGATCATCAGGCCGATGGCGATGGGTGTGAAGATGGCGATGATGATCACCCAGATGATAGGATTATTGATGTCCTTTTTTCCGGCGGGGTCAATATGTGTGATAGCTCCCGATACCAAAAAATATATAACAACAGGCGCTAACAGCAGCCAAACAATACCTAATATTTTTTTAACAGCATTCATGAGTTTTTTGTTTTATAATGTTTCTCCAAATAAGCCGGGGCTATGCCAGGATAGCCTCCTCTTTGCAGGAGGTCGGGAAGAGGCGCTTAATCGTTTACTTCTTTATCAATTTTATTGGTAAGATAAATGGTGCCGATAATAAGACACAAAGTGGCTATACCGATCGGGTACCATAAACCCACTAATGGATCTTTAGGATAAGTAGTGGTTAATAACAAACCAATAAAAGGAACTAATCCCCCGAATACACCATTACCGATATGATAAGGAAGTGACATGGATGTGTAACGGATCTTTGTGGGAAACATTTCAACTAAAAAAGCGGCGACAGGACCATAGACCATTGTTACATATAGAATCAAAAAGAAAACAAGGCCAACAAATTTCCAATAAGTTGAAGTAGAAAGATGTTTGTTCTGGTAAGCAACTTTTGCAGAAGCGACAGGCTTTCCGTCTTCACTAAATAATGTGTCTGTTTTTATTTCCGAAAATTTTCTATTATCAGTTAACGAATATACCTGTGTATAAGTGACAGCAGAATCCAGGCTATGTTTAACCGCTTCTCTTTTTACTTTCAATTCTCCAACCGGCGATGGATCTTCTTTTTTCCATTCAACGATATCCGTATTTTTCAAGAATACACTGAAGATTGGCCTGTAAGTAAGTATTCCGAGCAACATTCCCGCCATCATGATCCACTTCCTTCCAATCTTATCACTTAACCAGCCAAATAATAAAAAGAAAGGTGTAGCAAATGCGATTGCCCATAGCATGATGGTCCTGCTTTGTTCAAATTCAATATTGCATTTTGTTTCTAAAAAATTCTGTGCATAGAACTGACCTGTGTACCAGATCACCCCCTGTCCCATCACAGCGCCAAACAATGCCAGCAATACCATTTTAAAATTGCCTTTGTGACGAAAACTTTCTTTCAATGGGTTCACCGATGTTTTTCCTTCAGCTTTCAGTTTGGAGAACAAGGGTGATTCCGCCATCTTCAACCGGATATAAACAGAAACGGCTACTAATAAAATGGATATCCAGAAAGGATAACGCCATCCGCCCCATTCCGCATTGAAGGATTCATCGGACATGTTGAGTTTAATCAGCATGATTATACCAAGAGCAACAAATAAACCAAGTGTAGCTGTTGTTTGTATCCAACTGGTATAGTATCCACGTTTATTTGACGGTGAATGTTCCGCTACATAAGTAGCAGCGCCACCATACTCACCACCCAAAGCGAGTCCCTGAATCAACCTTAATAATAAAACCAGCAGAGGTGCGGCTATACCGATAGTTTTATAACCGGGAATAAGACCGATTAAAAAAGTTGAGCCTCCCATCAATACCAATGTCAGAAGGAAAGTGTATTTGCGGCCAATCAGGTCACCTAATCTTCCAAATACCAGTGCGCCAAAAGGACGAACAATAAAACCCGCTGCAAAAATGGCTAATGTGCTGAGTAATGCCGCTGTTGCGTTTCCTTCCGGAAAAAACTGGGTGCTGATGGTTTTGGCTAACATGCCAAAAATGTAAAAATCATACCATTCAATCATGGTACCTACGGAAGAAGCGGCGATAACTGAGCGGATGGTTTTGGCAGAGATCGTTGAGTTCATGCAATCAAGATAGGAAATTGTGAAGCCGCGCCAAAAAATTATTCCGTGGTAACGTTTGCATGAAAGCGGAACGAATTGGATACAGTTGTGTAAATTTATCGCTCAATAATAAATTGCTTACCATTTTATGGCATATCCCTTCCAGATCACCAGCTTGGATCAGTACGAAATGGCTTATCGTGTCAGCGTCAACCAGCCCGAAGAGTTCTGGGCATCTGTTGCGGAAAATTTCAAATGGAAAAAAAAATGGAGCAAAGTACTGGAATGGAATTTTAAAGAACCAAAAGTGGAATGGTTTAGGGGAGCCAAACTGAACATAACAGAAAATTGTATCGACCGCCATTTGGAAACAATGGGCGATAAACCTGCGATCATCTGGGAGCCTAACAACCCTGAGGAAAGGGTGAGGGTAGTTACTTACAACCGTCTGCATAAAAGAGTTTGCCAATTTGCCCAGGTATTAAAAAATAATGGCGTAAAAAAAGGCGATCGTGTTTGCATTTACATGGGCATGGTGCCTGAGCTGGCCTATGCGGTGTTGGGTTGTGCCAGGATCGGCGCTATTCACAGTGTAATCTTCGGTGGGTTTTCCGCACAGAGTATTGCCGACAGGCTGGAGGATGCCCAGGCGGAATTCATTGTTACCTGCGATGGCGCTTACCGGGGGGGTAAAGATATTCCGTTGAAGAGTGTGATTGATGATGCATTAATTGGAAATAAAAAAGTGAAGAGGGTGATTGTCTATACCAGGACCAGGACGGCTGTTTCGATGATAAAGGGAAGGGATGTGTGGTGGGAAGACGAAATGGAGCACGCCGAAGGCCAGGTAGAAAAAGAAGGCGCAGTATCATTTCCTGCTGAAGAAATGGATGCGGAGGACCCCTTATTCATTTTATATACATCCGGCAGTACGGGTAAACCTAAAGGGGTGGTGCACAGCTGTGCCGGCTATATGGTTTGGACTGGCTATACTTTTGTCAATACCTTTCAATACAACCCCGGCGATGTTCATTTCTGTACGGCCGACATCGGTTGGATAACAGGGCATAGTTATATTGTGTATGGTCCGCTGGCCGCAGGAGCCACTTCGCTGATGTTTGAAGGCATACCAACCTGGCCCGATGCAGGAAGATTCTGGGATATCGTTGATAAGCATAAAGTAAATATTCTTTATACAGCTCCTACCGCTATCCGCAGCCTGATGGGTTTTGGTTTGGAGCCATTAAAAGGGAAAGATCTATCCTCATTAAAGATATTAGGTACTGTTGGTGAGCCCATCAATGAGGAAGCATGGCATTGGTATGATGAAAACATAGGGAAGAAAAAATGCCCGATTGTCGATACCTGGTGGCAAACGGAAACCGGTGGCATCCTGATTACCAATTTAGCAGGCATTACTCCGGCTAAGCCGAGCTGGGCCACTCTGCCGATGCCAGGCGTGCAGCCAGTACTGGTGGATGAAAATGGAAAAGAAGTGACCGAGAAGGATGAAGACGGTATGCTGAAAGGAAACCTCTGCATTAAAGCCCCATGGCCTTCTATTATAAGAACAACCTACGGCGATCATGAACGCTGCCGTACCAACTATTTTGCTACTTATGAAAATTTATATTTTACCGGTGACGGAGCCCTGAAAGATGAAAATGGTTTTTACCGGATCACGGGTCGTGTGGATGATGTATTGAATGTAAGCGGTCACCGTATCGGTACGGCGGAAGTGGAAAATGCGATCAATATGCATGCAGGCGTCGTGGAAAGCGCAGTGGTGGGTTATCCGCATGATATCAAGGGGCAGGGAATTTATGCGTATGTTATTTACAATGGCACTCACGGCGATCAGGAGATGCGCAGGAAAGATATTTTGCAAACCGTGACACGTGTTATAGGCCCTATCGCCAAACCAGATAAAATTCAGTTTGTACCCGGTCTTCCAAAAACAAGAAGCGGTAAGATCATGCGAAGGATATTGAGAAAAATAGCCGAGGGAGAAACATCCAATCTTGGTGATACGTCCACTTTGCTTGATCCAGGGGTAGTAGATGAAATAAAAAGTGGTAAAATTTAATTGATCGCATTGTGTCAAATAATTAAAGCAGCCCGGAGAGGCTGCTTTAATTAGGTTTTTCAACAATAAGTTTGCAGGAATAAAGAGAAAGCAAAAACCATACCCTTTACTGATATTTTATATTGCAATAATTTTTTTGGGAGAAACTTCGTGATTTTTGAAATAGTAATTCCTGAAAATAACTACTGCCTGATGACCACACTTGTTCCTATTGGAGTATAACCATATATTTCCAGCACATCATCTTTTTTCATAGAAACACAACCCAGGGTCCAGTTCTTAAATTTATCAATGATAAAGTCTTCATGCGGCCAAGTACCATGAATACCGATCGCGCCGCCAATACTTGCGGATGCCGGTATCTCGCCCCTTTGTTTACGGAGATTAAATTTTTCCCAACTTTCTTTACTGGGATAGTCAAGAGCCAGGAACCGGTACCATTTTTCATGTACTCTTTTGCTGATAACGTGAAAACTTCCCTCCGGTGTTTTTTTATCACCTTCCATTCTTTTATCATCAAGACCATTACTGCCAAACACTACCGGGTAAGTCGCAAACCAGCCTTTTTCGTCATATACACTCAGTTCATAATCTGACTTGTCAACGATGATTGAAATATTACCCACTGGTCCGTCTGCGGCATTTGCCCGTTTAAATAGCTTCGTGGTTGTTGAAGAAAGCTTTGCGGGTTGATGCGTACCCGTTAGCAGTAAACCGCTTCCCAATAATACTGAAGTAAGAATGAGTATACTTTTCATGGAGTAAGCTTTGCCCTCAATTAGTAAAACGATTTACCTGCTTCTTTATTTTACCGCGGATTTCTTTAACGATTGCTTTACAAGGATACGCAATCATCAAAAATGATGCAAAGAAAAATCCCGCTGAATTTTTTCAGCGGGATGTGCAAAACAAAATAAATATGTGGAAATGATAATATTACTGAACGTGATCAGATCGCATCGTACTTCTTACGTCGTAGATTTCCTTACCAGTTGCTAAAACGGAAGCCAACATTATAAGGTGTCAGGTCCAATCCTTTTTCAAACATGCTTTTAAATGCATAGGAGCCATATAGTTTAATCGGGCCGAGTGCAATTTCACCCACATAAGAAAGCTTCCATTTGCGAAGGTCAAAATCGCTTTTGGTTTTATCTACCTTTCCATCATTTTTGACTTTCTGGCGGGCACTGTACAGGTAACCCGCACTGACACCAGCGCTTACACCAAAGTTCCTTCGTTTGTTAGGCGTGAAGTTGAAGTTTAACATCATCGGCACGGTAAGATAATCCGCAGCGAATTTATTTTTACTCAGACCGGTATAGCCCTGGTCGATGAATGTGGGGTTTTCATTAAATTTTATTGTTTTATCCTCAAAATGATAGTTGTTCAGTTCAAGGCCTAAACCATACTTCAGATTTACCACATGTTTTATCATATTGATACGCTGCATAAAGAACCAGATATTAACGCTTCTTGACTTACCTGCTCTTGCTTTCATCTGATCTTCACCAATACCAGGTGCAACAAAACCAGAAGATATTGCGGCGGGATAGTTAGTATTATCAACATAGTTTGCAAAACCCAGATCCAGTATCCACCAATTGGTGCTTACGTTAGCTGGCTTGTCATTATTGCGCCGGTTGCTGATGCGGAATATTCTGTCATGTTTTTTTGTTGAATCATAGTTACCACCTTGTTCACGAATGATTACCATGCCACCAATTTTGATAGTATCCGGAGCTTGTTTGGCAGTGGTATCCGTTTGCGCAAAGCCGGTTACTATTGTGCATAATGCAATGCACAGTGTAAAAATCCTTTTCATAATTTCTTTTTAAAATGAGGTTTATAATTTTATTGCCAGTCCGCCCAGCAGCAATCGATCTTCATCATCGGTTGCTTTTATATTCGTTGCTTTTTCAAACGTCCTTGTGACTTTCCGGAAAAATCCGCGGAGTTTGTTTTTCTTGCCGGGCTGCTCTTCTATTGAAGAAGCAGTTACTACATTGTCTAACGACTGACTATTACCAGGAGTTACAACCTGGCCTTTTATATTTTCTTTAGGAAATGTTAATGATTCTTTTACCTGAATATCATTTAGTACTATAGGATTGTCCTGCTCAATATGAGTGGTCACATTAGGATTATACTTTGGTTCAGGAAGATCATTCGTTTTTTTCTTTTCTGAATTAGTGACTGCAACAACGGGTGCATCTTCTTTTGCCGGTAAAACTGAACGCTGAATATTTTTTTCTTTTGGTGCAATAGTTTTTTTATCAATTGTTACTACCGGGCTATTTATTACAGCTTCTTTAACCTGAGCTTTGTTGCTGCTATTATCCTCGGCTATCGGATTAGTATTGGTTGTTACACCTGCTGACCGGTCAGGATTTGCCGGTGTTGATTTTATCTCCGGTTTTTTGGCAGAAGCGATTTCAGTAGCAGGGCCAGCAGGCTTCTTCTTATTAAATACAATCAAAGCGGTAGTGCTGATGGTTACCAATAATACTGCGGCTACAGCTATCTTACGCCAGTTAATGGCTATTACACGAACTTTTTCTTCTTTACGATATAATAGTTCTTTGTTATGAAACGTGATTTCTTGTTCAGGCTGAAATTTTGTTTTTTGTAAAAGCTGCAATCCTTCCTGTATCGCAGGATGAGCGGCCGCGAATTTTTCTACAGTTCCTTTTTGCTCAGCGGTCAATTCATTGTCCGTATAAAGCAATAACCATTCTTCGTAATTATTTATATTGATTGATTCAGCGCCGGAGGATTTCATCAGTTGTTTTTTATTATCAAAAACAATAGAAGCATCCGGTGCCAGGCGGCTTTGCATCAGCCAATCCAGTTCGTCTTTCAGATCGGCATTTTCCTGTACAAATAACTCCACCAGGCGGCGATCTTCGCTGGCCAATTCATTATCCATGTACAGGATAAAATACTCTTCGTAATTATGGCGTGTAATCATCATTGTTATGTATTTGCCCGCAGCTAATAACTCACGGCTCTAAGCTTTTTATATCACATTTTCGATTTTTACCAAATAGTCTTTCAACTGTATCCTCGCCCTGTGCAGGTAAACTTTTACCTGGCTTTCGCTCAACCCTGTTATCCGACCTATTTCCTCATAACTATATCCTTCGTAATCTTTCAATAATACCAAAGAACGTTGTGTTTCCCCTAACCGGCTCAGGGCTTCTTCCAATACCTTCTTCAGGTTGTTGGCCGGCCGGTCCTGTATTTTCGATCCCTCGCTGAACTCTTCCTTTAATTGTATCCTTTTTACCTTCCGTATATGGTCGATCATCTGGTGATAAGCCACGGTAAAAAGATAGGATTTGGATCGCTGTGCATCTACCTCTTCCCGGTTCCGCCACATTTTTTCAAAAGCAGTCTGCACAACATCCCTCGCGTCCTCTTCGTGACGCAGGTTCTTGACAATGAAGCGATAAACATTGTCAGCGTAGGTTTTTACACATTCGTTATATTCCCTTTCAGTCATAAACAGCCGGTGCCCGGACGGCAGGCAAAATTACTGCGATAGCCCGGAATTTTAAGTTATACGATTACTAATAGTGAAATGTTACAAAAGGAGGAGAAATTGGCAGGATCACTACATAGAAGAGAAAAACTGGTGCGAGAGGTTTTCCCAGATCATTTTCCCGTCATTTCCTTTTTTCTGGCAGGATGCGTCTAAACATTCTTTGTTGGAAGACTCCGTTCCAGCACGTTTGGAAGATTGGAATACCAGAACTATCCCGGCCAGGGTAAATGCCAGCAATAAAGTTCCTATGATTGTCTTTTTTCGCATGTCTGGTTGGTTTCTGTCCATTTGACGACGCTTTGCTGCCAAATGTTACATCAAAGATAAAAACCCTTTGAAGCGGGACAAGCAAATGTTGACGGAAAGCCGTTTTTTGCCAATGAAATGCGGAAAAGGGGGGGTAAAACACCCTGGATAGTCCGTAAATTTCACGAATTGAACATAACACCTCCAGGAATCTGTTTTTCCTGGGTTGGAAAATGTTTATTGCGTTAGATAAAAAGTCCGGTCAATTAATTCTCCACAGCTGTCATTTTATTCAAGCGCCAGTTTCATAACAAGGCTCAAAACTTTACGTAGGTTTGCCGCTCAAAATTGACTACATGAATCAGAAGTTTGCTCAGCGTATAGCCAAAGAAGTAGAAGAAGTAAAAACTGCCGGTCTTTATAAAACTGAACGAATCATTACCAGTCCGCAGGGAGCGGAAATAATAGTGGGTGGTAAAACCGTGTTGAATTTTTGCGCCAACAACTACCTGGGTTTGTCTTCTCATCCACGGGTAATTGCCGCGGCGCATAAAGCCATCGATTCACATGGCTATGGTATGAGCAGCGTACGTTTTATCTGCGGTACACAGGATATTCATAAGGAACTGGAAGAGAAAATTTCCCAATTCCTCGGCACAGAAGATACTATTCTGTATGCCGCTGCTTTTGATGCTAACGGCGGTGTATTTGAACCGTTGTTTGGCGAAGAAGACGCGATCATTTCTGATGCATTGAACCATGCTTCTATCATTGATGGCGTTCGATTGTGCAAAGCGCAGCGTTTTCGCTACGAACATAATGACATGGCTGATCTTGAAGCTAAACTGAAAGAAGCGGCCGGGTGTCGTAGCCGGATTATTGTAACAGACGGTTCATTCAGTATGGATGGCACGATTGCTCAATTGGATAAAATTGCGGAGCTGGCGGAAAAGCATGATGCAATTATTATGATTGATGAATGTCATTCGTCAGGCTTTTTAGGAAAGACCGGAAGAGGGACGCATGAATACCGTGGTGTAATGGGCAGGATTGATATCATCACCGGTACACTCGGTAAAGCATTGGGCGGCGCTTCGGGTGGATTTACATCAGGCAAAAAAGAAGTAATTGAAATGCTTCGTCAAAAATCAAGACCTTATTTGTTCAGCAATACACTGGCGCCTTCTATTGTCGGTGGTTCGATTGCTGTATTAGATATGCTGACAGAGACGACAGAACTAAGAGATAAACTGGAGTTCAATACAAAATATTTCCGCAATAAGATGACGGAAGCAGGCTTTGATATCAAGCCCGGTGATCACCCGATCGTACCTATTATGTTATACGATGCTGTACTGGCGCAAAACTTCGCTTCTAAATTGCTGGAGGAAGGTATTTATGTGATCGGCTTCTTTTTCCCGGTGGTGCCCAAAGGCAAGGCAAGGATCAGGGTACAGTTGAGTGCGGCGCACGAGCAAAAACATTTGGATAGAGCCATAGCGGGTTTTGCGAAAGTGGGGAAAGAGTTGGAAGTATTGAAATAACAGTAATAAATTAAGAAAGATGAAATAAAAAATGCGAAGCTATTTCAGTTTCGCATTTTTTTATTTTACAGTTAACTAAAATTAAACCTTAGCCATCTTGTAACCATTGTGATATTCCGCAGCTAAAAATTTATTCGCATCGTTATCAGTAAATTTATTCGCGGCAGCGTCCCAATAAATTTTCTTACCTGTACGGTAAGCGATATTACCCATTTGGCAAACGGTAGCTACATGACTGCCAACCTGTATAGGCGTTCTCAAATCTTCCAGTTTGCGTGATTGAATAACATCGAGAAAATTGGCGGTGTGCAGCAATAAACCATCATCTGATTTTTTTTGAAGAGGCATCGCTTCCATTTTCTTGTTTTCGGGAATTACTTCCCATCCACCACGGTCCACTACTAATGTGCCATTATTACCAATAAAAGCCACACCATGATTTCTGCCATAAGGACCACCATCGATACCAGTTGCATGTTCCCATTGGAGGTTGAATCCTTCAAATTCAAACACAGTGGTTAATGTATCCGGTGTTTCAGAAGCATCATTAGGATAAGCGAACTTTCCACCTGCCGCCATGATAGCTTTGGGAACGGGAGCTTTCATGCCGAGTAATGCATAGTCGATCATGTGTACACCCCAGTCGGTCATCAAACCACCGGCATAATCCCAAAACCAGCGGAAGTTAAAGTGAAAACGGTTTTCATTGAAAGGCCGTTTGAGAGCCGGACCCAGCCACATGTCGTAGTCAACGCCGGGAGGGGGTGCGCTATCAGGTTTTACATCCACTGGTTTCATCCATCCCTGGTAGGCCCAGGCTTTTACCAGCCTTACATTACCTAATTTACCCGAATGAACAAAAGCCATTGCATCGGCATAATGTTTATTGCTGTGTTGCCATTGTCCTACCTGCACCACACGATTGTATTTTTTCTGGGCGGCTTCCATAGCCCTGCATTCCATGATTGAATTACCAGCGGGTTTTTCTACATAAACGTCTTTGCCAGCTTCGCAGGCTTCTGCCATGATATTGCAATGCCAGTGATCAGGTGTGCCAATGATGATGGCATCAATATCTTTATTATCAAGCAGTTTCCGGTAATCACCAGCCGTACTTACATTGATACTTTTTTTGGCAAGCTCGGCGGCCCTGTTATCCAGTACTTTTTTATCTACATCACATAGCGCTATACATTGGGCACGGGGATCTTTAAGCACATTCGTCAGGTCGGACCAGCCCATTCCATTAATTCCAATTGCGCCAATCCTGATCTTATCGCTGGCGGCAATTCTTTTTTTAAAGGTTAAAATATCCGAGGGTAACATACTGGCAATGCCAGCACCGGCTAAATAAGTAGAAGATGATTGAAGGAATTGTCTGCGTTTCATATAGCAAATGTTTAAATAGTAACCTTAAAAATACAGAACATCGGAGCAAAAACCGGGAATTTAGGGAGATAGTTAAAATAGTATTGAAAAATGAATAAAAAATAAAATCTAACTATCTCCAACTTTTCAAATCTGGGCTCCTTTCAAAAGGATTCCTGTCATAGCATTACTATTGATTATTTTAAACGCAAATTCCCTGCAGCCTTTTCAAGCAAATCAATACCTGTATTTCTTCCTTCCAGCGTAACAAACAGGCGATCTGCCGCCATGTACACAATTGTAGCGCGGCTCCCGTCTTTTCGCCACTGTTCAATTGCTTTGGAACCATTCAGATCAATGGTTTTAGTGTATTCTTTATCGTCTTCTGACTGAAGACTGATTGTGCCGAGATACTGTGTGTTATATATACCTACGCCAGCAGGGCCGGCACAGTCAAATAATTTTAATTCCATTCTTGTGGAATCATTGATTTCATACTCTCCTTCAGCATACGCGGTACCCATTGCGCCATTGACCGAAAGTTTTGAGCGTTTAGCGCCGGCTAATTCTTCTGGCAAAAATGCCTTTATTTGGTCCAGGGTGTAAGGAGATAATTTTTGTAGCTCTTCTTTTCTTTTTTGAATGGCTTCTTCAGATTGTACAGGATTTCCAGGTTCTGCCTTAGCGGTTGTTTTTCCGTCTTCACTGGTAATGGTTATGTCGCCCTGCTGTTTATTATTATTACAGGCTATTAACAAATTAAGGCTAATGCAAAAAGAGAGAAACCGATGTCTCATATAAGGATGTTTTGTTTTGAAGGCCTAAATGTATTTAAATTGATGATTTTATGACAAAACTTGTTAAGGATCGGCCAGTGGCCTAAGTTGAAAAATCCGATATTATTTTTTTTCAAACGATACGAAAATCTTAGCTTCGTGTTCTGCAATTGAACTAACTCTGCGCTGATCCCCCACCTTTTGAACCTCACTTACAGCTTAATTTATTGAGGCAAATTTTAAAAAATGAAGAAGGTTTTTCTTTGCTTTATCGCTTTGGTCACGATAATTTCTATGTTATCGTCCTGCGCTGCTACAAAAAAAGATTGCCAGGGGGTTAAACACTACCGGCTAAAAAATGGTATCTATTTGTGATAACTCACTATAAAATAAATTGGGCCCGGCAATTTGCCGGGATTTTTTTGAAATCCCGGTTCTCCTGATTGACTAAATGTTCAGAAACGTTTAAGTTTCATTCCCGGTTACGGAAATTTGTTGAGACAGAATTGCACTAAATACAAATCTATCTTCATTTTAGGAATTGCCGTTTGCTCTCCAGCTGATTGCGGCTACCTTTGCCAAAATTTTGAACCAGATGAAGATTCTTGTCTATTGTTTGTTATCCATTCTTTTTTTTAGCGCTTGTTCCCCTAATAATGTAAAGCAGGATAACAGCCTTAAAAAATACTTTGATGAAAATAAAGTGGATGGCTGTTTTGCATTAATGGACAATGGAACGGGTCGGTTTATAGTGTATAATTTAGCCCGCTACCGTGATAGCAGCTACTCGCCGGCTTCTACGTTTAAAATCGTGAACTCGTTGATCGGCCTGCAATCAGGAAAAATTATCAATGATAGCATGGTGATAAAATGGGATGGGGTCAAAAGGCCATTTGAGAGCTGGAATAAAGATCTGAATATGTACGAGGCATTCCGGGAATCCGCGGTTCCTTATTACCAGGAAGTTGCCCGGAGAATTGGAAAAGATACCATGCAATTTTGGCTGGATTCATTAAGCTACGGCACTAAAAAAATCACTAGTGCTATTGATACTTTCTGGCTCGATAATTCGTTGAAGATAACGCCGGATGAAGAACTCGGCCTGGTGAAGAGATTATACTTTGATCAGCTTCCTTTTTTTAAAACTTATCAGGAAGTGGTGAAAAGGGCCATGTTGTTTGAAAATAACGCCAATTACCGGTTGGGCTATAAGACCGGTTGGGGATTCTGGAATGAGAAAACAGGCAAACATATAGGGTGGGTAGTGGGCTGGATCGAAGAAAATCAGCATCCTTATTTTTTTGTATTGAATATCGAATCGCCTGACCGGAATTTTGATATGCCAATTGTAAGAATGAAGATGCTGAAAGATATATTAAAACAATTAGGCTTTTTTGAAGCGAGGATGTAGGGCGGCAATTAGCTAATATGCTGATGAGCAAATTTGCTAATTACTTTGAGAGCTAATGTCAAATTGGTTTAATAGTTGTTTCCTAAACGAAATTGATGAATCAGCATACCAGCACATTATCGAATTAGCAAATTACAATTTTGAACTTTCAATTTTTCCATAAAGAATTTATCTGGCTTTTTGCCGCCATTGTATTTTTTATTATTCTCTTCATTCTTGTGTGGAGATGGAAGAAAAAAGTGATCAAAAGGATCGGCGATAAAAATTTGGTGAAAGCCCTCATCAAAACTTATTCACCCGGATTATTCAGTTTAAAATTCAGCATTCTCAGTATCGCTTTTGCAGCAGGCGTTGTTACGGTCATGGATCTTCGCAAACCCGGAGATGCGGAAGGTATCAACAGGAAGGGAATTGACGTAGTGATAGCGCTTGATGTCAGTAAAAGTATGCTGGCTACAGACCTCGCTCCTAACCGCCTCGAACGAGCTAAGCAACTGATCGGAAAATTGATGAACGCGATGCCCAACGACCGGATAGGCCTGGTACTGTTTGCAGGAAAAGCTTATTTGCAGATGCCGCTTACAACAGACCATGGTGCAGCAGGCATGTTTGTTTCTTCGGCCAGTCCTGATGCAGTGCCTCAACAGGGCACTGTTGTCAGTGAAGCGATACGTCGTAGTGCCAATGCTTTTAATGCAGCTGAGAGAAGATTTAAGGCCGTAGTGCTTATTTCCGATGGAGAAGACCATGATCCGGAAGCGGTGAAGACGGCCAAAGAATTAGTGGAACAGGGAATGATGATCAATACGGTGGGTATCGGTTCACCGGAAGGTTCTTATATTCCAGATCCGGCTACCGGTCAAAACAAGGTTGATCCTGCAACAGGAAGCGCTATTATTTCTAAATTGAATGAAGAAGAACTTAAAGAAATCGCCGCCAGCACAAACGGTATTTATGTCCGGTTGCAGGAAAGTGATGAAGCTGTTAAACAACTGCAGGAGCATTTATCTCAGATAGAAAGCAAAGCTTACAGCGATATATCACTGATGAATTTTAAAGCTTATTACTGGTGGTTTGCGGCTGCCATGCTGATATTACTGCTGGCAGAATATTTTATCCCTGAAACAAAGAAAGCTAAACCATGAAACGGATAGGTATTTTACTAATAGGATTAATGGTTTTCAATAGCCGGCAATCGCAAGCCCAGGATACTGACCGTATCATTCAAAAAGGGAATGAGTCCTATAAAAAGAAGGAGTACCCGATGGCTGAAGCGGCTTACAATGAAGTGCTGAACCAGGATCCAAATAATAACACCGCCAAGTATAATAAGGCGGCTGCTTTATACAGGCAAACAAAAGCCGATGAATCCATTAAAGTATTGGAAGATCTTGCTTTCAAAACGGAAGAAACCGGGCTAAGATCAAAAGCCTATTATAATAAAGGCGCTATACTTTCCGCAGAGAAAAAATTAGAGGAAAGTATTGAAGCCTATAAGAATGCTTTACGTCAAAACCCCGCCGATAAAGAGGCGAGAGAAAATCTGCAAAAGGCATTGATTGAGTTGAAAAAGAAAAACCCTCCCAAAAAAGACGATCCCAAAAAACAACAGAAACAACAACAAAAGCCTCAGCCCAAAATGAATCAAAAAGAGGCGGAGCAAAGGTTAAAATTGCTGGAGCAAAAAGAAAAGGAAGTCCAGGAGCGATTACAAAAAGAAAAATCTAAAACCGGCGGCGGTCAACTAAAAGACTGGTAATCGATGTACTGATTATATAATTAGCCAATGTGCTAACAAATACTACACAAAGAATGAGTTTGCTTAACTTTGAGTGTTTTTTAATTAACAAATAAGCACATCAGCCTATTAGCAAATTGCCTATGCAATTCTACAGTGAATCATTAACTGAATATAAGCGTCTTGTTACAAAGGAAGTAAAGATCGGCGACCTGTTGCTCGGCAATCCCGATAGCTATCGGGGTCATCCTATCCGTGTGCAAACCATGACTACAACTGACACTATGGATACGATAGCTACAGTGGAACAATCGATTCGCTGTATAGAAGCCGGGGCTGAACTGGTGCGCATAACAGCTCCTTCAAAAAAGGAAGCCGAAAATCTATTAAATATAAAAAATGAATTAAGAAAAAGAGGTTATACAACTCCTCTGGTAGCAGATATACATTTTACACCCAATGCCGCAGAGATAGCTGCAAGAATAGTAGAGAAGGTTAGAATAAATCCGGGTAATTATGTTGACAAGAAAAAATTTGAGCTGATTGAATATTCGGATGCTGACTATGCGGAAGAAATTGATCGTATCCGTGACCGGTTCACTCCACTGGTTAAAATTTGCAAAGAATATGGGACAGCTATGCGTATCGGCACCAATCATGGTTCGCTGAGTGATCGCATTATGAGCCGCTATGGTGATACGCCGATGGGTATGGTGGAAAGTGCGATGGAATTTTTGCGGATAGCCAGAAACGAAACTTATCACAGCATTGTGCTAAGCATGAAGTCGAGCAATCCCCAGGTAATGGTGCAGGCTTATCGATTGCTGGTGAAAACAATGGTTGATGAATTTGGTGAATGTTATCCATTGCATTTGGGAGTTACAGAAGCAGGCGATGGTGAAGATGGCCGGGTGAAAAGCGCCATTGGAATTGGTACTCTGTTAGAAGATGGATTGGGAGATACCATCCGGGTTTCATTGACAGAAGATCCGGAATTGGAGATACCGGTTTGTAGGGATATTGTGAAGAGATATGAATTGAGAAGTCAGAGAGGCGGAAAGACCGAAAGACCGAAAGGCATTACTGAAATACAGAAGAGTTCTCCCGGACTTCCCGACTTGCCGTCTCGTGGTCTTACTTACGATCCTTTCCATTATCAGCGAAGAGAAACATTCGTGGTAGATAATATCGGCGGTAAACACGTACCCGTTGTTATTGCTGACCTTAGTAAATTGTCTTCGATCACTACTTCTGACCTGCAGAGTATTGGCTACACTTATGATGAGGCAACGGATAAATGGAATATCAGTGATGCGGCGGCAGATTATGTTTTTAGCGGCAAAGCGGAACTTGGTTTTGCATTACCCGGCACTCTGAAAGTTATTACCTGGCCGGATCACTGGCAGGATGCAATGGATAAAACAAAATATTTTCCAATCTATGAAGCTAAGGGGTATATCGATGCTGAAAGAAAAAGCGACGCTATCAATTTCGTGATGCTGGATTGTTTTAGCAGTGTATCGCCAATTACTGATTTTACTTACCTGGATGAATTGGCAAATGACCCGGCAGTAGTGATATGTCTCAGCAGTAAGAATCCTCACACGATGGCCGCTGTAAGACGTATGTTTATTGAACTACAGGAAAGAAAGATTAATAACCCTGTTGTATTAATAACAGACAGCAACTGGCAAACTGCCGATGAACATTTGATTCACTTTGCTACAGAAACGGGAGCCTTATTGCTCGATGGCTTTGGTGATGGTATTTGCCTTGGGATGACTTCGAAAAGCTACAAGCATTTGGCTTCAAGCTTTGAACAGGTGAATGCATCCGGAAGAAATTACCTGAGCAACCAGACAACAGAACAATTCATCAACAATACAGCCTTTAATATTTTGCAGGCGACAAGAACAAGGATTTCTAAAACGGAATATATCTCCTGTCCCAGTTGCGGCCGCACTTTATTTGATCTCCAGGAGACCACTGCGAAGATCCGTTCTGTTACTAATCATTTGAAAGGAGTGAAGATCGCTATTATGGGATGTATTGTGAATGGCCCCGGCGAAATGGCGGATGCGGATTTTGGTTATGTAGGCAGCGGTCCGGGAAAAATTACCCTCTACAAAGGAAAAGAAGTGATGAAACGGAATGTGAATAGTGAAGTGGCTGTGGAAGAACTGATCAATTTATTGAAAGAAAGCGATGCCTGGGTGACACCCTAATTATTTATCGCTGTTAATCTTTTTTAAATGATCCGTGTTTTTATTTTCATCAGTAAATAATCTATTAATGAAAAAGTGTACCAGGAAATGAATAAGCGGTACCGGATCGTTATCTTCTTTATCATACTTATTGCTGACCTGCTAGCCGTTCAGGGGGAATATAAAATAGCCGAATATTTTTTTAAGCCCCTGATCATTATCTGGCTGATGGCTTCGTTTGTTTTGCAATTAAGAAATATAGAAAGTAGTTTGAAAAAATGGGTCATTTTCGCCTTATTTTTTTCCTGGTCAGGTGATGTATTACTCATGTTTGATGCGGATCATTCACTTTTCTTTTTATTCGGTCTCTCTTCTTTCCTTATCGCTCATGTCTTTTATATTTTATTTTTTCATTTCGTAAGAATGAAGGAAATGGTAAAGAGCCGCTGGTATTTATTGCTGATTGTAGTCATTTATTATAGCGTTATCATTGCGATACTTTCTCCTCACCTGGGCGACATGAAATTGCCGGTCCGCATCTATGCGGTGGTGATCAGTTTTATGTTCCTGCTGGCGCTGCATATGATGTTTATTAAAAAGCGGACTACAGGCCTCTGGATGATGGCAGGCGCTTTATTATTTGTGGTCTCCGATTCATTACTGGCCATCAATAAATTTTATCAGCCTTTTGAAATGGCCGGCTTTTTTGTGATGTCAACGTATGGGTTGGCACAACTTTTTCTTACGGAAGGCGCCATTCGTTATATAAGTTCAGATTATAAGGAATAGTTTTGCGGATCAGTGAACAGAATCCTGTGCTGCGCCGGATCAAATCCGGGATAAACGCATAATGGCTGGATGATAACATATAGGTGGAGATATAAATAAATGAAATGCAAAAAACTGATTTCCTTGTAATAGGTACAGGTATCGCGGGACTTACATATGCGTTGAAGGTAGCACAGCAGTTTCCCAATAAAAAAATATTGGTGATGACGAAAGCCGCGGCTGACGAAACAAATACCAAATATGCACAAGGGGGTGTGGCGGTAGTCAATGACCTGGAAAAAGATAGTTTTGAAAAACATATAGAAGATACGCTGATAGCCGGTGACGGGCTATGCAATAAAGAAGTAGTGGAGATTGTTGTAAAAGAAGGACCGGACAGAGTGAGAGAGATCATTGAATGGGGCGCCCGGTTTGATAAAGAAAAGGATGGCGACTATAAATTAGGAAAAGAGGGAGGTCATTCAGAGTTTCGTATTATCCATCACAAGGATATAACAGGATGGGAAATGGAAAGAGCGTTACTGGATGCTGTTGCCCGGCAAACAAATATTGAAATCGTTAAACACTGTTTTGTAGTAGATATTATCACGCAGCACCACCTAGGATATCTTGTTACGAAGTCAGCTCCGGATATTGAATGTTATGGTGTGTATGTACTGAACCTTCAGACTAATCGTATTGAAAAAATATTATCAAAATTTACGCTTCTGGCAACAGGAGGTAACGGACAAGTATACCGGACTACTACTAACCCTTCTATTGCTACCGGTGATGGTGTGGCCATGGTATATCGTGCAAAGGGGCGGATAGAAAATATGGAGTTTATACAGTTCCATCCTACTGCATTGTATGAGCCCGGATTGAGAGGACAGGCTTTTTTAATTACTGAAGCTGTTCGTGGCGACGGGGGCATATTGCGCAATAAAGAAGGAGAAGCCTTTATGGAGCGCTATGATGAAAGAAAGGACCTGGCGCCAAGAGATATTGTAGCAAGAGCGATTGATAGCGAAATGAAGCGTACAGGTACGGAGCATGTCTGGCTGGATTGCCGCCATTTCGGGAAAGAAAATTTCACGGAACATTTCCCCAACATTTATCAAAAATGCCTGAGCATTGGCATTGATATTACCCGGCATATGATACCGGTAGCGCCGGCGGCTCATTATAGCTGTGGTGGAATTAAAACAGATGAATGGGGAAGAGCGTCGATAAAAAATTTATATGTATGTGGTGAATGTTCCAGTACAGGATTGCATGGCGCTAACCGGCTTGCCAGTAATTCGTTGCTGGAAGCAATGGTATTTGCACACCGGTGTTATTTAGATGTTATTGATAAAGTAGAAAGATCTTCACAAGGCTCTCCGCAGAAGGGTGGAGGAGACCCGGTAGCTATCGGGTTAGATGGGGACGCTGTTCCCGATTGGAACGCCACGGGCACCAGTGAACCCAAAGAAATGATTCTCATCACACAGAGTTTAAAAGAACTGCAACAGGTGATGAGTGATTATGTAGGAATAGTCCGCAATGATATTCGTTTAAAAAGAGCTATGCGCCGTCTCGACCTGTTGTGGGAAGAAACGGAAAAATTATATGAGAGTTCCTCACTTTCGCCACAATTGCTTGAATTGCGGAATCTGATTACGGTCGGTTACCTGATCGTAAAAGGCGCCAGCTTCCGCAAAGAAAGCCGCGGTCTGCATTTCAATACAGATTATCCGGGTAAGAGTGAATTGGTGCAAAATATTGTTCTTTAATTCGTACTTTAAAAATTACTGATGTATTATATAGTTTACGGCTTTCTTTACGCTTTTTCATTATTGCCATTCGGGGTATTGTTTCTTTTTTCTGACCTGGTGTATTTTATTTTATACTATGTTGCCGGTTACCGGAGAGAGCTTGTTGACAGTAATCTCCTGATTGCTTTCCCGGAAAAGACAGAAGAAGAACGGAAAAAAATCGCTAAGCAGTTTTACCTGAATTTTACGGATACAATTATGGAAACGATAAAAATGATTTCCATAAGCAGGAAAGAATTGGAGCGTAGAAGTCAGCCGGATTTTCAGTATGTTAATGAGTTGATTGAAAAAGGAAGGAATGTGCATATGATGGCAGGACACCAGTTTAACTGGGAGTTCGCCCAGCTTCTATATGCATTAAATCTCAAAGCCCCCTTTGTTGGTATTTATATGCCTGTCAACAACGAGATTTTTGATAGAATATCATATAAATTCAGATCGAGGTACGGCACCATTATGATTTCCGCCAAGGACTTTAAGAATAAAATGCATACTGTTTTCTCAAAACAATATATACTCGCATTAGCCGCCGATCAAAATCCGGGATATCCCGCTACTGCTTATTGGATGGACTTTTTTGGAAAGCCGGCTCCTTTTGTAAAAGGGCCTGGTAAAGGTGCTGTTAAAAATAATACGGCTGTTGTATTCGTGGCATTTGAAAAACCCAAAAGAGGTCACTACTCATTTAAAGTTATTCCTATTACTGAAAACGGAGCTTTGCATACTCCTGAAGAACTAACTCTTCTCTATAGAAACGCATTGGAAGAAACGATCCGGAATAATCCTTCCAATTATTTGTGGAGTCACCGGAGATGGAGGCATGACTGGAAGGAGGGGTATGCAGAGATACTGAAATAAAAAAGAGACGCTGTTTTGCAGCGTCTCTTATAGTATTACATAATACCTTTAATTCAGTACACTTGCTTCTTTGACAATCTCCGCTTTGTCCTGTTTTTTTATCTCACCCCACCCACCGGCAATATTTCGGATATTGTGAATACCTTGCCGTTTTAATAAAGATGCAGCAATAACACTCCGGTAACCACCCGCACAATGAACATACACGTTATGCCTGTCTTCAATATTCGCCATGCTGGCAGGATCAGTCATTTCACTTAGCGGAATATTTATCGCTTCACTTAAATGACCTTCCGCATATTCCACGGGCTTGCGTACGTCAAGTACCACCAGGTTTTTATCGAACGGAATATCCATCATCAATTCATCAGCTTCTATATCTATGATTATATCAGGTTGTTCCCCGCTGTTTTTCCAGGTCTCATAACCGCTTTCCAGGTAGCCCTGTACTTTATCCAGGCCAACCCTGGCTAACCGTATGATGCTTTCTTTCTCTTTGCCAGGATCACTCACCAATAAAAGGGGGGAATCAAAAGGTAACAGGCTGCCAGCCCATTCGGCGAATCTTCCATCCAAACCAATACTGATAGAACCAGGAATAAATCCTTGTGTGAATACAGAAGAGTTTCTTGTATCAAGAATAACTGTATCCTCTTTCATCAGCTTCTTGAATTCTGCTATTGATAATGCTTTCATTCCTTGTTCCAATACTTCATCCAAACTATCATAGCCTTCTTTATTGATCTTTGCATTGATGGGAAAGTAAAGAGGGGGTGGCTGTATGCCGTCTGTTACCAGTTTTATAAACTCTTCCCTGCTGGTCGCTTTTAATGCATAGTTAAATTGTTTCTCTACACCGATAGTACTGTCGGTGTCTGGTCCGAGGTTTTTACCACAGGAACTGCCTGGCCCATGAGCGGGATAAACAATTACATCATCAGCTAAAGGGACGATCTTCGACTGCAGGCTATCATACATCATGCCGGCGAGATCTTCGGTAGTTATTTCATCCGTCTTTTGTGCCAGGTCCGGACGTCCCACATCTCCCACAAATAATGTATCGCCGGTAAACACGCAATGATCTTTACCTGTTTCATTTTTTAACAAATAACAGCTTGATTCCAGGGTGTGTCCGGGAGTATGCAATACTTCTATTGTTAAACCGCCAATTTTAAATCTTTCGCCGTCCTTAGCAATATGCGCGGGAAATTTTGTAACTGTTCCCGGCCCGTACACAATAGGCGCATCCGTTACTTTGCCAAGATCAACATGACCACTTACAAAATCCGCATGAAAATGTGTTTCAAAAATGTATTTGATCTTTGCTTTTCTTTCGTTTGCCAGTTCAAGGTAAACATCAATATCACGAAGCGGGTCAATAATAGCGACTTCCCCATTACTTTCAACATAATAAGCGGCCTCACTTATACAGCCGGTATACAATTGCTTAATAAACATAGCCGAAACTTTGAACGACAAAAATACTTTTTTATAAATAAAAAAGGAAGCCAAAGGCTTCCTTATAAAAAAATAACTGAACCGGTTTAATTTAACAACGATTCAACAAATTTGTTCATTTCCGCGATACGGCTGGTATTTATCGTATAGTAAATGAATTTACCATCGCGGTCTGTTTTTACAAACCCGGCTTTGCGAAGAATAGCCAGGTGCTGTGATGCTACGGATTGCTCCAGCCTCAATTTTACATAAATCTCCGTAACAGTGATCTTGCCTTCTTCATCAATCAACTTTAATATCTGCTGACGCAATTTATGGTTGATGGCTCTGAGTATAAGAGACGCTTTCTTTACACTCAGTAAATCCACTTTTAAGGAGATACCATTATCAGGTGCCGTATTCAATGTTAACATATAGTTGTTCATAGCAATAAGTGATTAAATGTAAGTTGCAAAAATAACTATCAATAGTTGCTTTTTGAAAATAAAATTGTTAAGAACTTTAATATTTTTCTAATTCATTAATGGGCAGGAGAATAGAATTCTTTTATATAAAATGGTTCGGTATAAGCGGTATCTGCAAACTTTTTTTCAACGAATTTGTTTTCAGACAACTTTACCATATCAGCAGCAGTGGTGGTTGAATTTTCAAATATGGCATTCGGGTGACAAACAACTTTCTTTATTTTTTCACTTCCATTTCCTGAAAAAATAATTTTGCCCGATACCAGCATTGAATTAAAACTATTCTCCTCA
Organism: Chitinophagaceae bacterium; assembly: GCA_040007815.1. Classification (GTDB taxonomy): domain Bacteria; phylum Bacteroidota; class Bacteroidia; order Chitinophagales; family Chitinophagaceae; genus Terrimonas_B. Next base: position 69,554 of record JBDTUH010000005.1, read on the forward strand.
ATTATCATTGCACATGGGCTTACAATAGTCTCCATGTTTTTGTTATAAACAGCCATAAATACTTCCATTCGACGGGCATCAATTACCGGACAAACAAGATTTGCTTCCTCATTTCTAACGGCATAAGCCATCACCTCCAATGTATTGATACAGATCAATGGAATACCCAGCGCAAAACACAACCCTTTTGCCGTGGATAAACCAACTCTCAACCCTGTATACGACCCCGGCCCAATTGTAACAGCCATGGCTTCAAGATCTTTAACACCCATTCCTGCTTCAGCGATGACATTTTTTATCGCCACATGAAGCCAGGAAGCATGGTCTTGATGATTACTATTCAGCGCAAATTGCAGGGACTGGTCTTCCTTTGACAGGCATACGGAGGCTGTGCTGATAGCTGTATCAATATTGAGTATGATTGCCATTATTATGCCAAAGCTGTTTGTTTCAATAATAAGGATGGCGTATACCGGTTTTTTTCCCGGCTCAATGTTGCAAGTAAAGAATAAATATTCTGCAGACCTATCTTTTTCCCCCATTCAAAAGGCCCAAAAGGGTAATTAGTTCCCAATTTCATGGCTATGTCTATTTCCGCTTCTGTACTTACATTTTCTTCCAGTGTGAAAAAGGCTTCATTAATGATGGAAGCGACTACCCTTGGTGTGATAAAACCTGCAATATCTGGTATCCAGTCAGCGGTTCTTCCAAAGCAGGTCAACAACTCTTCAGCTTTTCGTTGCAATGGTCCGATAACAGCGGCTGCTTCCACAACAGGCTTTTTTAAAAACGTAGGCCATCCGTTGATCCGTATAAAATGGTCATGTATTCGATGTAAGGGAACCACTACGGAATTAATGATTGTTATTGAAGCCTGCAAACTTTTTAACCAGGCGATCCGTCCTGTTGTATTTTCAAAAATAAGGTCAATACACGCATCAACAGACTGACCTAATATAAAATCGTTGGGATCCGTTATCCAGTTTAATTCAATCTCTTCACTTACCGGATGAGCAAATAACTCTTCTTTCAGTTCATCAGTTGCAAGCAGCAGCACCGTCATATACTATTTTTTGCAAAGAAAGTGCATAAAGCTATATTCGCTTTGTCAATCTTTTAAAGAAATAATATGGATAAGATAATTATCAAAACCGCCAATGCTCCTGAGCCGATCGGTCCTTATAACCAGGCTGTTTTGGCAGGCGATACTTTATATATTTCTGGTCAGATTTGCACTGATCCCAATACAGGTGAATTGAAGAAAAGAGATATACAGGATGAAACCCATCAGGCCATGCAAAATCTTAGATCCATCCTGGTAGCTGCCGGGATGGGCTTCAATCATGTGGTAAAAACTACTATTTTTATCACCGACATGCACCAGTTCAGTGAGATCAATGAAGTATATGGAAAATATTTTGATGGTGATTTTCCCGCCAGGGAAACCGTTCAGGTAGCGGCATTACCTAAGTTTGTGAATGTGGAAATAAGTATGATCGCTGTGAAGTGAGTTTAAGTTGTTCTAAGATCTGAAAATATTACAGCGTTGCAATGACTAAGCCGGAAATTTGGAGACTCGCCATATCCTATTCTTTTGCAAAGAGCGATAATATAAACCAATGACTCTTTCCAAAAACCTTGATCTTCAAACACTGAACTTCAAACGATATTCTTCTTCATGCGACGATTCCTTCGGTATATATTATTACGACCGGTACTGTGGGCTTCCCAGAAATTTTCTTCCCGGCCAGAGAGGGAAAGGATATTCAAAGCATTGGATAAGTTGTATGCAGATATCCTGGAACAGCCTTCCAAAAAAGGTATACTTATACCTTTTGAGCTGCATGACGGAAAATTTATCATTTTTTCTGATCAGCATAAAGGGGGCAGAAATGGGGCTGATGATTTTGTATTATCTGAAAATAATTATCTCACAGCCCTCGATTACTATGATAAAAACGGGTTCTCGTATATATGTCTGGGAGATAGTGAAGAATTATGGGAAAATACATTAGGAAAAGTAAAAGATAGTTATCCCAAAACATTTGAAGCGGAGAAAAAATTTGTTGAAAAAAAATCTTTTGTAAAGATACTTGGCAATCACGATCTCTATTGGGGAAACGACCCTTTTGCCTGGTGGCAATTAAAGAAAATTTATAGTGAGGATGTAAAAATATATGAAGCGGTGATACTGGCGGTGAATATTGGTGACAGGCTTCTCCATATTTTTTGTACTCATGGCCACCAGGGCGATGCACAAAGTGATGGTAACTGGTTCAGTAAGTTTTTTGTAGCGAGGATATGGGCCCCTTTCCAGGCCTTTTTACGAATCAACCCTAACACGGCCGCCTATAACACGGAGAAAAAAACATTGCATAACGAGATCATGTATGAATGGTCGGCGCAACAAAAGGAAACACTTTTAATAACAGGACATACACACCAGCCGGTTTTTACTTCGCTGACACATATTGAAAGATTATACAAGGAATTGCAAAAAGCAAAATTGGATAATGATCTTTCCAGGGTTGCTGAATTAGAAAACGAAATACGCAAAAGAGAAAAAGAATTTTCCGCTGTTTCGATTGACTACCTCACGATGAAGCCTTCCTATTTCAACAGCGGCTGCTGCTGTTTTGTAGATGGTGATATTACCGGTATTGAAATAGCGGATGGCAATATTCGCCTTATTAAATGGACATTAGAAAACGAAAAACCTCAAAGACAGGTACTAGAAGAAATATCTCTGGAAGACCTGGCGAAAAAATTATAATAAGGCGCATTCATTTTCACAGAATTTGCGTTATCAACTGTCAGACCGTTTATCCGTTAACCATCCTCAAAATGCTTTTTTTAACTTGTTATTCTCCCGGTTCCAATCAGGTAATTTTTTTTCAGGATCAAGTATCACTTCTTTTATCTCACTAGTTGTAGGAACATTAAAGGTCCATTCAGGTCCGCGTTGCCAAACTTCTACCGGCAGGTTGTATACATGCTCTTTGCCATTTTTTTCTTTTACCAAAACCGTTACAGGCATTGGCATTTGCTCTAAATTTTCCAATGTAATAGCAGCGCCATTTTCAGGGATATTCTTAATGTATTTTACATCTTTTACTGATTGATCCAGTTTCCATGTGTTTAAAACCCATGCTCTCCAAAACCAACTCAGGTCCTCACCGGCTACATTTTCGATGGTATGAAAGAAATCCCAGGGAGTCGGGTGCTTAAAGGCCCAGCGGTTAATATATTCTTTAAAAGCTGCATCAAACCTTTCAGGTGTCAATACTACATCGCGTAAAGTATGCAGCATTAGTGACGGCTTGCTATAAGCGGCTGTCCCCAGATTATCCTGTTGAATGACTTCAGGAATGTTGTATAAACCATCCATATTATCTCCAAAAGTGTATTTCACCAGGAAGGGAGCGGTCGGATTTTCAAGAAAACTTTTTCCGGCGAACTCCCCCTTGTTAAACGCCTCTGTTGAAAGATCATTAATAAATGTATTGAAGCCCTCATCCATCCAGGCGTACTTTCTTTCATTGCTTCCTACTATCATGGGGAACCATGTGTGACCCAACTCATGATCAGTAACATCCCATAGACCACTTCCAACAGAAGAGTAACTGCAAAAAACAATACCAGGATATTCCATTCCACCTACAATACCGGCTACATTTATAGCGGCGGAATAAGGATATTCAAACCATTTATTGGAATAGTGTTCAATAGAAGCCTTTACCATTTCAGTAGAGCGGCGCCAGTCATTTCCTTTTTTGTCTTTTGCACTTTCTGAAGGGTAAGCACTGATGGCTAATGATTTCTTTCCGCTTGGTAAATCTATTTTGGCAGCATCCAGTATAAAGGCTCTTGACGCACCCCACGCCACGTCTCTCGCATTTTGAATTTTAAACTTCCAGGTAGAATTTCCTTTTTTACGTTTCGCATTCTTATCAGTAATATCCTTTTCGCCCCGAATAGTGACGGTTTTATCACTAGCTTTTGCTTCGTTATATCTTTTTAATTCGTCAGTAGAAAAACATTCCTGTGGATTCAGCCAGTCACCGGAACCAACTATTAGCATATCCGACGGAGCGGTTACATTAAATTCTATATCTCCGTACTCGAGGTAAAACTCACCCGCGCCAAGATAAGGAAGGACATTCCATCCCTGTATGTCATCATACACACATAAACGGGGAAACCATTGTGCTATCTCATATACCCAACCATTTTTTGTATTTAACCTTCCCATGCGGTCCGTTCCATATTCGGGTACTTTGAATTCAAATTTTATAGAGAGTTTTATCTTACCTCCCGCCGATTTCAATGCTTCCTGCAACCAAACCTGCATACGAGTATCCGTTACAAGAAACTTTGCCGGATAAAATTTGCCATCATAGTCAACTGAAACGGATTTGATCACATCACCATCGGTAAAATCGCCATTGGCCCAACGTCCGCCGGCTTCAGTGGTAGTAGCAGAACCGCGGGAATCTTTTTTATAGATATTCTGATCTAGTTGGAGCCATAAAAATTTCAAATTATCGGGACTATTATTGACATAAAATATCTCCGTCTCCGCCGTGACGATATGATTGGTTGTATCTAATGTGCAATTGATCTTATAATCGGCCCGGTTCTGCCAATACTTTGGCCCGGGTTCACCGCTGGCGCTTCTAAAGTCATTGCCGGGATAAGGATAGAACTGCGGATTAAATGCCTCTTTTGCATCGTATTTCGATTGTGAGAAAGAGATGATCGTTGTCAATAAAACAACGATGGCAAACAGTAATTTCTTCATGTAGGGATTGTTTTTGAACAAGCTGGAAAGATAAAACAAATGACGGCAGCAGGATAGTCATTAACACGGTATTTGGAAATATTTATGATGAAAGGCGTTGGAGTTTGTTGCCGGGCTGGCAGAGTTATAAACCTTACCAGCCTTGCTGTTTATTGAAAAAGGGATTCTGCAATAGCCACACTATCCGTTTTCCCTACATCTACCAGTTTATCGCCGGTATGATCATAGCCCAAAATAGTATGTTGTTTCGCCAGCTCAAGGTAAACATCCGTCAGGGAAAATTTTCCTGTGAATGGCATGAGATTAAAAATATCATATTCAAAAACGACCACGCAGCTGTATGCCTTTTGTAACAGATTTTCTTTTTGCACAGAAATCCGTTGCTCGCTGGTAGTGTTGTTGATCCATCCGCAGAGCCGGCCGTTTTCATCAAATAAAAAATTCCGGGAAGTTTTTCGGTTAGTTACTCCGAAAGATATTAACGGTCGATGTTTTTCATGAAATGCGGTCAGCTTATCCAGATTGAGATCGGTAAGAATATCAACATTACAGGTAATAAATTTTTCACCGGGCGTAAATAGATTTTTTGCTTTTAATAAACCACCGCCTGTTTCTAACACTACATCGGTTTCATCACTGATGATAATATTACTCCCCCATCCATTATTTTTTTCAATGGCTTGAATAACCTGGTCGGCAAAATGATGAATATTAACGATGACATCTTTTATTCCATACTGCTGCAGGTATTCAATATTTCTTTGTAATAAAGATTTTCCATTGACCAGCGCCAGTGCTTTTGGATGTTTATCGGTCCACGGTTTAAAGCGGGTGCCCAACCCGGCGGAAAAGATCATGGCTTTAGTAATAGAAGAGGTATTATTTGGATTCATTTGATTACTTCGAAGGTGTTGGGATATTGATCCAGTTTTTTGCATCCTGCACTAAATGCTCTAATTCTATTCTTACTTTAAACTTATTTTTTAAATGCCTTACCAATGCATCAGCAGCATAGACGCTTCGGTGTTGCCCCCCGGTACAGCCAAAGCATATCGACAAGGTTTCAAAATCACGTTTAATATAATCTTCAACAGATATGTCAACAATATCAAAGACACTGTTCAGGAATTCTGTCATTTTTGTTTGTTGCTCTAAATAATCTTTCACTTGCTTGTCTCTTCCTGTCTGGGTTTTCATACTATCGATACGGCCGGGATTTAAAATTCCACGGCAATCAAAAACAAATCCGCCTCCATTGCCACTATCATCAGCGGGCACTCCATTGCGGTAAGAAAAACTTTTAACTTTTACGATCAAAGGTGTTTTCTCATTTGCCTGCACAGGTGTGAATTGCTGAATGATCTCATCGCTTACGCATAGCTTCAACACTTTATTAAATTCAGGAACCACAATGCCGAGGCTTTGGTTCAGATAAAATTCCTTAAGGTTTGTAAGGGCAAGCGGGATACTTGTCAAAAATTGCGCTTTACGTTCAAACAAACCACGGAAGCCATACGCTCCCAGTACCTGCAACAACCGGATCAGTACATAACCATTGTACTGGTTCTGAAAAATGCTCCTGTTCACACTTTGCCCGATGGTATTTTCAAAAGCATCAATATAATCTTCTAATAAATTATATTTCCATTCGTCAGGTAAGTCCGCCCTGGCCTGCCATAACATACTTGCTACATCATATTGTGGAGCACCCTTCATTCCACCCTGGTAATCGATAAAATGAACACTGCCGCTATTAGTATCTTCACTAACAGCATCTTTCACCATGATGTTTCTGCTCTGAAAATCGCGGAACATAAAATACTTGTATTCCGTATGCGAAAGGTAATTGCTTAACGCTTCAAAATCATCAATGAGTTTTTGTTTATCATAAGGCTTGCGCAAAGCATCCAAAAAATAATATTTGAAATAAAGCAGATCGGCCATGATGGCCTGCTTCCCAAATTCTTTGTTAGTTAAGCATTGATTATAATCCAAACCTTTATCACCGTTTACCTGCAGTTTGGCTAACGCCTCCAGGCTTTTTTTAAAAAGGGTATAAACAGCCGGAGTAAAACCACCTTCTTCCAGTTTGTTTAATAATGAAACGTCCCCAAAATCTTGTTGCAGGTAGTATTGTTTATCCTCACTTACGGCGAGTATTTCAGGCACTGCCAGTTGTTTTTGCTGAAACTGCCGGCTGAAATAAATAAAGACTTCATTTTCTTTGATATTGGCTCCGTAAGTGCCGATAACGGATTGATGCTGATCGTAGATTCTGAAATAACGTCGTTCGCTGCCTGACTGCGGTAATACATCCAGAGTGACCGGTTCTTCACCTTTCCACTGCCTGTATAGTTCACGGATTGCTTCAGTAATATGCTGCATGGGGCAAAAGTAAGTAAATGAATTTCGGTCAGCAACACTAACAGGCATTAGCTTTTTACAACTAAATTTGCTCAGCTTTAATGCTTGCAGATTTATGAGTTATACCCCGGTTAATAAAGTACGAATTGTTACCGCCGCTTCCCTCTTTGACGGACACGATGCCGCTATCAATATTATGCGACGTATCCTTCAAAGCAAGGGAGTTGAGATTATTCATTTAGGTCATAACCGTTCTGTAAAAGAAATTGTAGAAACCGCTATCGAAGAAGATGTACAAGGTATTGCCATCACCAGTTACCAGGGAGGGCATGTCGAATTTTTTAAATATATGAAAGACCTGCTGGAAGAGAATGGCTGCGGACATATCAAAATATTTGGTGGTGGCGGTGGTACTATCTTACCCGGTGAAATTGAAGAATTGCATCAATATGGCATCACCAAAATTTATAGTCCGGATGATGGGAGGAAGATGGGATTGGAGGGAATGATTGAAGAGGTGATAAGGGAATGCAAGGCTCCCTCTAAATCTCCTCCGCCAGTCGGCGGAGAGACTTCCGAAGACTCTGTGAATGGAAGAAAGGACCACGTACTCGGCGAGTGGAAGGACATAAAGAAAATTGCCCGGGCGATAACATTTGCTGAAAATGGAAAACCGTACCAATTTTTATTCAACGAAAAACTCAAACCCGAACACGAATACTTTGCAACCAGTGATAGATTTTATTATAAGAAATTAAAAGCGTTTGCTCTTGAACATAGAGGGAAAAAATCAACCGAGGCTGAAAATGCTCTATGGCAATTTTTAAGGAACAAACAAATAGACGGACCTAAATTCAGGAGACAGCATATCGTTGATAAATACATCGCTGATTTTATTTCTTTAGAAAATAAATTGATTATAGAGGTTGATGGCAGTATTCACCAGTTGCCAGAAAATCTGGAAAATGATCAGCAACGAACTGAAAGACTGAACGAATTAGGCTTTGAAGTAATAAGATTTACAAACAACGAAGTACTTACGAATATAGAAAGTGTATTATCCTCAATAAAAGAAAAGACAATTCAACAATCAGAGTCTAAAGCCTCCCCCGTGGGTGGAGGTTTGGTGGGGGCCGTTCCTGTTCTCGGCATAACCGGTACCGGAGGCGCCGGTAAATCTTCCGTTACCGATGAAATAGTTCGCCGCTTTCTTCAAAATTTTACTGATAAAACCATCGCCGTCATTTCAGTTGATCCCTCCAAGAAAAAAACAGGAGGTGCTTTATTAGGTGATAGGATACGGATGAATTCTATCTCTCATCCCAGGGCTTATATGAGAAGTCTTGCAACAAGAGACGATAATACTGCGCTGAGTCATTATGTGCAGGATGCCATTGACATTTGTAAAGCAGCCGGCTTTGATTTTATTATCCTGGAATCAGCAGGCGTAGGGCAAAGTGATGCTTCTATTTTAGATTACTGTGATGTGAGTATGTATGTAATGACGCCCGAGTACGGCGCTGCCTCTCAATTGGAAAAGATCAATATGTTGGATTATGCAGATCTTGTTTGTCTTAATAAATTTGATAAGGCAGGAGCATTGGACGCATTAGCGGACGTAAAAAAACAATTTAAACGTAACCATGGTTTATGGACGGCTAAAGATGAAGATTTACCGATCGTTGGAACGATGGCCAGCAAATTCAATGATGATGGAATGAATCATTTATTTGAATTATTGTTACAAAAGATTGAAGAAAAAACAGATACTATTTTCGGGGAATATCATTTTTCAGCAACAGCCAAGGTTTCACAAGCCATCATTCCATCCGGCAGAACAAGATATTTAAGTGAGATCACTGAGAACAACCGCAACTATGATCAGTTAGTAAAAGAGCAGTCTGCCATTGCTACAAAACTCTATCAGCTGCACGGTACGGTAAATATTTTGCAACAATCAAATGCTAAAGCCTCTCCGCCGGGTGACGGAAATTTGGAGGGAGCCCTTCAACAACAAATAGATTTTTTTACGGACCAACTTACCCCAGTCAGCCGAAAACTGATCAGCCATTGGTCAGAGAAGGTAAAAGAATACCAGAAAGATTTCTATGAATACACTGTTAGGGACAAAGTGATCAAACAGCCGATGAGCACTATGAGTCTTAGCGGGACAAGGATTCCGAAAGTGGTGCTGCCAAAATTTAAAGATTGGGGCGATCTTTTAAAATGGCAGGCGCAGGAAAACGTGCCGGGAAGTTTCCCTTTTACCGCGGGTGTGTTTCCATTGAAAAGAGAAGGCGAAGATCCTACCAGGATGTTTGCCGGTGAGGGTGGTCCTGAAAGAACCAACAGAAGGTTTCATTATGTATCCGTGGATCAGCCTGCAAAGCGATTATCTACAGCTTTTGATAGTGTAACCTTATATGGCGAAGATCCTGATTCCCGCCCTGATATTTATGGCAAAGTGGGTAATAGCGGCGTTAGTATCGCGACAGTTGATGATGCAAAAAAACTCTACAGCGGTTTCGATCTATGCGATCCCAAAACATCGGTAAGCATGACGATCAATGGTCCTGCGCCAATGCTACTGGCATTCTTTTTAAATGCTGCTATCGATATGCAATGTGAGAAAAAAATAAAAGAGTTAGGATTAGAAAAAGAAGTGGATCGAATTGCCAATGAGAAATATAAATCACAGACAAGGCCTGCCTACTATAATCCTTCATCGCCCGAACTGCCAAATGGCAATGATGGACTGGGATTAAAATTATTAGGACTAAGCGGTGATGAAGTATTGCCCAAAGACGTTTATGAGCAATGCAAACAAGCAGCATTACAACAAGTAAGAGGAACCGTACAGGCCGATATATTAAAAGAAGACCAGGCGCAGAATACCTGTATCTTCTCTACAGAATTCGCCCTGAAACTGATGGGAGATGTACAGGAATTTTTTATTGAAAATAAAATAAGAAATTTTTACAGTGTCAGTATTTCGGGCTATCATATCGCCGAGGCCGGTGCAAATCCTATTACTCAATTGGCATTTACCTTGTCAAATGGCTTTACCTATATAGAGTATTATCTCAGTCGCGGAATGAATATCGATGATTTTGCGCCTAACCTTTCTTTCTTTTTCAGTAACGGAATGGATCCCGAATATAGTGTGATCGGAAGAGTGGCAAGACGTATTTGGTCGAAAGCTATGCGTTATAAGTACAAAGCGAATAAACGTAGCCAGATGCTGAAATATCATATCCAGACATCCGGCAGAAGCTTACATGCACAGGAAATTGACTTTAACGATATAAGAACTACGTTGCAGGCATTGTATGCTATCTATGATAATTGTAATAGCCTTCACACTAATGCGTATGATGAAGCGATAACAACACCCACGGAAGAAAGTGTACGACGTGCCATGGCTATTCAGTTGATCATTAACCGGGAATTGGGTACCGCTAAAAACGAAAACCCAAACCAGGGGTCTTTTTTGATTGAAGAACTGACGGACCTGGTGGAAGAAGCCGTGTTAACTGAATTTGATCGCTTGACGGAAAGAGGCGGTGTACTGGGAGCTATGGAAAGAATGTATCAGCGAAATAAGATACAGGAAGAAAGCCTTTTCTACGAACACCAGAAACATACAGGTGAGTTGCCGCTTATTGGCGTAAACACATTTCTGAATAAAAAGGGAAGCCCGACTATTATTCCTGGTGAAGTGATACGCAGCACAACCGAAGAGAAAGAACTGCAGATACAAAATCTAAGAGCTTTCTGGAAGCGCAATGAATCCATGAGTGAAATGGCGTTAAAACAATTAAAGGAAATTGCTATCAACAACGGTAATTTATTTGCCCAACTAATGGAAACCGTAAAATATTGTTCATTGGGACAGATTACTCATGCATTGTATGAAGTAGGAGGGCAGTACCGGCGAAATATGTAGTCATGAATCTGCTACCGTTGTTTTATCCGTTATATCTTGTCGCGGGACATCCCACCTTCTTTTTCCTTCCTCCGCCTGGTAATCCTGCTATCTGCTTATACTTATCAAAAAAGTACCGGACAGTATAAGTAAGCGCTATATAATAATAACCATCTTTGTTTTTGTTGCTGCCACGTTGAACATTAGAAGATGGGTAAGGTCCTGCACCCACTTCATAGCCCCGATACGCCAGGTCAACGGCTTTTTGCCCTCTTGCAGTGAGCAATTTGCTTTCATCCACATAATTGCCGCTCACATCATCCAGGTGATCAGTAAAAAGTTTACGATAACCCATTTCTATACCTACCCGCATATCTTCATTTAAGGAATATTCGGCGCCAATACCAAGAGGAATATTTAACTGCCATGACTTATATGGTTTAATACCCGGCATGAATCCCTGGCCTTCCGTACTCAAAGGCTGAAGAAAATTTTTACCACCTGTGACATCTTTGGTATAAGGCTTAAAATGATAAAGACCTACACCGGCAAATACATAAGGAGTCCACCATTTTTCATTCAGGCTAAAAAGACTGTACTGGCCCGTAAACTCCCAATCAAAAATCTTTGTTTTGAAATTGAGGTTACGTTGTTTCATTGTCGCCGTTCCCTTTTTATCGTCAGCCTGCAAGCCGGTAAAAGTGATATAACTGCGGGCCATGATATGTTCACTAAGATCATACCTTACTCCGGGTGAAAACATAAACTTAGACTGGGATAATGAGATAGATTTTGCTTTCAAATCTCCCTGGTAGTTGGCTAATCCAAGACGGGCGGCAAAATGAAAATTCTGGGCTTCAGCCAGGATAGGTAAAAACGGCAGGATAAGTAGTAGTTTTTTCATCGGTGTTGAATTGGTGAGTAACCGCTTATGAAACGGTTTTATACTTCTTTTATTTTACACCGGCAGGCGGGAATAGCAAGTTTACGGAAGAAATGAACTTTAATGGGTTACGCAGGCAAATGACCTAATCATTCACCACCCGTTTGCCAAAGGGCATCAGGGACAGCTCAATCAGTTTAAAATGCTGGCGGCCCCAGGGAATCCCGATAATAGTGATGGACAATAAAATCCCCATAACAAGGTGTATAAACGCTGTATAAAGACCGCCACAGATCAGCCAGATAATATTGCATAAAGTAGCAAGACATCCGGCATTGCTGCTATCGCTGATCACTTTTTTGCCAAAAGGCCACAGCACCATTTCCGCCAGTTTAAAACATTGCAAACCCCATGGAATGCCAACGATGGTCAGGCAAAGGATGATGCCTCCAAATAAATAACCCAATGCTGCAAGGAAACCGCCAAATAGTAACCAGATAAGATTGCCAAATAAGTTCATGCGTTAAAAATAGGTAAAGATGCTTGCGTTTTTATAAGATCATTTTTTCATCGGTTACTATAGTTAATTCCCGGAACCTACTCTTTCTATCTCATCTCCTGCTCCACCACCTGATCTTTTAACCGGCGATTTAAATGATTTACCAAAACGATATGTAAACCCAATGGTGCATACCCTGGTATCACGTTTCAATTTAAAATATTCAGCGGCCTGTTTCAAAGTAGTCAGGCCTTCCATCGCCTGGGTATAAAAAATATCACGCATAGTTAAGCGAATAGTTCCTTTACCTTTTAATACCTGTTTCGCCATACCCGCTGAAAGTTGACCTGTAGGTTCCAGTACTTCCTGTATATCGTTCTGGTTTTTGGTAATATAAAATCCGGAAAGTTCTGCCGACCAGTTTTTTTTGAACTTAAACTGGTTGTTCATACTAAAATTGGCCTGGCCGATGGAAGCGGTATAATTTTCCCACAAAACGCCTTCAATTCTTTTATGATTAAAAGTGCCCTCTGCGTTGAAAGACCACCAGGATATCGGAGATGCGTTTGCACTTACCTGCACACTGAAATTTCTCATCCTGCTGAAATTGCCTTCCGTGTAAATAATGGTACCATCGCTATTAGAAAGAAATAGCTGGGAAAAATAATCTTTGGTAATACTATAGCCAATAGTAGTAGTAATCATATTTTTAAAAACATGGGAGAACTCCATATTCCAGGTGTATTGTGGCCTGATCAATGAATTGCCCTGCTGGTAAGTGTATTTGTTGATGATAAATAAAAAAGGGTTGAGTTTTTGAAAAGCCGGTCTGTCAATACGCCTGCCGGCACTCAGCATAAACTGGTGAAGTGAATCCGCTTCAAAGTTGACGGAAGCGGAAGGAAACAAACTATTGTAGTTTCTCGAAAAGGCGGAATCTTTTTGCTGGCTGTTGCCTAATTGATTGGCTTTGTAGTTAGTCAATTCATAACGAAGCCCCGCCTGCAATGTCCAGCGATCTGCTTTTTTTTCAATGTTGCTATATAATGCTTGTATATTCTCGGTGTATAAAAAATGATTGGTTTTCCCGGGATCCTCTTTCCAGTCTGCGCCATCTTTATAAAAATAAGCGGCGATATTATCCGTGGTAATATGCGATGATTTCGCTCCCGATTCCAGTTTTAGTTTCTTTGATAATTGTATGCTATGATCAGCTTTGACGGAAAAAATATTGATCTGGGAAGGCAGATCCCCTTTAAATGCTTCTTCATAACCACCGGGTACCTGGAGATTATTTTGAAAAGCCTGGTAACCGTGTATATCATAGGTGAGGTAGTCAATGTCGGCTGACAGTTCCTTTGAAGCGGTAAATGAATGCCGCATATTAAAATTAATACCCCCATTTTTCCATTTGCTTTTGCCTGTGCTTTGCGTATGAATAACGGAATCCGTATTCCTGCCAGCATCTAACCATAAAGCATCGTTGTTAACGGAGTTGTTGCGGGAAAAAACCATACCGTTGAGGGAAACGCCAAGTGTTGTTTTTTTACCTGCAAAATAATCTATGCCTGTACGAAGGCTGTGATTATAACCTTGTCCTTTCATCAGGCTGGGTTGTTCCAGCAACGCTTCAATTGTTTTATGATCTTCTTTATAATAAGTTCGTAATGCATACAAGTCAGTACGGCCTTTGTTGTCGTTCATACTGTAGTTAAGAAAGTAATTAAACTTCCCTTCGCGGTAATTCAATTGGAGACTGTTATTGCTTTTATAATACCGGCCTTGTCCATAAGCGGTATTGATATTTCCATTAAATCCTCTTTGCCTGTTCTTTTTTGTTTTGATATTAATAATACCTGCGTTGCCGGCTGCATCATATTGTGATGAAGGATTGGTCATCAGTTCTATCACATCTATTTGCGATGAACTCATACTATTAAGAAGATTCACCAGGTCGGTACCCGAAACGTAAGACGGTTTATTATCTATCATAATTAATACACCTTGCCGGCCCCGGAGGCTGATATTTCCATCTTTGTCAATAGTGACGCCGGGAGACTTTTCCAATACTTCCATAGCTGTAGTTCCGGCATTGGTAATACTTGCATCTACATTGACAATGGTTTTGCCAGGCAATTGTTGGATGAAAGGCTTCTTAGCTGTTACAGTAACTTCCTGCAATGAGGCGACGGCAGGTTCCAATACGATATTGGGTAATTGCCCGCTTGATTCGGCTAATGGCAATTGAAATAGCGTCGTGTGTTGTGTCGAATAATTAACAATACTTACCCGGATTAAATAAACACCATTATTGACCTGTTCAAATATGACCAGGCCAGAAGAATCCGTGATACCGGATTTTACTAAAACAGAATCTTTTCCACGTAAAAGTTCAACCGTAGCGAATGGCAATGCTTTCTTTTGTTCATTGACAACCGGAATGATTATTTTATCAATATGCCTGACCTCCGGCTGTGCCAATAGAGTGGTAACTGAAAGAAGAATTAAAATAAGCAGAATGATCTTTTGCATAATTGGTCAGTAAGCAGAAACAAGATAGCAGAACCTTTATGTTTGCTATTGTCTTTTTCTTCCAGCGGCCAAATAAGTGGATGAAATGAGCTATAAAATTGTCACATTGGACACAGCTGCTGAATAGTGATGGCGTGAAGGATAAATGACCAGGATCCTTTGTTTTAATGGTTATTGACAGGCTTTCTGTCATTCGTCGGAAATTCGATTATCTTTATACTTTACAAAAGCAGGAACTTCCTGCCATCACATTAATAATCGTTCATTTTGCGTTTTACTGAATTTAATTTCCATCCGAACCTCTTAGAAGGCATTGAAGCATCTAATTACGAAAACGCTACTCCCGTTCAGGAACAGGTGATCCCGGCGATACTTGCCGGAAAGGATATTATTGCCTCGGCACAGACAGGTACAGGAAAAACCGCGGCTTTTTTATTGCCCGTCATCCATAAGTTGCTGAACAATCATGTAGATGGCAATATAGGCGCATTGGTTATTGTTCCCACCCGTGAACTGGCGATCCAGATATCCCAGCATTTAGAAGGTCTTTCTTACTTTACACATATCAGCTCCCTGGCGGTATACGGTGGCAACGATGCACAGAATTTCGTGGCGGAGAAAAAAGCGTTGCAGCTAGGCGCCGACATCATTATTTGCACACCGGGCCGGATGATCGCCCACCTGAATATGGGTTATGTTTCAATGAAAGGATT
The DNA here is from genome assembly GCA_040007815.1 of Chitinophagaceae bacterium. Classification (GTDB taxonomy): domain Bacteria; phylum Bacteroidota; class Bacteroidia; order Chitinophagales; family Chitinophagaceae; genus Terrimonas_B. The sequence goes on from JBDTUH010000005.1 coordinate 85,271, forward strand.
GCAGTTCCTGGTATTGGATGAAGCGGACCGTATGCTCGATATGGGCTTCCAGGATGACCTGAATAAGATCATCAAAACATTGCCGGAGAAAAAACAAACATTATTGTTTTCGGCTACCATGCCACCCAAGATCAGGCAATTGGCCCGTAATATCCTTATCGATCCGATCGAAGTGAATATCGCTATTTCCCGGCCACCCGAAAAAATTATTCAGAAGGCTTTTGTTGTATTTGAACAACAAAAACTGGGGCTGGTAAAATATTTATTGAAGACGACTTCGTATAAAAGCGCCCTGATCTTTTGTGGCCGCAAGCAGCATGTAAAGCAATTGACAAGAACACTGCGGCAAAGTGGCTTTGATATTGAAGAAATGCATAGCGATCTCGAGCAATCTCAGCGTGAAAACGTTGTTTCGGCATTTACCAGCGGACGTATTCCAATCATGGTTGCCACTGATATTCTAAGCCGGGGTATAGATATTGATACCATTGACCTGGTGATCAATTATGATGTACCGAGGGATGGAGAAGATTATGTGCACCGTATAGGTCGTACAGCCAGAGCGGAAGCGGATGGGATGGCATTTACATTAGTGGGAGAAAGAGAGCAAAACAGTTTCGCCGCTATAGAAGCTTTAATTGACAGGCAAGTTGACAAACCGGCGATACCAGCCGAATTTGGACCTGCGCCACCCTACAAACCAAGAGTGAGGACAGCAGGCGGTGGAGGAAGCGGAAAACCCAAGCGAAAGTTTTACAATCGCAGGGCGGGCCAGCGTTAGGTTTTAAAGAAAATCAGGAAGCTTTTCCCCGGTTAGAAGACACGCTTTCTATCAGTGTTTTTATTTCTTCTCTACTTTTATTCATTTTCTTCTCCAGGCTTGCGAGCAATTTTTCTTCCTCTCCTGGTTGATATTTAAGATCATCATCGGTCAGTTCAAGATTAATTTCTTTCAATGTTTCTTTGACCTTGTCCCATGGCTTTTCCAGTTTAAAATGATTTGTCTCCATAACTTTTTTGTAGGATAAGAACAATATCTGCGCCAGTTCTTGCAGAAAAGTTGAGCAAGATTCTTTTTATCTTTCCGGTATACCGAAAATGCAACAGAATGAAACATAAAATTTCTATAGCCGTAGCAATAGTTGGTTGTATCGTGTCTATTTATGCATGCGCCCCTAATCCATATAAAACCACCAACCGGGTTTATAAAAAGCAGGCAAAAGAATATTCTAAGCTACTCCGGCAATATCCTTTGCAGGATTCCGTCAGCTATGGATCTGGTTTTGCCGGCACTACTAACTTTTCTGTGCGCCGTCCCAACTATGTGATCATTCATCATACCGCGCAAAACAGCTGTGAGCAAACACTGAAAACTTTTACGTCCCCCCGTACACAGGTCAGCGCTCATTATGTTATTTGTAAGGACGGAACGGTGCATCATATGCTCAACGACCTGTTGCGCGGACATCATGCGGGTGTAAGCAAATGGGGGAATGCTACTGATCTTAACAGCAGCAGTATCGGTATTGAAATTGATAATAACGGGTTGGAAGAATTCACCGAAGCGCAGATCAATAGTTTGCTGGATCTGTTGCAACGAATAAAAAAGGCCTTCAACATTCCCGTAGGTAATTTTATTGGACATGCGGATATAGCACCCGGAAGAAAAGTAGACCCCAATAGAAATTTCCCCTGGCAAAAACTTTCAGAACAGGGTTTCGGCTACTGGTATGATACAACGAATGTATTCGTGCCTAACGATTTTAATACGATGCAGGCATTGCGGTTAGTGGGCTATGACATTAAGGTTGATAGCAATGCTATTCAATCTTTCAAACTGCATTTTGTTCAAAAAGATTCTTCCAAAGTGATTACAGACACCGATAAAAAGATATTGATCGACCTCGTAAAAAAGTATCAGTAGTTGCGGGTACAGGATTCAGTTTGGCCCTACATTTATATTTGACTATTATGAGTTAATTTCACAGGCAAGCAAAATGATGGGTTTTCCAATGATCATTTTCTTGTAATAATTACTTGCACCTTAATTGAAGATAAAATAACTGAATGACAGCAGAACATCAGCGATTGGCGGTCAATGCCAGCAAGGAAATCCCTTTAGCTCAATGGGGACCCTACCTTAGCGAAAGGCAGTGGGGTACAGTACGCGAAGATTATAGTGTATACGGTGATGCCTGGCAATATTTCCCTTTTGATCATGCTCATAGCCGGGCTTATCTCTGGGGTGAAGATGGATTAGCCGGTATGTCAGATTTTTTTGGCAACCTGTGTTTCTGCGTTGCATTGTGGAATGGCAAAGATCCCATATTAAAGGAAAGATTATTTGGGCTGAGTAATCCACAGGGAAATCATGGTGAAGATGTGAAAGAGTTATATTACTATCTTGACAATCTCCCTACGCACTATTACATGGAGTATTTGTACAAGTATCCTCAGCTGGCTTTTCCTTATGAGCAACTACGGCAGGAAAATAGAAAATTGGGCAAGAACGATCCGGAGTATGAAATATTAGATACGGGTATCTTCAACAACAACCAGTATTTCGATGTATTGGTAACTTATGCCAAACAAAGTGCGCAGGATATTTGTATCAAAATCGATATCACTAACCGGTATTCCAGGGCGGCTGATATTCATTTGTTACCAACTTTATGGTTTTATAACCGCTGGGATGATGGTAGTTTTAAAGAGAAGCCCTCAATCAACTACGTTAATAAAGTAACGGTAAAAGCCGAGCATGAAAGACTGGGTGAATATTATTTTTATTATCAGCCGGCTGACAAATGTTTCTTTACGGAGAATGAGACAAATACGGAAAAAATAACCGGCGTGCCCAATGAATCGATCTTTGTCAAAGATGCTTTTCACGATGCGCTCATTGCGGGAAAAAATGGGAGTGAGCTTTCTAAGAAGAAAACCGGTACCAAGTTCGCGCCTGTTTATAAAATGAGAATTGCGGCAGGGGCTACTAAAACAGTTTACTGCCGGCTGAGTAACCGGTTAATCGAAAATCCATTTACTAAAGAATTCAAAGAAGTTTTTACTGTCCGCAAAAAGGAAGCCGACGAATTTTATGCAGCCATTTTGCCAAAAGGAATGAGTGAGGACATGGCACAGATACAACGCCAGGCTTTGGCCGGTATCTTATGGAGTAAGCAATACTATCATTTTGATGTGGAACAATGGTTGACTACAACGGATGGTGTCACTCCTGTAAGCAACAATAAGATGACCGGGCGTAACAGCGACTGGAAACATCTTAAAAACCAGGACATCATTATGATGCCTGACAAGTGGGAATATCCGTGGTATGCTGCATGGGACCTGGCTTTTCAATGTATCTCTATGGCCGTGGTAGATCCCACTTTTGCCAAACACCAGTTGCTGTTGGTCATGCGGGAATGGTATATGAAGCCCGATGGTCAATTACCTTCATACGAATGGAATTTCAGTGATGTAAACCCGCCGGTGCAGGCCTGGGCCGCTATGCAGGTATATAATATTGATAAAAAACAAACGGGAAAAGGCGATATCCGGTTTTTGAAAAAAGTATTTCAAAAGTTGCTGATCAATTTTACCTGGTGGATCAACCGTAAAGACGTCAATGGCAACAATATTTTTGAAGGGGGATTTCTTGGATTGGATAATATCGGTGTATTCAATCGCAGTTATCATTTTTCCGGCGAAATGCAATTAGAGCAGGCGGATGGTACAAGCTGGATGGGTACTTATGCGCTGGATATGATGGATATAGCATTGGAGATTGCTATCTACGATGAATCATTTGAAGATACGGCTACCAAATTCTTCGAACATTTTGTATTGATAGCGGAATCGCTGAATGAGCATGGACTCTGGAACAAGGAAGATAAATTCTTTTATGACGTGCTTTGCGTAAGTGGTGCGGCACCTATCCCTTTGCGCATACAGTCAATAGTAGGTGTTACTTCATTGTATGCTGTGTCTACCATTAGCAAAAAAGTAATGGACAAGCTGATCGATTTTAAAAAACGGGTGACCTGGTTTGAGGATTACCGGAAGAAGAATAAAAAATTCTGGCCCAATGAGGAAAGAAGCAATGACGGCGAAACATTGCTATCATTGATTCCAAAAGACAGGTTGATCGACCTGTTGAAGCCTCTATTGGATGAAGAAGGGTTTTTATCAGACGGCGGTATAAGGGCTTTATCGAAGTATCATGATAAAAATCCCTATTCGGTTACGGTTGATGGCCATCTTTATAGTATTCAGTACGACCCCGGTGATTCTACTTCAGATATGTTTGGTGGAAACTCTAACTGGAGGGGTCCCGTGTGGATGCCTATTAATTTTTTGATCATTCAATCAATCCGGAAATACGGTGAGTTTTATGGCGATGATCTGAAAGTGGAATACCCAACCGGTTCAACGATTGAAATGAATCTTACCCAGGTAGCCAATGAATTGACGAAAAGAGTGATCAGTCTGTTTGAAAAAGATGAGAAAGGTGACCGGAGGCTTTATGGCGATTATAGTTGGTTTTACAAACAGCCAGGAAACGAACACCTGTTGACATTCTACGAATATTTTCATGGTAATACAGGGAGAGGGTTAGGCGCCAGTCACCAAACAGGATGGACGGCATTAGTCGCTGAGCTCATTAGTGAAATCGGGGAAAAAGTGTAATTAGAAAATGACTATATTTAATGATGCTAAATTTTCATCTCTGATAGAAATTACATTAGCGACGTTTTCGCATGAGAGGCTCATTTTTCAACAGCGTATTAGTGATATTAATAGTGGTTTCTTTTAAAAACCGATAAGTACAATTGACCGGCTTGCATTCTTATTTTAAGTGTAACTAAGAGTTGGTTTGTTGTTTACCCGGCGATAAAAAATAAACACGACAATCAAGTTTTATGATATGAAGAAAATGGCAGGGTTCTTTTTATTTTTTCCTGTTTTATATGCTGAAGGCCAGTCAGCCGTACAAATCAACAGTAGCCCGTCAATGGCTGTGGACAGTGCTGTTAATTTATATTTTGCGGCCAGGGATAAAGAATTAGAAATATACAACGGAAGAGTCTTTTATGGTTATCCCGGTATCGATGGGCATGCTTTTTATCCATCAAAAGACTGGCAAAAGGGCTCGATATTATACGATGGCACCTTGTATCATGATGTTTTTATGCAGTACGATGTCTATAAGGACCAGGTAATAATCCGGCATCCCAATACCATTCCCATTTATGTATTTAGTGAAAGGGTGCAAAAGTTTTATTTTGGGGGACAAGTTTTTATAAGGCTCAGGCCTGATAAAAATAATGTTCTTAAAGAAGGATTTTACCAGATACTTACGGAGGGTAAAGTAACTATCGTTGTGATGCGCCAAAAAAAATTGGAAGAAAAAATCGTCGATCTCACCGTGGAGAGAAAGTTCCTTTCTTCCAACCTATATTATGCTTTAAAGGATGGTAATTATTATCCAATAAGTAAACAAAAATTCCTGCTTAACCTGCTTAAAGACAAAAGACAAAATATATTGAAGCATCTTAAAAAGGAGAAATTGAAATACAAGCAGGATGCGGAAAGGACTATTGTAACAATAGCGGAATTTTATAATCAATCATAGCATGAAGAGATCTGTACTTACTGTTTGTTTTTTCATATTGTTGATTGCCTGTAACGCCCAGGATAAAAAGAACAAGCTTATCAATGGTAGTTTTGACAACCAGCCCCTGGTTGAATTTTTCAAAAATCTCGAATCGCAATCGCCTTATTTTTTTTACTACAATGCAGCGAACCTCGATTCTGTACGTGTTTCTGTCACAGCTCAGAATGAACCAATCGAAACCGTATTGGAGAAAGCATTTAAAAATACAAACCTCCTTTTTTCAATAGGAGCCGGCAACAAAATATATATCACCAAAGGACTAAAAATTGTAACAACGTTACCGGACGGTTTTTTCAAATCTTCCGGAACAGCGCAACCGGCGTATTCCATAAGGGACAGCGTTATTGATTATGGAATGGAATCGCTGAAAAAAGGAAAAATCACTTCCGAAACCAAGCTTTACCAGATAGGAACAAAAACAAACACACCGAAAGGGAATGCTATTATTAACGGTAAAGTCAGAAATGCGACAACCGGGGAGCCTCTTATAAATACCTCGGTATTTATTAATAATAACTATTCTACAGTAACGGATGCATATGGCAATTACTCTCTCACTATACCGGTTGGCAAGCACACGTTAAATATTTTAGGAATCGGGATGAAGGATACAAAACTTCAACTGGAAGTATATTCGGATGGGAAACTGGATATTGATATGCGGGAACAGGTCACTACATTGAAAGAAGTGATTGTATCCTCCAAAAAATTAATCAATATCAACCGTGTACAAATGGGCGTGGAAAGATTAAGTATTGATAATATACGAAGGATACCTTCTGTTTTTGGAGAAGCGGATGTATTGAGGGTCATTACAAGTTTACCTGGTGTAAAAACAGTAGGAGAAGCCAGCACCGGTTTTAATGTGCGGGGTGGGTCCGCGGATCAAAACCTAATACTTTTTAACGATGCGACAATTTATAATCCTTCTCATTTCTTCGGCATGTTCTCTGCCTTCAACCCGGAAGTAATAAAAGACGTGGAATTATATAAGAGCAGTATTCCCGCCCGCTTTGGTGGCAGGTTGGCATCTGTATTGGATATTAACAGCCGGGAAGGGAATAAAAAAAAGCTAACAGGTTCTGCAGGAGTTGGTCTCATCACCAGCAGGGTGCATCTTGAAGGACCTATAACAAAAGATAAAACTTCATTCATCTTTGGCGGGCGCAGTACTTACGCCAATTGGTTGTTGGGTTTTTTGCCATCTGAATATGAAAATAGCAAGGCTTCCTTCCAGGATGTCAACCTGGGAATCAGCCACCAGGTTGATAGTAGTAACAATCTTTATTTTTCCGGCTATTTCAGCAATGACCGTTTCGCCCTCGCCAGCGATACTACCTATGGTTATACTAATCGAAACCTTAGTATTAAATGGACGAGAGATTTTAACAACAGGTTGAGCTTCGCCTTTCGTGCAGGATTTGACCAGTACAAGTATAAAGTATATCGTGAAGAAGATAAAGAGACGGCTTTCAACCTGCAATTCGGCATTACACAATTGCACGCCAAATTGGATTTTGTTTATTATCTCAATCAAAAACATTCATTTGATTTTGGTGCCGGTAGTATTCACTATAAGTTAGATCCCGGCTCTTACCGGCCTTTTAATGCTAACTCTATCATAACGCCGGACATAGTTGAAACAGAGCAGGCGTTGGAGAGTGCCGCTTATTTTACTCATCGTTATAGTCCCAATAATAAGTTGTCATTCAGTTCGGGGATACGCTATTCTCTATATAATTACCTGGGGCCGCAGGAAGTAAATTTTTATGCGCCGGGTTTACCGGTAACAGCAGCCAACGTCATTGAAACGAAGAACTACGGAAAAGGAAAGTTTATAAAAAATTACGGTGGACCTGAATTCAGGTTTTCCGCCCGCTACGCATTTACTCCGGATTTTTCAATAAAAGCTGCGTACAATTCGCAACGGCAATATATACACATGCTCTCGAATACAACCGCCATTGCTCCTACGGATATATGGAAACTAAGTGACCCCAATATAAAACCACAACAGGGTGATCAAGTTTCACTCGGTCTGTATAAGAATTTTAAATCAAACACGATTGAAACATCCGTTGAAATATATTATAAGAAGATCAGAGATTACCTTGATTATAAACCAGGCGCTAAATTATTATTGAATCATACCATTGAAACGGATGTTATCAATACTAAAGGAAAGGCTTACGGAGTGGAATTACTGATCAAAAAACCCGGCGGTAAGCTCAATGGATGGATTAGCTACACATACTCCCGTATTTTTTTAAAGACCAATATCGAAGATCCGGACATACAGGTAAACAGGGGAGAATTTTACCCGGCTAATTATGATAAACCGCATGATGTAACCGTGGCCGGTAATTTTCGTGTAAACCATCGTTTCAGCATATCATTAAATTCAACTTATAGTACGGGCAGGCCGATAACATTGCCAATTGGCAGGTATTATTATTTAGGCTCCGAACGGGTACTCTATTCCGACAGGAATGCTTACCGTATTCCTGATTATATGAGAACGGATTTCTCTTTGAATATAGATGGTAATCACAAAGTGAAGCAAAAGACGCATAATTCCTGGACCCTCGGAGTATACAACTTATTGGGACGGCGAAACCCTTACTCCGTGTATTTTATTTCTCAAAATGGGTTAGTGAACGGGTATAAGCTGTCAATTTTTGGAAATATCCTTCCTTTTGTAAATTTTAATATCCGGTTTTAAAATGAAAATAATAAAATTTGTTTTGGGTTGTATACTTGTCGTTACTCACTTTGGCTGCAGGGATATGTACAAGCCAACGATAATTTCTTCTGCCGAATCTTATCTTGTCGTCGAAGGAGTCTTAAATGCGGGATCAGGACCAACAAGTATAAAGCTAAGCCGCACGTTTAAGCTGGATGATACCGCCAGGCTGCAGAACGAATTAAATGCCCAGGTAGTAGTAGAAGGAAAGGACAATTCCACACATCAGTTGACAACCAATGGAGACGGTATTTACACTTCTCCAAATTTGAACCTGTTGGTTAATACAGAGTACCGTCTTAGAATAACAACCGTAAACGGAAAAGAATACCAGTCTGATTATGTAGTAGCAAAAAAAACACCTCCTATTGATAGTTTGGAATTCAGGCAAAATGAAAAAGGGGTACAGATATATGTAAATACACATGATGATTCAAACAATACCCGGTATTATCGCTGGGACTATGATGATACCTGGGAAATCTGGTCGTATTACTATGCGGCTTATATTTACGACAATGGCTGGGTACGACCAAGAACTTCGGCCGAAGATGTTTTCACCTGCTGGAAATACGGCAAATCCAATAGCATTATATTAGGCTCATCGGCAAGGTTGCAGTCAGATAATATTTACCGGGCGCCCGTTGACTTCATTGCAAACGATAATGAAAAATTAGCGGTCAGGTATAGTATTTTACTGCGTCAGTACGCCCTCGATAAAAAAGGGTATGAGTTTTATGAAATGATGAAAAAAAATACGGAAGGACTCGGCAGCGTATTCGATCCGCAACCCTCAGAAATAAGAGGAAATATTCATTGCACATCCGATCCCAGGGAATTGGTTATTGGATATATTTCGGCGGTAACAATTGAGGAAAAAAGGTTTTTCATCGCGGAATCACAATTACAGGACTGGAGATTTCGCCAGGAATGCTCTGATCTTGATATTAGAAATAATCGGGACAGTATTCTCCTCGCTCATCAGCAAAATTTGTCATTTTATAATGCGGTTCTTGTACAAACTCCGGGTGGCATCGACACTCCGTATTTTAAGGCATCACGGTTGGGCTGTGTAGAGTGTCCTGCAAGAGGCGGTTCTACAATCCGGCCCTCGTACTGGTAATTTTTGAATAAAGCAAATAATTTATGAAGAGCTCTATAACTGCAACCAGGCATTTGTCTTTTTTATTGTTATCTCTGGTATTGCTAACTATTACGCCTGTAAAAAGCTGGGCACAGGATGAGGTATTTAAAAATATAGAACAGCGGTTTGAAAAATTCAGCGGGTATTCCTTACAGGAAAAAATTTATTTACATACAGATAAAAACTTCTACCTCGCCGGTGAGATTATTTGGTTTAAGATTTATTATGTGGATGGGGTAACGCACCAGGCATTAAATCTTAGTAAGGTAGCATATGTAGAAATAATCGATAGAAACAGTAAACCAGTATTGCAGGCAAAAATAGCGTTAACAGAAAAAGGAGGATCAGGATCATTTTATCTGCCGCTTACACTCAAATCTGATAATTATACATTACGGGCCTATACTAGCTGGATGAGAAACTCCGGTCCTGATTATTTTTTTAATAAAATTGTAAGTATTGCCAATACGATCAAGCCGGCGGAAGGAAAAATCCTGCCTGATTCAGTAAGAGTGACAGCCGATTTTTTCCCCGAAGGCGGGAACATGGTGCAGGGAGTTGAAACAAAAATCGCATTTCATATGGCAGATCAATATGGAAAAGGAGTGAGCGCAAAAGGTATTATCACCAATGACATAGGAGATACGATATGCCATTTTTCACCTTCCAGGTTTGGTATTGGAAATTTTACGTTTAAACCATTGGCTGGCAGTAGTTACAAAGCAACTGTTCAGTTACCGGATGGAAGATCATTCAGCAGTTCATTACCTGTTGTATACAACAATGGTTATGTAATGAATGTAACAGACAATAAGGATGGCAGAATAAAGGTAAGGGTACAGGCAAGGAGTAAAGAAACAGGACCACGGGGTGAAAACGTTTTCTTACTGGCACACACACGACAGAAATTAAAAGCGGTTGAATATGGCTTTATCAATTATGAAACGGACCTTGTTTTTTATATTGATAAATCGAAACTGGCTGAAGGGATAAGTCACTTCACACTATTTAATAAAGACCGGCAACCGGTTTGTGAACGACTGGTATTTACAAGACCGAAAAATTTAATTACTACAACGATTAGTACCGATAAACCTGTTTATGAAAAAAGAGAAAAAGTAAACCTTTCTATTGCAGGCTCTGAAAACGACAAGCTAACGGCTGAGCCTGATTATTCTGTTTCTGTATACCAGGTAGATTCATTGCAAGTGCCGGATGAAGAAAATATCGCCAGCTATCTCTGGCTTAGTTCAGACCTTCATGGACAGGTAGAATCTCCCGGGTTTTACTTTTCAAACGAACCAAATATCGATGAAGCGGTGGATAACCTGATGCTGACTCATGGGTGGAGGCGGTTTCGTTGGGAAAATATATTGGGGACCGGCATCGTACCAGCTACTTCCAGGTTTATGCCGGAGTTTAAAGGACATTTGATTTCTGCGAAAGTCACCAGGATAGCAGATGGGAAAGTGGTGCGCGGTATTGACTGTTTTCTTTCTTTTCCGTCTAGCCCTTTTGGCTTATCAGTTGCCAAAACTGATAGTAATGGGATTGTTTCATTTGAAGTAAGCGGTTATTACGGTCCGGGGGAGATTATTATTCAAGCCAGCCATGAAACCACCAGTAGTTACCGGGTGGATGTTTTAATACCATTTGCGGAGGACAACCCGCTTCAGCAAATCCCTTTTTTCTCTATGACAAGAAAGGAAGAAATGGATTTAACCTCCCGGAGTATTGCTATGCAGGCGCAAAACATTTATGTGGCTGATAGCCTCCGTCGATTTTATACGCCGTTAATGATGGATAGTTTTCCTTTTTTTGGCAAACCTGAATTTTCTTACCGTCTGGATGACTACAAGCGATTTACAACTATGGAAGAAGTATTGAGAGAATACGTGAGCTCTATTGATGTAGCATTGCGGAATGGCAAACTGTATATGAGTATATTCGATGATGCATTGAAAACAGTCTATTCCAACGAGGCCCTTGTTTTAATAGATGGGGTTCCAATCATGGATTACCAAAAGATTTTTTCATACGATCCGCTTAAAGTTAAAAAGCTTGATATAGTTCCCAGGAGATATGTGCTGGGAGAAATTGATTATAAAGGTATAGCCAGCTTTGAAACTTACCAGGGAAAATTTGATGGGTTTGAACTGACTCCCGGCATAATTTCTGTTGACTACGACGGCTTGCAATTGCAACGGGAATTTTATTCTCCGGCTTATGAAACCAGTAACGAAAAAGAAAAAAGAATTCCTGATTATCGGAGTACGTTGTATTGGATGCCGGATAGTAAAGGGGAGCAGTCCTCACTTCAATTTTATACATCGGATCTGCAGGGGAAATTTTTAGTTGTGCTGCAGGGATTTAATGCCAACGGTGAACCCGTATCAGCTACAGGGTCATTCACGGTTGAATAAACTCCTGATGGAAACCGTGAGCTATGTTAGTTTGTGCGAAAATTTGTTATTCTCCTGTTCAAAGTATGATTTAGAAAGTTGAATAGTTTATTGTTTTAATAAAAATGGATAAACAAACAGATTCTGGCATAACTATTTCATTCAACATAATAAAAAATTGCTATGCCAGTTAAAAATATAGTGTTGCCGGCATTCCTCATGTTGTTCGCTTCCTGCAACAACGAAGGAAAGACTTCCACGGAAATAAAGGTTGATTCAAGCAATCAGGAAACGACCACTAAACCGATTTCTGATGCACTTTCTTCCGGCTGCTACTCGCAAATTGCCGGACGTGATACAGCCAGTCTTCAGATCGAGAACAAGGATAGTAGCATAAATGGCTCCTTGTCTTATGCTATTTTTCAGAAGGATCGCAATGATGGAACTTTGCAGGCCGAAATAACAGGAGATATTTTAAAAGGCTGGTATCTCTTCAAATCAGAAGGAATTATTTCTGTGAGACAGGTAGCCTGGAAAATAAAAGGTAAGGAATTATGGCCCGGAACAGGAGAAGTAGTTGAAAAAAGCGACACAGTGGTTTTTTCATTTCCGGATAAATTGCAGTATGATAGTACACGTCCTTTCAAAAAAGTGAATTGTATCATTTAGCTCCAAAAGAAATTTTAGTTGCAATGAAAGTATAATGCAACGATAAAATGATGTATCCATTTTTATCGTTGTAAATTTGAAGCGATAAAATATAGCATATGGAATTCGGCCGTGTACCGGAAGCAGATTTAGAAAGTATTGATTTTTCATTACCTGGGGAACCGGTTTTTAATAAACAAATATTAGTAGGCAAACCGGATAAGAATCCAAAAGTTTATTTTGGTTGCGCCAAATGGGGCAGAACGGAATGGGTAGGGAAAATTTATCCGCCGAAAACAAAGGAAAAAGATTTTCTCCAGCATTATGTGCAGCACTATAATAGCATTGAATTAAATGCTACCCACTACAAAATATATGGAGAGCCGGGTATTCGTAAGTGGGCGGAAAAAGCGAAAGGGAAAGATTTTTTGTTCTGCCCCAAAATGTACCAGGGATTAACCCACCGCGGAAAACTGGATGGAAGGCATCCTCTTCTCAATGAATTTTTCAGGGGTATAGTAGCTTTTGAAAAACATCTCGGCCCCGTCTTCGTTCAGGTGAGCGATACGTTTTCTCCTAAAAGAAAAAAAGAGTTATTTGATTTTCTTTTAGCCTTACCAAAAGACCTGCAATTCTTTTTGGAAGTGCGTCACCCCGATTGGTTTGGGAAAGAAAAAGAAAGAGAAGATATGTTTGAATTTCTAAAGACGAATAATATGGGTGCTGTTATCACCGATACTGCCGGCAGAAGAGATTGCGCACATATGCATCTCACTATTCCTAAAGCGTTTATCCGGTACGTTGGTAATAGCCTGCATCCTACGGATTATACCAGAACGGATATATGGGTAAAACGAATGAAATACTGGCTGGACCATGGATTGCAGGAGCTTTATTTTTTCATGCACATGCATGATGAAGCTACGTCGCCGGAGCTGACCGTTTATTTAATTAATAAGATGAATGCTGCATGCGGATTGAATCTGATAAAGCCGAAATTTCTGGATAATACTTTATTGTAACCGGGGCAAAAAAGTTTATTTGATTAATGAATTTCAAACAATTCATTCCATCTTGTGGTATACCGGCCGCTGAGTTCATTTTGTTGCATTTTCCAGTTGCGGGTAGTACCGGATGCGGCGAATTTCAATACATCGTCCCGCTGGCTGAAATTAACGTTATCAATCATATCCATTAGCTTTCTTTCGCAGTTTTTATTTTCAGAAATAAATAAATTTCCCTGGATAGAATTGTCGGGTACGATGCCGCTTAGCATTACCCCGGCCTTTTTATAAAGAGTTCCTTTTTTATACAACTTGTCAACTAGTTCAACAGCCGGTTTAATCAATTCATTGGTAAAAGAAGTAGCCGATGGCAATGTTGACGAATCACCATGTGTGGCTCCCCTGAAATCTACATTGTGATTTTCCCCTTTTGATACGATAAATACACTGATAACTTTAGCCGCACTATGTTGTCTTCTCAATTTTTCTGCCGCTCTCGACGTATAAGTGGCTACTGCTTCTTTTATGGAAACAATATCACCGACGGGGCTGCCAAACATTCTTGTCGTGGCGATCATTTTTTTAGTAACCAGTTCGTCTTCCATATCTTTTACAGCCACGCCTTTCAGCTCCCTGATCAGCCTCGCTCCCACTACACCGCCCAAATGAGTTTGTGCGAATTCTTCACTTACATTTCTTAATTGCAGAGCGTCATAAATGCACCAGAATTCTTTTAGCTTAGTCGCATATTGCCTTCCCACTCCCCAAATATCACCGACGGGTGTATTTTGCAATGCTTCAATGATTTTTTCTTCCGTATCCAATACCATTACGCAACCCGTTTTATGTTTATTCTTTTTGGATAAACGATTCGCCAGTTTGGCTAATACTTTGGTTGGAGCTACACCAACAGAGACTTTTATGCCGGTCCATTGTTCCACTGTTTCTCTTATCTCTTTTGCAACCGCCTGCAGCTCTTCCGGCGGAAATATGTCCAGGTCGACAAAAGCTTCATCTACCGAATAGACTTCCACATTTTTTTTACCCAGCATCATCCGTAATGTTTCCATCACCCGCCAGCTTAAATCACCATATAAATTATAGTTGGAAGAAAATACAGCTATATTATGTTTTTGTATCAAAGGCTTTGCCATGAAATAGGGCCCGGCCATTTCAACGCCTAATTTTTTCGCCTCATCACTTCGTGAAATAATACAGCCATCGTTGTTGCTTAACACAACAACGGGGTTCCTGTCTAACTGTGGTTTGAATAACCGTTCACAGGAACAATAGAAATTATTACAATCGACTATCGCTTTCATACCTGGTGTATGACATAAGTAACCACTCCCCACAACGCAAAATCACTGAACTCGGCAAGATCAATATTTTTATACCGACTGTTTTCCGGTATTAGGAACGCTGAGGAAAAATTCTTATGAAACCTTCGCACCAATAGCTCGCCGTTTAATACAGCCACGATAATTTTCCCACTCGCCAGTTTCAGGGACCGGTCAATGATCAACACGTCATTATCAAAAATGCCTGCATCCCGCATGGCATCCCCTTTCATCCGGAAGAAATAAGTAGCTGGCTTGTTTTTAATCAGTTGTTCATTCAGATCGATGCCCCGTTCCATATAATCATCAGCCGCGGCGCCAAAGCCTGTAGCATTAGCCGTCTTTACCTGTTGTTGATTAAAAGTTTTGGAACCCTTATAAGCAGCGCCGAAAAATTCTTCCTCCTCCATAAAAAAGATTTTTGTAAAACTAAATAAATTAGTAAATTTATGCTAATAAAATGGGTAATTTTTTTTAATTTAAAACAGAGGGTTATGCAATTGACAGGTATCACGCTGCCCGGCTATAGGGTGTATGAATACCTGCTGGTGCTGAATCCGCATGAAGAGCTGCGGAACAGGATCATGCAGGTGAAAAAAGAATTTCATGAAGAATACAAAACGCCAAACGCAGGAGGTAAGCCTCAATTATCGCTGGTAAATTTTGTACAATATGAAATGATGGAAGAAAGAATCATCAACCGCCTGAAAGCGATAGCGATGGGGTATCCGCCGTTCAAAATAGAGCTGAAAGAGTTTGGTAGTTTTCCTTCTCATACCATATTTATAAATGTAACATCGAAAGTCCCTGTGCAAAATTTAGTAAAACTGATACGCACCGAGGCGCAGCGACTGATGAAGCTAAATGATGAGAATAAACCTCATTTTATGGTCGAACCGCATCTTACGATTGCAAGAAAATTAAAACCCTGGCAATATGAAAAGGGATGGCTTGAGTATAGTAATAAAAGTTTCACCGGAAGATTTATCGCCGATTCAATGGTACTATTGAAAAGACCGGTTGGCGAATTGAAATATAAGGCGGTCATGCGTTTTCAGTTTCAAAATCTTCCTGTATCAACAAAACAGGGTGAATTATTTGGATAGCAGTTTAGTAACAGTAACAAATAAAGTGGGATTGAAAAGTGCGAAAGGAGAATAAAGAGTGAGATAAGTGAAATGTGATTTGAAGGGTTAACTCTTTATTCTCCTTTTATTTTTAAAGGGTAAGCAAAAAAGTATTCTATGGCAGAGAAACTACGACAGGATCATTTTAAAGTAACTCCAAAAAAGCATGTCGATACAAATCCCGCACAAGATGGTGAAATCCGGGAAGTGACCGATCAATATCTTGCAGGCAGGGGTGCACAGTTCAATACAAAGAATCGGTTTCTGAAAAATGAAACAACCCGTGAGCATATAGAAGGTATAGACGACTGGACAGAAGAAAATGTGCCGACTCAATACCTGGAGCAGGAATCAAAAACCATCGTCAATAAAGTCGAAAGCAAGGATGTGGGAATGTCGTATAGCATGAATCCTTATGCAGGTTGCGAGCACGGCTGCATCTATTGTTATGCACGTAATGTACATGAATACTGGGGCTACAGTGCCGGGCTTGACTTCGAACGAAAGATCATTGTCAAGAAAAACGCCCCGCAATTGCTGCGTAAATTTTTAATGCACCCTAAATGGGATGCTACACCCATCATGCTCAGCGGTAATACGGATTGTTACCAGCCCGCCGAACAAAAATATCGTTTGACAAGAGGGTTGCTGGAAGTATGCAATGAATTCAATCAATCCGTAGGAATACTGACTAAGAATTCCTGGATACTGAAAGACAAAGATGTATTGCAGGAGATGGCGAAGAAAAAATTAGTATCAGCGATGGTGTCCATCACTTCTTTTAATGAAGACCTGCGTCGTATCATGGAGCCAAGAACAACGACCGCCAAACAAAAATTAAAAGTCATTGAAGAATTGAGTAACGCCGGAGTAAGAATGGGTATCATGATGGGCCCGATGATACCGGGCCTGAATGAGCATGAGATGCAACGAATCATGAAAGCGGCTAAAGACAATGGAGCGACTTTTACCGCTTACACTTTTATTCGTTTGAATGGCGCCATTAAGTTTTTATTTCATGACTGGTTGTTTAAAAATTTCCCTGACCGGGCCGATAAGGTTTGGCATTTGATAGAACAATCTCATGATGGAAAAGTAAATGATACAAGATTTGGCGTTCGTATGCGTGGCGAAGGAGCTATCGCACAAATGGTGGCGCAGCAATATAAAAAGTATGGTAAGTTGTATGGAATGAATGCGGAAGAATGGAGTTTGGATACAAGTATTTTCAGGAGACCGGGAGAGCAAGGGCGGTTATTTTAGAACTAATTTTGAGTTAATTAAAACTACCTTTATTTTATACTTTGTAATTTGAACATTCAATATGACAACCATTTTCAACAAACAACAGCTAGGAACAGGAATTTATACGATTCCCGATATTAGTAAGCTCCTGGGCCTTCCACAGGCTAAGGTGCGTCATTACTTAAATGAATACTGGGATGAAAGACTGGGAAAAAAGCTTTTTAACGAAACCTACTCATGGTCAACGGGAAATAATATTAAAGCAGTAAATTTTTACACACTTATTGAGCTGTATACTTGTTTTCATTTACAAGAATTGGGTGTTTCAACAAGGCAGATTTTAAAATCAAGAACAGCTATCGCAAAGGATTTACAAATGCCATATCCTTTTGCAAGTGCTAAGCTTTTAAGTGACGGAAAGAAAATTTGGTTTGAGTTCAAAGATAGTATTGTAAAAGCGGATGGCTCAAAGCAAACCGATTTCGTGGAGTTCATTAGAAAATTTGCAAATAAGATTGAATTTAGTTCTAGTAAAGTGGCAGAGAAATTTTGGCCGGCCGGCAGGCAAAGCGATGTTGTAGTTAATCCTCATCACCAGTTTGGCCAACCTGTTTTAAATGGGACAAATATAAATGCGGAAGTAATTTTTTCAATGTATGAAAGTGGTGAACCGGTAGAATCTCTTGGCATTCTTTATGATTTAACTCCAAAACAAGTTAATGATGCTATATCCTTTTATAAAAAATCTGCTGCATGATAGAGGTCTACATAGATGAGAATCTCTCAGAATATGTGGCGGATGCTCTTAATTCTTTGAATAAAGGGTATTTCAAAGATGTACTTGTGTATTCAACAAAAATTAAATTTGGTAAAGGGCAATTAGACGAGATTATTATTCCTTCTATAGGTAGATCTAATGGTATAATAAATAACTAAAGATTTAAATATTCACAAAACCAGATTGCAATACCAGTTATGTGAAGAATACAATATCGGCATTTTCTTTATTAAGATGCAGAAGGGGATGGACAAGCATTGGGAAATAGTCAAACTTCTTATTAATTCGTGGGAAGAAATTCTTGATAAAATTGCTAAAGAGAAAAGACCCTTTGGCTATGAGATTCCGGTTAGGGGGAAAATGAAAAAAATATGAAAAGGAGTGCAAGATTTTTAGTTTAAACGGTTTTTAAAAAAAAAAAACAACCTTATTCTTTTCACTAAGAATTGCGATGAATTGACCATAATTTAGTAAGAACAAAAATTATTTCTTAGTAAAGATTATTTTTGACCCACTATGGTTATTCTCATTCAATGTAAAGACAGGGTCGGGTTGGTCGCTGCTATCTCCGGACTAATGGCGCAGAAAAATATTAATATTGTTTCCATGCGGGAGCATGTGGATACAATAGCTAACCAGTTTTTTGTGCGTCTTGTCGCGGAACAACATAATAATACAGACCAGTTGTTGAATGATCTGCGATCTGTTTTGCCGGAAGATGCGATGATCAGCGTAAACCCGGACCCCGAAAAGAAAATCATTCTCCTTGTAACGAAAGAATACCATTGCCTCAGTGATATTTTGGTGAGAAATCATTTTAAAACATTGGGTGCATCCGTGCAATGTGTGATTGGTAATCACGATGTGCTGCAGAATATTTGCGAACGTTTCGGGATTCCGTTTCACCTCGTAAGCCATACGAATAAAACCAAAGAAATTTTTGAATCAGAATTGTCTGGGGTTATTAATCAATTTTCTTATGATTACCTCGTACTGGCGAAATTTATGCGTATACTTTCACCGCAGTTTGTTGAATTGTTTCCATTACGTATCGTCAATATTCATCATTCTTTTCTGCCAGCTTTTATGGGCGCCAATCCATACAAGCAGGCATACCTGCGGGGTGTAAAATTGATAGGCGCCACGGCGCATTTTGTAACAAACGATCTGGATGAGGGCCCTATCATTGAACAGCAGATCATACCGGTCAATCATACTTTTACGGCAGCGGATATGATAAAAGCAGGAAAAGAAGTGGAGAAGAGTGTTTTAGCTAAAGCGCTTAAAATGCTTTTTGAGGACCGCGTGTTTGTTTATAATAATAAGACAGTTGTGTTTGAATAAGTGGGGAAATGAGTAAAAAAATACAGTGATATAAAATTTATTTTAAAAAATTCTTTCGGAAAATTTGGCAACAACAAAAAATTAATTCAATCTTTGCATCGCAAAACAAAAACATGCTACGCATACAATTACATATTGAATCAGTGAATTGGTTTAGTCCCAAAGATGACTATTCCGTTTGCGGGGAATGTATGGCTGATGAATAAGTTGAAATAACGAATTCGATAGAATACAGGCCCCGCCCCGATCACAATCGGGGCGGTGGTTTTTTATAGAGGGTTTGAAAAAGGATTTTGGAGATCTAAGGTAAATGAACAGCCGGATTTATGTAAAGCGTGAGGAATGGAATCTAATTATTCATAACAAAATAAAATGCTGAAGTCATTGCAACATAAACGATTTAGGATGAGGAATGAGCGACTCTCATTATCCCGAAGCTATTGGTTTGCGCAGACGAATAGCATTATTGTACCCATAGGCAATGTGAATGATAGTCAGTATAAACGACCGTGGCATATCCATACGTAGGTACATCTGTATCTAAACGAAAGGAAGCCCGGTCGAATAAACGACCGGGCTTTTTTATTGAGAATTAAAAATTATGCTAATGGAATGGTCGCTGGTAATTCATCTGGTGGCGATGGCGTTGCTTATGATCGCTGAGGCAATGGAGGATCCAGCAGGCAGGATGAAAAAATAATGGAGGTATTTGATGAAATTTTTGTTATTGGTGCTGGCCATTCATTTTGTAGTGGAAGTAATTGTAAAGAAAATAAAAACAAAGGAAAGTAACAGATGCAGAAAGGAGGGATACAGGCGACCCCCGTGAGATGCAACGGGGACGCCTTTCCTGAAAATTTTAAACTATTAAACCCTTATATGAAAACGGTAGCAGGAATGCTACCAATTTATAGCAGCATTCCAATTGGTTGGATCCTCCGCCTGGAACGGAGAGGATGCTGGTTCGAGTCCGGCCTGCTATACTGAATGGCCCGTTCGTCTAATGGTTCAGGACATCACATTTTCGATGTGATGATATAGGTTCGAATCCCGTACGGGTTACAAAGGGTTCGTTGGTGTAACGGCTAACATTACAGATTGTCGATCTGTCGCCACGGGTTCAACTCCCGTACGAACCGCATCAATATTGGCTCGTAGCCCAACGGAAGAGCTATAGCTTCAGAAGCTATGCAGTGTGAGTTCGAATCTCATTGGGCCAACGATGCCGGATAGTGTAATGGTTAACATATCACACTTTGACTGTGATGTTCTCAGTTCGAATCTGAGTCCGGTGACAAGATGTTGGCTTTAGCTTATCCGGTAAAGTACCACATTGTGAATGTGGGGAACAGGGTTCTCTCGCCTTAGGCGAGACGGGGTCAACCAGGTAAAGAGAATGCGGCTTGGTGTAAGGGTAACATGTCCATCCTCCTTTCTTTCTGAGAGGTAAACATAGGATGGTTGTTTTCAGTTCAAATCTGAAAGTCGCACGATGATGGCTTATAGTTCAATGGATTAAGAATACTGTGCTACGAACGCAGAGATACAAGTTCGAATCTTGTTGAGCCAGCAAATGAATGTCTGAACCAGGATTTGGGTGGATATAAAAAAGATTAAATGGAAAAGAGATTCTTCCTAATCCATTTAATCTTTCAAAATCATGGTTCAAACCATGGCTCGTAGCTCAACTGGACAGATGTACCCGGCTTTTATCCGCCGGATGGCGGATGTGAGTTCGAATCTCACCGGGCCAACAATGGATGAATAGCTCAACGGCAGAGCAGCGGCTTGTTAAGCCGATGGTTGAAAGTTCGAATCTTTCTTTATCCGCTAATGTGAGTACGACGAAGTTGGAGAGTCGTGACGGTCTGTAAAACCGTTTCCTTTTATAATGAGTTGTTTCGAATACAATCACTCACACAATGGAGAGAGACCGGTTGGTCAAGGAAGCTGTCTTGAAAACAGACTGGGTGTAAAAGCCTCAAGAGTTCAAATCTCTTTCTCTCCGCAAAATGTTTTGGAGAGTTGGCAGAGTGGAAATGCACTGGCTTGCTAAGTCAAGATTGGGTTAACACCCAGGTAAGTTCGATTCTTACACTCTCCGCTTTCCCCTCTCCACTTTGTGGAGAGGGTAAGGGTGAGGTTGTTTGTTGATAAGTGAATTCGATGATGAGGAAAAAGCGATCAGTCAATGCTCATCACAAACAAAAAGGTGCTTTGGCAGAGATGGTCTATGCATCCCGCTGAAGACGGGACTAAGAAGGTTCAAATCCTTTGGGCACCACTATATGGGTTTGCTGTAACGGCTAACACCACAGATTCCAAACCTGTGCATGAAGGTTCGAATCCTTCAACCCATGCTGATTGACAAAATGTAAAACAATGGAACAGGAACAACAACAATGGAGAAAGCTATCAGGTGAAAGGATTAAAATTCCTATCGCCGATGAAGTACGATATGTATTGACGCGTGAAAAAGAAATGGGACACGAGTTGAAAGTATGCATCGGTACTGATAGTCAGGTAAAAAGTAAAATCACTGAGTTTGCGACCGTGATCGTATTCATCCGCAAAGGAAAAGGTGGTTTCATGTATATACACAATGAGATCACCAAACAAAAGATGAGTATCAAGCAACGGATGCTGATGGAAGTGAATAGGAGTATTGAAGTGGCGTATGCCTTGTGTAATATTTTTTCACGCTATAGTGTGGACATGGAGGTGCATGCAGATATCAACACTAATCCCAACTTCAAAAGCAACGATGCGTTGAAAGAAGCGATGGGGTATATCGTGGGAATGGGTTTTGCTTTCAAAGCGAAACCGGAAGCTTTTGCCAGCTCCAGTTGTGCGAATAAAGTGGTACAGTAGTTTGAACGGTGTCCCGATAACCATCGGGACCAGTTTAGACAATTAATAACAGTACAAAATTTAAAACAATGCTGAGCCGTGTCATGAAATAGTCTTATTCTTTTTTAAAGAAGTAAAAACTATTGTAATACTGTTTCAATAAAATAATTATGGACAATCAACAAAAAATAATGGCGGCCAACAGCATTTTCCAGAATAGTTTCCTGGATTGCAAAGCTTACTATATGTATGCCTACCAGCAAGTGCCTTGTATCACATGGGTTGACCAGGTGAACACGGAGAAAGTGCTGAAGCATATCAGAACGGAGTATGAAGACGCCATCACGGGAATATTTCAATATTCGAAATATGACCGGAAAAAGAAAAAGCCTCTTTACAGTACTACTATTGTTCTGCTAAGGGATAATTGCCTGGTGGAACTGGGTGGTGAATATTGCGAAGTATTGCATACGCATGAAGATTATGATATGGCTAATAACCTGGTAAGAGAGGTGAGCCGTTTCAAACGAAGAGAGAAGAAGAAAGACTTTGAGATCAACCTGATTGCCAAAGACAGTTACGGAATGGAGCTGAAGGCCATGGAGATCAAAAAAGCGAAGCTGAACCTTGGGCTGTACTATGAGGATGATTTCATAGAAGTAGACCGAACAATTCAGCAAAGGCTGATGAAAAAGGATGATAAGGGCATCGTGTTATTACATGGAATGCCTGGAACGGGAAAAACAACTTACCTGCGTTACCTGATCGGGAGATTGAAGAAGAAAGTTTTATTCTTGTCTCCTGCGGTGGCGGGTAATATCATGAATGCGGATTTCATGGACCTGCTGATTGATAACCCGAACAGCATCCTGATCATTGAAGATGCGGAGAATGTCATCATGGACAGAAGAATAAGCAATGATTCGTCCGTGTCAAACCTGCTGAATATATCAGATGGGTTGCTGGCTGATTTTTTAAATGTGCAGGTGATATGCACTTTTAATCACCCGCTTTCATTGGTGGATAATGCATTGATGAGAAAGGGAAGATTGATTGCAAAGTATGAGTTCGGAAAATTGAGTGAGTCAAAGGGACAAAAGCTAAGTGATCATTTCGGATTTGATACGATCATTAACAGGCCGATGACCATTGCAGAGATCGCCAACCAGCATGAGAAAGGGGCAAAAGATAAAGTAGAAGTGATTGGTTTCAGGAGACAGGCCGAATTGATGAATTAAGTTCTTTAAAATATTCCTTGTCCTCTTTTAAGGATAAGATTAAAAGCTTGCTTAACGGCAAGATGGGAATTTGCATGTTGACAGTAAACCTGGTTAGTGTTTCAAAGAAACGCATCAGTGCAGACGTAGTAACTATCTGTATGCTGTTACATCAATGTGTAACTCCCCACCATAGCCTGTCGGTCAAGGGTTCGACTCCCTTTCACAAACCAATGTGATAGCTCAGTGGGTAGAGCAACAGACGATCATGTGGGTTCGAGTCCCACGTCCGCCGTGAGGCGGATTGGCGGAACTGGTAGACGCAAAGCACTAAGGATGCTTGTTTTAAAGAAGTACACCGCTTCTCAAAAAATGGTGACAAACATAAAGTTGGTGTTGCTTGCCGGCAGTACATACCTATGACTCTTAGCTATAAAGCCTAATGTATTGTAGCAAGGACTTGAAAGAACGAGTACCCTCAATGGGAAAGTTTTGGAAGCATTGCAACACGGTAAGCGCCTGCAGGCAGGACAGAGATGAGGTGAAACTTATCACTTGATTAACGAAAAGCTATTGACAATAGTTCAATAGAAACTTGTTTAGAAACTGGTACGATAAGCATTGTTAAAACCTGCTTCCGTGAATACCGGGTGGTAAGCAACGCCGACTTTGTTAAAACAAATTATCTGATAACGGAGTCTTCGAAAGCCCTCTCCTTTGGAGAGGGTTTGGGTGAGGTCTAAAACAAAAGCAGTATGAAAAAAGTAAAAGTAAATGCCTACCAGGCGGGTTTGGTATTTAAAAATGGAGAGTATCAGCGGCTGTTGATGGCGGGTATATATTGGTTCTGGAAAAATGAAGTGGTGTACCTGTATGATATCACTAAGCCGTTCATAGCGCCGGTTGAGTTGAACATCCTGTTGCAGGATAATGCGCTGGCGATATCCTGCATGTAGTGGAAGTAAAGGATAACGAGATCGTATTGCAATATGAGAACGGTTTGCTGAAACAGGTATTGACCGCTGGTCGTTATACTTTCTGGAAATCCGTGGTGCAGTATGCATTCGTTCGGGCTGATATCAGCAAGATCGCTATCACCGGGAACATTGATCGTGCTGTTTTGCTGAGCAAGCTGGTAGCGCCGTACGTACGTAGCGTGAGTGTAGAGAACTATGAAAAGGCGGTGCTGTTCATTGATGGTAAGTTTGACAAAGTACTGGAGAGCGGTGTGTATTACTTTTGGAAGAACAACATCGCGGTTCATATCGCAAGGGTGGATATGCGTCAGCAACAACTGGAAGTAAACGGCCAGGAAATATTGACCAAAGACAAAGCGGCCTTGCGTATCAACGCCTGGGCGCAGTACAAAGTGGCGGATATTGAAAAAGCCGTGCTGAACAACAAGGAATACGATAAACAATTGTACGTGGCTTTTCAGCTGGCGCTGCGTGAATATATTGCTGGTTACAGCTTTGATGAATTGCTGGAGAAGAAAGAGAGCATTGCTCCATTCGTCCTGCAACAAGTGAAAGAGAAAGCGATGGCATTGGGTATTGAGGTGAATGGTTTCGGTATCCGCGATATCATCCTGCCGGGTGATGTAAAGGAGATTATGAACCAGGTATTGATCGCTGAGAAAAAAGCGCAGGCCAACATGATCATGCGCCGTGAAGAAACTGCCAGCACCCGTAGCTTGCTGAACACTGCGAAGTTGATGGAAGATAATGCGATGTTGTGGAAGCTGAAAGAAATGGAATACGTAGAAAAGATCGCAGATAAGATCAGCAACATCAGTGTAAGCGGTAATGGTATGCTGATTGAGCAGTTGAAGCAGATCTTTGTGCCGCAGAAGTAAATTAACATCCGGTATCATACCGGTACCGGATGTTTTTAATTATTTGCCCGACTGAAGTGCTAATAGCATCGCCTGTTGCGTCTCACATTTATACGTTCGGTAATTTTACTCGACAAGAATTGAAGTAGCTTTAAATTAGATTAAAACCATTAATTATGGATAAGATCCAAGAACATTTAAGTATGATTTATAAAACTTCTCTTTTAGCAGAGGAACATTTTGTAAATAAGCATCAAGATGAGCTAGCACGATTTGTATTTTGTGGCGTTCAAAAGGTTTCAAGAATTTGCCTGTCTTTTTTGAGGCTGTATCCTCAATTAGCAAGTACAAATGACTTAGAATTTTCATTAGGAATTCTAGCAAGATCAGTATTGATGGACATGATTTTGGTTTTAAAAATAAAAAATATTTGTATTAATCACCCAAACAATAGTTTAGAAGAATTAAAAGTGGAAGTAAAAGAGTTTTGTTATGCAGTAATTGCTGACGGGACTAATCATATTATTGATGAAATATTTTCATCAAAAAAGTTATCAGATGAAGAAAAAAAGAAGCAATCGTTAAAACTGGCATCTTTGTTTTCTAAAGCATTTGATCTTTCAGTAGGCAGGCCCAAATTAAAAAATCAGTATAAGTATCGTTTAGGGAGTTTAGGTAAGGAAAGCCAACATCCAACTTTAGTCACCGGGGAAAGTGTCATGAACCTTTACTCGTATTATTCCAAATATGATCATTTAAGCCATTGGACATCATTATCATCAACCCATCTGCCATTTGAGAATAGAAAAGATAAACTTGATTTATCAATTATTTTAATGGTAATACATCTTAGAGATCTATTATCAATTGCTCATGATTTTGATGAGAATTACAAAATATTACTCCCTTTTATGAATGATTTACAAAATTATTTAGATGAAAGCTATCGAAAAGAATTAGAAAGTAACGAACAAGCAAACCATGAGTAAATTAAAAATACAAGGAAAAGAATTGCGTGCTATCGGCTACCCGGAAGGACCGGTGATAAGCATAGCTATGAATGTGATGCAAAAAAATTACGAGCATCATGGAAAGGAGGAAGTGATGGAAATATTACAAAAAGTGTTGGCAAACCCGTTAGAGTATAAAGACGATGCAGTGCTGGCATTAATCGCAAAAGAACTCATCAAAAAATCGGAGTCTGCGGAAGCCCTCTCCTCCGGAGAGGGTTTGGGTGAGGTCTCGCTACGGCAAAGTGGTATCCACTTTAATGTATTCGGACAGGAACATATAGAAGAAGGCGCTATGCACCAGATGTACACAGCTGCTAAATTACCAGTGGCTGTTGCCGGAGCATTGATGCCTGATGCGCATAGCGGTTATGGCTTACCGATAGGCGGAGTACTGGCCACGGAGAATGCAGTCATTCCTTACGGAGTAGGTGTGGATATCGGTTGCCGCATGTGCCTGAGCATTTTTGATATTGATCCGAAAGACCTGGTGCAAAAGGAATCGTATTTCGCCAGGGAGATAAATGAAGCCACTTTATTTGGAAGCGGTGCGCAATTTGACCGTGCCGCTGATCATGGAGTGATGGACAACAAAGCATTTTATGAATTGCCATTACTAAAAAACTTGCATGGAAGAGCCTGGAAACAATTGGGATCTTCTGGTTCGGGAAATCACTTTGTAGAGTTTGGTACAGTAGAGATCACGTCGAAGGACGAAGTGTTAGGAATTGAGGCGGGTAATTATGTGGGTTTATTATCTCACTCCGGCTCAAGAGGATTGGGTGCTAATATTGCGAATCATTATACAAAGATCGCCAAACAGAAAAGACGTTTGCCAGGCGAAGCCAGCAATCTCGCCTGGTTAAACCTTGATGAAGAAGAAGGAATGGAATACTGGATAGCGATGAACTTAGCCGGTGATTATACCTCGGCTTGTCACCATATCATTCATGCGAAGATCGCAAAACAGTTAGGGCGTAAGCCGATAACCATGGTAGAGAACCATCACAATTTTGCGTGGAAAGAAAAATGGGAGGGAAAAGAAGTGATCGTTCATCGTAAAGGAGCAACACCGGCAGGGAAAAATGTATTGGGAATTATTCCGGGATCAATGACCGCCGCAGGTTTTATTGTAAAAGGAAAAGGAGAAAATGCTTCTGTCAATTCCGCTTCTCATGGTGCGGGAAGAAAGATGAGCCGTAGCAAAGCCATGGCATCCGTTACCGATAAGCAATTGAAGGACGAATTAATAAAACATGGGGTGAAATTATTAGGCGGCGGATTAGATGAATCACCTTTTGCTTACAAAGACATCGAACTGGTGATGAAAAGCCAGCAGCAATTGGTAGTTGTAGTAGGTAAGTTCACACCTAAGATTGTAAAGATGGACGGAGCGAAGCATAAGACATGGGGAAAGAAGAAGGAAGGGATCATCGGCGAATAAAAGAATATCTCCCTTAGCCCGGGAGATATTTTTATTTTAAACATATTCAAATTACGGGAGTATGAATTCTGAGCTGGAAGTACGAAAGCGTCGATACGTGGAAGCAGTAGAAGCTGAATACCAACCGCAAGAGAAAAGCTATTGGCAACACCCTCCACCTTCTTACCAGCTTACAAAAGATTATGCGACTCGCTATGATAAGCCGGTGAACACCGAAGAGCCGGTAATTATCAAAAAAACAAGAAAAGAATGGATGATCGCGACTATAATGATAATGGTAGCAGCACTGTTACTTTACTTGTTGGGCGAAAACAAATTTGGTTTGGGGCAGGTGCTGTTCCTTGTACTGTTATTAATTGTAGTATTGC
The DNA here is from genome assembly GCA_040007815.1 of Chitinophagaceae bacterium. GTDB lineage: Bacteria > Bacteroidota > Bacteroidia > Chitinophagales > Chitinophagaceae > Terrimonas_B. The sequence goes on from JBDTUH010000005.1 coordinate 113,443, forward strand.
CCTGGCTGTTGAATAACAAAGCATTGATCAGGATAAGCCGCGAAAGCATCTGGCTGTATAAAGAGGATAAAGAGATACAATGGAAGCATGTGTTGCTTACGTATATTAAGACGGTTCATGAAGAAACTTCCTCTTCCTTTTTTATCATTCATTATTATGATGATAATCTCGATGAATTTTACCGGCTTGAAACGGCGCTGAATGGTTTGATCTCGCCGGGTATACTTTCCACCACGATCGAAGCATTCAGGCCACCGGGATCGGTATTTTAGTTTCTTTTGGTGCTATATTGCGGAGTTTATTAATTGTAATTATGAAAGCATTAAATATTTTGTTTCTCTCCATCAGCATTTTATCGGCATCTTCTTATATATACAGCCAATCATCCTTCCAGGTAGTGCCACTGGGCATAAGAGGTGGTACGGATGAAAGCAACCTGTCGGCTTATATGCTGGCACCGGTTGGTCGTAATGAATATATTTGTTTGGATGCAGGAACAGTACATACCGGTATTAAAAAAGCTATTGCCTTAAACACATTTCATGAACCTCCGGCTGTTATTTTACGGAAATATATAAAGGGATTTTTTATTTCCCATGGTCACCTGGATCATCTTGCCGGTATGATCATTAATTCCCCGGACGACTCTGTCAAGAATATTTATGCGTTGCCTTTTGTGCTGGATATACTAAAAGAAAAATACTTTTCCTGGAAGAGCTGGGCGAATTTCGCCGACGCCGGAGAAGCACCCTTATTGAAAAAATATCATTATGTAGTATTAGACACGGCAGTTGAAATAGCTATTGCTAACACCAATATGAGCGTTAAGACTTTTGTATTAAGCCATGTTCATCCTTACCAGAGTAGTGCCTTTCTTATCCAGTATAATGAAAACTATGTATTGTACCTCGGAGATACAGGAGCCGATACTATTGAACATTCGCAGCGTTTGCGTCAACTATGGCAAGCCATCGCGCCGCTAATAAATGATAAAAAACTAAAAGGAATATTTATTGAAACCTCTTTCCCTGACGAGCAACCCGATAAACAATTATTCGGCCATCTCACCCCTCACCTGCTCATGAACGAAATGAAAGTATTGAGTGGTTTTTGTAAAAATCCTAATGCACTGAACGGGTTGCCTGTTATCATTACTCATATAAAGCCAAATGGAAATAGCGAATTAAAAATAAAAACGCAGTTAGCAAAAAGTAATTCCTTTAAACTGAAATTGATCTTTCCCCAGCAAGGGAAGAAAATCAATTTATAATAGTTGTAAGAGTCCCGCTTTTTCTGTTCTGTAATGCAGGTATTCTTACTTTATCCCGAAATAATACTGTTTAAAACCAGGCCTCATGTTTTGATGATTCGGAATTATCGGCAGACATTTTGTAATTCTCTCTGAATGGTGAACTGGTTTTCGCCGGTAACCTCACTCTACTCTCAGCCGACACTGGCATGCCCGATTTTACAATCAGTCCTTCTATAATTGCGTCCTTATCCGTGTGAATTTCAGTAGCCGTGATATTTCCACTTACAATGGCCCCTGAATGAATGACCATTTTTGAACAACTTCTTACATCACCGGTAAGCCTGCCATAAACAACTAATTCATCCGCTGAAATATCGCCATTGACAATTCCTTCCTTTAGTATAACGATTTTGCCTTTCACCAAAACATCACCGTTCACCGTACCGGCCACCTGGCCGGATGTTTCAGCCAGGAAAGACCCGTTGATGACCATTTCTTTTGGTACACAAAAGCTTTCTCTTCCTATCGTAGCATTCAATATGTTTTCTAATTTCATCAATAGCGGACCGTATAACTAAAGCGAATTGATATTTTCAAAATAGGAGACAGCGGTTGTGGCATTGCCAAGATCAATGCCAATACAACGGGCCGCTTTTGAATCGGAAATACGTAAACAATTATAGAGGTAGCCGATGCTGACAATATATTCAGGATGCGGAGCCACTTCTACCGGAATAAACCCTGAGAATTCTTCACTGATCGCTTCATACAACTCAGTGTAATTGGCGCCACCACCCATCAGGTAAATTTTATTACAGGATTCCAAATCCGCATCTGTAAAATATTTTCTCAACTGGGGAGACACTACTTCTTTATAATACTGTTGTAAAAGTTCCCTCCGCAGATCTCTTAAATCTATTAGTTTCCTGTTGGTAAAAAGAGAGCCCTTAATAAAAGCTTCGTCTAATTGATATTCGTTCTTCATTTCCAGGAAATACTTTTGGTTCAATTCACGGGCAAGGTTGCCAATAACATACCGGATGCCGTGAGAACTGAAGTTGGTCCGGTGTACAAGTCCATCGGTAGTAGCGAGTGCGCCTTCCATGGTTCCAAAACCAAAACTTAAAGCAATAAAATTTTCATTGGCAGCGGCAGGTACGATTTTCTTTAACCCGATAATACCACCTACTATTTCAGGAATCACATCATACTGATCTACGATAAACGTATTTTTCTTGACATTCCCGTTTAAGTTAAATGTACGGGTATCGTAATCTAGCATAAAATGCCGCTTGGCCAGGTAATGCTCGGCAGCGGATTTATATACATTATAAGTAGAAAAAGGGAAGCCCGTAGTAATAACAAAAGGATGTTCTACTTTCTCCACTACATTGGTAATAGCGGATCTGAAAAGAATATCAAAGTCTTCTTCCGTGGGGGCCGCATTGACTGTTCTGCCGGGATTAATAGCGCCTTTTCTTGCAAGGTTACCAACCAGGTACCATTTTTCTCCTCTCTTAATCTTAAGACCGTTAAGCAGATCTTTCGCTGAGTTCTCCGTATTACCAAAAGCTGTTTCAAAAATGCTGGGAAAATTGATAGTAGTGTTATTCATAACAGAAGGATTGAATTGGGATTTTTAGATAATACTGAAAGTACACCATATTTAAGGGGATTGTTAGCGGTTTCAGGCGCTGTCAGTTTTATGTGGATAAAATTTAATAAGTAGGATTTGATGCTGCAACTGGCAACTGTGGTCTTATAACCCAGGTAAAGTAATAATAGATAAACATCGTGTAACGATATACATACATCTAAACCTCATTGATGATATTGATGAAGAAATAGAATAACCGAGCTGAAAGCATTGCACTTAGAAATACTGTAACCGTGTTGAATGATAGTTGATATAGGATAAAGAAATTATCCGGGTGAAGTAAGCTTCTTATACTTTTACATATATCTTCTTCTTATCCATCCAGTAGCAGATAACCCACATAAACGTAATGATACACAAAGCATATAACAGGGAACCAATTCTTGGATCACCCGGTATATTGATCAGCACTTTTTGATATAGCCAGTTCCAAGGATTGTACCAGGTCATTTCTCCTTTTTCATTCAACCCGTTTTCAAATCGTATCAGTGCAAGCCCCCTTGGCAGGAAGGCACTTAGGGCAAAGACAAACAAAGCATTTTTTCCAAACACATCAAAGAATTTAGTTAGCCCGCCTTTTATATTTTTAAATTCTATCATGTAGATCATGGTAGCAATAGTAATGGTAGCTAAACCGCTGGTATAGATTGTGAAAGAACTTGTCCATATTTTTTTATTAATGGGGAAAACCATATCCCAGCAATACCCTGTGACAAGCATGGCCACGCCTGTTACAAATAAACCGCTTACCATTTCAAAGTTCTTTCCCTTTTTTTGTATATAATCACCAATCATATAGCCAAAGATCACCTGTACAATTGACGATATTGTACTCATCAATCCTTCGGGATCAAAAGCTATTCCTTCGCCTTTGTACATATGCGGCACGCCTAATATTTTTTTATCAATACCGGTTCCAAACCATCCTTGCAGACTGTAGGGATCAGTTGGATTGCCTGCATAACAAAACAGCCAGTAGACTAATAAAAGGACGAAACCAGTATAAAATGCTTTCCGGGGTTTCAGGTAGTAAGCGATTACAGCCCCGAAGAAGTAACAAATAGCAATACGTTGCAATACACCCAGGATACGAACACCGGTTTCGGGGTTATTGGAATCTACCCATTGGCGAAATACCAGGGAGCTATCTTCCCATTTCATAAAAGGCCACCAGTTGAGAAATAATCCAATTAAGAATATCAGGGCCGTTCTTTTGATTACCTTTTTCCAGAAGACTACATCGCCAGCCGCTTCAAGCCGGGGCATCACAAAGGCCATCGCATTTCCGACAGCGAATAAAAAAAATGGGAATACAAGATCCGTAGGAGTCAGCCCGTGCCACGAAGCATGTTCTAGCGGAGGATAAATATGTGCCCAGGAACCTGGGTTATTGACCAGTATCATCAGGCAAACGGTGGCGCCCCTAAACACATCAAGGGAGTAAAAGCGTTGGTTCAAACTATCTTAGTTTTTAGTTTCTAAATGTAAGATTTTCAAAATATAAATTAAATAGCTCAGGGTAAGGAATGTTTTCATGAACCGGGATAACTCTTTTGGTTTGACCAGTTTATCTTTTAATAAGGGATTTGGCAATTTTTTGAAGAGATAAATATGTATAGTGTTGATTTTTAATTGGGTTATCATAAAAAGTATCCTCCAAAAATAGTTTTATAAGATAGGGATTGAAAAACTCTAAAGCCTCGGATAGTTATCAACTCTTGGGGACAAAACATTCACAATCCGTCATTTTTATTCTTTTGCCACTCCCAATATGCCCGCTATATTTGCACCCGAAAGACAATAGGCGGAAAAGAAAGCCGTTATATTGGCCATAATTTATCGTTCAGGTAAAATTTTTTATGTGACCGAGGTGGCGAAGCTTTCTAAAAAACTGTTCTTAATGTCCCGCAAATGGTTAGCCATATATAGTCGTCCCCGTTGGGAAAAAAAAGTGACCCAACTTCTTAGCGAAAAGGGACTGGAGAGCTATTGCCCGGTAAATAAAGTACGTCGCAAATGGAGCGACAGGGTGAAAATAGTGGAAGAGCCGCTTTTTAAATCCTATGTTTTTGTGAAGGTAGATGAGGAGGACAGAACTGCTGTAAGAATGACGCCCGGGGTGATCAACTTTGTTTACTGGAATGGTAAACCCGCCCTGGTGAAAGAAAAAGAGATCAATGCTATCAAAAGGTTTTTAAATGAGTATGAGAATGTAGAAGTAAGACCCATGAACCTGGAGCTGAATCAAAGGGTGAAGATCACAACCGGTCCATTGATGGATCAGGAAGGCCAGGTGGTAGGGCTTCACCGTAAAATGGTAAAAGTTGCCATTGATAGCCTGGGTTATTTGTTAGTGGCTCATATTGACAGAACTAAATTAACTTCGACATAACCATAACGGGGTCAAACCTTATTTTTGCAGCCCAACTGTACATTTAAAGCCGTTTCAATGAAATTCTTCCGCATCGTTTTTTTTGTTGCTTTGCCTATTTATTTTATCTCCTGTACCCCGCAGCAAAAAATTCCCTATTACCTGCAAAATGTAACAGACACAACCATTACTGAAAAAGTCCTGATATCTGAATTGCGTATACAGAAAAACGACCTTCTTTCAATACAGGTGTACAGTGCCAGTACAAAGCCTCAATTTTCTGACGCCATTTATAATTTGCCATCCCAGGGAGGATCGACGGAAGGATCATCATCGTCGGGATCGGCAGCAGGTGGTTTTTTGGTGGATGCTAATGGCAATATTGAATATCCGCAGATAGGATTGTTGAAGGTAGAAGGCCTGACAAAGCTTCAGTTGGCTGATACCATCAAAAAGAAGATCAATGAAAAAGATTCAGTTTTGACTAATCCCTCTGTTGTTATCCGGTTTCAAAATTTGAAAGTAACGGTATTGGGTGAAGTGAACAAAGAAGGAACTATTACTATACCAGGTGAAAGAGTAACTATACTGGAAGCAATCGGTTTGGCGGGTGGTGTAAAAGAGTATGCATTGAAAAATTCCATAAAGGTTGTACGGGAAATTGATGGTAAGCGACAGGCTGGTTATGTGGACCTTTCCTCCAATTCATTATTTGAATCACCGTATTATAATCTCATGCAGAATGATATGATAGTGGTAGAGCCCAGTAAGCGAAAAGCAAAAAAAGCTGACCAGGAAATAGTTTACCGGCAAGCAGGTTTCGTAGTGAGCCTGATAACAGCGATTGCTGTTGTTATCAGGGTTTTCCAATAGAATGAATTATAAGTAATAATAATGGACGAGCAGATTAAAACCGGCAAAACTGAACAAGGGAGTCTGAGCCTGAAAGATATTTTTTATAAGTATATCCGTTTTCTTCCCTTATTTCTTTTATCAGTAGCGCTGGCCTTGCTTATTGCCTATACTTATTTGCGATATGCCAGCCAGGTTTATAGCGCAGGAGGAAGTATGCTTATTAAAAGCGAAAACAATAATAACCGCCCCGACAAGGTTGAAGATATTTTGATGGGTAACAACCGGTCACAAAATATCCAGAGTGAGATAGAAATATTGAAATCGCGGCCATTAATGGCCAGGGTGATAAACAAGTTGAACCTCCAGTTTGGTTATGTTGCCAAAGGAAGGATCAAAGATCAGAACGTTTATAAGCAGGCTCCATTTTCTGTCCAGACTCTTAAAATTACTGATTCGGCAAGAGCTTTTTCAATGAAGATCAAATTTGATAATGTAAATCAATTCAGGATCAATAATGAAACTGTCAGGTTTGGATTTGACCAGGTTTTTGAAAATAGGAACGGCGTATTCAGGATAACCAGGAATGGGGTATTACCTACTGCCGGAACTGAATACAACCTGACATGGCACCCGCTGGAATCGTTGGCCGGCCGTCTTGCAAGGACTGTAAAAGTACAACCGAAAGCGGGAGGAACAGGTATCTTGGTTATAGATTTGGAAGCGGCCAACCCTCAAATGGCGGCTGACATAGTTAATAGCCTGATGATCCAATATGATTCCATGACGGTTGAACAAAATAATTTTTCTACCGACCAGATAATAGGGTTTATTGATGGCCGTTTGGATAAACTGAAAAAAGAGTTGGATAGTATCCAGACCAACCTATTGGCATATCGTCAAAGAAATAACCTGATCAACGTAGAAACGCAATCGGACGGTTACTTTGCAAAAATTTCTGCTGCGGATAACCTGCTTAATGAGCAGATGATGAGATTGGCTGTTACTGACCTGGTGGATGAATACCTGAAGGATAAGAGAAATCAGTATAATAAAGTAGTGGTGCCGTCTTCCCTGGGTCTTGAGGATATCACGCTTAATGAACTGGTAAGCGGCTACAATAAATCTCAACTGGAACGTCAAGGCTTACTGGCGTCCAATATACCGCCAGATAACCCGTCTGTAAAAGAATTGGAAGGATTGATCGAACAACAACGGCAAAGTGTTTTGGAAGCGCTTAGTAATATCAGGTCATCTTACAACCAGGCCATTTCTACTATCAGGAGCCAGAGCGGTAAAGAACAAGGTGAGTTGCAGGCCATGCCTTTTAAGATGAAAGATATGATTGAAATGGAGCGCCAGGTTACTACCAAACTGGCACTATATGGATTGCTGGAAGGTAAGCGGGAAGAAGCTGCCATCTCAAGGGCTTCAACTATTTCAAATTCAAAAATTATTGACAGAGCCACCGCTTCACAGATGCCGGTAAAGCCGGATAGAAGGATGATACAGATACTGGCTGTTTTTATCGGGCTGGGATTACCAACACTTATTATTTTTATAACAGAGCTGTTAAATGATAAAGTAACTACCCGCTTTGATATTGAGAAGATCACTTCTACCCCCATCATGGGTGAGATCGGCCATTCCCATTCAGAAAATGTATTGATCGTCACTAAAACCAGCCGGAGGATGGTGGCGGAACAGTTTCGCATTATCCGTACCAACTTACAATACATTCTAAATAAAATTGAGAAGCCCGTTATCCTGGTTACTTCTTCTTTCAGCGGCGAGGGAAAGTCATTCATTAGTACCAATATGGGTGCGGTAATGGCTTTGACCGGAAAAAAAACAATTATACTTGAATTTGATATCCGCAAGCCAAAGATCCTGGCCGGATTAAGTATTGGAAAGAATCCGGGTATTTCGAATTTCCTGGTTGGAAAAGCTGAGGTGAAAGATTTGATATTGCCGGTACCAAGCCAGGAAAATCTTTTTGTATTGCCTTGCGGTCCTGTTCCTCCCAATCCTGCAGAATTGTTGCTTGACCAGAAAGTGTCAGAATTATTCCAATGGCTCCGTCGTGAATTTGATGTTGTCGTTATTGATACAGCACCTGTAGGAATGGTAAGCGATGCAATGACCCTTGGTAAGTTCGCGGATTGTACACTCTACCTGGTAAGGCAGGGTTACACCTATAAAAAACAGATTGCATTGATTGATGATCTTTACCAATCCAAAAAATTGCCGTCTGTTTCCATCGTTATTAATGATGTAAAACTGAAAGCGGGCTACGGCTACTACGGTTATGGTCGTTATGGTTACGGATATGGATATGGTAACAGCGGTTATTATGAAGAGGAGGCTCCTAGAAGAACCATGCTCGATAAAATAGCCGGGTTGTTTTCATTTAAAAGAATGTTTGGCCGAAAAAAATAAGAACAAGCTGTTCTTCTGTTAATTTTATGCGCATATTAGTTACCGGCGGCGCCGGTTTTATCGGTTCCAATATGGTGGAGCAGTTGTTGCAGGATAAGCGGGTTAGTTTCGTGAGGGTGCTGGACAATCTTGCAACGGGATCATTGCAAAATCTTTCAGATTTTTCCAATGATCCGCGGTTTGAATTTTTAGAAGGGGATATTCGTCAATTCGATACATGCCTGGAGGCTTGTGAAAATATTGATGTTATTACACACCAGGCGGCTTTAGGCTCAGTTCCCCGTTCGATCAAAGATCCTCTGACAACTAATGATGTTAATATCACCGGTACCTTAAACGTTTTTACTGCAGCCAAAGAAAAAAGCATTAAGCGGGTTGTTTATGCGGCCAGTTCTTCCACTTATGGCGATCACCCCGGTTTACCAAAAGTAGAAGATAAGATCGGGAACCCTCTCTCTCCATATGCCGTTACCAAATATGTAAACGAGCTATATGCAGGAGTGTATGCCAGCCTTTACGATATGCAATTCATCGGGCTGCGCTATTTCAATATTTTTGGCCCACGGCAAAATCCGCAGGGGCCTTATGCTGCTGTGATCCCACTTTTTATAAAAGGCTTAATAGAAAATAAAGCGCCTCTTATCAATGGTGACGGCAGCCATAGCCGGGACTTTACTTTTGTAACCAATGCCGTACAGGCAAATATTGTTGCGATGTTTACAGAAAATAAGAAGGCGGTCAACCAGGTTTATAATATTGCCTGCGGTGATCAGACTTCTCTATTGCAACTTTTCGAAGCATTAAAAAAGGAAGGAGGAAGTTCATTAAACCCTTTGCATGGTCCGAACAGGGCAGGCGATGTAAAACATAGCCTGGCCGATATATCCAAAGCAAAAACACTGTTGGGTTATGATCCTTCCGTATCCGTAATGGATGGGCTAGGAACAACTTTTGCATGGTATAAAAACAATTCCAATCGTTTATAATCATTAATTCTATGAACAAAACAATCATCATCACGGGTGGGGCTGGTTTTATCGGCTCTCATGTAGTACGATTATTTGTCACCCAATACACCGAGTATAAGATCATCAACCTTGATGCCCTTACCTATGCAGGCAACCTGGAGAACCTGAGGGATATAGAAATGGCCCCAAATTATATTTTTGAGCGGGTGAATATATTGGATATGGAGGGATTGCAAAATCTGTTTGCGACTTACAGTCCGGATGCTGTTATTCACCTGGCAGCCGAAAGCCATGTTGACCGCTCCATTTTATCGCCACTTGATTTTGTGTATACCAATGTAATAGGGACAGTTAATTTGTTGAATACGGCGAAAGAAGCATGGAAAGGAAATTATACCGGCAAACGTTTTTATCATGTTTCTACTGATGAAGTTTATGGCGCTTTAGGCAGTACAGGTCTTTTTACAGAAGATACAAAGTACGATCCCCACTCTCCTTACAGTGCGTCCAAGGCTGCATCAGATCATTTTGTAAGAGCCTACGCCGACACCTATGATTTCCCTGCTGTGATCAGCAATTGTTCTAATAATTACGGGCCCAACCATTTTCCGGAAAAATTGATACCTCTTTTTATTAATAATATAATTACTAAAAAACCATTGCCGGTTTATGGGGATGGATTATACACCCGTGACTGGTTGTTTGTAAAAGATCATGCCACTGCTATAGATCTTGTTTTTCACAAGGGAAAAAATCATGATACTTATAATATCGGTGGCTTCAATGAATGGAGGAATATTGACCTGGTCAAATTGCTTTGTCAGCAAATGGATGAAAAACTGGGCAATGCGCCCGGTACAAGTGAACTACTGATCACTTATGTAAAAGACCGGCCGGGTCACGACCGCCGTTATGCTATCGATGCTACCAAGATCAATAAAGAATTGGGATGGAAACCTTCGGTAACATTTGAAGAGGGATTAAAGCAAACCATTGACTGGTATTTTGAAAACAAGGACTGGCTCAGACATGTTACCAGCGGAGCCTACCAACATTATTATGAAGAACAATATGCAAAAAGATAATTTATGAAAGGAATTATTCTGGCCGGTGGATCGGGTACACGTTTATACCCCATTACCAAAGCTATCAGTAAGCAATTAATGCCTATCTATGATAAGCCAATGATCTACTATCCGCTTTCAACCCTGATGATGGCAGGTATAAAAGAGATATTGATCATTACTACTCCTGAAGATAATGCTTCATTTAAAAGGTTGCTAAGTGATGGCAGTCACGTAGGTTGCCGTTTTGAGTACGCCATCCAGGAAGTGCCCAACGGCCTGGCACAGGCGTTTGTTATCGGTTCAGATTTTATCGGAAAGGATAAAGTGGCCCTGGTGCTGGGTGATAATATTTTTTATGGGGTCGGTTTGGGCCGCCAGTTAAAAACATTAAATGCAATAGAAGGGGGGTATGTATTTGCTTACCAGGTAAGTGATCCCGAACGATATGGTGTAGTAGAGTTTGATGCGGATATGAAAGCAATAAGCATTGAAGAAAAACCAAACAAGCCGAAATCTGATTATGCTGTACCTGGATTGTATTTTTATGATAATGAAGTAGTGAAGATAGCCCGGGATCTCAAGCCATCACCAAGGGGTGAATACGAAATCACGGATGTAAATAAAGAATACCTGCAAAGAGGCGATCTTAAAGTGGCGGTGTTAGACCGGGGTACTGCCTGGCTGGATACAGGTACTTTTGAGAGCCTCAGTGATGCCAGCGAGTTTGTAAGAGTTATTGAAAAAAGACAGGGCACCAAGATCGGGTGCATTGAAGAAATAGCTTACCGGAATAATTTCATTTCCCGTGAACAACTTTTAAAACTGGCTGATCAATTGGCTAAAAGCGGGTATGGCGAATATTTAAAAAAACTAAAATAGTTTTCATTAAAGGGCTATAATAATATATGATTAAAAAACTTTACTACACTTTACTTGATCTTATAACTTTTGGTAAAGGCATTCCTGTTGTTATCAATAATTTCAACGTACGACTTCCCGCCAGGTATTATAAATATTTCCCTAAAAATTATGAAGCGGAAAACTTTGCCTTTTTTAAACAGCATTGCAAGCCGGGAATGACTACTCTGGATATTGGTGCTCATTTCGGTTTATTCGCTGTTTTCTTTCAAAAAGCATCTAATGGAGTAGTGTATGCTTTTGAACCAACCAAAGAAACGCTAAAAGTTTTGAAAGAGAATATAGCTATAAACAAATGCCAGGATAAAGTACATGTGGAGGAAATGGCAGTAGATAAAGAAGCCGGCACCGCTAATTTTTTTATTCATCAAACTGTTGGTGGCAGAGGGAATACATTAGTGCAGAATGCCAAATTAGGAATGACGAGTTCAAGCTATGTAGTGAAAGTAACCTCTGTTGATCTTTTTGTAAAAGAAAAGGGGATTGAAGTGGATTGTATAAAGATTGATGCAGAAGGCGCAGAATTGGGCGTATTAAAAGGCGCCATGGAAACAATTTCAAAAAGAAAACCTCTTATTTTATTATCTATACACCCTGAGCCTATTCAAAGCCGGGGTGATTCGATAAGTGAAATATGGGATTTGCTGCAACAGTTTGATTATACGGTCTTGTTGGATGGTAAGGAAATGGAAAGAAATAGTTTTTGTAATGCGACCGACCTTTTTGATGTTCATTTGATTTCCCGTTAATATAATTATTCGTACCCCTACCTTTAAATAGTCACGTATTTGAAAGTTCTTAAGTCTTTTTCGGTTTATGTTTTCACTATGTTCTTTACGGCAGGTGTATCATTTGCCACATTCTCATTGCTGACCCGTCATCTGAATGAAGTTGACTATGGAATTATCAATTTGTATAGTTCTACTTCGATATTGCTCGTGGCTTTTATCAGTTGTGGAGTCCAATTTGTTCTGAACGTTGACTATTTCAAATTATCAAAGGAACAGTACAGGAAAAGATTTTCAAACAGCATTATCATTCCGCTTATTATTTTTTTTATCCTGACAATCGGTTTCCTGGTTTTTAATTACCCGATACAACGGCTTGTCAAATCAAATTTTTTATTTACGGCGATTATGCCGTTAACCTGCCTTCTCGTCCTTGTCAACGATATTGTCCTGGGCCTGATCCGTAACCGGGAAAAACATTTTCTTTTTGCCGGTTTTTCCATTAGTAAAAGCCTGCTCGAGGTTTCGCTGGCTATTCTATTTATTGTTTTCATGGGGTGGAAATGGGAAGGAAGGCTCGCAGGTTCTTTTATTACGCTGGTTTGTTCCTGCGTTTTTGCTTTTTTTTTATTCAGGAAATGGGGCTTCCTGACTACGGAGATCAGTCTTAGTGAAATAAAACCTGTTTTTAAATACGGGCTTCCGTTTATACCGGAAAGGCTTGCTGTTTTTTTCATGTTTTATTCCGATCGTTTCTTCATTGACTATTTTGAAGGAACAGCGGATGTAGGCTTTTATAGCGCAGGTGCGCAAATAGCTATTATTCTAAACCTTGTCTGTCACTCTTTAAACAGTACTTTTTACCCGTATTTTTATAAACGATTGGCGCAGGATAAACCAGATTACGCTGGATTGCGGAAAGGAATGCTGGCCTTCGGAGGTATTGCTACTGTTACAATGCTTGGGCTGATAGCAGTAACACCCCTGGTTTTTAAATATTTTGTTGGCAGTGCATTTAAGCCCGGTCAGAAATATGCCATTTACCTTGTCATTTCATTTTTCTTTTGGGCTATTTATAATATGTTGTTGCCCTTTCTGCTGAGCAAGAAAAAAAGCAAGCTGATCATGTCAATCTCAATTGTTGGCATGCTGTTGAGTATCGGGCTTAATTTTTATAATGTCCGGCATTTTGGCGCCCTGGGAGCTACCTATACAAGTATTGCTGTATTTGCCACTATGTGTTTACTTACACTGTATTCAGTACATAAAATTTATAATTTAAAAGACATTTTTCTTGGAAGAGAAAGTAGCGGTCCCGTACAAAGTTCCGCTGAGGCAAAATTCTGATAGTTCAGGGGTCAATCTTTTGCATATTATTGACGGCCTTGGGGTAGGTGGCGCGGAGATGCTGGTTGTAACTCTATTGAAGAACCTGAAGGGATATAACCTGCATCTTATAGTTTTAGGAAAGCCTGATACACTAGTCAAAGAATTGCCGGCTGACTGTAAGGTTACTATCCTAAACTTTAAGACCTACCGCAATATACCATCCTGTGCCCTTTTCATCAGGCGATATATAAAAAGAAACCAAATCGGTATCGTTCATTCGCATTTGTACTGGTCAAATGTTACAGCCCGGTTTGCAACCCCTAAAAAGATACCACTGTATAACTGTATTCAGAATATTTCAAGTATGGCTAGCTATACAGCCAACAGGCTTTCATTATATCTTGAAAAATTTACTTACAAAAGGCGTCATCATATTATTGCTGTTTCCAAAGTAGTACTGGACGACTTTGATCAATGGGTAGGGTTGCGAGGCAAGTCAACCGTATTGTATAATATTATCGGAGATGAATTTTTTACTGCCTCGCCAAAACTATCTTTTCCTAAGGAAAGAATACGGCTTGTAGCAGTAGGTAATCTCCGGAAACAGAAAAATTATCCTTTTATGCTGAAAGCTTTTCAATTGATGCCGCCTCATGTATCGCTCGATATTTATGGAATCGGCCCACTAAAAGACAACATGCAGGATGAAATAACAGCGCATAACCTGAATATCAGGTTATGCGGGCTTCAGTCAAATATGCACCAGGTTCTTCGCGACTACGACGCCTATACAATGTGTTCTACGCATGAGGGGCTTTCGCTGGCATTAATGGAAGCTATGTCAAGTGGTTTGCCGGCATTCTTATCTGATATTCCGGTTCAGCGGGAATCAGCAGAAAAGGCGGCGGTCTATTTTGATCTGAATAGCCCGCAGGACTTTGTAACAAAACTGCTTGAGACTTTCAATAATACAGAAAGACTGAAAGAAATGTCAAGAGAAGGAATAGAAAGAGCAGGTGGGCTGGCCAGGAAAGATAGTTATATTCAAAAACTTGAAACCTTGTATCACACAAAATAGGCCGCTTGCTTACCCTGTTAACTTCTAAATATCTAAACTGATTAACTGTGTTATTTAATTCGCTGGGATTTGCTCTTTTTTTTCCTGTCGTATTTATTCTCTACTGGTTTGTTGCAAAAAATAATTTAAAGGCACAGAATTTTATTTTACTTATTTCCAGTTATTTCTTTTACGCCTGCTGGGATTACCGTTTTCTTTTTTTGCTGATCTTCTCCACTTTTTTGGATTATTATACGGGATTAAAAATATATGAATCAAAAAAAAGGAATACAAAAAAGATTTGGCTGCTTATAAGCGTAGTGATCAATCTTGGCTTTCTGGGATTTTTTAAATATTATAACTTTTTTGTTGAATCATTCGCTGAAGTAATGAACTCAGTAGGGTTCAAGCCTGATATCTGGACGCTTCATATCATTTTACCGGTCGGTATATCTTTTTATACGTTTCATGGCATGTCGTATGTCTTTGATATTTATAATGACAAGGTAGTTCCGCGAAAAAACTTTGTGAATTATTCTGTATTTGTCAGCTATTTTCCACTGTTAGTTGCTGGTCCGATAGAAAGGGCGACGCATCTTTTGCCACAGGTGGAAAGTCCCCGGAAATTCGATTACTCAAAGGCGGTGGATGGAATGAGACAAATATTATGGGGACTCTTTAAAAAAATTGTTATTGCTGATAATTGCGCCACCTATGTCAACATGATATTTGACAATTACCAGGATCAAACAGGCAGCACATTGGTTCTTGGCGCTTTATTTTTTGCCTTCCAGATATATGGCGATTTTTCAGGATATTCTGATATAGCCCTTGGATCCTCCCGGTTATTGGGGATCGAACTTTTAAGAAACTTCTCTTACCCATACTTTTCAAGGGATATTGCTGAATTCTGGAGGCGTTGGCATATGTCTTTGTCAAGCTGGTTCAGAGATTATTTATACATACCGCTTGGAGGAAGCAAAGGAGGCACATGGCATAAGGTAAGAAATACTTTTATCATCTTTTTGGTAAGTGGATTCTGGCATGGGGCCAACTGGACCTTTATTGCCTGGGGTGCTTTAAACGCCATTTACTTTTTACCCCTGCTATTGTCAAACAGGAACAGAAGTAATATGGATATTGTTGCACAGGGGAAAATATTTCCTTCTTTCAGAGAGGCTATCGGTATGGCCATAACATTTGGATTAACTGTTTTTGCATGGATATTTTTCAGGTCTGACACCGTTGCTGATGCAATATCTTATATAGGCCGTATTTTTTCGTCATCCTTGCTTTCATTTCCCGGTGCGATATCTTCTGATACGGTACCCCTGATGATATGCCTGGTTTTGTTTGTTATCATTGAATGGCTGCAAAGAAATAAGAAATATGCATTGCAGATTGAAGGGATTTTTTCCAGTCGTCTTATCAGGTGGAATATCTATATCGCACTCGCCTTTTTAATCTATTATGTCGGAAATTTTGGACATCATGCTTTTATTTATTTTCAATTTTAGGCAATGAGAAAATTTCTCAGGGAGTTTGGAATATTCCTTTTAATTATTTTATTGCTGGCCGCAGTAATCAATTACCGCTTTGGTAAGCACTATTACAATCATTATGAGCTTCAGTATAGAGAAATTGTTGAGCATAAAAAGAAAATTGATTGCATTATCCTGGGTACATCCCACGGTACGCATGGTATCAGGCCAGAGACACTCGACTCGCTGGGCCTGGGCTTTTATAATTTTGCAATGAATGGAAGCAGCCCTGAGTTTTACTGGAACTGGTACACGAATATATTTGCTCCCAATCATCCAAAACCAAAGTATTGTCTATGGGCTACCGACTGGTTTTTGTTTGATACTGTATGGCTGTGGAGACAATATGAACAGGATAGTGAATATTTTCCGGATAGTGTTTTTTATGCCAATCTTAAAAGTCCGGATTTCAAACGTCAGTCGCTGGTCCTGAACCGGATACCTTTTACAAAGTATAAATCATACAAAGACCTGCCCAACCTGTTTCGCCGCTATGATGAGTCGCAGTTTATTATTTCTAAATATAAGGATGGCTTTCTTCCTTATTGGCCACAAAAAGTAGAAAAATTTAAAGATCGTTATAACAACAAGCTTAAAGATTATTTTACCATTTCAACCAGGCAACAACAAATTTTCGAAAAGCTGGTACAGCGTATGAAAGATGATGGCATACAGCTCATCTTCGTTAATATTCCTGAATATGGTTCGCAAAAAAAGGATTATGAAAAGATTACTACTTTTCAGTACCTGGACAGCTTTGCCAGGAAAAACAACATTCCTTTTTTAAATTATAACCTGGAAAAAAGAACTGCTATTAGCGATGACAAAGAATTGTTTGCAGACTGGGGGCATCTTAATGATAAAGGCAGCTGGGAATTCTCTATGATCCTGCGCAGAGACCTGAGTAGTATTATGCGCTGATCATCGTTACAGGGATGTTAAATAGGCCCTTTTAATACCCCAGTAAATAAATACATGTTAAACCTCGCCTATAGTTTCGTTATCATAAGGCAACATAAACCGTATTTGATTTGAAAAACTATTTACTTTTTCTTTTTTTATTCTTCTTTGCTGGGGCAAAAGCACAGGAAATAACAATTAATATTTCCGCTGATAATGCTGATATAGCCGATTCACTTACCGTTGTCGCAAAGGATATGATTGGTGAATTGAAAAAAGCAGGTTCTTTTGAATTTCGTTTTGAGAAAAGCGGAAACTCCAAAAACAGGAATTCAATTAGTTTCATACTCCGCTCCCAGTCTGATGAGGCGGGTGTAAATTATCCCAAAGCCCTCAAATCATTCAATCCCGAAGGGTATTATATAAAATCTGGTGCTGATCATATCGATTTTATTGGGAATAGCGCCCTGGCTTTACAGCATGCTATATTTGATTACCTGGAGCAATTAGGATATCGTTACTATTTACCTGGCGAAACCTGGCAAATAATCCCTTCTGTTTCTTCGCCCTTTATTGCCTACGAAAAACTTACACAACCTTTTTATGAATTTCGTTCCCTGGCGAACGGCCATGGTTTTTACAGGAATAAAAAAGTTGAAAATGATTTTAATTTCTGGGCTAAAGCAAACCAGTTGGGAGGGTCCTTTCCTATTCGTGTAGGGCATTCCTATCAAACTATTGTTTCCAATAATGCCGAAGTGTTTAAGCAGCATCCCGAATATTTTGCCGGTGATGTTGCCAAAGGAACCCTGCCTGTTACGGGTAAGTTTAATGTAAGTAATAAACAACTGGTAGAGTTGGTAGTTAATGATGCAAAGCAAAGGCTTTCCGTGTTTAAAAAAACAGGCCAGTTTATGAACATGGTTTCCATGGAACCATCGGATGGCGGTGGATTTTGTACTTCGCCTGAGTGCATGAAAATCGGCAATAGTTCTGACCAGGTTTTTTACCTGACCAACACAGTGGCAAGGGCTGTTCAAAGAGAATACCCGGGTATTTGGGTGGGCAACCTGGCATATAATGAACATATTGAACCAACAAAGTATGACCTCGAACCAAATGTTTTTGTCATGGTCACTAATGGATTCAACCATACTAAATATTCAACCAATGAATTACTGGAAAAATGGAATAAGAAAGCAAAAAAGGTTGGTGTATATGAGTACCTGAGTGTATTTGCCTGGGATTATGATCTTCCCGGGAAACCTAACGCTGTACACCTGGATTACCTGAAGAAATCAATAAAAGGATATTATGAAAGCGGGGCCAGGGTTTACCTGGCTGAAACAAATATCGGATGGGCCAGCAAAGGACTGGGACAATATATTGCATCGAAACTATTATGGGATTACCGTCTTAATGTTGATTCACTTGCGGAAGATTTTTATTCAAAATCTTTTGGCCGGGCCGCTCCTGTGATGAAACAATTATATAAATCATGGGAATCTAATCCGGGTGGATTTATCAGTGATAATGCGCTGGCAGAATGGCTGGGATGGGTAGATGAAGCGGATCAAATAGTCAGCGATAAACGGATAAAAGAAAGGTTAGATTATATCAAAATATATCTACACTATCTCGTACTTTATAAAAAACTTAAAACGAATTCTACTAAAGAAAACCTTGACAAAGTATTGAATTTTGCCTACAGGACATTTGATGTTTCGGCTTTCTCAACCGTGGCCATCATGACCGCTTTACCGGTATACAGCGGGTTTAAAGGATATGGTCTTTATGATACAAAAGAACATTCCTGGATGCAAAATGCAAATCCCCTTAGTCCTAAAGAATTGAAATCAATTTTTCAGGATGATCTCCGGTCAATTAAAAAAGTGGAGGGAATGAAATCCTTTCGTTACGGAAATAAATTTAAAAAAGCGAAAAAAATACAGGTTTCTCCCAAAATGAAACCTGGTAATACGGCTCCTTCTTTTATAGGCGAAACAAATTTCCTGATCAGGATTGACAAGCGTTCAAAAGATAATTATTTAGAAATAAAAAGCGGATATTCTGCAAGGCCGGACGATGCAAAACCAGTGACAGTTAAAATATATAAATACTCGCAATACCAGGTGATGAAGGATGATGCCGAAGTTATTATATCAATGGAACAGTCCGAAAAGCTTGTTAATAAGAAAATGGGTTTGCAAAAATTAGAAAAGGGAGATTATATCGTGAGAGTACAGGATCAGTATAAAATGTTTGTGATGAAATTTTCAGATCCCATTGCATTCTCTGTGATGATGAATCCCGAAAAAACACTTTTGACAAGCTCGGTTACCGGACTCAATACTTTTTATTTTTCGGTTCAGGCGCCGTCCAAAAAATTTGTCATTCATAAATCTAAAATATTGAAATTGTTGTCACCAACAGGCCGTTTATTGGAATACCTGGACAATAATCAGGAGAGTATAGTTGTTGATGTGAAAGAGAATGAAACAGGCTTGTGGCAGATATTTTATCAGTCAGGTGGATTGCATATCGAAGGAGTTCCTCCCTATCTGGGCGTGATTCCTGAAAAAATGCTGCTTCCTTCCGATCCGGACTAATCATAGCAAGGCTTCCCTTTTAAGTTAATGAGCACGAAGAGAATTTTATATGTTTCCTATGATGGGATGACAGACCCATTGGGTCAATCGCAGGTCTTGCCCTATTTGGTAAAATTGTCAGAACACGGATATCAATTTACTTTGCTGAGTTTTGAAAAAAAAACCCGTTATCAAAAAGATGGGAAGATTATCCAGGACATCTGCACGGCAGCAGGGATCACCTGGCAACCACTTTTTTTCACAAAGAACCCTCCGATATTATCCAAAATATATGACCGCTGGCAGATGAAACGAAAAGTTAAGCAATTACACAGAGAGCTCAGCTTCGATATGATACACTGCCGCAGTTATATAGCTGCAGAAATGGGGCTGTCATTGAAAAAAGCTACCGGGGTAAAATTTCTTTTTGATATGCGTGGTTTTTGGGCTGATGAAAAAGTGGATGCTGGTCAATGGAATCAGCAAAGTTTTTTTTTCAGGAAAGTATACCGGCATTATAAGGAAAAAGAAAAGGATTTCTTATTGCAGGCAGACGCTATTATCTCACTTACCCAGGCTGCAAAAGACGAATTATTCAGGCAGGATGCGTACAAGCAGCTTGTCATTGATGTTATCCCGTGCTGTGCTGATTTGGAACATTTCAACTATAATAATATAAGTACTGAGGAAAAGGTCAAGCTTCGTCAACAATTAAAAATTCCGGAGAATAAAAAAGTTATTACATACCTGGGGTCTGTGGGCGGTTGGTATATGACCATGGAAATGTTTGGGTTTGTTGGTTGTTTGCTGCGGCAGTATCCTGAATTTGTCATGCTGGTATTGACCAAGGATGAACCCGGCTGGGTAAAATCGGAGGCCATGCAGCAAGGTATTCCGGAAGATAAATTAGTAATAACAACTGCACCACGGGAACAAATGCCCTTGTATATCAGCCTAAGCGATTGCAGTATTTTTTTTATCCGGCCGACATATTCAAAAAAAGCTTCTTCGCCCACCAAGCATGCAGAATTAATGGGTATGGGCATACCGGTCATCTGCAATGATATTGGCGATACCGGTCATATTATTGAACAAACAAAAACTGGCGTTGTAATACAGGAATTTGCAGAAAATGAATATGAAAAGCAAATAATGAAAATGAATGAAATATTGAATATCCCCAAAGAATATATCCGCCAAACAGCTTTTCAATACTTCGATTTGAAAACCGGTGTCGCCAGTTACCTGCGGGTCTACAAAAGAATTTTAACAGCTTGAATTGGCCTGCCAGAAAAACTATGAAGAAAAAAAATGTTTTAGTCCTTTGCCCCAGTCCAAAGGGGACCGCTGCAACGCAACGATTGAAGTATGAGCAATATCTTGCGCTCCTGGAAAAAGAAGGATATGCGTTTACAATTTCTCCTTTTCAAACTAACCGTTTCTGGGATATTATATATAAGCCTGGCCGGATAGCAGAAAAAATATGGTGGACAGTAGTTGGTTACCTGCGAAGAACAGGCGATATATTACGATCACCATTTTATGATGCTGTTTTTGTGAATTTATGGGTAACACCACTAGGCCTTCCTTTTTATGAACGGGTACTTTTTTTCTTTAATAAAAAGGTGATCTATGATATCGATGATATGCTATTTATCAACAAGCATGATCACATGAAAATGAGTTTTTTCCAACGATTAAAAGGACATCGGAAACCCATTGTATTAATAAGACATGCCAGCTATGTAATCGGGTGTACACCAAAACTGGAAGAAATTACAAGGGCGGCTAATAAGTATAAAAGGGCGATTGATATTTCTTCTACTTTGGATACGGAAAGATTTACCCCGGTCAAATCTTATGAACAGAAAGAGGTAATTACTATCGGATGGACAGGGACACACAGCACCATTCCTTACCTGGAAACTTTACAACCGGTGTTGGCGGCAGTGAGTAAGCAGCGTAAAATAAAATTGTTGGTAATTGCCAATAGGGAATATCATATGAAAGATGTTCCAACCGAATTTATTTTCTGGAAAGAAGAATCAGAAGTAGAGGATATTCATCAATTTGATATCGGTGTTTATCCGGTAGCTGCCAATGAATGGTCTTTGGGGAAAAGTAGTTTGAAAGCATTAACTTATATGGCCATTGCCATTCCATTTGTAGCTACCGCTTATGGAGTTAATTATCGCATTATGCAAACGGGTACGGAAGGGTTCCTGGCTGCTACGGAGAAAGAATGGATTGATAGTATAATCCGGCTTATTGACGATGCGGAGTTAAGAAAAAAGATGGGCCTGGCCGGGCGTAAAACAGTAGAAGAATTGTATTCAGTAAAGGCAAATGTTTCTAAATATTCACAGGTATTCAAAACAGTAATTTCCAGGGATTAGAAAAAAAATATATGGAGCTTCATCAACCAAAACGCTATTTTTTTAGAGACGTAATAACTTGTGAGATGTGCGGTTCTCCGTCTTCGGGTCATAAACTGATGGGCCAACGGTTAAACCAAACGCAGGGACTTCGCCCAAAAAAGAAAGAAGGTATTTCTGTGTCTGTGAAAAGATGCAGCAGCTGTAACCTGGTCTATTCCTCACCTCAGCCCGTTCCTTTTGATATACAGGATCATTATGGCATACCGCCTGAAACTTACTGGAAGCCGTCTTATTTCCAATGGACGGAAGATTATTTCGCGCCGCAAATCGCTGCGTTAAGCAAGTTGATGAAAATAGAAGCGGGTATGAAAGCGCTGGATGTGGGAGCCGGTATTGGTAAAGGCATGATTTCCCTAAGTCATGCCGGTTTTGATACGTATGGATTCGAACCCTCAAATCCTTTTTATGAAAGGGCTATTTCAAAAATGAATATTGATCCCGGTAAACTAAAACCGGGAATGATTGAAGATGTAGATTATCCCGAAAATCATTTTGATTTTATCACGTTCGGGGCGGTACTGGAGCATCTGTATCATCCCGCAGCAAGCCTGCAGAAAGCCATAAAATGGTTAAAGCCGGGCGGTATTATACATGGGGAAGTACCATCATCGCGTTGGTTGATCGCCAGGCTGGTTAATTTTTATTATAAAATGGTTGGGACTAACTATGTAACAAATACCAGTCCCATGCACGAGCCATTTCATTTATACGAGTTTGACCTGAAATCATTTCAGAAATTGGGAGATAGAATAGGATTTAACACAATTTCTCACGAATACATGGTTTGCACGATACGAAATATTCCCCGGCCTCTTCATTTCATATTCAGAAAATATATGGAAATGACCGATACGGGTTTACAATTAACTGTCTGGCTCCAAAAAAAGTAAAGGAGACATTACCTATCGTATTTGAAAACAATACTATTTCATAAGTCGCCTAAATGGCGGAATAACATCGTATGAAAAAAATTTTACGATTTAAAGATTTTGAAATTCTTGACTCTATAAGAGGGATTGCTGCTTTAGTTGTTGTTATCGCGCATTGCCGGGGTACTTTATGGATTGGCGGAGGTGAATTCGCGAAAATGTTCCCAAGAAATACCTGGAGCTTCGGTGATTATTTAGTATTTGGGATCAGTATGTTCACACGTCTTTCCGTGGAATTTGTGATCGTATTCTTCATTCTTTCAGGGTTTTCCATTGCACATAGTTTGTCCGCTAATAAATCCATTAAAGACTTTTATTTACGGCGCCTGATAAGGATTTACCCTCCCTATGTAATGGCGTTGATTTGGGCAGCCGTGGTTTTCGTGATCACCCGTTACTGGCATCCTAACTGGTATGATGGGAGTCTTTCAAAATTTGCGTTTATAAGGACAACGCCGATGAATAATTTCTTTGAACCAGGCGTCATTTTAAGGAATCTTTTTTATATGCCCGATGAAAACGGGTTTATTGCTCCTTTCTGGTCATTAACATACGAAGTGATTTTTTACTTCCTTGCACCCTTTCTTTTCCGGAAGGTTAATTTATATGTTGTAATATCTGTTCTTCTCTTTTTAAGTAGTCAATTTTTTCCGGGGCTTATTTCCTCGCTGAGCCTTCCTAAATATTTTTATAACTTCTTTTTTGTTTACAATATTTATTTTTCGCTGGGTGCCGGATTGTACAGCAAATTCGATATAGTTAAATCATATTTTGAAAAGGTGCAGAAGAGGACACTGCTTGCAATTGTTTTTTTCGCCTTGGCGATGACCTACTTTTTTAATATTTATTTTGCGGTGGGAACAGTTTACAGTTTTTTATCCGCGGCTTTGCTGGGAGTATTTTTGATTATATTTTTTTTAAAGTACCAGGTGCAAATCCCCTGGTTGATAAATATTGGCAAATTCAGTTATACACTTTATATCGTCCATTACCCGTCTGTTTATCTTTACCTGGGGATATATCATTTGATTTTCAGGCCGGACGTTCCCTATATTCTGAATTATTTTGTCTGGATACCTGCTGTATTCTTTTGTCTCGGCATAGCCTATGTTCATTACACATTGGTGGAAAGTAAAACCAAAAATATTTTAACAAGGTTGAGAGCTAAAAATAAAAAAGCTCTCGCAGATTAACTTTCATTTTGCTAAACGTTTACGATATTATCATAGCTCCCTTTTGCGTTTTGTTGCTGTGGCTTTTTTTCGCGGCGCGGCTTAAAAAATACAGTACGCATACAAAAAAACTTTTTAAAAATGCTTTAAAGTTTAAAATATTTTGCGCCCTGATTTTTTCTTTGGTGGCCGCCTTTTACTATGGCGGTGGCGATTCCGAGATGTTTTTTTATTCTATGAAAGATATGAAACAGGCTATTGTAGCTGATGATTTATCTTTCTTTGAGCTGCTTAAAATGGAGAAGATGGATGAAAATGCTCCTCTTTCTTTTTATTTTGAGCAGGATAATACCAAGTATCCGGTGTATGGGTTTATGCGATCTTCAAGCAATTTCCTGATTCCCAAACTGGCCGTAATTCCTGCATTTATCTTTTTCAATAGCTATCTGGCTATTTGTATAGTATTTGCTTCTTTTGCTTTCTGGGGAACTATCAGGCTATATAAATTGCTTTTACATTATTTTCCGTCCATGAACAGGGAAGTAGCCCTTGCAACACTCTTTATACCAAGCGCCTGTTATTGGAGCGCCGGTTTCCTCAAGGATTCTATTTGCTTCGGGTCCGTGGGATTTTTGTTATATGGGCTTTTCAATGTTTTAATAAGACGTAAAAACATGGCGGCTTCTTTGTTTTGGATTGCAACCAGCATTTATTTTTTATATACTATTAAGGTATACATACTCCTGGCATTGGTGCCTGGTATCGGTTTTTGGTTGTTCGGCCAGTTAGGAGCCGGCGTAAAAAACGTTTCATTAAAAAGAGCCATGATATTTTTCTCCCTGATCATCGCAAGCCTGGCGGGATATATGCTGGTAACTTATCTGACCTCTGATGTAGCTTTATCCAAGTTTAGCCTTGATAATATTCTTGAAACAAGCACGTACAGCCGTGAAATGTACGAACGGGGAAGTGAGAGAAGTAAAGGGGCCTATTTCCAGATTACAACGACTAATCCTGTATTATTAGTGCTTAATGGACTGGTTGCTACTTTTTTTCGCCCTTTTCCCTGGGAGATCAGCTCCGCGATTGTTTTATTTTCCGCTCTTGAAGCGCTGATTTTCCTGGTATTGATAGCGTTTCTATTTATTAAAAAGGGTATTATAGTCGCTTTCAGAAAAATATTCGATACACCAATACTGATCTTATGTTTTTCTTTCTCTTTTATTTTTGCCATATCGATTGGAATAACGGCGACAAATTTTGGTTCACTATCCAGGTATAAAATTCCTTGTTTGCCTTTCTTTTTAATGTTTATCCTGGCGGCTTATCGTCTTACAGGACTTGGGTACCCCCGCTGGATGGAAAAAATACTGTTATTAGTTTCAAAAAAAGAAAAAGCTATTTAATATGTGCGGTATCGCCGGATCTATCAATCATTCGCTTAATATTCCGCTGCTGACAAAAGATCTTTTTCACAGGGGGCCCGATGAACAAACAACGTTTGAGGACCGGAATCTTCAATTGCATCACCATCGTTTATCCATTCTTGATATCGCTGGTGGCAAACAGCCCATGCATTACGAACACCTGACTATTATTTTCAATGGCCAGGTGTATAACCACCTTGATGTAAGAGCAAAGTATAACCTTGTCTGCAAAACAAATTCAGATACAGAAACTATTCTGCAATCCTATGCCAGGGTCGGTCCCGCCTGCTTAAATGATTTTGACGGTATGTTCGCTTTTGCTATTTACGATAGAAATAAAGGAGAGCTTTTTTTAGCGAGAGACCGGGCCGGAAAAAAACCGTTGTATTATTTTTCCAACGCAGGAAAATTAATTTTTGCCAGCGAATTGAATGCCATCAAAGGACAGGTAGAGCTTCGCATCAATGAACAAAACCTGCATCAGTATGTACGAATGGGTTATTTCTACAAATCAGAAACCCCCTATCAAAATGTGTGGGAACTTCCGGCTGGTAGCTACACTACCATATCCCTTTCAAACCCAATCGTGCAGGTACAACGCTGGTGGAATATTTTTCCTTTTTATGAGAACAGAATAGATGATGACCTGGGTACAGCTTCTGAAAAAGTTGATTCCATGTTGCACAAAGCTGTAAAAGACAGGGTGGAGTCATCTGATCTTGAAGTGGGTTCCTTTCTTAGCGGAGGAATCGATAGCGGCCTGGTTACGGCTATCGCAACAAAATATAACCCATCACTGAAAACATTTACCGTTTCTTTTCCAGGCGAATATGATGAAGCTCCTCTTGCAAAAATGGTGGCCGAACAATATCACACCCGTCATCACGAGATACGAATCTCCTTCGATCATTTAATGGATGATACGGAAACTATTCTGGCGAACTATGGAGAACCTCATTACGATGAATCCGCCATACCAAGCTATTATGTAAGCCGCGAAGCTAAAAAGCACCTGACTGTTATTTTAAACGGTGACGGCGGAGATGAACTTTTTGGAGGATACAGGCGGTATGTGCCATTCGCAAAAATGGATTTTTTCAAAAATAGTCCTTTAAGAGAAAATCTCTTTCGCATGCTCTACCATCTTACTCCTTCCACGGCGGGCAAGATGAATAAAATAAATTACCTGCGGCGCATGTTTTTCCTCGGAAGCCGGTCAGGGTTTGATACTTATCTCAGCGCAACGACTGATATTTTCGAGGGGTTTGAAAAAAAAGTTTTTCAACCAGAGTTTATCTCACCCGGTAAAGAAATAGAAGCGGATTTCTCAAAAGTTTTAAATGCAGATCTGACCGGGTTACAAAAAGCGATGTTGCTGGATTTTGATAATATACTTCCATCCCTGTTGTTGGTTAAAATGGATATCGCTACCATGGCGCATTCATTGGAAGGAAGAAGCCCTTTATTATCCAAAGCATTGCTGGAATATGTACCATCTTTATCAGATAATAATAAGATCAGGGGAACTACGACAAAATACCTGCTTCGGGATTTAGCTAAAAAATATTTACCTCATGAGCTGATCAATCAACCAAAAAGAGGGTTTGAACCGCCATTGCGGCATTGGGTGGATCACGAACTTCGCAGCCTTATTGGTGATTATATTAATGCAGCCGGTTCGCTTTATCCTTCCCTGGTCAATAAAAAATTTGTTCAGGATCTGTTCGACAACAGGGTGAGCGTACAGCCGGAAAAGAGAGCTAAAATGCTTTGGTTAATATTTACCATGGAAGTTTGGTATAAGAAAGTTTTTAAAACGGTTTCAAGTTAAATGGAAAAAGGAGCTTTTATTATTTCACTCGATTTTGAACTTCATTGGGGTGTAAGTGATCACCGGACAATAGAAAGTTACTATGAGAACCTGAAAAATACACCAGCCGTAGTGAGTAGATTGCTGGCTTTATTTGAACAAAAAAATATCCGTGTTACCTGGGCTACCGTCGGGATGCTTTTCTGTAAGAACAAAGCTGAATTGAATGAATTCGTGACGGCTGCTAATCGCCCTGGATATGTAAACCCGGCTCTTTCAAATTATACAGTTGCCCAAACTGCCGGAGAAAATGAAACGGACGATCCGTTTCATTATGCTAATACACTAATACAAAAAATTATAAAAACTCCCGGGCAGGAGCTGGCTACTCATACCTATTCACATTATTATTGTTTGGAACCGGGCCAAACGCCGGATCAATTTTACTATGATATCCTGGCTGCTAAAAAATTAGCATGGAGAGAAGGAGTGAATTTGCACAGTATTGTATTTCCACGAAACCAGTATGATGAAAGGTATATTGAAAAATGTAAGGTGGCCGGTATAGAAATATACAGGGGCAATTTCCCTTCCTGGATGTATAAGTCTGAAGCTAAATCAACCGAGACTTTATGGAAACGGGCTTTTCGTTTAATCGATACCTACCTGCCTGTAAGTGGTCATCGGGTTGTTACTGCTGAAATATCTGGCGGTATGTTGAATGTTCCGGGAAGCTGCTTCCTGCGTCCTTACAGTCGTAAAACGTCCTGGTTGGAGCCATTGAGATTGCGCAGAATAAAAAAAGAAATGACCGCCGCCGCTGTAAAAGGAAAAGTATATCATTTATGGTGGCATCCTCATAATTTTGGGAAAAATATGGAGGAAAATTTTTCATTTTTGGAAAAAGTGATAGGCCACTATGAACTGCTTGCCAAAAACTATGATATGAAAAGCTTATCCATGAATGATATTTTAAATAATTTTAAAAATAAAATTCCAGTAAAATGAAGACTACAGAAATCAGGGATCTTGCCATCGAAAGACATAATATTGATGCTGATTTTTTTCAGAAGACCTATAGTGACGTAATTACCGCCAACAAAGCGTATCCTTTTAAATATGGACGTAACCTGGTGTTGGAAGATCTTAATGAAATTTTGAATTCCCTGCCTCCCAATTCCAAAGTTCTTGATATTGGTTCCGGAACGGGTCATTTGACTAACTGGATAGCAAGCAAAAATTTTGATGTAATTGGTATGGAACCCTCCGCTAATATGATTGGGTTCGCTAAAAATAATTTTCCGAACATAAAATTTATTGAGGGAATTTCTTCGGCCCTTCCATTCCAGGAGAATCAATTCGATTTGGTGATCGCTTTCGAGGTTTTCAGGTATTTAGATAAGGCGGAAAATATTAAAACTTTCGCTGAAGTTCATAAAGTATTAAAACCCGGTGGAACTTTCTTTTTTACACAGGTGAATAAATATGCGACTGACTACTACTATCCTTTCTTTTACCTCAAAAAAATAGCATTTAATATATTAAAGAAAACATACCATTATTGTTTTTTCACAACTCCTTCAGCGCAGGAAAGCCTTTTAAAAGAAGCAGGATTTAGTAAGGTGAATGCGTATGGACGGATGGCTGCCAGTATACGATTAGCCTATAAATTCGGAAAAGGAGCAGGCGACCGTTATACTAAATGGATGGAAAAAATATTGGGGAAGCAAAAATTCGAAAAGCAACCCTACAAATCTTTTGGAGGACATTTGGTGGTCATTGCAAAAAAGTAAAGGAAACATGAGATTTACCATAAAAGCAGCTCTAAAGGTTTCTTTATAATGCCGAAACTTATCCGGGTTACCACTGTACCCATGGCGCTGAAAGTATTATTGCGGGGACAGATGCGGTATATGAAGAAAGCCGGTTTTGACGTGATAATGGTTAGTGCGGAGGGTAAAGAACTGGAAGATGTTCTGCAGTATGAAGATTGCCCGCATCATCTTGTTCCGATGACGAGAAAAATAACACCTGTTGCCGATACTCAATCACTCTGGAAACTTTATCGGTTTTTAAAAAAAGAAAAACCTGATATTGTTCATTCGCATACACCCAAAGCGGGTTTGATAGCGATGCTGGCCGCTAAATTCGCAGGCGTAAAGATAAGAGTACATACGATTGCCGGGTTGCGGTTTATGACGGCTACAGGATTTACCCGGAAAATCCTTATCCGGATGGAAAAGATAACGGCTAACGCGGCAACACATGTATGGCCCAACAGCATGTCTTTATTGAAATACGTACAGGATAATAAATTAGTGAAAGCAGGCAAGCTCGAAGTGATAGGAAAAGGATCCAGTAATGGAATTGATCTCACCCGTTTTTCAAAAATAGCCTTGTCCGAAGAAGGAATTCGAAAAGCGAAAGAGACTATATCTTATGACCCTTCATTGACCTATATACTTTCTGTAGGAAGAATAGTAAAAGATAAAGGCATTAGTGAGCTGGCAAAAGCTTTTGTGTCTTTGTACAGGGAAAATGATAAACTTCGCCTGGTACTGGTAGGTACATTTGAAGAAAAACTGGATCCGTTAGATGAAAGTATCATGCGCCTGGTTAAGACTCATCCGGGGATTATTCTGGCAGGATGGCACGATGAGGTGGAATACTTTATGTCTATAGCTGATATACTCGTTCATCCTTCCTACCGCGAGGGTTTTCCGAATGTTGTCCTGCAGGCAGGAGCCATGGAATGTCCTGTTGTTTGCTCCCGCATAGAAGGAAATATTGATATTGTTGACGAAAATATCGACGGATTGGTATTTACAGCCAAAGATGAAAATGATTTGTACCAGAAGTTAAAACAGGCTATTGCGGAACCAGCAGCTATGAAACAAATGGCGGTACTATTGAGAAAGAAAATTGAAGAAAATTTCGATCGGACTTTTGTGCAGGAACAACTGAGAAAAAAATACGAGTTCCTGTTGAAGGAGATTGAACGATAAATACCCATAAATAGCAGTAATAATAAAATGAATGAAATGAAAGTTTTGTTTATTGGGAAAGAGGGTGATAGTTATTCTAAAACAGCAGCTGATTTTATACAATTGCATTTTAAGAATGCTGTCATTGTTTTTTCAAAGCGAGCAGATCCATTTCCAGGACATTTACATGAATGGGAGGGAGATATTATTATCTCTTACCTGGCGCAATGGATAATACCCGGTAGTCTGTTGCAAAAAGCTAAAAGGGCGGCTATTAATTTTCATCCGGGACCGCCCGATTACCCGGGTATTGGCTGTACAAACTTCGCTATATATAATAAAGAAAGAGAATTTGGTATTACCTGTCATCATATGCTCACTAAGGTTGATAGCGGTTCAATAATAGAAGTGAGAAAATTCCCGGTGTTTGAAAACGATACCGTTTACTCTATTACGCAACGTTGTTATACTGAGATATTACACCTGTTTTATAAATTGATCAGCGATCTTCTGACAGACAGGCCCCTGCCACACAGTAATGAAACGTGGACAAGGAAACCATACACCAGGAAAGAACTTAATGAGCTTTGTGAATTGAGAGCCGATATGGATAAAGAGGAAATTAACCTTAGAATAAAAGCTACTACATATGGAAATAAAGTATGGGCTCATGCGAAAACGGAAGAAATAAATACGACGTATTCTTCCCATAAAAAGTGAGGTGATATTCCGCTATAGGATTTCATTTTTATTTGTTTGTTTTACTATCAGAAATCCAAACCAAATGAAATCCAAGCTCAAAAAGCCGGTTGCGGTGGTGGGCTATTCCGGACACTCCTATGTTATTATTGATATTCTGTTAAATGCTGGCCGGATAGTGACTGCTTATTGCGACGCTGAACAAAAAGAAAAAAACCCGTACCACCTTACCTACCTGGGTAAAGAAAGTGAATCACTTTCTGCCTTAAAATCCTTCGATTATTTTATTGGTGTTGGTCATAATGGGATACGTAAGAAAATTTTTAGCCAACTTTACGACCAATTGGGAAACCCGGTCAATGCCATTCATCCCAGTGCTGTTATCTCTGCTTCAGTAGAAATGAATCATGGCATCATGATTTCAGCGAATGCTACCATCAATCCTCTTGTTACGCTTGGACAAGGTGTCATCTGCAACACTTCCTGCAGCATTGATCACGAATGTATCATTGAAGATTTTGCCCATATTGCGCCCGGCGCGGTTTTATGCGGGAACGTGAGAATAGGAGCCGGTACTTTCGTAGGGGCCAATGCAGTGATAAAACAAGGTATAACGGTTGGAAGAAATGTTACGATAGGAGCCGGTACTGTCATCATCCGGGACATTCCGGATAATACGATGGTGGTAGGAAACCCGCAAAGAATTTTGGAGAAGGAAGAGCAACGCAAATTGGCGGCCTGAGTCACCTCTAATTCCTATATTTGCAGCAGCATTTTTGAAAATTAAAAAATTGAATAGCATGTGTAACCGCACATGCTATTGTTTTATATGAGTGCCACCAAAGAAGAACAATTCGCCAGGCTGATATCCCCGGTCAATTTTTTCCTGCATTTATCCCGTAAGGCTTATGCAAAATATCTTGCCAATAAAATATTTTTGCACGCCAAAAATATACGGACCGCCAATGAAAAGGTATGTAGCTTGCTGGAAGAATCCCCGGAATTGTTACCTGATGAATTATTCGCGGATGCCATTGAGCTGGTGAATCATTACGGAATATGGATGACACAGTTTGATGAGCATGAACTAAAGAAACAACCCCAACTGGATGATTTATTCATTTTTTATCATCTCGATGACCAGTCTGCTTTTCCCAAAGCAGCAGAGCAGCATTTTTTTGATTATTATAACCAGGCAAAAAAAGAAATTAATTTATGATTAACCGTGTTTTAGTTACCGGCGGAGCTGGCTACATAGGATCAGTTCTCGTTCGCATTTTATTGGAAAAAGGATACACAGTAAGAGTGATGGATTCTTTGAAATTTGGCGGAGATGCTTTGTATGATGTATCACAACATCCCAAACTTGAATTTATCAAAGGCGATATCCGGAATGAGGAAGATGTAGATAAAGCCCTGAAAGGAGTAGACGCCCTTGCTCACCTGGCCGCTATAGTGGGTGATCCGGCTTGTTCCAAATTTTCAGATGAAGCTAAAGAAGTAAACTGGACCGCTTCTGTTTCTCTTTTTGAAAAAGCGGAGAAAGCCGGTCTCCAAAGATTTGTTTTCGCCTCTACTTGTAGTAATTACGGCAAGATGGCTGATCCGAATTCTTATGTAGATGAAAATTCGGAGTTGAGACCTGTTTCATTATATGCGGAGCTAAAAGTTAAGTTTGAAAATTACCTGCTCAACGAAAAAAAAGACGCTAAAATATGCGCTACGGCTCTTCGCTTTTCGACCGTGTATGGATTTTCGCCCCGTATCCGCTTTGATCTGACGGTAAATGAATTTACCCGCAATGTTTGCCTGACAGGTGAGCAGGAGATTTGGGGACCGCAGTTCAGCCGGCCTTATTGTCACGTAGATGACCTGGCGAGAGCCGTGGTGTTGATTTTAGAAGCGCCGGAAGAAAAAGTGAAAGCGAATGTATTTAATGTGGGAGATACAACGGAGAACTACAGCAAGCGGATGTTAATGGAAGAAATACAAAAACAAATGCCATCTGCAAAAGCTATTTACGTAGAAAAAACGGAAGACCCCAGGGACTATCGGGTGAATTGCGATAAGATTAAAAAAGACCTTGGTTTTACCATCACTAAAAAAGTACCGGACGGCATTCGGGAGATTATGAAGCTGATGAACAGTGGCATGATCACCGATGCACATTCGCAGAAATTCAGAAATATTTAATGCAGGGTTGACGGTATAATTCCTTTTACCTGTTGACTTTTCAACTCGACAAACTATGCTTCTTCTTTCAGGTCCCAATATTGCAGGCAATGAATGGAAATATGTAAAAGAATGCCTGGATACCGGCTGGGTTTCTTCAGTGGGTGCTTTTGTTACGCAATTTGAAAACATGGTCGCTGAATTTGCGGGATGCAAATACGGTGTAGCTACCAGCAATGGTACTGCAGCGCTGCAAATTGCCTTGCAGTTGGCAGGGGTGCAGCGAAATGATTATGTCATTGTACCTAATGTAACTTTTATCGCATCTATAAATTCCATTAAATATACGGGTGCGGATCCCGTCCTTATTGATGTGGATACAGAAACCTGGCAGATGGACCTGGACATCCTGGAGGAGTTTTTAAAGAATGAGACAACCGAAAAAAATGGTGAGCTGGTTTACAGGAAGGATGGAAGGACCATCCGCTGTATCATGCCAGTACATGTGCTCGGGAATATTTGTGATATGGACCGGCTTGTAAAGCTGGCAGAGCGGTATAAGTTGAAAATGGTAGAAGACTCCACCGAATCACTGGGATCTTATTATAAAGGAAAACATACTGGTGGTTTTGGGTTGATGGGTTGTTTTAGTTTTAACGGCAACAAAATTATTACTACCGGTGGTGGCGGTGTGATTGTAACAGATGACGAAGAGCTCGCCAAAAAAGCCAAACACCTGACTACCCAGGCTAAAAGTGATCCTTTTGAATATGTGCATGATGAAATAGGTTATAATTTTCGACTGGTAAACGTACTGGCGGCCATGGGAGTGGCCCAAATGGAATTATTACCTTCTTTTATAAAACGTAAAAAAGAAATCGATGCCTTATATAAAAAGGAGTTAGAAGGAACCGGGGATATAAGGTTTCAAAAAGTCGAAGCCGGTGTAGATGCCAATTGCTGGCTGTTTACTATTATGACGGAAAAGCAAAAGGAAGTATTGACGGTTTTAAACGATAATAAAATGCAATCCCGTCCCTTTTGGGTGCCTATGAACAAGTTGAAGATGTTTAAAGATGACGTTTATTATAATAACAACGATAAATCGGATTATATCTATCAGCGCTGTCTCAGTATTCCCTGCTCCACGTATATTACAGATGATGAAGTGAAGGCGGTGGCAGAAAAGATCAGGTCGGTGTATTAAATCATTTTTAAATTAGAAAAACCTCTCATCTTTGAGAGGTTTTTAATTTGACGATATGTATCTATTCATTAAGCGGTTCTTCGATATTATTTTTTCCCTTGCAGGTCTTATTGTTCTGTCTCCCTTGCTGATACCAATAATTATTATTCTGAAACTTACAGGGGAGCGTGAAGTATTCTTTTTTCAAAAACGGATCGGCCATAAAAACAGGGAATTTGATATCTGGAAGTTTGCGACCATGCTGAAAAACAGCGCATCGATAGGAACAGGAGAAATTACCCTCCGGAACGATCCCCGGGTGACCAAAATGGGAAAATTTCTCCGGATAACTAAGATCAACGAACTTCCTCAACTGATCAATGTTTTAATAGGGAATATGAGCCTGGTAGGAGCGAGGCCCTTAATGAAGAAGAGTTTTGATCATTATCCGGACGATGTAAAACAGGTAGTTTACAATACATCTCCGGGTATTACAGGTATTGGGTCTGTGATTTTCAGAGACGAGGAAAAATTGATTTCAGAAAGTAAGGATATCCAGGCCGCTTATAAAGAAATATTCGGTTATAAAGGCGAGCTGGAAAAATGGTACCAGCAACATTTTTCTTTTTATACCGACTTCATGATCCTTTTCCTGACTGGTTGGTGTATTATTTTTTCAAAGAGTAAACTGGTGTATAAAGTTTTTCCTTCTCTGCCCGGTCGAAATTTTTGAAGTATTTGCTTGCCTTGTGAAATAAACTAGTAGAAGCTTCAGGGTATAACAAAAAATAAATAACTAATTTCGGAAGGAGTTAGTAGCAAAATAATATGTTCAAATTTTTTTCGAAGTCAAAAGCAAAAAGCGAGAGAGTTGACTATTCTGTTTTTAAAACAGATATGCATTCACACCTGCTTCCGGGAATTGATGACGGGGCACCGGATATGGAGGCATCTATTGAGCTTATTCGCGGCATGAGTGAGTTAGGATACAAGAAATTGATCACCACGCCTCATATCATCTGGGATATGTACCGAAATACGCCGGAGATTATTAATGAGAAACTGGAGCTGGTAAAAGAAGCGGTTAAAAAAGAAGGTATTGATGTAGAAATTCATGCAGCGGCTGAATACTTTCTTGATGAGCATGTAGAGGAGTTGCTGAAGAAAAAGGAACCACTGCTTGCAGTCAGTGGAAACAAAGTGCTGACTGAATTTTCCATGGCCTTTCCCTCCATGAATATCAAGGATGCTTTATTTGAAATGTCGATGCAGGGCTATCATCCTATTATTGCGCATCCTGAACGTTATATTTACCTCCAGCAGAATAAAGAATTTTATCGTGAGTTGAAAGATATCGGTTGCTTATTCCAGTTAAACCTGCTTTCAATAGGAGGCTATTATGGCCGTTCGGTAAAAGATCTTGCCGAATACTTGTTAAACAATGATTTTTATGATTTGGTGGGCACGGATCTGCACAATTTTCATTATCTCGAAGGACTACAGCAGATGGCGATGAGTAACACCCTAAAAAAATTGATAGATTCAGGTCGTTTGATCAATTCAGAACTGTAGTCGGTGAAATCCTCAAAATCAATACGCTTGGGTTTAGTTATTTTTTGCTGAACTTTTTAACAACACGGTTGTAATTAGTAATATGAATGCTTTCACCATAAAGGACTTGGAAAATCTGTCGGGGATAAAGGCTCATACGATTCGTATGTGGGAGCAACGGTACAATTTTTTGAAACCCCAGCGTAGTTGCACTAATATCAGGTATTACAGTAATGATGAACTGAAAACCATACTGAATATCGCATTGCTGAATAAGTATGGATTCAAAATATCGCATATAGACCGGATGCAACCATCCGAAATCTGCGAAAAGATTCTTGCGCTTCGTGACGCAGAAGCTATACAGGAAAGAATAATCAATGAACTGGTGAGAGAAATGGTGGAATTGCAGACAGAAAAATTTGAAGCAACTGTTAACGGGTATATAAAGGACAATGGCATAGAAAAAACGGTGAAGGAAATTATTTTTCCTTTCCTGGAAAAGATTGGAATATTGTGGCAAACAGGTCACATCATGCCGGCCCAGGAGCATTTTGTTACCAATATCATCAGGCAAAAACTCATTGTCGCTATTGATTCATTGTCGTGTAATCCGCAGGGCAAAACCTGTATTCTATTTTTGCCGGAAGGGGAATATCATGAGTTAGGGCTTTTATTCCTTAGCTATCTTGTAAAAAGCCATGGTGCAAGAACCATATATCTCGGAGCTAATGTGCCGATGCGGGATATTGAAAGCATCATTCAAACAATGAAGCCAGGGCTGGCCTTTGTTCATCTTACCAGCACTTCAGCGAATTTCAATTTTGAGAAGTTCCTCCGGATAATGGACCAGAAAGCCAACAATATCCCGACCATCATATCCGGCTATCCCACCCGTAATTATCATAAAGAGATCCCCTCTTCTGTGAAGTTGAAGAGAACTTTTGGTGAAGTAATGGAGTTTATTGAATCCATTTAATTAGCCATACACCCTGTATTGGTGCAGAATTGGCAAAAACTTAAGAAAAAAGATTTTTTTCGTATTCTATGTTTGTTTAACTTTATGGCCAATAAAATTGAACAAAATGTCTGCTAAAGAATTTAATCAGGTGTTGTTGGAAAATGCAGATTTTCTTAAACCTTTTGCCGTTAATCTGACAAAGGATAGCGAAGCTGCTAATGATTTATACCAGGAAACCCTCTATAAGGCGCTGGCCAACCAGGAAAAATATAATGTAGGAACTAATATTAAAGCATGGTTGTTTACGATCATGCGTAATATTTTTATCAATGATTATCGCCGGAAAGCCAAACAGAAAACTGTTTTTGATAACTCCGCAAACGATTATCTTATTAATCTAAAACAAGCTTCCGTCGCAAATGCAGCGGAGAGTAGTTTAAGGATGAAAGAGATCACAGAAGCTGTTCATCAATTGCCGGAAATATTTAAAACTCCTTTTCGTCTCTATTTTGACGGTTACAAATACCAGGAAATAGCGGATGTTTTAGCAGAACCTCTGGGTACTGTTAAAAGCAGGATTCACTTTGCGAGGAAATTA
Organism: Chitinophagaceae bacterium; assembly: GCA_040007815.1. Lineage (GTDB taxonomy): Bacteria > Bacteroidota > Bacteroidia > Chitinophagales > Chitinophagaceae > Terrimonas_B. The sequence goes on from JBDTUH010000005.1 coordinate 151,037, forward strand.
TTAAAAGAGCGCCTTACCAGGTATTAATATAAAAATCATTTTGTAGTGGCCGATAAAACTGTAATAGTCATTGGTAGTGGCTTTGCCGGTTTGTCGGCCGCTTCATTTATGGCCAAACAAGGCTGGCAGGTTACCGTGCTCGAAAAAAATTCAACGCCGGGTGGTCGAGCCTGTCAATTGAAAGAAAATGGTTTCACCTTTGATATGGGACCAAGTTTTTACTGGATGCCCGATGTCTTTGAAAGATATTTTGAGCAGTTTGGTAAAAAAACAACCGACTATTATTCACTTCGCCGCCTTGATCCTTCTTATCGCATTTATTGGGACGATGGCTTTACTGATTTGCCTGCGGATTACAATTCATTAAAAAGTGTTTTTGAATCTATAGAGCCCGGAAGTGCTGCAAAATTGGAGAAGTATTTAAAAGGCGCTGCCTATAAATATGACCTGGGCGTTCAAAAAATGGTATATAAGCCGGGCCTTTCTGTGACAGAATTCATGGACTGGGAAATAATGAAAGGCGTTTTTAAACTGGATGTTTTTACATCTATTAAAAAACATATTCAAAAGTATTTTGATCACCCAAGATTAAGGCAGATTATGGAGTTCCCGGTTTTATTCCTGGGTGCCTTGCCAGAAGACACTCCCGCCTTATACAGCCTGATGAATTATGCCGATATAAAAGGAGGCACTTGGTATCCTGAAGGAGGTATGTATGCAGTAGTGCAGGGAATGTATCAATTGGCAATAGAGCTGGGTGTAAATTTTCATTTCAATGAGGAGGCAAAAGAAATAGTAATCGAAAATGGGGTCGCCAGGAAGGTGTTGACGGATAAAAATGAATATGAAACAGCCACAATCATTAGTGGTGCGGATTACCATTTTACTGAAACAAAACTATTGTCAGCAAAGTACCAGAGCTACTCAACTAATTATTGGAATAAAAGAGTGATGGCTCCCTCCTGCCTGATGTATTATGTTGGACTAAATAAGCGGTTAAAGAATATTCAACATCATTCTTTGTTTTTTGATGTTCCGTTTGAAGAGCACGGAAAAGAGATCTATAAAAAGCCACAATGGCCAACAGATCCGTTATTCTATACAAGCATTGCCTCAGTTACCGATCCTTTGGTAGCACCCCCGGGCGGTGAAAATATTGTTTTCCTTATTCCTGTCGCCTCCGGTCTGGAAGGTGATAGTGAAGAATTGAGGGAAAAATATTTTCAAATGATCATAAAACGAATGGAACAGAATACTGGAGAATCTATTCTCGATTCAATTACGTATAAAAGAATGTATTCAATCAGTGATTTCGCACAGGATTATAATTCGTTCCGGGGTAATGCGTACGGCCTGGCAAATACGTTGGGTCAAACATCGGTGCTGCGCCCATCCTGCAGGAGTAAGAAAGTAAAAAATCTTTTTTATACCGGGCAATTAACCGTACCGGGACCAGGCGTACCGCCCAGCCTCATCAGCGGAGAAGTAGTAGCAACTGAAATAAATCATTTATACTAATAATTTTTTAAGTCAATGCTTCAGTTATTCGATAATGCCAGCAAAAATTGCAGCCGGGCTGTGACAAAAGAATACAGCACTTCATTTTCTTCTGCAATAGGGTTATTACATAAAGATCTCCGGGCTCCAATCTTTAATATTTATGGATTTGTTCGTTTGGCTGATGAAATTGTTGATACATTTCATGATTATGATAAGGCTTTATTACTGGAGGAATTTAAAAAGGATACCTGGGATGCCATTCAACGCGGCATTAGCCTCAATCCGATCCTTCATAGTTTCCAGATGACGGTCAATCAATACCAGGTCGACCTGAAGCTAATTGATGCTTTTTTTCACAGCATGGAAATGGATCTTTCAAAAAAAGTATACAATAAGACTGAGTATGGAGAATATATTTACGGTTCCGCGGAAGTGGTAGGCCTGATGTGTTTGAAGGTTTTTTGTGAAGGAAAAGAAGACGTTTGCCAGCAGTTGAAAGCTTCGGCCAAATCATTGGGTGCCGCTTTTCAAAAAGTAAATTTTCTAAGGGATATGAAAGCCGACCAGGAAGGACTATCAAGATTGTATTTTCCTGGTTGCGATTTTGATAATTTCAGTGAAGCTGATAAAAGACAGATAGAGGAAGATATTCAAAATGATTTTAAGGCGGCTTATCATGGTGTAATACGACTACCATTAAAAGCAAGATTTGGTGTGTATGTAGCTTATAAATATTATTTTTCCTTATTTAAGAAAATTAAACGGTTGCAACCAGCCCATGTGCTGGCACAACGTATTCATATCCCTAACTACTACAAAGCCCTGATCATTTTAAGAGCGGGCGTCAAAAATCAATTGAGGCTTCTTTGATATGGAAAAAAATGTGATACTGGTAAATGAAAAAGATGAGATAACGGGAAGCATGGAGAAGCTGGAAACTCATAAAAAGGGATTGCTTCACAGGGCTTTTAGTATTTTTGTATTCAACAGCCAGGGTGAAATGCTGATACAGCGCCGGGCAACTCAGAAATATCATAGCGGTGGATTATGGACCAATGCCTGTTGCAGTCATCCGCAGCCGGGCGAAGAAACTGCCGATGCGGCAAGAAAGAGATTGAAAGAGGAAATGGGTTTTAAAATTCCGGTGGCAAAAATTTTTGATTTTGTCTATAAAGCAAAATTTGACAATGGGCTGATGGAGTATGAATTTGATCATGTATTTGTTGGTGAATATGAAGGAGAGGTTAATTATGATAAAGAGGAAGTGATGGATGCTTGTTACGCATCAATGGAGAAGATCAATCATTCATTAAAGAGTCACCCGGAAAAATATACAGCATGGTTTCATCTCGCATTTCCTAAAATTGAAAAATGGTGGGAAGAACATTATAAAACAGGTGTTGCATAATGACAGTCATTTTATACATAGGAGTTTTCTTAGCCACTTTCATCATCATGGAAGGTATTACATGGTTGACCCATCGCTATGTGATGCACGGTTTCCTTTGGTATTTGCATAAGGATCACCACCAGACAGAACCCGGGTTTTTTGAAAAAAATGATGCTTTTTTTGTCATTTTCGCAGTTCCCAGCATGTTGCTGATTGCATTTGGAACTTATGATAAAGTTTGGTGGATGCAATCGGTTGGTTTTGGTATCATGGCTTATGGAGCCGCTTATTTTATTGTTCATGATGTAATCATTCATCAGCGTTTCAAATGGTTTACCCGCAGCAATAATAAATATGTAAGGGCGATCCGCTGGGCACACAAGATGCATCATAAACACCTCGGCAGGCATGATGGGGAAAGTTTTGGTATGTTGCTGGTGTCAAAAAAATACTGGGATAAAATACGGCGTGATACCAAACTGATGGCCGGCAATAAAAAGGTTGAGTACGCCCCGGAGCTTGAGTAATTAATTTCCTTTCACTTCTTGTCTTTACCTTATTTTCTTGTTCAAATCAAATTCATACGATTACATTATTTGCGGGGCGGGTTGTGCCGGTCTCAGTTTATTAATGCGGATGATCCGTAGCGGGAAATTTAATGATAAAAAAATCCTGCTGCTGGATAAAGAACCAAAGAACAAAAATGATCGTACCTGGTGTTTTTGGGAAAAAGAAAAAGGTTTTTTTGAAAAGATAGTGTACAGAAAATGGAATTCTATCTCCTTTTTAAGTAATAAATATTCTTCTTTAATGGATATTACTCCTTACCAGTATAAGATGATAAGAGGGATAGATTTTTACCAATACTGTTTTAATGAAATAGCCAAACATACGAATGTTGAAGTCGTCTATGGGGACATTAAAAGCTGGCGATATGAAAACAAAGAAGTTATTTTCAATATTAACAACCAGGAATTCAAACTGGGGAATGCCCAGGTATTTAATTCTATTTACGAACCACGGGACACAACTAAAAAAACGATCAGGCTTCTTCAGCATTTTAAAGGATGGGTTATAGAAACCAATAAATCATCCTTTAATCCAGATGAAGCTACGATGATGGATTTCCGGGTGCATCAGCAGCATGGTACCAGCTTTGCCTACGTACTTCCATTCAGCAGCACATCAGCTTTAGTAGAATATACATTATTTACCAAAGAGCTATTGCTGCCGGAACAATATGATAAGGAGTTAGAAGATTATATCAGTACATATCTTGGCATTGATGACTATGAAATAAAAGAAGAAGAGTTTGGCATAATTCCCATGACGAATGAAGAATTCAGTTTTGACGGGCATGGCTGGCAAATTGGTGTAGCAGGTGGGCAGACTAAAGCTTCCAGTGGCTATACATTTCAATTTATACAGAAGCAATCAGCGCAGATAGCAGACTATTTGATCAGAGACAAACCCCTGGGTTCGCTTCCCGGAACAGCAAAGCGTTTTCGTTTTTATGACAATACATTGCTGCATATTCTATATTATAAAAAACTCCCTGGTGACGAGATATTCACTCAACTTTTTCAAAAAAATAAACCGCAGCAGGTGCTGAAATTTTTAGATAATGAGAGCTCCTTAAAAGATGAATTGAAAATCATTTCTACTTTACCAACCTGGCCCTTTTTGAGGGCAGCCCTAAAGCAACTCTGATTGATATTATTGGTCCGGGTCCATTTGCATAAATTCTCTCTTCACCGCTTTCAACATACTAAATAGTTGCGCTACCTGTATCAATAGCATGACGGCCAGGGCCAGCAATACAAACCAGGGAAGTCTTATTTTTTCGATATTGGTTATATGCTGAAATTTCTCCAAATGCCATCCGGCCAGGGCAGCTCCAAAAGCCATACCTACCAGTAAAAAAGAGATCAGCGAATACACCACTTTCATGAACATGATCCGCATGGTAGAGTAACCCACTTTGAAGTTTTCAAAAATGGCCGCTGGTATAATTAATACAAGTGTGATCCAGCTCCAGTTGCTGCCAAACCAGCTTGAGCTTAATGCAAGATTCAGTACAAGAATCAGTACAATGGAAAGCAGTCCCCAGGGAAACACAAGAAAAGAAGAGGGCCGGTGTGATGATTGTTGCGCCATGGCTATTCATTTTTAATGATGGAGAAAGATAGAAAATAATTTTGGATAGGAATGAAAACATCTTTTAATAGAAGGAAGTACTTTAATGCTCTTGTTATAATTGTAGCGTATTTAAAAATCGTAATTTAAGAGAAATAAACAGTAAAAGTATGTGGTGGTTATATGCATTACTTTCTGCATTTTTTGCAGCACTTACAGCCGTATTTGCCAAAATAGGGGTAACCAATGTGAATTCAAACCTTGCTACGGCTATACGAACCATTATTATTTTAATAGTGGCCTGGGGTATTGTGTTACTAAGGGGTGAAGCGAAAAATATCGGCAATATTTCACGGCACAATTTACTATTCCTGGTCATTTCAGGAATTGCTACGGGTCTATCCTGGATATTTTATTTTAAAGCGCTGCAAATAGGGAAGGTATCGCAGGTGGCGCCGGTTGATAAATTGAGTGTCGCCCTCACTATTATATTGTCCGTTGTATTTCTTAATGAGGCATTGACCCTTAAGACAGCCATCGGGGCAGCATTAATTATTGCAGGTACATTAGTAATGGTGTTTTAATAAAGTAAGTGACTGCGTTTTCAGCGAAATAGTGAAATTCCCGTGGCCAGGAATGGTAAAGAATACAAAATCAGATTCTGAAAGAGAAGTCCTATATTTAATATAGTATTAATTTTATGACGGAGTCAGGGTTTCTGCAACTGAAATCAAGAATATTAAAGTTATTGCGTTCTGGCTTAGATCCGCGACTGACTTACCATAGCCAGGCGCATACGGAAGATGTATTGCACCAGGTTGAGCGAATTGCTGCCGCGGAGAATATCACTGACAAAAGGCTACTACTGTTGATGCGAATTGCCGCCCTTTTTCATGATACGGGATTTCTCCGCACATATAAGGGACATGAAAAAGAATCTTGTGTTATCATGCTTGCAACCATCGATATTAGCGCATTTAATGAGGCGGAAATTGATATAATCAAGGGAATGATCATGGCGACGAAAATACCCCAGAGGCCTAAGACCTTGCCGGAGAGGATCATTTGTGATGCGGATCTTGATTACTTGGGAAGAGACGATTTTGAGACCATAAGCAATGCACTTAAAAAAGAATTTTTGGCTTACGGGGTTATAAAAAATGACCAGGAATGGGATCGCCTCCAGGTTAGTTTCTTTGATAGCCACCAATATTTTACGGATTCTTCGATCCAGGACCGTTGCCCCCAAAAAATGCAACATCTTGAACTTTTAAAACGAAAACTGGTAAGTCATAACTAAACAGATTAAACGGTCATGAGCCCTGGAAACTTCTGGTTGAGAGTACTGAATGTATACCCTAACGAATGGCATATAGTTAAGAGGCTTTATTTATTTCAATTTTTCCAGGGCGCCGGTATTGCTTTTTTCTTTACTTCCGCCTTTGCGCAGTTCCTTGAAAAATTCCCTATTACTGAATTGCCATGGGTAATGATATACTCAGCCGTACTGCTATGGGCGGCAGGTTTACTTTATACAAAATTGGAGCATGCCTTAAGTTTTGAAAATTTTAATTGGATTATCATCATCTTCATGGCGGCGAGTATTCTTTTACTTTGGATAATCCACTTCTGGGTAAAAGAGAACTGGTTTTATTACCTCGTAATGGCATGGTTTAATGTTTTATATCTTTTAAACAACCTGCAATTTTGGGGCACAGCCGCTTTGCTTTTTGATCTCCGGCAGAGTAAACGGTTATTCGCTGTTATCAGTGCCGGGGATATACCGGCTAAATTCATTGGTTATACCCTGGCACTCGTTTTCGTGCCCTATACCGGTACGCAAAATCTTTTGTTGATAGGAGCAGGTTGTATGCTGGCTTCACTCCCGTTTTTCCAAAGTATTATAAAATCAGCTCATTTTCATATGCACGTGCACGGGCATGTTGAAAAAAAGGGCAAGGCAAAACATCAGCACCGGCCTATTCAAAAGCTGATGGAAAATCTCATAGCGAATAAATATATCAGGCGTATCGCTTTTATATCGCTGATCACCTCTACCTGTGTCATTCTTGTTAACTATGGTTTTTATGGAGAGGTAAGAAAAGCTTATCACGATGACGTGGCTTTAGCCGGCTTTATTGCTTTCTTCTATGCAAGCCTTCGGGTAATAGCGTTTATAACAAAAATGGTTTTTACAAGCCGGCTCACCGCTTCATTCGGTATCAGGCAGGCATTGTTCATTACCCCGCTTGGCATGGTTATATTAACTGTTGTTATCATCGCCGCAAGCTGGTTAACTTCTGATGAGAAAATCATATTTTATCTTTTTGGAGTCGTTTCTATGTTGGTAGATGTTTTGCGAACCTCTTTTAATTCTCCCGTATTACTTACGCTGATGCAGCCCTTATCAACACATGAGAGATTGCGTGCCCACAATATTGTAAAAGGTATTATGGATCCTTTTGCATCGCTTTTGTCTGGTATTTTCCTGCTTTTATTATTTTACCTGCACGACAAGGTTGACCTGATGTTTCTCTGTTACGTATTATTGGCGCTGGGTGGACTTTGGATAGTGGGTGTAGTGCTGGTGAATCGCCAATACCTCGATATCCTTATAAAAACGATTGGTAACCGGTATTTCAGCCGGGAGGAGTTTGATCTGAATGATGAAACGATCATACAGCAGCTTACGAATAAAATGATGACGGGTACCGACCTGGAAGTGATCAGTATCTTAAGAATGCTGAATAGCAGGATTGATCCGATAGCGGAAGATCTTATTGCCAGGTTGTTGCAGCATCCTTCGGAACAGGTAAGGTTGGAAGCTCTCAGGCTGATCAGCAACCGCAAAATAGTAAACATAAAAGAAAACCTGGAAGGACTGTTACAAAGTGACACAAGCAGAGAAGTCAGGGAGCAGGCCGTGAAAACCCTTTGTAAAATCGCGGATAATGATTGGGGACTTGCGCCTTATATTGATAATCCGGAGCCGACTATCAGTAATGCTGCAATAGCCGGTATGCTGGGTAACCAGGAATACAGCATAAAAAAAATAGCAGAGGACAAACTTGGCGCCTTGATACGGTCAAACAATGAGAAAGATAAATTGGCTGCCATTTCGATATTGGCTGAAGTAAAAGATGAGTATGATAGCCCGGAGCATGCAAGGTTAATTGATGATAGTAATATGCATATCCGGGAACTGGCGATGAAAGCCATAGGAAGAGCCTTTCAGGGTGAAACTCTTGCAGCTTTATTCAGGCATGTATCTACACAGGAAAAACAAGCTATCGCTGCGATTTACAACGCCGGGGAAACAGCCCTGCCACAATTAAGAGAACAAATTATTGCTGATAAAATGCCAGAGGCGCTGACTCAGAAATTAATTATCCTGTTTGGCAAAATAGGTGGAGAAAACGCGAAACAGGTCTTATTGGAATTGCTGACAAAACAACCTCAGCATACGGCGGTTATCATCAAAGCTCTTCACCGCTGTAAGTATATAGTTGATGAAAACAATTTGAAGTTGTTTGAAACGATAGCCCGTAAATACATTGTATATGGTGTTGAATTGATGCACATGCAGCAGGAATTGTCGAAACGGGAAACGAAGTATGAGGTATTGAACAGCTCTTTACACCAGGAAATACAGGAGATACGCGAAATTTTGTTATGCCTTTTTGGGTGTATATATGACCGGGAAAAAATGAACCAGGTAAAATATGGCCTTAATACAAGCCACAAAGAGAGTATTGCGAACGCCATGGAAATAATAGAACTGACGGTGAAAAAAGATATAGGCCGGCAATTTAACACCATGTTTGAAACGACAAGTATTGAGCAACGCTGTATTGCTTTGCGGGCACTTTTTACCGAAAAGCAATACAGCGAGGTGGAGCATATACTGGGAAGAATTCTTTCCGAGAGGCCTATTCTATACTATAACTGGACTAAGGCTTTTTCGCTCTATATATCCAAAAAATACCTCCACCCGCTGGATACCGGTTTGTATAAAAAATACATTTACTCTGACGACGAACTTTTAAAAGAAACCGCTTTATTTGCTTCAGCAAATTCTTAACTTTATTATATGTCACAGACAAATTCGGATGGATTGTTATTGGTCGAAAAGGTGCTCATCCTTAAATCGCTGAGTATATTCAAAGACACCCCTGAGCATATCCTCGCGGACCTCGCTCCGCTTATGGAGGAGGAAGAATATGAGCAGGGGATACTTATTTTCAAAGAGGGAGAGATAGGGGATTGCATGTACATCATTCACCAGGGAGAAGTGAATATTCATAAAGGAGGTACAACCCTGGCGATATTAAAAGAAAAAGAAGTATTTGGCGAACTGTCCTTGCTCGATGCAGAGGTGCGGTCAGCAAGTGCGACTACCCATGCCGACTGTGTTTTATTCCGGATAGAGCAGGAACCCTTTTATGAGCTGATAGATAACCGCCCGGAAGTGGCGCGTGGGTTTATAAAAATTCTTTGTCAGCGCCTGAGAGCACAAAACGAAAAATCTATCGGGATAAAATGATTGCTGAACGGTGCAATAATTGATAAGTTTCAGCTGAATTTTTATTGTTGCAGTAATGGCTCTTCTTTGTTGCTGCCAACTATTTTTGGCATTGCCATCTGGTCTTTTTCGTATTCAACAAAATACATATCCAGGTCTCCGACATTCTTTGCATAGATCTTTCCCCTGTAGCTGCATTCGAAACGATCTTTTATAGTCTCATACATGTAGGCTGAAATATTTACACGGCCTGGTGTGCCATTGCTTTCCATGCGGCTTGCTACGTTCACAGAGCTTCCCCAGACATCGTAAGCATATTTCTTTTTACCTACGACTCCTGCTACCACCGGACCTATATTCGCTCCAATTCTTATCTCCCAGGCCTCCTGTCCTTTTTCCGCCCGGAGAATATTATACTGCTCCATAAATTCCTGGATTTCCATGGCCGCCCTAATTATTTTGCAGGCATGATCAGGATCGGGAGAAGGAATATTTCCCGCACACATGTAAGAATCCCCAATGGTTTTTATTTTTTCGAGATTATACTTTTCAATGATACTGTCAAATGCGATGAAACATTCATTCAGATCCTCCACCAATTCCCCGGGAGATAATTTGTCGGCAATAGAAGTGAATCCTTTAAAGTCGGTGAATAAAATAGAAACTTCTTCAAAATGCCTCGGTTTTGAATTGCCACTGGTTTGCAATTCGGTGGCCACTTCTTTAGGGAGTATATTCAACAGCAAAAGCTCAATCTGGGCTTTTTGTTTATCCAAAATTTTATTGATCCTTGATTTTTGTAAAGAGTTTCTGTAAATGATAAACGCGATGATCAATAGCAATCCTAAGCCGATCGTCACGCCTATTCTGGCTTGTTTTTCGGATTTTATTTTGGCCTCTTTTAAATTTAGTTCTACCTGTTTCCTGGACAGTTCACCTTCTTTCTTGGAAAGCTCGTAGTCGAATTGAAACTGGTTTAGTTTCTTTTTGGCTTCAATATTATAAAGGGTGTCTTTAATATCTGAATAAAGCGATTGATACAAAAAGGCATTTGAATAATTTTTGCTTTTTGAATAGGCAAAAGCCATATCGTGATAAAGATCTTTCAATTCAATTTTCAGATCATCCAGTTCTTCAACTATTATTTTCGCTTTATTATAATATTCAATAGCAAGGGCCGTCTTGTTTTGCTTAACGTAAACATCTGCAATCCCCCTCATACTCCGGGCCACCTGTATCTTATCGTCAAATTTGGTGGCAATTTCCAAAGCTTTGTTATGGAATTGAAGCGCTTCGGTTAGTTTTCCTTCATTGAGGTATACTTTTCCAATTCCATTGATGGCGAATGCTGATGAAATATTATTTCCTGCAACCTTTATTGATTTTTCAAAATATTCCAGGGCTTTCTGATGGTCTTTTTTATCAGAATATATTTCGCCAATATTACCTGTGATGACCACATAGTCTTCTTTGCGGTCCATCCTTTCAACCAATGGTATGGCTTTTAACAGGTAATTGAGTGCAACAGGATCCTTTTTATTATAATAAATACCACCAATATTTGATAAGGCGGTATACATTCGTAAAGTATCGCCTATTTTTTCCGCAAGTTGCAACGACCTTAACATGTATTCCAGCGCTTTGGTGTCAGCGCCCTGGGTTAAATAAACAGCGCCGATATTACTTAACATGTTGGATATACCAACATCATCTTTTATTTTTTCAAATATTTGTAAAGAGGGATTCCAATAGTCAAGTGTTTCCGGGTATTTGGCCTTGTAGAAATACACCAATCCAAGGTTCTTTAGTGCATAAGCTTCACCTTTCGGGTATTCTATTTCGGCTGCGATCTCTTTGGCCTGCATAGCCAAGCTGATAGCTTTTGTCGAATCGCTTCCGGCCAGGCTTTTACTATCTTCATTTAGTTTGTTTACAGCCGCTGTATCCCGGGTCGGTGATGCCTGTCCATTGGCGGCAAAGCCAGCTACAAGAAACAAGATCAATAATTTCATTCTCACCCGGGTCATGCTAAGGTCTCAAATAAAGAAATTGTCTCTATTTGTTTTGCAAAAGTAAAGAAAGAGGCCTAAACCTCTTTCTTTATTGTAAGTTACATTTTTATAAACCGGTAGGTCTTGATGCCGGCTGTAGTATTTGTCTTGATAAAATAAACGCCTTTGCCTAAATGCGAGATGTCAATCTCATACAGGCCATCATTTATTTTTTTCACACCGATTCTGGTTGCTTTACCTACCACATCTGTCACCTGGAAATCATTTACCGATTTTACGTCCGTTTCAAGCTGTACCCTTATCATCGTTGAAGCCGGGTTGGGATAAAGCTTGGTTTCTCTTTTTATACCTTTTGTATCGGTAGCTTTTACAACAAGCTGGGATTTACTGGCTGATCCGGGTCTTGCTCCACTTCCACAGATAGAAACTTTGATGTCGTCAATAAGCCCCTTGAAATAAGCGTTATTATCTCTGAGATCTTTACCAATTGTGGTCGCAATAGAACCATTTAGATTGACAACGACGCTTGTCGTACCCGAAGCCTCAAGCGCACCATCTATAAACAACTTCACAGAAGTACCTTCTCTAACCGCTTTGATGAAGTGCCAGTTTCCATCGTTGACCGAAGTGGTGGAAATGAGATCCACAACATCGCTACCACTGCCATAAATCAGGAAATAAGCCTTGCCGGGGTAGGCGCCATCCGGACTAAACGGATAAGAATGAATGCCTCCTATTTTCAAAATATACTCTCCGTCGTCATTTGCATCACGCTGATTTATGATTACCATCGGATCATTTGATGTTGTTTGCACCCATGCACTCACTGAAAAATCGCCGTCGCCTGCTACTGATCCTGCGGTTCCTGCCTCAATATATCCAGTACCGTCGAAGCTTAAGCTGTTATTTTGATTATATATCCCGTTAAATGTGCCAACTCCTCCAACTCTTCCGGTTGCAAGATTGGAAACACCTCCCGTCGGAGTTCCTATTACATTTCCTACCCGGTCTAAGTAGTTCCTGTTTCCATCCCAATGGAATTTAAGGCAGGGATCCGTCACAACAGATAAAATACCGGGGGTGTAAACCAACTGATAATTTGCGAAATCTGTACATCCGGTTAATGTTATGGGGTAACTTCCAAGTGTGGACTGAATGCCGGCAGTTGTAGTAGCATATGGTTTGTTAGTTCCTGATACAATCACCACGGCTATGGCATTAGCAGGATCATTATCGGGATTGCCCGCATAGTCATCAAAAATATTGTATTGCCAGCTTGCTACCTGTGTGATGTAGTAAACCCCCGGAGTTTTTGGAGCCCTGAATGGATGAACTATAGCGCCAGAGCTTCCATTCGCATCGAATCCTTCCGAGAAGATATCCTTCATGCCAAAATAGTGTTGCGTAACGCAGCCTGGACAATCCGCATCTACGACTGCCTGGCTGAAACTAACTCTGTCGCCAGTTAGCATTATTGAATCTCCGGGAGAAACAGTTATTACATTAGTGCCATTATTAAGTTTTACATCAGTGTAAGTAGTAACCCTGGCAAGCTGACTGATAGAAACAGGAGATGCCGGTGTAATATATGATTGTACGAAATTACCGGAACAGATATTGTTCTCGTTATCTCCATTAATAAATCCACTATAGCTCAACGATAATGGTGGGTTTGGCTCACCGTCATACTTTGTTTTATTGTCGCCCGTGATGTGAAGGGCCAGGATTTCTATATCGCCCAATCCGTACGTGACTTCAAAATTCTCGTTTATGAAAGCACCGGGTATCAGTTTTTGAGTGCCGACTCCCAATCCGGTGATCATATTCACGGAGAACATGCCACCGATATCACCGGCCTGCAGGTTAATATCATCTTCATCAACCAATACCACTGTTTTTGAATTGTTATTAGCTCCGGTAACATCAAAATTATTTACCAACGCCTTTAACTGTCCATTTACCACTGCTTTCAACTGACCGTTTGAATAGGTCCAGTCTTCGCCATTTACAACAGCCTTCAACTGACCGTTTGTAATAGTGGCGCTGTTTGCCGTTTGCAATTGACCATTTACCACGGCTTTCAGTTGTCCATTGGTCAAAAGTGCTGATTGATCCACCAACTGTCCATTTACCAACGCTTTCAATTGACCGTTTTGGAAAATAACAAAAGTTACTTCGTTATTGACGACAGCCATTAATTGCCCGTTTACCATGGATAACAATTGACTGTTATCCGGGCCATTAGTACTATTGACCAATGCCTGCAATTGACCATTTGCTATTGGAATATAGTTTCCATTGACCAATGCTTTCAATTGCCCATTTATCAACCGTGCACCATCAATTCCAACTTCAGCCCCATTCACTACTGCTTTAAGCTGGCCGTTGACAACGGCTTTTAATTGACCGTTCGCATAGCTAACATCCGTGTTTACGCCATTGACAACGGCTTTTAACTGTCCATTCGCAAGTACATCTATATTGATATATAATCCGTTTACAACAGCTTTAAGCTGGCCATTTACCACGGCCTTCAATTGACCGTTTACTACGGCTTTTAACTGTCCATTGGATATGAAAAGATCCTGTACAATTTGCACGTCACCATTGTCGTCGAACATTACCTGGCCGTTCACCAGGGCCAATAGTTGACCATTCACTACCGCCTTCAACTGTCCATTAACCATCGCCACTAGCTGGCCATTAACAAGGGGCATCAGCTGCCCATTGACCAAAGCCTGCAATTGGCCATTGACCACAGCTTTCAGCTGCCCATTTACCATGGCAAGTAATTGGCCATTCACAATAGGCTGCGGCAGTTCATTGGGAACCGAGGCTTTGGCGGTTCCACTTGTCAAAGTCTTTAAATTAAGTAAACCACGGGCATGAGGAACTGAAAGAGGTTGAATCATCGTTGCTGAACCAGTAGGATTCGCTATATAATTGGATAGTGACTGTGCGGATAAATCAACAATAAAACGTTGAGCGCCTAATTGGGTTATGTCAATAGGATCAACTAATGGCGATAGTTGCCCGTTTTGCAATGCAAACTTCCTTGCATTTCTGAAAGCCTGTATGCTGGCCATAACGCTCATATTCGTTAAATCAGAGTTGGAGACAAGAGGCGTTTCACTACCTAGCCCACTGATAGCTACCAGTGCATTGTCAGCCAGGTATTGTTTATGCAAATCCTTTACTGCGTCTAACAATGCCGCGGATGGTGGTACTGCTAAATTATTTAATTCATACGCATAGGTAATTTCACCGGGATCCTCTCCATATTTTACTTGCTTGTTGTTAGGCGTAATTTTCAACGGCATTTTTTCAACAGTTAATGTGCCTGATACGAATGTGAAACTATATTGTGTAAGCAGGGGATCATTCAGATCGAGTGGTTGAGGACGGTAGGGTACAATTCCGTACAAACCCGCTCTGCTGTTGGGCGTGGCGATGGTAGAATCTTTCAGATTATTTCCATCCAGTTTAAGCGCGGCCAGCGTTATAGTGGTTTGGCCAATTGGTACGCCGCTAACCAGGACGTCATTGGTGAAAACAGGATTGTCCAGGCCATATTTGCGGGTTTTATTTATTGCCCTGACAGTAATTTCAGTTCTTGAACTAAAGAAAAAGAGCTCTTCAGACAATCCTCCATCCAGTCCACTGACACTTTTTGCGGCATTGGATAATTGGAATGCCGGGTTTTGACCAGAAGGAATAGTAGGCACGGTCGCCGTTGCTTCAGTTTTATCTGCAGAAACGGTGGTTGTTGCAACCGCAACACCGCCAACATAAATCTTGGTAGTAGGGGTAAGGTATTTACCTTTTATTTTCACCTGGAAAGGCAAGGTTCCATTTTGAGAACCAGGAACAACGGCTTCCAATGAAGATATTATAGGTTTTGCATTCGCTATTTGTTGTACGGCGGAATCTGCCTGTACATAGCCATACCCGCCTTCAAAAGAAAAATTACCCGGCAGATATGAAAATTTTCCAGCTGATGATTGCAAATGCTGTCTTATTTGATAAGGGGTTACCGTAGTTTGTAAATTATACTTCTTGCGTGCTTGTATAAGTAAAGCTCCGACGGCGGCCGCATGCGGCGCAGCAGCGGATGTACCAAAGAAATTGGGATATGGATCTCCGTCGCTGAATGTTGTAGAGCCGCCAAGGTTTACTGTTGTATTAACTCCATTGGGCGCTATAAGCTCGGGTTTGTTCCTGGCAGCATAAGTATTAGTAGTGCCGTTTTGCAATGTCAATGTTCCACCCCTGGACGAGAAAGAAGCCACACCCGGCCAAACCGGCGTATACTGCGGAATATTTGCATACAGCATAGCGCCAACAGCGATTGCGGAATCCGCATTCGGATGACCAACAATAGAAGAGTTGCCTGTTTGATAATCTAAAATGGTAGCATCGCCACGGAAGATGATATATTTAAATCTTACATTGGCTGTTCCCGAAGCCCTAACGATCATCACCTTGGCATTTGTTTCCTCTGTTACAGTAAAAGGACAAACTTCAAATGGATCACCAAGCAGGTTGCTGCGGTTAAAACCAAACAAGGTAAAACCATTTACACCTACTAAATACAGATCCATATCGGTTTGGACTCCACTAACACTTCCTAATGAAGAGAACTCGTCGTTCCATTGTAAGACGATAGTATAACTACCAGGTTTAAGATTTACGTTCTGGTATATATCTGTAGAAGTGGCTCCAAACCTGTGAATTTGACCAGTAGGTATGACAGAAGTATTAGTAACACCGTTAAACACCCCCTCGTATGATTGTTTACCGAAATTACCTGCGGAAGAAAAATAAGTTACTCCCTGCGATACCACCTGGTTAACAGTTTGGGCTACTATCCCATCACGTAAAAATGGTTCTGTGATATAAGTGATATCATCTACAATTACATCGCATCGCCCGCCCGGCAGAGCGGGTGAGGCCAGGTCCTGGATACCTTTTGCAAAATCACCCGCCGTTAAAAATCCGGTGCGAAACGCCAGTTTTGATTTTGGTGCCACATCATGTGCAATTTGCAGCATGGCCCGGCCTTCATCATTAACATCCTGAGACAGATCTGTTCCAACAATTTGCACAGGTGTTGGATTATCGTTAGGTTGTCCGTTAGATTTTATTCCCGGCAGGTCACCCTGGTCCACATCACTTTGAGCTGACAGTTTAGAATTATAGCTGTCTGAAATCACTCCTATTTTCACTCCGGTTCCATCCAATCCAAATCTGGTTTTTACGTAATGGGAGCGCATGGTAGTATCGCCTTGCGTAGTTACCTGCCCGGCGTTGGAAATCGGTGGATACAATGGCCTTACATATTCTATTCTTGTGTTGTTGTTGAGTTGTGTCAAACTTGCTATCGGGAAATAGCCGCTGATCGTGTAAATATGCGGGCCATTATCAATCGTGCCGGCTACACCGGCAGCATTCGTCATTCCCAACGTGATCAACTGCGATTTCAAAGTCGCGTCATTCGCGGCTTTGCTGACCACCTCTATTAAAACTTTGTTAGTTTTAATTGTAAAAATTTCGTTTTGTGGAATGGAACTAATAGACGTTGTATTTTGTGAAAGTGAAAACAGCTCTGCTCCAATAGGGTTATTAACTGCGGTCACTTTTCCTGATGTCGGGGGAGGATAATAGGGAGCAATAAAACTCGGACCCGTTCCGATAGCCGGCGCCTGGTATGTGAGAACAAGATTTGCTTTTATGTCAACTTGCTTAGCACTCCATAAAGCGCCAATAATATGCGGAGTGGTCGATACATTCAGCGCTTTAACATTAATACCTGAGTTGGGCGCCCAGATATTTCCCAGCCAAACATAACCTCCTGAAGGCATCACATCAGGACTTTGCAGCTCCACTGAATATCCATCGCAGCCCGAGCCATCGCCATGCACTTCCGTATATATCCGGGACGGAAAATTTCCATTCTTTGTACTGACAGAAAGCTTACCAAACCGGGCATCCTTTATGACAAAAATGTTGATAGTGCCAGTTGTGGTGTTCTTGAAATCAAACACGAATTTGTTAGTTGTGGAGCTATTATCAATATTGTAAAAAATATAGTTTCCAGGACCATCAAAGGTGAGTGTTTTGCTTCCTGTCAGGGCAAGTTTTTTATATTTTCCCGGCGTGATTGTTTGCGTACCTGTAATAGTAGCTGTGCCAACCTGGTTATCAAAAGCCGTATTAGCCGGCATGGTCGGCAATATAGGCAACGTGAAAGTATTTGTAAAACCACCTGTCGGCGCAGGTCCTGAATAATTAGTTGAAGTAGGTGCGGGCACGGCAACTTGTCCTCTTACGAAACTGGCTGAAGTGCCCGTCGCTGTTAGAATCACTATCTTTCCCTTGGCAGTAAGGTTTCCCTTGAAATCGCTTTTAATGTTTCCTGAAATAACATTACCCGTAAAATTTGCTGCGGTTTTATTCGCGGTAATATTTCCCGTAATTATTGTTGATGTTTTTAGCGAAACTCCATTTCCGCTGAAGATATTTCCTGTCAGGGTAAAATTCTCTTTTGCATCAACCAGGTGATTACTGCCGATACTGCCAGTTATTTTCGCTTTTTCTTTAAGGAATACACCCTGGGCACTGTTGTAAGAACTGGCGGAGGCACTTCCTCCCCAAATAGCGAAATCGCTGAGTTTTAAAGTCTGGGCCTGACTATTACCAATTTTTACCAGGCAAACGAGTAACAACAGGCAAACGATTCTCTGTAATGGCAATCTTAACTTTTGCATAATATAGCAGTTTAGTGGTATCATGGAAGTCACGCTTTCATTAGCTGCTCCCATACATTTTAGCCTACAATACTTTTAAAATAACGTATGATATCAATCTATAAAATCAACAAAAAAACAATGGAATATTTGATTTCCTTTGAAGAAGGAATTCAATGACTAAATAAAGATTCCCAAGGGCTTAGGATATACTTTTTTGGACGGACTTAATTATTAAGGAACTCTAACAAGCCAAATCTGCAAATGGTTTGTTTTACACCAACTAATATTGGTGATGGCTTATTAAGATATGAAAATTATCAAGCAGCGACAAACCGCTTACAGGGAAATTTCAAATGGCAGAAACACGTCAAATAAGGGATTACCCGTAATGAAGATATGCCTAAAAAGTCAAAAAAAGATAATCCATTTCTACTGTTATGATGGTTTGACCCAATTTCTGCATTCACTATAAAGCTCCCCTGGTTTTTTGATGACGCCGCTCTTTAATTTTCATAGCTTTTAGTTCGCATTTTTTTTTGAATTGATAACGATTTTGGCTGTTAATTCTTAGTTGTTTGTGGTAGTCAAGTTAGTCGCTTTTGAACAGGAATTCCGGTAAGGCAGGACGAATTACCCGTTTTAATGTCCGGGCAGGCTTTTTTTTTATCGGCCACAATTGGTTCATTTCTTTCTATCGTTGCTTTCATTCAGCAAAGGAAATCGCCTGTAAGGTTT
The DNA here is from genome assembly GCA_040007815.1 of Chitinophagaceae bacterium. GTDB lineage: Bacteria > Bacteroidota > Bacteroidia > Chitinophagales > Chitinophagaceae > Terrimonas_B. The sequence continues at coordinate 170,081 of JBDTUH010000005.1, forward strand.
GATAAATGAAATCCGGCTATAGTTGGGTTAGTCAGTAAAATTTGAAGCATTGTTTATACTTTTTAGTATAAATAGATTCGTATCTTTGGGGCCGTTTATTAAAGTAAATCTATTTGCAAAAAACAAGCTATGAGTGAAGAGCTGAACACGATTGAGAAAACGGTATTAAGTGATTATAAGTATGGCTTTTATACGGACATTGAGGCCGATGAGGCTCCAATGGGGCTAAATGAAGACACAGTCCGCTTTATTTCCGCTAAAAAGAAGGAACCACAGTGGATGTTGGACTGGCGACTGAAGGCATATCGCCATTGGTTAAAAATGGAGGAGCCGAATTGGGCCAATATAAAGTACCCGCCTATCAATTACCAGGACATCATTTATTATTCCGCTCCCAAGCAAAAAATCAAACCGAATAGCCTGGATGAAATTGATCCGGAGTTGAGAAGCACTTTTGAAAAATTGGGTATTTCATTGGATGAGCAAAAACGTCTGACCGGTGTAGCAGTAGATGCTGTTATAGACAGCGTTTCCATTGGCACTACGTTTAAAGCGCAGTTGGGAGAATTGGGAATCATCTTTTGTTCTATGAGTGAAGCGATACAGGAACACCCTAAACTGATTAAAAAACACTTAGGAGCCGTTGTACCTATTACTGATAATTATTTCGCCGCCCTGAATGCCGCTGTATTCAGCGATGGTTCTTTTTGCTATATTCCCAAAGGTGTTCGTTGCCCGATGGAATTATCTACTTACTTCCGTATTAATGCAGAGAATACCGGTCAGTTTGAAAGAACACTGATAGTGGCGGAGGAAGGAAGTTATGTAAGTTACCTGGAAGGGTGTACGGCGCCGATGCGTGATGAAAATCAATTGCATGCCGCCGTAGTGGAATTGATCGCTATGGACAATGCGGAAATTAAATATTCTACTGTTCAAAACTGGTATCCCGGGGATAAAGATGGCAAAGGAGGTATTTACAACTTTGTAACAAAGAGGGGGATTTGCCAGGGTATCAATTCTAAAATATCATGGACCCAGGTTGAAACTGGTTCGGCCATTACCTGGAAATATCCAAGTGTGATCTTAAAGGGAGATAATGCGGTAGGCGAATTCTATTCCATCGCTGTTACCAATCATCACCAGCAGGCTGATACCGGAACTAAGATGATGCATATCGGAAAAAATACCAAAAGCCGTATTGTATCAAAAGGTATTTCGGCGGGGGTAAGTAATAATAGCTACAGGGGCCTGGTGAGTGTAAGCAAAAATGCAAAAAATGCCCGCAACTTTTCGCAATGTGATTCTTTGTTGTTAGGCGACAAATGCGGCGCTCATACTTTTCCCTACATCGAGGTAAAGAATAATACTGGTATTGTAGAACATGAAGCCACTACGTCCAAGATAGGCGAAGACCAGATTTTTTATTGCAACCAAAGAGGCATTAATACAGAAACGGCAGTGGCCCTGATTGTAAATGGTTTTGCCAAAGAAGTAATGAACCAGTTGCCAATGGAGTTTGCAGTGGAGGCACAAAAGTTATTGGCGATTAGTTTGGAAGGAAGCGTAGGATAGTGAGACCTAAGTTGTCAGCAGTGAGAGTCATTCTCACAAACAAATTAAAAGATTAAACTAAAAAAAGAATATGTTATCGATTCGCAATTTGCATGCAGGCATAGAAGGAAAAAAAATTTTAAAAGGAATCAATCTTGAAATAAAAGCGGGAGAGGTTCATGCTATCATGGGGCCAAACGGGTCTGGGAAAAGTACATTAGCTTCTGTTTTAGCCGGTAGAAAAGAGTTTGAAGTGCTGGAAGGATCAGTTGAATTTTGGGGAAAAGACCTGTTGGATCTTTCACCAGAAGCCAGAGCTGGCGAAGGCTTATTTCTCGCCTTTCAATACCCGATAGAAATTCCGGGATTGAGCACTACCAATTTTATTAAAACCGCGGTAAACGAAGTACGTAAATACCGTGGCCAGGAGTCACTGGATTCATTATCATTCCTGAAACTGATGAAGGAAAAAATGGCATTGATGAATATGGATCAGACACTGTTGAGCCGCTCTTTAAATGAAGGATTTTCCGGTGGTGAGAAAAAACGTAACGAAATCTTCCAGATGGCGATGCTGCAACCCAAACTGGCGATATTGGATGAAACAGATTCCGGTTTGGACATTGATGCTATTCGTATTGTTGCTAACGGGGTAAATAAATTAAGTAATAAAGACAATGCGGTATTGGTGGTAACTCACTACCAGCGTTTGCTGGATTATATCATTCCTGACTTTGTACACGTATTGTACAATGGACGGATCGTTAAATCCGGTACCAAAGAGCTGGCCCTTGAATTAGAAGAGAGAGGATATGATTTTATCAAGAACGAGATCAAAGCAATAGAAGAAGTATAAATCATTGGCGGGTAGTTTGAATTGTGAGTCAATCAAAGATTAAAAAAGTATGAACACGATAGAATATTTTAAGGAAAGGTTTGACCGGTTGCAATCAGGAATTAATGGCAGTAACCTGGCGGGCATTAGTCAAAAAGCATTCAGCGCATTCAATAAAATGGGTATTCCAGCTACCCGGCATGAGGAATGGAAATATACCCGCATCGCCAGTTTGTTTAATAAGAACTATGAATTTCCTTTTGATCAAACAATTTCAATTTCGCAGGAAGATTTGAATGTTTTTCGTTTGCCCGGGCATGAACAGTCGAATGAGCTGATTTTTATAAATGGTTTATTTTCTTCTTCGCTTTCAAGGATTCGTTCGACAAGGCAATTGATCGTAATGCCGTTAAAAGAAGCGGCGAATAACGAATACAAAGAGATTGTTTCACAGTATCTCGGGCACAGCGGCAACTATTTAAAAGATGGCATCAATGCGCTCAATACCGCATTTGTACAAGACGGTGTTTTTATTTATGTAAAAGAAAAGCAAATTACACAGCACCCTGTTTACATCTATAACATTACTGATACAAGAGCTGGTAATATTTTCTCACAACCCCGTAGTCTTGCTTATTTAGGTGAAAATTCCCAGGCGCAATTCGTTCAGACATTTGTAACCATCGGTTCATCGGATGGGTTTACGAATGAAGTAATGGAAATAGTGGTAGAGAAAGACGCGAGACTGGAATATTATAAAATTCAAAATGAATCCATCCAGAGCAGTAGTGTAAGTACCACGCATATCCGGCAAGTGGGTAAAAGTTATACGCATACCGTTACTATTTCATTGGATGGTGGTATTGTCAGAAATAACCTGAATATGGTATTGGATGCTGAATTCTGTGAGTCGCATTTATATGGTTTGTATTTTCAACAGGGACAAAGTCATATTGATAACCATACCGTGGTAGATAATGTAAAACCGAATTGTTTCAGCAATCAATTGTACAAGGGTATTATGGATGGAAGCTCCACCGGTGTATTTAATGGAAAAATATTTGTACAACGGGATGCGCAAAAAACCAATGCTTACCAGTCTAATAAAAATATCTTGTTATCAGACCTGGCAAGTGTGAATACAAAACCTCAATTGGAAATTTTCGCGGATGATGTAAAATGTTCGCACGGTTGTACAATCGGTCATCTGGATGATGAAGGATTATTCTACCTGCAATCGAGAGGTATTACGGAGAAAAACGCCCAATCATTATTACTTCATGCTTTTGCTGACGATATCCTTGAGAAAATTAACATACCTGTAATTCGTGATTATATTGACAACCTGATCTCTAAACGTTTAGAGTTTGATGTATGATAGAAACGACGACTATACAAGAAGGAATTGATGTATACGCTATCCGTAAACAGTTTCCAATTCTGAACAGGGAAATAAAAGGCAAACCATTGGTTTACCTCGATAATGCGGCCACATCCCAAAAGCCAAAAATAGTAATTGATGCGTTGCTGAATTACTATACCGGTTATAATGCGAACATTCATCGCGGCATTCATACATTGGCGGAGGAAGCCACAGCGGCTTTTGAAGCTACCCGTGACGCGGTTAAGGAATTCATCAAAGCTTCTTCAAGGGAAGAGATCATTTTTACAAGAGGGGCTACTGAAGGAATTAACCTGGTGGCTTATACCTGGGGACGGCAAAATTTGAAGCAGGGAGATGAAGTGATCATTTCTACGATGGAGCATCATTCCAATATTGTTCCCTGGCAAATTATATGCGAAGAAAAGGGAGCCCTTTTAAAAGTGATCCCCATTAATGATGAAGGCGAATTGCTGATGGATGAATATGAGAAACTATTAAGCTCCAAAACGAAATTAGTTTCGGTCGTGCATGCATCCAATTCAATGGGAACTATTAATCCTGTCAGGAAAATCATTGATGTGGCGCATAACGCTGGTGCTGTTGTTTTGATTGATGGCGCCCAGTCAACGGTGCATTTGGATATTGATGTCGTGGAAATGGATTGCGATTTTTTTGTTTTCTCGGGGCATAAAGTATACGGACCGACAGGAACTGGTGTATTATATGGAAAGAAAAAGTTGCTTGAAGATATGCCCGTGTTCCAGGGTGGTGGAGAAATGATCAAGGAAGTGACTTTTACAAAAACTACTTACAATGATCTGCCTTATAAGTATGAAGCGGGTACGCCGAATATCGCGGATGTGGTTGCCTTAAAGTCGGCTCTTGATTTTGTTAATCGTTTAGGCAAAGAAAATATTCGAAAACATGAAAATGAGTTGCTGCAGTATGCGACAACGGCGTTGCAACAAATACCCGGATTGACAATCATCGGCGGGGCTAAAGAGAAAGTAAGCGTCGTTTCATTTGTGATTGATAAAATCCATTCACAGGATATCGGCATATTACTCGACAACCAGGGAATAGCCGTAAGAACGGGACATCATTGTACGCAGCCGTTGATGGATTGTTTTGGTATAGCCGGAACATCGAGGGCCTCTTTCGCTGTTTACAATACCAAAGAAGAAATTGATGCGCTGGTTGCCGGTTTATATAAAGTAATAAAAATGCTGTCCTGAGCGGATGAAAGATCAACAGACGATAGAGGAAATAGAAAATGAAATAGTGGAAGAATTCGCACTATTCGATTCATGGGATGATAAGTATGAATATATCATTGACCTGGGAAAAAGATTGCTACCATTGGATGAGCAATATAAGCTGGACATCAATAAGGTGAAAGGCTGCCAGTCTACAGTATGGTTGGTGGCTGATTACAAGGACGGCGAAATTTTTTATAAAGCGGAAAGCGAAGCCATTATTGTAAAGGGATTGATAAGTATGCTGATAAGAGTGCTATCAGGTCATAGCCCGGATGAAATAATAAATTCAAAACTGGATTTTATCCGCCGGATTGGAATGACAACCCACCTGGCACAAACAAGATCAAATGGACTGCTGTCAATGGTAAAGCAAATGAAAAATTTTGCCCTGGCCTTCAAACTTAAAAACGCAGCAAAAGCTTAAGATGATGGATACCGAGATATTGAAGCAAAAGACAATAGATAAGTTGCAAACTATTTTTGATCCCGAAATACCAGTGAGTATTTACGAGCTTGGGTTGATATATGAAATAAATGTGCTGCCGATCAACAATATTCAGATCGTTATGACATTAACATCACCAGGTTGCCCGGCTGCCCAAACCATACCGGTAGAAGTAGATCAGAAATTGAGAGAAATAGAAGGCGTGAACGACGTACATGTGGCCATAACCTGGACACCTACCTGGAACAAAAGCATGATGTCAGAGGCTGCTCAATTAGAATTAGGAATGTTATAAATAATGAACAAAGTACTATGAAAATTACCGCACAGGAAGAATATGGTTTACGCATACTGATACGCATCGCCTCATGTAAAGATGCGGACGGGATGAGTATTCCTCAGCTTAGTGAAGCGGAAGGCATCAGCAGTCACTATGTGGCCAAGCTGACACGTATGCTGCGCATGGAAGGGTTCATTAACAGCAGGCCCGGTAACAAAGGCGGTTATGTATTGGCAAGACCTGCAATGAATATTAATATTAACGAAGTACTAAAAGCTTTGGGCGGGGCTTTGTTTGACAATAAATTCTGTGGAGATCATGGCGGGACGCTCAGGCTCTGCACCAATTCGGTAGATTGTTCCGCCCGTTCCCTCTGGCAAATGATTCAATATAGTGTTGATCAGCTGTTGGATAAAATTTCATTGGCTGATCTCTTAAGTTCAGAAAAGCAGTCGGGCAGTGCGTTAAAAAAATTCCTTCAACTATCCGAACCTTCTTAATATCCCTTTCTAAGCATATCGGCATATTCATTGGGTAATGGGCTGTCCTCTACAGCTTTTGCCGCCTCTTCCACATCGTATTCAAAGCGGATAAATTCGACTTTTATACTTTCTGAATTAAGAATGCTGCTACTTTCATTTAGATGAAGTAATACGTATCCTCCTCTTGGATCTCCATCCTTTGATTTGCCCACCGAGCCAATATTAATGGCATGACGGTATCTTCTTTTTTCTTCCGTTGTTGCTGCTAATACCCGGTGATAAGGTTTGTGTGTATGACCAAAGCACATGATGTCTGCATCCGCATCATGCATGATACGTAATAAACTTTTTTCCTCCCTGTCTTCAAACAGGTATTCATTGATCTTGCGGGGGCTGCCATGTACTAATAAAAGATTCAGCTTGTCTTCATTCAATTGAAATTCAACCCTGATATGTGCAGGCAGGCTTCTTAAATATTTTCTTTCATCAGCATTTACAATAGAATTGGTGAAAGAGATGGAAATTTTGCCCATTTCTTTTTCCGCATCGGTTTTATAAGCACAACCACAGTCGTTGCTCATTCTGCCAATTCCAAAATCATAGTTGCCAGCAATAGTAGGAATGTTTCTTTTCCTGACCTCATTGACTACTTCATTTGGCCATATATTATAACCCACTAAGTCTCCAAGACAATAAATGGCGTCAGGCTTTCTTATATCCACATCTTTAAAAAATTCTTCCAATGCCGGAAGATTGGCATGAATATCACTAAACAGTGCAATTTTCATTCTAAAAGGTTAACAGTTGTTCCAAATTAGAGTATTAAATATTAATCGTTCAATTACAACAATCCGGTCCGCAGCAAGCCGCTTTTTCCTGTACTGGTTTTTCGGCATACACCGTTACGCTGAATATTCCTGTTTTACCAGTTTTAAATTCGTTTAGTTCCTTTTCATTCATATATTTCCTTAATATATCATCAGGTATGATAATTGTTTTTTCTTTTTGGACCGTGATGTTCCTAAAGCCATTTTGTTTTATTAACCCCAGGTACACTTCTTTCTGAATAGCTCCCGATACACAACCTGCATACATTTCCGCATCGTGGCGTAATGCGGCTGGCAGATCACCCACCAATACTATATCTGAAATGCTAAAATGCCCACCGGATTTTAATACACGATATATTTCCTTTATTACAGCATCTTTATTTGGTACAAGGTTTAAAACGCAATTGCTAACTATCACATCTGCCAGGTTATCGCTGGCCGGCATATTTTCAATATCACCCTGCCTGAATTCTACATTGGCAAAACCTAATTTTTCGGCATTAACTCTCGCTTTATTGATCATAGCGGGTGTAAAATCAATACCAATCACTTTACCGGTTTCTCCTGTTTCATTGCGGGCGATAAATGCGTCATTACCTGCACCGGAACCCAGATCAATAACAGTATCTCCTTTAGTAATCTTTGCGAATTGTGTTGGTAACCCGCAGCCCAATCCCAGGTCGGCATCCGGATTGTATCCTTTCAGATCGGTGTAATCGTCTGTCATGATATTATATACTTCCGTACTGCAACCGCCTGCCCCGCAGCAGGAAGATTGGTTACTGTCTTTGTCCTGTAAAGCGATCTCGCTGTATTTCTGTCTTACCAGTTCTTTTAGCTGACTATCTGTTTGCATAAAATTGATTTTATATATTGATTGTAATATTACGATGAATAGAGGCAAAAAAATCAACAGCACTTATCCTTGTTCACATACGTTACAAAAAAAGCTTCGAAAATTGAACGATACTGATCCCAGGCCTTTCCATCAATACAATAACAAACACTGGTACCTTCAATGGTGCCTTTTATCAGTCCAATATTTTTTAATTCTTTTAAATGCTGGCTGATAGTTGCCTGCGCCAGACCCAGTTCTTCTACCAGGTCGCCACAAATACAAGCCTGCGATTTGATCAGATGCTGAATAATGGCAATACGGGCCGGATGACCCAATGCCTTCATCATGGAAGCCAGCTTATTTTGCTTATCAGTGAATATTTCTGTTTTCGTCAGTCCCATATCAATCGCAATATTACGATAATAAAAATAACCACCAAAATTTTTTTACTGATTATTGTTTGCCTGCCGACAATAGCAGGTTATTTGAAGATCAAATATTCGTCACCCCCTCGTCCACTATTCTTTTCCATTCAGGATGGCGTTTAATATAAGCAACTACCAATGGGCAAAGCGGTATCAGCTTGAGATTATTTTTTTCGACATAAGCAAGCGTCTTTTCGATGATCGCTGTCGCTGCGCCTTTACCCTCCAGTTGAGATGGTACTTCGGTATGCAGCAGAGCTATTTTACCAGGATATCTTTTGTATTCTATAATAGCAATGTTTCCGTCAACATTCATTTCAAAACGCTGATCAGTTTCATTGCCGGTTAATTCAAGATTTACATATTCTTTTTTCATTCAACTAATTTTTTCCGGGTTAATAACTAAGGCTGCCAAATACGCCATTCTTATAATCGGCAATGGCCTGTTCCGTTTCTTCCTGTGTATTCATGACAAAATTGTCCTTGGCTGCTACGGGTTCCTCAATCGGTTCTGCCGAAAGGAATAATACATAAGCATCTTCTTCAGCGTTTATAATTATCTCATCATTTTCTTTTTCAAAAATGATAAGATTATGCTCAGTCACTGTTTCCTGGTTGATACAAAGCTTTCCTTTTGCTATATACAAAAGTGTCCAATAACCGGGAGTAGCTGTAAACTGCACCCTTTTGCCTTTTTCAATTTCACCGGCAAAAGAAATAATGGGCGTGAAAGTTTTAATCGGTCCCGTTGAGCCATCATAGCTACCACTTGCCAGGCCCAGGTTTACACCTTCTTGTTGCAACACTTTCGGCAGTTGCTTTTTGGTGAAAGATTGATAAGAAGGTTCATCCCATTTATAGGCTTTAGGAACATTTACCCAAAGCTGGATGAATTCCTGTATACCACCATTATCCAAAATATGTTGGGAAGGCCCTTCGCTATGCAGCAATCCTTTTCCCGCGAACATCCATTGAACATCACCTGCTTTGACTGTCTCGTCATGTCCTGCATTATCCTTATGGTAGCCCTCACCCTGCAGCATGAAGGTAACAGGAGCAAAGCCGCGATGAGGGTGCGGACTGATCCGGTGCTGCGAACCGGGCGAAATGGTTTTGGGTAATTGATGATGCAATACAATAAACGGATTGGCAAACCTGAAATCCTTGTGTGGCAAGGGTTGCAATACTTTTTCTTCTTTCGTTATGAGCTTCTCTCTTCCTGCCAAAATATGTGAGATAGATTTTTTCATGGAGATTTGTAATTGTTTAATTCAAAAAAAGTATCATTGTTGAAGTAATGGGTCATAAAAAAACCCGGCTGTATAACACAACCGGGAAATTGATTAATTCAAAACGCCGTATTTACCTGACTGGAATTCTTCTATCGCTTCATATATTTCTTCCTGTGTATTCATCACGAAAGGACCATAGCTCGCAATTGGTTCATTGATCGGCTCGCCGCTTAATAACAGCACCACTGCATTTTCAGAAGCTTTGATATGGATATCTTCTCCATCATTTTTAAATAAAACAAAACTATGTTCCGCGGCTTTCTCCCCATTTACTTCGATACTGCCGTTTATAACAAGTATTGCCGTGTTGTGGTCTGAAGTAATGGATGTATTGAATTCAGCAGCTTTGTTCAGCTTTATATCAAATAAATTAACCGGAGAATAAGTGTAAGCCGGTCCTTTTACTTCATTTAACTTACCCGCAATTACATTTACCACACCAGCGTTATCTGCAAGTTCCACCTTGCCCATCTTATCCGCAGTGATAGCCTGGTAATGTGCGGGAGTCGATTTGTCTTTTTTAGGCAGGTTTACCCAAAGCTGTATCATTTCAAAGGGGCCACCTTTTTTTGAAAATTCTTTTTCATGATACTCCTTGTGGAGAATACCCGCACCGGCCGTCATCCATTGTACATCACCGGCATTGACGATACCGCAATTGCCCGTGCTGTCGTGATGCGCCACGCTTCCTTTATAAGCGATCGTTACGGTTTCAAAACCTTTGTGCGGATGTACATCTACGCCTCTTACTTTTTCGGAAGGAGGAAAATTGAATTCCGCGGCAAAATCCAGCATCAGGAAAGGACTGATCCTGCGTTGCGGGATATTAGCACCGGGTATAAAATTATAGACCCTGAACCCATCACCAACCATACCTGGCTTTGCCGGGCGGGCGATTATTCTTTCAATTGCTTTTTTCATTTCGTTATTTCTTTTTAAGTTTTTTAATTTTTTGATGCCTTCGTTTGTACTACTTCATTGCCTGTTGCCTACACAGCGGCGGATCATCGTTATGTTTGCTACCCGGCCTCATCTCCCTTCCTCTTCTCCAAAAGAGAAGAGGCGGCTCTTTATTTCAAATCCAAACTTTATAACTACCACATCAGCATCACATCTTTGATCACCACTTTTGGTGTTTACTATTTCTTTCGGTTTCTCCGAAAAAGCGAGGGCTGTGCCTGAATGACCTTCTCTTTTGGAGAAGGTCGGGATGAGGCCCTCTACTGGACAACAATATTCAAACCCGAATTTTTTAACGCATCATCAATAAATGAGAAAGAAGGTTTTTTGTCATTCTTTTGTGTATCTAATGCTGCCATTATTTTAGCGGTCAATACACTTTCATCGTCGCATTTATGTTTTATAATAGCAATATCCGGGTTTTGTATCGTAAAGACCTTACGCAGCTTGCGTTCCTCTTCTTCGGTAGTACCATCAGCAAATAGAACAAGATCAAAATCCCTTTGGTGAAATTTTTCAATAGCTTCCTCATCAGTTGCTGCTTTGGTAGCTACCCATTCAGGATTAGTATTGATCAATGCTATCACGGCTCCTGCTGTAAGTTCATTTTTTCCTGTTACCAGTATTTCTGTTTTGTTCATATCAACTCCTTTAAAGAAGCACAAAATTACAATGACACGCAGCCATCAACCAATAATGTAGATTAAGCCAGTAACTTAATGTGGATTAAGAAACCTTATTTTTTTGATGCGGCCTGGCTAAGCATCTTGCTTAAGAACTCAGGGGTCACACCGATATAAGCGGCAATTTGTTTTTGAGGAAGGTAATCGATCAGCGAAGGATAAAGCCCGCAGAAATTGTTATAGCGTTCCATCGCTGACAGGCTTAAGTTATCAATCAGGCGGTGCTGGTAAGTGGCTAATGAATTTTCAGCCAATATGCGAAAGAAACGTTCCATCTTTGGAATGGATGCATAAAGGGTTTCCAAATCAGATCGCAGGAGTAAAATTATTTCACTGTCATCAATAGCATCTATTGATAAAATGCCGGGTTGCTGTTTTATAACACTGCGCATATCCCCGATCCACCAGCCTGCCGGTGCAAACTGGAGAACATGTTCAAACCCATTTTTATCAATGGAATAACTGCGAAGGCAACCTTCGGTAACAAAGACAGCATGCTTTTGAATATCACCTTCCTGGAGAAAAAATTGTTTTTTCTTTAATTTTTTGCTTTTAAGTGAAGCGATTAGCAGCTCTTCTTCCTCTTTTGAAAGACCGATATGCTTACTGATATTTTGTAATAGGAGTTCGTAATTCATTATTGTCGTGTGGATGCAAAAATATAATGAAGACGCTAATAAAATAAAGCCGGAATTTCGAAGTGATATTCAAAATTCCGGCTTAATGGTAGCCTCGACAGGAATCGAACCTGTATCTGGAGCTTCGGAAACTCTTATACTATCCATTGTACGACGAGGCCGGTGCATTATTTAATCAATCCCGGTGCATTAACGGCAAAGATTTTTACCGCAATGGCGAGCAATATTACGCCAAAAAATTTTCTTACGGCAATCAATCCCGCAGGCCCTAACAGGCGGGCAATCGCCCCCAGTGATTTAAGAACAATAAAAACAAATATCAGGTTTAAAAGTATGGCGATTAATATGCTGGTTTCTCCATAATTGGCTTTTAAAGACATGATAGTTGTTAGCGTTCCAGAACCTGCGATCAATGGAAATGCGATTGGAACTACCGTAGCCGCTTTTACATCTTTTTCACTTTTGAAGAACTCTAAACCTAATACCAGTTCCAGCCCGAGAATAAAAATAACAATTGAACCACCTACAGCAAACGAACGGACATCCAGCCCCAACAATTTTAAAAAAGCTTCACCAAGAAACAGGAACAAAATCATTAATGCACCAGAAATCAGTGTAGCTCTTAATTCTCTGATACCACCCATTTTTTCTTTTAAGGAAACGAGGATGGGGACAGAACCTATTATATCAATAACCGCGAAAAGAGTGAACGTAACAGTAAACAGTTCACTGAAGTTGATGTTCATTTGATGAATTTCGGTAAAGGTAGTATTTGATTTCTTGTTAAAAATGAAGCTGCCCGGGCTAACCGGAGCAGCTTAAGTAATGACTCGTATTCTTATTTAGGAAAATAATTTTCTTTGAACAAATTCATTTCCTGTAGGAGATGCTTAAGACAATCCGCGCAAAGGCAATCATGATACCGTTGTTCTATTACTATTTTTAGTTCAGATTTTAATTGTATGCCGAAGCAATGGCACTGCGTAATATTACCCACCTTGCATTGAAAAGGTTTGTTACATCTCGGACAATCTTTTGTTTCATGCGGGCCCATGATGCTGAATTTTATCAGAAAGAAAAAAGAACCCCACCATATCCATTAAAACCAAGTGTATTGAAACCGCTTATCTCCGTGTATTTGCTGTTGGTTATATTCCTTAGATCAGCAAATACCTTTAATTTTTTTTTGATAAAGCTGTATTCGGCATATATATCCCAAAGAGCATAACTTTTCAGGGTTGTATAAACAATAGAAAATGTTGTATTGTCAAAATAAGCATCTTTTCTTTTGCCGGCACTCAAGACATTAGTGCTGATAAAAAAGTTTTTATTGACCTGGCTTGCCAGGTTTATTCCAATACTTGATTTTGGACGGCGTAGCAAATTGTCATAAGTAGTGTCTTTGCCAGCCTGACGGGTAGTTATTTCGCCGGTAGTATAAGTATAGAAAGCTTTTAAAGTTGTTGTGCTGGTTATTTTATAGCTGGCTTCCAGTTCAAAACCATGATCTTTTTGTTTATCCTGGTTAATATATTGCGAGGTGTAAGTAACGGGATTATAAAAAAAGAAAATTACATCACTCACCTTACGGGCAAAGGCGACCACTCTTCCGGTAAATTTATTATTGCTTGAAAAATATTGCACACCGGCCTCCCCGGTGAAACCGGCTTCCGGATCAAGATCTTTATTTCCATATTCAGAAAAAAGTTGATATAAAGATGGTGTTCTGTAAGCGGAAGAAAAATTGGCGAATAATTTTACTTGCTTATTTGCCAGGTACGACGGATTTATATTGAAGACTAAATGACTTCCATATTCCGAATGAAAATTTACCCGTCCACCGAATTCAAGATTAAATCCTGAGGAAGAATTCCAGTTTATTGCAGCGTATAACCCTACTTGATTTTGATTAAGACTGTCATTTGCATACGTAGTTTCGTAAGGGCCAAAACTGCCAATGGATAAATATTCCTGGTCAGATTTGGAAGATCGGTAATCAATTCCACCGGTTAGTTTAGCCTGCTGGCTTAACGGTGTATTCAGGTAAGCATCTATGAAATGTTCTGATCCCTTATAGTCCCCGTGGGAGTAAATATCATATCCATTCCTGCTTTTTGCAGAGTCATCGGTGTAAATACGATGGATCTTATTGTAACTGTAGAGAACAATAAGTTTTGATTTCCCGAGAAGGAATTCATTTCTTAATCCCGCTTGCCAGCTTTTTTGTGAATAAGTATAATCCAGTTCATCGGTAAAAGCTCCCTGGTCTATATCCCCCTTTATATTACCATGTCGAAAGAAAGGCTGAACATAAATTGTGGCTGTTGGTTTTATACCCAAGCCCAATTGGAAAGAGTGTTGCTCAAATTTATCCCTATCGGTAACTGGAAAAGTATTATTGTTTATGGCTTCATTGATACCTTTAGTGTTATGCCATGAATAGGAAGCATTATAATCTACCATCCCTTTCTTACCATTAATGCCGGCATTCGCCCTGAAAGTTTCGTTGCTGCCGTAGCTTAGCCTTGCATGGCCAGCTACTGACTCTGACGTTGTTTTTTTTGTAATAATATTGATGACGCCGTCAATAGCATCGCTGCCGTACAAAGTAGACTGGCTCCCTTTTAATATTTCAATTCGTTCTATGTTGCCGACAGCTATGTTCCGGATATCAAAATTGCCACCGATGCCTGATGGATCATACACAGGAATACCGTCAATAGTTATCAATGTGTGAGAAACGTAGCCACCCCGCAGGTATAAACTTTTGTCTTTACCAGCATTACTGTTGGCGCCACTGATGAATACGCCGGCCTGTTCGGTCAGCAATTGGGATAAATCTTTACCACCGCTTTTTTCTAATTGTTCGTGGGTGATAATGGTAATGACTTTACCGGTGAGTGAGGTTTTGTTGGGATACTTGTTAGCCGTAAGAACTACTTCATCTAATAAAGTGTTTGTACTGTCCTGCGCGTGTAGCAGACTGCTGATCATAACAGCAGTCACTACAAAAAATTCCCTTTTCATTTGTTTAAAAAGTTTTTGTGTGACTGCTTCCGGTAAATAAAAAGTGATAGAAATATAAACGTCCTGCGACCTTTACACCTCATGCCTTTCACCCGAAAGCTGAATGTTGTTTGCTTGATATGGCAGGTCTTCTGGCTCGCCCCAACTTTAATCGCCTTCCCGTCCGGCTTTTAGCGAGACAGTGGTTAAATGATCAAGTTGTTCTAAATCCCCCTTCAGGGGATAGGGGCTTACAGCTACGGGGATAGCTCCCGATTTTAACGGGATTCCCTTTTAACCCCGCCAAAGGCGGGGACCAAATCGCTGCAAATGTAGGGAGACTGCTGTTTCTTTCAGGAAGAGTTTTGCGGGAACGGGAAGAAAGCCGCTTGTAGCGAAAAGAAATTCGCACTTACAACTTACTTATTCATCCAGACAAATACCTGAACTATCGGCACATTGAAATTTAAGTAATTTCAAATTTATTCTTTTGCGTATGATTCCAGCCAGGACATCCATTGTTATCACACATATCGCCGCATGGATATTGTTTCTAAGTCTGCCGGTACTTTTTGTTAACAGCCAGTCGGGCAACAGTAGTGTATTTTCTATTTTATCTTCTCCCTATACCTGGCTTTTTTTTATTACTTATATTTTTATTTTTTATCTCAATACCTGGATACTTTTACCGAAGTTATACCTGAAGGAAAAATATTTCTTATACGCTGCTTGTATAGTATTATTGTCAGTAGCGGTATGGATATTAAAACCATTCGACCGGTTGGTCAGTAGCCGTCATCAGTATACTTCAATTGTTGATCGCCAGGGACAGCCACCCGAAAACTTTGGGAGACCGCCACCGGAGCGACCGCCCGGCAATCCGGACGGTCCGCCGCGTGAACAAACTGGCCGCCGGTCTCCCCGCGTGGATGTAGTTAGCATTTTTCTTTTTATCATGATACTGGCCATGAGCCTGGCGATTCAGATCCGGCAACGATTACGTATTGCAGAACAAAGAGCGTTAAAGGCCGAAGCTGATAGAGCCAATGCAGAATTGTCTTTTTTGAAAGCACAGATTAACCCTCATTTTTTATTTAACACTCTTAATAATATTTATTCACTGGCT
Organism: Chitinophagaceae bacterium; assembly: GCA_040007815.1. GTDB lineage: Bacteria > Bacteroidota > Bacteroidia > Chitinophagales > Chitinophagaceae > Terrimonas_B. The sequence goes on from JBDTUH010000005.1 coordinate 186,118, forward strand.
GCCGTCAAGAGTGATCATACAGCCGAGAGTATAATGAAACTCTCCAATATCATGCGCTATGTAACGGACGACATAAGAGAGGAATATGTTCCGCTGGAAAATGAAGTATCTTTTATCAGCGATTATATCGACCTGCAGCGATTGAGGTTGGGCGATAAAATGGAGGTTGGTTTCCTCGTATCGGGGAAAATAACGGGTAAAAAAATCGCACCACTGATGTTGATGACATTTATAGAAAACGTATTTAAATACGGTATCAGTAAGCACGAACCATCCGCTATTGATATACAGCTGACTGCTACCCGCGACATGATCCGTTTTTTTTGTCAGAATAAATTATACCCGGCGCCACGGCAGACAGAGAGTACTGGCATAGGCATTGATAATACTAAACAAAGACTACAGTATTTATACCCCGGGAAACATGAGCTGTCGATTAAAACGGAAAATGGAAAGTACACGGTGCTATTACTTTTACATGGTTAAATAAAAATATATGCGGTTGAAATGTGTTGCGATAGATGATGAGCCATTGGCGCTTGAGCTGATAAAGAATTATGCGGCGAAATTTACTGAACTGGAGATGCTGCAAACTTTTGAGGATGCGATATCTGCGGCTGAGTTTATACGAAACACGCCAGTCGATATCTTATTTGTGGATATTAATATGCCCGATATAACCGGGCTCGACCTGGTTCGTTCGCTGGAGGAAAAGCCCATCATTATTTTCACTACGGCGCATAAAAAATTCGCTATTGATGGATTTGAGCTGGACGCCATTGATTATTTATTAAAACCCATTTCGTTTGAACGATTTTCAAAAGCTGTGGCCAAAGCCATGGAGTTTGCCAGGCATAAAAAAACTGCGGCCACTGATGAAACGGAGAACCTGTTCGTTTATTCAGAATACAGGCTGATCAAAATCCCTTTGAACGAGATTGAATACATTGAAAGTCTTGAGGATTATATCAGGCTACATCTTGTGAATGCAAAGCCCGTTTTAACACTGATGCCATTAAAAACAGTATTGGAAAAACTACCTTCCGAAAAATTCAGACGGATACACCGCAGCTATATAGTAGCTATTGACAAAGTCCATTCTGTATTAAACAGGAAAGTGACGTTAACCTCTTCTGTTGAACTGCCGGTCAGCGACAGTTATGCCGGTTTTATCAAAGAATGGAAAAAATAATTCTTGGTGATTCGTCGCCACAAGAATCATATTCATCGATACATCCCCCAAAGCTTTACCTGTTATTCACCTTGCAGCATTTATTTAACAAAGCCGTTAAAAATGAATATGTTTTTTTTGCGTTAAGCAATAATAATTTGATCCTTCCATTCCCGTAATCACGTCCAACACTACTGCTTCCTTATTTATTCATGTAAAATCAAGACCCGATGAACAATGTTTTGAAGGAAGCTATGGCTATGCTCATATTAATTTACGGATACAGCCCGGCCCTCCATTCGCAAACCAACAACCCCAAATTTCAATTTGGGGTTGGGGCCGGCACTTTTATTTACCAGGGCGATCTTACACCATCCTCATTGGGTTCGTACAGAACGTTGAAACCGGTTGTCAGTCTTTTTGCATCAAAATTTTTTAGTCCGTCTTTATCTCTGCGAGTCAACCTTGCTTTTGGTGGATTAAAAGGAGATGATGCTAAGTATGACCATCCTGAATACCGGCAACAACGAAATTTTAATTTTCGTTCACCAGTGACTGAAATATCAGGCATAGCCGAATGGAATGTTCTTGGAAGAAATTATACGAGTAAAGGTTTTGCGCCCTATCTCTTTGCAGGAGTGGGTTATAGTTTCCTGAAAATAAAAAGAGACTGGAGTAATATAAATACTGAGTATTTCTCCGCAGAATCCATATTGATGGAGGGGTTGACTGAAGACGCACAACACTCCTTACCCAAAGGATTGTTGGTATTACCCGTGGGAGTTGGCGCCAGGTATTATTTATCGGATAAAATCGGTATCAGCGCGGAAACATCTTATCGTCTTGCGTCTACTGATTACCTCGATGGTTTCAGCAGGTCGGCGAATCCTTCAAAAAATGATCATTATTATAGTCACAGCATAGGCATCGTATACAGGTTGGGAAAAAAGAATATGCTGGACTGTCCTGTCATCCGGTATTGATATAACATAATTAATCGATACAGGTTGCCTGTGTAACGGCACATTATACGAAAACATTTATTGTTTACGTCAACTATGACAGCTAACAGAAACAAAAGGGCGATGATTGGGAATGGTGATTGCTCTTTGTTTGCAGGCCCTTCGTTTCAAGGGCCTGTTTTTTCAACAGGTAAATGAAGCTTACCGGTACAAAATGCCCGTTGATTTATAATAGTTGATAAGCAGGCGGATTAGTTAAAATTTTAATCATCAAAAAATAACGTATGGAACAGTCAAGAAAAAAATTCCTGAAACATTTCCTGATAGGAGCTACTTCAGTGCCGTTGATACTGGAAGCATGTAAAAAAGATGACATAACCACCAGCGGTGATACAGGATCGGGTACTGAAACCGGATCGGGAAGCGGAAGCTGCAGTGTATCGCCCACTGAAACGGCCGGACCATTTCCAACTAAAACGCCTTCATCTCTTGTGAGATCAGATATAAGGGCGGACAGAACTGGTGTAGCGATAACTATTAATATCACTATCGCGAATACAAATAATAGTTGCGCGGTACTCGCAGGTGCCATTGTAGATATCTGGCATTGTGATAAAGATGGATATTATTCCGAATATGGCGGCTCAGGTATGCAAACGGTTAATTATACCGCTGTACATTTTTTAAGAGGAAGACAAACTACCGATGCTAACGGACTGGTAAGTTTTACATCTATATTCCCCGGCTGGTACTCAGGCAGGGCTACACATATACATGTACATATCTATAATGCATCCGGCGCTTCCTTACTGGTTACGCAAATTTCTTTTCCTGAAGGAAGCAGCAGCGCCGTGGCAACAGTGAATGGCAGTGGTGGAACAGCTTATGGATATACAAAAGGAGTGACTGGCTATACGTATAATGCAGCGGATAATGTATTTAGTGATGATACGGCAGGTGTGGAGAGCGCTACTGTTACAGGAAGCCTGGCTACAGGCTACACATTAGCGCATACAATAAAAGTCGCAGCTTAGGCGATGGGTGTGTTCGTTCAGGAATGATAAGGCGCTATGCCGTACATAGCGTCTTATCATATTTTTTCAGTTATGGTAAAAAAAATCATCAGGCTTTGTTATCGAAAAGTGATTGACGCTTCTTCATCCAAAAAATGGGATAAATATGTGTTTGAAAGTACTTATACGGAATTTTTAATGCAGGCACAATTATATAACCGGGACAAAAAGTACAGCGGCTTCGGTGAATTGATACAAAATGTACCCGGTGCTGAAAAATTACATTTTTTAGTCAGTGCTGCTATAGTTGGTTACTTGCGGCAATTAGACGGCGTAGTACCGGATATATTGAATAACCTGGGAAAACATTTTCTGAAGTTTACCGATTATCGCTTTGAGATTATCAACTCGGATGTAAAAAATAAATCCAGTCACCAGGTAGCTATTAATTTCTTCAGCGAACCATTGACATGGCATGATACGATTGAAAATTATTTGTTGTTGTCGCCGGTTAATGAAGAAAAGACGAATGATGGCGTATTGACCGAGCTGTTGTCATTGCAGCCTTTTCTGAGTATTTATTCAATAAAACCGGAACAGAATGATAACGCAATCAAAAGCTAAAATGTTTTTGGCAGATGAGAGGGGCCTGGATGAAACCGATTGGTCCAGGAGCCAGCATACATTCAATTTTGGAAAACACTTTAGTGAGCACAAGCAGCCCTTTGGTGATCTGTATGTAGTAAATGATGAAGTGCTGGATGCGGGCCGCTCGCTGAGTATATCTGTTGAAGAATATTCCTATGTGATCCTGCTGCCTGTAATGGGTGCGATAGCGGTCAAAGATTCATCCGGTAATGAAAATCTTATTGCTGCTGGGCAAATTCAGACAGTGACCATCGATAAAGGAGAACAAATTGATATCTCTAACCCATTCGATCAAGGGTTGATTAACTTTTTACAGGTATCGATAAGAGCTGATCAAAATAACAAGGACAAAAGGTCCGGTCTTTCCACCTATGACATTAATAAATGCCTGAACAGCCTTCTGGAAATTTCTCCGCTAAGCCTTGGTGAATCTTCATTGCCCTTTAGTCTTTCTATAGGGAAATTTAACGGCAGAGGAGAAACAACCTACGAGGTAAAAAATAAAAAAAAGGATCTTTTTGTCTTTGTACTGGAAGGCGCTTTTGAAGTGCAGGGAACATTATTGCATGAAAGAGATGGGCTTGCTTTATGGGAAACAGGCGAAATTGAAATGGAGGCCTTGAGTAATGATTCTATAATTCTTTTAATAGAACTTCCTTTGAAATAGTCTACAGGTATAAAACCAAAAGTGCATAAGTAAAGAAATATTGGTCCCAGAGATGTAGGTCAACTGGAAAAGCAAGGACAGAAAGTATTTTTGCTATCTTCAATCCATGACAGCAAAGAATAAGCTTAACCTTTTTGATTTAAGCCTGATAGTAGTGAGTTTAGTGATCGGTATGGGAATTTTCAGAAATCCGGCTTCCGTAGCGGCTACGTCAGGAACAAGCTCTATCTTTTTTTTACTATGGATTGCCGGTGGGTTAATTGCTTTGTGTGGCGCCCTGACGTATGCTGAGATCGGCCAGCGACTACCGGCTATGGGTGGATATTACAAAGTATTCGCGGAATGTTATCACCCTTCAGTTGGCTTTTCAGTAAATGCCATCATTCTTATCAGCAATGCCGCTTCATTAGCGGTGGTCGCGTTAATAGGGGCGGATTATGTAAGTGATCTTTTATACGGAAAACCAAGCGGCGTTGTATTCAATAACGCCATCGCCATAGTAGCGGTAGCCATGTTCTTTGTCGTCAATTTATTTGGTTTAAAAACCAGCAGCCGGACGCAGAATCTTCTTATTATTATCAAGGTTGGCCTGGTGATATTACTTATAGCCAGTATTTTCAAAGGAGTAGTAATAGAGCCACATGGTTATGAAGAAGGTTCGCCATTATATACACTGGCCGATAAAAACGCGTTTTCCTTATTTATTATCTCGCTTATCCCGGTCTGCTTCGCTTACGGAGGCTACCAGCAAACTATTAATTTTGGCGGCGAAGTAAAAGACACCAGGAGCATTCCTAAAGGAATAATCATTGGTATTATCATTGTTATCTCATTGTACCTGCTCATCAACGTTGCATATACACAGGTAATTGGTTACGACAAAATGAAAAATGCATCAGCCATCGGGGCGTTGCTTTGTGAGGCATGGTTTGGTAAAGCGGGCGGTAAAGTATTTGATGCACTAATGTTTTTATCGGTGCTGGCCTATGTAAATATTTTGCTGATGAGTAACCCAAGGGTAATGTTTGCAATGAGCAAAGACAGGGTTTTCCCAAAAATATTTTCTTACCGTCATCCTAAAACAGAAGCCCTGGTAGCCGGACTGGCCACTTTTTCCTTTATTACCATCTTTGTTACTTTTTTTGGAAAGGGAGTCGACAATATTCTGAATTTTACGATGTTCCTGGATAGTATTGGAATGAGTACATCGGCTGCTACCTTATTTATTTTGAGAAAACGAAAGCAAAATGAAGAAATGATAACGGGGACCTGGAATAAATTTACTCCTGTATTAGCGGGCTTTTTTGTGTTCAGTTATTCTATGATAGCAGTAGGAGTAGTTATTAAAGATGTTAACGCGGCTTTTATTGGAACCGGGTTATTGGCATTCTTCCTTTTGCTGTATTATTTGTTTTACTTTAAGAAGGCATAACATGGAAATCTCACATATCATAAATGAGCTTGGTGAAGACAGGGAAAATTATTTTAATGCGGTATCTCCACCCATTATACAAACCAGCAATTTTACTTTTAAAAAAGTAGATGATCTCTATTATGCTTTTGAAGATGAGATGAGCGATTATTTATACAGTCGTGGATTGAACCCAACTGTTGAAATATTAAGAAAAAAGCTGGCGGCTTTGGATGGAGCGGAAGATTGTTTGGTTTTCAATAGTGGAGCCGCCGCTATTTTTGCAGGCGTGCTGGCTAATGTAAAAGCGGGCGATCATATAGTATCTGTGAAATCACCCTATACCTGGGCGCAGAGAATGTTTGATGTAGTGCTGCCACGTTTTGGAGTAACTACAACATACATTGATGGTACGAAAACAGAGAACTGGGAGCAGGCGACACAAGCTAATACTACCTTGTATTATTTGGAATCTCCGAATAGTTGGTTTTTCGCATTGCAGGATATCAGAGCGGTGGCCGGATTGGCAAAATCAAAAAGCATTACCACTTTAATAGATAACAGTTATTGTACCCCGCTTCAGCAAAACGTCATTGAAATGGGTATCGACCTGGCTATGCAAACCGCTACGAAGTATATAGGCGGGCATAGCGATACACTCGGTGGTGTACTTAGTGGTTCTTATAAAATGATCAAGAAAATTTTTGATAGCGAATACCTGAATATCGGTAGTGGAATCCAGCCATTCAATGCCTGGTTACTTATAAGGGGATTGCGAACGTTACCTATCCGGCTGAACCGTATTAATGAGTCAACATCTCAACTTGTCAACTATCTTAAGCAACATCCTAAGATTGAAAGTATCATCTTTCCCTTTGACCCTTCTTTTTCTCAATATGAATTGGCGAAACGCCAGATGAAAAATGCCGGCGGCCTGGTAACCTTCATTTTAAAAACAAAAAAGAGAGAAAATATCGTCCGCTTTTGCGAATCACTTCAACATTTTATGATGGCGGTCAGCTGGGGAGGTCATGAATCATTAATCCTTCCGAAATGTGCAGGCATCAGGGCTGCTGAATTTGACGGTGAAAACCCGGAACACCGGTCTGTGCGCATGTATGTTGGCATGGAGGAGCCTGAGTATCTTTTTGCCGATTTGGCGCAGGCTCTGGAAAGATCAGCATAGATTATTTAACTCCCGTTTATCAAAAATCAATCAGCGGGGAATCGTTTTCAATTATTTTTGCCGGATGATGACCCGATGTATAACACTGGCCTTTCGCCTGTTCATCTTTCTTCTCTTCTTTGGTAATACTGCCGGGGCGCAGATAGTTGAAAAATGGGATCTGAGAAAATGCGTTGAATATGCGATGCAGAATAATATCTCGGTTCGTCAGGCGGATGTACAGGCACGGTTAACCGCATTGACGTATGAGCAAAGCAGGTTGTCACAATATCCTTCAGCGAACCTGCAAAACAGCAGCGGCTACCAGTTTGGTCGTTCTATTGATCCGTCCACTAACCAGTTTACCAATGCTAAAATTTTATTCGCCAATCATTCACTGAATGTAAATCTTGATTTATTTAACTGGTTTAGCAAGCAAAACACCATCGCAGCCAACCGTTTTCAGGCCGATGCGGACATTCAGCGTATCGCAAAAGCAAAGGATGATATCGCTTTAAATGTAGCTAACGCCTACCTGCAGATTTTATTAAATGCTGAACAGGTTAAAATAAGTGATGTGCAGATAAAACAAAGTTTGGACCAGCTTAGTACCATTCAAAAACAAGTTGATGCGGGTTCTTTGCCGGAATTGAACCAGGCGGAAATAGAAGCCCAGCTGGCCAATGATAGTTCAACATTAATCACGGCGGAAGCAAATTATACACTTTCGATTTTACAATTAAAGGCATTGCTCAATGTTGATGCTGACAAACCCTTTGATGTGGAAATGCCGCCGGTAGAATTAATACCTGTGGAAGCCCTGGCCGATCTTGATCCAGCAGCCGTTTTTTTATTAGCTACTGCTAATTTGCCACAACAAAAAATCAATGATCTGAACCTGCAGGCGGCCATTAAAAATGTAGCTGCTGCGAAAGGTCGTATGTATCCATCGTTATCTTTATTTGGAGGGCTGGATTCACGTTATTCCAATGCGCAGAAGTTGTATGTAAAAAGTTTTACGAGGGATTTTGTTAATATAGGAAGCGTTACAGTAGCCGGAACGCCTTATTTAGTGAGTACATTAGAACAGCAAACGATACCGACGGGATTTAGCAAAAACACCTATTTCAGGCAGCTGAGTGATAATTTTAGTCAATCAATCGGGTTAGGTTTCAATATTCCTATTTTCAATGGAGGAACGGCAAGAACAAACTGGAAGAAGGCAAAACTCAATGTGGAGAGTGTAGAACTACAAAAGGAACTGGATTCAAAAACGCTGAAACAGGATATTTACCAGGCACACGCTAATGCCGTAGCGGCTTTGCAAAAATTTAATGCGACAAGCAAATCAGTAGAAACTTCACAGAAGGCCTATGATTTCGCGAAAAAAAGATTTGATGTGGGATTGTTGAAAACCATTGATCTTATTACCAATCAAAACAATTTATTTCGGGCGAAGATCAATAAAGCGGCCGCCCAGGCGGATTATGTATTTAAAATGAAATTGCTGGAATTTTATAAAGGACAGGGGCTGAAATTGTAAGATCCCCGGCCTCCTCCAAAAGAGGAGGCGATCTTAGCACAGCTCTCGCTTATCGGGAACTCTGCTATTTTTCGGAGGCTTCGAAAATGCTGAGTGAGGATATAAAGTTGATGTGATAGATTGCAGTTTGGGTTTGCAAAGCAGTACCGTTCTTCTCTCCGCGGGAAGGATAAAAGGATGAAGTCAAATGAAACAGTGCAGAGCCCTGCATAAAGCAGAGAAATATGATATTAGTATTACAGTTTGAGAGCATATATTTTTTTAACCATTCCAGACATGAGAACTTCTTTTGATTGTCGGAGTCTAAAAGTCCCTTTAGGGATTTATGGTATTATGAACAAAACTTTAAAATGGATATTGATTGTAACAGGTATTATTGTACTTGCTATAATAGCATGGAAGTTGGTCGTTGGAAATAACGACAAAGGAGAAAAGGTGGCTGTTGAAAAAGTAACCAAGAGGACGATTATTGAAACGGTTACAGCAAGCGGAAATATATATCCGGAAATAGAAGTAAAGATAAGCCCTGACATTTCCGGTGAGGTCACGGAATTAAATGTAGAAGAAGGCGACAGCGTTACAAAAGGCCAGGTTTTGGCGAGGATATTTGCGGATATCTATTCTTTGCAAAGGGACCAGGCGGCGTCACAAGTAGGCCAAACACAGGCAACGGTTGCTAACAGCCAGGCGGCATTGGAAGCTACCAAAGCATCACTGAACCAGGCTAAGCAGGCCTATGACCGCAACAAATCATTGTTTGATCAGAAAGTCATTTCGCAAGCGGAGTTTGAACAGTTTGAAACGACGTATCGCTCCGCACAGGCCAGCTACAATGCTGCCCTGCAAAATATAAAAAGTTTGCAGGCTGGCGTAAATGTTGCGCAAACCGGTCTTACCAAAGCGAATAAGGATCTTGGCCGTACTACATTGGTGGCGCCTATGAGCGGAGTTATTTCATCGCTTAAAATTAAAAGAGGAGAAAGGGTAGCGGGAAATAGTTTTAACATAGGTACGGAAATGATGACGGTTGCCGACATGAGTATGCTGGAAGTAAGAGTAGATGTTGGAGAAAATGATATTGTGAAAGTAAATCTTGGCGATTCGGTGGATGTGGAACTGGACGCCTACAACAATCGCAAGTTCAAAGGAATCGTTACCCAAATAGCGAGTAGTACCAAAACCTCTGTTACTTCCGCTGTTTCCAATGACGTAACGAATTATGAGGTAAGGATAAGATTGGACCGGGGATCCTATAAAGACCTGATTGATCCGTCAAAGCCAAAAAAATTTCCTTTCCGGCCGGGTATGAATGCCAATGCGGAGATCAAGACCAAAAGACATGAAAACGTTTTGGCAGCTCCCATTACAGCTGTCAATGCCCGGGTAAAAGGAAGTGATCAGAGTATCGCCGATAAGAAGAAAGAATCTGAGGTGGGAAAGGATGAGGAGAACCAGGATAATCAACCGGCTACTTCTATAAGCGACGAATTGGAAGAAGTGATCTTTGTGCTGCAAGCTGATGGAACTGTAAAAAAAGTGCTGGTAAAATCAGGTATACAGGATATTAATTATATAGAAATACTCAGTGGGTTGCGCGGCGGAGAAGAAGTGGTCGTTGGCCCATACAATGCCATCAGCAAAACACTAAAAGATGGGATGAGAGTAAAAGTAGTGCCGAAAGAAAAATTGTTTGAAAAGAAGAAGTAAAGTCCGAACTGTGATTTGTGCTGATTTTATGGATTGAAAAGATATTCAAAGAGTTTTCTAACCAGAAGATTCTTTTTTTGTTTTATATCTCCTGGTGTGCAGAAGAATAGATGCGGATTGCAGGCTATATAATAAGTCAGTAAAGGGTTGTAATTGTGAGGTATTTCATTATTTAAAGAGCCTTTCGCTGGCTCTTTCTTAATTTTATTTCCTCTTAATCTTTTAAATCTTCCCAAATCATGGTTCAGAAATTTGGTGTCATAGGAAGTGGTAGTTGGGCGACGGCAATAGTGAAAATTTTGACAGATAATGGAAATGCTGTGAACTGGTGGATACGGAATGAAAAAAGTATTGAACATATTCGGCGCCGGCATCATAATCCTTCCTACCTGCATTCTGTCAATTTCGATGTTTCATTGCTCTCCATGTCGGATAGTATTGATGAAGTAGTAAAAAACTCTGACATTCTTGTGATAGCCGTCCCCTCAGCTTATATAGAGGAAAGTATCGGTCACTTACAACCGCAGGATTGGGAAGGGAAAAAGGTCGTGTCCGCAGTGAAAGGAATTTTACCAGAACAAAATATCCTGCTTAACTATTACCTGCAGCAAAAATTTAATTTTTCAATTGAGGATTACTTCGCTGTATTAGGGCCCTGCCATGCGGAAGAAGTAGCAGCGGAAAAATTATCCTATCTCACTTTTTCTGGATTGAATGTTACTGTCGCATCAGAAATAGCGGCTCATTTTTCAACAGGGTATATCAACACCATTATAAACCATGATATCCTTGGAGTGCAATATGCAGCAGTGTTAAAAAATATTTATGCATTGGGCGCTGGTATTGCGCATGGCTTAGACTATGGAGATAATTTTCAAAGTGTATATATCGCCAACAGTGCAGATGAGATGGCGGAGTTTTTAAGAAAATTTGGCGCTGAGCATATCGTAGTGGGAGAGCATGAAGGCGAAGATCCAATTACTCATCGCCGTACGCCCAACTACGCTGCATCGGTTTACCTCGGTGATCTGCTGGTAACCTGCTATTCCTTATATAGCCGCAACCGGACATTTGGTAATATGATTGGCAAAGGCTATTCGGTAAAAGCCGCCCAATTGGAATTGAATATGGTGGCCGAAGGTTACAATGCGGCAAAATGTATTTATAATATCAATAAGTCAGTGGAGGCTCCAATGCCCATCGCTGAAACTATTTACAAAATATTATGGGAAAATATTAAACCCGCTGATGGATTTAAACGTATAGAAGAAGTGCTGGTCTGATAGATAGGTTAACGAGTTTAAGGTTTTGTGAATAGGAAACTTGAAAACTCAGAATCTTAAAACTTTGTAACATGCCTTTTTCTTATAATGGTTTTGGACCCGTAGCTATATTAATAATGATCATTTCCCTTATTATCGGAGAAGTCTACAAAAAATATAAAAATCACCGCCATCATCATTGATCAGTAAAAAGATCAGCGGCTATACCATCTGCCAGTAATTTCCCTTCATTTGTTAGTTTTAAAAAATCATCTTCCATTTTTATAAGACCATTTTCAATATATTTTTTACTGGCCGTTCGCAATTCAAGACTGGCGGGTTTATCTACCCTGGAAAGGTTCAGGCCCTCCGAAGTGCGAAGGGAGATCATGATATACTCATTCAGTTTCTGTGTACTTGTCAGTTCTTCTTTTTCAAATGGAAGAATACCCTTTAAGAGAGAATCGATATAGGTATTGTTATTGGCGATATTCCACCACCTGCTATTTCCATCAAACGAATGGGCAGAGGGCCCCAGGCCAATATATTTTTTTCCCTGCCAGTAAGAAGAATTGTGACGACTGCGAAAACCGGGTTTGGCAAAATTCGAAATCTCATAGTGTTCATAGCCAGCTTCGCCAAGCCATTGCATCAGCAATATAAATTGCTCCGATTGTTTATCCGGGTTAACGTCAGCTGACTTATGTTGGCGAATCATTTTGTCAAGCGGCGTTTTCGGTTCTACAGTGAGGGCATAGCAGGAGAGATGTGGAATATTGAAGGCAATAGCCCGGTCAACATTTTGTTTCCACTTTTCATTGGTTAAGCCGGGGGTTCCGTAAATCAGGTCAATGCTGATATTATCAAAACTGTCAGCTGCCAACTGTAAACTGTCTATTGCCTGTTGGGAATTATGCGCCCTGTTCATCCATTGTAAATCCTCATCAAAAAAACTTTGTATGCCGATGCTGAGACGGTTGATACCGGCTTCTTTCCAGTCTTTCAATTTATCCGGAGTAATATCATCCGGATTGGCTTCGAGGGTTATTTCCGGACCTATTGAGACAGTAAAAGAGGACTGTATTTTTTGAAGTATGCTTCTAATTTCATCTTTTGAACATAAACTGGGGGTGCCGCCACCGAAATAGATGGTTTCGATATTTTCCCCGGCCAAATATTCTTGTTGTAATTCTACTTCTTTCAATAAAGCAGCGACTAATTCGTTTTTATAGCGCAACGAGGTGGAAAAATGAAAATTGCAATAATGACAGGCCTGCCTGCAAAAAGGAATATGTATATAAATGCCTGCCAATCGGTTTATGATTTAATGAATATTTTTACCCCTTCCTTCTCCTTTTGGGAGAAGGGAAGGGTTGAGGTTATGACAAAATTAAGACTGCAAATACTGGTTCCTGTTTTTTTGTTGTTTTCCATGTATTCTTTTGCCCAAAATAATTTCCCGCTTTATATAAGCAGTATTGATAAAGATTCTGTTTTTATTATTTCCAACCTTGGTCTCCGGACTTCTTTTTCTGACCGAAATGATTGTGTCAATTATATTAACCAGCTGCCTGTTTATCTTCAAACGAAAGGATACGTTACCGCCTCACTGGACAGCATACTTTACGATTCGGCTTTTGCCAAAGTAGTGGTGTATGTAGGCGATAAGTATGAGTGGGCGCAATTGGATACGAAACAAATTGATCCTTCTATTTTACAGGCAATCGGATGGAGAGACAAGTTATTTATTGATAAACCCATGGATTTTTCCCAGGTTCGGCTATGGCAGGATAAAATATTGAACTATATGGAGAACAGCGGACATCCATTTGCAAAAGTTTATTTAGACAGTCTGCAGTTGGACAAGGAAAAAGTTTGGGCGCAATTAAAATTAGAAAAAGGGCCTTCCTATAAAATTGATAGCATCAGGATACTGGGATCTGTAAAAATTGATAATAATTTTTTACAACGTTATCTTGATATACAAAACGGAACTTTGTTCAGCAGGGAAAAGCTGTTGCGTGTGAGTAGAAAAATGAGAGAACTAACTTATGTAGAAGAGGAATACCCGGCTAAGCTTGTCTGGCTGGGCACTGGCTCCGTGCTGGAAATGTACCTGAAACAAAAAAGAAGCAGCCAGATAAATGTGCTGGTCGGTTTTTTGCCCAATAATGATCAGCTCTCCTCCAAAAAAATATTGATAACGGGTGAAGCAAATCTCAATTTAAAAAACGCACTGGGAGCCGGTGAAACGATCGGTTTGAACTGGCAGCAATTACAGGTGAAATCCCCAAGGCTGAATATCCTTTACCAGCACCCCTATCTCTTCAAAAGCCCTATTGGGCTTGATTTCGCCTTTGACATGTTTCGCAAGGACAGCACGTTTCTTAATGTAAATTTTCAATTGGGAGCACAGTATATCTTAAACACCAATCAATCCGGAAAATTATTCGTGCAGCGGATTCAGACCATTGTTAACGGAATAAATAAAAATTTTATTTTACAAAATTACCGGCTGCCGGATGAAGCAGATGTGAGTTCAGTGAATGTAGGAGTCGATTATGAGTATAACACTACCAATTACCGGCTTAACCCCACCAAAGGAGATGAGTTTCGTATCATAACATCGGTGGGTACAAAAAAGATAAAGAAAAACAGTGAAGTGCTTGAGTTGAAAGATCCCGGCAATACGTCTTTTGATTTCGGAACTTTATATGACACAATTAAATTAAAAAGCTACCAATTTCGTGTCCGCGTATCAGCCGCAAAATATTTTCCATTAGGTCAGCAAAACAGGAGCACTTTAAAGACGGCGGTTAATGGTGGATTTTTTCAAAGCGGAAATGTTTTTCGTAATGAATTGTTCCAAATAGGTGGCTATAAGTTGCTTCGCGGTTTTGATGAAGAAAGTCAGTATCTGTCACAGTTTGCGATTGCCACGGCTGAGTACCGGTACCTGGTAGGACAAAACTCCTTCTTTTTCGCTTTTACTGATGGAGGCTGGGGCAGGAATAATAGTCAGAATACTGATGTAAGCTATACTTATTTTGGTACCGGGTTAGGTCTTGCATTTGAAACGAAGGTGGGGATCTTTAACCTGGCCTGGGCCGTTGGTAAACGCAGCGATCTGCAGTTTAATTTAAGACAATCCAAAATTCACTTCGGATTCGTTAACTATTTTTAGCGAATGAAGGATTTGAGGATATTACCTATGAATTTGTCACTTCGCCTGCTATTTTTGCAATTCAATCAATTTTACTTGCTTCGTATCTTTTACCTTAGCGTGTTTCTTTTATCTGTATCCGTACCGGTTAGAGCACAAAATTCTGTTGATACATCACCAGTTCCTGTTACAGATACTCTTTTAATTAGAGATAGTAGTGTATTTAAAAAGGACTCGGTGAGTTGGGCGCCAATAAGTGATTCCGTTTCAAAAAAGCCTGAACACAGAGATACATTATGGAATGCAGTTATTGATATGCCTCTACAGGAACAGGTACTCCGCCATCATCCTTATTTTAAATTTAATGTAAAATCAATCGCCTTCCGTTCCGATGTAAAGCAATTTCATGGTAAGGAGATGATGTTTTATGTAATTATTGCTTTATTGATGGTGTTCGCCTTACTAAAGTTGGGATTTGCAAAATACTTCAATGATCTGTTCCGGGTTTTCTTTCGCACGACACTGAAGCAACGCCAGATAAAGGAGCAACTAATACAAACCCCTTTGCCTTCTTTAATTTTCAATACCTTTTTTACTGCAAGCGCGGGGTTGTATATTAATCTTGTATTGCATTATTACAAGTTTACCCCGGTAAATAATTTCTGGCTATTATATCTCTATTGTTGCATCGGCCTCTCTGTTATTTACCTTGTAAAGTTTGTGGGTCTGAAAATATGTGGCTGGTTATTTAATATGCAACAGGCAGCGGATTCGTATATATTTATTGTTTTTATTATTAACAAGGTCATTGGTATTTCTGTATTGCCATTCCTCGCATTGCTAAGCTTTACGGATGGAACAATACATGCTGTCAGCCTTGTACTATCCTGGTGTTGCATTGGGGGTCTTTTTTTATACCGGTTTATTTTGGGTTATGCTGCCATTCGTAACGAGGTCAGATTCAATCTTTTTCACTTCTTTTTGTACCTTCTTGCTTTCGAAATAGCTCCCCTATTATTGATTTACAAGCTTTTACTATTCTTTTTGTAAGCATAATTACATAGCTTTGCACACAAATTCAGCCGCACCGAACATGGTAAAAAATGGGGTAATAAAGGCCGACGATTCGCAGGCCAAAACGATTAATAGGATACTGATCACCCAACCAAGGCCCGAAAGTGATAAGTCGCCGTACTTTGAGTTATCCAGGAAGTATAATCTGGAGATTGATTTTCAACCATTTATACGACTGGAAGGTATACCTGCCCGGGATTTTCGGAAACAAAAAATTGATATACCTAATTATACGGGGGTAATATTTACCAGCAGAAATGCCATCGACCATTTTTTCCGTACCTGCGATGAGATGAAGGTCAGTGTTTCCCAGGACACGAAATATTTCTGCATTACCGAAGCCGTGGCTCTTTACCTTCAAAAATTCATTTTATATCGCAAAAGAAAGGTCTTTTATGGAGCCGACGGCACCAATAAAAGTATGTTTGATGTGATCAATAAGCATAAGGGGAATGAAAAATTCCTGTATGTATGTTCAGAAAATCAGCAGGATAATGAGATCGTGAACTGGCTCAAAGCGAATAATTGTGAATTTGCCCTGGCTTTTATGTACCGCACCCAAAGCAACGATGTAAAAGAATTATTGGCCACTAAAAATTATGATGTCATTTGTTTTTTTACGCCAAGTGGTATAAAAAGCCTTTTTGATAACCTGCCAAAGTATAAGCAAAATGGAACCGTTATCGGTACGTTTGGGGGAAATACTACTAAAGCGGCGGAAGAAGCAGGGTTGATTTTAGAGATCAAAGCCCCGCAACCCCAGGCACAAAGCATGGTAGCTGCTTTGGATAAATTTTTAGCCGACGTATCTAAGAAAAAATAATCAGGTTGAAATATTTTTAAAGGGCATCAGGACACGGTGTCCTTTTTCTTTTTCAAGCCATCCTATTCGGCGAACTTTGGGGAGATGCATAAATTCAGTAATAAACTCATTAACGAGACAAGCCCCTACCTGCTTCAGCATTCGCATAATCCTGTTAACTGGTATCCGTGGGGACATGAAGCATTGCAAAAGGCAAAAATTGAAAACAAGCCTATTCTCGTAAGTATTGGATATTCAGCCTGCCATTGGTGTCATGTCATGGAACGGGAGAGCTTTGAAGACGAAAACACTGCCGCGTTGATGAATGACAACTTCATCAACATTAAGATAGACCGGGAAGAGAGACCAGATCTGGATCACATTTATATGGATGCTGTTCAAGCCATGACGGGTAGTGGAGGCTGGCCTCTTAATGCGTTTCTTACACCGGAAACAAAACCTTTTTATGGGGGAACTTATTTTCCGCCTGTCAGAGCATTCAACCGGGCCTCCTGGCAAGAAACTTTGCAGGGCGTAATAAAAGCGTTTAGCGAAAAAAGAGATGAAATAGAGGAGCAGGCGGAAAATCTCACCGGGCATTTAATAAAATCCAATTCATTCGGCATTCAAAAACCTGGCAGTATAGAAGGATTGCTTTCAAACGAAAAGCTACAGGAAGCCTTTGAAAATTTGATGAAAACTGCGGATAAAGAATGGGGTGGTTTTGGGAAAGCACCGAAATTTCCGCAAACATTCAGTATACAATACTTGCTCCGTTATTCACATTTTTTTGATAACAATGAGGCACTTGAACAGGCTTTGTTAAGCCTTGACAAAATGATTGAAGGAGGTATCTATGACCAGGTCGCCGCAGGCTTTGCCCGTTACTCTACTGATACGGAGTGGTTAGCTCCGCATTTTGAAAAAATGCTTTATGATAATGCGTTACTTATTGCTGTACTAAGCGAAGCTTACCAACTGACAAAAAAGGAACGGTATAGAGAAGTTATAGACGAAACGATGGAGTTTATCCGGCGGGAATTGTTTCACCCATTGAACGGATTTTATTCAGCTCTTGATGCGGACAGTGAAGGCGAAGAAGGTAAGTTTTATGTCTGGGAAAAAGAAGAAGTAATAATGCTTTTGCCTGGCAACGATGCTGCGATCTTTTGCGATTACTATGATATATCTGCAAAAGGAAATTGGGAAGAAAAAAACATTTTACGCATTAAAAAACCACTGGAAGAATTCGCAACAGATCATAATATTGATCTCGCTAATTTGAAAGAGTTATTAAAAAACGGAAGGATTAAATTATTAGAGGAGCGTAACAATAGAATCAGGCCTTTGTTAGACGACAAGATTTTACTTGGATGGAATGCCTTAATGAACACTGCCTGCAGTAAGGCTTTTGCGGCAACAGGGAATGAGGAATACAGGAAACTGGCTATTGCTAACATGGACTTTTTGATGAAAGTGTTTAGTTATGCCAGACCCGGAGAGTTTTTTCACACCTGGAAAAATGGCCTGCCAAAATTTCCGGCATTTCTTGACGACTATGCATTTCTGATCCAGGCCCTGATTCATTTGCACGAAATAACTACTGATATCCAATGGTTATTAAAAGCAAGAGACTTAGCGGAGTTAGTAATTGAGAATTTTAGTGAAACAGAAACGGGTTTCTTTTTTTACACCAGGTCTGACCAGGGGGATATAATAGTCCGGAAAAAGGAAGTTTACGATGGAGCAGTTCCATCTGGAAATGCGATCATGGCTACTGTGATCTATCAACTATCCGTATTTTTTGACAATAGTGACTGGAAGCAAAGAAGTTTAGATATGGTCTCCGCTCTGCGCCAGGCGATTACCCGTTATCCAACCTCTTTTGGCTGTTGGAATTGCCTGCTGCTGGAAATGACATATGGTACAGCGGAGATCGCGATCACCGGGAAGGATTTTAGTGCAATGCATAAAGAATTGCTCATGGAATTCATTCCTCATAAAGTATTGATGGCCTCTTCAATTGAGAATGAACGGTTTGCTTTACTAGCTGGTAAACCAATTTATACATATCCGTTAATATATGTATGTAAAGGGTTTTCATGCTTGAAACCAGTGGCTTCGGTGGGTGAAGCAACAGGCCTTATAAGAGCTTCAAAAAGGGTCAATTAATTTTGTGTTAATACAATAAAATATGCTTAATATGCGTTAGAATAAATACGTCGTAAAACCCACTTTGGACTAACGAAATTAAATTGTAACGTTGTGGAGAAGAATAAACCCAAAAATTATATTTGCTCCAATACCCTTAAGAGTATGAAAATGAAAAACCCTAACTACGCATTTCTAGCAGTGATCTGCATTTCAATGCTTTCAGGCTGCGGAATCCTGGGAAAGAAAAGCAAAAGTGGCGGTACCCTGGCCAATGATGGGCAACTGCACGGCATTTCTCCAGGCAACAGGTACACGCTTCCTAAACCTCCCGGTATGGTTTACATACCGCAAGGTACATTTCATATGGGCCCCAGTGATGAGGATCCAGCATATGCATTTAGCTCCCGCAATCGTTCTGTTTCTATCAGTGGTTTCTGGATGGATGCGACTGAAATTACCAACAATGAATACCGGCAGTTTGTGTTTTGGGTGCGTGACTCTGTAGCTGCGCGTAAAATGGGTAAAGTAAAAGCAGGAGCCGATGGCAATGAATACGTTGATTGGGCAGCGATGACTAAAATGAAATGGGACGACCCTAAAACAATCGAAGCACTCGGTAATACCGATTTAATACTCTCTCCTGAAGAAAGAATTTTTGGCAAAAAAGAAATTGATGTTTCTAAGTTGCTTTATCATTCAGAAACTTTTGATCTGAAAGAAGCCGCTAAAAAAGAGAACGCCGGTAAATCCCGTTCTAAATTTATCATTAAGAAAGATGTTGGTATTTACCCGGATACTTTAGTTTGGATTCGTGATTTCTCTTATTCGTACAATGAGCCGATGACGAAACGTTATTTTTCTCATCCTGCATTTGGCAACTATCCTGTTGTAGGTGTAAACTGGAAGCAAGCTTCAGCTTTTTGCGAATGGAGAACTCAGTATTTAAATGCTTTCCTGGATAGTAAAAAAAGAGTACAGGAGTCAGACTTCCGCCTGCCTACAGAAGCACAGTGGGAGTATGCGGCCCGTGGCGGTCGTTCACAATCTATGTTCCCCTGGGGTAACTATTACCTGCGTAATAAAAAAGGATGCTTGATGGCTAATTTCAAACCTGGTCGCGGTAACTATCCTGAAGATGGCGGTTTCTATACAGTTAGAGCTGATGCTTATTGGCCCAATGATTTTGGCCTGTATTGCATGTCAGGTAATGTAGCAGAATGGACGTCTTCTATTTACTATGAGGGGCGCAATAACTTCCAGCACGATATGAACCCCGATGTTCGCTGGAATGCAAAAGATGATGATCCTCCGCTTATGAAACGTAAAATAATTCGTGGTGGAAGCTGGAAAGATGTTGGTTACTATCTGCAAACAGGTACCAGCACTTACGAATACCAGGATACATCCAAATCTTATATTGGTTTCCGCAGCGTGATTGATCTGCCAGCCGCTCCTCAAAAAGGCCGTCGCTAATAATAATTTTACAGGAGGTCTTTTTCTCAGACCTCCTGTTTTTTTTATACAATTTTTTCTTTTTCCGATCGTTTTAATTAAAATTTAATAATCCATAAAAACGAACCCCTTATGTTATTCTTTAAAACCCAAAAAGGCCAGGTAGTACTTAATTTCCTTTTTAGCTTTTTTGCTGCGGTAGTAATCTTTGCGGCAATGATGAAAATCCTTCACTGGAAAGGCGCTGACGAAGCGATCATGGTTGGACTGATCTCTGAAGCAATTGTATTCCTGGTAATGGCGTTCCTCGTTCCTCCACCCGAAGAACCACATTGGCAACGTTATTTCCCTGACATTAACCACCACCCTGATCTTGATCCTAATTTTAAGCCGACTCCTCTTACTTTAGCTTCAGGAGGTTCTGGTAACCCGGCATTGAATAAATTGGATGATATGCTGCGTGAAGCGGATATTACTCCTGCAAACCTTGGCCGTTTAGGCGACAACTTTAAAAAATTTGGTGGCACAGTTGACCGCATGGCTGATATCACTGATGTAGTAGCTGCAACAGGCGACTATACTGCAAAAACCCGTGAAGCTGCGACGGCACTCGGGACAATGAAAGATGCTTATATCGGAGCTGCTAACAGCATACAACATTTCACACAAGCTGCTGATGGCACTAAGCAATTCCACGAGCAGGTAACAGTTTTGACGAAGAACCTGGGATCATTGAATACCATTTATGAACTGGAATTGCAGGATACCAATAATCATCTGAAAGCGATGAACAAATTCTATAGCAACCTGACACAAGCTTCTGAAGCTATGCAGGGTAGTGTGGAAGATGCTCAGAAAGCAAAAGATCAGATTGCATTACTGGCAAATAACCTGGGCCGCCTGAACAATGTTTATGGCAATATGCTCAGCGCTATGCAAGGCCGTAGTTAATGTGTTAAATTAGAATAGTAAAGGGTTCGTTTTAAATTTTTAAAATAGAAATCCAGTATCCTAAGAAGTTTTTGAAAAGTCACCATTTCTTAAAACAAAAGCCAAATCGTCATGTCTTTACCTCGTGAGCCGCGGCAGAAAATGATCAACATGATGTATCTCGTTCTTACAGCCTTACTGGCCCTGAACGTTTCATCAGAGATCTTAAATGCCTTCAAAACGGTCAATAAAAGCTTGGAAACTACCAATGCTGTTGTAAATAAATCCACGGAAGATATCATGAAGTCTTTAAAAGATAAGACAACTGATCCCACTTCCAAAGCGAAAGCTGAAATCTGGTATCCGAAAGCCGAAAGGGCTCAGGTACTTAGTACTACAGTTTTCAAGTATGTGCAAGGATTAAAGGATCAAATCCTCAAAGAAGCAGGCGGTGATCCATCTAATCCTGAGCAAAAATTCAAGGAAGATAACCTTGATGTTGCGACCCGTATTATGGTTGAAAAGGGCGAAGGCCAAAAGCTGCTGACAGCCCTTACAAATTACAAGAGAGATATCCTTGCAATTGATAAGTCTGTTGATTCAGCATTTGCTGCCACTTTACCTATCAATCTTGACAAACCAGCTGGCAGAAATAGAGCTGCGAAAACTTGGGAAGGAGCATACTTTCACATGGTTCCAACGGTAGCAGCTTTGACTATTCTTAGCAAATTTCAGAATGATATCAAGACGTCTGAGAATCGTGTAGTTCAGTTCTGCCACACAAAAGTTGGTGAAGTAGTGATTCGTTTTGACGCTTATGCGGCCCTCATCAGCCAAAGCTCTCAGTATCTTATGCCCGGCCAGGACCTGGAAATAAAAGCAGGGGTGGGAGCGTTTAGTACCGCAGCTCAACCTACCGTTACAATTGGCGGACAAGTAGCTAAAATTCTTACTGACGGCGATGACAAGGGCGCTGCCTTTGTCAAGATTCCTGGTGGTGGAGTAGGTCCTCACAGTATTCCCGTAAGAATTACATATAAAGATCAGGATGGTAATCCTAAAGTGGTGGAAAAAACGGTCGAGTATAAAGTTGGTATGGCCAATGCTTCTATCGCGTTAGAGGACATGAACGTTCTTTATGTAGGTATTGATAACAAGGTAACTATTGCTGCCAGCGGTGGCGGTGATGACATGGTTCAGGCCACTATCAGCGGTGGCGGTGGAACTCTCGTTAAACTTGGCGGTGGGAAATATATTGCGAAGGTAAATTCTGTTACAGACGATTGCAAGATCACTGTTTCTGTAGATAAGAAAATTGCAGGAGTTTCTCAATTTCGTGTTCGTACCATTCCTCAGCCTGTAGGTACTGTAGGTGGTTTTGCCAGTGGCGATAATGTAGCTGCAGGAGCTTTTAAAGCACAGTCAGGGGTTGGTGCTTATATTAAGGATTTTCCATTGAAATTGAATTATAGTGTTGTTAGTTTTACCATAACTGCGGATGATCCTGCAAGCGGGGATATTCTTGAAGAAAATTGTACAGGTAATCTGTGGAGCCCTAAAGCGCAGAGTATTGTAAAAGGACTTTCTGCCGGCAGAATGGTAACTATTGATAATCTTCGTGCCCAAGGTCCGGATGGAAGGGTACAAAAATTGCCCTCATTGGTATATTACATTAAATAAATTGTTTTGAAGATGAAAAGCTTTGTTGTAAAAGGATGTTTAGCTGTCATGCTTGTATCGCTATTCGTAGCTGATGCAGATGCGCAACGTTCCGGACGTAAAAGAACTACTAATCAGCCTGCTGGAAATCAGCCGGGGACTCAACAACAAGTCAATAATACGGCACAGCCAAAATATAATCCCTATGGCAATATCCCGATTGTTGTTGATTCAAGTGGTATGTCCGACACATCTGTAAAAAAGTCACTGCGTAATGACAATGCATTTGACAAAAGCAGTGTGAATGCCCGCACACCATTGCCTTATGAGCATTTGAGAGTGGATGATGCCTTATTTGCTGAAAAAGTATGGAGAGAGCTTGACCTGCGTGAAAAAATGAATAAACCTTTTAGCTATGAAGCGGAAAGCGACAACGGTAGCCAGATGTTTATAAATATGTTGCTTAAGGCTGTCAATTCCGGAGAAGTAACCGCTTTTGAAGATGACAGATTTAGTACTCCTATGACATTATCTTCCATTCAACAGTTGACAGTTGGAGCCGCAGACACGGTTGCGCAGGTAGATCCTGCTGATCCTAGCAAGGTGATCCGTTATGTAGTAACAAGAGCCAGCTTTGATGCAAAAAGTGTTGTAAAGCTTAGAATAAAAGAGGAATGGGTATTTGACCGCGAAGCAAGCCGCTATTTTTGTCGTATCCTGGGTATTGCTCCACTGAAGACACAATTCTTCCCTAATGGCCAGGAAAGACCAGGAAGCACACCAATGTTCTGGGTTTACTATCCCGATATGCGTCCTATTTTAACCAAGTATGAAGTATATAATCCTAAGAATATGGGAAATAGCCGGATGACCTGGGAAGAGCTTTTTGAAAGCCGTATGTTCAGTAGTTATATTACCAAATCTACCTTAGATAATGCAGCTAACCGGGTGATCAGGACTTATATCAAAGATCCTATCCTGGCTTTGCTTGAAGGTGAAAACATTAAAGAGAAGATTTTCAATTATGAGCAGGACCTTTGGTCATACTAACAATTATTAGCTAAATAATATTTTCTTTTATAAAATGCCCCTCCAGAGGGGCATTTTTCATGACTGAATTAATTCATTCTTAATTACTTAAAAAAAAGGTAAAAAAACAGGCCGCTACTATAGGATAATAAAAAAATTGTTGTATTTTCGTCTCGGTTTTTCATAGGATATTGGATTTTAAAAACGGGGCTGGATTTCTATCCTGGCCCCATTTTTTTACCCCTTCCTATCCTGTTCCTGCCTGAAGTAGCTGTCTATCATTTCAGCTTTTGATTTACCAATCAGGGTTTCTATTTCTTCCTGTTTTTTCCCCCGAATGTTTTTTACCGACTTGAACTCTTTTAATAAAAGATCAATAGTGGCTTTTCCAATACCGGGTATATCCTCTAATTCATTCTTAAAAGTTCCTTTACTTCTTTTATTCCTGTGAAAAGTGATCCCAAAGCGATGTACCTCGTCACGAATCAAACGGACCAGTTTCAGGCTCTGACTATTATAGGGCAATTTTAAAGATTCCTTATCTCCCTGGAAAAATAACTCTTCCTCATTTTTAGCAAGCCCGACTATGGTTGTTCTGCCAATAGCGTTCAACTCAGAAAAAGCATCCAGGGCAGCGCTTAGTTGCCCCTTCCCGCCATCAATGATCACCAGCTGAGGAAAGGCGTTGCCCTCGTCCAACAACCGTCTATAGCGCCTGTATACCGTTTCTTTCATAGAAGCAAAATCATTGATGCCATCTACGGTCTTTATATTGAAATGACGGTAATCCTTTTTACTTGGATCACCATTTTTAAAGCAGACCATGGCTGAAACAGGATAACTGCCCTGGAAGTTGGAATTGTCAAAACATTCAATATGTACTGGCAACTCGGATAGTTGCAGGTTTTGTTGCAACTCTTCCAAAACTTTTATTTTATCCGTATTCCTGGAGAGCTTAAGTCTTTCTTTATTTTTCAGTTCTTCAATAAAATAGCTGGCGTTTTTCTCAGACAGCTCCAGTAATTTCTTTTTATCTCCTGCTTTGGGAACTGTTATTATAATATCGTTTTGAGGGTATTCGATAGCAAAAGGAATCACTATTTCCGGTGAATCGCTGTTAAAGGTGTTGCGGAGTTGAGCAATGGAGAAACTAAGTATCTCGTCTTCAGTTTCATCCAGGTGTGTTTCTACCTTTGTTGTTTGTGTCTGTACTATAGTGCCATTTCGCACCATCAGGTAATTTACAAAAGCAATGTCTTTTTCCTTTACCAGTGAGAAAATATCAAGATCTCCACCTTTTGCATTGGCTATTACCGATTTTGACTGGTAGTTTTCCAGGTATTCAATTTTTTTTCTTGTTATTTCCGCTTTTTCAAAAGCAAGTTCAAATGAAAATTTTTTCATTTCCTCTTTAAAGTGACGTATGACGGGGGATAGATTTCCCCGGAGCAAGTTCTTCAATTGATCAATGCTTTCCTTATAATCCTCATTGGCTTGTAAACCTTCGCAGGGGCCTTTGCAATTTCCAAGATGGTATTCCAGGCAGACTTTAAATTTCTTCTGCCGGATATTTTTATCGGTGAGATTTAATGAGCAGTTTCTCAGCGGAATCGTTTGCCTGGTGAACTCGATCAATTCTCTTACTTTTTTTACCGAAGTATACGGACCAAGATATTCAGATCCGTCGTCTATTTTTTTCCTGGTAAGAAAAACCCGTGGGAATGGCTCATTTTTAATAATAATGAATGGGTATGTCTTATCATCTTTAAGGTTGATATTGAAAATGGGCTGAAATTCTTTTATTAATGAGTTTTCAAGCAGGAAGGCATCCTGTTCAGAGCTAACAATTGTAAATTCAATCCGCCTGATGCGACGAACTAACTCATGGGTTTTGTAACTGCTCAGGTTCCGGATAAAATACGAGCTAACCCTTTTTCGGATATTTTTAGCTTTTCCGACATAGATCAATGAATTGCCGGCATCATAATATTTATAAATACCGGGTTGCTGAGGAATACCGGAGACTATATGTTGAAACTCGGTTGCTGTCATCCTTACTCATTCTCACTCCATATTACTTTGATGATAGAAGTTGTTTCAGGCTGTCCCAACAGCTGTTTGGTAGTGACTACCTGGAAACTTTCATCTATTTTCCATAACAATCTTTTTTGAACGGCGCTGTCCTTAGTATTAACAACACTATTAATGATAATGTTTGTTACCTTATCGCCAGATGGATCCGGTTTAATCAGTACTTCCTGGCTTTGTATTTCTTCCTTTTCGGGTTTCAATGGGGTATAGGTAAGAACTACCCGATTCATCATTTCGTCAAACCTTTCATTTTCCGCATACCTGTCACGGTATGTTGAAGCAGAGATGTCCGGAATAGACAAGAAATCCTTTGCTTCCCCTCGGAAATTTTCACGATGAATGAAAAAGGTGTCCGTCCTTAGGCTGTCAATATATACTAATTTACGAATAGAGTGCAGGGAAGTATCAATATCTGCCACCTGGCTTTGAATAAAGGAAAGAACGGGAAAAAATTTTTCTCTGGTGTCTTTTTCTTTTTGTTTGCAGGATACAGCAAAAAGTAAAACAAGGCTTGCTAAAAAAGTCTTTAAAAGCGGCTTCATTGATTTAATGAAAAGTGGTCTATAGGAATTCAAAAAGTAAAATTAATCGAAAATGTAATTAACGCATTCAGTATTAAGCGTCCTTTCTAAAAGTAAGTATCCCGTTTTGTTTCAAACAAAACGGGATACTATGAAAATCAACTCTTTTACAAATTATTTATTAATAGTAACTCCAACTTTCATACCAAAATCAAACAGGTTTTCTTTGACGGGGTATTTGTTTTGAAAGCTGGAAAGTACCTGGTAGCGAACCTGAGGGCCAATTTGCCAATTTGTTTTTCCGCTTGTATAATTGACAAAGGTCTCGAAACTGGTATTCAGATTTACATGGCGTATCAAACGGGGAACCTCGGCATAGTTCTTATAGTCAGTAGAAATCAGGTACGCTTTGTCACTAAGTATATAAGTTGGTTGCAGAGTACCTGCGATTCCAACATTGGTTTTAGAATTTCCAAATAATTTTAATTCAACTCCTATCGGGGCGGAAATCGAGAAATAAAAATTCTTTAACCAATCGGATTTATAACCATTAAAATTGCGGTAGTTAGTCCAGGTAGATATAGTACTATTGCCAGGACCTCCATTCAGGTCAATCGTGGCCACTTCTCCATTGAATGTATAAGCCTTGATATCATAGCGGTTGATATTAAATTGAAAACCGCCTAATAGTTTAATATTTTTTGCTAATGGATAACGGCCAGACAATCCTATTTGTAATCCTAAATCCGGTTTATGTGTAACAGCGCTGTTGACATCCGATAAGGATGCAAAGGGATAGTTAATAGTCGGCAAATTGCCTGAGGATTTATTTACACTGAGTTTACGATAACTGACTGTTGGAGTAACAAACAATTGCCAGCTTATTTTTTTGGCTGTCTTTGTAAACCGGTAAGCATTTAGTACGCTTTCAATCGTCAAAGGGTAAATGCTATTTTGGGTACTACTTGCACGTTGTACATGATCAATTGTAGCAAGCGATTTTTCTGCTTCTACTTTTAGCATTTGATCACCTAAAAGAAGAGGAATTTCTTCAGCCAGGGTATTTACATTCTTGTTGCTACTACTGGTAGTTAACCGGTTAACTATAGAAGAATGTTCAATCTCAATGCCATTCTCAGATGAATGTTGGATATTGCCAACAGGTATTTCTATTTCTGTTACATTTTGCACTGATAGCGGGGAAGGTGTAATAACGTTCAAGTCATTTTGAACAGGAATTGGGCTTTCAGATATGGGTTGTTGTTTGTTGAATGGTAATAACAGATTTTCTATTTCCTGTTTTGTCTCTTCACTTGACACCATCTTTAGCTCAACAGGTGTTAAAGGGAGAATATTTTTAGATGTAACAGCATCCTGTCTCTTTAATGCAGGGGCGGAAGTCATCACCCAGGTAACAGCTCCCCCGGTTGTCAATAACAGAAAACCCAGCCAGAAGCCATACCATTTTCTGCGGGTGTGTAAAGCATTGTTTACACCTTTCCATACCTTATCCGACGGAAACATCCGGTATTGGTCAGCATTTTGTTTTACAAACTGCTCAAAATCTCTGTTACTAAAATTGCTCTCCATAACCAGTTACTAATTTAGGATACGCATCAGCGCTGGCCAACGGACACCAGCCAATCAATGTTTTGTTTTGGTTTTTGTACAATCCTCTTTTTTATCAAAATATCTTCCAGCATTGCCTTAGCTCTTGTATACTGGCTTCTGCTGGTACTTTCTTCGATGTCCAGCATTCCTGCAATTTCCCGGTGACTATACCCTTCCACTGCATACAAATTCAAAACAGTTCTATAGCCAATGGGAAGCATTCTTATACATTCAACTACCTGCTTGGCCTGGATAATCGCCGGTATAGATTCCTCTCTCACCTGTATACCAGTAGCATGAATAATGTCAACACTTTCATTGAACTTCTTGTTCTTCTTCAGAATATTGATACAGGTGTGAACAATAATTCGTCTGATCCAGCCTTCAAAGGCCCCCCGATTCTCAAAAGTATGTATCTGCAAAAAGACTTTAATAAAGCCTTCCTGTAACATATCTTCCGCATCTTCGCGGTTGTGTGCGTATCGGTAACAAACCGATAGCATCTTTGAACTATACTTGTTATATAGTTCCCGCTGGGCAGTCGCATTATTGTTCAAACAACCTTTTAACAGGGCTTCCTCGGTCATATATACCGTTTGGTTGCCTGTAATTTAGACATTTTTTATATACAAAAGCTGCACAGAATTGTAAAATTTCAGGGAGATTTTCGGGAAATACGTTTATTTTTTCCTGATCAGGCTATCGATCGGGTAGTTGGCCTTAAGGCTATCCATGATTCCATCAGCCCAATTTATAAGTTCCGTTTTTTCAACTTCGGAGAGTTTAGCGTCTTTATGTATCCAGGTATAAGAGTCAAGCGGCATTTCACCTTCTTTAACCTGTTTGACAATTTCTTCCATTTTATGATACTGAAAACGAAGGCTCCTGTTTTTGTAGTCATCAAAATTTATTTCTTTTTTCCCTTCTGCAATGTGATTGTTCATCCACCAATGAACCGGTTGAATATTAGTATACCAAGGATAATTAGTGTTATTGCTATGACAATCATTGCAGGCTTTGGCCAGGATGACTTTTACCTTTTCAGATACAGGGAAAACATTTCCAATATAATTAGTTTGTTCGCCGTCAGCTTTATTTTTTTCAGGATGAATGAATTGAATCACAATCAGAGCTATCAATAAGAAAAGAAGAATTTTTTTTAACATGGAGATTTTTTATGCTGAAAAATAAAATTAATTAATCAATATTTCACCGGTCATTTCTGTTGGAACCGGCAGACCCATCATGGTTAATATGGTAGGAGCGATGTCGCCAAGTTTGCCTGGCTTAATGGTGCCTTTCCAGTCTTTATCAATAATAAAAAAAGGAACCAGATTCAGCGTATGGGCAGTATTGGGCGAACCATCTTCATTGATCAGGTAATCTGAATTGCCATGATCGGCGGTAAGAAAAATAGTATAGCCATTCGCCAGCCCCGCATTCACTACTTTTTCTACACATTTATCAACGGTTTCAGCAGCTTTGATCGCGGCTTCCCAAACTCCGGTATGGCCAACCATATCCGTATTAGCATAATTTAAACAAATAAAATCAGCCGTTTTATTCATGATTTGCGGCAGTAGGGCATCTGTTAGTTCGTAGGCACTCATCTCTGGTTTCAGATCATAAGTGGCGACTTTTGGTGACGGGACCATGATCCTTGATTCACCTTCAAATGGAACTTCACGTCCGCCACTGAAAAAGAAAGATACATGCGGATATTTTTCCGTTTCCGCAATACGTATCTGCTTCAACCCCTGTTGTTGTATTATTTCACCTAATGTATTTTTAAGGTCATCATTTTCGAAAACAACATTTACGTTTCTAAAGCTATGATCATATTGTGTCATCGTGGTATAATGCAATGGCAGCTTTTTCATACTGAATTCCGGGAAATCCATTTGCGTCAATACTTCTGTTATTTCCCTGCAACGATCTGTTCTAAAATTGAAACAGATAACTACATCATCATCCTTTATTGAACCGACAGGCTGCCGGTCTGTATTTATAATGACAGTAGGTTTTATAAACTCATCTGTTATATTCTTGTCATAAGATTTTTCAACTGCAGCAACGGCATCGGTATTAAATTCTCCCATTCCTTTAACCATTGCATCATACGCTAGCTTAATCCTTTCCCAGCGTTTATCCCTGTCCATGGCATAATAACGGCCACTGACCGTGGCGATTTTACCCACTGTCCTTGCCAAATGTTCCTCTAATTCTTTGATAAACCCTAACCCGCTTTTAGGATCGCAATCACGACCATCGGTAAAAGCATGAATAAAAACATCATTTAATTCTTCCGCCTGGCAAATATTAATTAACGCCTTTAAATGATTAATATGAGAATGCACACCGCCATCGCTCAATAATCCAACCAGGTGAAGCGGTTTTTTATTTTGTTTGGCAAACCTGACTGCCTTTAACAATTGTTCGTTTTTGGCAAAAGAGCCGTCCCTTATCGCCACGTTTATCCGTTGCAATTCCTGGTAAACGATACGCCCGGCTCCAAGATTCAGATGGCCAACTTCAGAATTGCCCATCTGGCCGTCAGGCAAACCAACAGGCTCTCCGCAAGTTACAAGTGTCGTATTTGGATATTTTGAATATAATGATTTCGTAAAGGGAACATTTGCGTGCTGTATAGCGTCAGAAGATGCAACTTTTCCTAGTCCCCACCCGTCCATAATGATTAAAATAACTTTTTTTTGTGGCATTAGATGTTTGTTTGTTATTTAGTACAAATTCGTTCAACAACAGGTAACAATGCGTTGTAAATTTACAAATCATTCATCTATTTGAGCCTTAAAGATATATAAGTGAAGGTTTTTATTATTTTAGTATTTCTAACGATCCGTACTCTATGGCATATTTTTAGTTTTAAAAGCCTATGAAAATCAAAATTATCATGAAAGCGATATTTACTTCTTTAATGGTTGCCGGTTTAATTGTATTTTCCTCTTTTGCCCAGTCTGATAATATCGACGGGGTAATAGGAGCATTACGTTCGGGTAATGCGGCCGAACTGGCGAAATATTTTGATGACAATGTTGAATTGACACTGCCAGTCAAAAGTGATAGTTACAGCAAAGCCCAGGCCCAGGTTATCATTAAAGATTTTTTTTCCAACAATGGAGTGAAAAACTTCGAATTGAAACATAAGGGAGATTCGCCTGGCGGGCATTATTGCATCGGTACTCTACAAACAAAATCAGGTAATTTCAGGGCGCATGTGTTTATGAAAACAAAAGGAAATAAGGAAGTATTGAAGGAAATAAGGTTTCAACCTATAGAATAGTTGGTTTATGAATGAAATAATAGGCAAGGCCTCCCGCTTACCCGGGAGGCTTTCTTATTTTTGTACAATGAGTTTTGAAAATCAGTTATTTCATTTAATAGACGAAGCACTGAAGGAGGATATCGGCGATGGCGATCACTCCACTTTATCTTGTATTCCTGCCGATGCGAAAGGGAAAGCCGTATTAAAAATAAAGCAGGATGGTATACTGGCTGGGGTAGAAGTAGCGAAAAAAATATTTGAGTATAAAGATCCGCAATCAGTTTTTACTGCTTTTAAAAGCGATGGCGATGTAATGCTTTTTGGAGAAAAAGCTTTTGAAGTAGGAGCATCAGTTCATACTATTCTGCAATGCGAAAGGCTGGTGTTAAATTGCATGCAACGCATGAGCGGTATCGCTACACTCACAAAAGAATATATCGATAAGCTAAAAGGGTATAAAACCCGTTTGCTGGATACCCGGAAGACCACGCCCAATTTCCGGTTGTTGGAAAAAGAAGCTGTGCGCATAGGGGGTGGAGTTAATCACCGGTTTGGGTTGTATGACATGATAATGCTTAAAGACAATCATATTGATTATGCGGGAGGAATTGAAAAAGCAATTGACCGTGCTTATAAATATGTGCAAACTAAAAAGCAGGGAATGAAGATCGAGGTGGAGACAAGAAACATGGAAGATGTAAAAAAGGTAGTTAATATAGGAAAGGGGAAGGTCTTCCGGATCATGCTGGATAATTTTACGCCGGGTCAAATTGAAGAAGCTGTTCTGTTAATCAAAGAAGATTTTGAAACAGAAGCAAGTGGTGGTATAAATCTGGATAATATCCGGGAATATGCAAAAACAGGCGTAGACTATATCAGTGCCGGCGCCCTGATACACCAGGCCAGGAGTTTAGATCTGAGTTTGAAAGCCGTTTTAGCAGGCTGATTCAGGATGAATGATTTTTAAACATTAAGTAGTATGTCAAAGAAAAATAAACCGGATAACCGGGGATTTGTTTACAGTACTGATCCCAATTTTAGTTTTGAAAAAGACCAAGAAAGCAAAACTACATTGTCGGCAACCGACCAAAAATTGAAGATAAGGTTAGATACAAAACAGCGGGCAGGTAAAGCTGTTACTTTAGTAGAGGGTTTTATAGGACAGGAGCAAGACCTGGAAGAACTTGGAAAAAAACTAAAAGGATTTTGCGGTACAGGCGGCTCGGCAAAGGACGGAGAAATAATTGTACAAGGTGATCAGCGCGACAAAATACTGCAATGGCTAGTAAAAAATGGGTATGCGAAAACAAAAAAGATGTAGGTGTCATTCTTTATATTTTCAAAACGAAATGAATAATCCCTGGATATTATGTGGAACAGGAGTGTTGTTTTGCTGTGCCGGTATATTCCTCTTCTTTAAAAATGTATACGAGGAGGGGAAGTCAATCAAATGGCCTGTCTTCATTATGATCATGGGAGTATTGTTGATTACAACCGGAACGGCAAAGTGGTTTAAACTTATTGATTGGTTATAATTGAGAGTTTATGGGAGCATTCTACATGCTGAATTGGTTTTTTATAGTCATAGCATCGATTGGCATGCTTGTTTCAGCTGGTAACCTGATTCTTGGAATTTTAAATAGAAATCGCCCGACGGTTCGTAATGCAGTACCTTATTTTATATTATTCATGTTAGTTATTTTAATATTTATAGCTATGTCATGGTGAAACAAATTATACTCTGAATTCAATTTTCCTATGATGTGCTCTTAAATAACCTTGTTCTGAGATAACCTCGTCTGCTAAGAAAGTATTCCTGTAGGTTCCATCAGTAGTTATTTTATTTTAGGCATATTGGCTAATTCCGTTATTATCCCTCATTTTTTAGACTGCCATCAGCATTTAAAAAATAACTCAAAGCTCCACTCGGACATTTCCTTACCTGTTCAATAATTTTTTCAGTAGATGCGCCATCTATTTTTATCCATGGTCTTCTCCTGGGATTGAAGACTTCAACCAGCCCTTTCCAGCAGAGCGTAGAGTGTATGCAGACTTTAGGCTTCCAAACGACGGTCACTTCATCATTCGTATAGCTAAGAGTTTCTTTGGGCATAGAAATATCATTTTTGAAATCAATAAGGATCAAATAAGAACTTTTTATTAAATCGTTGATTGTAATTTACAGAAATGATGTCAACAAAAAAGGAAATGAACTTTCCTTCATTTCCTAATTCTTTACAATATCTCAATTCTCTGTTATTGACCCTGTGATAAACTATACGCCTTTTTAGCTCCCCATGAATTTAGTAATTCTAAAGAGCAAATTTTAAAATCACCACTAAGGCTTACATAAAGACCAATAATATCCTGCTGGTTTAACGGAGAGCCATCAATGCTTTCAAAGCGGACATTATACTGATTGACAAGATTAGTAAACACGGAGCCGGTTGGCCATACCTGCGTGCCACGATTGCTGACATTGATGATATTAAACTTAACACCGCCATGACGCTGGCATTTGCGTGCAATTATTTCTGGTTGTTCAGCACTTTCAATAAACATATCCACACCGGATATGGTTTCCTCTTCCATTTCTTTGGAAATCATCATCGGGTTTTTGTCCAACTTAAAGACTGTTTGTATAGCAGGCTTGTTAGGCAAGAGCTCTTTGGCATTCAATTGAGGTTGTTTCCCAAAATTGCTGATGATCACGTCTGCAAATTGAGTAGTATTCAATGACGGAATGCTTTTATCGCCAAAATCACCGGTATGAATTCCCTGTTCCAATGTGTACAACAACGAGTTTTCGATTACTGCAGCGTTCTGCATATAGCCAAGGTGGCGGAGCATGGCTATGCCACTTAATAAAAGGGCGGTCGGATTAGCAATATTTTTCCCTGCTATATCAGGTGCTGTTCCATGTACGGCTTCGAATATGCAAATATGGTCTCCAATATTGGCAGAAGGAGCAAAGCCAAGACCGCCTACTAATCCTGCACAGAGATCAGAAACGATATCACCCTGCAAATTGGTTAAAACAATTACGTCAAATACATCAGGTCTTGTAACCAGCTTCATGCAAAGGTCATCCACGATCACATCATCTGATTTCAGTTCCGGGTATTCTTTGGCCACTTCATAAAAACATTCCAGGAACAGGCCATCCGTAATTTTCATAATATTGGCTTTGTGACCGCAGGTAATACGTTTTGCATTTTTTTGCCTGGCCATTTCAAATGCATATTTGATCACCTGCAAACTACCGGGACGAGTGATAAAGCGGCGACTAAGTGCTACATCATGCGTGAGCATATGTTCGACACCACCGTAAGTATCTTCAATATTTTCCCTTACCACTGTTATGTCAATCGGAATTCCTCCTTTGCTAAAAACAGTGTCTACCCCATGCAAGGTTTGAAACACTCTTTTATTGGCGTAAGTGTTCCATGTTTTCCGCGCAGTTACATTCACGCTTTTTACTCCCTTCCCTTTCGGTGTTTCCATTGGACCTTTGAACAATATGCCAAGATTTTCGATGGTTACTTTTGATTCGGGTGTCATTCCATTCGAAAACCCTTTGTCGAAAACCCATTTACCCATATCTACAAATTCGTATTCCAGCGGGGTTTTATTCGCCTTAAAAATACTAAGAACAGCATCCATGATTTCTGGACCGATACCATCTCCTTGAGCTACAGCTATCTTCATAATGGGAAATATTAATAAGTATGTGTTGTAAAGACTCAAATTTACGCCTTGCCTGCTAAAATCAGCCAAGATTTACTCCCGTCAGCGTTTTTCGTTACTTTTACCTAAACTGATTGGTATGAACAGCATCATCTCGGAAGGAGTACAGGTGAGTGTCGAAACATTCTACCAGCCTGATTATAGTAACCCGATCCAGTCAGAATTCATGTTTGCTTATCGCATCACGCTGGAGAATCACAACACTTTTCCTGTAAAACTGCATCGTCGCAACTGGCTCATCTTTGATAGCAATGGGAGCAACCGGGAGGTGGAGGGAGAAGGAGTAGTGGGTGTACAACCGACTATTCAACCAGGTGAAAGCTATCAGTACGTAAGTGGTTGTAATCTTCGGACCGAAATGGGAAAAATGAAAGGCACTTACCAGATGGAAAATCTTAACAGCAAACAAATGTTCCAGGTAGATATTCCCGGTTTTGAAATGATAGTACCGATGAAAAATAATTAACGACTATCCTTAAGCGGGTACTAAGAGGTCTATTCTACAGGCTAACTTTTCCTTTTATAATATTCTTCAAAATAAAAAATCATTCCGGCCTGAGTCTATTCTTGGGAAGACAAGGGGCTGATTTTTCTAGTTCTTTCCTTCATCACCGTAATCGCTTCTTCCCGGCTTGAGAACATGTTGTTAATGTTGACGAGATTGTCAGCAAGCTTATCATAACGTTTGGTAAGAAGGTAAGTGAAAATATGCAGGTAGTGAATGCCATCAAATACTATGGCTTTGTTCCGGGCAAATTCATCTTTTCTCTTTAAAAACTCTGCCGGCATATCCGTATAATGCATGCCAGGGCGAAGATGATGAATAATATGATAGCCATCATTCCAGCAAATGCCATTATACTTGGTATTGATACAATTAATGGAACTGGTATAAAGATTATCAGGGTTGGTGCTGTCAATAAAAGAATGCTGTGTCCAGTTGCCCAGCATCATTACCAGCCTTGCGAATAATAATGGTACGATAAAGACCATTAATGTCGCCTTCAGGTTAACAAAACACATGGCGATGCAGAAAGCGAAATAAACATATTCACCCAGCGTTAGGCGCATGTACAATTTTTTCCTTTTGCGGTAATACAGGTAGAGAATGGTGTTTTTTACCCCTACAAAAAGAAATTTAAAAAAATAAGCCAGGAAATCTTTGGCGCTGTCACGCTGGTAGGCCATGGTGCTGCTGGTGTCGTCCTCCATATTATTCTCAATATGATGCATACCCAGATGATGACTAAAATAACCTTCCGGGGCATGACCAAACAAAGGACATATTATCCAGGTAATATAGCCGTGTATCCACCGTTGATAAGGATTCTTAAAACATTTCCGGTGACAAATGCAATGAAACATTAATCCAAACCTGCCTTTAAAATACAATTGTGAAATGTAGAAATAAGGAATAGCTACCAGCCACCACCACCAGCCCTGCAATAAAGGGGTAAAAAGTATAATTGCTGCCGGTACTACTGACAAATGAATTACCGTAAGGAGATAAATAAAAGGAAGATCCCTTTTATCATTCATTACTTTCAACCATAACTTGTCATACCAGGAAAATTTTTCTCGTGGAATGTAGACAGGATCGGTAAGTGCTGCGAGGGCCTTCATACTACTTATTACCTTAAATGTTTTAGTAACAGATCAGCACAAGATAAGCAAATACATAACAGAGGACGCTATACATGAATATTGCAACTATTTCGGTTTGTATTTGGCTTGTTCCAGTACCTGCTTTGCCGATGCCTGCATAATCTGTTCAGGTTTCATGCCAGAATTGGCTTTAGCATATTTCTTTACGATCTGCCAACCGATCCATTGGCCGATATTTCCCGGCGAATATTCCTGCGAGAATCCTTGTGTAAAAGGCCCTTCACCAATATAGTTTTGGATGGTAATTGGGTCGACCGTATAAAGATTTTCATTTTTAACAATATAGGTCCAGACCAAACCTTCATTTTCCCTGCACCAATCCAGTTGCTGTCTAGTATAACCAGTTTTTAAAGAATCAGCTGTTTCCGGCAAAAATTTATCGACCAGCCACCATTGCTTCCCTTTTTCAATCATTTGCTCAATCAATGGTTTTGTATCGCTTTTATCCGGGAATAAATCACCGGCTATAGCCTTCATGCAATTGGCAGGAATATATTTTGTTTCGAATCTTCGTGAAATATATTCCGGGTAAAGCTGCCTCACCTGTTCTGATTGATAACCTTTAAAATCCTTTCCTGCATATTGATGCAAACCAATAGCAAGATATTTTTCCGTTAATACCATTCCCGGCGCATCCAATGTGCCAACAAAACAAATAACACCAGGGATTTTATAATTGGGGAAATAGTATTTGACGAATTGAAACCCTTTTTTCAACTCTTCTTCCAACCCTGAAGTATTCGATAGTGTTGGCGCCAAGACTTCATACAATGAAACATAGTTTTCCAGCATCATCCGGACCATCTTTTGTGTTGCCGTATCGGTTTCAACACCACTGACACCAAGAATACCTTGCATATAGTCAGCATAGAAGCCCTGATAGGTTTTTTGTAATTCCCGTAACCCGACCGCCAAACTATTAGTATCAGTTTTAAAAAAATCTTTATCAAACCGTTCCAGCGTAATATCCACTTTAATTCCAGACACATCCGGGACATTTTTATTGTTATTGCAGGCAGCAAGTAAGGCGACTAGGAACAAGAAAAGGCTGGCTTTTTTCATAGCTATGGTAAACGAAACGAATGCGTTAATGTTGCATGCGAAGATATAGAAACGCTGCTATTAACATTTCATGACCGACAACGCTTTTGGTATAAAAATGCCATGAACAATTGGTGCAAGGTGACTCCTTTTTTACTCCCGTTTAGAATCGGCGGGTTAAATTTGTGGTATGAAGATCGCATTAGCACAGCAAAACTATCATATCGGAAATTTCGAAGAAAACACCCGTAAGATCATTGAAGCCATCCATTGGGCAAAACAGCAGGGCGCCGACCTGGTTGTTTTTTCTGAACTATGTGTTTGCGGCTATCCGCCGAGGGACTTCCTGGAGTTCAATGATTTTATCAATAAATGCTATAATGCGGTTGATGTGATCAAAGAGCATGCGGATACGATCGGTGTTCTGATTGGCAGTCCTGCCCGAAACCCCCGCAAAGAAGGAAAGGATCTTTTTAATGCTGTATTCCTTTTGTATGAAAAAGAAATAAAATCCGAGATACACAAATCTCTTCTGCCCAACTACGATGTGTTTGATGAGTACCGCTATTTTGAACCGGCCTTTGAATGGAATTTGATGGAGTTTAAAGGGAAAAAACTGGCTGTTACAATTTGTGAAGATATCTGGAATATGGGTGAAAATACCTTGTACCGTGTAACGCCTATGGAAGAGCTGATAACTAAGAATCCGGATGTAATGATTAATCTTTCTGCTTCACCGTATAACTATGCACAGGATATAGTTCGCAACAGCATCGTTAAAGCGCATACCCTTAAGTATAAACTGCCCATGCTGTATTGCAATACAGTGGGATCGCAGACAGAGATCGTGTTTGATGGCGGTAGTCTTGTTTATGACAGTGCAGGCACTAAGATGAAAGAGATGAAATATTTTGAAGAGGACTATGCTTTATTCAACTTAGATGATCTTATCAGTAAAACGGTGTCTTCTCAAGGCACTTCTGCTAAGGGAGTTTCAGAGGAGACCGGGGAAGCCGTTTATTTTTCCGCCTCCGATGTAGGTGTTGGGGAAGACACGATAAAATACCTGACCAATGGCAAAAATATCGAGGAGATATATCATGCCCTTGTATTAGGTGTACGGGACTATTTTAAAAAAATGGGTTTTACCAAAGCTATACTGGGTTCTTCCGGTGGTATTGACAGTGCAGTGACGCAGGCAATAGCGGTGGTGGCATTAGGTAAAGAAAATGTCAGGGCGATATTAATGCCTTCACAATATTCCACTTCCCATTCTGTCGGTGACGCAGAACTGTTAAGTAAGAACCTGGAAAATCCGTATGACATTGTTCCGATTAAAAATATCTATGACGCTTTTCTTAAAGAATTAAAACCTATTTTCCAGGACCTGCCTTTTAGTATCGCAGAAGAAAATATTCAAAGTCGCACACGGGGCAATCTGCTCATGGCCATTGCCAATAAATTTGGTTACATACTGTTGAATACTTCCAACAAAAGCGAATTAGCAACCGGCTACGGCACATTATATGGGGACATGGCCGGAGGGTTGGGTGTATTGGGTGATGTATATAAGATGCAGGTTTTTGCTTTGGCGAGATTTATAAATAAAAACGGGGAGATTATTCCCGAAAATATCATTGCTAAACCGCCCTCTGCCGAATTGAGACCGAACCAGAAGGACAGCGATAGCCTGCCGGAATATGATACATTGGACAGGGTTTTGTATGAGTATATCGAACTGCGCAACGGACCGAATGAAATCATTGCTAAAGGTTACGATACTGCCCTGGTTGCAAGAATCTTGAAAATGGTTAATACGAATGAATACAAACGTAACCAGTTCTGCCCTATTATCAGGATCAGTTACAAAGCATTTGGTGTCGGAAGACGTGTGCCAATAGTTGGTAAATACCTGTCCTGATCTGATCAATGAATGAAAGTTATGACTGCATTTTGTGTGGCACCCGATATGGTAATATTTTGTGACACGACGAGTTCAGTTTCCGTCAAACTTACAATCGTAAACGTGCTGCTTCCTCCCGTAAAGAAAGGTGTTGAAACAAATAATACTGTTTCATTTGTTTGAAAACTCCACGTAAAAGGCCTGGTTTGAGGATCGGGAGCATTACATTTGGTAGCCCCCTCGTCCGCAGTGCCGATACCGGTGGTCGTAAAAGTAACATTATTGTCTGTTTGGCAGGTCTGTAAAAAAGAGGCTACTGATACGCCTCCAACTTTTGCATCACTGAACTTCCAGGCAGACTTTGTAATTAATTCTGTTTTTGTCTTGGCGGGGGGAGCCGGATTATCATTTTTACTACAGCCACTGTTGATGACCAGGAAAAAGGAAAAGATGTAGGACAATAAAATAAGTTTCTTTTGCATAGAAATAGGATTGAGTAGTAAAAATAACCGCTCTTTTTATTCGTTACAAGGTAGAAATACCCGAAAAAGTGTAAGTATTTCTGTCTCATGATCATATCGGCAAATAATTTGCATAATATGACTTCGTATTTTGTGATACCATAAATCAAGCCAATGTATAAAACCGCAGAAGACATCCGTCAGTTGAATGATCGCATTAGCCAGGCCGGCCAGTTTACCGACAAATTAAGAGAGGAAGTCAGCCACGTTATCGTAGGTCAAAGCCATATGCTTGACCGCCTGCTTATCGGGCTATTGAGCAACGGTCACGTATTATTGGAAGGCGTTCCGGGTCTGGCTAAAACCTTAACTATAAAATCCCTGGCCCAGGCTATCCAGGCAAACTTCAGCCGGATACAGTTTACGCCTGATCTGTTGCCTGCTGATGTAATAGGAACCCTGATATATAACCAGCAGAAAAATGAATTTATAGTTCGTAAAGGACCCATTTTCGCCAATTTTATCCTGGCTGATGAAATCAACAGGGCTCCGGCTAAAGTACAATCCGCTTTACTCGAAGCCATGCAGGAAAGACAGGTG
Organism: Chitinophagaceae bacterium; assembly: GCA_040007815.1. GTDB lineage: Bacteria > Bacteroidota > Bacteroidia > Chitinophagales > Chitinophagaceae > Terrimonas_B. Next base: position 226,853 of record JBDTUH010000005.1, read on the forward strand.
ACGATTGGAGATACAACGTATAAACTAGATCAGCCTTTCCTGGTACTAGCTACTCAAAACCCATTAGAGCAGGAAGGTACTTATGTTCTCCCGGAAGCCCAGGTGGATCGTTTTATTATGAAAGTGGTGGTAGGTTATCCTAAAATGCACGAAGAACAAATGATCCTCCGGCAAAACTCCCAGAATCTTTCTTCTCAAAAGATAAGGCAGGTTGTTTCTGTCCAGGAAGTAATGAATGCAAAGGAACTGACCCTGCAGATATACATGGATGAAAAAATTGAGCAATATATTCTCGACATTGTATTTGCTACCAGGGTTCCTGAAAATTATCAGCTGGAAAAGCTAAAGCCACTTATTTCTTACGGGGCTTCTCCCCGTGGAAGCATCAACCTGGCACTCGCCGCTAAAGCACAGGCTTTTCTGAATAAAAGAGGGTTTGTAATACCTGAAGACGTAAGGAGTATTTGCAATGATGTTTTACGTCATCGTATCGGCCTCACTTATGAAGCCGAAGCGGAGAATGTAAAAGTGGAAGATATGATTGAAGAAATACTGAAAAAGGTAAATGTGCCGTGAGAATTTTAATCGTTTAAATGTGCAACGTTGTTAACGACAGAAGAAATATTAAAAAAAGTAAGGCAGCTTGAGATAAAAAGCAAGAAACTGGCTACTGATCTGTTTACCGGCGAGTACCATAGTGCTTTTAAAGGGAAAGGTATGTCGTTTAAAGAAGTAAGAGAATACGCGGCCGGAGACGATATACGCTTTATTGACTGGAATGTATCGGCGAGATTTGGGCACCCGTATAGTAAAATATTTGAGGAAGAAAGAGAATTAACGGTGATGTTACTGGTAGATATAAGTGCCAGTTCCTTATTTGGAACTGTTCATTCGACCAAAAGAGATATCATTACGGAAATAGGAGCCGTGCTGAGTTTTTCAGCCGTAAATAATTCCGATAAAATAGGAGTGATTTTTTACAGTGATAAAGTGGAGGCCTATATCCCTCCCAAAAAAGGCAAGCAGCATGCATTATATATTGTCAGGGAGTTGTTAAGTAAAGAACCAAAGGGGAAAGGTACCCAGATCAGTTCAGCATTACGATACTTTAATAATTCCACCAAGCAAAAAAGTATTGCATTTATACTCAGTGATTTCTTAGATGCCAACTATGAAGATGCACTTCGGATTGCCGGGAAAAAGCACGATGTGATAGGCATCAAAATATATGATAAAATGGATATGGAATTACCCAATGCCGGTCTGCTGCAGGTACAGGATGCGGAATCCGGCGAAACGAAATGGGTGGACAGCAGCAGTGCGTTCGTGCGGCAAAGTTATCAGCAGGAGTTTTTTAATATGACAGCATATAGTACACAGACATTTAAAAAAGCGGGTTGTGATCTGCTGCATGTGCGAACCGGGGACGATTATGTAAAAGTGTTGCAGCGCTTCTTTATCAGCCGCAACAAATGAACCACCATCCTTAGACAAGCCACTGGATTTTATTAAATGAGGAATAATTTTTTTTATAATACTACTGTTACAATTGTTGCTTTATTTTTCTCCGCTATAGTTACAGCGCAAAGCAAAACTACTGTCAAAGCAACGGTTGACCGGTCGCAGATACTGATAGGCGAGCCAATCAAATTAAGACTTGAGGTGGATGTTCCGGAGAACGAAGCCATCCGTTTTTTTCAAATTGATTCCTTACCGCATTTTGAATTTTTAGCAAATCCAAAAATTGATACGTCCAATACAGGTAGCGGAACCGTTTTATCACAAGTCATACCTATTACCAGTTTTGATTCGGGGCATTGGGTTATTCCGTCCCTGGTACTCGGTGATAGTATTGCTACTGATTCCATCCCTGTCGACGTGGGATACTCCGCATTCAACCCGGATCAGCCTTATCATGACATAAAAGAAATTATAGAAGTAACGCCTGAAGAAAAGAAAGAGAAACCCAGATGGTGGTATCTGCTGGCCGGAGCCGTCGGTTTGCTGATCATACTCATTTTGATATTCCGAAAGAAAAAGAAACCGGTTGTAAGTGTGGTTGAGCAGCCTGTAGACCCTTATAAAGAAGCAATGACTCAATTGGAGAAATTGAAGATGGATAAACCAGAAGCAAAACAATACTATTCAAGATTGGTTGATATTTTCAGGATTTATGTTTTGAACAGGACGGGAATTCATTCACTGCAGGATACCACGGATGATCTTGTGAAGCAATTACGTGGTTTAAATATGCACAAGGAGCAATTTGAACAGCTGTTGCAGGTATTGAGGCAAAGTGATTTTGTAAAATTCGCTAAATATATTCCATCGGTTGACGATGATAAAAAAGCCTATAGCACGATAAATCAGGCTATTCAACTAATTGAACAAATAGTTATGAATAGTTTAAAGCAAAAAGACAGTAAAAATTAACGGATCAACTAATGCTGTACGACTGGGTCAAAAATATAGATTTTGCATACCCCGAAAATTTCATGTTATTCGGGCTGATCCCTCTTTTGATATGGTGGTATGGTAAAAAAAGCAACCGGCACCAGCCTGCTATTAAAGTTTCGGCCGCAAGATCTTTTACAGTTTCTACTGCCAAAAACTATTTCAGGCATGTTCCTTTTATTTTGCGATTATTAGTAGTAAGTGCATTGGTAATTGCCGTAGCCCGGCCCCAAAAAAGAAATGACCAGCGACAGACACAGGGAGAAGGTATTGATATTATTTTATGCATGGATGTAAGCGGCAGTATGAATTCGCGGGATATATTGCCTTCACGTATGGAAGTTGCCAAGGAAGTGGCCGTGGATTTTGTATTGGGTCGCCCCGTTGACAGGATAGGTCTTGTTATTTTTTCCGGTGAAAGTTTTTCCCAGGTGCCTCTTACTACGGACAGGAATACATTGGTCTTGCAGATACAATCCCTGGAAGGCCGCCGGTATTTAAAAGATGGTACGGTCATAGGCGAAGGTTTGGCGACAGCCGTTGATCGTTTGTCAAAAAGCGATGCGAAAAGCAGGGTGATTATTTTACTGACCGATGGTAAGGAAGATGCTCCCGATACCCGGCTTATTGATCCGCTGACCGCCCTTGAAATCGCGAAAGCAAAAGGAGTAAAAGTTTATGCTATTGGTATGGGAGCCATCGCTTCAACGATTGTTGAAATAACCGGAAGTAAACCGCAGCAAAAGAACCCGGCTATGGATTTTATTGATGAAGGATTGTTGCAACGAATAGCGAATGAAACAGGTGGGCGGTATTTCCGGGCAAAAGATAAAGAAGGACTCCAGAGTATTTATAAGCAGATTGATCAATTGGAAAAATCAAAAGTTGAAATAATGGCCTATAAAAGGCATGAAGAATTGTTTTTACCATTTGTGCTGGCGGCTCTCGCTTTCCTCTTTTTAGAGATATTACTTCGCTATACTATTCTCAGAAGGTTTCCTTAACGACTTCCTGCATTTACTTGTACTAATTGGCAACAACTCTTGTCATTAGTTTAATTCGTCTTATTCCTGTTATTACCGAAATTCGCGGTTAATGAAAGCAACGATTTACAAATCAACGGGCAGCTGGTACACGGTCAAAGATGAAGCCGGTCAGTGGCATAATGCAAGAATGAAAGGTATATTTAAAATAGATAGTATTACCAGTACCAATCCTATCGCCGTAGGAGACGAAGTTGAAATAGATGTAGAAGACGAAGCGGAAAATACCGCTATGATTACAGAAATACATCCCCGCAGAAATTATATTAACCGGCAATCTCCGCGTACAAAACATCAGCATCATATCGTGGCATCAAATCTGGATCAGTCGGTATTGGTAGCTACTTTAAAAGAGCCAAAAACATCACAGGGATTCATCGACCGTTTCCTGGTGGCCTCGGAGATGTTTCATGTAGAAGCCATCATTGTTTTTAACAAAGCCGACCTGTTTAAAAAGAAGGAGCAGGAGAAATTTGAGGAAATGAAGGAAATGTATGAGAAGGCTGGTTATAAAGTGTTTTTAACAAGTACGACAGAAAACACCGGTATAGAAGTTTTGCAGGAAAAATTAGAAGAGAAGACCAGTCTTATCAGCGGTCATAGTGGTGTTGGTAAATCTTCTTTGCTTAATGTTATTTTTCCCGAAATGAATTTAAAAACACAGGGAATAAGCGGCTGGAGCGGCAAAGGACAACATACAACCACGTTTGCTGAAATGTTTGATCTTCCTTTTGGTGGCAGGATAATTGACACACCAGGTATGCGTGAATTTGGTTTGGTAGATATTTCCAGGCAGGAGATATCGCACTATTTCCCGGAAATGAGATCAAGGCTGAATGATTGCCAGTTCAACAATTGCCTGCATGTAAATGAACCGGAATGTGCTATTAAAGAAGCTGTCATTAATGGTGAGATCAGTGAAGACAGGTATGTGAGTTATGTGAACATCATGGAATCCATCGAGGAAAAGACCTACTAGAGATTATGCAATATTCTTCATCGGATTAAACAATTTGCCGTCCAGAATATTCGCCAATTCCACTACCGCCAGGTTATCTTTTGGCAATGCAGCATTCACTTTAGTTGGATAAACAGAGATCCCATTGTAGATATCATATCTCAGGGTCAGGGGGTGACCTTTATATTTAAAGTCCCAGTTGATAGCGTCAAACTCGTCTTCCTTGTTCAGGAATTTAATACGGAGATCTTCGTTAATAATGCCGGCAACATGATAGAAGAGATTTAAGCTGCCGTCATCGGCGAGTACGGCTTCAGTGCATCCAAGGGTAGTTCGTAAAGACAGACTCATAGTAAACTTTTTTAGGTTTAATGGTTCTACTATAAGACTTGGATACGGATGAAAAGGCTGCCTGAACGCTTGTTAACTTTTGAATTTTTTTGCTTTCCGGGCGGCTTTCTCAGCTGCCGGATCACCACTGGCCAGTTTCTCTGCGCCAATGTTCTTACCGTTCGACGGGCATCCATACTTTGGCTTGAACATATTACAGGAAGTCAATACCAGCATGAAACTCATCAACACCGCTATAGTCAGGAAATTTTTCATTTGTAACTGTTTCATAGTAAAACGAAAATAGAAATTAATAATTGCTTTTACTATCGTATAACTACCACCCAAATAACAGGCAATTGGCAATGAGCTACTTGTAAAAAAAATATTTTTGACATATAAACCAGCTATCAACTGCCTGTTGAAAATTGCCTGTTATTACTTAAACCAACCGGCATATTTAATGTAGTTATTAGCTATCCGGTCAATTTCGCCGTGTATCATTTCCTGCGAGATATCTTTCACCTTTTTGGCCGGAACACCGGCATAAATGCTTCCGGCTTCACAAATCGTATTCTCTAAAACGACGGCTCCCGCAGCGATAATGGTATTGCTGTGTACAATAGCATTGTCCATCACGATGGCTCCCATTCCTATCAATACATTATCATGAATGGTACAGCCATGAACAATGGCATTATGACCAATCGAAACATTATTGCCAATGGTTGTCCCATACTTTTGATAGGTACAATGAATACAGGCGCCGTCCTGTACATTCACTTTGTTGCCCATTTTTATAAAATTTACATCTCCCCTCACCACTGTATTGAACCAAACACTGCAATCATCACCCATCACTACATTGCCAACTATGCTGGCATTGGGCGCCATAAAACAATTGTTTCCAAATTGAGGGTATTTGTCTTCTACCGGAAGTATTAAAGCCATAGTAAGTTGATATTTGAGGGTTATAATTTTTAGTTATTAGCTTTTGTCCCGAACGTTCAGGATTTATAGCATTACCTGTTGCGACGCACTCCCGGTAGTTATCGGGATCATCGTTCTGTTCGCTACTCAGCAAGTACTGCTTGCAAATTAGATAAATTCTTTGCGTCACTGCTCAATCTTTGCGTCCTTTGCGTGAAATAAAAATTCTTGAATCAAAGGGAACTTTTTTTGCGCCACGTAGCCCAGACATCAACAACTCCGCTTGCGCTTGAAATAATCAAAGCTGAAGGGGCAAACTTGTATGATGTGAACGGCAAAGAATATATCGATCTTATCGGCGGCATTAGTGTAGCCAATGTGGGACATCGTCATCCTAAAGTAATTGAAGCCATCAAAAATCAACTGGACGCATACCTGCACATCATGGTCTACGGAGAATTTGTTGAAGCGCCACAGGTGCAATATGCTAAACTGCTTACTGATCACCTGCCTCCTTCACTCAATTCTGTTTACTTTACCAACTCCGGTGCGGAAGCTGTGGAAGGTGCCATGAAGCTGGCGAAACGGGTAAGTGACAGAACGCAGATACTGGCTTTTAATAATTCATACCATGGTTCTACCCAGGGGGCGTTAAGTATAATGGGCAGTGAATATTGGCGTAATGCTTTCCGTCCTTTATTGCCAGGAATTATTCACCATGACTATGGTTCTTTTGAGGCCCTGGAAACGATCACTGAACAAACCGCCTGCGTTATTGCCGAAACGGTGCAAGCTGAGGCCGGTGTTATAGCTCCCACTAAAGAATGGATTCAGGCTTTACGAAAAAAATGTACTGAAAAAGGGACACTCTTGATCTTTGATGAGATCCAAACAGGATTTGGCCGCACCGGCAAGTTGTGGGGATTTGAACACTTTGATATTGTTCCCGATATTCTTTTGATAGGTAAAGCATTAGGAGGCGGGATGCCCCTGGGTGCATTCATAGCCGATAAAAAATGGATGGATGCTTTTACCGACAACCCGGTTTTGGGTCATATCACAACTTTTGGGGGCCATCCTGTTTGCTGTACGGCAGGCATGGCCGCTATGAAGGCAATCCTGGACGAAACAATGATGAACGATGTTTCCAAAAAAGAAAAGCTATTTCTTTCTTTACTGGTTCATCCGAAAATAAAAGCGGTCCGGTCTTTTGGTTTATGGCTGGCCATAGAATTCGATTCTTTTGAAACCAATAAAAAGATCATTGATGATTGTATTGCAAATGGTGTTTTGACCGATTGGTTCTTATTTGCCTCCAATTGTCTTCGGATTTCTCCACCATTGATTATTTCAGAAGATCAAATAAAAAGAGCCTGTAAGATTATTTTACAGGCCTGTAGTAAGTAAAATATTTTTTAAAGCTGCTTAAATAAAAAAGCGGCAATCAATCCCCCGATAACAGGTCCGGCGACAGGAATCCACGCATAACTCCAATCACTATCTCTTTTTCCTGGAATGGGTAAAATAAAATGGGCGATTCTTGGTCCCAGGTCTCTTGCCGGATTGATAGCATAACCGGTGGGACCGCCTAACGATATACCTATTCCCAACACAAGCAAGCCAACCGGTAAGGCATCCAATGCTCCCAAGGAACTGGCGGATTTTGACATCAGGAGGGCTCCAAACAACAATACAAAAGTTCCGATGATCTCGGTAATAAGATTATTTAAAGGATTGCGAATAGCAGGTGCGGTACAAAAGACAGCCAGCTTTAGTTCCTTATCTGCTGTTTCATCAAAATGTTGTTTGTATGCAAACCACGCAACAACGGCCCCTGTAAATGCACCTCCAAACTGCGCAGCTAAATAAGTGACAAGGAGGGATGAATCAAAGTCACCGAATATGGATAATGCGATGGTAACAGCGGGGTTCAGGTGACCGCTGCCGCCGAGTTTGGTAGAAGCATAGACACCAACAAAGACAGCCATCGCCCAGCCAAATGTGATGACGATCCAGCCGCTGTTCTGACCTTTTGTTTTATTAAGTACAACATTGGCTACTACACCAGCGCCCAGTATGATGAGTAATGCGGTTCCGATAAATTCGCCTAAGAAAGGAGACATAAGCAATCAGTTTAAAGTTTGTCTCGCCTTTGAAGAGGCGAGATTTGATGAAGGGATATAATGTTTAGCAATTTTGGTAAAATCAATTATTTGTTCGCTGATCCATTTTTCATCCTTGTTCATTTCCGCCGCCATTATTTTTGCTACTGCTGGCGCAGCCTGTATGGCCATTTTGGCATCCAATAATAAGTGCCGGGTACGACGTGATAAGAAATCTTCTATGGTCATACACATTTCATCCGATATTGCTTTTTTAATATCCTCTACCGCTATGGACCTGGGTGAGTAAGGCGGCTGATCATAACCATATAATTTCAATTCTTTGGTTACACAAGGCTTGTTAGCAAGATTATTTTTTTCAATCGCTATATCAATTACATCCTCGGCCATTTTGCGATAGGTGGTCCATTTTCCTCCTGTAATAGTTATTAACCCTGAAACCGCTACGGTAATTAGATGATCTCTTGATAATGCCGCGGTTTTCTTAGTTTTTCCTTTTACCAGGGGCCGCAATCCAGCAAACATACTTCTGACATCACTCAGTTGAGGATCTTTAGTAAGATAGCGGCCTATATGTGTTAAAATAAAATGGATCTCTTCTTCTTTTGGCACAGGTTCTAAGGATGGCTTTGATACAGGAGTATCCGTTGTTCCCAAAACAATTTTATTGTGCCAGGGTACTGCAAACAATACTCGTCCATCATCGGTTTTAGGTATCATGATAGCGGTAGTACCAGGCAAAAATTCCTTATCAACTACCAGGTGAATTCCCTGGCTATGTGTAACTATGTTTTTGTGATGCTGGTCATCCATGTGCATTACCGCATCGGTAAAAATGCCTGTAGCATTAATTACCGCTTTACTTTTTACTTCATAACTGTTGCCGGTTAAAGCATCTTTCACCTGCACCCCGATAATTTTATTCACGTTTTTTAAAAACCCGGTAACAGGGAAATAATTTAATACGACTCCATTATGTTGAGCGGCTGTTTGCGCAATTGAAATCGCCAGCCTGGCATCATCAAACTGACCATCATGATAGACAATGCTGCCCCGCAATCCTTCGGGATCAAGTGTTGGCGCCAATTCCAATGTTTGTTCTTTGGAAAGAAATTCAGATGGGCCCAAACCCAACTTGCCGGCCATCCAATCATATATTTTTAAACCAATGCCATAAAACGGGCCTTCCCACCACTTATAATTCGGCACCACGAATTTTTGATTGTGGGCCAGGTGAGGAGCATTTTTAATCAACAGGCCTCTTTCTTTCAGAGCTTCCATCACCAGTTTTATATTGCCTTGCTGCAAATAACGAACGCCGCCGTGCACCAGCTTGGTACTGCGGGAGGAAGTGCCTTTGGCAAAATCATGCTGTTCGAACAAAATAGTTTTTAAGCCTCTTGACGCAGCATCCACGGCAGCTCCCAGACCGGTTGCACCACCGCCAATGATACAAACATCCCATTCAGTTTGGGAGGATAATTGTTGTATCATTTGTTGTCTGTTCATGTGTTTCTGCTTATGGAGTGTTGCCAGGCTGAGCTTGTCGAAGCCTTACTACAGGATGATTCATTTAGCATGTTTTGATCTGGCTAATTTTTTAATTTCTTCCCAATCTTTATTAAACAGAGCTTCCTTCTTTTTTCTTGACCATCCCTTTAATTGCTTTTCCCAGGCAATTGCGTTATTGATATCATAAAAATGTTCTGAATATTTTAATTCCACAGGTCCTCTTGTAAAAATGTAGCATTTTTCATTATAGCTTGTTTCATGTTCTCAAAGTCTTCTTTCAAGATTATTGGTCACACCAGTATAATATGAATTATCATTACATCGAACAATATAAACATAATAATTATGGCCCGATTTCATGGTTTCTATTTCCTTTATTTAAGCCGGCTTCGACAAGTTCAGCCTGGCAGTCTTACTGGTTAATATTGTCATCAGCCCATGTAATACTTGCTTTCACCGCTCTTTGCCAACCTTTAATTAAATCAATTCGTTTATCTTCTTTCATGTCAGGTGAAAAAGTCCTGTCTACCTGCCACTGCTCTTGTATGTCATCAATATTTTTCCAATAGCCTACGGCAAGCCCGGCGAGGTAAGCCGCTCCTAATGCAGTGGTCTCGGTTATTTTTGGACGCACCACTTTACAGTTTAATATATCACTTTGAAATTGCATCAGCTGGTTGTTAACCGTTGCTCCTCCATCTACCCGCAATTCTTTTATTTGAATACCGCTATCCGCTTCCATCGACTTTAATACATCATAAGTTTGATAAGCGATACTATCAAGGGCAGCTTTGGCGATATGCGCGTTGCTGCTTCCTCTTGTCAAACCAAAGACAGTACCTTTTGCATACTGGTTCCAATGCGGCGCTCCCAGCCCGGCAAATGCCGGAACAATATATACACCATCCGTATCCTGCACCTGTTGCGAAAGTTTTTCCACTTCTGACGAATTGCGGATGATCTTCAGCCCATCTCTTAACCATTGCACCACGGCTCCCGCGATGAAGACACTTCCTTCCAGTGCATATTCTACTTTATCATCAATTTTCCATGCGATGGTGGTAAGCAAATTGTTATTGGATGTAATAGCTTTTTTTCCCGTATTCATCAGCATAAAACAACCCGTGCCATAAGTATTTTTCACCATACCGGGTTGTGTACATAGTTGTCCGAACAAAGCAGCCTGCTGATCTCCGGCGATACCTGCAATAGGAATACGGGAATCGGGTACAAAACTCCCGGTAACACCGTATACTTTGCTCGATGGTTTTACTGCTGGCAATAAACTTTTTGGAATCGTAAATAATTTCAGCAGCTCATCATCCCACTCACAGGTGTGAATATTCAGCAACATGGTACGTGATGCGTTGGATACATCTGTTACATGCAATTCACCCCCCGACAATTTCCAGGTCAGCCAGGTATCAATGGTACCAAATGCCAGCTCGCCATTCTCCGCTTTTTGCCGGGCACCGCTAACATTGTCCAGTATCCATTTTAATTTGGTAGCTGAGAAATAAGCATCAATGATCAATCCTGTTTTTTCCTGTATGGATTTGGCATGCCCGGCGGCTTTCAATTCATCACAATAGGTAGCGGTTCTCCTGTCCTGCCACACAATAGCATTGTAAACAGGCTTGCCCGTGCTTCTTTCCCATACTACGGTAGTCTCGCGTTGGTTAGTGATACCAATACCGGCTATCTGTCGCATCGTGATATTGGCTTTCGCTACGGTTTCGGCTAATGTACCATATTGAGTGCTCCAGATCTCTTCCGCATCATGCTCCACCCAACCGGGTTTGGGAAAAATTTGTTTAAACTCTTTTTGTGCTACGCTGATGATATTGCCGTGATGATCAAAGATCATACTGCGGCTGCTGGTAGTACCCTGGTCAAGGGCGAGAATGTAATGGGATGACATGCAAACAACGTTTAATAAACAGGAAGTTAAGCAAAACTTTGAGTAAGAATAAAAGCAAAAAAGTATAATTAGAAACTCAACCGGAAACTTCCAAAAACGCCAAACTTTTTGGTATTGCCATTCGTTAAAGTTTCAGGCAACACCCGCCAGATAAAGTCAATCCTGAATACACGAAGAATATTGTCTACACCAGTACCCAATTCCATATAAGTTTTGCCATCGAGTGTTTGAAAAGTATTTCCCTGCTTAAAGTTGAGGGCCATGTTAGCATCGGATAAACTTCCCCACAGGGTTTTAATGGTCCAGAATTGCCTGAATTTTAATTTGGGAATAAAACGGAAGAGGCCATTGCCCACATTGTGCTCAAAGTTAATACCGGCATATTTGTCATGAATAAACTCATATTTGTTCATCATGTTGAACGCATATTTGTTATAATAATACAACTCATTGCCCGGCGCTATATCCAATAAAACGTAAGGCAGCGTACCAAAAGTTTTTCCGGCATACGCCTGGAAAGAAATATTCCCGAAGGGCGGGATCTTAATATAATCAGATATACTGCCGGATAATTTGGTATAGTTATAATTGCTTTTTAAAAAACCAGAAATACCTCTTGAAATATTTATTTCGCCAATCGGATAGGGGCTGCCTAGGCTGGTACGGAAAAAAGTATTTTCCAAAAACTTTTCGAGGTAGGCAAACCGGAGACGTAAGGATATTTCAAAGGTTGTAAGCGGTGACTGGCCTCTTGCAGAAGGGAATGAATCTTTAAGAGGTATATTTTTTAAAGGAGTATAGCCTTTGTGCGTAATGGCTACTAATTCAGACAATCCAAAACGATGCTCGTTATAAAATTCAAACCGTTTTTCTTCCACCTTGAGAAATTTCACAGGAACATTTTGTTTGCGGATGGCTAAGGCGAAAATATTATCTGATGAAACTTCTCCGTAATAACTCTGGCTCCGGTCAAGATCGTTGGTGTAGGATCCGTACCAATAGCGACGGGGATGCTTGTTGGGCAGGTAAAATAATTCCGCCTTACCTTTCAGTTTTTGATCACCAAAGCCATAGGCGAGGTACCAGTGCCACCACCATTTTTTATCAAATTTTTTATTGGTGCCAAGATCAAAGCGTACTCTAAAACCTTCCCAGGAATTGGCGGTCATCCAATTGTACCAGGGGCCGAGTTGAAAATTACCGGTATTCAAATATCCTGTTGCTATAAAATTGATCTGCCGGGTCAGTCGTTGAAAACTTGGGGCTGTCAGCAAAGTATCAAGCATTCTGATGATGCCGGCTTCCGTCTTCGTCAGCTCCTCATGACGTGAATCCTTCCAATAGGCTTTATCTTTTTCCGCCGCTCCGGATGCGGTGACGATTTCCTCCAGTAATTTGTTTTTGCTTAATCCCTGTATTACCGAGCTATCATTCACCTGGATATTCCGATAGGTAGTCGTTTTTCTGCCTATAAAGCCAGGGCTGTTTTTACCGATGGGCGTTACATCCGCTACAAATTTGTCTTTCGCCAAAAACCAGGTGGAGTCGTCCAATAATTTGTACTCCTGTATCAGGCTGAGTGTTTCTACAAAATTGATATTGGCATCTTTGCCCAGACGAAGATTCATTTTTTGAATCGCAAAAGTGCCGGCATGTACCCAGCAATCGCCTTCAAAAGTATTCGTGCCCTTACGGCGAGGTACAAATACCAAATGATAAAAACGGTTGCTATTGACCACCTGCGTATCTATCACCCGGTAATTGTAATACAGGTCACCGTTATCACTGGCCGGACTGATAAATTGTTTGTCAAAAACGGCTACAAAGTTGTTGTAAACATTTACATTTTGATCCATGCCGCCCAGGAACTTGATGATGCTTTCATTCTTTACACCATTTGTATTAGCTGCTTTTATTTCTTCACGTCGTTTCAATGGTTTTTTCTGGTAATAATAATCCGAGATCGTTTCGGTCAGGTAAGTGGGTAGGTATTTTACCCCATCAGCGCTGTCTATATTTTGCTTAATAAGTTCGCCAACCGGGCGAAGAGGTTTGAATTTGGTGAGTTTTCCAAAATTGAAATTCTTGATATCCAGTTCCAGTTTGTTATACAGTTCGTAGGAGAAATTATCAAAACGATACCGGTCGTTCCGGGGCTTGTTTTGTACGATCTTCCGCCAGATCAGCAAACCTTTATTTACCCTGGTTTTTACTTTTACTCCTTCATTAAACGTACCTCTTTCAAGCGGCAGGTTCAGCAAAATGGAGTCCTTGCTTTTATCAATGGCATACATGAATGGCTGGTAACCCACACAGGTGATGATCAGTGTATCAGCGGGCCATTTATCCAGATAAAAGGAAAAGAAACCTGCAGAATCTGTCAGTTTCCCCATTGTAGAGTGCAGAAAGGAGACGGAGGCGAAAGGAACAGTTTCTTCACTATGAGAATCTTTTACAGTCCCGCTTATTCGTTTTGACTGCGCAGCAGCCTGTTTCACCGCCAAAAAAAGAGTGAAAAAAAACAGTAAGCTGATAAGGCGTTTTCCAAAATTCATGAATTGCAAATCTACTGACTGGTGCCCAATCGGGGGAAAGGAAATTGGCAATCATATGTTATAAGTTTATAGAATGTATTTGGAAATATACAAATGAATTGTTTACTTTGTATTTCAAAGTGCTTTTTATGAACGAACAAAACCAACAGTTAGAAAGCTTACAGGAGGTCAAAGATATTCGTCGGTTGATGGAGCGGTCCAGCCGGTTTATTTCATTAAGCGGGTTGAGTGGAGTAGCGGCCGGGGCTTTTGGCCTTGCAGGGGCGGCCATCGCGAGGTATGTTGTTTTTAAAGATTATTATAGTGAATTTAATGAGCGGGGTCATTTTGTGGGTAGTAACTTCCAATCACTGAAATTACAATTGATCGTATTGGCAACAGGGATTTTCGCCGCGGCCTTTTTTTCGGCTTTTTATTTTACCTGGCGAAAATCAAACCGGCAAGGGCATTCTTTATGGAGCTCTGCATCTAAGCGTTTATTCTGGAACATGGCTATTCCTCTGGCGGCCGGAGGCTTGTTCATTTTGGGTATGTTGCGGGATGATGAATGGAGATTTGTAGCTCCTTCCTGTCTTGTCTTCTACGGGCTGGCGCTGGTAAATGCCAGTAAATACACATTAACTGATATACGGTATCTTGGATATTGTGAGATAGTACTTGGTTTGATCAATATGCAGTGGATCGGGTATGGATTATTTTTCTGGGCGATAGGCTTTGGTGTCTTGCACATAGTGTACGGGATAGTGATGTGGTGGAAATATGAAAGGGTTCAGTAAGTTTAATTGTTTAAAAGTTTAGCGTTGAAAAACCCAATAACAGGTCTAAATAAAATTTTTGATAACCGGATCAGGCTGGGTGTGATGAGCATCCTGGTGGTTAATGATGAGATAAGCTTCAACGACCTGAAGCAGATGCTCGAAGTAACCGACGGGAACCTGGCAACGCACCTGGTAAGTCTGGAGGAAAATGGCTATATCAAAGTGCACAAAGGATTTATCGGCAGGAAAACCAATACCACTTATTCTGTGACTAAAAATGGTGAAAAAGCTTTTACAGATCATATATCGGCACTGGAAAACATGATCAAAGGAATAAAGTAAATTTTTTTTGTATATACACTTTGAAATACAAAGTACTTTCTAAATGAAAAAAAATTTAAAACAAATCAGGCGCTGGATCATCTTCTTTATGATCGCACTTTTTCTAAGCGGATTAACTGCCATGCCTCTTGAAATGGAGTTGTCCTTTCTTTCCCGTTGCTTTTCGTCTCAAACAATGTTCGGTGCATGGATAGAAAAAGTATACCTCGCGATAGTCGACATGAACAGTCAGTACCCGTTCCTGGCTTATGGATATGACTGGCTGGCTTTGGCTCATTTTGTTTTAGCGATTCTTTTTATCGGCCCTTTAAAAGATCCTGTCCGGAACAAATGGGTGATTGAATCCGGCATGATCGCCTGCTTACTTATAATCCCTTTCGCCTTTATAGCCGGGCATTTTAGAGGTATTCCTGTTGGTTGGCGATTGATCGATTGTTCGTTTGGTATTGTGGGATTGATACCATTAAGTATTTGCCTGGGCAAGATCAGGCAAATGGAAAAATTAATTAATAAAACCTCCTCAACATGAAACAGTATATAAAACAAAATGGGATCGCAATAGCTTCCCTGTTGCTGGCATTTCCAACAGCTTATTTTTTTCTTACATCTTTTTTGAAATATGAATTAGGTGTTCATGAGCCTTTTGACGCTGTAGCTCCATTTCTCGAAGGAACTGGAATTAAAGAAACATTAGGCTGGAACATCAACCTGTTGATCTTACTAGGGCCTGTAGCAGCATTCGCCCTTTCTATTTTCCAGGTATTGAAGATCAAATTTCAGTTTACCCAGAATCATTTTCTTTTCCAGTTCATTTTGAAAAAAAGATGGTTGCCTTTACTAGTGGCGGCTTTTAGTATCAGCCTGCTGGCTATTCTTTTCATTTACCTGGTGCGGGAAAACTGTATTTAAAATACTAATCAATGGACTTGTGCAATCTTAATCAGCCTCTTAGGCAACCTGTTTAAAATTTGAATATGAAAATAAAAATGATTCTCCCGGCCTTAATGGAAGCCAAAAGCCCCTACTGGAGACCTGTAAAATATTCTTTATTTCCTCCATTGGGTTTAGCTACACTGGCTGCTTATTGTTCCCCGGATGATGAGATTGCATTACAGGATGAGCATGTAGAAGAAATTACAATAAATGACTGCCCTGATATTGTGGTAATACAAGTGTATATCACCAACGCCTTTCGTGCGTATGAACTGGCTGATCATTACAGGAAGAAAGGAAGTTATGTTTGTTTGGGTGGATTGCATGTAAGCTCTCTGCCGGAAGAATCCATGCAACATGCCGACAGTATTTTTATAGGACCAGGTGAAGATACTTTTCCTCAATTCCTGAGTGATTATAAAAAGAAAGATGCTAAAAAAAATTATCAAAATGTGAAACGAAGCATCGCTGATATACCCCCTATACGGCGTGACCTGCTTAAGCGAAGTCTATACCTGGTTCCCAATTCCATTGTGGTATCAAGAGGATGTCCCCATCATTGTGATTTTTGTTATAAGGATGCTTTTTTTGAAGGTGGTAAATCTTTCTATACTCAACGGGTAGATACAGCCCTGAAAGAAATTGACCGCCTGCCGGGTAAACATCTTTATTTCCTGGATGATCATTTATTGGGGAATCAAAAATTTGCGACTTCACTGTTTGATGGAATGAAAGGAATGAACCGTGTTTTCCAGGGAGCTTCCACCATTGATGCTGTCTTAAGAGGCGACCTGATAAAAAAAGCAGCAGAGGCAGGGTTAAGAAGTGTATTTATAGGATTCGAAACGTTGAGTAATTCCAATCTTACACAGGGGAATAAAAAGCAAAATATCGGGAAGAATTATGAAGAGGCGATAAAAAGATTGGATTCATTGGGCATCATGATCAACGGAAGTTTTGTTTTTGGATTAGATGACGATGATAAAGATGTTTTTAAGAGAACAGTTGACTGGGGCGTTAAAAATGCACTTACTACTTCTACTTATCATATCCTGACTCCCTATCCCGGAACAAGACTTTATCAATCCATGAAACAACAGAATAGAATCCTTCATGATAACTGGAGTCTTTATGACACCCGCCATGTAGTATATAAGACGAAAGGACTGTCCCCGGCCGATTTGAAAGAAGGTTATGACTGGGCCTATCAATCTTTTTACAGTTGGTCAAATGTGTGGAAAGCAAGCTGGCAGCATGAAAAGTTGCAGCATACGATCAAACATATCGCCTATGCCGGTGGCTGGAAAAAATTTGAGCCGATGTGGAATTTCCTGATCAAAACAAGAGGGCTTAATAAAATGCTGCCACTACTAGAAGCTATTTTATCTAAAGTAAACCCGGGCGGTAAAATAATGGACAAATCACCTTTCCCGGCAATTGCTTAAAACCAAAAACCTTTTTTATGTTTCTTCATATATTTTATACCTGGCTTTTATCAAACCTTTTGCATCCTGTATTATTTATTCTCCTGCTGATAATGACAGAAAATAATACAGATATTTTTAATTCCGGGTTTGTTACTGCTATAGTGACCTTCTTTGCCGTGTCATTAGTGATCTCGCTGCCTTGTTTGCTTTTAGGATGGTTATGTCTTTATCTTATAACCAATTCTCCCTATTCAGCCGGTACAAAGTTTATGCTATGGCTGACTACCGGGCCTTCACTTGTATTTTTCGAATTTCTTTTTATACTGCTTTTCATGGATCTGGTAGAAACTGAAATTTTCCTGTTTTCATTTCCCGGAATCGCAGCGGTTGGTATTTCTATTTTAATCCGTTGCCTGCAATTTGAAAAACTTACTTATACACCTAAAATAGAAAATCATGAAACAAATCTGGTTTAAAAAATTCTGGTGGCTTTACCTGCCGGTGCATGCGATGGGAATCCTTATTACCCTCGGCGCTATCGCTTTTATGGTGCCGGTGTGTATGGCTGTATTCAGAAATGGTCATTCTGTCAGCGACGACCTGTATGAAATATTTGTATTTGCCAGCTGCACAGCTTTCTGGTGGAAATGGATAGCTGAAAAAACATCGGAATAAAATGAAACAACAACAATTTCCCCTGCGATCAAGACTAAACAGTTTTGGTTTCGCATTCAACGGCCTCTGCACATTTTTTAAACAGGAGCCGAACGCCCGGATACACCTTGTTACGACGCTTACGGTGTTTATCGCTGCCGTTTATTTCAAAGTGTCAATTACTGAAGCAATCGCTTTGGTTATAGTAACAGGGTTCGTATGGGTAGCTGAAATATTTAATACAGCGATCGAAAGGATCATGGATTTTATTTCTACCGAAAAAAATTCCAGCATCAAATTTATCAAAGACCTGGCCGCCTGCGGCGTATTAGTATCCTCTGTCACGGCTATGATCACCGGCGCAATTGTTTTTATACCTAAACTATTTTAAAGATGCTTCAAAAACTTATTATCAAAAGAGATTTTTCAACAACACTGAGCATGCAGCAATGGCTGATCATTTCGTGTGGGTTCAGTTCTTTATTATTAACTGCAAGGATTATCGTGACAGGTTATCCTACCTATTTATTTTTGGTGTGGAACCTGTTCCTGGCGTTTGTTCCCTATGCTATTACACAATGGCTGTGGACGAACAGCTGGGTAGCAGAAAATAAACTGAAACTGGCTGCGTTGCTGCTGTGCTGGCTACTATTCATACCCAATTCATTTTATATTATTACTGATCTTTTTCATCTTGATGAATTTGGTTCGGCTCCCAAATGGTTTGATCTTTTGCTGATATTTTCTTTTGCCTGGAATGGTTTACTTCTTGGGATAATTTCTGTAAGAAAAATAGAAATGGTACTATCCATCATAACAGGCCGGAGTTTTTCTCTTTTCATTGTTTTTGTTGTGATGTGGCTGAATGCCTTCGGTATTTATATTGGCCGCTACCTGCGCTTTAACAGCTGGGATATCGTCATGCAGCCCTTCTCTCTTTTTAAGGAAATGTTCGAAGTGATATTTCACCCGGTAAGAAACAGAATGGAATGGGGAATGATTGCCGTATACGCCATTTTTATGACAGTAGTATACATCACTATTAAGAAGCTAAGCGAAAATTTTTCTGAAACCACAAAAATAAAAATTAAATAAAATGGACACAGTTGCAACAAATGTTTGGCAAAAAAGCAAATTGCTTGTCAAAGGACTATTGATCGGGGGACTGGTATTGCTCTTATTAATACCGGCTTATTTTGTTCAGAATGTCATCAGTGAAAGGGAAGCAAGACAGAAAGAGGCTTTTACGGAAGTAAGCAGTAAATGGGCGGGCAGCCAGAATATTACCGGGCCTGTATTGGTACTGCCCTACAATGAAACCTTCACCAGTGCTAACGGGCAGACGACAATTTTAAAACGATTGTCCTATATATTACCGGATAAACTAACGATTGAATCCGAAGTAAAACCAGAAGAACGTCACCGGGGTATTTTCCAGGTAATGCTCTATTCATCCGTGATCAGGCTGAATGGAAAATTTAATACGATCCCTTTGCAGCAATTGAAACTAGATCCCTCACAGGTTTTATGGAATGAAGCGTATATCTGTATGGAGCTGGCTGATAGCAGGGGATTAAAGGAAGAAATCAAAGTAGCATGGAATGATTCATCCGTCACGCTAAACCCCTCGCTGGTTGACAATGCCGTAATGAAAGAAGGCTTTTCAGCCCCGGTAATAGTGTCAGCGGATAAGGAAATTCAATTTTCATCTTCTATCAGCATCAATGGATCTGAGCAGTTGTTGTTTACGCCTGTTGGAAAAGAGACAACAGTAAAACTTTCATCCGCCTGGCCTGATCCAAGTTTTACAGGTGGGCAATTACCCGATTATCGTATCAGTGATTCGGGATTCGTAGCTACCTGGAAAAGCCTGGCGCATACAAGAAACTTTCCGCAGGCATGGAAGGAAAGCAAGTATAATCTTCAATCGGCTTCTTTTGGTGCTGACTTATTCATCCCGGTTAACGGCTACCAGAAAACCATGCGTTCGGTGAAATATGCTATTCTCTGCATATTGCTGACCTTCGCGGCTTTCTTTATTATTGAAACGGTAAATAAAAAATCGGTACACCCTTTTCAATACGCCCTGATCGGTTTGGCATTGATTCTTTTTTACACACTACTACTATCCTTTTCAGAATATACAGGATTTAATGCGGCGTATGTCATCGCTTCGGTTGCTACCGTTGGTTTGATCGCCTGGTTTGTAAAAGGCATTTTACAATCTTCAAAGCTTACCACTTTGTTAGGCGTGATTTTGGCACTGATGTATTCATATATTTTTACCATACTTCAATTGCAGGATTACTCCCTGCTGCTGGGAAGTATTGGTTTATTCCTGACGCTGGCTGTAATCATGCATTTTTCCAAAAAAATTCAATGGTGATCATTTTCCCATAGTTGATCATTCATTCGTATCCGTTGCAGGCAAACAAAAAGTCCCCGGAATCCGGGGACTTTTATAATAACTTTCGATGGACTTTTATTTCTGTAGAACTATCTCCCCAACATTCACGGGCTGATCCTGTTTTACTTCCAGGTTTTCTAATGTGACATCTTTGTAAGGCTCTTTAGCATCAACAACTACCTTATATGTTCCGGGTTTAACATCCAGCGAAAAAGTTCCCGAACTGATCGCTCCTTTGGTTGAATCCGTAGCACTGATTGCCCACACTGTTTCCGCCCCGTCTCCCGGAACTACCTTACCGGTAATAGCGGTTTGTGTTGAAGTCCTAAAGGCAAATAAACCTGCAACTGATGCGGCGATAATTCCGATGGTTAGCATACTCTTCTTCATAACAAAATAAATTTTATAGTTTAAAATGAAATTATACGAATCACTTTCTTATAAACACAGTAAGAAGATTGCTTCCTATAAAAACCAACTACTATGCCAACCTGTTTTTTTGTGGAGAACCTTTGAATATCTTACTCAGATTGCACAGTGAGGTGATTTGGATAATTAACATTCTCTTTTGTATCTTCCCCTGAAATTGATTGCAAATGGCCATTCAACCCTGGCGCAAAGGGAAAATCATCCAGATTGATGATCACACTCATAATACGAAACGATTTTGGATAGAAGTTGCAGAACTGGAAAGGTTCGATTTTATACCCGGGCAATTTGTTACACTTGACCTTCCTATTCACGAGAAAGTAAATAAAAGATGGCGAAGCTACTCCATTGCATCATGGCCTGACGGTACCAATGTGTTTGAGTTGCTCATCGTACTGGCCGAAGGAGGTTTAGGTACGGCTTATCTTTTTAATGAAATCACTGTTGGCAGCGAATTAACTTTTCGCGGGGCGCAGGGTGTTTTTACCCTGCCTGAAATAATAGACAAAGATATTTTTCTTATTTGTACCGGTACTGGTATAGCTCCATTCAGAAGTATGGTTAATTATCTTTATATACATAATATTCGCTTCCAAAAAATTTACCTGGTTTTTGGCTGCCGCAAAAAGGAAGACCTGCTTTATTATGATGAATTAAAATCCCTGGAAGATAAACTTCCGGATTTTCATTACCTGCCTACGCTGTCCCGTGAGCATTGGGAAGGTCATCATGGATATGTACACCCCATATATGAAGAATCGTGTAAGGACAGGCAAGCGGCTCAATTCTTTCTTTGCGGATGGAAACACATGATAGATGAAGCCAAAAAAAGAATACAGGAAATGGGATATGACAGGAAGGCTATTCACCAGGAACTGTACGGATAAAAATCCATGAGTGCTTAGCGGTTAAAAAATGTTATTTAATAAATTGAACCTTGATATCTATCATGCCCGGGTTTAACGCATAGTTGTTATATTCGTAGAAATCAATTTCGCATGGGTGCATCCTCGCTCATTGTTTTGATCATTGCTGCCATTGCCTTCTCCGGCATTGCTATTCTCGTTTCGCGTTTTGTTCTAAAAGCTACCACTAATAAACAAAAAGGCGAACCTTACGAATGCGGTATTCCAACACAGGGAAAGACATGGGTTCAATTAAATGTGGGCTATTATTTATTCGCACTGATATTCCTGGTTTTTGATGTAGAACTTGTTTTCCTCTACCCCTGGGCGGTGGTGGCAAAGAAAGTCGGATGGCCGGCCTTAGTGGAAATTGTTATTTTCTTATTTATACTCTTTATGGGATTTTTATATGCTCATAAAAAAGGCGCTTTGAAATGGATTTAAACCAACCATCAGTACAAAAAAATTTTCCGGGGCAGATACACGAAACCCCGGGTGGTGGCATCGTGCTGAGCAAACTGGATGATGTGATAAATTGGGCCAGATCAAATTCCCTGTGGCCGTTAACTTTTGCCACCAGTTGCTGTGGTATTGAAATGATGGCTGTTGCTTCCGCGAAATATGATTTTTCCCGTTTTGGTTTTGAAGTAGCCCGTGCTACGCCACGGCAGGCAGATGTTATCATTATAGCGGGAACTATCGTTAATAAAATGGGACCCGTATTAAAAAGGTTATACGACCAGATGGCCGATCCGAAATATGTCATTGCGATGGGAGCTTGCGCCATTAGTGGCGGTCCTTTTTTCTATAACACCTATTCCGTAGTGAAAGGTGCGGATCATATTATACCGGTTGATGTTTATATAGCTGGTTGCCCGCCAAGGCCCGAAGCTTTGTTACATGCATTGATCAGCCTGCAGGATAAAATAAAAAGAGGATTAACAAGAGAGCAAATAAAGACAGGTAAAGAGTAAATATGCTGAACGAGGAATTGAAAACTAAAATATCCGGATTGCTTACCCGCGCCAATTTTGAAGAGGGTGCTGACGCTACAGCCATCGGGTGGCTTAATATAAATGTTGAGCCCAATGATTGGTTACCGTTTGCAATACAACTTCGTACGGAGGACTCCTTATGCTTTGATTATCTTTTTTGCCTCACCTGCATAGACTGGAAGACACATCTTACCATGGTATATCATTTGTCTTCAACAAAATATCGTCACAACATTGTTATTAAGTCAAAGCTGGACAGGAGCAAACCTGAGATTGAAACCGTTTGTCATATCTGGAAAACGGCCGATTTTCATGAAAGAGAAGTATATGAGATGTTTGGCGTCAATTTCCTGAATCATCCTGATCTGCGGTTATTGATTTTACCCGATGGTTGGGAAGGGAAAAATCCGATGAGAAAAGATTTTGAAGATCCCGTGAATATGATAAAATTATAACCCCCAAACCCCCTAAAGGGGGTTTACCGACCCGTCAATTTAAGTTCTAAATGTTTAGACAAACAGAAATAATTAATGACTCTTCGCAAGTCCCCCCCGATGGGGAAGATTTAGAGGGGGCTGGTGATTTGATCATCAACGTAGGACCACAGCATCCGGCGACACACGGTGTATTGCACCTGGTGATTACGTTGAACGGGGAAACCATCAAAAAAGTTGAACCTCACCTGGGATTTATCCATCGCTCCATTGAGAAAATGTGCGAGAGCCTTACTTACAGGCAATTTATTTATGTCACCAGCCGTATGGATTATCTATCCGCTCATATTAATAATCATGGCTGCGCTTTATGTGTAGAAAAAGGATTGCAGATAGAAGTGCCGGCGAGAGCCCAGGTAATCCGTATACTGATGGATGAACTGACAAGAATCGCTTCGCATGAATTGTGGTGGGGAGCTATGGCCATGGATCTCGGAGCTTTTACGCCCTTCTTCCATGCTTTCCGCGAAAGAGAAACGATCAATGATATCATGGAAGAAACCTGTGGCGCCAGGTTAACGATGAATTACATGGTACCCGGCGGAGTGATGCAGGATATTCATCCCAATTTTCAAAGAAGGGTAAAAGAATTCATACAACTCTATAAACGCAAGATCAATGAATACGATGAAATGGTGACCGGCAATATAATTTTCCAAAACAGGATGAAAGGGGTTGGCTATTTATCGAAAGAAGATGCGATCTCCTATGGCTGTACGGGGCCAACAGGTCGCGGCAGTGGATTGAATTGTGATATCCGGAAATTATATCCGTATGAAATATATGATAAGATAGAATTTGATGAGATTACAGAAACAGGGGGTGATTCTTTTTCCCGCTATATGGTTAGGATAAGGGAAATGCAGCAATCCATCCGCATCATCGAACAATTGATAGATAATATTCCCGAAGGAGATTTCCAGGCCAAAACAAAAGCGGTATTGAAATTACCCAAAGGAGAATTTTATTCAAGAATAGAAACGGCAAGGGGTGAGTTTGGAGTGTATATAGTGAGTGAAGGCGGCACGACTCCGTATAGAATTAAATTCCGCTCTCCGGGATTTTCCAATCTTTCTGTACTGGATCATATCGCCCGTGGCAGTAAGATCGGTGACCTGATCGCCATGATGGGAACGTTGGATTTGGTGATACCGGATATTGACAGGTAGAAAGCCCCTGTCCCCTAAAGGGGAACTTAGGTAGAGCGGCTATTAAATACTTTGACAAGTTAAGATGCAAAAATTGAAATATCGAGTAAGGGCCCCGAAGGGCCTAAACATACATAGAAAAATCAGCAGTTATAAAGAACCCCTGGGGGTTCAACAAAAAGTTGAATAGAATTACAGAACGATGATCCCGATAGCTATCGGGAGTGCGACGCAACCGGGAATGATAGTAATATTAAAGGCGGGAACAAAAAAAAAGGAATTAAGAAAATTGAATGTGGAGTTTTTCTAACATAGCGAACAACTTGCATGAATGGTTGAGTGCAACATTCAATTCGACTTGGGCCATGATCATTGAAATGGTCATAGCCGGCGTATGCGTAATCAGCTTGTTTGCTATATTGGGATTGGTGCTGGTACTCATGGAAAGAAAAGTATCCGCCTGGATGCAGATACGGCTTGGCCCCAACCGGGTAGGCCCCAAAGGAATGTTTCAATCATTGGCCGATACCATAAAATTGATAGTAAAAGAAGGGTTAACCCCAAATGGGGCGGATAAATTACTGTTCAACCTGGCTCCATTTATTGCGATGATCGTTGCCATGTTATTAATGGCGCCAATCGCTTTTGCCAAAAATTTTCAGTTATGGGATCTGAATATTGGCGTACTATATGTTTCAGCTGTTTCTTCGATTATGGTCATCAGTATTTTGATGGCGGGCTGGTCAAGCAATAACAAATATTCATTGATGGGCGCCATGCGAAGCGGTGCACAAATCGTGAGTTACGAATTGTCAGCCGGTTTATCCATCTTAGCCATAGTTGTATTAACGGGGAGTTTGAGTATATCTGATATAATTAAATCGCAGGCGGATGGCTGGTGGATTTTCAAAGGCCATATCCCGGTCCTGATCGCTTTTATTACATTTATTATTGCTGTGACGGCTGAGACTAATCGTGCTCCCTTTGATATGGCCGAGGCGGAATCAGAACTTACAGCCGGTTTTCACACCGAGTACTCAGGAATGAAATTCGCTTTGTTCTTTTTGGCGGAATATGTCAATGTATTTATTGTATGCGCTATAGGCGCTACTTTGTTTTTAGGCGGCTGGATGCCTTTTCATATAGGTAACTGGCAGGGATTTAATCATGTGATGGACTATATTCCGTCAAGTATCTGGTTCTTTGGAAAAACGTTTTTTCTCATATTCATCATCATGTGGTTCAGGTGGACCTTTCCCAGGTTGCGTATTGATCAACTGTTAAACCTGGAATGGAAATATTTACTACCGATCAGTATGTTCAATTTGTTGCTGGTGACATTGATGGCGATAATGGGATGGCATTTTTAAAGTTAAAAGTTGAGAATCCAGAGTTAAGAGTTATGAAGTATGTTCATAGTTAAATATATAAAGGAAGTTTTCAGCGCTGTCAAATCCTTGCTAAAGGGTATGCGACGGACGGGCTATTATTTCACCCATCATAAGGAGATTATTACACAGCAATATCCTGACAATAGGGAAACATTGAATTTACCGGAGCGATTTAAAGGTGAAGTGGTCATGCTGCATGACGAAAATAATGAGCACCGCTGTACTGGTTGTACTGCCTGCGAACTGGCCTGTCCTAATGCTACCATTAAGATCGTTACCAAATTTGATGTATCGCCTGAAGGGAAAAAGAAAAAAGCGCTTGATAAATTTGTTTACCATCTTGAATTATGCACCATGTGTAATCTTTGTATTGTAGCCTGCCCGACGGATGCCATCAAGATGGCGCAAAACTTTGAACACAGTGTTTTTGACAGGAGCCAGTTAACGAAAATTCTAAATAAGCCCGGATCTAAAATCAAGGATGGAGTAGAATAATGAACGGATCAACTATCATATTTTATTTGCTCGCCTGTCTTACAGTGATATGTGGAGTACTTTCTGTATCAACCAGGCAAATATTCAGGGCCGCTATTTATTTATTATTCTCTCTCATCGGTATCGCCGGTATTTATTTTTGGCTGGATTACCAATTCGTTGCCGCCGTTCAAATTGTGGTATACGTAGGAGGCATTGTAGTACTGATCATATTTTCCATTTTTCTTACTCAGCAAGCGGGAGAAAAATTGCCGAAACAAAATATAGGACGAAAAGTTTTTTCAGCCCTGGCCGTTTTCTGTGGCTTCGCATTGACCATGCTGCAGGTTTCCCAACATCTTTTTTATGCCACATCACAAGAGGGAGTACCGCCAACCGTTGCCAATATCGGCAGCAGGATGTTGAGCATAGAAGAAGGTGGTTATGCATTACCATTTGAATTAGTGAGTATATTATTGCTGGCCGCGTTGATTGGTTGTATTGTCATTGCATTAAGAAGTAAACCGGAAATAAAATGATGGATCCCGGATTATACCAGGTATTATTTATCAGCGGTGCCTTGTTCTTTATTGGTGTATATGGTTTCTTTACCCGGAGAAACCTGATTACTATGTTGATGAGTGTGGAATTGATCCTGAACAGTGTGAACCTGAATTTTATCGCCTTTAATAAATATCTCTGGCCAAACAGGATGGATGGATTGTTTTTTACGGTATTTATCATAGCTATTGCCGCAGCGGAAGCGGCCGTGGCTATTGCGATCATTATCAATTTATACCGGAGTCATAAATCCATTGATGTAGAAAATGCAGAAGAATTAAAGTATTAAACTTAAATGCCCAACGCGATTATCATAGCATTAATCCCTCTTCTGCCCCTGGCAGGGTTTTTATTATTGGGACTATTCGGGAGGACGATTTTTAGAAACTCGTCAGGCATTATTGGCACCGCACTTTTATCAGCATCAACCATAATGGCTATTTATACCGCTTATGAATATTTCTTTGTTTATGGAAAAGTAGGCAGCGTTTACCAGAAATTAATTCCACTACAATATACCTGGCTGCAATTTTCTGATAAATTATCTATCGATATCGGAATCATGCTCGATCCCATATCGGTAATGATGATCGTAGTGGTTACGTTCGTTTCTTTGATGGTTCATATTTACAGCCTTGGTTATATGAAAGGTGAAGAAAGGTATCCGACTTACTATGCTTTTCTTTCTTTGTTCACCTTCTCGATGCTTGGCCTGGTTCTCTCGTCTAACCTTTTCCAGATTTATATTTTCTGGGAATTGGTGGGAGTATCATCATTCTTACTGATAGGCTTCTATTATCATAAACCATCCGCCGTTGCGGCTTGCAAAAAAGCATTTATTGTTACCCGCTTTGCGGATCTCGGTTTCCTGATCGGTATACTTGTGCTTTCATTCTATTCCGGCACATTAGATTTTAAGGAATTGATCACCGTACTGACATCTCCGGAATCCGGTGAATTAAAAACAGCGCTTGCATCTTCCTTTCTTGGCATCAGTGGTTTGACATGGGCATTAGTCTTAATATTTATAGGAGGTGCCGGTAAAAGCGCCATGTTTCCATTACATATCTGGTTGCCTGATGCGATGGAAGGACCTACACCTGTTTCAGCATTGATACATGCGGCTACGATGGTAGTAGCGGGTGTTTACCTGGTAGCCAGGTTGTTTCCCATATTTGCTATCAGCGCTCCCGCAGCATTGGAATTGGTCGGTTGGGTTGGAGCCATATCCGCCGTCATCGCCGCTGTTATTGCTTGTACACAAACTGATATTAAAAGAGTGTTGGCTTACTCCACCATGTCGCAGATAGGATTTATGATGTTTGCACTGGGTGTTTCAAAATATGGTGGCGAAGAAGGGTTGGGTTATACAGCATCTATGTTTCATCTTTTCACACATGCTATGTTTAAGGGATTACTCTTTCTCGGAGCGGGTGCTGTGATACATTATGTACATAGTAATGAATTGAAAGACATGGGTGGGTTACGAAAAAGATTACCGGTAACCCATATTACTTTTTTAATTGCCTGTCTCGCTATCGCCGGTGTGCCGCCTTTCGCAGGGTTCTTCAGCAAAGAAGAAATATTACTTGCTGCGTATCAAAACAATCCCGCGATATACTGGATCGCTTTGATTACATCAGGACTGACTGCTTTTTATATGTTCCGCTTGTACTTTGGTATTTTTTGGAGTAAAGAATCTAATTCACACAATGAGCATCATGGCGAAGGCGGTTTCGCTATGACGCTGCCTTTAGTTCTCTTAAGCATCGGTGCGCTGGCAGCAGGCTTTATTCCTTTCGGAAAATTTGTTAGTTCGGACGGCGCTCCATTGGTAACAAAGTTCCATTTACAATTTTCTATTGCCCCGGTTGTCCTTGGGCTTGCGGGTATTTTTACCTCTTTATGGTTATATAAAAAAGAAAATACAACACCTGATAAGCTGGCAGCATCACTGAATGGTTTTTATAAGGCAACTCATAACAAATTTTATATTGATGAAGCCTGGTTATTCATTACGAAAAAGGTATTGTTCAACCTGGTGGGAAGGCCGGCAGCATGGTTTGATAAAAATGTGGTGGATGGACTGATTAACCTTACAGGGAATACGACACAATTTATATCGGAAAAAATAAAGAAAGCACAGTCAGGTAAAGTGCAGCAATATGCAATTTATTTTTTAGTGGGAGTTATCGGACTGGCGTTGTTATTTATATATGTGTGGAAATAAAATAAATAATGAATACTGAACAAGGAATTAAAAACATCGAAGTTTAGAAGTTAACCTTTCTTCATTCAACATTTCGTGTACGATATGCGATATTAAACCGATGAATCTTTTACTACTGATAGGAATACCATTACTAACGGCTATTGCTGTATTGCTTTCCCGCAATACGCAACAGGTGCGATGGATTTCCCTGTCGGGATCGCTGGTCCAATTAATTCTCTCGTTTTCATTGTTTGCTGTTTTCAGTAAGGAAAGGTCAACTGGTAATACGGCTCAAATGCTTTTTGAGCTGAAGTATGCTTTGTTCCCATCCTGGAATATCAATTTTCATTTAGGCGTCGATGGTATGTCAGTAGCAATGATATTGCTTACTTCTTTTATATTAGTAGCTGGAGTATTGGTTTCCTGGAATATAGAAAAGATGACAAAGGAATTTTATTTCTTACTGATTTTATTGGCTCTTGGTGCTTATGGTTTCTTTATTTCTCTCGACCTGTTTGTTCTTTTCTTTTTCCTGGAAATATCAGTGATACCTAAATACCTGTTGATCGGCATCTGGGGAAGCGGACGAAAAGAATACAGCGCCAATAAACTTGCCCTGATGCTGATGGGGGGATCGGCATTGATACTGGTAGGTATATTAGGTTTATATTTCTCATCGGGTCATAGTTTTGATATACTGCGGTTATCACGACAGAATATTGCTGCATCAGATCAACATGTCATCTTTCCGTTATTGTTCGTTGGCTTTGGAGTATTCACTGCTTTATTTCCTTTCCACACCTGGGTGCCCGATGGTCACTCATCAGCGCCAACAGCGGGTTCTATGTTCCTCGCGGGTATATCCATGAAACTGGGCGGCTATGGTTGTCTGCGTGTCGCCACTTACTTACTTCCGGAAGGGGCAAAAGAATATGCCAACATCATCATTGTGCTTTCTGCAATAGCCATTCTTTATGGCGCTTTCGCTACTATGATGCAGAAGGATTTGAAATATATCAATGCTTATTCGTCTGTCAGTCATGTAGGGTTTAGTTTGCTGGGCATCGGTATGCTGACGCAAACAGCGATGACCGGCGCTGTCATGCAAATGGTATCTCATGGCGTAATGACGGCTCTTTTCTTCGCCATAATAGGAATGATCTATGATCGTACCCATACCCGGATGGTTAACCATATGGGTGGCCTGATGAAAGTAATGCCATTTATTACTACAGTCTTATTTATTGTTGGCCTCTGTTCCCTGGGTTTGCCGGGATTGAGTGGCTTTGTGGCGGAGATGACAGTATTCGTTGGCTCATGGCAGAACAATGATGCATTTCATCGGATTGCCACTATTGCCGCCGCCGCATCTATTGTAGTAACGGCTGTTTATATTTTAAGAGCCGTTGGACAAACGGCGATGGGGCCGATTAAGAAAGAGTACATGCAATTGGGGGATGCAAGCTGGAATGAAAGACTGGCGGCAATTATTCTGGTGGCGGGAATTTTAGCGATCGGTCTTTCTCCGTTCTGGCTAAATGATCTCATTAAACCGGCTATTGAAATAATAATGAGCAGGATTGCCGGGAAAGGATGAGTAGTAAAATGAGTAAATACAAATAATGAATATTGAATAAGTAATGACGAACACCGAAGTCCATACATTTACTTCGTCATTCATTGTTCCTTTTTCTTTATTCGGTATTCCTAAAATATGCTGATTGATTTTTTAATATTAATGAAATTGGAACTGGCAGTTACTGCTATCATCTTCCTCTTGCTGTTCATTAAGATCGGCAAAGGGATGAAGAATGAAACTTTACTGCCACTGACACAGACGCTATTGCTATTTAATTTTCTTCTTGGATTATTTTTCAATAAAGAAGGAATATTATTTGAAGGCCTGTACAGTACCACTCCGTTAATTGTATTTCAAAAAAACATTTTAAGTCTTGGCGTTTATCTTATTTCCCTGCTCTGTACTGACTGGCTGAAAAAAACACCACATCTTCCCGAATTCTTTATGCTGATGCTGTCCGCTTTACTGGGTATGTTCTTTATGATCTCCAGCGGCAATCTGCTGATGTTTTATTTGTCGTTGGAATTGTCAACCATTCCCATCGCAGCCATGGCTAATTTTGACCTTGTAAAAAAGACTTCTTCGGAGGCAGCTATGAAAATGATTTTGTCTTCGGCTTTTTCATCCGGTATTTTACTATTTGGCATTTCATTAATGTATGGAGCTACCGGAACGATAAGTTTCACTGAATTGCCAAAACAACTAGACGGAAGTTCGCTGCAGATACTGGCATTTGTTTTCCTTTTTACGGGGTTTGCCTTTAAATTATCCATCGTTCCATTCCATCTATGGACCGCTGATGTGTATGAAGGCTCGCCTATAGCTGTTACAGCTTTCCTCTCAGTTATTTCAAAAGGATCGGTAGCCTTTATTTTTATCAGTGCCTTATACAAAGTATTTCAACCGCTGCATAATGTTTGGTATAATATGTTGCTGATACTCGCCGTGGCTACGATGGTTGTAGGTAACCTCTTTGCTATACGACAGCAGAATATCAAACGGTTCCTTGCTTTTTCCTCTATCGCACAGGTGGGTTTTATACTGGTGGGTATGAGCGGTAATAGTAATGCCGGCCTTGTGTCCGTTGTTTATTTTGTGTTGATCTATACATTTTCCAATCTTGCGGCGTTCGGTGTGGCATCGGTCATTGCGGAACAAACAGGAAAAGAAAATATTGAAGATTACAGAGGGCTGTATAAAACAAATCCGTTTCTTAGCTGGATACTCGCACTGGCTTTATTTTCTTTAGCCGGCATTCCGCCAACAGCGGGTTTCTTTGGAAAATTATTCCTGATCGCAGCCGGTGCGTCAACGGGAACTTACTGGTTCATTACCATTGCCGCGCTGAACATGATCGTTTCGCTGTATTATTATTTAAGAGTGGTAAGGGCTATGTTTATGGATAAGAACGAAGAACCGGTAGAGAAGTTAAAAATAAATCCATCTGTAAAATTAGGGCTGTTGATTTGCGGGGCGGGCATTATATTGGTTGGTGTGCTAAGCTGGATATATGACTATATACAATCACTAACTTAAAATCATGAATAATGAACAAGGAATAATGAATGATGAATCGCCCCTCTGCTTTTCCGATATTCCCTGTCCGATATTCGATATTCACTATGGCTATTAATAAAAATCATGAATTTGATGAACTGGATGGCGTTAAATGCGGCATCGTCGAGAAGAACGTAAAGCCGGCACGGGTAACATTTTTAAAAGAGTTGTTAGAGTATAATGGATTTACTGTTGTCGCTGTTCCAACGCCGGCGCCCAAAGCCCCGGCACCAGTTCCACTCAAAGAAGGTGAACCAGCAGCAGCTCTTCCACCATCATCTCCCGCTCCCGAAACATTTACCGTGGGCGTCAGCGATTATACTTTTAACACCATCAACGCCATCTTCGGGCGTTTATTGAAAACAAAAGACGGGCATAGCGTTACGCTGGCTTATTGGCAACAACAGGAACCGCAGTCACATGACGAGATCCCGTATTATGAAAAAAATTCCTGACCTTCCTGCTTTATAACTGTTTTATGGAAGTAAAAAATTTGTTCAATCCCGTGGTCAAAGAGGATATCTTGGCCCGCATTAATAAATTGACGCCGTGGTCGCAAAGACAATGGGGCAAAATGGACGTTGCGCAAATGCTGACGCATTGTCAAATGCCGCTGGGTGTTGCTACCGGCGACCATAAATTGAAAGGTGGTTTCTTTCTCAGGCTGATTGGTCCATTATTTAAAAACCAATTGTATAATAACAAGCCTTTCAAACGTGATCTTCCTACCGATAACTCATTTAAAATTACTGACCCCAGGGACTTTGAAACAGAGAAACAAAAACTGATCGGGATGATCAATCACTTTTCTGAAAACAGCATGTCCGGGGAACCGCATCCATTTTTTGGTACATTAACTAAAGAACAATGGAGCAAAGGCACCTGGAAACATTTAGATCATCACTTGCAGCAGTTTGGCGTGTGAGCACCCCCGATAATTCAGTCGCCTTTCTAGTTGACAAACCGGAAAGGCCAGTCTGAAAGCATCACATCAAATGAAAAGCAAATAAGAAGACTCCGGAAGAATCCAGAGCCCTTTCTAACTAAACTGCAATTGAAAACCTTATAATGCCTTTAACGCTTCCATTCTTTCCCAATGTAACTTGACACCATCATTGGCCATGGCAAGGAATTCGATAGCTCTTTCCGGAAAATTGTTTTTGATAGTTGCAAAGCGATTTTCATGATACAGGAATTCATCCAGCGGGACAGATGGTTCTTTACAGTCCAGGGTGAAACGCTGACCTTTCCCCTTTAACGGATTGTAACGGAACAGGGGCCAGTAACCTGACTTAACCGCGAGATTCTGCTGATCCAATCCATGACACATATCGTAGCCATGGGCAATGCAATGACTGTAGGCTATGATAAGGGAAGGCCCTGGATATGCCTCTGCTTCAAGGATTGTTTTCAATGCATGCACATCATTTGCTCCCATCGCTATTTGTGCTACATAAGCACTGCCATGTGCAATAGCCTGCATAGCGAGGTCCTTCTTGCCGCTTGTTTTTCCTTTGATGGAGAACTTGGCACTGGCGCCTACCGGTGATGATTTTGATTTTTGTCCACCCGTATTGCTGTAAACTTCGGTATCCATTACCAATATATTCACATTCTCGCCGGTGCTGAGTACATGATCCA
This sequence comes from Chitinophagaceae bacterium, assembly GCA_040007815.1. Classification (GTDB taxonomy): domain Bacteria; phylum Bacteroidota; class Bacteroidia; order Chitinophagales; family Chitinophagaceae; genus Terrimonas_B. The sequence goes on from JBDTUH010000005.1 coordinate 260,586, forward strand.
ACCCACCAAAACCAATATCGTATGCCCATCCATCGCCACCTACTATCCACATTGATTTCTTTTCTAAAAATTCAGCTACCTGGTACAGACGATAAGATTCTTCGGTCTGTATCTCCCGTAATCTTTTCTTCAGTTCGTTTACATTGGTACGTTGTTGCATCAGTTCAGGTTCTGAATCCTGATGGTTGTTGGTATCTGCGTTTTGCAAAATAGCATCGCTAAGTTCACTGCCGACTTCTTCACGCAATGCTTTTAACAGCCGCAATGCCATATCTCTTTTCTTATCGGTGGCGAGTTTGATCCCCAGGCCAAATTCCGCATTGTCCTCGAATAATGAATTGGCCCAGGCAGGACCATGACCATCATGGTCGGCAGTCCAGGGTGTAGTGGGAAGGTTAGCGCCAAAGATGGAGGAACACCCGGTGGCATTGGCCACCAACATGCGGTCACCAAAAAGCTGGGTTAGTAATTTAAGATAGGGCGTTTCACCGCAACCACTACAGGCCCCGGAAAATTCAAACAATGGTTGCAGTAATTGCGAACCTTTTACCGTTGCTTTGTTCACCCTGGCCCTATCGATATCAGGCAGGGTGAGGAAATAATCCCAGTTGTCTTTTTCCATTTCTTTAATCGGCATCACATCTTGCATGTCGATCGCTTTGTGACCGGCCTGTGTTTTGCTTTCTATCGGGCAGACTTCCGTACACAATTTGCAACCGGTGCAATCTTCTACAGCTACCTGTAAAGTATAGGCTTCTTTTTCTTTAAAGAATTCTTTTCCTATCGGGTTAGTATGTTTGAAGAAGGCCGGCGCGTCGGGCAACCAGTCACGGTCGTACACCTTGACGCGGATAGCGGCATGCGGGCAAACAAAAAAACATTTGCCACATTGGGAACAGAGCTCAGGATCCCAAACCGGTACCTGTTCAGTTAAATTTCTTTTTTCCCATTTGGTAGTACCTGATGGGTAAGTTCCATCAACAGGGAATGCGCTTACCGGCAGTTCGTCGCCCTCACCGGCAATGATCCTGCCTAATACATCCTGAACAAACTCAGGTGCTGTCAGTGAAACAGGAGCCTCAATATCTTTGTGCCCGATGGTATATTTTGAATAATCTATTCTATGAAGGTTTTCTAGTGTCTGGTCAACAGCTTTAAAATTTTTCAATACTACTTCTTCTCCTTTGCGGCTGTATGTTTTTTTGATAGCACTCTTGATATACTGGATAGCCAGGTCTTTTGTCATTACATTGGAGATAGCAAAGAAGCAGGTTTGCAAAATGGAATTGATCCTTGAACCCATACCTGTATCCCTTGCGACCTTAGACGCATTGATCACATAAAATTTCAGTTTTTTATGTATGATTTCTTCCTGTATCTTTTTAGGCAATTGCTCCCAGGTCTCTTCAACAGGGTAAGGAGCATTTAATAAAAACGTAGCGCCTTCTTCAGCATCGTTCAATACGTCGTATTTTTTTATATAATTGAAATGATGACAGGCAATGAAATTAGCCGAATTGACGAGGTATGTGGAAAAGATAGGATGTTCGCTAAAGCGAAGATGCGATACAGTCAGCGACCCTGATTTTTTGGAATCATAAACAAAATATCCTTGCACATAGTCGTCTGTAACTTCACCGACTATCTTGATGGTGTTCTTGTTGGCACTGACAGTTCCATCTGCCCCCAGGCCGAAAAATAACCCCCGGAAAAGATGTTGCTTTTCCAGGGAGAATTTTTTATCCCATGTAAGACTGCTGTGCGTTACATCATCGTCGATCCCGATGGTGAAACTGTTTTTTGGCTTTTCTTTTTTCAATTCATCAAATACGGCTTTCGCCATCCCTGCATTAAATTCTTTGGAGGCAAGGCCATAGCGTCCACCAATTATAACCGGCATTGAATGTTTCCAGCCATTATGCAAAGCATTAACTGTATCCATGTACAATGGTTCGCCGATAGCACCGGGTTCCTTACACCGATCCAGTACGGCAATTTTTTCAACTGTGACTGGGATGGAATCAATAAAATGGCTGATGGAGAATGGACGATAAAGATGGATGCTTAAATACCCTACTTTTTCGCCACGGGCATTAAGGTAGTCAGTTACTTCATGAACAGGGCCAACACCGGAACCCATGATAATAATGATGCGTTCCGCTTTCGGATGGCCGTGATATTCAAATAATTTATAAGAGCGGCCGGTCAGCTCTTCCAGTTTTTCCATCATAGTCAGTACGATCTCCGGCGCTTGTCGGTAATATTTATTTCCTGCTTCACGACCCTGGAAGAATACATCGGGATTCTGCGCGGTGCCGCGAACAAAGGGATGTTCCGGATTCAAAGCTCTTTGGCGGTGTTTGCTTACATCTTCTTCATCTATCATCAGGCGAATAGTATCATCAGGTATCACTTCTACTTTAGCTAGTTCATGCGAAGTACGGAAGCCGTCAAAGATGTTCAGGAAAGGAATTCTTGATTTTAAAGAAGAAGCAGTGGCGATCATCGCCATATCCATCGCCTGTTGGGGATTGTTGCCAAACAACTGGGCAAATCCCGTGGATCTTGTCGCCATGACATCACTGTGATCGCCAAAAATAGAAAGGGCATGGGTAGCGATGGATCTTGCGGCAATATGAAAAACCGCAGGTGTTAATTCACCGGCGATCTTGTACATATTGGGTATCATGAGCAATAAACCCTGTGAACAAGTGAAGGTGGATGATAGCGCTCCGCCCTGTAAGGCACCATGAATCGCACCGGCGGCACCGGCTTCACTTTGCATTTCGATGACTTTGGGTATGTCGCCAAAAATATTTTTTATTTCATTGCTGCTCCATTCGTCCGCCCATTCGCCCATTGAAGATGAAGGCGTAATGGGGTAAATGGCACAAACCTCACTGGTCTTATAGGCAATATGGGCGGCAGCTTCATTGCCGTCCATAATGGCAATGACCACTTCTTTTTTGGCGGGAATTTTTTCAGGGTCTGCAGCTTTAGTAATCATTTCCATAAAAAAAGCATTTAAGAAAGGATAACACAAAGTAGAAAGAATACCAGTCCTGCCGGATGATATATATCAGGGCCGGGGCTGACTTTGGGATAGAATTGAATAGGAAAAGCCCGGGCAAATTGGCCGGGCTTAAAATAGCTATTAAAATGTCGAATTAATTAATTGCCTGGAGAACGATCTCTTTCAGTTTGTCAATCGGAACTCTATCCTGGTCCATCGAATCCCTGTAACGTATGGTTACGGTATTATCATCTTTTGTTTGATGATCTACCGTTACACAAAACGGAGTACCCAATGCATCCATGCGACGATAGCGTTTACCTATAGAATCTTTTTCTTCATAAAAACAACGGAAGTGAGATTTACATTCATCAATAATACTTTCCGCAATTTCCGGTAAGCCATCTTTTTTGGTTAATGGCAATACGGCCATTTTAATCGGCGCCAGTTTTGCCGGAAATTTTAAGACCACGCGGCTGTCTGGTTTTTCAGGCGTGCCAAGATCCTGCTCTTCATAAGCCTGGCTCATGACAGCAAGAAACATACGGTCAAGACCAATGGAGGTTTCGATTACATACGGAATGTAATTGCCATAAGGTTTACCCGTGGCCGGGTCAACATCATTATCAAAATATTGTTGTTTCTTTTTACTGTATTCCTGATGTTGTTTCAAATCGAAATCGGTACGGCTATGAATACCTTCCAGTTCTTTAAACCCGATCGGGAATTCAAATTCTATATCGCAGGCAGCGTCAGCATAATGAGCCAGTTTTACGTGGTCATGATAGCGGTATTTCTCCGCGGGCATACCCAGGCTCTTATGCCATTCCAGTCTTGTTGCTTTCCATTTTTCGTACCACTCTTTCTGTGTGCCGGGACGGATGAAGAATTGCATTTCCATTTGTTCAAACTCCCGCATACGGAAGATGAATTGCCTTGCAACAATTTCATTCCGGAAGGCTTTACCGATCTGCGCAATACCAAAAGGGATTTTCATCCGGCCGGTTTTCTGCACATTTAAGAAGTTCACGAAAATACCTTGCGCTGTTTCCGGGCGGAGATACACTTTGTTATTCTCGTCATCAGCCGATACCGTAGAGCCAAACTCGGTGGAGAACATCAGGTTGAACTGTCTTATATCCGTCCAATTGCAGGTGCCGCTGATAGCACATTTTATCTTATTATCTTCAATCAGTTTCTTCAATCCTGCAAAATCATCTTTGGCGATTAATGCTTCCATCGCAGCGATCAGTTCATCAGCCTCTTTTTCCCTTCCTTCCGTCTTTAATAGTTCAGCATGGCCTTCTATCAAATGATCGACGCGGTAACGTTTCTTGCTGTCTTTATTATCGATCATGGGGTCATTGAAATTATCAACGTGACCGCTGGCCTTCCAGGTAGTGGGATGCATGAAAATAGCCGCGTCAATACCCACGATATTATCATGCAGTTGGGTCATACTTTTCCACCAATAATCTTTGATATTTTTCTTTAACTCGCTGCCCCACTGGCCATAATCATATACCGCCTGCAATCCGTCATATATCTCGCTGGAAGGGAAAATAAAGCCGTACTCTTTACAATGCGAAATGATCGCCTGGAATTTATTAGAATCGTTTGCCATAAAGCGGCAAAGATAAAGGAAGTTGTGAGTTGAAAAACGCAGGTAAACCTGGTAAAAGCAAGCAAAAAATTATTCTCTTTTTTCCGTTGTTTTAATTTTTGCACTATCGGCGGGTTGCTGTTGCAGTGATTGCTTCGATTCTACCTCTACCTGTTCAATCCATACCGCATACTTATTGGGATAAATGTGAGAGCCTGAACAAATAGCATAGGACCTGGTAAAGGCCGCCCCAAAAAAAAGGATGATAGCTGAATAGTATACCCATAGTAAAATAACAATGACAGAACCAGCAGCACCATAGGCCGATGACATTTTACTGTGACCTAAATAATAGCCGATCAGGAATTTCCCTCCCATAAACAGTAACGTTGTGGTAAACGCCCCGGCCCTGACATGCCTCCATTCTATTTTTGCATCAGGCAATACCTTAAATATAAGACCGAATAAGAGCGAGGTCATAATGAATGTGATCACTAAATTGACAATATAGACAACGACAACCTGTGTTTCCGGAAATACCTTTGTTAAGCGGTCGATAAATGCATCCATCAAACCGTTCAGCATCAATGATACCAATAATAAAAACCCCAACGAAATAACTATAGAAAAAGACAGCAACCGGTTTATGATCAGTTTCAGCCAACCCCTTCCTTTTTTAGGTCTTGCCTTCAATCGCCAGATCAGGTTAATAGAATCCTGTATTTCGCCGAATACACTGGTGGCGCCAATAAGTAATGTTATTAATCCCACGCTGGTGGCAAAACTGGCTTCAGAAGACAGCGTAGCATTGCGTATCGTCTCCTGTATTTGTAAAGCGGCATCAGAACCTACAAGATTAGCTATTTGGCCATACACTTTTCCTTCCACCGCTTCGTGACCATAAAATATATCGCTTACCCATACCACTATTATGATAAGGCCCGGCAGTGAAAAAATGGTATAGTAGGCCAACGCCGCACTCAGCTTTAAGATATTCTGATCAAAAAATGCTTTAAAAGCGCTCTTGAGGCTATTCCAAATGAATTTAAACGGCATACTTAGTAAATTTAAAAATGATGCCAAATTCTTATTCCTTTGGTTTGGGCCTTAGTTTTTCATTTTGCTGATGACGTTCAGCATCCCGGATATTTTTTTTCTCAAAATTTTTTTGCAGCGCTTCGGTAAGATCAACCCCTGTTTGATTGGCAAGGCAAATTAATACCCATAACACGTCGGCCATTTCATCAGCCATGTTTCTTTCTTTATCCGATTCTTTGAATGACTGATCTCCGTATTGCCGGGCCATGATACGGGCCAGCTCTCCTACTTCCTCTGTAAGAATAGCCATATTCGTCAGCTCACTGAAGTAACGAACCCCAACCGTTTTGATCCATGCGTCTACCTGTTGCTGCGCATTTTGAATAGTCATAACAATATTTTTTGAGACTGGCTGCAATATAGCATGATTCTTGCCGTTATAGCCGTCCCTGACGAACCCCGTACTTTTTTGAAAGCCATAAATTCAATTATCAAAACCGCTTTAATCACTGCCATTAAGTATAGTGCTTAAAGATGAAAAGTATATTCTATGATGCGGCCCTTTATCCGTATAACATTTATAATTCTTTCTCTTACGTGCTTCTCCATTCCTCCGCAGGCGCAGCCGGTCAATACCGCTGTTGTTAAAGAGAATGAAAAAAATAATAAGCCTTATCGCATTCTTACGTCCGGTAAACTGGTTACCATTAAAAGTACAAAGACAATTAAAAACGTGATGGTCTGGACCTCGGGCGGTAACCGGATAATAGAAGACAAGAACGTAAATGTATCCAGCTATAATTTCCGCATCACGGTCGATGAAAAGATATTTTTCATTATGGTACAGTTAGTGGATGGGAAAACTTATTCGGAAAAGATCGGGGTGCAATAATTTTAAACACGAATTTTAGGCGAATTACACGAATTTCTAAAAACCACCCGCTTATAAGTAAGGGACTTTTCTCCGAAATTGACGATTATACCAAGCCTTATGCCTGAGGCATTTAAATAATTGATAGTCTGATACACAAATGGATTCACTATGATTGGAGTTGCTTTTACTTCCAGGATTATTGAACCAAAAACCACAAAATCAGTAAAATATTTTCTGGGTAATATCTTTCCTTTATATGTAATTGTATATGGCCTCTCCCGCTGATAACGAATATCCACTGAGGTAAATTCCATTTCAAGGGCATCTTTGTAAACGATTTCCTTAAAGCCCATACCAAGCTCTCTATGTACTTCCATACAAGCGCCGACAATTTTACAGGATTCTTCTTTTAAAATGATCGCTCCTATGATTCGTGTAATTCGCTTAAAATTCGTGTCAAAAGTTACTCTTTATTTTTCGTGTCTATCACAATCGTCACCGGTCCGTCATTCAACAATGCCACTTTCATATCCGCTCCAAATTCACCTGTTTGTATAGTTTTGCCGAGATCAATGCAAAGCTGTTCTATCATTTTTTCATATAAAGGAATAGCGATCCCAGGTTTGCTTGCTTTGATATAGGAAGGCCGGTTGCCCTTTTTAGTACTGGCATGCAATGTAAACTGGCTAACCAGTAATATTTCCCCGTTCATGTCCTTTACCGAAACATTCATCACTCCATTCTCATCATTGAAAACGCGAAGGTTTACAATTTTGCCACTTAACCATTCGATATCTTCCACCGTATCGGCATCTTCTATACCCAATAAGACCAGCAGCCCGTTATTAATTTTTGAATGAATATTTCCATCAATCGTAACACTCGCTTTGGAAACTCTTTGAATCACCGCTTTCATAATTTGTAACTTTACCGTTTTCTACAAATGTATTGACCATTGACCATGATCGACCTTACAAAAGAAATATCTTTCCAAACTACACGAAGCGGCGGTAAAGGCGGCCAGAATGTAAATAAAGTAGAAACAGCTGTTATCGGGTCACTACATATTGAAACCTCTCAAATACTGACAAGCGATCAAAAAAAGATACTGCTTGAAAAAATATCAAATCGTATTACCGGAGACGGGTTTTTGCAGGTAAAAGCACAATCTTATCGCACCCAATTGGCCAATAAGGAACAAGTGATCGAAAAGATCAATAAACTGGTCAGCGCTGCGTTAATTAAGAAGAAAGCACGTATCGCCACCAAAGTAAGTAAAGCAGCTAAAGAACAGAGGATCGAGTCTAAAAAAAGACAGGCGGATATTAAATCAGGTCGTAAAAAATTTAATCCGGGTGACTATTAAGCATTCCCCGGTGAAAGCATCTTACTCTTGTTGTGAAGAAAAGTATTATAACTATATTATTGCTCATTACAGCCGTTATCCTTATTTCACAGGGATTGGGTTCCTGCCAAAAAAATGATAATCCAGACGGTCTTACACTGGTTTCCCAGGAAATTCCGGATGGATTTCCGGCGCCTGTTTATCGGTTTGCCAACAACCCTTTGACTAAAGAAGGTATTGAATTGGGGCGGCAATTATTTTATGATGGCCGGTTATCAAAAGACGGCAATTATCCCTGTGCCTCCTGTCACCAGCAAATAGCTGCTTTCGGAACCTTTGAGCATGACCGGAGTCATGGCTACAACGGTTCGCATACATTACGCAATGCTCCGGTTCTTTTCAATCTTACCTGGCAGGATAAATTTCATTGGGATGGTCAATTCAGTTCTCTTTTTGACGAAGCGGCTCAGCCTATCAACGGGCATATAGAAATGGCTGAATCCTTTAACGGGGTGATTGATAAAATACAAAAAGATGCTTCTTACCGAAAGCAATTCAAAAATATTTTCAGGACTTCATTCATCAGCCCGGAGCATATTTTGAAAGTCCTGGCACAGTTTACCGGCTCTCTGACTTCCGCCAATTCAAAATATGATCGTTATAAAAAAGGGGCGGCAACTTATACTGTGAAAGAGGAAAATGGTTACCAGTTATTTCTTGCTCACTGCAACACCTGTCATCGAGAACCGCTTTTTACCGATTATAGTCTTCGCAATATCGGCTTGCCGGTGGAGAGTTTTTTAAATGACTACGGAAAGCTGATGCTGACCCATGATCCATCTGATTCGTTGAAATTTAAAGTACCCACCTTACGAAATGTATATATATCTTCCAACTATATGCATGATGGTCGTTTCAACACGCTGGCTCAATGTATCAATCATTACAGAACCGGGGTTCAGCAGAGCGCCACGTTGGATCCACTTCTTATCAATGGCATTCAGCTCACGGATACAGAAGCTACCGATCTCGCCCTTTTCCTGCGTACATTAACCGATTCCTCTTTTTTAAAAGATGCCAGGTATAGCAAACCCTGAAGACGAAGTTATTGACTGACTTTTCTTTTTCCCTTTAATAATTCAGATGCCTGTTTCTGATTTTCAATTTCCTTTTGCTGATTTTCCTGGTCCTTAATATTTTTTTCAAGGTCAGATTGCAAGCCTTTGATCTTTTTTTCCAGGCTTTGCTGATCATCCTGCAGGTTTTTATATTTTTTCTCCGCTTTCGCCACCGTTTCATCCTGTGATTTGATCTGCAACTCCAGGTTGGCTTCCTCTATTTCGGGAAGAAGGTTATTGAGGAACGATTTCGCTTTTCCAACACCTGTAGCATCCATGGCAGATATTGCATTGACGTCATCCTTACTCATGATAAGATAAAGCGTGGTCTCATCTTTTTCTTTGCGGCTTTTCCGGTCCACCTTTATAATGTAGTCCATGCTATTCTCGCTGATATCGGTTATAAAAGCATTTTTAAAAACAATAAAACCCTTGTCTTTATTGAACAACCCCTTCTCCTCTTTCGCTTTATAGCCCATCTTTTCTATTTTCTGCACTATCGCATTCTCGACGGCTTCCTGGGAATAGGAATAATCAATCTGTATAGCCTGTTGCTTTTTCTTATTGTACTCTATATTGCCTTCATAAGCTTGTGAAAAAGCAACCGTTGAAAAAATAAAAACACTACCCAAAAACAGATAAATTCTTTTCATATTAAACATTTTTACAAAGATAGAGGAAAGGTAAAATTCGTTGCATGCCTTTTAAGTAATCCTTTTCCGCCGCCAATTCGTTTTTTGAACGGCCATCAATTACTTTTGCTTTCAAATTTATAATTCTATTGAGCGGCATTAAGAAACTGGCGGGGCAAACTTTATGGTATGGCGTTCCCACTATTGTGAGGCGTTTTCTTGGCTATATCATGAACCTTACCCTGCCTCTCATTTTCGCACAGCCCTCTAAAACCGCCGACCTGACACAGGTGTATGCGATCATTCCTTTTCTGAATGTGCTGTTTACTTACGGATTGGAAACCGCTTATTTCCGTTTTTCCAGTGAAGGTGATCAGAAGAATCTGTACAATACTCTTTCAGTTTCCCTGATCGGCTCCACTATTTTTTTCACCGGGGTACTGTTCATCTTTAAGGATAATATCGCAAAATGGGCCAATCTTGACGATCATCCGGAATATATTACCTGGATGGCGGCTATCATCTTTTTTGATGCCATCAGTACATTAGCTTTTGCAAGACTCAGGCAGGAAAACCGGCCCAAACGTTATGCCTTTGCTACGCTGGCAGGTGTATTATTGAACATACTGGTGGTGGCCTTGTTCCTGGCCATTATTCCAAAATATGTACATAACAACCCGCATACTTTTTTGGGAACGTTTTATAATAAAGATATAGGCATAGGCTATTATCTTATAGGTAACCTGGCCGGTAGTATCCTTACGTTTATTATCCTGCGGAAAGAATTTGTACAGATACATTTTCATTTTGATTCCGTCCTTTGGAAAAAGGTAATGCAGTACGCCTACCCCCTGGTTATCGTGGGTATGGGGGGAATGGTAAATGATATGCTCAGCCGTCTTATTTACCAGCATGTAGTTGATCTACCCGAGCAGCAGGCTAAACATGAGCTGGGCATTTTCGGAAATATTTACAGGCTTGCCGTTCTAATTACTATCATGATCCAGGCGTTCCGCATGGCAGCCGAACCTTTTTTCTTTAATAAGAGTAAAGAAGAAAACGCTCAGCGGACCTATGCGAGAATTATGAAATTCTTCGTGATAGCCTGTTGCTTCATGTTTCTTTTTATCAGCTTATACATCGATGTTTTTGCATGGTTTTTCCTGGCGATTCATAAACCAGCCTGGAAAGAAGGGCTGAATATCGTTCCGTTGTTAGCATTGGGAAATATATTCCTGGGAGTTTATTATAATCTCAGTATCTGGTATAAACTCACCAACAAGAATATGATGGGTGCCGCCATTACTATAGCCGGCGCTGCCATTACCATCGTATTGAACATTTTGCTGATACCAAAATGGCATTATCTCGGCGCGGCTATCGCCACTTTTTGCTGCTATTTGTTCATGATGATTACAAGTTATTTGCTGGGCCAGAAACATTATCCCGTGCCCTATGCACAAAAAAAATTGGTCTCCTATATCGGAATGGTGGTTATTATTTACCTCATACATCGTGGCCTGACCCAGCTTTGGGATAACAGGTGGTTCAATATCAGTACGGCGAGTTTATTTCTTTGCGTATTCACTTTTTTTGTCGCCAGGATTGAAAGAAAGGAATTGGAAAGAATGCCTTTTATTGGAAAGTTCATTATGAAAATATAGTATGCTTACGCAGGATGAAATAAAAAAGAAACTGGGTAAATACGTTGCTGATCTTGTTCCTGCAAACACTACCATTGGAATGGGAACGGGCTCTACCGTATTCTGGCTGATACAGGAATTAGCGGTCCGGGTACGAAATGGATTTTCAATAAAAATAGTACCAACCTCAAACCAGACAAAAAAATTGGCCGCTGAAGCCGGCATCAGTTCGATGGAACTGAATGATGTGGATTCGCTACCTGTTACTATTGACGGAGCCGATGAAATAGACGATCGGTTTCAACTGATAAAGGGTGGGGGAGGAGCTTTGCTGCAGGAAAAAATGGTAGCCGCTGCTTCAAAGAAACTGATCATTATGGCGGATGAAAGTAAACTGGTTAAACAATTAGGCCATTTCCCGCTGCCGGTTGAAGTGATAACCAGTGGATGGAGGCAGGTTCAAAGAAAAATAATGACAACCGGGTGTAGTAAAGTAGTCTTGCGCAATATAAATGACAAAGCATTTGTCACTGATAATGGCCATTATATTCTCGATTGTTATTTTGAAAAGATTGAAGACGCCGCAGCGCTAAATATCTCTTTGCACCTGATGCCCGGTGTTGTTGAAACGGGTCTTTTTATCAATATGGCCCATTCTGTTATTATCGGCCGGGCAGATGGAATTATTGAAATGAAGTGAAATACCAGTGTCTTATTTTTCCATGTTCATCGGTGTTTATCTATCGCTAAATCTTGTATTATTTTCAAATTGAGGCGCTATCTTAAAAGCCAATATTAGTTTAAGGCTAATATAATTTTACATACGGGTTATTCATTTTTTCAAATCCAATGGTTGTTAATGACCCATGTCCTGAATACACTTTTGTTTCGTCCGGCAGAGTGAATAACTGCGTTTGAATACTATTGATCAGGGTATCATAGTCTCCACCCGGCAGGTCTGTTCTGCCAATACTTCCATTAAATAACACGTCTCCTCCAATAACAAATCTTCCCGCTTCGTGATAAAAAATCACACTGCCTGGTGAATGGCCGGGGGTAAACCGTATCTCCAACTCCTCATCGCCGACTTTGATCGTTTCCCCTTCTTTTATAAGGGCAAGTTCTCCCTCATAATTATCAAAAGGAAGCTGCCAGGTTTTGCCTGCAATCGGCGCTCTTTCGAGCACCGGCTTTTCTTTTTCGTGTATATGAAGTGTTAAATTCCATGTTTCGTGGACGAACTTATTGCCAAAAATATGGTCAAGATGACAATGGGTATTCAGCAGTAACACAGGTTTCAAACCTGCTTTTTCAATGTAGTCTTTTAATACCGCTCGTTCTTCGGCAAAATAACAGCCCGGGTCTATAATGCAGCACTCCTTCTTTTCGTTATATAGAACGTAGGTATTCTCCTGGATGGGACTAAACGTAAATGACTTAAGAGATAACATGGTTGGATTTTGATCCGTTAATTATTATTTGATGGTTGTTTGTCCCGATCAGGAATCGGGATAATCATGCCAAAATTCTCGTTTAACCTGTATTATAATGAGAGTTTTGTCATGGACGATTCGTACTTTTAAATATAAGCCTGAATCCGGTAAATTTGCAACCGGGTCAGAAAACAATGTTTCAACGAAGATAGTTCAGAAATCAACCGGCACTAAGGCAACACCCAATGAAAAAACAACGATTTATCAGTATACGAAACAGCAAAGATTCTATGATTAAAGTATCATGCCTGATCACCTGTCTTTTTCTTTTTGTTGCGGTAGGGACAAATGCACAGGTTAGCACTGTAGAGTTCGGAAAGAACCGTGTTCAGTATCAGAAATTCAAATGGAAATATTACCAGACAGAAAATTTTAATACCTATTTCAGCCAGGATGGTTTGGGTTTGGGTAAATATGTAGCCCAGATAGCTGAAGCAGAATTATCAAGTATTGAAGAATTTGTCGAGTATGGTTTGCAACGCCGGATAAACATCGTTGCCTACAACAATTTCGATGAGCTGCAGCAATCCAATGTTGGTTTAGGAATTGACTGGCAAAATACCGGTGGTATTACCAAGCTGGTGAACAATAAAATGCTGGTATATTTTGACGGTAATCATGATAATTTGCGTCGCCAGATACGCCAGGGCATTGCCCAGGTGTTAGTGGACAATGTGTTGTTTGGAGATGATCTTGGTGAATTTGCGGCCAACCAGGCATTATTAGATCTTCCCAAATGGCTTACCGATGGCTATATAGAGTACGCAGCGGAAAACTGGTCACCAGCTTTGGATGATGACCTGCGATCCATCATGCTTGCCGGCAAGTATACTAACTTTTACCAGTTTGCTTTTGATAAACCTAACCTGGCCGGTCATGCATTCTGGAAATACATAGCTGATAAATATGGCAAAACCAAAGTGACCTATTTTTTATACCTCAGCCGTATTTATCGCAACCTCAATAATGCGTCTCAAAAAGTAACCAAGAAAAGATTTAAAGCTGTATTGAAAGATTTCATGCTGGAAGTGCCGCAGCAGTATTATAAAGATATCCGTGGCCGCCGCAACGCTCCCAAAGGACAACTAGGTGTAAGCGAAGTGATCGGCAAAAAAGATTTTATCCGTTTCAATGCTCACCCCAATCCAAAAAGTTTTACTTATGCGGTGGTGGAGTTTAAACAGGGAAAATATTCCGTGGTGCTGGTGGAAAATTTTGTAACCCGTAAAGTGTTGTTGAAATATGGTACCCGTTCCAAAGGCGATGAAATAAACCCCAATTATCCCATAATAGCATGGGATGGTAAAGGAACGAGGCTTGCGGTGTTGCATAGCGAGGAAGGGAAGCTCAAATTGTTCGTGTATGATATCATCAACCGTGTTAAGATTGTGAAGCAGGAGCTACCGATGTTTAACCAGGTGCAGGATATGAAATATATGCTGGATGCGAATACACTTATCCTGAGCGCTACCAGGAGCGGGCAGACCGACATTTTTGTCTATAAAATAGATAATCAATCTTACGATCAGATTACCAATGATGTTTACGATGACCTTGATCCGTCCTTTGTAGCTTTTCCAAACAAAACCGGTATTATATATTCCAGTAATCGCCCGTCAGCTACTGCCGCCACCGGTGAAGATTCTTTACCCGGCAAACGCTTCAACATTTTTTTGGTTGACAACTGGAACAAATCAGAGTTCAAGCAAATATCCCAGCTTACGGCGTTGAACCGTGGTAATGCAAGATATCCTTCGCAGTACAATACATCGCATTTCACTTTTATCAGTGATGAGAATGGTATTAATAACCGGTATGCCGGTTTCTTCAAGACTCAAAGGGCGGGACTGGATACATTGGTGTTTGTTGGTGATGAAGTATTGCGCAACCCACCCCGGAAAGAAGTAGATAGCCTGCTGAAGGAATGGAATAAAACAGATATTGATTCAGTGGGTTTTGTTTCCATCACCAACGATTCTTCGTATACATTTCCGCTGACCAATTATCAAAGCAGTATGCTGGAAACAAGGACAGCCGGGGATAATCAGCAGGTAAGTGAAGTGGTAAAACTTGGCGATGTAAAATTATTGTATCGTTTACGGGTTGATGAAAATACATTGCGCCGCCGCAATATAAATGCAAGACCAACGGAGTACATGAAACAGGTGATGGATGATGAGAAAAGGATTCGTGGCAGGCTATCACCGCAGGAAGGAAAGAAACCGGATACGGAAAAGCAAACTGATTTTTTCCAGAGTGAATTCGGAAATGAGAAGAAGGACAGTACGCAGTTAGGTAAAGTAGTAGAAGCAACTGAAATCGCTGAGACCCCAATACTGCGCAAGGCAAAACTGTATGAATACCTCCCACCAAAATTCTTTGCTGACTATGCCGTTACCGGGTTCAATAACTCCGTACTGGCCGTTAATAAATTTCAGCCCTTTAGCGGCGGAGGCCCTATTAATTTATCAAACGGTAATGATTTTAATGGACTGATCCGGTTAGGTACTTCCGACCTCATGGAAGACGTAAAATTTACCGGCGGCATCAGGATAGCTCCCAACCTCAGGGATAATGATGTGATGTTCTCTTTTCTGAACATGCGAAGGAGACTGGACTGGGGAGTTATTTATTACCGGAGCAGCCAGGAGGGATTCGCCACACTTCTTTACAATGGTTCTCCTGTATCAGGACCGGGAAAACAATTTTCAAGCTACTATCTTGCTACGTTAAAATATCCGTTTGACAGAATCAGAAGCATCAAAGCGACTATTGGACCCCGTTTTGACAGAACGGTGCTGAGTTCTACCGACCAGGCTACTATAAAAGTTCCCGATGCTAAAAATACCAACGGTCAGTTCAGCCTGGAATATGTTTATGATAATACAACCAATCCCGCAACTAATATATGGCATGGCCTGCGGTACAAAATTTTCGGAGATTGGTTTACACAAATAAGCAAGGCCAATGAAGAAGGCCGGTTTCTTTTTAATGTAGGTTTTGATGCCCGCCATTACCTGTCGATATACCGCAACCTGATCTGGGCTGTGCGTGCTGCAGGCGATTTCTCTTTTGGCGATCAGAAAGTGGTGTATTACCTCGGCGGCGTAGATAACTGGTTTAGTCCCAAATTCAACGATGCGGACCGGGTTGACCCGGCGGTTGAAGGTCCATACACTTATCAGTCCCTGGCCGTGAACCTGCGTGGGTTTCCGCAAAACGCATCTCATGGAAACAATGCAATGGTGATCAACAGTGAGATAAGAGTACCGGTATTTACTACCTTCTTTAATAAACCGATCAACAATGCATTTCTTAGAAATTTCCAGGTAGTACAGTTTTTTGATGTTGGTACAGCCTGGTTTGGCAGCATTAAGAATATTCGACGACCACAAAGTATTTACCGTACGAGCCCCAATGATCCATTCAGTGTGCGGATAAAATCCGGTGGTATTGGACCGTTTGCCGGAGGGTATGGTTTCGGTGCACGCAGCACTTTATTGGGTTATTTTATTCGTGTCGACGCTGCCTGGGAAATGAATGGAGTATTCAGGGGAAAACCAAGCTGGTACTTCGCAATGGGATTTGATTTTTGATCTCTTTCAAAAGCTGATAATTTAAAATAAAAACGCCGTGACTGTTTATTGGTCATGGCGTTTTTAATAAATGAATTCCGTTATTCTGCCAGCAGCTGTCCTCAACGCATTAGCATAATGCTGTTTATTAACAAAACCATCGTCAAAGAACTTTAAGAAAAGAGCGCTGTACTCCTTACTTTTGCAATGCGGAATTATGATTCAGGAATTGTTGCAATTGTATCAAAATGACCCCCGCCTTTTTCAACTGGCGGACAAGCTATCTTTTGCCCAACCCCAAAAAATATATTTAAAAGGATTGCTTGGTAGCTCCGCAGAATTTGTAACGGCTTCCGCATTCTTACATCCATCCTGCCAGCAACTCAATCATCTTATCGTATTAAATGACGCCGAGGAAGCCGCTTATTTCCATAATACATTGGAAAATATTACCGGTGCTTTGGATATTTTTTATTTCCCGTCATCCTTTAAGAACAGGAAAAATTATCGCCTGCTCAATTCGTCGCATGTGATGCTCCGTACGGAAGCATTGACGAAGATTGCGGCGGGCGGTAATTCAGGTGTAAATAAAAAGATCCTGGTGACCTACCCGGAAGCTTTGTTTGAAAAAGTGGTAGTAGCCAATGCCCTTTCTTCCAATATCATTCATATCCAGGCGGGAGATGTGCTTAATGTGGAGCAATTGTTACTGCAATTATCGGACTATGGTTTTGAAAGAACTGATTTTGTATATGAGCCGGGCCAGTTTGCAATAAGGGGTGGTATTTTGGATATTTATTCTTTTGGTAATGAAAAGCCATACCGGATTGAATTATTTGGCAATGATGTGGATTCTATTCGTATTGTAGATCCCGAAACACAGTTGAGTGAACGAAAGTTATTGCAAGTTAATATCATTCCTAATGTAGATACGCAGTTTGAGGATGAGGAAAGAATATCACTATTTGATTTTTTACCTGATAATACAATTGTGTGGTTACAGGATTTCGCCCTGTGCAAAGAAAGATTGATCGATTGTGAAGAAGACCTGCAGTCTTTTTTAAGAATAGAGGAGACGATGAAGTCGGAGGTCGGAAGTCAGAAGCCGGAGGGTAGAAGCCGCAAGTCAGAAATAGATGATGACGATAAATTGCTGAGAAAAGAGATAAAGGCAGGTGATTTTATTACGGGAGATGATTTTGAAGGGAAGTCATTTCAAAAACATGTGATTGGATTTGGACATTCTGATACGTTTCCCGCCAATCAGGCTCCATCTGTCATTCAATTTGCTACAAAAGCACAACCCGCCTTTAACCGCCAGTTTGAAATACTAATAAAGGATTTGAAAAATTGGGAGGCTAAAAAGTTTCGGCTATACCTTTTCGCAGATAATCCCAAACAATTAGAAAGACTGCAAACCATTTTCGATGACCTGAAAGCGGAAATTGTTTTTAACCCTATCGCTACTTCTATTCATGAAGGATTTATTGATGAAGAACTGAAAATTGTTTGTTATACCGATCACCAGGTATTCCAGCGATATCACAAGTACAGGGTTAAGCAGGCGTATAATAAAAACAAAGCACTAACCTTAAGAACGCTTCGTGAGTTGCAGCCCGGAGATTTTGTTACACATATTGATCACGGTGTGGGTGTATTCAGCGGCCTGCAAAAAATTGAAGCGAACGGACGAGTGCAGGAAGCGGTAAGAATTATTTATAAAGACAGTGATATCCTCTATGTCAATATCAACTCACTTCATAAGATAGCCAAGTACACCGGCAAAGAGGGGAGTGTGCCAAAGGTAAACAAACTCGGCAGTGATGTATGGAACAGGTTAAAAGACAAAACCAAGGCGAAGGTAAAAGAGATAGCTTTTGACCTGATCAAATTATATGCGCAGCGAAAAGCACAGCAGGGATTTGCTCATACGCCGGACAATTATATGCAAACCGAGCTGGAAGCTTCTTTTATTTATGAAGACACACCTGATCAAAGCAAAGCCACTGCCGATGTAAAAAAAGATATGGAATCACCGGCGCCAATGGATAGGTTGGTTTGCGGTGATGTAGGGTTTGGCAAAACAGAGGTGGCGATAAGAGCTGCATTCAAAACCTGCGTGGATGGTAAACAAGCTGCTATACTGGTACCTACTACCATTTTAGCTTTTCAGCACTATAAAACTTTTTCGGATCGCTTAAAAGATTTTCCGGTAACGGTGGACTATATCAATCGTTTCAAATCGGCCAAGGAGAAAAAAGAAACATTGAAAAAAGTAGAGGAAGGAAAAGTTGATATCCTGATTGGTACCCATGGTATCCTCGGTAAAGATGTAAAGTTCAAAGATCTTGGTTTGCTGGTCATAGATGAGGAACAAAAATTTGGTGTCGGGCATAAAGAAAAAATCAAAACACTTCGTACTACCGTTGATTGTTTAACGTTAACAGCAACACCGATCCCGAGGACACTGCAATTTTCTTTGATGGGTGCAAGAGACCTGAGTATTATCAATACAGCACCACCTAATCGCCAACCAATACAAACAGAAGTCCAGGTTTACAATGAAGATTTTATCCGTGACGCCATTTATTTCGAGGCGGAAAGAGGCGGGCAGGTATTTGTTATTTACAATCGTATAAACGGATTGGCGGAGATGGCGTCCATTATACAGGGATTATGTCCGGACCTGAGTATTGGCTATGCGCATGGACAAATGGAAGGCCATGAGCTGGAAGAAAGAATACTCGATTTTATTGAAAAAAAATATGATGTCCTGGTTTCTACCAATATTGTAGAAAGCGGAGTGGACATTCCGAATGTCAATACGATCATTGTTAATAATGCGCACCAGTTTGGATTGAGTGATCTTCACCAGCTGAGAGGAAGAGTTGGACGCAGTAATAAAAAAGCATTTTGTTATTTGCTGGCGCCGCCGATGAGTACATTGCCGGCTGATTCAAGAAAAAGATTACAAACACTGGAACAACACAGCGAATTGGGAAGTGGCTTTCAAATAGCCATGAGGGATTTGGATATTCGTGGCGCCGGAAATATGCTCGGTGGTGAGCAAAGTGGTTTTATGGCGGAGATCGGTTTTGAAATGTACCAAAAGATATTGGATGAAGCGATTCGTGAGCTGAAGCGGACGGAATTTAAAGAGTTGTTTAAGGAAGAGATTACCAGGCAAGATGACTATGTACAGGATTGTACCATTGATACAGACCTGGAAATACTGATACCGGATGAGTATGTAGAAAGCATTGCGGAAAGATTGTCCCTGTATCAGCGATTGGATAACAGCGAAACAGAGCAGGATCTTGTATTGATGAGAGAAGAATTGAACGACCGTTTTGGACCAATGCCCCAATCTGTAGAAGACTTGTTTATTACAGTGAGGTGCCGCAAGCTGGCGGTGGAGCTTGGCTTTGAAAAAATGTCTTTGAAGAGTACTACACTGCGTTGTTATTTTATTAACCGCCCCGATTCTCATTATTTTGAATCAGCTATTTTTAATAGTATCCTGAATTACCTGCAGACAGGAACCAATAAAGCAAGACTGAAACAAAACGGAAAACTGTTTATGCTGATAGCCGAGCCTGTCAAAACCATGGAAGAGCTGTACCGGTTTCTCTCCGGATTACATAAGTACACATTCGCGAAAAATGAAATACCTGCCTGAGTCTTTCCTTCGTCAAAGACTTTATCATGCTCGTATATTCCCATTATTTGTTATATTTTTATAGCTTATTAATCTTCTCTTATGAGATTCAATCCAGTTCCTTTGATGGCTTTATTGCTGCTATGTTCTTATGCAGTCATCGCGCAAGTCGTCCCGTCTCAGCGGCAAAATGAAGAACGTTATCGTTTATCATTGAACAGCGGATCGTTTATTCCTTCCAGGAATATTACAGCATCAGGAATTGATACGGTAAATAAAAAGGCATTCCGTCCCCAGGGAAAGTCATTTATTGTTATCCAGTTTGAAAATATTCCCACCGAAACAGAAAAGCAGCAGTTGCGCAGGGATGGAATTGAATTACTTGATTATATCCCTAATAATGCATATACAGCTACAGTTACTGGACTTTTAAATTTCACCACTTTAAACAGAGTAAAAGCAAGAGCTATCGTTGAACTGACGCCGGAACAAAAAATGCAGCCAACATTAGCAGCTGGTCTTTTCCGCAATTGGGCCGTTAAAACGCCGGGCACTATAGACGTATGGATCAGTTTTCCCAAATCGTTTTCGTATGAGACGGTGAGTAATGAGATCCAGAACAGAAATTTTGATATTCTTTCAACTGATTTTAAAAAGTATAATATCATCGCATTGCGCATTGCAGCAGACAGGATAAAGGAATTGGCATCCCTGCCATTTATTGATTATGTACAAACCGCACCAAAAGAAGATCAGCCTGTCAATAATAAAAGTATAGCTAATTCAAAAGCCAATATTTTGCAATCATCATTACCCGGTGGGCGCAATCTTCATGGCGAAGGAATAGTGGTTGGCGTGGGAGATGATTCTAATCCATTGCGTCATGTTGATTTTACAGGACGTATTATCAACAGGGCGGCAACCCAGGGTGGTACACATGGACTTCATGTAATGGGAACAACGGGAGGCGCCGGCATCGCACAGGAAAAATTCACCGGTTATGCGCCTAAGTCGAAAATTCTGGCACAACTTTTTTCGAATATACTGGCTTACGCCCCGGTGTATGTACAGGATAACGGAATGGTTATTACCAATAATTCTTACGGTAATATAACCGATGATTGCTCTACGTTTGGTGCCTATGATCTTTATTCACGGGTATTGGATCAGCAGGCTTTCCAGATGCCGAATCTCCAGCACGTTTTTGCTTCGGGAAACAGCGGAGATTTTGTATGTGCACCCTATCCTGCAGGGTTTAGCACTGTATTGGGTTCCTATCAAACATCCAAGAATACTATCAGTGTTGGAAATATTGATGAATTGGGTGTATTGTTTTCCAATTCTAGTAAAGGTCCGGTAAGAGATGGAAGGATCAAGCCGGAGATTGTTGCGCAAGGTATGAATGTGTATTCAACAGTTCCGGTTAATGGCTATGCACCTTCTTCAGGCACCAGTATGTCGGCGCCGGCGGTCAGCGGAGGCCTGGCTTTACTATACCAGCGTTACCGGCAATTAAACGGGAATGCCAATCCCAAAAATGGCCTGATGAAAACATTGCTTTGCAATGGCGCCACTGATATCGGAAATGCAGGCCCCGATTTTAGCTATGGGTTTGGATGGCTGAACCTGCTTCGTTCGGTAAAGATGCTGGAGAATAGTAACTATTTTAATACGAATGTTAATAGTGCTGCTACCAATACTCAATCTATTACTATTCCGGCAGCCAGTAACATCGCGGCTTTGAAAGTAATGCTTTACTGGAATGATTCAGCCGCCGCGCCACTCGCTAATCCCGCATTAATTAACGATCTTGATTTACAAGTGACAGATCCTTCCGCGACTGTTCACTTGCCGCAATTATTGAATACTACTCCAGCTAATGTCAACTTGCCAGCTACTACTGGTGCGGATCATATCAATAATATTGAACAGGTTGTTATTAATAATCCCGCTACAGGGACATACACTTTTTCTGTTACCGGAACCACCATTCCATTTGCAGGACAGCACGAATATTTTTTAGTGTATGATACTATTCCTGTTTCTACAGAGATTACTTATCCCGCCGGGGGTGAACGGCTGGTAGATGGAGATTCAATTTATATTACCTGGGAATCGTATGGTAACCCCGCTAATGATTTTACGTTGGAATATTCCGTTAATAATGGTCCGTGGACGAATATCGTGTCTAATGTAGCCGCTAATCTTCGCCAGTATAAATGGTTCTTGCCTGTCGTTGCTACAGATAATGTCAAAGTAAAAGTCATTCATAACGGAACCGGTATTGAAAGTATCAGTCAGCCATTTACTATTGTCGGTGTTCCGACGCTTAGCCTGGCTGCTGTACAATGCGAAGATTATATCGCTATTCAATGGACGCCGGTAACCGGCGCTACAGATTACGAAGTGATGATGTTACAGGGTGATGAGATGGTTCCCGTCGCAACAACGGCAGGTACTGCTTATACTATCAGCGGAGTAACAAAGGATACTTTATACTGGGTTTCTGTAAGGGCAAGATTCGGTACGAGCCCGGGGAGAAGAGCTAACGCAGTATTCCGTCAACCCACCAATGGTACCTGTGCCGGCACGATATCAGATAAGGATCTGAAAATAGATGCTATTCTTGTTCCGGCCATTTCAGGAAGAGTATTAACCTCTACGGCTTTAGGTAATAATGTTATTATCAGGATCCGTATTGAAAATTTGGACAATGCCGCGACTGTTGGAAATATACCGGTGCGATATGTTATTAACGGAAATCCGCCAGTCAACGAAACTATTATTGCACCCAATATAGTTGCCCGCGGATTGTATACTTACAATTTTGTTGCGCCGGCTAACTTATCCGCAATCGGATCATACGATCTGAAAGTAAGCGTATCCTATCCCGGTGACCCGGTTGCAAAAAATGATACATTGGTTAAAACATTCAAACAATTGGATAATCCTTTTATTGATTTAACAACTGATTTTTTGGATGATATAGAAACGGCGCCCGTGCAAACACATACTACACAGCAAACGGGATTAATAGGATTAGACAGGTATGATTTTAAATCAACCACAAGTTTCGGCCAGCTACGTTCCTTTATCAATAGCGGCATTGCGTACTCCGGCAGCAAAGCTTTAACACTGGATGCTGATAGGTACAATGCCGGTGGTACGACGGATTCTCTTACCGGCACTTTTAATCTTACCGGTTATAATACCGCTATCGATGATATACGACTTGACTTCATGTATAAGCATCATGGACAAGTATCTAATGCGGCTAATAAAGTCTGGATAAGAGGGGATGATCTGAAACCATGGATCCAGGTATATGACCTGTATGCGAACCAGGAAGATGCAGGCATATTCAAACGATCTTCCAGTATAGAGTTAAGTAATATATTGGCTGCTGCTTTACCCGCACAAACTTTTTCTTCCAGTCTGCAGGTTCGTTGGGGACAGTGGGGGCAAATACTGGCGGCTGATAATGAAACTGCGGCGGGTTATACATTTGATAATATCAGGTTGTATAAAGTATTTAATGATATTCAGCTGATCAGCATCGATACGCCGGTTGTAGCAAGTTGTGGATTGAATGCTGCGACACCTGTTAGAGTAACCGTTCGAAACAGTGCTACCGGTACCATTAATAATATTCCAGTAAAAGTGCAGGTAGATGGAGGTGCAACGGTTGCAGAAATAATTCCCTCAATTGCTGCCAATGCATCTGTCCAGTATACATTTACCGCAACGGCTAACCTTTCGGCAGCGGGTAATCATACGGTAAAAGTTTGGGTTGATCTGCCTGCTGATACTTACCGGGATAATGACACCGCTGTTGTTATTCTTTATAATTCACCGGTTGTTGCGTCATTCCCTTACCTGGAAAACTTTGAAGCAGGAGATGGCTCCTGGCATCCGGCTGGTAAAAAAAGTTCGTGGCAATATGGTACGCCGGCTGGTATTAAGATAAACCGGGCGGCCAGTGGCAGCAAAGCCTGGAAAACAAGTCTTGCCGGTAATTATAATGACCTCGAAAAATCTTATTTATACTCACCGTGTTTTGACATAACCGGGATGACAAATCCCGCCTTAAGTTTCAATGTCGCCTTAGATATTGAAGATTGCGGCGCTGTTTTATGTGATGCGGTTTACGTGGAATATTCTGCTGATGGCATTAGCTGGGCAAAATTGGGCACTAACGGAGCAGGAACAAACTGGTATAATAAAAACTATGCTGGCAATCACCTGTGGAGTATAGAAGATTATACCCGCTGGCATGTAGCTACTATTCCATTGCCAACTGCTCTTAGTCGCTTACGGCTTAGGATCGTTATGGAGTCAGATCCCGCCACCAACAGAGAAGGCATAGCAGTAGATGATATTCATATCTATGATAATGTCAATGGTATTTATGAAGGACCACCTGCTACCAGTGTCGTAATTAATCAGCCCTCTGTCAACGGAGTTAGTTGGATTGATTTTATATCAGCGGGGAAATTGGTCGCGTCGGTTAATCCCAATGGACAGAATATGGGCAACACGAATGTGCAGGGTTATATTTATTCGGGAGCAGTACGTAATAATGGCGGCCAGTATTATCATCACCGTAACATTACCATTAAACCCACCAATATTAACCTGGCTGATTCAGCTACGGTAAGATTTTATTTCCTGGATACAGAAATGGAAGCATTAATAGCAGCCACGGGTTGTGGTGGCTGCAGCAAACCTGCGATGGTAACTGAACTGGGTGTAACAAAATTCAGTTCGGCTGACGTATTAGAAAACGGAAGTCTTGCTGATAACACGGGCGGGAACTGGTCATTTATTATTCCGGCCAATGTCAAAAAAATTCCTTTTGATAAAGGCTATTATGCTGAATTCAAAGTGAAAGACTTTTCAGAGTTCTGGCTGA
Organism: Chitinophagaceae bacterium; assembly: GCA_040007815.1. Lineage (GTDB taxonomy): Bacteria > Bacteroidota > Bacteroidia > Chitinophagales > Chitinophagaceae > Terrimonas_B. The sequence continues at coordinate 285,490 of JBDTUH010000005.1, forward strand.
ATAATGGAGGACCATCGAATAATCAGGCTTTACCAGTAGAATTGACAAGTTTCACTGCTGAGAAAAATTCAAGCAATGATGTATTGACCAAATGGGTAACCGCATCAGAAAATAATACAGCCCGGTTTGAGATTGAACTGGCAAGGGGGAATGAAGAGTACAGGCAAAATAAATTTAGTAAGATCGGTGAAGTAGCCAGTTATGGAAATTCTGTTACGGAACAGCGGTACCAATTTACAGATTTAGAAAATAACAAATCAGGGGTTCGTTATTACCGGTTGAAGATCGTTGACTTCGATGGAAAATTCGCTTATTCACCCATCCGGCCGGTTGTATTCGATGATGAAATAAAATGGCAGATCTATCCCAATCCTTCGTCAGGATTGTTTAACCTCGTTTATCAGGCGAATGAAGGGGAACCGGTCCTTATCAAAATACACGATGCGAATGGAAAACTGGTGCACCAACTCCGGTTAGCGGCAAATGCGTTTGTTCAAAAGACAGCAATTGATCTAGGCGGTTCCCAGTTTGCTTCAGGAATGTATTTGCTGGAAGTAACGGCTGGAGAAAAGAAACAAGTATTCAGATTGCTGAAAAAATAACTAAAAATAAAAAACCGGCAGGTATTAATGCTGCCGGTAATTATTCAAAAAGTTCATTTGTACTTTTTTAATCTTGCCATCCTTTTTTGGCGATCCCTGCTTCAATAGCAGCCAGTGCTTTTTCAGCGCCTAACAAAGTGGTCAGTTTATTGCCTTTGCCATCATTGCCCTGGGCCATATAAGCACCTTTAGCTGTTTTAGTAATAACGGCATCCTTGATCGGTACACCTTTTTCCTTGGTTTTTACATTGTAAGCGGTAAGAGTTACTTCAGACATGGTACTTTATTTTGATTAGTAATCCTTGAAATTAGGCCTTTTGATGGGTTTTAGCCTTTAAAATTTCCTAAAATGATAAAAAAAGCCCCTTTTAAAAGGGGCTAATAATCTAATTATTAATTGGTTAGCATACTGGCGGGTATTTTTCCACCTTCTGTGCAGAAAAGATTAAACATCCAATTTAGCATACTTAGCATGGGTTTCGATAAACTCACGTCGCGGAGCTACCTCATCGCCCATCAACATACTGAATACACGATCGGTTTCGGCTGCACTTTCAATGGTCACTTGTTTCAATGTTCTTGTCGCCGGGTTCATAGTAGTGTCCCAAAGTTGTTCAGAATTCATTTCACCTAAACCTTTATAGCGCTGAATGGTAACTGCGTCTTCTTTGCCACCGCCTATTTTTTCTACCAATGCCTTCCGTTGGTTCTCATTATAAGCATAAGCTTGCTCCTTTCCTCTTTTTACTAAATACAGGGGCGGTTGGGCAATGTACACATATCCCTGTTCGACCAGGGTCTTCATATAACGGAAGATAAAAGTTAGTATCAGTGTGGCGATATGCGAGCCATCCACATCGGCATCGGTCATGATGATAAGCTTGTGATAGCGGAGTTTGGCAATATTTAATTCTTTTGGATCTTCCGGGGTACCAACAGTAACTCCAAGGGCAGTATACATATTCCTGATCTCCTCATTTTCGTAGATCTTGTGCTCCATGGCTTTTTCTACGTTAAGAATCTTACCCCTCAAAGGAAGGATAGCCTGGAAACTTCGGTCTCTTCCCTGCTTGGCTGTACCGCCGGCAGAATCACCTTCAACTAAATACAGCTCACAACGATTAGGATCACGATCCGAACAATCGGCCAGTTTACCCGGCAATCCGCCACCCGTCAAAACTGATTTTCTTTGTACCAGCTCTCTGGCTTTCCTGGCAGCGGCTCTTGCTTGTGCCGCTAGGATCACTTTATTGATAATGCTTTTGGCATCCCTTGGATTTTCTTCCAGGAAAGCCTCCAGCGACCTTGATACCGTGCTATCCACAACACCCATCACTTCATTATTACCTAGTTTGGTTTTTGTCTGTCCTTCAAACTGAGGCTCGGGAACTTTTACGGAAATGATAGCGCTAAGACCTTCCCTGAAATCATCTCCTTCAATCTCTACTTTTGCTTTTTCAAAAAGATTATTTTTATCCCCATAGCTTTTGAATACCCTCGTCAAAGCACGACGGAAGCCAGATACATGGGTACCTCCTTCAATGGTATTGATATTATTAACGTAGGAATAAATATGCTCGCTATAGCTGTTGTTATAGCAAAGCGCTACTTCCACCGCTACATTGGTGATTTCATCAAGGCCTTCTACAAATAAAACTTTCGGAATAAGCTGGGCCCTCCCGGCATTGGCGTCCAGCATTTCAACAAACTCTACAATACCGCCTATACTATAAAACTCTTTGGAATAATCAGATCCATCTTCTTCCTTTTCACGCAAGTCAGTAAGAATGATACGTACACCCCGATTAAGGAATGACAATTCACGGAGACGACCTTCTAAAATTTCTTTGTTATAAACAGTAGTAATGAAAATAGAATCATCGGGCCAGAAATGCACTTTCGTTCCGGTAGTATCGCTTTTACCAATTTCCCGAACGGGATATTGAGGAACCCCAATCTTATATTCCTGTTCAAAGGTTTTCCCGTCGCGGTTCACGGTTACTTTTAGGTTTTTACTCAACGCATTTACACAACTTACACCGACGCCATGCAAACCACCGGAAACCTTATAGGAGCCCTTATCAAATTTACCACCGGCATGAAGCACGGTCATTACCACTTCCAGTGCTGAACGTTTTTCTTTGGTGTGCATATCCGTAGGGATACCACGGCCATCATCCTGCACGGAAACGGAGTTGTCTTCGTGAATAGTAACCTGTATGTTTTTGCAATAACCAGCTAAAGCCTCATCAATAGAGTTGTCAACTACTTCGTAAACGAGATGATGCAGTCCTTTTACACCAATATCACCGATATACATCGCCGGACGTTTGCGAACGGCTTCCAAACCTTCTAAAACCTGTATGCTATCGGCACCATAACCTCCGGACAAAGCCGGGATCGCTTCTGTAATTTCTGCGCTCATAAAAGGGGTAATTCCTATCGTTTAAAATGAAAAATGAGATACTGACAAATGTACGAAAAATACAGCGTTTATGCGGTTTTCAAACGATAAATAAACCTGTTTTTTGAACATTTTACAGACCAATTAGAGGATAAAAAATAAGGCTGAAAATGCTAGCATTTTCAGCCACCAAAAACTATAAAAAATAGAGAAATTTAAAACTTTCAAACTCTAAAAGTTCCTTTAGGGATTTAGGGTTTTATCTCTTTACAATCTGCGCCACAAGGTCTGCTTCAGTACAAACTTTGTTGCCTACATATACTGTTCCTTTCATTTCGCAGATGCCGCGGCGGATGGGTGCTGCCAGTTCCATTTTAAGCAGCATGGTATCTCCTGGTTTTACCATTTGTTTGAACTTACAATTATCTATTTTGAGAAAATAAGTATCATACTGTCCTTCACCACTGAGATTAATGGCAAGAATGCCGCCGCATTGAGCCAATGCTTCTATCTGCAATACACCGGGCATAACAGGATTGCCCGGAAAATGTCCCTGGAAGAACCATTCATTGAAGGTTACATTTTTTACGCCTACAATCTGGTTATCGCTTAATTCAATGATCTTGTCAACCAATAAAAAAGGAAAGCGATGGGGTAATTTTTTTTCAATATATCTCAGATCATATATCGGCGGAAGGGAGGGATTGTAAGTAGGAACACCCCTGATGTGCTTGTTTTTTTTTATGTATTGCTTGATCTTTTTAGCGAATTCAACATTTGAATGATGACCGGGACGATTGGCAATAACACGACCTTTGATCGGGTAGCCAATCAGGGCGAGGTCGCCTACAACATCTAACAACTTATGCCTGGCCGGCTCATTCGGAAAACGCAATTCAAGATTATTCAGGTATCCCTCACTTTTTATTTCGATCTTATCTTTCTTAAAAATCTTTTTCAGTCTTTCCATTTCTTTATCATCGACCGCTTTGTCTACTATCACTATGGCATTGTTGACATCTCCACCTTTTATAAGATTATTATCAAGCAACATTTCCAATTCATGTAAAAAACAAAAAGTGCGGCAGGGAGCTACACTTTCTTTAAAATTTTGCATGTTTTTCAATTCCGCATGCTGGGTGCCCAATACGGGTGAATTAAAATCAATAAGGGTTGTCACCTGGTATTCGGTTGACGGCATTACTACCATCTCTACTCTTTTTTCGTCGTCGTGATGATAAATGTTTTCGTCAATACTATACCAAACCTTGGCGGCTTCCTGCTCTAATACGCCAACTTCATCAATGAGTTCTACAAAAGGTTGCGAACTGCCGTCCATAATCGGCATCTCCGGCCCATTTATTTCGATCTGGCAATTGTCAACACCCATACCAACCAATGCGGCTAACACGTGTTCAACAGTACTTACTTTTCCCCCATTAGCTTCCAGCGTTGTACCGCGGCTGGTATCCGTTACAAGATCACAATCGGCTTTGATTATGGGTTGCTGTGGCAGGTCTATTCGTTTAAACTGGAAACCAAAACCAGGGCTGGCGGGTTTCAGCGTCAGATCTGCCATGACACCCGTATGAAGACCGGTACCGGAAATAGTCACTTCAGCTTTAAGTGTATGTTGTTTATCAGGATTGAAGTTTGGATTCATGCGGTTGTTTTCTTAAGCTGGGCAAAGATAATGTTATAGTCGGGATTGCGGGGGTCGGCTACCTGATTGGTGTAAATGGTCTCTTCAGAACTGCGAAACCGCTTGAACTTATAACCTTCTTATTACTCCATTATTTGTTCTATGTGGGCCAATTTTCCATCTCTTGTCATGCCTTCTATGATAACACGGAAGGCCCCGCTGACATCATTGTTATAAAATGAAACTACCAACTGGTTTTTTTGCGGAGTAGTAGTTAATACAGGGTTCCAGTATAAGGTAGTTCGTATATCCCTTTGTTCATTCCGGGGACTAAACGACGCATAGTTGGGAGAATAAAATTCTTTGATGGAAGTATAACCGAATACTTTATTACTCGCTAATCCTTTACCGGGTTCTGCTTTTACATCATTACCGCGCCGCGTATATATAGCGATGGCTCCATTGGCGCCATTAAAGCCGCCCATAAAAGGTGGACGAAAGACCTTAATATATGCGACTTCATTTACACTTAATGAGGAAAGAAAATTCGCATCGGTAGGTACCTGATCAAGGTATAATTGAGGTGCACCACCTCTCCATTGCAATGATGGCGGGTTGCCTGTATTTATCTGCAAACCTGCCACTTTTCCCTGCAGGTAATTGAAAATATTTAATTGCCCGGGTGCCGTTGGGTCATTGGCCAGATCAAATTGATAGCCATCGCCTCCACTAAAAAGACCAGAAGCGTATTTTTCATCCATTAGCTGCACGGGTGTCTTTCCCCTGCTTTTTACAGTTACATTTTCTAAAGTTTTTATTTTCATCAGTTCAGCCAGGCTATTGGCTTCATTAGCGAATGTTAGCTGCCTGTAGTTACCCGTTGTATCAGGAAAAAGACCATAAGGTTTAATAAATGAAGAAGGGTTGAAGGAAGGAGCCGGCAACCTGTTCGTCATAAATTGTATGCCGGCGTCTTTTAATTCTTTTGCTTTCTGAAAGCTGTAATAAATCTGCGCCGTATCAAAAAGAATGGTAGACTGATCATTAAATATTCCATTTGATGTTACCGGTACTAAAAGCATTTGACCTTCCTTATCTTTTTGTTTTACCATTAACAGAACCGAAGCATCCTTATTGATCTGCCCTGGTAAAACACCAATGACCTTTCCGGATAAAGTAATATAGCTGGTGTCTTTGGCAAAGGGAGGCTTTGGTATTTTTCCGTTTAACATTTCCTCCCATTTGAAGCGACGCCAGCCATGGGTGAGCATAACCAGGTCCAGGAATTGACTTTTTTGATCAGTATTGTCTGAGAAATAGTAAGCGGGATTATATACTTGTCCTTTCAATTCGCTGCTAAGCATCAGGTGTGAAATAATATTGCTGCTGCTATCTGTGCCAATAGCGGCATCCGTTACCGCGATGGAAAGATTAGCGATTAAACTATCAGGCACAGTTATTTTTAATTCATTTCTCGCACGTTTGTTCAATCCCCAGCGCTGTACTTCCATTTCCGGATGAAAAGTATATTCATTATTATTTATGTAGGTAATACGTTCAGCCAATGGTTTCCAGTTTTTATCAAATAAGGTTATTGTCATAATCCCACTGGGGAGTGCGACAGTGGGAACAATACCTTTTATTTCAGGCGAAGCGGTTGCCCTGGCAATCCGGAAAGCTTCATGCTGATAGATTGTTCCCACCAGTTGAATGGTATCCATCGTACGCATAAACTCCGGGGTACAGGACACAGAAAATAACCGGTTGGTTCCGGATACCACTACCTGCAGTGTAGCGCCGTTATTTTTTATTTTGGGTAACTCCGTAATGTGTTCTACCTGTTTTTCATCTTTCCATTTCGCTGTATAGGTAATGCCGGGTTGTGGAGTAAGAAAAAAATATCCCATACCATCATGAAGTGTACGAATGCTGTCTTCTGTTTTATTCTTGTTGTTGACAATAATACCTTTTACTTTCACGGGCCGGCCCCATTGGTCGTTAGCCTTAAAAGCTATTTTATTAAAAAGACCTTCTGCTATATCACCTCCCTCCGGGAAAAAACTAATAGAAGGAATGGGGTTGTTTTTTGATCCGGCAGTGTTTGCTTCTTTTATAAGGATACTGATCGCCTTGTTATAGATAAATGCCGAATCAAAATTGAGCATCCATTTTGTATAGGCCCTTACATTTATCATTTTCCCTTTGTAATCGGCCGGAATAGTAAACTGTCCGTTTGTTACTGCTTCCACCAACGGACTTACGGCATGTTGCATCAGGATACCTTTATCATCTATCCAATCGATATATAAATTTTTACTTTCATCAGCGGGAACAATTTCATTCATCAGGTAAGCCTTGAACCAAATGGTATCTCCTGCGGCATAGACGGCTTTATCATAGTGAAGATAAGCCCGTTCAGGGCTATACATACCAGCGTAATTAGCAATAGCAGCATCGATATTTTGCGCTTTTGGCGAAAAAAAAGAAAAGAGACCGGCAAACAAAATAAGAAGATAGTTTCTACGATGAATTGCCGCTTTTTTAATCAATGAGATCATGCCCGTAAATTACGTCAGTAAGTGAAAAGAATGAACAACTTAACAGTTTTGCAACAAAAATATTATTAATTAAAATACGGGGGACATTTACCGCTTGAGCGCCTTAGGAATTCGTCCAGGTTAACGGTGGTTCAGAAAGTATTAGCAAGCTGTTTAGATGTTTCGGATATGAATTATTGCGTGAGATGTTTCTATAGTCTGTATGAAAGAAAATTCAACAGATTGGTAGAAATTACAGGATACTTTTTTCTGATAACAATTGTTTGACCAGCGCTTCCAGTTCTTTCACCCTTTTTTCCAGTTCAGGCAATTTACGGGTCACAGCCTGGCTTCGCAAGGCCGCTGTGTAATCATAAGCCGGAGAACCGGTTACAGATTTGCCCGGTTCGATGGATTTGCTGACACCGCTTTGTGCATTTACCCTGGCTCCATCACCTAATTGTATGTGGCCAACAATACCGGCCTGGCCGCCGATCATAACTCCATTGCCAATTTTGGTGCTGCCACTTATACCTGCCTGTGCGGCAATTACTGTACTGTTGCCTATTTCAGCGTTGTGTCCTACCTGTATAAGGTTATCCAGTTTAGCACCGGCTTTAATAATAGTGGACCCGATAGTGGCCCTGTCAATGGTGGTATTAGCGCCTATTTCCACATGATCTTCAATTTTTACATTGCCGATCTGCGGAATTTTTTTAAAACTTCCATCCGCCATCGGTGCAAAACCAAATCCATCGCTGCCTATAATCGTTCCTGCGTGAATGATGACATGGCTACCCAATACACAATCATGATAGATTTTCACACCAGGGTGAATAATACAATTATCGCCAATAGTTACATTATCACCGATATAAGCGTTGGGATAAACTTTTGTGTTATTTCCTACTTTTACGTTTTCTCCCAAGTAGGCAAAGGCGCCGATGAACACATTTTCGCCATAAGTTGCCGTTTTCGAAATATAAGCCGGCTGTTGAATACCGGTTAACTGTTGTTCCATAATATCCTGGTACTTGCTGAGCAGGATAGCAAAAGCAGAGTAGGCATCCGGGACACGAATAAGGGTTGCTTTTACCGGTTGTTTTAGTTCATAGGCCTCATTAACTATCACTATAGAAGCATTGGTGCTATACAGAAACTCCTCATATTTAGGATTAGCCAAAAAAGTAAGCTGCATTTCTTTGGCTTCTTCTATTTTTCCAAACGAGTTTACCGCAACATCAGGGTCACCTTCCACTCTGCCATTAATAAGAAGTCCAATTTGTGAGGCTGGAAATGTCATGATTTAATTACAGGGTTCTTGATACTGGTTAATTGATGCTGGTCACTGTTGTGTTTTAATCCATCGGCTACCAACGATAATAACAAAAATAGTATTTTTTAATGGTGCTGCTCAGATCCTGGTGTATCAGCGCATTGTCCACTTTGGATATATCTTTTACCGTTCCGTCTTTAAAAAGGATATTGATCCGTTCGTCCCTCGGGTCGTAGGTGGTATTGCTTGTTTCCCCTGTAAATACAAAATAGTCAGTTTCTTGTTCAGTGATCTCCAATTTTTCACTGACCTCTTTTCGTTTTTCTGCCAATAGGGACGAATCAAATGGTTCAGCCTGTAGTTTAATTTTCAGCAATTTCCGTTCTACTAAAGAACGGCAAAGTATTGATAATATTTTGTCCGGATGATAACACCAGTTCTTAACAGTAGCCATTACATCATGATCATCCAAACGGCAAAAAGTATCTAAATGCTCTTCAATGAAAGTATTTGAATCGTGATTCTGTAAAAAGAAGTTTAAATCAGGAGATGCCGCATCTGCTTTTTGACCAGTCGAAATCAGTTCTTTCGCCCTGCGGATTACTTTTACCAGCATTATTTCTGCGGCTAAAACTGTTTTATGAAGATACACCTGCCAGTACATGAGGCGTCGCGATACTAAAAATTTCTCGATAGAATAAATGGCTTTTTCTTCCACCATCAGTTCGCCATCTTTCACCGTCAGCATTTTGATAATGCGGTCATAGCTGACAACACCTTCCGCTACGCCGGTAAAAAAACTGTCTCTTATTAAATAATCCAGCCGGTCTACATCTAATTGACCTGATACTAATTGATGCAGGAAGTGTTTTGGATATTTTGCTGTAAAAATTTCGATGGCCGTTTGTAATTGACCGTTGAATTCTTCGTTCAGTTTTCGCATCAGCAGGATAGAAATAGTTTCATGATGCACTTTACTGATCAGTTCTTCTTCCAGTGCATGCGAAAAAGGTCCGTGACCAATATCATGGAGTAATATAGCCACCTTAGCGCCCAATTCCTCTTCGCTGCTTATCTCAATACCTTTCCCTTTTAATTCGCTCAGGGCATTACACATCAGGTGATAGGCGCCGAGAGAATGATGCAACCGGGAATGAACAGCACCCGGATATACAAGGTGTGCGAATGCCATTTGGTTAATATTACGCAGCCGTTGGTAAAACGGATGTGAAATTATCTGCAGGATCAACGGGTGATCAATAGTAATAAAACCATATACCGGATCGTTGATGATCTTGCGAATTGGAGACATTGTTGCTTTTTTGTTAAAGGGCCTTTAAGGCGTATCGGCAAAAGTACAAAGGGACGGTATAAAAAGCTACTTTTACCTTATTCGCAATCTTTTGACTGGTCCGGGGATCCTACTATGATTGCTAAAATTCAGAATGACTTTCGAGGAAAGTATATTCAATGTACCAGGAGAAACTATAAATCAAAAATTATAAACTTACCGAATGGCCGTAGCAAAAATTATATGGGTGGATGATGAAATAGAAAGCCTGCAATCACAGAAATTATTTTTGGAAAATAAAGGGTATGAAGTGCAAACTTTTACTAATGGCTTTGATGCTATTGATTACGTAAAAGACAACCTGGTAGATGTAGTGTTGATAGATGAAAGCATGCCGGGTATCACCGGGTTGGAAACGCTGGCGAAGATCAAAGAAATAAACCAGTCATTACCTGTTGTGCTGATCACGAAGAATGAAACGGAAAACCTGATGAATGAAGCCATTGGCTCCCAGATAAGCGATTACCTGATAAAACCTGTAAATCCCAACCAGGTATGGCTTAGTTTAAAAAAGATCATTGATAATAAAAGACTGGTAGCTGAAAAAACAACAACTGCTTACCAGGTGCAGTTTCGAAATCTCTTCGTGGCGCTTAACAGCAATCCTGATTACAACGAGTGGATGGATATTTATAAAAAATTAGTGTATTGGGAATTGGAAATGCAAAAAAGCGATAGCCCTGAAATGCAGGAGATATTGCAGAGCCAGAAAAGTGAAGCCAATACGGAGTTCTTTAAATTTATATCCCGCAATTATCCGAAGTGGTTAAATCCTAAAAGTACCGAAGGGCCCGTAATGAGTCATTCCCTGGTACAATTTAAAGTGCTGCCCCATCTGGAGAAAGGAACACCTTTATTTTTTATACTGATAGACAATCTGCGGTTTGATCAATGGAAAGCGATACAACCCATTTTTGCAGAAAGTTTTCGCATATTGGAAGAAGATAGCTTTTACAGTATACTGCCCACAGCTACTCAATATTGCCGGAATGCCATCTTCGCCGGGATGTTGCCGGTTGATATTGAAAAACAATTTCCCCTGCAATGGAAGAACGATGAAGAAGAGGGCGGTAAGAATTTATACGAAGAAGAATTTTTCAGGGCGCAATTAAAGCGGTTAGGAAAAGGAGACCTGAAGGTATCCTATACAAAAGTGGTGAATAATCATGCGGGATTGGACCTTATGAATAATATCCACAACCTGATGAATAACGACATCAATGTGATCGTTTATAATTTTGTGGATATGCTGAGCCATGCAAGGACGGAGATGGAAGTACTAAAAGAGCTGGCAGGGGATGAAATGAGTTACAGGAGTTTGACGACAAGCTGGTTCGAACATTCGCCGCTGCACCAGGCATTGAAAAAGATCGCTGACAAGCAGATCAGGATAGTACTGGCTACTGATCATGGAAGTGTAAGAGTAAAAACGCCGTATAAGGTAGTAGGTGATAAACAGACAACCGCTAATCTCCGGTATAAACATGGCCGGAACCTCAACTATGAAGCCAAAGAAGTATTGGCTTTCCGGGATCCAAGGGAAATTGGATTGCCTTCACCCACCATTAATTCGTCTTTCATTTTCGCCAAGGAAGATAGCTTCCTGTGTTACCCCAATAATTACAATCACTATGTGAATTATTACCGCAATACTTTTCAACATGGAGGAGTGAGCCTGGAAGAAATGATTGTACCAGTGATAAAGATGCAGAGTAAGTAACCCTTATCACCTAAAAGGGTGACTAAGACTGATACTTCATTATTCTGTGGATAATGTATTACAGAAGAAAGAAAGACATCATGTAGTTTCGCACCTGTAAGAAAATTTTGATATTAAAACTCTAAACATCCCCTTTAGGGGCTTGGGGCATGAAATACACACAAGCAACGTTGGACAAATTAGAAGCTATTCCCGAACAATCAGGATATGTGTTACGCTATGAAAGAGGAACTTTTCAAAGCGGCTATTGCATCTTAGAGGAAAGAAAAGTCGTTGTACTTAATAAGTTTCTGCAAATAGAGGGACGTATCAATACGCTGATAGACCTGATCCCGCAACTGGATATTAATACACTACTTCTTACTGACGAGGTGAAAAAAATCTATTCAGATATCATAGCCAAACTGGAAACGCAGGACAATGAAAAGGATGAACCGGTAAAGTAGGAATTTATCTTTTAACGCTGTTTCCCGTTCTTAAATTCTCATTTCTTATTTTTGACTGTGTCTTATCCTCCGCTCAAAATAACTTTTCTTGGAAGTGGTACCAGCAGTGGTGTGCCTATGATAGGCTGTGATTGTCCTGTTTGCACTTCAACGGATAAAAAAGATAAACGCTTTCGCTCGAGTATTTTGGTTCAATCAGCTGCTACCACTTTGTTAGTAGATGCGGGGCCTGATTTTCGTTGCCAGATGCTGCGTCATAAAGTGAAACACCTTGACGCTGTCATACTAACTCATTCTCACAAAGATCATATTGCGGGAATGGATGATATTAAAGCATTCACTTATTTCACGAAAAAGCCGATGAAAGTATATGCTGATTCGTATACGGAAAAAGCGATCCGGCGGGAATATTATTATGCATTTGAAGACAACAAATATCCCGGTACTCCGGATTTTGATATGCATCCGATCACAACAGCACCTTTCCTCGCAGGAGATATTCCGGTTATTCCAATCCAGGTATGGCATTTAAAGATGCCGGTTTTAGGTTTCCGTTTTGGGACGTTTACCTATATAACGGATGCCAATTTTATTGACGAGTCAGAAAAAAATAAGATAAGGGGAAGTGAAATAATCGTGCTGAATGCATTGCGAAAAGAAAAACATGTTTCTCATTTCAACCTGGAGGAAGCTGTTGACTTGGTAAAGGAATTAGAAATTCCAGTAGCTTATTTAACCCATATATCCCACCAGCTGGGAAAGCATGAAGAGGTAGAAGCCGAGCTGCCAAAGGGCATTCACCTTGCCTATGACGGACTTTTGCTAACATCCGACTAAGGCTTTTGTCTATAAATGAACGAGGATAATAAAAAAGTACTTCTAACACTTGTTCGTTACATAAAAGTTTTTATAACTTGCATCGCCTTTAACGATTGCATGCTGTCGGTCCTTGAGACAGCTACTGAAAATGTGCCATCACCATCTTTGTGATGGCACATCTTTTAAAAAAACTGAATTATGAACTTCGAGTCATCAGAGTTAACCCAGCAGGTAGCACAAACCGCCCGTGATTTTGCACAGCAATTTATCAAACCGCATATAATGACCTGGGATGAAAGCCAGGAATTCCCGGTCCAGGTTTTTAAAGAAATGGGCAAACTGGGTTTGATGGGAGTATTGGTACCGGAAGAATATGGCGGTGCCGGTCTTACTTATTTTGAGTATAAAACAGTGATTGAGGAAATAGCGAAAGTCTGCGGCTCTATTGGCCTTAGCCTGGCGGCTCACAATTCACTTTGCACGGGTCATATACTGGCTTTTGCGAATGCGGAACAAAAGAAAAAATATTTACCAAAACTGGCTACGGCAGAATGGCTGGGAGCATGGGGGTTAACCGAAGCGAACACAGGCAGTGACGCCGGTAATATGAAATGTACCGCCGCGAAAGATGGCAACAATTGGATCATTAACGGCACGAAGAACTGGATCACTCATGGAAAAAGCGGCGATGTGGCCGTTGTTATTTGCCGTACGGGACAACCAAGAACAAAAAATAATTCAACAACATTCGTGGTAGAGCGGGGTACGGCGGGATTTAGTGCGGGTAAAAAGGAAAACAAATTGGGTATGCGGGCCAGCGAAACAGCGGAAATGGTTTTTGACAATTGCAGAATTCCTGATTCAAATCGCCTGGGTGAAGTGGGAGATGGATTCAAACAGGCGATGGTGGTGTTAGATGGTGGAAGAATTTCTATTGCATCATTATCATTGGGTATTGCCAAAGGAGCTTATGAAGCTGCTTTGAAATATTCGCAGGAGCGGCACCAGTTTGATAAACCTATCTCCAGTTTCCAGGGGATATCTTTTAAATTGGCCGACATGGCAACTGAAATAGCAGCGGCTGATTTGTTAACCCTGCAAGCCTGTGACTTAAAGAACAGGAAAAAGCCCATGACCAAGGAAGCCGCGATGGCGAAATATTATGCCAGTGAAGTAGCGGTAAGGGTAGCGAATGATGCGGTACAGATTTTTGGTGGTTATGGCTATACCAAAGACTTTCCGGTTGAGAAGCATTACCGTGACGCCAAGCTCTGTACTATTGGCGAGGGAACTAGTGAGATACAAAAAATTGTAATTGCACGAGAAGTATTAAGATGATTAATTTTTTTTAAAGATAAAAATTAATAGAAAATCCTGCTTTGAGCGGGATTTTTTGTGGAGTAACTTTATAGTGTGATCCGCCAGCTAAATTATATTATTCAAGGATTTTTACTCGCTTTAATGATTCCAATCGCGGCCTTTGTTGTAAAAAAAGTTTCTTCCCAATCCAATGTTAGCGATAATCCGGCAGTACCTATCGATTACAAAATACCCGAACGGGAAGCTCCTTTAAAAGGTGCTGCTTATAAAGGAAAAATGATGTTTATGCAAAAATGCGCGGCTTGTCACAACCCTTTTAAGGATGGTACCGGTCCCTCAATTCTTGGCTTTGAACAAAGAGGGACGTGGGGTGATAGACAAAACTTGTATGCATGGATTAGAAACCCGGCTGAGTTTATGAAGAGAGACCCATATACAAGAGCATTGAAAGAAAAATTCGGTTCGATGATGACTGGATTTCCTGATATAACCGACGAAGAAATCGATAATATTGTAGCTTTCCTGAATCTGCTTGCAAAACAAAGAGGTTATTAATTCTTACATTTTATAAGTTAGTTTATTTCAATTCCTGCATCTCCACTAATTTTCTGTAAAAACCACTTTGCTGCATCAATTGATCATGGGTACCTCTTTCAACGATCTTTCCTTTTTGCAAGACAATAATTTCATGGGCATGACGGATAGTTGACAGACGGTGAGCAATAACAATACTGGTTCTGTTCTGCATCATATTATTGATAGCATCCTGTACCAATCTTTCACTTTCTGTATCCAGCGAAGAAGTAGCTTCATCTAAAATTAATATCGGGGGATTTTTTACTACCGCCCTTGCAATGGTCAATCGCTGGCGTTCACCACCACTCAGTTTAGTACCCCTATCGCCAATATTGGTGTCATACCCTTCTTCTTTTTGAATAATGAAATTATGTGCATTGGCTACTTTAGCTGCGTCGATAATTTCTTCTTCAGTTGCTGTCTCCTTTCCCAACCGGATATTATTGGCAATACTATCATTAAATAAAATAGGCTCCTGCGTAACAATGCTCATCAGGCTGCGTACAGAGTGCAGGGAATAATCTTTAATATTTACACCATCAATTAATACTTCACCATCTGTTACATCGTGAAATCTTGGTACAAGATCAGCCAGTGTAGATTTACCAGCGCCGGAAGAACCCACTAAGGCAATGGTTTTTCCTTTTTCAATAATGAGATTAACATTATCGAGGATAACAGCATCGTTATAAGCAAAAGTTACATTCCTGAATTCAATTTTATCATCAAAGGATAGCAGCTTTTGTCCGTTAATATTATCATCCACCACAACCGGTGCTTTCAATACCTCTTCCACTCTTATCAAAGCGGCAGCGCCCCGTTGGATATTAAAGAAAGCCGTGGAAATATTCTTAGCGGGATTGATCAGCATGGCGAAAGAAGCAATATAGGCAATGAGTTCTTTGGCCTCCAATCCTTTATTTTCCAAAACCAGGCGACCTCCAAAATACAGGATGGTGCATAAAACCATTACTCCCAGCACTTCTGTAAGTGGTGAAGCAAGATCACGCCGTGCTCCCATTTTTTTCCTGATCTGAAAAAGTTCTGTATTTACTTTATGAAACCGGCTACTCAATAATTTTTCCACTAAAAAAGCTTTGATTACTCTGAGGCCGCCGAGGGTTTCATCAAGGATCGAAAGACTCTCGCCTAGTTTTATCGCAGCATCCTGCGACTGACGTTTCAAGTTGCGGCTCACCCTTCCAATAAGAATACCCGTGATGGGTAGAAGAATCAATAAAAACAAAGAAAGTTGTGGTGAAATGATCACGAGGAAAATAAGATAACCCAGGACCGTTAACGGATCCTTGATCATTCCATCAAAAGTACCTACCACAGAACCTTCTATTTCGGCGATATCATTTGTCATCCGGGAAATGATATCACCTTTTCTTTTTTCCGTAAAATAACCGATCGGTAATTGAAGAATTTTATCATACAATTCTCCCCGAAGCTGCGTGATAATTAAACTGCGAAGGGGAACCGATATACGATTGGAAAGATAAAGAAACAGGTTTTTTAAAATAGTGGCAACAATAATCAGAACGCATATAGCAGTCAACCCGGCGATCTTACCTTTTTCATTTATGATCTGAACAAGATTATCTGTGATATAAGAACCCAGCACATTGGTCTTAATCATGTCACCACCCGTGGATTGACCAGTATCGAAGATCAGCCCAAAAAAAGGGATGAGCATTCCGATGGAGATTACGCCAAACAGTGTAGCTAAGATGGTGCAAATAAAATAGAGGGCAAGTTTGCCGTTATGATTTCTTAAGTACCCAAAAATCCGTGAATATTTCTTCATTAGTTCGTATAAGTCACTTAAACGGCGCAAAGTAACTAATTTTACGGCGTCCACAGCAGCCTAGGTGCGGATGGATAGCAAATAATAACATAATTATGGAAGAGGGTAAAAGGCAAAAGCAGATAGCCGGGCTACTGCACGAAGAAATGAGTACTATTTTTCAACGTATGGGTTTGAATATGATTGACGGGGGAATGGTTTCCATTTCATCGGTGAAAGTGACGCCAGACCTGCTGGAGGCAAGATTCTATCTCAGCCTTTTCCAGGTAAAAGACGTGGAGGCAGCTTTGAAGAAAGTTGACGACCGGCATCATGAAATAAAAAAAGACCTGGCAGCAAAAGTAAGACATCAATTGCGCAGCATCCCTGTCTTGCGTTTTTTCCATGATGATACGCTGGATAATGTATTCAAACTGGAAGAGCTTTTTAAAAAGATCAATCCCCCCACTTCTGAAGGTGGATAAGATGCCTGTGTCGTTAGTCAAATCTTAAACTTCAAAACCAGTAATCTGTTGAACTTCCTCTTTGCCTGGCGATACTTCAAAGCGAAAAAATCGGTCAATGCTATTAATATCATTGCCAGGATCAGCATTGCGGCCATCGTTATCGGTACGACCGCATTGATATTGGTATTGAGTGTATTCAACGGCTTTGAAGACCTGGTGAAATCTCTCTATTCCTCTTTTTATACTGATTTGAAAGTATTGCCGGCTTTAGGAAAAAACATCACGGTTACCGCGGATCAATTGCAGCGGTTAAGAGGAATAAACGGGATAAAAAACTATAGCCTGGTAGTGGAAGAAAAGGCATTGGTGCAAAATGGAGACTACCAATCGGTCATGTACCTGAAAGGGGTTGATGAAAATTATCGTTATGTAACAGGAGTAGCGGATCATATTGTAAGAGGGGAATACGATCTCGGTACTGAAGAAGTTCCCAAACTTATATTAGGTGGTGGGGTGGAGGGAGCCCTTGGCATACAGGCCGACCGGAATATTTTCGTACTCAAAATTTACCTGCCCCGGAAAAGTAACACGGAACAAATAGATCCACTAAATGATATCAGTAACGATTCTATCCGCAGTTCATCCTCATTCCGGATACAACAGGATTTTGACAATAAGTATGGGTTAACCAATATCGGTTTTGTAAAAAAAGCATTGAAAATTGGTCCCGATCAATATAGTGGTGTTGAGATTGCCCTCATCGATCCTTCTAAAGCAGAGGAGCTACAGCCAAAAGTTCAGGAAATTTTTGCTGATAAGTATCTTGTTCAAACGATATACCAGCAAAATCAAAGCCTTTATGCCGTAATGAATATGGAGCGCTGGATCATTTACGGTGTATTATGCCTGATACTGGTAGTGGCCGCTTTTAATATGATCGGAGCGTTAACGATGCTCGTGCTGGAGAAGCAAAAAGACATTAACGTATTGCATGCATTAGGAAGTACAAGGGGTTTTATTCAAAAGATATTTTTAACCGAGGGTTTGTTGCTTGCCTTAATCGGAACAATTATGGGAATGTTGCTTGCATTTCTAATAGCCGTACTGCAAATCAACTTTCATTTAATTCCGCTGCAGGGTGATTCTTTTTTGATAAGCTATTTTCCGGTAAAACTTCGCTGGACTGACTTTTTGTTGGTGAGTGCAACTGTATTTGTTATAGCTCTTGTCGCTTCCTGGCTTCCTTCCAGAAAAGCATCTACACAGGAATTTTCACTGAGGAGCGAATAACAGGACTAAGATTTTCAGGAATCAATGTTTAATAGATCAGCAAAAGAAAAGGATTAAGAAGAAACTTTGTTTTCCTCATAATCCTTTATAATCTTAAAAACCGTAGTTCTTTTAATAATCACCTAGCGTCTCCGGCAATTGTGCCAATGCTTTGGCCAACTGTTCATCATTCGGCGCTATCCCGTGCCATTCATGCGAGCCTTCCATAAAATCTACGCCTTTACCCATTTCCGTATGCATCATGATACCAATGGGCTTGCCCTGGCCGGTCAATGATTTCGCTTTTTCAAGGGTAGCCACGACGTCATCCATATCATTGCCATTCATTTCCACCGTAGTCCATCCAAATGCATCAAATTTATGTCGGATATTACCCAGGCTCATTACTTTATCCGTAGGTCCGTCGATTTGCTGGCCGTTCCAGTCAACGGTAGAAATTAGGTTGTCAACTTTATGATGCGCCGCAAACATAACCGCTTCCCATACCTGTCCCTCGTCCAGTTCACCATCACCATGAAGCGAAAAAACCGTTTTATTGTCTCCGTTCAATTTCTTGGCCAAAGCCGCCCCGATAGCTACACTCATTCCTTGTCCCAGGGACCCGCTGGCAACTCTTATGCCCGGTAAATGTTCGTGTGTGGCGGGGTGACCTTGCAAGCGGGAGTTCAGTTTACGAAAAGTAGATAGCTCTTTTACATCAAAATAGCCTGAACGGGCCAATGTAGAATAAAAAACAGGAGAGATATGACCATTGGATAAAAAAAACACATCCTCGTTTGTCGCATTCATATTGAAGGAGGGGTCATGTTTCATCACCTTGAAGTAAAGAGCGGTAAAAAACTCAGTACAACCCAGCGACCCACCGGGGTGACCACTGCTTGAACCGTGTACCATTCTGACAATATCCCTTCTGATTTGAGTCGCAATTGCTTTAAGTTCAGGCATAAAAATTAGGTACTTTTTAAACTTTTTGTATCTTGCCCCCTCTAAATATCTGAGAGGAGCTGCAAAAATGCGGTTTTTTTTAGTAAAAAAACCCATCCGTTGATATTAATCTGTCTTAAATCAAATGGTCCTGTGAGTATGGGTGATTTAATATTGACTGCGTATTAAATAATTCGTATTCAATGATAAGCTAAAAGGTTTAAGCCTATTTTTGTACCGTAAATCCCTGCTTGATGTTATTAGATGTATTATTAACAGCCTCGGTCTCTTTCATCATATCTTTTTTAGCCATACCGGTAGTTCTGCAGATAGCTGAACAAAAAAAATTATATGATGTTCCGGATGAGAGAAAAGTTCATACTCACGCAGTTACCTCTCTTGGAGGAGTAGGTATTTTCGGCGGATTTTTACTCGCTTCCTTATTATCCGTACAAGGTTATCTGAATCCGGAATTTCAATACTTCTTTGCCGCGGCGCTCGTTATTTTCTTCCTGGGTCTTAAAGATGACCTGGTGGTATTATCCGCAAGCAAAAAATTCGTGGGCCAGGTGGTGGCAGCCTCTATTATCATCCATTTGGGAGGAATAAGACTTGATAGCATGCATGGTTTATTTGGTTTTGAACAGTTGCCAGATGCCTTCGGCCTGGCCTTAACCTATCTAACCATCATTGTCGTTATTAATTCATTTAATCTTATCGACGGTATAGACGGCCTTGCTACCAGTTTAGGCATTTTAACCATGCTGATTTTCGGAACTTATTTTTTTATGGTTGGTTTGCAGGCTTATGCACTACTTGCTTATTCCTTGTGCGGAAGTCTTGTCGCCTTTCTTATTTTTAACCATCACCCCGCCAAAATTTTTATGGGTGATTCCGGTTCTCTCATGATTGGCTTAATCAATGCCATATTAGTCATTAAATTTATAAATGTGGCAAGTGATCCCGCTATTGCTATCCCTATCGGATCCACTGCTGCCATAGGATTTTCCATCCTGATTGTTCCTTTGCTCGACACACTTCGTGTTTTCGCCATTCGGATTTTCAAAGGATGTTCTCCTTTTACTCCCGATCGCAATCATATCCATCATTTACTGCTCAATCGTGGGCTTGGACACGCCTCCATAACACTGATCTGTGTAAGTATTAATATTGGTTTCGTTGTTTTGGCCTATAGCCTGCGAACTATCGGATCGACCTACTTGCTACTTATAATGCTGGCGTTATCATTTACGGGATTTGGTTTACTCTATTATGGTAAACCGAGACGTACTATGACAATAGCTAAGCGTATGAACGGAACAACTGAACTTAAAACAACTTCTAAGGTAGTTACACTTACCCAGGAGACTGCTACAGCGGACCATAGTTGATAGCTGTAGCTAACCATAAATTATTTTTTGCAGGAAGAAACCTTACTCTTCCTGCATTTTTTTTAAAACAACTGCTTTCATTAGCTTTGCCTCTCTCAAAATTCTTTTATGACTGAAGATATTTCAACCATTATAGCCGGTACAGAAGAGCAGATGAAAAAAGCTATTAATCACCTGGAAGCAGAATTAATAAAAATAAGGGCGGGAAAAGCTAATCCACAAATGCTGGATAATGTTGTTGTTGATTATTACGGTTCACCGATGCCCATCAACCAGGTAGCCAATGTCAGTGTCATGGATGCCCGTACATTGACTATACAACCCTGGGAAAAAAATATGTTACAGCCAATTGAAAGAGCTATTATTAATGCTAATATAGGGGTCACTCCTCAAAATGATGGCGCTATTATCCGGCTATTCCTGCCACCATTGACAGAAGAAAGGAGAAAAGAATTGGTTAAAAAATGCCTGGCTGAAGGAGAGCATTCAAAAGTCGCCGTTCGCAGTATTCGGCGGGATGCGATAGAGAGCATTAAAAAATTGCAGAAAAGCGGGTTAAGTGAGGATGCAGCCAAAGATGCGGAAGCGGATGTTCAGCAGGTAACTGACAAGTTTATTTCACATATTGAAAAGCATCTTGGAATTAAAGAAAAAGAAATCATGGCTGTTTAAATATCAGCTTTGTAAAATAATATAATTGTATAAGCGGGATCTATCAGGTTCCGCTTTCTTTTTTATCAGGCCGGTTGGCAAGATAAACTCCCAGCAGTATAACGGCGAGACAGAGTATTGAAGAAAGAGAAATAGCTTCTCCGTCTATATAACCCCAGAATAACGCTACAAAAGGAATTCCATAAGTAACAAGCGACGCAAACAAACCGCTTGCTTTTTGAACCAGGATATAAAACAAGATAGTAGCCAATGCACTGCCTACAATGCCCAGTAATACGCAATTAAATATCGCCCATTGTACTTTAGGGTCTGCAAAATCAACCCGGAAGAAACCTTGTTGCCAAAGCAGCCAGCCCGCCGGAATACTCATAAATGAAAGTGATACGGTCGCAATATGTAATGGCTTCATCTCTTTCAGGTAATGGCTCACAAGATTTACATTAATTCCATAAGAAATAGTGGCGAGAAGAACGAGAAAAGAATAGCCGGCGTTTTCAATATTAATATTTTTTTGAGTTATTGTCAGCAGGCATAGCCCGATAAAGCCCACTATAACTCCGGCAATTTTTTGCATTTTTATTTTGTCCCTGAAGACGAGTGTGCCAATTAAAACGACACAAATTGGAGTAAGTGAGTTAAGAATACCCGCCAGCGAACTATCAATTTTCAAAATAGCAATCGCAAAGCAAAATGCCGGCAATAGATTTCCGAAGATGCCGGTAAAAACCAGGAGACCTGCTTTTCGACGGGGTATATAAGTGATATGAAAAATAGCAAAAGGAATAAAAACGACTGATGCTGAAAAGATCCTTAAGGCGGCTATCTGCGGGGCTGTCAGCCCCTGGCTGCTCACCTTCATCAAAATAAAAGAACTTCCCCAGATAAAACATAGCAGCACGAAGATGGACCAACTGATAAATTTTGTAGTCATAAAAGAATGGCTAAGGTCATAAAACGAGGCGATACAACAGGATTATTTATATTGCGTCGTTATAAAAAATATGCATCCTGATGGGAAAGATTAGATTAAATGAAATAGACACCCGGGCTCCTAAAAGTTTTGATAAGGAAAAAACTAAAGAAAAGTTACCCGCTATCCTGGAAGAATTGGATGAATTGCAAAACCTGCTTTATGCCGAAAGTAAGCGTTCAATATTAGTGGTAATACAGGGAATGGATGGCAGCGGGAAAGACGGTGTTATCCGTAATGTATTGGGAAATATGAACCCGCAGGGCGTAACTGTAAAGTCATATAAGGCGCCAACTGCCGAAGAACTCGCTCATGATTTTCTCTGGCGTATTCATCAATATGCTCCTCAAAAAGGAATGATCCAGGTTTTTAACCGGTCTCATTACGAAGATATACTGATAACCAGGGTGCATAAATGGTGCGATGATAAAACGGCTCAAAAAAGAATGAAGGCCATCAATAATTTTGAAGAGCTGTTGCAGGACCATAATGCCACTCATATTCTTAAATTTTACCTGCATATTTCACCTGGAGAACAACATGAAAGATTGAGCGAAAGAATGAAAGACCCGGCAAAAATGTGGAAGTACAACGAAAAAGATTTTGAGGAAGCCAAACTATGGGATGTATATATGCAGGTGTATGAAGATTGTTTTAATAATTGTAATAACCCCGAGTGGACCATTGTACCGTCAGATCAAAACTGGTATAAGGAGCACCTTATTGCCAGCACATTGCGTGACAAACTGAAAAGCCTGGATATGCAATTCCCCGGATTGAAAAAATAACGGTTGCGGTGGAAAACTTTCTTATAAAACAGGTTACAAAAAAAACTGATATATATTGAAAGAGCCTACCTTATGCCACATTTTCTAACATACAAAACCAACAAATTATGGGAATGCTAAAAGAATTTAAAGAATTTGCCATGAAGGGCAATATCGTTGATCTGGCCGTGGCCGTGATCATTGGTGGTGCCTTTGGAAAAATTGTTACCGCCCTGACAGATAGTCTCATTATGCCGATCATTGCACTTATAATGGGTAAAGGAGGTATGTCTGAAGTTAGTTTTACGATTGGAAGCACTGTCTTTCCCGTTGGCATTTTTATCCAGGCGGTTATAGATTTTATTTTGATCGCTATCGTCTTGTTCCTGGTTATTAAGGCCATGAACAGTATGAAGAAAAAAGAAGAAGCTGCACCCCCCGCCGCACCGGCAGAGAATATAGTTTTACTACGCGAGATCAGGGATGCTTTAAAGAAATAAAACAATCATATTTCCCTTATTTTTGACCCCTGTTCCAGGATAACTATTCCCGGAACGGGGTTTTAATTGTAACGAATGACTAATACTTCTTCCTACCAGATCAAATTGGCCCAGTTTGAAGGCCCTTTTGATTTGCTTTTGTTTTTTATTGAAAGAGATGAGCTGGATATTTATAATATTCCTATCACAAAAATCACCAATGATTTTTTGGATTATATCCATCAGCAGCAAACGGTGAATATTGAACTTTCCAGTGAGTTTATACTTTTTATTTCAACGCTGATGCGCATAAAAGCTAAAATGCTGCTGCCACGCAAAGAACTCGACGCACAGGGCAATGAAATTGATCCGCGGGAAGAACTGGTTAGTAAAATACTGGAGTACAAAAGATTTAAAGAAGCTTCCGCACAAATGGCGGAAATGGAAGCTTTGCGAATGCTGATGGTAAAACGGGGGAATATTCAAAAGGAATTGTCACACTTAGGTGAAGAAGCTGGTGAGGGAACAGAAATTCAGAATATTACTTTGTTCAAACTGATGAGGGCTTTTGAAAAGGCCATGCAAAAATACTCTGACAGGGTGAACAAGCCGGTACATACCGTGGTACAATACAGATACACGATGGAAGCAAGCCGGCAGGATATGCTTTCGCTGGCACAGCAGGAAAAAACAGTCGCCTTTGAAAAAATATTTGATAAAGTGGAAAACAGGGTGCATGCGATATTCCTGTTTTTATCATTATTGGAGTTGGTGCAGCAGAAATTCATGAAAATAATCATTGGCGAGGGAAAAAATAATTTTATCATAGAATACAACGAGCCCGAAAATCGCCTGGCCGAGCTGGAAGAGGATAATCAACCACAATAAAATTTAAAAACTATAATTATGAAAAGATTCGCAACAGCTAATTGGAAAGGTTCCGGTAAAGAAGGAAAAGGAACCAACACTACGCAATCCGGAGTTTTAACTGATACACAGTATTCTTTTAAAAGCCGTTTTGAAGATGGTATTGGCACTAACCCCGAAGAACTGGTAGCTGCTGCCCATGCCGGTTGTTTTACCATGAAATTGAGTTTTGTATTACAGGCTGCCGGTTTTGTAGCTGATAATATTGATACAAAATGTACCATTACTTTGGGCGATGGTGTCATTACTGAAAGCCACCTGGACGTAACAGCTTCAGTACCTGGTATTGATGCGGCTAAGTTTGCGGAATGTGCGGCTGATGCAAAAGCCAATTGCCCGATCAGCAAATCGCTGAATACAAATATCACCATGGATGCAGCGCTTGCGTGAGAATATAAGTCAGGTTTTATAAGAGATGAGTTCCTGAACCTAAGGTGACATTCATCCCTTAATTCACGCAACTGAAAAAGGAGAAACACATGAGATATAAATTCCTTCCATTCATTGGATGCTTTCTTATTTTCTTCCTCGTTACATTGAACTATTCATCGGCTCAAAATTTTCCGAACAGAGTTACGGCTCCGCTTAGCAGTAATTCGGCGGCTGAAGAGGACGATGATTTACAGGCAAAGTTTATCAGGCAGGAATGGTCACCTGGTATTGTACAATTTAAGAGCACGAGACCTGTTATGCAAGTGCCGGTGATCTTTGACGCGGAGAACAATATGTTGTATTACCTGGAAAATAATACTATCATGGAATTTGTGGATAGTATTTCCGGTTTTATGATGAAAGTGGTAAAGAATAATGACAGTACTTTTATCACATTCAGGAATGCATATCCATCTATACAGAGTAATACGGGTCATACATTTTATGAAGTATTGGTGGATGGCAATATTCAATTGCTGAAATGCAGGGCTAAATCCATTTATAGGTTCAAGGAGCCGGACATATTAGATAAGAAAAAGCCGGTTCATAAAGAACTACTCTTTGCTTACCTGCCGGGTGGCAAGATGACCGTCGTTAAAAAGGATATTGATGTCCTGGTGGAAAAGATGCCGGAATATGCACAACTAATAAAAGAAATCGAGAAAAAGCATAACCTCAAATTGAAAAATGAGAAAAAGCTTTGCGAGTTATTTGCTTATTTGAACAAGCCTGAATAGGGAATCAGTATATCCATAGCAGAATGGTTTTTTTTGAAACGTCGATAATCGGTTTTAGTTGCGTTAAAAACCCCGTAGAAACAGTCGGGCATCCATCGCTTTGACAAATTTCATCGTTCACCTCTGTTTCCGGAACACGTTCGTGGGAGTGAAGGACGACAAATCTTTCAAATGCTTTGTCATTGGTTTTGTCTAAGCCGTAGAGTTTGTAAGCAAGGCCAAACCTGCCATTGTATGAATGACCAATTTTATATTTTCCCAACGATGTGCAGCCACAGCCCACTGTATTGCCATACTTGCGGCCTTCCAGCCAGTTTTGATTGCAACGGCCATGCGTAACCAAACCTGAATTTTGCAGTGTATCTTTTCTAAAATCATAAATGAAGAAACGGTACTGACCAGAAGCCAGGCTCATGTCCACCAGGAAACAAATAGCTTCATTATATCCTTTCTGCTGTGCAAATAGTTTTGCCTCGGCCGCTTTTAATTTCAATTTACTAAATGATGGATCAGCCAGTCTATGTGCTTCCGGGTTGCGGAAAGCCCTGGAAGTTTTGGCTCTTTTCCAAAGACCAGAAGAAAATAGCCAGGTAAATGATAAGAGCAGGAAGAAGATCAGCAATAAGCGTTGTGGTTTAAGCATAAAAAATGGTTAAGCACAGTGTAGATGCTTAACCAACGAGAATCCACATAGGGAATTTTTTAACTGCTGTTAAATCTTTTGAAAAGAAATTAGTTTAGTCAACAGCAAAGGAAAAAAGGGTGGTGCTGCCGTCCATATTTCCCATGCCCATACCCATCATGCTAAATGCGTATTCACCTTTTGGCAAGGGTTTATCTATCACCAGTTCCCAATAACCCTCCCTGATTTTTTTTACACTAAAAGTATATTTATCGCTTGACTGCATTTTTTTCCCGCCGAATGCTCCGGGGGCTTTTTGCATTAATATCTTTCTCTTGCCTTTGGCTGATTCTGCTTTATATAGTGTGATCGTATTCGCCGGATCATTCATACCACCCGCACCATTCATGCCTTCCATCATGGAAGGATCCATACCGTTAGCCCTCATCATCGAATCTCTTTCCGGAGATGATGTCTTTACGGAAGAGCCATTAGAGAAAACAAACGAAAAGTCAGGTCGTTTGGTTAATCTCACTCTTGATTTTTCTTCATCCAGTACATATCCCATTTCAGAACCGCCAAAACCACCCATCTTGGTTTTGTTTTCCATTTTGGCAGATCCTTTTTCCAATCTAATCAAGGAATTAACACTGTCTTTTTTCAGATAGTACACCTCACTACTGAATTCCGGTTCAGGATATTTCTGCGCGGAAAGAGATAGTGTTGAAGACAGAAAAAAAGTTATTGCGACAAAGTATTTCATATGTGAAATTTTTTATTGTTCTTTCTTTTCTTTTTTATCTTTCTTTTTTGAGGATTCAGGTTGCTTGCCAAAACGCCATCCTACGAAAACCTGGAAGACATTGTTTTTAATATCTATGTTAGAAAAAGATGGCATCTGGCCGCTCTGTGCATCTTTATACAAACTTCCCAGGCTGATATTAGCCCTTGCGCCAATTAATAAGCCACCTACAGGATGAACCTCAACGCCTCCTGCAAACCCGTAGTCAAATCGATTATACAGATTCATGATCTTATCAACCTGGGGATTACCGGTACTGGTATTAGTCGTGCTGTCCACTTTAGCATTGAGCAAGTATGCCATTTGAGCTCCAAACTGTATTTGGAAATACTTGGTAATGTTGATGCAGGTAAGATTGGATGACATGATATAATTCAGATCTACAGTACCTGAGTTGGTACCAGATTTATAATCATATCCTTGTTTCGAATAAGTTAGTTCTGTCCGAAACCCAAAGATCTTTTGAGAAGGTGGCGCCAGCAAAATGCCGGCATGAAAACCGGTGCTGCTACTGCTGTTAATAGATTTCGCATTGGTGACATTGGCAAAATTCAGGCCCGCTTTAATTCCTATTTGTGCAAATACACAAAAAGGTATCATAAGCAAAAGACAAAAGATTATTTTTTTCATGTTATTTATTTTTAAAAGATTTTAAATTGTTATAACCTGGCAATAGTATCCTGGTATAAAAATTAATCACTGCTCTTCCAGTCAATTCCAAAAGCGAATACGGTAAATTCTTTCAGCTCCATATTCTTTACCCATACAAAACCGTATTCACCTGCTTCTAATTGTTCGGGCAATTGTATCTGGTAATTATCTTTTGAAATCATTTTTACACTGAAACTCATCAGTTTTCCTTTTGCTTCATCTTTATTATTCAGCACACCTTCTTTGGAAGTAACGGTTACCTCCCGTTTCTGATCTGCGGGTACAAATTGATAGAGCTTTATGTAAGAGGTAAGGTCGATTACATCACCACTGGTTTTAATAAAAAAGACAATATCTTTTTTTGCTACGAAACGAATCTTGGAAGAAGGATCTTCCATGCTCAAAAACTGCTTTGCTCCTTTCAAGCCCAGTGTTTTCTTTTTGGTAACCATCAGGGCATTGGCATTTTCTAATTTTATAAGCCGGTTGCCATCATTGTCAAAGTAATAAGGTTGATTGATAAATTCCGGAGTAGGTAAAACTATTTCCCTGACAACTACTGGTGTTGCTACCGGTTTGGCGACAGGTTTTTTTGCTGGTTTAGGGCCATGTTTGACTATAATGGTATCATACTTTGTCCCTTTTTTTACTACCCTGTCCTGCCCTTGTGCCGGTGTATGCCAGCACAGAAAAATAATGAATGATAATATCACAAAAGGCAAATTCTTTTTCATCAGCATTATTTTAAAAAATTAAACTTATTGGTTCGTCGATAGGAAAACAAGAGTTAACTTCTGCAAGAACTTTATAAACTAAAAGTAAGTGAACTCCTTCTCCTGACTCTCACCTGAAAAGGTGATTTTGTCATTATTCTGCCGAATCACAAAAGAGCGGTGATAATACTTTCAATCTGTATTAATCTTCTTTTAATTGTGTTACCGTAAATCTTGTATAGATGGGATCGCCGGGTTCTCCCTGTTTTATAATAGTTTGCTCTCCTTCTTTTGCTTCAAATTTTATGTATGTAGGTTGCGCAGGTAATATACCGGCCATCATGGCTACGCCCTGTGCATTTGTACCTGTAGTTGGCCCTCCCGGTGCATCATCACATTTGCAGGTAACCTGGAACAAAGGGAATATGGAAGGACCCCGCCTGAAACTAATTTCAATCGTCGCTGATTTTCCCGGTCCCGCAGGAGGTGTTACTTTTATCACCGGGGTTCCGGCAATATGTATGTTACCCGTGCCGCTTTTTAAAATTGTATAGCCCCAGCAACGGCCTCCGGAATAATCCAGGAAAGCGGATGTATTTCTATTGACTCTTTCAATTATTCTTGCCTCGTTTCCGTTCAGTGATATCACAAAACTCCCGGTATCTTTATAAGTTGCGGCACCGAGACAAGTGCCGGACATGCCTTGTATTTCACTGACCATGGTTACTTCATACGCATCATCGAATACAAGAATATTGCTCACTAATTCCAGTTCCTTAAAAGGTATCAATTCACCTTTCACTTTTATTGTATAAGTGGGCCCGTTTAAATTGGCTGTTATCGCTACGGGGTTTTGGGCAGGTACGGTAGCCGGAGCTGTATAGGTTGCGGTGGTTTTACTTTCTCTGGCAATGTTTCCTGAAGTGGCTTCCCAGGTTGATGTCCATGGTATTTTTCTTTTTTTAAGAGCAGAAAGTAAAGCGGCATCCAGGTTATCAAGCGGGGTTAACAAATTATCATCCCCTTCACTGGTAACCAAATCAATTTCTAAATGATGAGATTTCTTTACTTTGAGTCTTGCATAAGATGGGTATAATTTTATCGCTTCAAATTTTCCCCAATCGCTGAAATGGTTAATGCTTCCGCTGATTGTTTTTGCTATGGTATCCAATTCGGTTTTATTCAGGCTGTACCATTGCCCTTTATCGTCCTGCATCGAAATGCCCAGCAATAACTGCATACTATCTTTTGTTTCTTCTTCATCATAATGAAAAATTAATTGTACCGGTTGTTTAAATTGAATCCCCGATGGCTCCAAACGATATGCTTTGCCATCCCCATTGGTCATTAAATTAGTAATGGGCTGAATACTAATGTCTGTTTTTTTTGAAACCGCTCCGGCGGGAATAATTAATTCCACTATTCCGTCCGACGATCTAAGGCCGCCCCCTTCTTTATTTATTTTAACTGTTGTTTTTTTCCCATCAGGTTTTCCCACAGCGGTAATAACGGATGTAGCAGCAGTGTCTTTCGCAGCATCATTTTGTGCAAATAGATTTACTGAAACAAATAATAAAATAAGGGAGACTATTTTGTGCATACTATTTTTATTTTTAATCTGCCGGCGTATTTTTTATGAGATTAAAGAATTGTCCAAAAGTAGAAGCAGGCTTTTTATCACCTGCCACCCGAAACGGTGATTTTCTCTGAAGCTGTCAGAATCCCCTTAAAGGGTGAATTTTACGTCAATGTTTGATATTTTGAATTACCTTATCAACCTTTACAACCGCTTGGGTATTGTCGGCTGCGTACGCGGATAAAATACTATTTACATGAAATCACTATTTTTTTTTGTAAGGCTGATCCTGCTGCCTGTTGTAAGTTTTTCGCAGGCTGCTTTGATTGACTCGCTGGAAAGCAAACAAAAAAAATTAATGGAGGATACCGTAAAGGTCAATTTCCTGAACGACATGATCCTCAAATACCAGCACGTAAACCCTGAAAGAGCTATGGCGCTGGCCGGCGAGTCTGCAGAACTGGCGAAACGTCTTGCATTCAAATTTGGATTGGGAGCGGCTTACAGATTAACCGGCGTATTGTATGTTGATAAAAGTGAGTTTGATAAAGCGGCTGAATTTTACAATAAAGCACAGGAATTGTTTAAAGATCAAAACGACAACCGTTCGCAGACGTACAAGGGCATGTTACAGCATAATTTTGGCGTCATCTATCATTACAAGGGACAGTATGATTCGGCGGTGATCTTTTACCAGTCCGCAGCCCGGATATATAATGAATTTAAAAACGATGGTCTTCTTTTTCTAACCTATAATAATCTTTCCACGCTCTATACGCAGATCCTCGATAATACTAATGCATTGAAGTATGCGAAACAGTGCATGGAAATAAGTAGAAGGCTGAATGATCCTTATAAAATTTCCGTAGCCAGTCTGGCCATGGCATCCGCCAAGTCAGAATTGAAAGACTACCAGGGAATGGATACGTTGGTAGACAAAGTAATAAGCGTATCAAAGCAGAGCGGCAATTATTATATGTTGGGGATGGGGTATAAGTTTTTGGGAAAATACCAGATAGAGTTTCTGAAAGATGTAAAAATCTCCATCAATAGTTATAAGGCGGCATTGGATAATATGACGAAGGCGGGAAATGAATACGAGATCGCTTCCGCCAATCATAATCTAGGCTATAGTTATTTTTTGAATGGCAACGATGAGCAGGCTATCCATCATTTTAAAACCGCTATAGCGCAATCAAAAAAATTGGGACTCACCCTCGTAGAACAATACACATTGAAAACACTCTCGGAACTGGAAGAAAAAAGAAACAATTTCCCGGCGGCATACAATTATCTCAAAAGTTTCGTAACAATCAATGACAGTGTCATCGCCAAAACACACCAGGAAAATATCCAGGCATTAGAAGTAAAGTACCAATCGGAAATAAAAGACGCCCGCATCGCGCAATTGGCCGGTGAAAAACAGATACAGGCTCTTTCATTAAAACAAAAATCAACACTGAACTATGTGTTAGCGGGATCGGTGGCGGCATTGCTGATCACGGGATTTTTAGTTTATCGCAATCTGCGGCACCGGCATAGATTAGTAAAACAACAGGAAGAAATACAGCAGCAACGGATTCGTGAGTTAGAAAAAGATCGTCAATTGATAGCCGTTGATTCCATGCTGAAAGGACAGGAAGAGGAAAGAAGCCGGTTGGCGAAAGATCTGCACGATGGGTTGGGCGGTTTACTATCAGGTGTAAAATTTTCATTAAGCAATATGAAAGACAATTTAATTGTAACTCCGGATAATATGGCTGTTTTTGAACGGTCATTGGATATGCTCGATACATCCATCAAAGAATTGAGGAGAGTAGCGCATAATATGATGCCTGAAATGCTTACGAAGTTTGGCCTGGATGAAGCCTTGAAGGATTACTGCGGTTCGGTTAATGCAACTAAGCTGCTGGAGGTGAAATACCAGTCATTGGGAATGGATAGCCGGCTCGATAATTCGACGGAGATAATAATATACCGTATAATACAAGAGTTGCTGAATAATATTTTAAAGCATGCGGCAGCCTCAGAAAGTTTTGTGCAACTAATCCGTGACAACGACCGGCTGAATATAGTAGTAGAAGATAATGGTAAAGGATTTGATACGGCTCTGTTAGAAAGCAATAAGGGAGCTGGATGGGCTAATATCCGTTCAAGGGTTGAATATTTAAAAGGGCGGTTAGACATTCATTCAGAACCGGGGAAAGGAACCCTGGTGAATATTGAGTTCATCGTTTAATTGTAAATAAAAATAGGCGTAGACTGAATGGCACTAACCTGCTATTCAGATAGTCGTCAAAAGTGAATTCTTAAAACGTATTCAATCATTTTATCTTGTCAAAGTCTGACCAGTATAGGCAATTTTTTTTTACAATAGTTTTCCTGTTGTTGCCAGCTCTTCTTTTTTCTCAGAATAAAATTATTGACAGCCTGTTGGGGCTGTTAAAAAATGAACGGCAGGATACGGTAAAGATTAGTTTGTATTACAAACTTGCAGAGCAATTGGCCGGATATGATGTGGCCAAATCAGAAAAGTATCTCGAAGAAGGATATCAATTGTCAAAAGCCGGGAACGATGCTTATAACATAGCAAACTATTTTTTGCATGGCGCTGAAATTTTATTCGACCTGGCAAAATACCCTGAGGCGAATGCACAATTTGATTCAGCAATAGTACTGTTTAACCAGTTGATAAATTCCGGAGAAAAAGATCCCTCAAAAAATTTGGCGTATAAATTCGGCAAGACGGATTGCCTGACAGGAAAGGGTCTTTTAGCCTCAAAACTTTATCGCTACCAGGAATCCATCCAGTACTACCTCGAAGCTATTGCCGGTATTGAGAATACAGGAGGCAAAGGTAAAAATGATTATCTCGCTACCTTATTCGCTGACCTTGCCAGCGATTGTTATGAATTAGAGCAATTTGAAGCCGCACTTGCCTACGATAAAAGGGCTTTGCCTTATCTTAATCCTGATGACAATGCAGACCTGTATGTAATCGGAAACCTTTTTATTGCCGATGATTACAGCAGTCTTTCAATGTTTGATTCCTCTTCAGCATATCTTGAAATAGTACGCCCTTTGGTCATGAAACTGAACAAACCAAACCTGGATCTCAGGTTTTACTATATATCAGGGGGTATTTACAGGAAGAAAAATAAATGGAAAGAGGCGTTGATAAATTTTAAAAAAGCCAATGAAGCTGCTTTAAAGATTAATGACGAGTTCCAGGTAGCAAATAGCAAGGAAGGGATGGCGGCCTCTTATATGAACCTGGGCGATCTTCTTATTGCTAGAGAAACCGCTTCGTTTGTTTTGAAAGACGCTGGCCGGATCAATGTGCCCTTGCTGCGGGTACAGGCTTTGCAATTGCTTACAGAAATTGAAGAAAAATCAGGTAACATTGACAGGGCCTTTCAGTACCAGAAGCAATTCATTGCAGCCAGCGACAGCTTGAAAAAGGAAAAGGTGCAAAGGCAAATGAATGAAACGGAAGCCAGGTATCAAAATGAAAAAAAACAAAAGGAAATACTGCAGTTACAAAAAAGTAATGCTATCCAAACGCTTTCGTTGCAAAAAAAATCAACCTTCAACTATTTCCTCATAGGTTCTGTAGCGGCATTATTGATTACAGGTTTTTTGGGGTACCGCAACTTTCGTCATCGTCAGCAGTTGGCGAAACAGCAGGATGAGTTACAGCAACAACGGATCCGCGAATTGGAAAAGGACAAGCAATTGATAGCCGTAGATTCTATGCTCAAAGGCCAGGAGGAGGAGAGAAGCCGGTTGGCGAAAGATCTGCATGATGGGCTGGGTGGATTATTATCAGGCGTTAAATTTTCATTGAGCAATATGAAAGATAATTTAGTAATAACCGCTGATAATATGACTGTTTTTGAACGGTCATTGGATATGCTTGATACTTCGATTAAAGAACTGCGAAGGGTAGCGCATAATATGATGCCGGAAATACTGACTAAATTTGGATTGGATGAAGCGGTAAAAGAATACTGTAATACCGTTAACGCTACAAAATTGCTTGCGGTGAAGTATCAATCGTTGGGAATGATCCTGCCGGGGCCAGAACGACTGGATAATTCAACTGAAATAATTGTATACCGTATTGTACAGGAATTGCTCAATAATATTCTGAAACATGCGGCGGCATCTGAAACTTTTATACAACTGGTAAGAGAAAATAACCGGCTGAATATCGTGGTGGAAGATAATGGTAAGGGATTCGACATAGCTTTGCTGGAAAATAGTAACGGAGTCGGTTGGGCTAATATCCGGTCCCGTGTGGAGTATTTGAAGGGTCAATTGGATATTCATTCCGAACCGGGGAAAGGAACATTGGTAAATATTGAATTTAATATATGAGTATGATCCGGGTATTTATTGTTGATGATCATCCTGTAGTGATAGAAGGAATTCATTCATTACTGATGAATGAAAAAGATATCGCCTGGGTAGGCCAGGCGATGAATGCAGCATCCTGTCTTGGTTTTTTTGTAAACAATACCACCGATGTAGTATTAATGGACATCAGTATGCCGGGAATGGATGGAGTAGAGTTATGTGCGGTAATGAAAAATAAATACCCCGGCATTTTTATTCTCGGCCTGAGTACTTTCAACCAGGGATTGTATATTAAGAAAATGATGGAGAACGGAGCCTCCGGTTATATCTTAAAGAACTCATCGAAGGAAGAACTGATAAAGGCGATACACACGGTACATGAAGGAGGGATATACTTTAGTGGCGAAGTGGGACAGGCTTTAGCTGAATATCAAAAGTCTTCTAAAAATGAACTGCCTGTTTTAACGCCAAGAGAAAAAGAGATACTGGAACTGATAGCAGAAGGATATACCAATCCGCAGATAGCTGAGAAAATATTTTTGAGCCAATTTACCGTGGATAGTCATCGTAAGAATATATTAGCCAAGTTGAATGTAAAGAATACGGCCAGCTTAATCAGGCTGGCGGTTGAAAACAAGTTGATATGAGAGTAAATTGAACTTTCATTTATCGATTATCTCCCGCAGTTCTTCAATGGGAAAATTTTCGTCTGACAACATCCGGTAATAGATTCCTGCAGCCCTGCCAACAATTTTTTTTGTCACCTGTGTTCTGAGCGTGCGACATGACAACGTGGTCCCGGGCCTAAAAATATTTTCTTTCTACTGAACTTCGATAAGTACTACTATTTGCACCAACATTGTTTCCATTTAATTTCCATTGATAAGCGGGGGTAGTACCACCATTGGTTGAAGTGGCGGTAAAGGTTACATTGGTACCGGCACAAATTGTATTCCCCGGATTGGCAGCGGGTGAGCCGGTAACAAAGGTTTCTTGTGTAGGATTCAGAATTGAAAAGAGGAAGAAAGGGTTTAGAATTCAGGTATTCAAACTTAGCAACGCCAGGATGCCCGAACAATAGAACGAAAGTTATACATAGCAGCCAGGCAATTGCAGGTAAATGATCTGCACTGATTTAAAATTGAAGTTTGCAGGGCCTTTGCGGGTATTTGAAGCAGTTCATTTCTTTTTATACTCTGTCAATTTTTTTAATTCAGCCATCCGCTCCTGTAACCAACTGTCTTATATTTATTCAATGCTGGTCAAAAATAAATGAAGAAGCAAGTGAAGTCAATCACCCGAAACAGTGATTTTTAGAATGCCAGGCTATTTACCTGCGTTGTAAAGACATAACAGGGATGAAAATTTATTTTCAATAAGCGATTTATAAGGGTATCAATTTTTTTCGAAAGGTTTATTAATGGTTTCTGTACGGTTTTGCACATGCTTAAATATAACAGAAACAAAATCTCTATAGAAACATAATTACTATGGATTCGGTCGCCCGAAAAACAAGACATACCCATCAGCATCTTGGATTTCAAAACCCCTTAAATTATCACTGTTGTCATGTAAAGGCCTGATAAATGATACATCATTAGAATTATATTCATCAAACAACTTGTCCGGATCCGCAGTAGAAATATATGCGTCCCACGGTGCCCACTCATGGCGTCCATAATTAGGGATCGGTTTTACATCATTAGAGACTGCCTTAAGCATGATAGAAACATTGTCCCGACCAACAATAGCCCAATAGGGGTCATCATCCGGGCCAATAAACCGGACTTGAAATCCGAGTTTATCTACGTAGAATGAAACCGAAATTTTCAAATTTAAAATAATAAATGAAGGCCAAATGGAAGTGAGATTTGCCATTACTTAAATTTTACCTTTTGAAAATTGTCCGACCGCGTTGCGGGCAACATTTCTATTTACGAAAATACAAAATCAAAACTTGGGCAAACACGGTGAATAAGCTGTATTTGCGAAAGGAAGGACGGCCGGACAATTTGAAATATTTTTCCCCTCCATTTTTTAATGAAATCAAATCACTGACACTCCATTTAAATCCGTTGTCAGCACTTCGCTCATATAATCGAACCAGGGTCGAAGGTTTCTGAAAGTCTGATTCAATTCTTTCAGAAAATCGTTACTCAATACTTCTTTATCTGAAAATTTTCTTTCAAAATAAAACTGTTTATGCCTGAGCAGTTCAATGGCATGGTTGTCTTTTGAAAAACCTTTTGGTGCGGTAATTACTGTTTCGCCTTTCAATTCACCGAATGTATTTGCCATGATTTTACCCGATAATAATTTTTTCCAATCAGTATAATTCCAATCCATATCCTGCCTGATACGTAACAGATCGGCCGGAGAGGGACTGAAAAAACCTCCGGCAGCCAGTGAACCGCCGGGTTCTATCTGAAAATAATATCCGCCTCTCAGTTTTTTAGTAGCTCTTTTAAAACTTCCGGCCCAGCAGGTTTTGTAAGGGGTTTTATCCTTTGAAAACCGTGTATCCCTGTAAATGCGGAATAAGGCGTCTTTACCCGAAGTGGTTTCAATAGTATCATGCTTTTTCATTTCCTGCAGTAAAGCGCTGGCAAACGCTATCATGTTTCCATATTCTCTTATGTAGCGTTCTTTGTTTTTATTAAACCATTCACGGTTATTATTTTTCGAAAGGTCTTTTAAAAAATCAAACGATGACCTGGAAAGAGAAATATTTTTCATGCTGTTTTAATAATAGGTAAAAGAGAGCCCAAAAGCCGGTTACTGCTTATTTGCCGGTAAAGCAGTAAGTCTTGAAATTCAATTATAGTTTTCTTCACGCCTTCTCTTCTTCCTCCAAAGAAGTCCTGCGGACCGGCCAAAAATTATTTTTGAAGTTGTGATAACCCCAATGCGGAAGCAGAGTAAAAAAATCCAGCCTGAGGGCTGGATTGCGGATCAATAAAAATGCTATTCAAATACCTTTTCTTTTATTCTATGCCGCATCATTTCCAGCACCGTTTCTTTTATAGCCGGCGCATCATACCCGCACTCACGATGCAATTCTTTAGGCGTGCCATGCTCTACGATTGTGTCAGGGATGCCCAAAATGCGAATATCATTTTTATAACCATGTCGCGCCATAAACTCTAATACCGCACTGCCAAAACCACCTTCAACACAGCCGTCTTCTACGGTAATAATTTTATCATGCTTACTGAGAGCCTCATGTAGTAACTCTTCATCTAATGGTTTGGCAAAACGCATATCATAATGCGCAGGGCTCAATCCGTCAGCTTTTAATTCACGGATAGCCGCTGCCGCAAAATTTCCTGGATGGCCCAACGAAAGGATGGCGATACCTTTTCCGTCTTTTAATTTCCTTCCTTTCCCGATCCCGATTTCTTTCATCTCTGTTTTCCATTCCGGCATTACACCTTCTCCTCTTGGGTAACGAATAACGAATGGAAGATTAGTAGATTCCAGTTGTGCTGTGTACATCAGGTTGCGCAATTCACTTTCATTCATTGGCGCACTGATGACCATATTGGGTACGCAACGCATATAGGCAATATCATAAGCACCATGATGGGTTGGCCCATCATCACCTACAAGGCCGGCACGATCAAGGCAAAATATAACAGGTAACTTTTGAATAGCTACGTCGTGCACTACCTGGTCGTAAGCTCTTTGCATGAAAGAAGAATAGATATTGCAAAATACCTTCATGCCCTGGGTAGCCATACCCGCACTTACCGTTACGGCATGCTGTTCAGCGATGCCCACATCAAAAGCACGGCCAGGCATTTTCTCCATCATATATTTTAAGGAACAACCTGAGGGCATAGCGGGAGTGATACCAAATATTTTTTCATTTTGCTCCGCCAATTCTATAATTGTATGTCCAAATACATCCTGGTATTTGGGTGGTTGCGGCAGATCAAATTTCTTTTTCTGTATCTCCCCGGTTATCTTATCAAACAAACCTGGGGCATGCCATTTGGTTTGGTCTTTCTCCGCCAGGGCATATCCTTTTCCTTTGACCGTAACGATATGTAAAATTTTCGGCCCGGGAATTTCACGAAGATCTTTCAGCGTATCCACCAGTTTGGCTACATTATGACCATCAATGGGTCCGAAATAGCGAAGATTCAATGCTTCAAACAGGTTGGCACTGCTGCTTACCATACCTTTTATCCCTTCAGCCAGCTTATGCCCCATGGCCCGGCTGAAGTTTTTACCTACAGGCAGCTTACCCAGCAGTTTCCAGACATCATCTTTTACTTTATTATAAGTAGGTGAGGTGGTGATATCGGTAAGGTATTCTTTGAGGGCACCTACATTGGGGTCGATACCCATATTATTATCATTGAGGATAATGAGCATATCCGCGTCAGCTACACCTGCATGATTCATTCCTTCAAAAGCAAGACCGGCCGTCATAGCTCCATCGCCAATAACAGCTACACATTTCCTGTCTGACTCGCCCTTGTATTTGGCCGCCATCGCCATACCGAGAGCTGCGGAAATTGAAGTAGAGGAATGGCCTACCCCGAAAGTATCGTATTCACTTTCACTACGTTTGGGAAAGCCACTCAGGCCATTGTATTTTCTGTTAGTGGCAAAATTGTTCCGCCGGCCAGTCAATATTTTATGGCCATAAGCCTGGTGACCTACATCCCATACCAACTGATCATAAGGAGTATTATAAACATAATGAATAGCGGTGGTCAATTCCACTACGCCAAGGCTGGCGCCAAAATGCCCTCCATGAACGCTCACGACATCAATAATATATTGACGAAGCTCATCACATACCTGGTGTAATTTTTCTCGGGGTAGTTTTTTGAGATCGGCGGGCGAATCGATCGTACTTAGTAATGGTCCGGGTATTATTTCCATGTGCGGTTTTAGCGGCTGTAAAAGTAATATTTTATTTGGGAGACCCTTATACTAACGTCTTTTTAACAAATATTAGGATATGAAAGTTGTCTTTTTTTAATAACTATTTGGGGCGCCTGATTTTCTTGAATTCAGGGCTGGTTCTTTGAAAAGCATTATCTTCAGAATACAGGGAAAACAGGCCAAATCTCCCATTTGTAGAACTTATTTTCCACTGATATATTAATAACAACCCCCTTGGGGTCAAATTGGTTAGATTTGTCGTTTATGCGAATTGGTAACACCAGATATTGGTTATTTCAGTTGATTGGCTGGGGTTCTTTCGCCCTGATCAATACCTTTTTTGCCTTTTCCTTTGACCGGCTCACGAGTGATTTCTTTAAAAGGCTGGGAGTTTTTTTATTGCTGGGGATCATTTTCTCCCATCTCATGCGGGTGGTCATTATCCGGTTTGGGCTGCTGCAAAAAAATCTGAACACGCAGATACTCCAGTTCTTTATTATCACTTTTTGCCTCGCTATCGTAGTTTCATATATCAGTGTGGAAGCCCTGATCACTTTCAACCTGATTAAAAAAGATGAAGTGGACCTGCTGGCCAGGACCGATGTAAGCTATTGGGTCAGTAAACTTTTGCTGGTACTGAGCAGTGCTTTTTCATATTTCATCCTTTTCTTCATCTGGAGTCTGATCTACTTTGTCTATCATTATGTAGCCAAAAGCCGCAAGCAACAGATGGACACTCTTCAATTAGAATCGCTGGTCAAGGAGTTGGAATTAAAAACCATCAAGGCCCATATCAACCCGCATTTTATTTTTAATTCCCTCAATAGCATCAGGGCTTTGGTGGATGAAAATCCTGAAAGGGCAAGGAGAGCTATTACGGAGTTGAGCAATATTCTTCGCAGTAGTATGCAGGCTGATAAAGCTGAAGCAGTGGCATTCGAAAAAGAATTATATATCGTAAAAGATTACCTGGCGTTGGAAAACATGCGGTTTGAAGACCGTTTGAGAATTGAATACCAGGTGGATGAAAATACATTAGCCTTACCTGTTCCCCCTATGATGTTGCAGACTCTTGTTGAAAATGCCATCAAACATGGAATCAGTAAGCAAATACACGGTGGGGTGGTTAGGGTAATCTCAACTATTAAAAATAATTTTCATGAGCTGTTGGTGCAGAATACTGGCTACCTGAATGGTCATGTATCCGGCGAAGGTTTCGGCCTGTCAAGTACTACAAACAGGCTAAGTCTTTTGTACGGAAATAAAGCTAAATTTGAAATTAAGCAGGCTTCCCCTTCTTTAGTAGAAGCAAGGGTGCTGATACCTTTTGAAGCCGATTATTAAAACCATTCACATGAGAGCAATTATCATTGATGATGAGCGCCTGGCCAGGGCTGAATTGAAAAAACTCCTGCAGGATTTTCCCGAAGTTGAAGTGATAGACGAAGCAGCGAATGCCGAAGAAGGTATTGCGAAAATTGAAAGCCAGCAACCCGATCTTATTTTTTTGGATATACAGATGCCGGGCAAAACGGGCTTTGATATGTTGTCTGAATTGGAACGTTCTCCGCAAGTGATCTTTACTACAGCCTATGATGAGTTTGCATTGAAAGCTTTTGAAGTCAATGCACTGGACTACCTGCTCAAACCGGTAGAACCCAAGCGGCTGGCTGATGCCATTCACAAGCTGCAGCATCTTGACAATAAAGAAAACAGGACCACGGAAGAGTTTGTCAATAACAGTATTCTCGGAGAAAATGACCAGGTCTTTGTAAAAGATGGCGAACGTTGCTGGTTTGTAAAGCTCAGCGAGATCCGTTTGTTTGAAAGTGTGGGTAACTATGCTAAAGTTTTCTTTGGCCCGAACAAGCCACTGATATTAAAATCGTTGAATGCACTGGAAGAAAGATTGGATGAGAAATTTTTCTTCAGGGCTAACAGGAAACATATCGTCAACCTGAGGATGATCGATAAGATCGAACCATATTTCAATGGTGGCTTATTACTGGAAATGAAGGGCGGAGAAAAAATAGAAGTGAGCAGGAGGCAGACGGTAAAGTTTAAAGAGATGATGAGCCTTTAAGAAGACAGGCAATGAGCAATAGACAAATTTAATCATACAATTTCCCAATGCTTATTGCCCATTGCATATTATCAATAAAGTATAAAAAATCAAAGTGAAGAAACTTTTTGTTGCGGGGTTATTGGTATCAATAGCCTCGTTTTTATTTGCGCAAAAAACCAGCGATATTATCAATGTAAAAGAAGTGAGCCGTATCGAAAACGTGTTGGCTTCGGATGCTATGCGGGGACGAAAAGTGTATAGCCCGGAGATTGAGAAAGCTGCTGACTTTATCGAAGCTGAATTTAAGGCGGCCGGTTTAAAGACATGGAATAACAGTAATAGTTTTCGCCAGGAGTTTGCTACGGTTAATCCTAAACAGCTGAGCTTATCAGCCAGTTTTGATAATGCGACTGTTGATCCGCAAAGAATTCTTGTTATTACCTGTCAGCCGGAATTCAGTATTGATCAATCTTCCGGTTATGAAATAGCTTCTATTAAAGCAGGCAGCAATATTTTTCAGGATGCAAGTAGCCTTGCCGAATCGGGTAAAAACCTGTTCATATTGGTGGACTCCAGTTTTGCCAAAAACTTTCCCCGCCTGAGTTTTTTTAAACGCAATATTTCAAAAACAGACAAAAATATTGTGTTTGTTTTGGGTAGTGAGTTACCCAAAAAATTCAGCATTACGGCAAAGCATGAAATAAAGGAACAAAAGCTGGCCAATGTGGTGGGTATACTTCCCGGGAAGAGCAAGAAAGAGGAGTATGTTATCTTCTCCGGTCATTATGATCATATAGGCGTAGGTAAAGCGGTTAACGGAGATTCTATTTTCAACGGCGCCAATGATGATGCTGCCGGCACTACCGCTGTCATCATGCTGGCAAAATATTTTGCCGCTGCGAAAAGTAATGAACGTACGCTGGTCTTTGCGGCTTTTACGGCGGAGGAAGTGGGTGGATTTGGATCACAATATTTCTCCAAACAATTTCCCGCGGATAAAGTGATGGCCATGTTCAATATTGAAATGATTGGAACAGAAAGCAAATGGGGAAAGAACTCAGCGTATATAACCGGTTATGAAAAAACGGATATGGGCACTATCCTGCAAAAAAACCTGGAAGGAACAGGCTTTAGCTTTCACCCCGATCCGTATCCTGATCAGCAATTATTTTATCGTTCAGATAATGCTACCCTGGCAAAGCTGGGTGTACCTGCTCATACTATTTCCACTTCTAAAATGGATAGTGAGCCTAATTATCATAAAGTAAGCGATCATGTCGAAACACTGGATATGGAAAACATGGCGATGATCATCCAATCTATAGTCTTAAGTTCAAAAACGATTGTCGCCGGGCAGGAAACGCCGTCAAGAGTTAAAAAAGAGGACTTGAAGTAAGGAGTGTCTTGCTGGGAACGCGGGGCTCGCTGAGTTTTTTTATGATATAGCTTTTGTAAAAATTTCCTGCGAACCAACCATACATGCAGTTCAATAGAAGATGCTGAGATATTTAGTAATCTCTCTGTGTACTCAGCGTTATCAGCGTGGAAAAATTTATCTATGACCCCGAAATTTATTTTTAGCATGGCTGTTCTTTTAATAGTACAGCCATTTCTTTTTGCCCAGGATATAGATGATATAATTACGGAAAAGGAAGCAACAAGGATCATTTATTTCCTGGCGAATGATTCACTGAAGGGCCGGGGCAATGGCAGCCCTTCATTACTCAAAGCCGGGTTATTCATTGGCGATGAGTTTAAAAAAAGCGGCTTGCAAATATTTCCGGGTAATGCCGGTTACTATATGCCTTTCCGGCCATTTGGCGGAAGTAAAAATATAGTAATAGATGACCTGGTTTGGAACGGGAAAAAATTGGTGACGGATGCGTTTCTTTATTTCCACCCGGAACCAGGTAATTATTCTCCAAAGAATCTTTCGGATTTTACCATCA
Source organism: Chitinophagaceae bacterium (assembly GCA_040007815.1). GTDB lineage: Bacteria > Bacteroidota > Bacteroidia > Chitinophagales > Chitinophagaceae > Terrimonas_B. Next base: position 328,664 of record JBDTUH010000005.1, read on the forward strand.
TAAAAATCGATTCGTTTTTTACGGAGAATATCCTGGAAAGACATAAGTCAATAAAAAAAAACCTGCTTCTTTGGAGCGATCAGCCGCAACCGGATAAAGAAAATTATTTTCCGCTAAAGATTAATATGCCTCCGGGTGGATTGAACTATAATGTACTGTTGGTTTGTGCTTCTACCCGGCCAACTGTTATTTCGCTTTCCGGGGTGAATAGCTATTATTCAAATGCGGAGTATAATGTAGTTGGCCTATTGCCAGGCAAGACAAAACCAGGCGAAGTAGTATTGTTTTCGGCTCACTATGATCATGAGGGAGTTTTCGATCTTGGTAAGAAAAAAGACAGCATCCTTAACGGGGCTAATGATAATGCCTCCGGGGTAACCGCATTATTAATGTTGGCGAAATATTTTGTGCAAAAAAATGATAACGAACGAACGATTTTGTTTTGTGCCTTTGCAGGAGAAGAGTTGGGCTTGTCGGGTTCAAAAGATTTTGTGAATGATATTGATCCGGCATCAATTATCGCGGGTATAAATATTGAAATGATTGGTATTCCGCAATACGGAAAGAACAATATTTACATTACGGGTTATAACCAGTCGTCGCTGCCATCCATTTTGGAAAAACAATTATCAGCAACATCTGTCAGAGTGAAGCCAGGCCCCCCGGAAACAAAAGAAATGTTTAAACGAAGTGATAATTTCCCTTTCGTGGAAAAAGGAATACCGGCTCATAGCATCATGAGCAGCGACGATGATGAAGAATGCTATCATCAGCCCTGCGATGAAATAAAGCGGATAAATATTTCTCATCTTACAACAATAGTAAGGGCTATTGCAACTGCTACAAGAAAATTAATGAGTGGAGATGATACCCCATCAAGGGTGATCAGTCGTGAATGATGAAAAAACTTACATTACTTTTATCGCCACCGAATGTACCGCATCACTCATCTCTTTGATCAGCGAAGCATTTTTTTCAATGGCATTGCCTACCACAATTACATCAGCACCGGCTTTGCAATTTAAATACGCTTTTTCCGGATCATTGATGCCACCACCAATAATAAGCGGCGAAGAAATATTTTTAGCAACCGCTTCGATCATGCTTTCCGTGATAGGGCGTTTGGCGCCGCTGCCCGAGTCCATATAAATTAATTTCATTCCCAGCATTTCACCTGCCATCGCTGTACACAGGGCGATCTCGTTTTTATCTGAAGGTACCGGTAGAGCATTGCTGATATAGGAAACAGTAGTGGGAGCGCCACCGTCTATTACAATGTAACCGGTAGACATAATTTCCAGACCGCTTTGTTTGACAAAAGGTGCGGAAACCACATGCTGCCCTATCAATAACTCGGGATTGCGGCCTGAAATCAGCGATAGGTATAAAAGAGCATCCGCATATTTACTGATCTGGGAAGGGCTTCCCGGGAAAAGAATTACGGGGATAGAGCAGTTTTTCTTGATGTGCTGAACGCAATCATCCAAATGGTTGGAGATAACAAGGCTGCCGCCCACCAGCAGGTAATCCACTTTGGCGGCAACACACAATCCGGTCAATTCGTCGAGCATGGGTTTATTAACCTTATCAGGGTCAATGAGTACGGCAAAAGATTTCTTTCCCTGCTTTTTCTTTTCTGTGAGCGAATTGTATATGACTGACTTCATCCGGTACCGGTTGGTTAAGTGCAAAAATGCAAAAAGTTTTTGGCTTTTAAACAGTTAATTTACAAAGGATTTACGCTATTTGTATGCTTTGTGGATTTACTGGCAGAAACTGGCCGGAGAAAGTGGTAAACTATTTATTTTCGGCAGCGTAAATTTCAAAAAATATCATTTTTATTCAGGCAGGTTGGCCATTTAAAAAAAATGATCACATGAGAAAAGTTCTTCCACTGGTTGTAATGACCTTATTTTTTTCCCCTGTTTGTCTTTGTCAGCCCAATTCGATAGCGGACAAAAATTATAGTGAACGGATATATATTCATTTTGACAAAGACCTTTACCTGCCCGGGGAAAGCATTTTTTTTAAAGCGTATATTATCAGTGACGGAATACTGTCCGATCGCAGCAGCAGTTTGTATATCGGGATGCTGGATATAACTGGTAGGTTGAGCCAGCAAAAAATAATTCCCATTTATGGAGGTGCCGCCAACGGTAGCCTCGATATTCCTTTAGCAGGTAATGAAAATTATCTATGGATTAGGGCATATACCAATTCAGCCGGTAAGAAGGATGAGGCGGCTGTTTTTACAAAGAGAATAATTATCCTTACCGGAAAGCAGGGTAATAATGAGAGCGCAGGTAAGAGCACTGCAAATACAGAATTGAGATTTTTCCCCGAAGGAGGTTCGTTGATACAGGGAGTTCCCAATATCATCGCTTTTGAAGCTCTGCAGGAGAACGGTTACCCCGTGAGCATCAAAGGAGTTGTTGTTAATACTAAAGGAGATACGATCGCCAGTTTGTTAACATCCAATGCTGGTATGGGTAAATTTGAACTGACACCGGAGCAGGGAGAGGTTTACGAGGTTAACTGGAGTGATGCGGGAGAAACAAAATACAAAACCAGTCTGCCCGCAGCGATCTCCAACGGACTAGCCCTGCATATTGAACAATTACCCGGCAAACTATTTTATATACTGCGCACTCAATCGGTCAGCCCGCAATGGGACTCGTTGTATGTTGTATTGAGCAATGCAGACAAAGAGCTATACAGAACGGCTATTTTTTTCAAAGATAAATTCCTGGCAACGGGAATGATGGGCATCGGTAAACTATCCCCTGGTATAGTATCGGTGAAGGTATTGGATAGAAACAAGACACCGGTTGCCGAAAGAATTGTCTTTTTAAATAAGGATGCGGTATTCAGTAAGCCAGAAATTATAATAAAAGGAAATTTATCAAAAAGAAGTAAACAGACCGTTGAAATAGTAATGCCGGACAGTTCCTTTAACAATATGTCATTGTCTGTATTCGACGATGGTTTCCGTGATGAAGGTAGTGGTTTCAACATTGCCGGTTATTTCTTGTTGCACAGTGAACTCAGGGGTCGTATTTATGAACCTGCATATTATTTTTCTGATACGGCGTTGATAAAAAAAGAACAGCTCGACCTGTTATTGCTTACCCATGGATGGCGAAGAATGCGTCTCAATGAAGACGCCATACCGGTAGATACGAGCCGTTATATCACTATTGAAGGAACTATCAAACCACTCCGGCGAAATTCGAAGATGCCGCAGCAGGCGGTATTGATGATAAAGGAAGGAAAGGAAAAGGGGGTTGGTTCGGCTATACCTGTAGCCGTGGATGAAAGGGGAAATTTCAGAGCCACGGGTTTGGTGTTTTTAGATTCTGCAACGGTGTATTGCAGTATTGGCAAAAACCCGGCGGAGGCGGAGGATTACCAGGTGGAATTGAAAGGAGGCCTGAAAGTGCTGCCTGTGGAGGAGGGAATAAACATAGCGGAAGAACTAAATGGAGGTATGGTTTCTTTAAAAAAGAGTAATACTATACCGGCTGAATATAACCTGGAGTTGTTGAACAGGCAAAAGGACGAAAAGACTTTATCGGAAGTGCTGGTGAAAAGCAAGAAGATGAGCAGGGTAGAGGAATTGGATCAGCGCTACGCTTCTGGTTTGTTCAGTGGCGGAACAAATACAACTGACATTGATGTAGCCGGTGATTCCCTGGCCTGGGCAAAGCTGGATATTCATAATTACCTTATCTCAAAAATTCCCGGAGCTTTCGTCAAATACGATCATGGGCAAAAAAAAATTTATTTGATGAGTTACCAGGAACCTTTAATTTTTTTAAATGAATCGGTCATCGATAATGACGCTATTGGAAATATAAATATTGAGAAAGTGGCCTATGTAAAATTCATCCGTCAATATTTTGGCACGAGATCATCCAATGGCGATTTTGCTCCTGCGATAGCCATTTACCTGAAAAAAGGAGAAGACCTCCTGAGCCAGCCAGGCAATGTAAACTTTACTAAACAAGCCATGCGGGGCTATTCGGTCACCAAAGAATTTTATTCTCCCGATTATGCCACATTTACTCCGGCAAAAGATTATATGGATGCGCGGACCAGTTTGTACTGGCAGCCATATATCTTAACGGCCGGCAAGGATCGTAAAGTGGAATTATCTTTTTATAATAACGCTATATCTAGCCGTCTGCGGCTCGTATTACAGGGAATCAATGAAGAAGGAAAATTTATTTATGAAGAAAGGCTGATTCAGTAAAGCAAATCCCGTAATCATTTTGTTAACCGGAGATAAGCAGCTACCTGTAAGATATGATTTTTCGTAAATGCGCCATTTCTGCCGCTGATATATTGGTTCAGATAACCGGTTTCCAGATCAAATGATGAATTAAGACGATAACCCATGGCTACATAAAGCCGGTTCTGGTCAAAGAATTTACCATTTACATTCGCCGTGTTGCCAATATTAACGAAGACTTCGTTTTGCAAAGCCGCGAATACGCCTTTGGAAAATGTTTTCTGCTGCTGAAAGGGTATCAAATTCCTGATGAAATAACGGATGCGGTTGGCATAAACAGATCCGTCATTTTTAAATTCATTGTTCTGTATTATAGTTTTTGAAATGAATCGTTGCTCCAGGCGGAAACGATGACTGACAAAAATGTTTTTCAACTTGTGATTATACAGCAATTGTTCCCAAATACGATGCTCGGGCGCATAGCCGCTAACGCCGCTAACCACCCGACGATTATGCACAAATGCATAACCGGCAGTAATGGTCAGCTTTTTGGTAACATGAAAATTAAATCCTGGCCGAAGCAGTAAAGCCTGTGTATGTTTTAATTCATCAGAACTGCGTAATTGCACATCTGCATGTATGCTTGTTTTCTTTCCTGTTTTAAACGTATTAAAGGAAGCCAGCCATCCTGAAAATTGGGATTGAGCAAAAAGGGAAGAAAATAAATTGCCTGTAAGCACCAGCATTAAACTGAGAAATAAATTTTTCATGACTGCAAAAGAATACAAAATGTTCGTGTTGCAAAATTTTATCAACGGGCTATCTAACGAAATCGGGTAGTACCCTGTTTGTCGACGATATAGATCGCTTTTATCTTATCACACTGAATTTTCCAAAAATAAATTCTCAAATGACAGAAAAGACAATGTGCAAAAAATAGCTAAAGCAACGCCATCAAGAACTCTGGCACTATATATGACTCTTATCCACACAATGTGAATATTTGGGGGCTTGAAAATTGGTTAGCAAAAAATATTTTCGTGACCGCCTCCCACCTAAGGCAGTAGTAATCTAAACCCATTAATTTATTTAGTTATGGCTGTTAAAAAGCAAACTTCCGCAAATAGCGGTTTGCAGTTTCGTCGTCGTTATACGAACGATAAGGTGAGTGTATTTGATCTTTTTGAATACGATTACCGTGTCTCCGTTATCAGGAATCCTTCAGGTGAGACGGTTTTTGAAATGAACAATGTGGAAGTGCCCAGGCAATGGAGCCAGATCGCCACGGATATTTTAGCACAAAAATATTTTCGAAAAGCCGGTGTACCGCAAGCTGACGGAAGCCTCGGAAGAGAGACTTCTGCCAAACAAGTGGCTCATCGTCTGGCTAATTGCTGGAAAGTATGGGGAGAGAAGTATGGCTACTTCGCCACTCCAACAGATGCACAGGTTTTTTATGAAGAACTCGTGTATAGCATACTGAACCAGATGTGTGTGCCCAATTCTCCGCAATGGTTCAATACCGGTTTGTATGAAAGCTACGGTATCAAAGGCAAGCCGCAGGGTCATTATTATGTTGACCCAACAGATGGGGAATTAAAAAAATCTACTTCAGCGTATGAACGTCCGCAACCTCATGCCTGCTTCATATTAAGTGTAGATGACGATCTCGTCAACGACGGTGGCATCATGGATCTATGGGTAAGAGAAGCCCGCATCTTTAAGTATGGTTCTGGTGTAGGAACTAATTATTCCAACCTGCGTGGCGCGAATGAAAAATTAAGCGGCGGTGGTACTTCCAGTGGTTTAATGAGTTTTTTAAAAATAGGAGATCGTGCTGCGGGAGCAATCAAAAGTGGCGGAACTACACGTCGGGCGGCAAAAATGGTTTGCCTTGATCTTGATCACCCCGAGATCGTTGATTTTATCAACTGGAAAGTAGAAGAAGAAAAGAAAGTAGGAGCACTGATCGCTGCAGGTTATGCTTCCGATTATGAAGGTGAAGCCTATAGAACCGTGAGTGGTCAGAATTCCAATAATTCTGTTCGTATACCCAATTCATTTTTTGACAAACTGAAAAATGGGGAAGATTGGGAATTGACAGCCCGGATGGATGGAAGGGTGATGAAGAAAGTTCCTTCCAAAGAATTGTGGAACCAGATCGCTTATGCCGCCTGGCGCTGCGCTGATCCCGGTACACAATATAATACTACGATCAATGAATGGCATACCTGCCCGGAAGGTGGAGAGATCAGGGCATCTAATCCCTGCAGCGAGTACATGTTTTTAGACAATACCGCCTGTAATCTTGCATCCGCTAACCTGATGAAGTTTTATGACACCCAAAAAAATCATTTTGATGTAGAAGGATATGAATATAACTGCCGCCTCTGGACAGTGGTGTTAGAAATATCCGTGTTGATGGCGCAGTTCCCCTCCAAAGAAGTAGCGCAGTTGAGTTATGAATACAGAACATTGGGATTGGGTTATGCTAACCTGGGAACAATGTTAATGGTTAGTGGTATTCCTTATGATAGCGATGAAGCAAGAGCTATTGCTGGTGCTATCACTGCAATCATGACGGGTACTGCTTACAAGACATCCGCTGAAATGGCCAAATCATTGGGAGCTTTTCCCCGCTATGAAGAAAACCGGGAGCACATGATGCGGGTGATGCGCAACCATCGTTTGGCAGCTTATGATGCGGATGAATATGAGAACCTGAGTTTGAAACCTATCGGATTAAAAGCGGAACATTGCCCTGATTATATGTTGAAAGCCGCCTGCAAAGCATGGGATGATGCGGTGGAGTTAGGAGAACAATATGGTTATCGTAATGCGCAGGCAACCGTCATAGCGCCAACAGGTACTATTGGTTTGGTTATGGATTGTGATACTACCGGTGTTGAACCTGATTTCGCATTGGTAAAATTTAAAAAATTATCGGGTGGTGGTTATTTTAAGATCATCAACCAATCCGTACCGGCTGCGTTGAAAAACTTAGGTTATAGTGAAAAAGAAATTGATGCTATTATAAAATATGCGGTGGGTTCCGCTTCATTTGCGGGAGCGCCATTTATTAATCACCAGGTGTTGAGTGAAAAAGGATTTATCGCCGATGAGATCAGGCGCCTGGATGCGGCCGTAGCGGCGGCTTTTGAAATTGGATTTGTTTTCAACAAATATACTTTAGGAGAAGAGTGTTTACAGCGGCTCGGCTTTACCCCTGAGCAATACAACGATTTTGAATGGAGCTTGCCGGAAGCGCTTGGATTTACTGACGAGCAAATTGAAGCCGCCAACGATTATGTATGCGGTACCATGATGCTCGAAGGTGCACCACTTCTTAAAGATGAACATTTGCCCGTTTTTGACTGTGCCAACAAATGCGGAAAGAAAGGCCGGCGTTTTATCCACGCTCATGGTCATATCCGCATGATGGGTGCCACACAACCTTTTATCAGTGGCGCTATTTCCAAAACGATCAACTTGCCACATGAAGCCACTGTTGAGGAAATCTCCGATGCTTATTTGCTGAGCTGGGAGCTGGGATTGAAAGCCTGCGCTTTATACCGCGATGGCTCCAAACTCTCGCAACCGCTCAGCACCAAGTCGGATAAGAAGAAGAAGTCGGAGGTTGGAAGTCAGAAGTCCGAGGTAGCCTCACAAGATTTACCGACTTCTAACGAATCGAACATAGTTGATTTAGGTAAACTCACTGTGGAGGAATTGCTGGAAGAAGTGCAGAAAAGAGTTCAGTCTTCACCCGATACGAAACTGAAAAGAAAATTAGCGAGTATCGTTGAACGGCGTTCTCTTCCTGCTAAACGCCGTGGCTTTACGCAAAAAGCAAAGATCAACGGCCAGGCTATATTTTTACGTACCGGCGAGTATGGTGATGGAACCTTGGGTGAGATCTTTATAGATATGGCGAAGGAAGGAGCTACTATGCGCAGCATGATGAACTGTTTTGCTATTTCTATTTCTATCGGTTTGCAATATGGCGTGCCATTGGAAGAGTTTGTAGATAAATTCGCCTTCACCAAATTCGATCCTTCGGGATTTGTAGAGCATCCGAATATCAAATCAACGACTTCTATTGTTGACTTTATCTTCCGTGTATTAGGCTATGAATATCTGGGACGCACTGATCTTGTTCATGTACTGGACAAACCGGAAGTGCTTAATACAGGTGCTGATGATTGGGATGATGTGCCTTCGGGTTTAGAATACGACAAGGCGCCTGAATTATCGAGTGTGCGCATTACTCCGGCACCGGCATCATCTGGTTCTTTCCAGGTAAAAAACCAAAGACCCGTACAAAACTCAAAGACTGATAGTGGCATGAGTGCCATGAATGCCGCTGCGAAGAATATGCAAAGTGATGCACCGGCCTGCAATGTGTGCGGTCATATCATGATGCGAAGTGGTACCTGTTATAAATGTTTGAACTGTGGCAACCAGGGTGGTTGCAGTTAATTAAGGTAAGCCGGAAAAACCACCATAAAAAAGAAGTACCCACCATTCATCCCATCTCTCCAAATGAGATGGGATTTTTTTATAAATACAATCGCCGGAAAGACGGTAAGAAAATCAAATTTATTTATCGGTGTTATCCTTTTCAATATTATTGATTCAATTTATCAGGTGCTGATACGGATGTTTCTTAAAAAAAGAGAAAGTTAAACCATTCAAGTCCTGTTCAATAAGATTCAAGTTCAACATTAGATCCAGCGATGTGAAAAGGAATATTCAGTTTTTTTATAAACTTTCTTAAATAAACGAAATCGATATAGGAATAACTTTGCCATTCTTTAGTTTCGCAAAAAAAATTGGTTTTTGTTCTCAAAATAATTTTTTTGGCAACCCAATACGGGTCATTCATTTGGTAAACCAAACTGATGCTTGCATCTAAATAGCCTTTACCTGCCTTATCAAACGTAATTGTATCGTAAACCAATCCCCGGCTGTTGAATGTTCTTTTTTCAAAACCCTTATCCTTCAGCAATATTACCAATTGATTAAGTGATATGTCACCGTAATAAATTTGATTTAGTAATTGAATGAAATCAAAATCAATTTTAATCCTTTCTTTAGTCCAGGTCTTTTTTTCATAATTAATGCAGGGTGGCTTGTAACGGGCTTCCAGTTTATTCAACAATTTAATATTAGCCGATCGCGGTGAAATCTGGCCGGCGATTTCGGCTTTAGTTGACATCAGGAACAGGCTAAATATTATCAATTTTACCATAGGTTAATATCAAATAAACACACGGCTGCCATAACTGTAATTTTCCCTGAACTCTTTCGGCGTACAACCTTTTTTCTTTTTAAAGAGGCGATTGAAATTGGAAATATTATTAAAGCCGCAATTGTAAGCTACTTCCGCAACTGATTGTGTAGTGTCAATCAATAGTCTTGATGCATGACCAAGTCTCATTTCAAGCAAACTGTCCATAAAAGTAATACCGGTTCTTGCTTTAAAAAAACGACTAAAGGATACATCCGTCATATTAGCAAGCTTTGATACCTCGGTCAATGTAATAGCTTTATGAAAACTCTGGTTCATGTATTCTATCGTTTTTTCAATACGACGGCTATTGTAAGAAAGTTCCGCATTACTGAAAGTCGCATCTGACAGTGTATGCATATTACGGGAAATGGAAAGATCATGCAGGATGGATAATAACTCAAGAACAGAGTCAAAGCCCTGCTTTTGACTGAGAATAATTAGCCTCGGTGTTATTTGCTCGATAGTTTGTTTGGAAAACTGTATGCCTTTCGCTGATTTCTCCAGCATATTACGGATAAAGCTTAATTGGTTTCTCCGCAAAAATTTTTCATCAAACAGGTCTTTGTGAAATTGTATGGTGATTTCCCGGATCTCTTTGCTTTTGCATTTGTGTGTTTGCCATACATGCGGCAGATTGGACCCAACGAGTACCAGTTCCAGGTCGTCGATTTCACCAATATGATCTCCCACGACTCGTTTGGCTCCACTCGCATTCATAATAAAATTCAATTCCAGTTCTTCATGGCAATGCAGGGGGAAATCAAACTCTGATTTAACGCGACTAAAGATAGTAAAGCAGTCGCTGCTGGTAAGTGGGGTAATTTCCCTGAGAATATTCTTATGCATGGCAATCAATTGTGCAGGCTAAAATAGTAATAATGTAGATAAAATAGTACTATTTTTTTTGCATCGGAAAATAAGGTATATCCCTTAGTTTCTCAATATAGATGGGCGTTTACAAAATATACAAAGAGGTATAGAGGGGATAAAGCATTGATATTTGCTAAAATAGTATTAGCCTTGGGTAGGCCAAAAAAGATACATTTGAACAAACAACTTGCTATATGAGAGTAAAACGATTCCCTCGTGTGATCGTCATGATCCTTGTCTCCTTACTTTTTTCTTCAACTGTTTTTGCGCAAACCCGTATTATTTCAGGAATGGTAGCCGACCAGAAAGGCAATCCTCTTGTTAATGCTACTATCAGTGTGAAAGGCGGAAAAGCCTTTGCTACCAGCGATGCGTACGGGGCATTTAAGATTGCGGTAAATAGCGATGCTACAACACTGCAGATATCGTATGTAGGCGCTCAACCACGAGAAATTTCTATTAATGGAAAATCTGAAATCATCGCTACTCTTCAAATAACAGATACCAAACTGGATGAAGTGGTTGTTATTGGATATGGTAAAGCCAAAAGAGCTAACCTCACCGGTGCACAAACAACAGTCTCCGCAAAGGAAATTGACCGAACAATTAATACGACCGTTGAGCAAGCCATCCAGGGCAGGGCCGCCGGTGTCTATATTACACAGAATTCGGGACAACCCGGCGGAGGTATGTCTGTCCTCATTCGCGGGATAAGCTCCATTAATGGCATTACAGAACCACTTTATGTCATTGACGGCGTTCAAATTTTTGGTACCGGAGCAACTAATTCGGCTAATCCGCTGGCGGGGCTAAATCCTTCAGATATTGACGACATACAGGTATTGCAGGGACCTTCTGCGACAGCTATCTACGGATCACGGGCTACCAATGGCGTATTATTGATTACCACTAAGCGCGGCAAAGCGGGCGACGCGAAAGTGAATTACGGGTTTCAGCATACTATACAAACTCCGCCCAGGCATTTAAAAGTGATGAACCTTCCACAATATGCGCAGTTGGTTAAAGAATATCATGACCTGGCAGGTGGAAATACGCCCGTAGAATTTTTAGATCCTTCTCTTTTAGGAAATGGTACCGACTGGCAGGGCGAATTATTTAACAACGCCGCTATGAATAAGCACCAGGTGAGCTTAAGCGGCGGCAATGGCAGTACTACTTACTATATGTCCGGTGAATATTTAAAACAGGAAGGTGTAGCGCTGGGTTCCGGATTTGACAGGTATGGTTTCAGGGTCAATTTGGATAATAAACCGAGAGAATGGTTGACATTGGGCGCTAACCTCAATTTTAACCAAACCAACGACAAGCTCACGACAAGTTCAGAAGGCGTGATCTATGATGCTTTACAACTTACCCCGCAAATTCCCGTAAAAGACCTGAATGGTCAATGGGGAGGTAGCAACGATATTAACGGAGGCACGCAATATGCACCGGTCAATCCAATCGCCATTGCCAGTGTGCGAAAGAATACCATGAGAAGAAGGCAGTTCCAGGGCGGATTGAATGCTGCATTTAACCTCGTAAAGGGACTTACCGTAAGAACGTCCTTTAATACCGATATCAGTGTTACCAATGGTATGTATTTTAATCCTACTTATAACTGGGGTTCCAATGCAAGAAATGAAGCCGCTACTTTAAATACCTATTCTAATACCGGTAATTATTGGAACTGGAACGTGCTGGCAGAATATAGTAAGCAGATTGGAAAACATAATTTCAGCCTGATGGCCAGTCATGAAGCACAGGAGTCACAATGGGAAAACCTTGGCGGCGGCCGAAGCGGATTTCTAACCAATGATGTATTTGATCTCAATGCCGGCGCTCAAACAAGCGCGGTCAATAGTGGCGGGTCCGGCGGATGGGGTATGGAATCTTACCTGGGAAGGCTTAACTACAGCTACGATAACCGTTATATTGTAAACGCCACTTATAGAAGGGATGGCTCCGCCAATTTCGGGCCGGAGAATCATTGGGGTGAATTTCCATCTGTATCCGCAGCCTGGAGAGTTTCACAGGAGCGATTTTTTAATGTTCCTTTTATCAGCGAACTTAAATTTCGGTTTGAAACCGGGTTAACCGGTAACCAGGGTGCTGGCGGCGCCATATACTCGCCAATGATTACTGGTCCGACAGATCTTGGCGCTGGTTTTTTACCCAGCCGGTATGCTAATAAAAAATTGAAATGGGAAGAAACAAAAACAGACAATGTCGGGGTCAATTTAGGTCTGCTCAAGAACAGGATTTCATTCGAGTTTGATTACTATATCAAGAATACCGACAACATGATCATGGAAAAACCTCTGCCATGGTACATGGGCACATCTGGTATTGGGGGTGTCAGCAACCCTGTTGTAAATATTGGTGAATTAGAAACCAAAGGTTGGAGCTTCACCATCAACAGCACGAACATCGCTACCAAAGATTTTAGATGGGAAACAAATTTTAATCTTTCAACCTTTAAGACCGAAATCAAGAAATTTTATTCCAAATCAGCAGTCGTCGACCGGGTATCATGGTGGCTGGACAACTGGACACAGCGATCAGCGGTTGATCAGCAACCCTGGTTATTCCGTGGTTATCTCGAGGATGGATTGTTTCAATCTATTGAAGAAATAAATAACAGCGCCGTCCGTCTCACCAGCGCCGGTGACAGGCTGCCTACTGACCCTGTAACAGGTGTATGGGTAGGTGATGTAAAGTATAAAGATATCAGTGGACCGGATGGGAAACCCGATGGCAAGATTGACTTTCATGATGAAACAAATATTGGTAACCCATGGCCAAAACTTTTCGGTGGTTTGACTAATTCATTTTCCTACAAGGGCTTTGATTTAAGCATACTGATCACGGGTACATTCGGACAGGATATTTATAACCATATGGCGAAGGTCAATTCAAAAACTTCTACCATTTATACGAGCAGGAATTTATTGCAGGACGCTTTAAATTATGCAAGGGTAATAACAAAGGACGGTAATGTAATGATTGAAAATGCAGGTACGAATATTCCAAGATTCACCAATTCGCAGATTGCCAACGACAATAATTACAATACAACCAGCAGCCGATGGGTGGAAGATGGTTCTTTTGTCAGGTTGAAGAATATCTCTTTGTCGTATAATATTCCAACGTCATTGCTTTCGAAATTGAAATGGGTAAAAGGGCTGAGAGCAACTATCAGCGGTCAAAATATTGCGTCCATTACAAATTATTCAGGCTTTGATCCCGAAGTAGGTTCTTATGTAGGTGGGAATGCTAATAGCAGTAACCAGGCTATTGGCCTGGACTATGGACGGTATCCCTTAACTCCCATCTATACTTTTAGTGTAGGTGTAAACTTTTAAAAAAACCAATATGAATACGATGAAATATATAAAAGCAACGATTGGTTTATCACTGGCCATGCTTTTCCTGGCAGGCTGCAAAAAAGATTTTCTCGAAAAGCCGCCGACAGATGCCGTGGTGGATGCCAATTTTTATAAAACAGATGAACAGGTATTAGCCGGAACGAATCTCTTGTACAGTAAGGTTTGGTTTGATTATAATGACAAAGCCTCTTATAACCTTGGCGATTTTCGTTCGGGCACGGCTTTCTCAGCTTATAATGACAGAGGTAATGTACTTTTTAATACCACGGACCTTACTCCCGAAAATGATGCGGCCTGGCGTTCATTCTATATTGTAGTTGGTCAGTCCAACCTGGCGATTGCGAATATTAATGCGTATGCAGGCGAAGCAGTTTCACCGCAAATAAAAAAAATAGCGATTGCAGAGGCCAGGTTCATGAGAGCCCTGGCTTATCGTTACCTGACAATGAACTGGGGAGAGGTTCCCATTATCGAAGACAACCTGAGTCTGCTGGATAATCCCGCTGCCGTCAGCAAGAACACCGTTAAGAGTATCTGGAGATTTATTACCCGTGAAATGCGTGCGGTAGCGGAAGACCTTCCGGAAGAACCAATTGCCACGGGCCGGATAACTAAATGGTCTGCAGAAGGTATGTTGGCCCGTTTCTATCTTACAAGAGCTGGCGTTGAATCATCCGGGCCTAATGGCAGAAACCAGGTTTTCTTAGATAGTGCTAAATATTATGCGCAGAGAGTTATTAATAACAGTGGTCGTGTTTTACTAAATAACTATGCCGACTTGTTTAAATATCCGTACGACAACAATGCCGAATCGTTGTTTGAATTGGAGTGGGTTGCCTTGCCCGGGGACGCCGGATATGGTGTAGGAAACAGTGCGCCTTCTTATTTGAATTATAGCCCTGATATCAGCGTGGAAGGATGGGGTGGTGATAAAGCGGCAACCTGGTGGATGCTTAGCCAATATGATGGAATAACCGCATCGGGCGACACCATGCTCCAGGGACGTACGCTTGATCAGCGGCTCAAAGCAACTTTTATGTTGCCTGGTGCCAGCTATCCTGAAATAACACAGAGATTAAATGGTGTAAACCAAAAATTGATCTTTCCTTACGTCAACGGAGATGTCAATTTCGCCAGCATAAAAAAATACGTGGTTGGTAAATCTGAAGATCTTGGATTTACCGTGCAGGCTCAACGTTATCCGAATAATACTTACATGCAACGTTTGGCAGAACTGTATCTTATTTATGCGGAAGCTAGTCTTGGTAACAGCGCATTCACCAGCGACGCAGTTGCCATGGAATATTTTAATAAAGTCCATGGAAGAGCAGGATTATCGCCGCTGGCCGATCCCGTTACCGGTACTCCCCGTCCCATTACGTTGGATGATATTTTAAAAGAAAGGTTTATTGAATTTGCTATGGAAAGTTCCGGTTGGTATGACCTGGTCAGCCTTCATTATTATGATCCTGCAAAAGCCTATGCCATATTAAATGCACAGGACAGGGGATTGTATAAAGTTATTCCGGATGTTTTTCCTAATCCTACGTCATGGACATTTAAGAAAACTCCATGGGCAACTACTGAGAGAAAGATCAATGCTAATGCGACCAATTTTGTATTACCCATACCTGCCAAGGAGAAAAGCCAGGCGCCTAATCTTGGTAATCCCGCAGTTGAATATCCATAATAAGTTAAAATAACTAATTTATATAAATGCACAGTCAAATGAAAACATTCAACAAATCAACACTAATCATTGTGATGGCTTTGCTTGCAGCAAGTGTTTTTACTTCCTGCTCAAAGGACAATAATGTTAATGATGGTGAACCGAGGATTAAATATGTAAGAGTTACTAGTCCCGTATCAGCGGATTCGTTATTGGTGGGCGCCGGCCAGGGCAGCCTTATTGCCATTGTTGGCGAAAACTTACAGAACGCCGTGGAGATTTGGTTCAATGATCAGCGTGCTAACTTAACGCCAACCTATATTACCAGTACTACCATCCTGGTAACGGTACCCAATCCCATTCCAAAAGTGATCAATAATAAAATAAAGATCATTTTTTCTAATGGAAAAGAATTGTTTCATGATTTTGAAGTGCAGATAAGTGAGCCTGCCGTTACCAGTATGGTCTCGGAGTTTGTCAATACGGGAGAAGTGGCTACCATAAGAGGTGATTTCTTTTATGAGCCACTAACAGTCACTTTTGCCGGAGGAGTAGAAGCGGAAAAGGTTTCTGTAACAGACCAGGTACTCCAGGTAAGAGTTCCGGTGGGTGCACAGCCAGGGCAAATAATTGTTAAAACGAATTTTGGAGAAACCAAATCGAATTTTTGGTTCAGGGACAATAGAAATGTATTTATCGACAGTGATCCTTATGAAGGATGGTGGAATTCTTCCTATGTGGTAAATAGCCCTGGTCCAACAGATCCGCCTTCAATCAGTGGAAATTATTTGCGGTTCAAAAAATCTATTGGTGCATGGAGCTGGAATGAATTGGCAGGAGGGCCGGCATCTGCGATGCCAGTTCATAGTAAAAACATTCCGGACCAGGCCATATTAAATCCGGCAGATTACAATCTGAAGTTTGAAGTGAATACGGTGAAGCCCTATAATTCCAATGTGATGAAAATAAATGTGGCTTTAACAAGTGAAGATAATGATGCGTATAAATGGAATCCGCCATTTGACACCAAGGGCCAGTGGCAAACAGTAATTATTCCATTTGAAGAAGTAGTGGCGAGTTATAAAGTGAAGCCAACAGTGAACCCTGATGGCTATTGGAGCCGTTTACTTTTTCACGGCCCCGGAGACTTAGATGCAGATATAGCTTTTGACAATTTCAGGATTGTGCCAAAGGTTCTTAAATAATTATTTTTCTTAGCGATTGCCATAAAAATTTAGTAATGATAAAAGTAAAATACAATACAAAGTTAATTTCGATGATAACCTTTATACTGGTTGTCGCCCTGATAACTTCGTGTGAAAAAGATAACGATAAAGTTAACGACGGTAAAGTTCAGCTACTGAGTTTTGGCCCTACCGGTGCAAAGCATGGAGATACTTTAAGCTTTATCGGTAACAACCTGCAGAAAGTAACTGCTATCCAGTTTACAGGTGAAGGAACAGCTGCTACGATAGAGCAAAAAGATTTCAAACAACAGACATCGGAGCTTATACTTTTGCTTGTGCCGGCTGCTGCGGAAAAAGGATTTGTTACATTGAAGACACCGGATGGTGATATTGTGTCAATAACGAAATTGGATCTTGATGTGACGACATTAGTTAGTGCTGTTACAGACCAGGCACGTCCGGGAGAGAATATAACGATCACCGGTAACTACGTTAACTGGGTTACCAAAGTAACATTTGCAAAAGACAAGGTAGTGGAGACTTTCGTTAGTAAGTCGCTTGATAAATTGGTAGTAACTGTACCAGCTGATGCGCAGACAGGCCCATTGATCCTGACTTATAGCGGAACCGATGCGGCTGAGCTGCAAACAGATGATACATTAAAAGTTGTGCTGCCTGTTGCTACAGGATTTTCTCCCAATCCTGTAAAACATAAAACAGACCTTGCCATAACAGGAACCGATCTTGATCTTGTTAAAAAGATTTTATTCCCGGGTGTATCAACTCCTGTTACCAGTTTTGTAAGTCAATCAAACACCCAGTTAGTGGTCAAAGTTCCTTCAGAAACAACAAAGGGAAAAGTTACTTTATACGCGGCTTCTGATGTATCTACCGTTTCACAGGTTGATATGGATGTTGCCTTGCCATCGGTTACTTCTATGACACCCGATCCGGCAGATATTGGAGCAAACCTGACTATCAACGGTACAAACCTGGATATTGTTACTTCCATTTCATTCCAGGGAGCTTCAACACCGGTTACCAGTTTTGTTAGTCAATCAGCCAACCAGATTGTAGTACAGGTACCAACCGGATCAATAAATGGAAAACTTGTTTTTGGAGTTTTAAATTCTACTTTAACAGCTTTATCACCCAATCTGACAATTAACGGCTATATACCACCATCAGGTCCGGCATTTCCATTCTATGATGAGAAGGTTACTTCTAATTGGAATGGATGGATCGGAGGTGGTTGGGGCGGAACAAAAGATTTCGCTAATCAAAATCCGGTCAGAACAGGTTCTTATTCCTGTAAGATAGATTATTCCGGCGGATGGGGTTCCCCGGTGCAACTCGGCGGTGGCAATATCAATTTGACATTATACTCCAGTTTTAAAATTTCTATTTATGGTGGTGCTGGTTCTAATGGTTTGAAGGTTAATATCGGTATAAACCAATCCGATTCATATACCATTACCCTGGTTGAAGGCAAGTGGACTGATTATACGATTCCAATTTCTACTTTGACAGCGGCAACGACCTTGAATGAAATTTGGATCAAAGAGTATAATGGATCAGGTGGTTTTACGATTTATGTGGATGAGATGGGATTGAATTAATTCACCGGGTAGAACGAGCTGAATTTTGAAAATTCTGTTTTGGATGGTATTTAAATAAACAGAATTTTCTGAAACATGAGACCAACTATTATAACGTATGGCGAAACTGGTTTTAATTTATTGCCTGGGGATCTGCCTCCATCTTTCCAATAATAAACTGTTTTGCCAGGTTATTGAAAGGAATGAAGGGCCCGCAGATAAAAAAGCAACAAAAGAAACAGTTGCTCTTTATAACAATCTGAAAAAATTATTGAATAAGGGTTTTATGTTTGGCCACCAGGATGACCTGGCGTATGGTGTAGGGTGGCAATATGAAAATGGAAGAAGTGATATAAAAGATGTAACCGGCGATTATCCGGCGATCTATGGCTGGGAATTGGGGCACCTTGAAATTGATCAACCCGTTAACCTTGACAGCGTACCGTTTAAAAAAATGCAGCAATTTATAAAGGACGGTTATAACAGGGGGGCGGTAATAACCATCAGCTGGCATCTTAATAATCCTCTTACCGGCAAAACAGCATGGAATCCTGAACCAGGAACTGTAGCATCTATCTTGCCCGGAGGTAGTAAACATGATCTCTATAAAAGTTGGCTGGATAAAGTAGCAACGTTCATGAATGGATTGAAGGGGAAGAATGGAGAATTTATTCCTGTCATTTTTCGACCTTATCATGAATTAAATGGAAACTGGTTCTGGTGGGGCGGTAAGAATTGTTCAGCGGACGAATTTAAAAAGCTATGGGTATTTACCGTTTCTTACCTGCGGAACGAAAAAAAATTGCATCAGCTTTTGTATGCGTACAATACAGATCGTTTTTCTTCAAAGGAAGAATATCTCGAAAAATATCCCGGTGATGAATGGGTGGACATAATCGGGTTTGATATTTATCAGCGAAATAGCAGCAATGAAAAATTTATCGCTGATATAGATAAAATGCTTTCAACACTGCAAGAAATGGCCAAAGAGAAAAATAAAATACCAGCCCTCACTGAATTCGGCGGTAATCTTGGGGACAGCAATTGGTGGACACATACATTTTTAAAAGGAATAGGAAATCATAAAATATCATATGTTTTGGGATGGAGAAACGCAGGAAGCAAACCGGGTGGACAATTTGAGGCCTATGTTCCTTATAAAGGACATGGATCCAATCCTGATTTTATTAAGTTTTATGAGGCGGCGAATACTTTTTTTGAAAGAGATATAAGCAGTCAAAAGATATATCATTAAACGTTCTCTCTAAGCAGTCGTTTGAGGATGGTTGCGGGTTGATTTTTCTTCCGGCAACCTCCTCTTTTTAAATGGAAAGTAAAAAAGATCCGGGAAAAATAAAACCAACAAATGAGATTAGGCTGGATTGATATCAGTATGGTATTGGCATACCTTGTCACTATGGTAATGGTAGGCTGGTACTATAGAAAAAAAGCCCGGCAAAATAAAGAGAGTTACCTGTTGGGAAGCAAAAGCCTGCCCTGGTATAAGTTGGGATTAAGCGATGCCAGCGATATGTTTGACATCAGCGGAACGATGTGGATGGTTGCTCTTTGCTTTGTATATGGTTTAAAAAGTATCTGGATACCCTGGTTATGGCCCGTATTCAACCAGGTATTCATGATGATGTTCTTAAGTAAATGGCTGAGACGGAGTAATGCCAATACCGGGGCGGAATGGCTTCAGACAAGATTTGGCTTAACCGGAAGAGGAGTAAGTGGCTCACATATTATTGTTATCGCATTCGCACTGATCAGCTGCCTGGGGTTTTTAGCGTATGGTTTTGTTGGATTGGGAAAGTTCATGCAGGTATTCATACCCTGGGATGCAGTGAAAGCTTATGTGCCGTTTGATATTTCAGAAAAATATGTACCTCACTTTTATGGCATCGTGTTCACTCTGTTTGCCATGTTCTATTCCATCATCGGTGGTATGCATAGTATCGTTACCGGTGATGTGATCAAGTATTTCATCATGACGGTGGCATGTATCGCTATCGGAATAATAGCTATGCAACACTTACAGGGACAAACACTCCATACACCCAAAGGCTGGGATGACCCTTTTTTTAAATGGAAGCTGGACCTTGACTGGACGGCTATAGCTGCCGATGCGAATAAAAAAATAGCATCGGACGGGTTTAGTTTGTTTGGGGCTTTTTTTATGATGATGTTGTTTAAGGGAGTTTTTGCTTCGCTGGCCGGACCGGCGCCTAATTATGATATGCAAAAAGTATTGAGTACACGCAGTCCCAAGGAAGCGAGTAAGATGACGGGTTTTGTAAGTATTATATTGTTACCTATCCGCTATTCAATGGTAATTGGGTTAACGGTCCTGGCCTTGTTGTACTATAATCAACTTTACCTGAAAGGACCGGATGGTATTACTGATTTTGAAAGAGTGCTTCCTGCTACCATCAATACTTTTTTACCTGTTGGTGTATTGGGACTGGTGCTTACCGGATTACTCGGTGCTTTTATGGGCACATTCAGCGGAACGTTAAATGCCGCGCAGGCATACATCATCAATGATATCTACCTGAAGTATCTTAACCCGAAAGCAAGTACAAAGAAAGTGATAACGATGAATTATATCGTCGGAATAGTGGTTGTCGCTGTAGGTATTTTCTTTGGTTTCCTGGCCGAAAATGTAAATGCCATTTTACAATGGATTGTGGGTGGGCTATATGGCGGTTATGTTGCTGCCAACTGTTTGAAATGGTATTGGTGGCGGTTTAATGCCAATGGTTTTTTTTGGGGTATGGCGGTGGGTATCATTGGCGCATTAGTAATGCCATATGCCATTGAATGGGGAATGACGAAGGGATATATTACCGAATCTTTGCCTTTATACTGGTGGCCTGTTTTGTTTGTTCTATCGTTGGCCGGTTGTTTAATTGGCACCTATGCGGCGCCACCCACTGAGATGGTAGTATTAAAATCATTTTATAAAACCGTACGGCCCTGGGGCTTTTGGAAACCGGTACATGAAATGGTAATTGCTGAAGATGCTTCTTTTCAGCCCAATCGCCGGTTCAAGCTGGATATGTTCAATGTAGTATTAGGTATCATCGCCCAGTGCTGCCTTACACTATTGCCCATGTATATCGTCCTTTGGCTGAAATTGCCTTTACTGGTAACTATAATTATTTTAACCATCATCATACTGGTACTAAAAAGAACATGGTGGGATAAACTGGAAGATTAAATGAATATTAAAACTTAAGTGATGCATAAGAAATTTGCAAAACGGCTGGAACAACTGAGTTCAGCTCATCAAAAGTTATTAAGTGAATCCAATGAACCGCTAAAAGAAAGTAACGGTATTTACCAACGGTATAAAAACCCGGTATTAACCGCAGAGCATACGCCCATCTTCTGGAGATACGATCTCAATGCAAATACAAACCCATACCTGATGGAAAGATTCGGTATTAATGCCGTTTTGAATGCAGGGGCGATAAAGTTCAAGGATAAATACATTGTTGTGGCAAGAGTAGAAGGCGCAGACAGAAAATCTTTTTTTGCCATTGCTGAAAGCCTTAATGGGATTGATAATTTCAGTTTCTGGGACTATCCTGTAGTGATGCCCGAAACAGAAAATCCTGATACCAATGTGTATGATATGCGGCTGGTGCAGCATGAAGATGGATGGATATACGGGTTGTTTTGTACTGAGCGTCGCGACCCTGCTGCCAAACCGGGTGATCAGTCATCTGCCATTGCGCAATGCGGGATCGCCCGTACTATGGACCTGAAAAATTGGGAACGGCTGGCTGATCTTAAAACCAGTTCGCCACAACAGCGTAATGTTGTATTGCATCCGGAATTTGTAAAAGGTAAATATGGATTTTATACAAGACCCCAGGACGGATTTATTGATGCGGGTAAGGGAGGTGGCATTGGGTTTGGATTAAGTAAATCAATTACAAATGCGGTAGTTGAAGATGAAGTAATCGTAGACAAAAAGGTTTATCATACGGTATATGAATTGAAAAATGGCATGGGACCAGCGCCGATAAAAACAAAACATGGCTGGTTACACCTCGCACATGGTGTTCGTAATACGGCGGCAGGTCTTCGTTATGTATTGTACCTGTTTATGACGGACCTGCAGGATATTACTAAAGTGATCTATCAGCCGGCTGGTTATTTCATGGCGCCTGAAGGAGAGGAAAGAATAGGCGATGTCTCTAACGTATTGTTCAGCAATGGCTGGATACTGGATGAGGATGGCACGGTGTTTATTTATTATGCTTCTTCCGATACGCGGTTGCATGTGGCTACTTCCACCCTTGCACAGCTGCTGGACTACGTGATCAATACGCCGGCAGACGGTTTTCGGTCCGCGGCCTCGGTTGAAACGTTGATAAGTGTCATTGAAAAAAACCTGCAGGTGAGCAGTAATTCTGAAACCATAGCCGGCAAAGTTTTTTCATCCAGGATTCGATAAACTCAAAAAGTATATTTATAAAGTGACGGATATATTGGTAAGACTAAAAAAAGAACTTGAAAAAGAGTTGGTAAATATTCTTCATTATTGGATGCATCATTCCGTAGACGAACAATGCGGCGGATTCTATGGGAGAATTGATAATAATAACAGAGTTGATATCAATGCCCCGAAAGGGTTGGTATTAAATGCGCGGATATTATGGTCTTTTTCGGCGGCATATAACCATACCAAAGACAAAAAATACCTGGTTATCGCGGAAAGGGCCTGGCAATTTTTGATGAAGCATTTCCTTGATAAACAATACGGGGGTTTTTATTGGTCTATTGATAAGGATGGTAATATCGGGGATAGCAAAAAACAAATTTATGGTATTGCTTTTTGCCTGTATGGTTTTTCAGAATATTATAAGGCAACGAATAATATCAACGTATTGCGGCAGGCGAAGTATTGCTATTATTGTATCGAGCAATATAGCTTTGACAAAGACAAGGGCGGCTACATCGAGGCTTTTACAAGAAATTGGGAGCCCATCAAAGACCTCCGTTTAAGTGCTAAAGATGCAAATGAAAAAAAGACGATGAACACACATTTGCATGTACTGGAAGCTTATGCTAATCTTTATAAAGTTTGGAACGATGAAAAATTGCGAAATAGCATAAGGCTATTACTTGAAAATTTTATTGATCATATCATAAACCACGATACCGGGCATCTTCAATTGTTTTTTGATGAAGACTGGAAGGTAAAAGATGATATGGTTTCCTATGGTCATGATATAGAAGCAGCGTGGTTGTTGCTGGAAGCCGCTGAAACAATCAGCGATGAAGAGTTGATAGCAAAACTTAAAAGCTTGTCAGTAAAAATAGCTCTTGCTGCCGCTAAAGGATTAGATATAGATGGCGGCCTTTGGTACGAAGTGGAGCATGGCAAACTTGTTGCCCAAAAACATTCCTGGCCCCAGGCTGAGGCCCTGGTAGGATTTTTTAACGCCTGGCAATTAACAACAGATAAGAAATACCTTCAGTATGTTTTAAACAACTGGCAGTTTATACAGCAATATATTTTGGATAAAGAAAACGGGGAATGGTTTTGGGGGATAAACCGTGATCATACAATCATGGAGGGGCAGGATAAAGCGGGTTTTTGGAAATGCCCTTATCACAATAGCAGGGCTTGCATGGAGGTTATTAAAAGAATTCCGTATCAAAACAATTAATAAGATGAATCAAATGAAAACATATTTAAAAGACTGTTTAATGGGAGTACTTGTATTGTGCCTCCTTATTAGTTGTAAAAAAAGCAAAACAGATACACCCCCGCCAGAGCCTCCTGTTTTGCCGGGAGATACAGCCATTATACCAGGCGTGGATCCGGCTACAGCGAATACTATTGGCTTTTTTTTAGATGACTGGCAGGCCAAAACCTTTACACCACCTTCTTATACTGACGCGGCTATTGCCTCAAGCGTATCCAATACGGTAACCGTTGATGCTACTTCTATTATTACTAAAATTCCGCTTTCCGAATTTGGACACAATGCGGTTTGGTGGATGGGACCTGTAGCGAATGAATCAAAATTTTTAGATCCCATTACCAAACTTCATCCGCATATTATTCGCTTTCCTGGCGGAAGTTCCAGTGACGCCTATTTTTGGAATGCGGAACAAGGTGTGAGGCCAGCTGATGCTCCTGCTTTAATAACAGATGAAACCGGTGCTAAAAAAGATCCTGGTTACAATTACGGAAAAACAAATTATAACTGGCAATGCTCTTTGGATAATTATTACAGCATGCTGCAGCAAACGAATAATAAAGGAATCATTACCATCAATTATGGTTATGCGAGATATGGGACCAGTGCGGACCCTGTAGCTACAGCGGCTCATTTAGCTGCCGATTGGGTACGCTATGATAACGGCCGTACAAAATTGTGGGAGATCGGTAATGAAAATTATGGTAACTGGGAATGGGGCTATCGTATTGATCAGTCTTTAAATAAAGATGGCCAGCCCGAATATCTGACAGGAGCTTTATATGCACAGCATTTCAAAGTCTTTGTTGATTCAATGCAAAAGGCCGCAACAGAGGTCGGTAGTAAAATATATATTGGAGCTGTTACGGTGGAAGCACCAGCTATCGAATCATGGCAAACCAATACTGTCAAAACCTGGAATACAGGTATGATGACTGGTATTGCTAATAAAGCTGATTTTTATGTCGTGCATAATTATTTCACTCCGTACGATCAGAATTCAAATGCTGATGTAGTATTGTCATCCGCGTTAACTGTTCCTCAAACAATGATAAATTTTGTTACCGGGGCGTTAACAACCAATGGGGCGACTGTTAAGCCCATTGCCATGGATGAATGGAATATGTGGGCGAAAGATTCAAAACAACAAGTGTCAAATACCAGCGGAGTTTTTGCTGTTTTGTTAATGGGTGAAGCCATTAAAAATAAATATGGTATGGCCGCCCGCTGGGATTTATTGAATGGATGGAGTAATGGAAACGATCATGGTCTCTTTAGTGCGGGAGATGAGCCCGGCATTGGGAAATGGAACCCCCGTCCCAGTTTTTATTACTTGTATTTTTTTCAAAAAATGTTGGGTGACAGGATGGTGACGAGTTCAGTTACGGGGAGTAGTACTATTAAAGCTTATGCTTCTACGTATTCATCGGGTGAGGTAAACGTTACCATAGCTAATACTTCGGCGACGCTCCAAAATGTCGAGATTAAAATGAAAAATTTTTACAGCGGCAAACGTTTTTATTGGTATAGCCTTGAAGGCAGCAATGAAAATGGTGAGTTTTCCAGGAAGGTATTGGTAAATGGCAGCGGCCCTGCTTTGGAAGCAGGAGGTCCCGCAGATTATGCTACGCTTAAAGCCCGCTCTTCGCTTACGTCGAATGGTATAAAAATTACAGTACCAGCCAGGGGAATTGTAATAATCTGTGTTGATAAAAAATAAAAGGACTTAATTTCAATAGATCAAAACAGATAAAATTGAACATATGAAAAAAATGATCCTTGTTCCTGTCTTGCTGATATTAGTTTCTATGGTAACAGTAAAAAAAACAAAAATTATATTCTTCGGCGATTCCATTACACAGGCTGGTGTAAACAAAGGTGGTTATATAGACCGTGTGCAGGGATTTATCAATCAGCAGTCACTGCAGGAAAAATATGAGCTGGCCGGTGCGGGTATCGGGGGCAACAAGGTATATGATCTTTACCTGCGAATGGAAGATGATGTAATGGCAAAAGACCCGCAGGCAGTAGTGATATATGTCGGCATCAATGACGTTTGGCACAAAACAACATCCGGTACCGGAACTGACCTTGACAAGTACGAAAAATTTTATGTGGCCCTTATCAAAAAATTACAGGTGAAAAATATTAAAGTACTTGTTTGTACTCCTTCCGTGATCGGGGAAAAAAAGAACAGCGCTAACCCGCAGGATGCAGACCTTGATAAGTATTCGGCAGTCATCCGGAAATTAGCGACCACTTATAATTGTACACTGATTGATCTCAGGGCGGCTTTTGCCAAGTATGAAATGGAAAGTAATTCCGAAGATAAAGAATCAGGTGTATTGACTACTGACAGGGTCCACCTGAACGATAAAGGAAATCAACTGGTGGCTGATCAAATGATAAAAGGTTTAGCTCTTCAATAAAAATAATTCACTATCACTAACGATTCAATATGGCTGTTATGAAAAAAATGATCTCGTTTCTTTTTGTTCTTGTTTATTGTATTGCTGGTAATGCGCAAACAGATCAGCAAAAAGCAGATGCTCTCCTGAAAAAAATGACCCTTGAAGAAAAAGTGGGCCAAATGACGCAAGTTACATTGGCCGTTGTCGCCAAAGGAGGCTGGGGCAACCAGGATGGAGTATTAGATCCGGCTCTGCTTAAAAAAGCGTTAATTGATTATAAGGTTGGTTCTATTCTCAACACGACCGCACATGCTTTTTCCGTCGATACCTGGAATACTATTATTACACAAATCCAGGATGAAGCAAAAAATACGAGGTCGAAGATTCCTGTTATCTATGGTTTAGATGGAATGCACGGGCAAACCTATACCCTGAATTCAACGTTATTTCCACAGAATATTGGATTAGCCGCCACAAGAAATACAGAGTATGCAAAAGCAATCGCTAAAGTAGCGGCCAGCGAATTGAGAGCCTCCGGTGTACGTTGGAATTTCGCACCTGTACTGGATATCGGGCGGCAACCATTGTGGTCAAGATTTCCTGAAACATTTGGTGAAGATGTGTATATAGGCAAAACGATGGGCAGCGCTGCTGTGAAAGCTTATGAAGAAGATGGATTGAAAAACATAACAGCTGTGGCAAGTTGCATGAAGCATTATCTCGGTTATTCCGCAGCAAGGACAGGCAAAGACAGAACACCGGCCTATATTCCTGAAATAGAATTGCGTGAATATTATTTACCGCAATTCGCCGCGGCGGTCAAAGCAGGCGCATCAACCATCATGATCAACTCCGGCGAAATAAATGGAGAACCGGTTCATGCCAGTAAATATTTATTGACAACTGTTTTGAGAAAGGAATTAGGTTTCCAGGGAATGATTGTGACGGATTGGGAGGATATTATCCGTTTGCATACCCGGCATAATGTAGCAAACAGTCCAAGACAGGCGGTAGCGATGGCGATCAATGCGGGTATCGATATGAGCATGGTGCCGGGAGATTTTTCTTTTTATGATCTCCTGCTGGAAGCGGTTAAAAAAGGTGAAGTGCCCATGAGCCGTATTGATGACGCAGTAAGAAGAATTTTAATGTTGAAGTATAAAGTCGGTTTGTTTGACAACCCCTACCCGGAAGCCGCGGCAAAAAATAATTTTGGGAAACCATCTTATCAAACACTGGCATTGGATGCGGCACATGAGGCTATGACATTATTAAAGAACCAGGAGAATGTATTACCTCTCTCTAAAAATGCGAAAGTATTGGTGGCCGGCCCTTCCGCTCAAAGCATCAGTGCCTTGAATGGTTGCTGGAGTTATACCTGGCAGGGAAAAGAAGAACAGTGGTATCCCGCTGACAGTAAAAGTATTTTTCAAACCGTTACCGATAAATTGGGAGCTGCCAACGTATCAACTACTACAGGGAAAGGATTTGACAACACCATGAACTACGATGCAGAGAAACTTACTGCCGCGGCAGCGAATGTTGATGCCATCATCTTATGTCTTGGTGAAGAGGCTTATGCGGAAAGCCCTGGTAACACCCGTGAACTGACTTTACCTGATAATCAAATTGCACTAGCTAAAGCCGCTGCCGCTACAGGCAAACCAGTGATACTAGTGTTGACGGAAGGAAGACCCCGTTTCATTACCAGCATCGAACCATCGATGAAAGGAATACTGATGGCCTATTGGAGCGGGAAAAAAACCGCTGAAGCTGTTGCTGATGTGTTATTCGGTGACTACAATCCTGATGGATTACTGCCATTTAGTTATCCAAGGAGCATGGGCGAGATAGTATTGTACGACAGGAAGCCTTCTGAAGAAGTAAGAGAAGTATTTAATGACAATATCAATACCGGCTATGATCCGCTTTTTGCATTTGGTCATGGTCTGAGCTATACCAGTTTTGAATATGGCGATCTGCAATTAAGCAGCAGTACACTGACAGCTACCGGGAAACTTACAGTAAGTCTTACAGTAAAAAATACCGGCAGCCGTGATGGTAAACATGCCGTTGAATTATACACCCGGGATCTATACGCCAGCATTACTCCCTCCATGAAACGCTTAAGGGCTTTTCAAAAAATTAATTTGAAGGCGGGTGAAACTAAAACGGTGACATTCATCATTGATAAAAATGACCTGGCATTTGTCAATGCACAATTAAAAACGGTGACAGAACCCGGAGAGTTTGAAGTAATGATCGGAAACAAGAAAGCAAAGTTTACTTACAAGTAAATGATAGATCTTACCAATAGAATGACTTTAAAAAGTAAAGGATTGTCCCATTTTTATTCCACGAAGCGGAATAAAAAACCCGTTAGTATCCGTCCCATCAGTGTCGTCTCCCGCTTTGGCGGGACAGGCTGTGTGCTGACATCTGGTTTTAAAAAATCTGAGCATACAATTGTATATCTACCGCTATTATTGACCGTTTTTACAACTTGTTTTTTTCAATCGATCTATGCACAGCAAAAATCACTTTCCTTTTTTGCTGCTAATCATCCTTACATCCAATACACCGGAAGAATTGATTTCAATGATCTAAAACTTCCCCGCTTCTGGCAGCCCGGAGTTTATATAAGCACAAAATTTACCGGACCTTATTGCGATGTTATTTTAAACGATGAAGTGTTATGGGGTAAAAATCATAATTATCTTGAAGTGGTGGTGGATGGCAGAGCTGTTCGTCTTCAGACAAAAGCAAATAGAGATACAATAAGAGTGGCGGAAAATCTATCAGCCGGTGAACATACTTTAGTTGTTTGTAAAAACACAGAAGCTAATATCGGTTATCTCGAACTCGTTGGTATCCGTTGTAAACAATTGATAAAACCTGCCGCTAAACCAATTCGCAAGATTGAATTCATAGGAAATTCCATCACCTGTGGTACAGGAAGTGATCTGTCAGTGATTCCCTGTGGCAAGGGCGTATGGGAGGATCAGCATAATGCTTACCTCAGTTATGGAGCCGTTACCGCACGGACATTGAATGCGCAGTATCATTTATCATCTGTCTCCGGTATTGGCCTCATGCATAGCTGTTGCAATATGAATATCATCATGCCACCGGTGTTTGATAAGATAAGTATGCGCAATGATACCATTGCCTGGGATTTTAATAAATACCAGCCTGGCGTGGTGACTATCTGCCTGGGGCAGAATGACGGCATGCAGGACTCAGCTATTTTTTGTAATAATTATATTTCTTTCATCAAACAACTCAGGAGCTATTATCCAAAAGCAATTATTATTTGTTTAACCAGCCCGATGGCAGATGCTTTTTTGGCCGTTTTTATGAAAAAGACATTGACGGCCGTTGTAAAAAAGATGAATAAAAGTGGTGATAAAAAAGTAACCAGTTATTTTTTTTCCAAACAGTATCATAACGGTTGCGATAGTCATCCTGACCTGGCAGAGCACCAACTAATAGCGAATGAGCTGACTGGTTTTATCAGGAACAGAATGAAATGGTGAGAAACAGTAAAATTCTTGGCTTATACATCAAATCAACGGAACTTAGGAAAAAAAAGAAATGAATTATACTCCTTCGGAAGACAGGTACAGTAAAATGCTATATAAGCGTTGTGGCAAGAGCGGCGTATTATTGCCCGCTATTTCACTGGGGCTTTGGCACAACTTCGGATCAGTAGATGATTTTGAAAACGGGCGTAGTATTATCCGGCATGCATTTGACCGTGGCATCACCCATTTTGATCTCGCTAATAATTATGGCCCTGCTCCGGGCACTGCGGAAGAAAATTTTGGTAAAATTCTGAAACAGGATTTCACCGGCAATCTTCGTGACGAATTAATTATTTCTACCAAAGCGGGGTATTTGATGTGGCCCGGTCCTTATGGCGAATGGGGCTCCCGAAAATATTTATTGTCAAGTTTGGATCAGAGTCTCAAACGCATGCAATTGGAATATGTAGATATATTCTATTCTCACCGGCCTGATCCGGACACGCCATTAGAAGAAACAATGATGGCGTTGGATGCAGCGGTAAAAAGTGGGAAAGCTTTGTATGCTGGCATATCTAACTATAAAGGGCCTGAAGCAAAAAAAGCTATTGAAATTCTTAAGCGATTGGGAACACCCTGTTTAATTCATCAGCCAAAATATTCTATGTTTGAAAGATGGGTGGAAGAACCATCTAAGCCGGGCCAGCATAGTTTGTTGGATGTATTGGAAGAATCAGGAGTAGGTTGTATTCCTTTTTCTCCATTGGCGCAGGGCCTATTAACCAATAAATATTTGAAGGGCATACCGGAAGATTCGAGAGCCGCCAAGTCTCACGGGTTTTTAAAAGTCGCTGAAATAACAGGAGAAAGACTGCAGCAGATCGGCCAATTGAATAACATAGCAAAACGGCGTAGTCAATCTTTGGCACAAATGGCACTGGCATGGCTGCTGAAAGATAAGCGCATTACGACCGTATTAATTGGCGCCAGTTCGGTAGCACAGTTGGATGATAACCTGGCTTGTTTGGAGAACCTGGATTTTAATTCAGGAGAATTAAGCGAGATCGAAACTGTTTTAAAAAACGGATAACAGAATTAACAAGTTATTTCTTTCCTACACATCAATGATTATTTTTTATGCAAACACGCCGTGATTTTTTATCAGATGCCGGAGCTTTCACTATTGGTTCCATACTATTGCCTTCATTTCTTGATTCGCCTAAAAAAGTAAAAAATACAGGCGTTCAGTTATATACTTTTCGCAAAGAGATGCAGGCTGATGCCAGGGGCACGTTGCAGCGGATAGCCGCACTGGGTATTAAACAAATTGAATCAGCAAAAAGTGAAAAAGGACACTATTATGGGTTGGCGCCTAAAGAGATGAGGCAGGTTTGTACAGATTTGGGAATGACTCTTCGCAGCGGGCATGTACATCTTGATGATAAGTGGCAGCAAACGATGAATGAAGCCGCGGAAGCAGGACAGGAATACGTAATATGTTCCACCATGCCTACCAACGGCCAAACAGCGGATAATTATAAAAAAGTGGCTGAAGCTTTCAATAAAGCGGGAGAGGACTGTAAAAAATTGAATCTCAAATTCGGTTATCATAATCACGAGTACGAATTTGAAAGTGATAAGGGAGAGATATTGTATGATGTGTTATTAAAAAATACGGATCCATCTCTTGTTCACATGGAACTGGATCTTGGCTGGGTGATTGTCGCCGGTAAAAATCCATTGGATTACTTCAGTAATTTTAAAGGACGTTTTCCCCTCTGGCATTTAAAGGATATGGACCTGGCGAAAAAGCACAGTACTGAATTTGGAAAAGGAGGCCTGAATATTGTGCAGATGCTGAAACATGGTAAGCAGTCCGGCATGAAATATTTTTTTGTGGAGCAGGAAGAATATACAAACGGTCCTTTTGAAAGCATGAAAGAAAATATGGATTATCTATCGAAGCTGAAATTTTAAAGCTGGTACTTTTTTATCCTGTTGCCTCACTTTATTAGCAAAAAATACTTACCCGATCCGTTTATGGTATATTCAATCATTAAGTTAATCGTATTTAAATGAACAGAAGAGCCGCTATACGAAATGTCATAATTATTTCAGCAGGAGCTGCTTTATTGCCTTCCTGTATGAATGAAGATAAGAGTGCAATTCCTTTAAAGAATATTTCACTGACCGGTTCGCAGGAAAAAATGCTGGCGGAGCTTACCGAGACTATTATTCCTGAAACAAAAGATTTTATTGGTGCGAATGATTTAAAAGCGCATGAATTTGTATTGACAATGGTGGATGACTGCACGAGTCCTGAGGATCAAAAGCAATTTACTGAAGGACTCAAAGCGTTTGATAAACTAAGCCATGATAAATTTGGCCAGTTATTTACTGGCTATACTGCTGAACAAAAAAAATCATTACTGTCAGCTATCGAAAGCAAAAAAGATATACCGGAGGAGGTGGTTAAGTTTTACGGAACAGTAAAACGCTACACGGTACAAAGTTTTACCTCTTCTAAAGAATACATGACAGGGATAAGAAAATATAATATGGTGCCGGGGTCAAATTTTAAAGGATGCGTGCCAGTCTCCTGAATTCTCCGAAGGAGGACTTGCCAGCACACAAGCCTTGCTTTTCGAAGAAGTTGATTGATAAAACCAAATACTGAATAAGAATAATATTTTAAAGCGATGGGAGATAACAAAAATACATTCGATGCGATCGTGATCGGCAGTGGTATGAGCG
>JBDTUH010000006.1:0-353600 GCA_040007815.1 Chitinophagaceae bacterium
ATAGACCCCTGTAGAAACAGGGGTCGCAACCAAAACTAACTGCTTATGAGAAAATTGTCTGCTTATATACTTGCAATAACTTTTATTATTCTATTTAATCTATAACGCAAATTTACTGCCATTTGTGTAATCCATGCTGTTAACGAAAGTGTAAAAGCAATAGGTTGTTTTTTTACCCCAAATCAATTCATTTAATTATCAATTTGTGGATTTTTTTCCTGATTAGCTGTCACTACATGATAACCCTTACAACAATAAATTTTTTAAAGAACTCTGGCATTTTGCCTGACTACAATACTCAATTAAGCAGAAATCAGACCAAACACATTCTTTTGACGTCAGCAGATATTAAAAACTTGTTCGCCTATCCAAAAAAAATTGCTAAAATGGAATAAAATGACCTTTCGATTTATTGTTTTCCTCTTTCTGATTTTGCAGTTGCTAATTGAAAAAGCCTTTGATCAGGTCTGCAATTCCTCCGCCTCCTTTTGCCTGTTGCTCCTGGGTTTGCTGCGCTCCACGCGTAACCTGGCTGATGATATCCTGCAAGTCAAATCCGCCACCTCCATTACCATTTCCACCATTACCGCCGCCGGTAAACTTCCCTATTAAATCCTGGAAGTTAAACCCGCCGCCGGAATTGGCTGTGGCCGCATTGCCACCTGTTAGCGAACCGATAAGACTATTAAGATCAAATCCTGCATCGGAAGGATCGGTGCTGGTAGTTCTTGTTACCAACCCATTTAATACATTTGGAATAAGATTGTTCGCTACCTGGCTGGCTTGTCCGGGGTTCATATTAAACTTTCCCACCAGTTTACTTACAAGGTGGCCAATCATCATTGACACCATCGGGTTTTTTATCAACCCGCCGATGCCGCCACTTGTTTGATTTCCCTGGTTATTTCCGCCACCGCCGGTAAACATGGAAATAATATCCTGGAGACCTCCGCCTGCCAGCATGTTTTGCATACCTCCTGTAATGGTGTTGGTAGCTTCTGCAAGAACTGCATTATTATTTTCATTGGGGATATCCGGGTTATCAATGACCGCTTCCTTACCGTATTGTTTTACGAGTTCTGAGATTTGTTCAAGCATACCGTTAGTTTTTAGATAAGGAAGTTACTTGATTTTTAAACCATATGAGTAAACATCTAAAAATATAATCTACACCTGGTTTGTCATTTTTTCAGAATTCTCCGCAAACTGCAATGCGTCGATAAATTCCTGGATATTACCATTCAATACATCATCCAGGTTGTATACAGTCAAGCCAATACGATGATCGGTAACACGTCCCTGAGGAAAATTATAGGTCCTGATCTTGGCGCTACGGTCACCGGTACTTACCAGGCTTTTTCTATGCCTTGAAATTTCCTCTTCCTGTTTCCTTACCTGCTCCTCGTATAATTTGGTACGCAGCATCTGCATGGCTTTCTCCCTGTTACCCAACTGTGATCGTTCGGTTTGGCAAACGACAACGGTACCGGTGGGTATATGCGTTAGCAATACTTTAGTTTCTACTTTATTTACATTCTGGCCACCGGCTCCACCACTTCGGGCGGTTTCCATTTTTACATCCGCCGGATTTAATTCAAAATCCACTTCTTCGGCTTCCGGCATCACTGCCACAGTAGCGGCGGAAGTATGTACTCTTCCGCTTGTTTCTGTATCAGGTACTCTTTGTACCCGGTGTACCCCACTTTCAAATTTCAGGATTCCATACACATCGTCACCTGTGACTTCCAGTTGCACTTCTTTATATCCCCCAACCGTGCCTTCACTTTCGCTTAATATAGCCGTTTTAAGGCCCCTTCTTTCACAATACCGGATATACATTCTCAGCAAATCACCGGCAAATAAACTGGCTTCATCACCACCCGTACCAGCACGTATTTCGAGGATAGCATTTTTTTCATCCTGGGGATCCTTGGGTATCAGCAGCTGGCGGATATGAGCTTCCGCTTCTTCTTTTTTTCCTTCCAACTCCGGAGCCTCCGTTTTGGCTAACTCTCTCATTTCTTCATCATCACCATTTATCGCTTCTTTATAAAAATCTATATCATCCAATATCTTTTTATAATCATTATAAGCATTTACGATTTTTTCCAGGCTGCGGTATTCCTTACTTGTTTCAGCAAATTTTTTATTATTGCTCACAATCTCCGGGTTGGTCAATGCGACGCCTAACTGGTCAAATCTTCCTTTTATCGCTTCTAATCTGTCTAACATAAAATGAAATACTTAATACGAAATACGAACTTTGAAGCCTGTTTTACCCGGCGCTTCAAATCGGGTCGGCAAAGTTAAAGAAATACAGCATGGCATTTCACAAGTTCAGCGCAGATCAGTTGTTTGATGGGTACAGGTTACTGGATAATCAGCATGTTTTGATTACGACGAAAGACGGTGTTGTTGAAGATATAATTCCTGTCAGTGAAGCTGGAGATGATGTACAGCGGCTTAATGGGATACTTTCGCCCGGCTTTGTTAATTGTCATTGCCACCTGGAGCTGAGCCATATGAAAGGTTATATTGCTGAAAGAACAGGATTGACAAAATTCGTAACCCAGGTAATAAAAGATCGTCACTTCGCTGAAACAGAAATTTTACAGAAAATAGAAAAAGCCGAAACGGAAATGCTCGGCGGAGGTATTGTGGCGGTTGGAGATATTTGCAATAACAATTTAACCATTCCGCAAAAGACGAAAAGAAGGATCTTGTATCATAATTTTATTGAAGCCAGTGGCTTTCTGCCTCAACTTGCTGAGCAGCGATTTAACAGGTCGCTTGATTTTTTTAATGAATATGCGAAAATTTATCCCACTCCGGCATCATCTAACTCAATAGTTCCCCATGCGCCCTATTCTGTTTCGGAAGAATTATGGGAAAAGGTCATCCATTTTCCCGGCAACCAGCTAATGACTATTCACAACCAGGAAACCGAAGGAGAAAATGAATTGTTTTTGTACAAACGGGGAGAGTTCCTGGATTTTTACCAGGCCATGGGTATGGATGCTTCTTTTTTCCATTCTTCCGGTAAGACCAGTCTGCAAACCTATTTATCAAAATTTTTGCCTAACCAGCAACTGATTCTGGTCCATAATGTTCATACCTCTGTGGAGGACCTGTCCTATAGTCGTCAAATAGTCAACAATCGTAGAATTTATTGGTGTTTATGTCCCAATGCCAATCTGTACATCGGCGGCAAACTACCTGAAGTCGATCTGTTTATCCAGAATGAGCTGGCCATTGTTTTGGGAACTGACAGTCTTGCTTCCAACCATCAACTCAGCATTGCAGCAGAAATGCGGGCCATCCGGGAGAATTTTCCTTCTGTTAAAACTGAGCAATTGCTGGGCTGGGCCACGATTAATGGAGCCAAAGCCTTGCAACTGGATAACATATTAGGTAGTTTTGAAAAAGGAAAAAAGCCGGGCGTAGTGTTGTCTGAAGCAAGTTTTTCGGGTTCCAGGCGACTTTTATAAATACGGTGAAATAAAAAGGTCAACCCCGGCACAATAGTGAATTGAAAAATGTGTTTTAGCAAAAACTTTCCACCCTTTCAAAGCTACCATTTCGGATGAAATTTTTCCTGGTCATACTGATTTTTTCTGCTACCGTTTTTTGCTTATCCTTCAGCCTGAGGCAAAAAAAGGAATACAAAAGCCTGTATGAGAGTGCGCTGAATGAATTCAAGCAACAGCAAAACGACTTACGCAAGGTTATCAAACAGGCCGATCTTTCTAACCAAAACGATAAGGAGAAAATAAAGGAGAAAATAAAGACCAGCCGTAGCAAACTCAAAGCCATTGACTTCTGGCTGCGATATTTTGAACCGCTTGCCTATAAAAAAATCAACGGCCCCCTGCCGGTTGAATGGGAAACAGAAGTATTTGAAAAGTACGAGCCGCCTTACCGCAGACAAGGAGGCGGGATAACATTAGCCGAATTAGCACTGGAAGAAGAAACCGTTCAAAAAGATTCTCTTCTCGCTTTGATTGATACTTCGGTTGTGGCATTGCAGGCATTTGAAGCTGATTCAATAACTACCCAATTAGATACTTATCATCATTTCTTTTTAGCTAACAGGCTTTACCTGCTAAACCTCGCTACCATTTATACAACCGGATTTGAATGTCCCGATACAAGTAATATTATTCCTGAGCTTCGGTTGATGTTATCATCCGTCAAAAAGATCTATGAAGATTTTGATGGTACTTTTCCCCAAACAGCTTTATCAAAAGAATATCTTGATCTGTATGACAAGTTCATGGCGTTTGTAAATAATCAATTACCTGATTTTTCTTTGTTCGATCATTTCAGTTTTATAAAAGATTTCGTCAATCCTCTATTCCGGTTAAATCAGCAGTTCATTAATTCTTATGGCGTAAGGACGATCAGCCTGATGGATTTTTCATTAGAAAACAACGCTTATTCCATTTTTGACAAAGCATTGTACAGTCCTCAGAATACAAAAGGAATATTTTCTCTGGTAGATGATGAAAACGTACTGGCGGAAATAAAAAAAATAGGAAAGCTGCTTTTCTATGACCCTATACTTTCGGGCAACAACAAACGCAGCTGCGCCTCCTGTCATAAGCCAACTGAATATTTTACCGACACAACATTGGTAACAGCCTTTCAATTTGATGATCAGCAACATCTGTCCCGCAATACTCCTACCTTATTAAACTCTGTTTTTAATCACCTTGTGATGTATGATGGAAAACATATTTCCCTGCAGGGCCAGGCAAAAGACGTGATACAGAACCCGGTTGAAATGAACAGCCATGAGAATGAGTTGATCAAAAAAGTATTAAGTTGTAAAGAATACAAGGACGCCTTTAAAAAATTCGCCCAATACACACCAGAAGAAAAAGCTATTTCGTTAACCCACATTGTCTCCGCCATTACTTACTACTACGCTGACTTCAGCAACTATTATTCGCCGTTTGATAATGCCATGAATAATAAAAGCAGCCTGAACCTGGCTGAAAAAAATGGGTTCAATATTTTTATGAGTAAAGCGCAATGCGGCACTTGCCATTTCCTTCCCCAGTTTAATGGGGTTAAACCTCCTTATGTCGGATCAGAGTTTGAAGTAATTGGGGTACCGGAAGATAGCAGCTATAAAAAATTAAGCCCCGACAAAGGAAGATATGCCGTAAATCCTGCCAAAGAAATGATGAATGCATTCCGAACGGGAACTGTGAGGAATGCAGGTTACACAAAACCATATATGCATAATGGTGTATTTCAAACGCTGGAACAAGTCGTTGACCTTTATGATGCTGGTGGCGGAGTGGGGAAAAAATTGAAAGTTGATAACCAAACGCTTTCTACTGATTCATTAAAACTAACCAAAGATGAGAAAATCAACCTGATCGCCTTTATACATTCCTTGGATGAAAATATTATTTTTGAACCGCCGCCACCTGCTTTACCCATTTCTTCCAATAAAGAGTTGAACAATCGTAAAGTTGGCGGAGAATATTAAAAAAGATGAAACCTATCCTTACCATATTAGTACTCTTTTTGTGTGCCATTCTATTTTATCAATGTGTTTCACAGAAAAAAACTGAATACGAAATACCCAGTCATGTAACAAAAGAGAACAGGGAACTATTTATTGAAAAATGTGAAAAAGGTAAAATTCTTTACAAGCTTCATTGCAGTGGCTGCCATGGCATTTTCACTAAAGGGAAGGATGGTGTTCCGAATTTTACACAAAAACAAATTGACAGCTATCACGCAGCAGCTTTAATAGGTATTGATCCCAGGAACCACGCTGTCGCCAAAAAAATGAGCAGTGATCAAATAGACCAGATCATCACTTTTTTAAGATTGAGGAAAATAGATAAATAAGGAGTCTACGGTCGGTTAAAAAGAAAATTCAAGGTTTAATAAAGGAGAATGAAAGTACTTTTCCTGCCTGTACTTCTGCTCATATTTTTTCCCTTTTAAGAAATAGGCTTCTGTCATTTTTGTCTTGGGATCAATAATAAAATACTCTTTTACTCCTGCCTTTTCATAAATATCTTTTTTCATTTTCCGGTCACGGTCCTCATCCTTTGAAAGAATTTCTATAATAAGGTCAGGAGCTCCGTGAGCATAGCCATCATCTTTTAAT
This sequence comes from Chitinophagaceae bacterium, assembly GCA_040007815.1. Taxonomy (GTDB): domain Bacteria; phylum Bacteroidota; class Bacteroidia; order Chitinophagales; family Chitinophagaceae; genus Terrimonas_B. The sequence goes on from JBDTUH010000006.1 coordinate 6,134, forward strand.
ATCTTTTTATTTTTATTACTGATAAAAAGAACATCCGGCTGTACAGCAGACATTTGTTCTTCGAGATAAACGTCAAAGGGTGCAGCAATTAATTCTCCAAGCTTATTGCCCTTTATGTGGTTTCCCAATTGCAATACCATTAAGACAATAAGTTGCTGGTGTTCAAAAAAAGGAGAAGGTGACATATATAAAACATTGTTTAACACTTCTGCCCTTGTACCCTCCGGCAAAAGACGAAATACATCCACCGCATTAGTAGGAACCTTAGGTATTGTAATTATGCCTTTCATACTCCTTCAAATTTAATCAATAAATTTTAATCAACTTAAAATCTCCCTCAATACAGGCAAAGTTCTCATGTTTCCAAAATCCTGTACGTGCAACTTATAATAAACTTCGTAAGTAAATAAAAGATTGCGCCGAAACTCGTGATTCAGTTTTATATCTTTTAGCTCTTCGGGTTGCTGTACTTTCAACAATTGCGAAGTAATAAAAGCCTGTTTATCTTCCAGGAAATGAGGATGCCGTGGTTGCTCCTGTACAAAATCACCTTCCTGCAGATCAAGAAAAGGGCGGGTCTCCGAATCATTATCATTAATCCTGAAACCGAAAAATACCGGCAGGTGCAAAGCAAAGAATAGCGGAAAGTTTGCCGCAACCGCATCAGGGGCTCTATCCAAATGTAAAAAAGCATCTTCAACAAAATGAAAAAGCTCCGCATTGGCTTCAGGTTGCTTCAGGCATTTGGTCAGCAGCTCTACCATAAACAGGGCTACAGCGTTTTTTTTAACATCAGATAGAATTTGCTGGTATAAACTACCCCACCTGAATTCTTTGATACGCTGCAATTGCTTTAGTTCATTATGATACACCACCATTTCCAGTATGGCGGAAGGTTGAAATAAATTCGCTTTTCCGCTTCCCTTTTTAGTTGACGCTCTTACTCCATTAACGAGATACGACTGAACTCCTAACACTTCTGTAAAAATCGTTACGATCACACTAGTCTCCCCATACTTTACCGTACGAAGAACGATCCCTTTTGTATGATGCAGTTTGTCTGACAAGTTTACTTATTGATAAAAACAATTTTAGCGACCGTTTTCTCTGTCCGTTCATCATTACTAACCAACACCAAATATATACCCGTGGAAATTTTTCTTCCTTTATAATCTCTGCCATCCCAGGTTGCCTGGCCACCCGATGCTCTTGTTTGATATACTAACCTTCCATTAAGCTCTGTAATTTTCACGATGGCATTCGCGACTAAGCCACGTATTCCGATAGTACCGTTATATCCCGGTGGAACCGGGTTGGGGAATGCCAATACATTCTCATTTGTTTGCCCTCCTTCCGTTGCTGTACTTCGAAAAGAACAAATTCCTTTATCGGTGGCAAAATATACTTCACCACTTCTTCCATCTATCGCAACTTTTCTCACATCATTACTCAACAACGGGCTGTTCTCTTCGGTAAACTGGTAAATAACCTTTTCACCCGTGGCGCTAACCAGCCAAACTGCATTCTTAGTGGCTACCCATTTTCTGTCAGCTCCATCCACAGCAATACTGTTTACTTTTTCTCCTTTAAATAAATAACCGGCAAAATTTCCCTGCTGTACAATGGGCCATACAGCTTCACAACCCTGACCGCTAAATGTTTCCTGCGGACATTGAATAACTCCGATACCATTTGATGTACCCACCCATATAAAATTATTTCTATCCTTTGCAACACATAATACATTATCATTTGGCAAATTTCCATTCCCTGCTCCTGCTTTTAAAATCTTCCACCTATCATCGCCTGTATTTTCAATAGCGGCACCATGATCAAAACAGATCAAACCTCCGCCTTTCGCGGCTACTATCCATTTATAATTGCTATCATCAATAAGAACCTGGGCCAGGGAATTTTCCGGTAAAAAAAAAGGAATGGAAAATCTGGCTATGGTACCATCATTTTTTTTTACGACCAATGGTTGGGTGGCCCCATAGTTTGAAATCCATAAATTATTATCCCTGTCAAAGGCAAGACCAGATACGCGGTAACTGAACCGATCAGCAATAGTGTGGCTCAATAAATTTTGTTTATATATTTCAACAGACTGATCCGTTTTTACATGTACTAATCCACCACCGTACGAACCTGCCCAGATGGCTTCATCTTTTGGATCGATAGCCATACTGATATAATCCAACAAAGTATCCAGGGGCGGATGATTATTGCGATTAATGTTTGTCCAGCTTCCTTCTTTGAAAATATAAATACCATTCGAATTGTGCAGAGCATTCCATGACTGATCAACTGTTCCGGCTGTTGCATAAAATACCCGGTTATAAACAGCAATATCACCGGTGGCGATTCCTGCGGGAGAATCAGGCTGATACTGTTCGATAGAAGTAGCATTGAATTGCAAAAGTCCGCCCGACTGATCGGCTATCCATGTATTTGATCCTGCAACTATCGCCTTACGCGGAAATAATATTATGGAAGGTTGTTGAAATGTGTTAATAACAATACCATCCATACTCAAAACCGTTACTTTACTTTCTCCGCTTGCTTTTTGCTGACATAAACTGATCGTATTGTCCGATGCGGTCATACTAACGATGGGCCATCCATCCTGGTATAATAAGAGCCAATTCGTACCCTCCTGCACAAATAAAGAATCACTTTTTTGAATTATTACTTTGCTTTTCAGCGTTAGTACATTCTGACAATTACCTGCAGACAATCCGTTGGTTCCACTGATTAATTGCCAGTTATTATAGTCAGCCAGATTGGAAACGCTTGCCGGTGCTTTTTTCAATCCTTCTTCTGTTGCTGCATAAAAAAAAGTATTGTCATTGACAAGACCGTTTACTTTTACCTTGTTACCGCCATCTCCGATCAGCCATGATTCTTTTATTTCATATCGTTCACCATCTATTACCACTACTCCCAGTCCCGTTGACAGGTAATAATTATTTCCCAGGGAATAAATGTTATAAATAGTCTTATCGCCACTAACATTATCCCGCTTTAAATCCGGCACATTAATAATATCATTTCTGTAGACGATATCAATATTGCTGTTGGTGTAAGCGATAACAAGTTTTTCATTGGTCTTGTCAAACTGAATAGCACTAATACCGGTTTCACTAAGTCCTGTGACCCTGCTCATCCGCTCGATACTTCTGTCGCTGGTAGAGACACTGAATAAACTATATGGAGTGGCACAATATATCTTACCATTACCTTCCACAAGGTCAATGGTGCTATGATAAGGTAGATGATCACGCCAAAGCCCGACAGGAGGAAGCGGCTGTTGTGCTGAGAGGTAAGTAAAACGGAGCAATAATAAGGTCAGGCAAAAAGTTCTCACTTTTCAAAAATATTGCAAACGGATGAGAACATTACGCTATATAAGTCAATTCAAAGTGCGCAGGTCTATAGTAATAGTTGTCTTTTTTATGTTTCTTTGCATCGCTTGACCAAATATCCTGACCCTTTAAACAAAATGCTGGTAAAATAAAATACTATGTGGAGAAAAACCGGACAATTTATCCTTGCAAACCGTATCCCTCTTCTGATTGTTCTTTTTACGGCCACCGCACTGATGGGTTACCAGGCCTCCAAAGTTGAATTGAGTTATGAATTTACAAGGGCTATACCTGCCAATCACCCGGCCAATCAAACATACCAGGCATTCAAACAAAAATACGGTCAGGATGGTAACCTGCTGGTGATCGGCATTCAAACTACTGACCTGTTCAACGAAAAATTATTTAACGAATATGCCGGTTTGCACCGTCAATTAAAAAAGGTAAACGGAGTTACCGATGTTATTTCAGTTCCTTCCGCCGTTAATCTTGTAAAAGATTCGACCACGGAAAAATTAAATGCAACCAATATCTTTTCGGAAAAAACACTTAGCCAGGCTGAAATTGACAGCAGTAAAAATATTTTTCTGAGTCTTCCTTTTTACCAGGGATTATTATACAACCCGCAGACGAGCGCCTGGTTGATGGGCGTAAGTGTTGATAAAACCGTGATGAATTCGAAAAAAAGAAACGTCGTGGTTGATAATATAAAAAAACTGGCGGAAGCATTTGGCAAAAAAAATAACCAGGAAGTTTACCTCAGCGGTCTCCCGCTGATTCGCACAGAGCTTTCTACCAGGATAGCTGACGAAATGAAATGGTTTCTATTAGCGAGTGTGGTTCTGTCTGCATTAATCCTCTTATTGTTCTTTCGTTCGGTTGGTTCTATGCTTCTGTCATTGGGTGTGGTTATCATGGGGGTTGTTTGGAGTATGGGCACTATGCACCTTTTTAGTTATAAGATCACTTTGCTGACAGCGCTGATACCACCATTGATTGTTGTAATTGGTATTCCTAATTGTATTTACTTTCTTAATAAGTATCATACTACTTACAATGAAACCGGCAATCCCAAAGAAGCATTAGTAACCATGGTGGGTCGTATGGGTATAGTTACCCTGTTTTGCAATCTCGCGGCAGCCATTGGATTTGCCGTGTTTGCATTGACCAAAAGTCAAATACTGCGGGAGTTCGGAGTGGTGGCGGGTATCAATATCATGGTATTGTTTTTTATATCGCTTATTCTCATCCCTGTTGTACTTAGCTTTTTACCGGCGCCAAAATCAAGACACACAAAATACTTACATAACCCCAGACTTAATCGCTGGCTCGACCGTCTGGAAAGCTGGTGCCTCAACCATCGCAAACTGATCTATGGTGTCACATTTGTCATACTTGTATTTTCTATCGCGGGCATTTTCAGGTTAAAAAGTGTAGGTTATATAGTAGATGATTTGCCTAAGACTGATAAGATATATACTGATCTTAAGTTTTTTGAAAAGAATTTTAAAGGGGTAATGCCTTTGGAAATCCTGGTTAGCACCAATAGCAAGGCCGGGATTATACGGGATTTGGATGGACTCAATAAGATCGATTCGTTATCTCATTCCGTGTCGGCCATACCAGGCATGGCACGTCCATTAAGCATAATAGAGGGGCTGAAGTTTGCCAAGCAGGCTTTTTTTGAAGGGGACAGCGGAAATTATTCGATGCCCAGCCAGTTTGATTTACCGGCGATGGTAGAATATCTAAAATTCAAAAAAGACACAAGCGGAACTGCCAATTCTTTTTCGAAGCTTGTGTCCTCATTTATGGATAGCAGCCGGCAGGAAGCACGTATTAGTATTAATATGGAAGATGTGGGCAATGTTCGTCTTCCGGAAATCCTCGATACCATTACTAAAAAGACGAACCAATTATTCTCCAATAAAAAATACACTGTAAAGCTTACAGGTACGAGCATCACTTTCCTCGAAGGAACCAGCTTTATCATCAACGGATTAAAAGAAAGTATTTTATGGGCTTTCCTGCTCATCTCCCTGTGTATGCTGTATCTCTTCAAATCAGCCAGGATACTGTTGTGTTCTTTGATCCCTAATCTAATTCCCCTTGTGATAACAGCCGGCGTCATGGGATGGGCTGGAATTCCTTTAAAACCATCCACTGTTTTAGTCTTTAGTGTCGCATTGGGAATTGCCATTGATATTACCATCCGTTTCCTCGTTAATTACAAGCAGGAATTACCCCAGCAACAATACGATATCCGAAACACGGTTATAGAAACTATTCACAGTACAGGTATCAGTATTATCTATACTTCATTAGTACTGATAGCAGGATTTATCATATTCAGCTTTAGTGGATTTGGAGGCACACAAGCACTTGGATGGCTCACCTCGCTGACCCTGATCACTGCCACATTTACCAATCTTGTTTTATTACCGGCTTTGCTAATCAATTTGATAAAAGGAAAGAAAAAATAAATTTCCTGCGGAGAGTAATACTTTAGGGTTAAGCCAGTTAAAAATCTACTGGCACTTTATTGCAAAAAACACAGCCTTTCATGCAGCGTTTTTCTTATTAATCTTCTCATTCATTTGATATTATGGTGAGTAATCAAAGTATATAGATTCCGACCAACTACCATCCTCTTTAGAGCACAACTATTTTGTTCACTACGGGAAAATTCAGGTGTTTTAATTAAACAGCTGAAATGAGTTTTGAATTGTCACAGGAAAGTAAAGCTTGAGTGCCTACACCTTACTGTGAATTTGATTTAATTATTAAACTCTTTTGTAGTTTTATGAATAGTTACAATTATCCTTATATTTCATTTTCATTAAGCATGTTATCTGAAATATTTTTTAGAAATCTTCAAAAAAAAATATGACTAATAAAGTGTTGGGACAACCTGATGTTAGGGCTCTAAGTTTTAAGAAGTTAATCCGCCTCTTAAATTTTGTCACGCTGTTCCTACTTTCCGGAACAGTGATACATGCTCAAACCGGTACTATACGGGGCAAGATAACTGACTCCCTGGGAATTCCCTTACCCGGCGTGTCAGTAGAGGTAAAAGGCTCTAAAACCGGTACCAGTACTAATACTTCCGGCGAGTTTGTTTTAAATGGTATTCCCGCAAGATCTACATTGATCTTAAGCTATGTAGGTTTGCAGACACAGGAAGTAAGATTGGCGGCAGGACAAAGTTCCGTTAGTGTTGTAATGAATGTGGATGTGGCTAACCTGCAGGATGTGGTGGTAACAGGTTTCCAGAGAATAGATAAAAAGAAATTCACTGGCGCGGCGGTAACCCTGAAGGCGGAGGACGTAAAAATTGATGGGGTTATTGATGTCAGTCGTATGCTCGAAGGACGGGCTGCCGGTGTTTCTGTTCAGAATGTATCAAGCACGTTTGGTAGTGCTCCCAAAGTCAGGGTTCGCGGGGCCACATCCATTAACGGCGATAATAAACCATTGTGGGTAGTAGATGGCGTCGTATTGGAGGACATCATAAATATTTCAAATGATCAGCTATCCAGCGGAGATCCTACCACTCTTTTAGGTTCTTCTGTTGCTGGCATCAATGCCAATGATATAGAATCTTTTGATATACTTAAGGACGCGGCGGCAACCGCTTTATATGGCGCCCGGGCCATGAATGGAGTTGTTGTGATTACCACCAAAAAAGGCAAAACGGGGAAATTGAATATATCTTATACCGGCAATTTCAGCACCCAGTTAAAGCCACGTTATCCCGATTATAATATTATGAATTCCGCCCAGCAAATGTCTGTTTTGGGAGAATTGGAAAGAAAGGGAATATTAAATTCTAACATTCTTAGCGGGGCTGATTACGGAGTCTATGGGAAGATGTTTGACCTGATTAATACACCCGATGCAAACGGAAATTTTGCTTTAGCAAATACAACTGAAGCAAAAGCAGGTTTTTTAAAAAAATACGCACTGGCTAATACAGACTGGTTTGATCTGTTATTTCAAAATTCATTGGTACAGGAACATTCGTTAAGTATTTCATCAGGAACAGAAAAATCCCAAAGTTTTTTTTCCACTAGTTTTTATAATGATAATGGATGGACCGTCGCGGACAATGTAAAAAGATACACCCTTAACTTCCGTAATAACTATACTTTTTCTGATAAGCTGACTGCTGGCTTCATGACAACAGGTTCAGTACGCCAGCAAAGGGCGCCTGGCGCATTAAGCCGCGTAAGCAATCCCGTTTCCGGACAGTTCGATCGGGATTTTGATATTAATCCCTTTAGCTATGCTTTGAATTCAAGCCGCACACTAACCGCTTACGATGAAAATAACAAGCTGGAATATTTCAGAAGAAATTTCGCGCCTTTTAATATAATCGATGAATTGAAAAACAATTATCTTGACATCAATGTAATTGATTTAAAATTACAGGGAGAATTAGGGTATAAGATCAATAAGCATTTACGCTACGAGTTTATAGGTGCGCTTCGTTATGTAAGATCTACAAGAGAACACCAGATAACGGAAAATTCCAATATGGCTAATGCTTACAGGGCCAATGGAAATGCTACTATTGCCGAAAGGAATAAGTTTTTATACACCGACCCTGATAATCCCTCCGCCCCTCCTGTAGTGGTGCTTCCTTACGGTGGCTTTTATAATCGCAATGAAGATAAACTAGTTTCTTACGATGTGAGGAACAGCCTGAATTATACCAACACCTTTCACGAAAAACATGCGATAAATATATTGCTGGGGCAGCAGATAAAATCAGCTGACCGGCAGAATTTTTCTAATACAGGATACGGATACCAATATGACAATGGCGGTATTCCGTTTGTTGACTACAGGATCCTTAAACAAACGATTGAATCCAATTTCGTTTATTATGGAATGGGTAAAGAGTACGATCGCTTTGCGGCCTTCTATCTGAATGGACAATATACCTACAACAAAAAATATAATTTTTACGGTACGGTTCGTTACGATGGTTCCAATAAATTAGGTTCTTCAAAAGAAGCAAGATGGCTTCCGACCTGGAGTTTTGGAGGCGCCTGGAACATGGATGAAGAGTCATTTCTCGCGGATGTTTGGTGGATCGATTTGCTGAAACTGAGGGCAAGCTATGGTCTTACTGCGAGCCTGGGTCCGGCTACTAATTCAGGTGTTGTATTGAGAAGTCTTACTACTAATAGAACATTTCCTCTCGAAAGAGAATCCGTCATCCAAATCGCCAATTTGGAGAACTCGGATCTTACCTGGGAAAAAAATTACCAGACTAATATCGGGCTGGATGCCAGTTTGTTTAAGGGGCGGGTGAATATGAGTTTAGATGTTTATCAAAGAAAAAGCTTCGACCTGATCAGTCTTATTAAAACAGGAGGAATAGGTGGCGAACCAATAAAAGCCGCTAATTATGCTGATATGGATGCACATGGTGCAGAGGTTTTAATAGGTGGTCAAATATTCCGTAAAAAAACATGGGGATGGAAAACCAATATTACTTTTGGTTATTCTGCCACCAAAATAACCAATGCAAAAAATCAGCCTATTATTTTCGACCTGGTAAAAGCAGAGGGGGGTAATACGGTCGGCTATCCTGTTAACAGTTTGTTCTCCATACGATACAATGGTTTAGATCATACTACCGGGGTTCCAACATTCGTCAATGAAAAGGGCGAAATAAGCCCCAATGTTTATTTGCAGGATGAAGCTATCTCCAACCTTGTGTTTGAAGGCCCTGTTGATCCAAAGTTCACCGGTGGATTCTCCAACACGTTTAACTATAAAGCCTTTTCGTTGAATATTTTTATTACTTACCAGGCAGGTAATAAAATAAGATTATACCCGGCGTTCAGAACCGCTTATTCCGACTTTGATGCCATGCCCAAAGAATTTTTAGACAGGTGGGTAATGCCCGGGGATGAGTTGGCAACAAACGTTCCGTCTGTCCTTGATGCTTATGCACGTTACCTCGTAAGTGCAACTGGGGCTTCTCCATATAACAATTACAATTATTCAACACAAAGGGTAGCAGATGGCGGATTCGTAAGATTGAAAACAGTGTCGCTTACTTATAATTTAAGTCAGAACACGTTAAAAAAGATTGGATTGAATTCTCTTTCAGTCACCGCGGTTTCGGCGAATCCCTGGTTAATTTATGCTGATCCAAAATTAAAAGGGCAGGATCCTGAGTTTTTTAATACCGGTGGAGTAGCCCAGCCTATTCAAAAACAATTTACTCTCTCCATTAAAGCAGGCCTATAAATTTTAAACTATGAAATATTCTAAGACACCAGCAGATAATGAATATATCAAACATAGACGGCCTATAGCCTCTCCGTTGGGGAGGTTGGAGGGGCTTATGAAAAAAATTATTTTATATTCCTCCTTGTCGTTGTTGATTATTGCCGGTACAGGTTGTAAAAAATACCTTGAGAAGGAACCTGACAACAGGGCTACAGTTAATACACCTGAAAAAGTATCGCAGTTATTAGGTACTGCCTATCCGCAAGGAAACTATCAGCCGTTTGCGGAGACAATGTCCGATAATGTCGCCGATATTGGATACGACGCCGGCGGCAGTGCCGGTAATGTAATTCATGATCCTTTCTTTTTTATAGATACCAAGGAAAATCAGCAGGATTCTCCTGAATTTTATTGGTACTCCTGTTATACGGCAATAGCGGCTGCTAACCAGGCATTGAAAATAATCAGCCAGGCGGCTAACCCGGATGATTATAATGCACAAAAAGGCGAAGCTTTGATAGCAAGAGCCTATGCTCATTTTATGCTGGTTAACTTTTTTGCTCCTTTTTATGATGCCAGTACTGCCGCCACGGCTCCGGGTATTCCGTACGTTACCGAACCTGAAAATGTATTTGTAAAACAGTATGATAGAAAAACAGTGCAGTATGTATATGATATGATAGAACAGGATCTGCTTTATGGTATTCCATTAATTGAAGATAAAGTGTACAAGGTACCGAAGTATCATTTCAATAAAGCTGCTACTTACGCCTTTGCTACCCGGTTTTACCTGTATAAAAAAGATTACGCAAAAGTAATATTATACGCCAACCTGGTTGTACCCGGTAATAATTTCGCCGCTAACCTAAGGGGGTGGAATACATCTTATCAAAATATAACTGATGTAACCGAGCTATTTAAAATATATGCGAAAGCAACGGAAAACGCCAACCTGCTTTTAGTTGAAACATCATCGGTATGGTCCCGTTATTATTATACGAGTCGTTATGGCGTTGATGCAGACAAACAAAGCCGGATTTTTCCGAGACCTGATCCTATCACAGGTGGCAACTTCGCCTTTTTATTATATTCCGTCAGTGGAGATCATAAACTAGTCCCTAAGATCAATGAATATTTTGTAAAAGTATCTGTGAATGCGGAAATCGGTATTCCTTATGTTATGGTGCCTCTATTTACAGTTGAAGAAGTACTGTTTAACCGTGCCGAAGCCTACACGTATGCCAATAACACCAGCGCAGCCATCGCCGATTTAAATGTGTATGCCAGTACAAGGATTAATAATTATTCTGCCACTACCCATAATATTACCGCGGCTAAAATCAATGCCGCGTTTGGCACTACTGATATAAAGGCTGGTTTGATTCAAGCCATACTGTATTATAAAAGAGCGGAGTTTATACACGAGGGTATGCGCTGGTTTGATATACTTCGATATAAATTGCCGGTTACTCATGCTACATCGCCTGATCCGTCAGGAGCCGTTCAGGTATTAGCGACACTTGCGGCTGATGATCCAAAAAAGGTTTTACAACTACCAGCATCAACATCGCTTTCAGGGTTAGCGCAAAATCCACGATAAAAAATAACTCAACTAAACATGAAACTAATAAAACTAATTATCGCTGTATTGTCAATGACTATTGTCACGGCTTCTTGTAAAAAAGAAGATCCATTGGGGAGTGTTGATAATATTCCGGGGCTTGGCGGTGATACCTGGGTACCTGGACCAATTGACAACTGGATATTAGACACATTAACTACACCCTACAATATAGCGGTTAAATATAAATGGGACCAGGGCGAACTACAGGATGATTTCGATAAAAATTTAGTGCCTCCTAAAGAAGAAAAAGTGTTACCGATGATGAGTGCTATAAAAAAAGTATGGATTGACTCATATGTAGCCGAAGCAGGCATTAGCTTTTTTAAAAATATAAGCCCTAAATTTTTTATACTGGTTGGCAGTCCTGCTTTTATAAGGAATGCTATAAAATTGGGTACCGCTGAGGGAGGACGGAAGGTTACCCTGTATGATGTAAATAATTTTCGCATTAAAGGGATGCCTGGTTATGTTTTAAGTGATACTGAAAATGTAAAAAGGGTTTTCGCCACCATTAATCATGAATACGCCCATATCCTTGATCAGAATATCAAAATTCCCGTCGAATTTAGCCAGTCAAGTGCCATCGCTTATACATCTGACTGGTTAAATGTTAGTGCTGCAGACGCCAGGAATGAAGGCTTTATTTCACAGTATGCGATCTCAGCGGCCCGTGATGATTGGGCTGAAACGGTTTCATTAATGCTGGTAGAAGGCAAGGCATGGTTTGATCAATACGTAGACGGCATTAATTACACAGGAACTACGCCCAACGGCACCACCGCCTCAGTCGCCAGGGGAAGGCTACGACAAAAAGAGGCTGTTGTAGTAAGTTATTTTAAGCAAACCTGGAATATAGATTTTTATAGTTTACAGGCAAGAACCAAAACAGCGATTAACGCCTTGCTGTATTAAGTAATAGAAAGTATAGATTTTAAACGACCCAAAGCTTCTTAATAGCGGAGACAAAAGGGATAAAATTTAAAAATGAAAAAGATCTTAATAGCGTGTTTTGTTGTGACCGCCATAATTACTTCCTGTAAGAAGGATGATAACCCGGTATTTGATAAAACTGCGGACGAACGTATAAAAGAAGCACTTGACGGATACCAGGCACAACTTTCCGGTGCCGAAAATGGCTGGAACGGAATAATAAAGGCGGATAGTGGCCGGGGTGCTTCCTTTAGTTTTTATTTTAAGTTTAATAATGAAAACAGGGTGATAATGCTTTCCGATTTCGATTCTTTATCTGCCGTCACCCCCAAGGAAAGCAGCTACCGTTTAAAAGCCTTACAACAGCCCAGCCTGATATTTGACACTTATTCATACCTGCACGTATTAGCTGATCCCGACGAAACAGTAAATGGCGGTGTTCGCGGAGCAGGATTACTGTCTGATTTTGAATTTTATTTTGACTCAAAATCAACTGATAGTATTGTACTTGTCGGCAGGATAAATGGCAGCAAAATGGTACTAACCCGGGCTACTAAAGCTGACGCAGATTTATACAACGCCGGACAATTGGCCGCCGGACTAAACATAAATAAAATATTAACTTATTTCAAGCGCTTAACTGTCGGCTCACAATTGTACGACGTAAAAATTGATCCAATTAACCGCCAGTTTGTTTTTAGCTGGCTTGATGGAAGTGGGAATCTCCAAACATTTGCTACCAGTTATTATTTTATCGCAGGGGGTATTGTTTTTACTAATCCGTTTGTAAATGGATCACAAACCATATCAGGATTTACCAATATGAGCTGGGATCAGTCTACCGAAACAATCACCCTATCCGCCAATGGAGCGACCGCTACAATTAAGGGTATTGTAGTTCCGCTGAAAGTGGATATCGGGGCGCCTAAAAGATGGCGTGACTACGCTATAAACAATCAAAACAGCTTCTGGGCTTCACAAAGTGGTTTTCATGTAAATGGAGTAGATGATGCATTTGGAATTCAGTCACTCACAAGCGGCACAAATACTTATTTTTTCCTTGCTTACTGGCCTGAGTATGATCCGGGCAATGACTTATTCGGCCCTGTTTTTTTAAATGCAGCCGGTACGGCTCTTACGCTTGCGTATGCTACGGCACCAGCTCCTCCAACTTTTACTTCGGATGGCCGTGCCATATTCGTACAATTGGGAAATTATGGACCTTACCCGAATACCGGCCCTGCAGGTCAGAGCAGAGCTTTATTGTATAATTCAAGTGGTTATTATTTTGTACAAACAAGTGCGACAACATACGATATGGTCAGCGCTTCAAATGGAAAATCCTGGATTAGCTGGGAATTTTAACCAGGAGATTTTTCAATTGGAAAAATGGGCTGCAGAATAAATTATTTTTAAATGAACGATCAAAATACTTTTAGAATTAAGCAGTATATTCTAAAAGTTTGCATAAATTGATTTTTAGTAACAACCTGAAATAGTTTTATACACTTCCCTTAGTAACATCAAAAATTAATTAATAAAAAAACCAAAAGCTATGAGACTAAAATTTCTCGCAATACCATGCATTTTATTTTTAGCAATTACTGTAATTGTTGCCGGTTGTGGTAAAGATGGAGCCGCAGGTCCGGCAGGACCGGCAGGTCCCGCAGGACCACAGGGCACTCCCGGCGGCGCCGGTGCTGCTGGCGCCAACGGTGCGCAAGGTGCTCCCGGAACAGCCAATGTAATTTATTCTCCATGGACAAGTGTAACTTTTGATCCTGCAAGTGCTGACAGCTCAGTTTGGGCTGCTGAAATTGCGGCTCCTAAGCTGGTTGATTCAATCTTAAATAAGGGAGAAATCAAAGTATATTGGAATTTAGGAAGTGATTCCGCTACTGCCCAGTTTATTACGCCTCTTCCTGTTATTGATCTCTTCCTTTTTGGCAGTCTTATTTCAGTAAACCCATACTTCGCCCCGGGTTCCATTACAGTATTAGCCAATGCTGATATCAGCTCATTCGTAGATAACGGTAACAATTATTTCCAATTCAGGTATATACTGATTCCAGGTGGAACAGCCGGCCGGTCTGCGCCTGGAGGAAAAAAGATCGACTGGAATAACTATAACGAGGTAAAAACATACCTGGGGTTGAAAGACTAGCTATTAAATAGTTTTTGTTACGGCAGTAAATAGTTGCTAAACAGACTCTAAAATAAAAAAGCCGGTCTTGCCATATGCGAGACCGGCTTTCCATTTTGAATAAAAAATCATTGAAGCACTTGCCCTAATTTTTCTTCAAGCAACCTTCCTCTTAATTTCTCCGCAATTACTTTTCCCTGCGGATCTACCAATATATTGAAGGGTATACCGTCAAAACCATACAGTGAAACAACCGAGCTACTCCAATCCTGGAGTTCACTTATATTGGTCCATGCGAGCTGATCATCGCTGATAGCTTTCATCCATTTATCTTTCTGCCCGGGTCGATCCAAAGAAACACCGAGGACCGTAAAATTTTTATCCTTAAACTGGTTGTATGCTTTTACAAGATTGGGGTTCTCCGCACGGCAGGGTCCACACCAGCTTGCCCAGAAATCTACCAACACATATTTCCCTTTGAAAGAACTAAGCTTCACTTCTTTTCCATTTACATCCGGCATTGCAAAATCAGGAGCTTCTTTTCCCACCCAACTTGCACCAACTTCTTTTTGCATTTGTTGTGCCAATGAAGCTTTGATAGCGGCTGTTCCCTGGTGTGAGGGAAATTTCGCAGCCGATCGTTCTACGAGTTCATTTACCTGCTCATTACTAAATGGCTGCAGGCCAAAGCCAGAACCATTAGCTGTTGATTGATAATAGCCCAGTTCAAACAGGGTCAATGCAGGGTCTGTTGATTTGCTAAATGTTTCTTCCGAATATTTTTTTATTTTATCAGCTATTGACTTTTGTTCCGCCATCAGCGGGAAAAGCAAGCTGTCCGTAGCTCCGCCTTTTTGAAGACTATCGGCCTGGCGGGCTATGACAAATATCTTCTGCAAATCATTATTAAACCCATACATAAAATCCTTCATCTGCCGACTGGCTTTTGATCCCTCTATTTCATATTTATCCGCAAACTCATTATTTTCTTTGCTCATCACGATTTTGAGATTGATATTTTCTGCATCATTAATCACCGAAGCCACCGGGTACTTGTTCTGGTCCAGCCTCAGGTTATAGACCACCGATTCACTGGTTTCTGACTTTAATGAAAACTTGCCATCCTTTCCTAAAGCCGCTGAATCTGATATCATCGGCTGCATGGTAGCGGCAGGTACTTTCTCGAGGTAGATTATTTTCGCCGTATTATTTAAAATGGTTCCGCTGACTGTGAATTTCTTTTCTGAGGACGACTCTTTACAGGAAACAAACAATGTAGCTGCTAAAGAAGCAGCGAATAATACTCGCATAATTAATACTGTTTAAGTAATGACAATCTTGCAGACGATTGTTATACTTTATGATTTTAATTTTTCTAACAAAATTTCATTGGTCACCCGCGGATCCGCTTTTCCTTTTGATCGCTTCATCACTTCGCCGACGAATAATGACAACAAGCCTTTCTTACCTTTTTTGTATTCTTTCACTTTTTCCGCATGTTTATTCAATATTTCATCAATCAATGGTTCCAAGCTGTTAACATCTGATTGCTGAATAAGGTTTTGCTCAATCGCCATTTGCCCGGGATCCTTCCCTGGATTTTCTATCAAATAAGAAAATAACTTGCCTGATGCCACGGTAAAACTAAGTTTACCTGTATCCACCAACTGAACCAGGCTGGCTATTTTTTCAGGAACTAAGGGAAATTCATGGATGCCTTTATTATTTTCATTCAACCAGGATTTTACCGGGCCAAGCATCCAATTGGCTACAGCCTTATAATTAGAACTATGCTCTATGATTTGTTCAAAATAATTAGCTGTTTCTTTTTCGTCGGTCAGTACCTGAGCATCGTATTCGGAGAGATGCCATGCCGAAATATATTTTGCTACTCTTTCTTCCTGCAATGGCGGTATGGACCGGCGTATCGATTCGATAAAATCATCTTCCAGGTGAAACGGTGTAAGGTCGGGATCGGGAAAATAACGGTAATCATCCGCATCTTCTTTATCCCGTGTGGCAAACGTAGTTCCATTATTGGCATCAAAACTTCTTGTCTGCTGTATAATGGTCTCTCCCTTTTCAAGCAGACTGATCAGCCGCTGGGCCTCGAAATCAATGGCTCTTTTCACATTCCGGATAGAATTCAGGTTCTTCACTTCTACCCTGGTGCCCAATTTAATTTCTCCTTTTTTACGAACAGAAACATTCGCATCACATCGAAAACTACCTTCCTCCATATTACCATCACATATTTCAAGATACCGTACGAGCTTTCTCAGTTCTGTTAAATAGCTGTACGCTTCATCGCTGCTGCGGATATCAGGTTCGCTTACAATTTCTATCAGGGGTGTACCCGCCCGGTTAAAATCAATGCAGGTGTTATTTGCATCAATATCATGGAGGCTTTTACCGGCATCTTCTTCCATATGAATACGGTTGAGGCGGATTCTTTTTTCCTGCCCATTAGCTTTGATTTTTACAAATCCTTCTTTACAGATAGGTGTTGTGTGCTGCGATACCTGGTATCCTTTGGGAAGGTCAGGGTAGAAATAATTTTTCCTGGCGAAATAGTTTTGCCTTTCAATGTCGCAATGGCAGGCGAGACCCATTTTAATGGCGAACTCAATGGCCTTTTTATTCATTTTGGGCAAAGTTCCAGGGTGAGCTAATGTAATCGGGCTTACCTGTGTATTGGGCTCCGCTCCATAAGCGATGGCATCACCACAGAATAATTTGCTTTTGGTAAGCAATTGGGCATGTACTTCAAGTCCTACTACGATTTCGTATGTGTGCTGATCAGTCATTTTTAAGAATCAGCAAAAATAAGCTCCAAACCCCTAACGGTGCTTACCGAAATTCCTAAAAATTGAAAAGACCGGATTTATCTGTAAATCCGGCCCTGACAAGCTTTATAATAAAATCATAAGTATACGATACTAAAGATCTGTAGTTTTCAGTTTACGGGGGATCTTTACTTCCACTGTTTCTGCTTTACCAGCCCGTAACAGTTTTACTTTTACAGAAGTTTTTTCTTTACTTTCTTTTATCAATTTGGCTATTTCATCAGTACTATTCACGGCTTTGCCATCTACTTCAGTAATAATATCATCTTCTTTGATACCGGCTTTAGCCGCATTCCCATCTTCATCCACGTCAATTACATTCACACCTTTTCCGTCTTCCGTATCCTGGACAGATATACCAAGTTTGGGGCCGCCGCCACCAGACCAGCTCCAGTTCATTTTAGGCATTTCGAAACCGGGCACTGTACGAAGTTGGCCTTTCAGCCCTTCCAATTGCTGGAGATTGTATTTATTCTGTCCGTTAGCGCCCAATGAAAATGCATTAGCTCCGCTCCATTTACCCAATTCGGTTGTTGCTTTTTGCTCTTTTTTATCACGCTGATAGGTTATGGTTACTTTATCACCAGGTTTATGGTCTTGTATTGTTTCAGAAAGATCGTCCGGGCTTTCAATTTCTTTATCATCAATTTTCCTAATAATATCCCCTTTTTTCAATCCTGCTTTTTCAGCAGCGCTTTCTTTCGTTATCGTTTGTATCTCTACTCCATTATCGGCTTGTTCTGTTGTAACGCCCAGCATGGCCCTGTTCTCGTCCATGTCAAACATTCTAAAATTGTCACTCCCCGGCCATGGTGTTCCAGCAATAGCATTCCCTCCACCGTAAGCCCATACGTCTTTTATTTTATGGCGACGAACCGTTACATCACCATCTTCTTTATCATCCTTTAGTTCTTTACCATTAACTATAATCTTGTCACCAATCACTTCCACTACTATCTTTTCATCCTTATCGCCTTTACGGGTAATGATGATCTGTTCTGCTTCTTTCTTATCTTTCGCCTCTTTATCTTTTTCTCCTTTTTGTGCAAGCAGCGAAGCTGGCGCCATTAACGCCGCAGCGAGAAGGGTGAAGGATATTTTTTTAATCAGTTGTTTCATATTCTCTCTTTTATTTTTTGTTTGATAATATATCTACGTTTGTCTTCGTAGATCAAATATAAAGACATTTTTCTAAATACGAAGCATTTCGGAAATGTTAAAAAGCCTTAAATAATTGAAGGGTAGTTTAAAATGATAAGCGGATTAATCACTTCAATCATTCATTTAAGATGATACTGCAGATTGGCTCCGGGACAGTTTTCCGTATTTTCCACAGCGGTCATATTTACTAAAAAATAAATTGATCATTCATCACTTATGACTACTGCTACTGAGGGTCATTTAACCCTGGTATTTTTCAATTTAAACACTATGATTCAGCTTATTGCGCAGGCAGATTGCCTATTTTACAAGGTCCGTTAACAGGCGCTTTTCCGCTCTGGTATTGGGTTTGACCGTAA
This sequence comes from Chitinophagaceae bacterium, assembly GCA_040007815.1. Classification (GTDB taxonomy): domain Bacteria; phylum Bacteroidota; class Bacteroidia; order Chitinophagales; family Chitinophagaceae; genus Terrimonas_B. Next base: position 24,811 of record JBDTUH010000006.1, read on the forward strand.
TTTTACTAAGGGATTTTCGGTGTTATAATAAGCGGAAATCTGCAAATAAATCAGCATTTTTGACATAGCCACCAAACGAACTGTGATACCTTATGATGAGAATTCTATCCATCAGTTGTATTGTTTTATGCACCATCGTCATCATTTATGTCGTTATGATATATTGGGAGTCGAGAGATTACAAGGGCATTAAAAAAGCAAAGCAAAAAAGACATCCTTATTAGTTACAAAAGTTTTTTTACTGTTTCAATGACATGTTTTAGGTTTCCTACTTCTTGTCCCCCCGCTGTCGCTAATGTTTTTTGTCCGCCGCCGCCACCTTTTATTAATGGAGCCACCTGTTCTTTTATAATTTTGCCCGCATCCAAATTTTTAGCAGCCGCAACTGTATCAGCAATGCCTATCGCAACAAAGGGCTTACCCCCGATATTGGCGCATAAAACAACGAGGTAATCGTTTAATTTATTTTTCAGATCGAAACACAGTTTCTTTAAGGCATCGGCATTATCTACTTCCACTATATCGCCGATAAATGTTACGCCATTAACGATCTCATCTTTTTGCAGTAATTCATTCCGGATGATTACCAATTGCCTCGCTTCCAGTCTTTCAATTTTCTTTTCCAGCAATGATTTATCCTCCATCAATTTTTCAATCGCTTTCAGCGGATCTTTTGCTTTTAGCAATTCACCAACATGTTTGAACTGGCTTACTTTATCAACTACATATTGAATGGCAGCAGGTCCTGTCAATGCTTCAATACGGCGTACACCGGCAGCTACAGCCGATTCAGAAGTAATGGTAAATAAACCGATCGTCCCTGTATGGCCAACATGTGTACCTCCGCATAACTCAATAGAATAAGAAGGATCAATGATTACTACCCTTACTGTATCACCATATTTTTCTCCAAACAAAGCCATTGCCCCTAACTTCAATGCTTCTTCTTTAGGCAACTCTTTTATGACGACAGGGATATTGGCTCTGATCTTTTCATTTACGAGTATCTCCACTTTTCTAATTTCCTCATCCGTCATTTTGGAGAAATGCGAAAAGTCGAAACGCAATACATCTGTAGAAACAAGCGAACCCTTTTGTGCCACATGATTACCCAATACCTGTCGCAATGCCGCATGCATTAAATGGGTTGCCGAGTGATTATAAGTTATATTTAAACGGTCTTCCCAATTAACAGCAGCCGTTACCGGCAATGAAATATCTGACGGTAACTTATCAGTAAAATGAATGATCAGGTCATTTTCTTTTTTGGTATCGGTAACATCAATCTTTTCCTCTCCAAATTTCAATACTCCTTTATCGCCTACCTGTCCGCCGCTTTCTCCATAGAAAGGTGTTGTTTCTAATACAATCTGGAACTGTTCTTTGGTTTTTGATTTTACTTTACGGTATTTAACAACCTGTGTTTCTATTAGCAAGTCATTGTAGCCAACAAAACATGTTTTATCGGCTTTGTTTACATCGATCCAGTCTTCGGTGTCTATTATTGAAGCAGTGCGGGAACGATCTTTTTGTTGTGTCAATGCTCGATTGAATCCATCCATATCAACAGTCCATCCGCCCACCTCCCTTCCCATAAGCTGGGTCAAGTCAATAGGGAACCCATAAGTATCATATAACTCGAAAGCAAAGTCTCCAGCAATAATTTTCTGATCTATATAAGGCCGATATTTTTGTTGAATTTTTAAATATAAATCACTATTTTTTTCTTCCGGATTGAGGTCAGCGTTACCTCCCCATCCAAATGGGGGCGCCGACCATCCGGTATAATTTTTAAATCTCCAAATACCTAACTCTAACGTGCGAAAAAAGGAAGCTTCTTCCTCTTTTATTGCATTACCAATAAATGCTACCTGAGCAGCTATCTCTGGAAAAACATTTTCATAAAGTCGGCCTAAAGTCGGAACGAGCTTATATAAAGTTGGTTCCTTTATATTTAAATAAGAATAGGCGTATCTTATTGCACGTCTTAAAATTCTTCTTACAACGTAGCCTGCGCCAGTACTACTAGGAATTTGACCATCTCCAATACAAAAACAAACTGCTCTTATATGGTCTGAAATTATACGAATTGCAATGTTGGAATAATGCTGGCCTCTACTAAGAGCTGGTGTGTATTCGTAGCCCGAAATTTCACCAAATGCATTAATTATTGTCTTAAAAAGATCTGTGTCGTAATTGGAATTTTTTCCCTGCAAAACCCTTACCAACCTTTCAAATCCCATTCCCGTATCAACATGCCTGGCAGGCAGAAATTCTAATGTTCCATCCTTTTTTCGGTTAAACTGTATAAAGACGTTATTCCAAATCTCGATCACCTGGGGATGATCTTTATTAACACACATTTTACCGTCTTCATTCTTTCTATCTTCGTCGGTTCGGCAGTCAAAATGAATCTCCGTACAAGGCCCACAGGGTCCGGTATCCCCCATTTCCCAAAAATTATCTTTCTTGTTACCCAATAAAATCTGATCCTCTACAATTACTTTTTTCCATTCATTATACGCTTCCTCATCTTTGGGCAGACCTTCTTTTTCATCGCCTTCAAAAATGGTAACATAGAGCCTACTCTTATCCAGTTTATAAACTTCCGTCAGCAATTCCCAGCTCCAGGCGATAGCTTCCTTTTTGAAATAGTCCCCAAAACTCCAGTTGCCCAGCATTTCAAACATGGTATGATGATAGGTGTCTACTCCCACTTCCTCCAGGTCATTGTGCTTACCACTAACCCGCAAACATTTTTGGGTATCGGCGACTCTTGTATGCAAAGGTTTTTTATTACCCAGGAAATAATCCTTGAACTGGTTCATACCCGCATTGGTAAACATCAGGGTTGGATCATTTTTTACCACGATGGGAGCGGAAGGAACAATCACATGGCCCTTAGATTGGAAAAAATCCAGGAACTGCTTTCGTATTTCGTTTGCGGTCATATCATTTAATTTTTGTCGGCCCGAACTACTGGTCAAGCTATTAGCTTTTATAATTGGGACGATTTTTGCTGTTGAACGGCCTATATTTGTCAACACGGACTATTTTATTAAAAAAATAGTCCGTTTCTGCCGGGTTAAACGACAGAAGCGCAAAGGTAAAGATTCAATGTTCATTTGTACGCTATGAAAACGGGAAAGACCCGCTGCCATGAAGAAGATCAAATATTACTATAACACCAACACACTGCGTTATGAAAAGCTGGAAGTTCCATTGCGGGTAAAACTGCTCCGGATCTTTGGCTTTATCGCCGCCGCACTCGTTACCGCGGCTCTCATCTCATATTTCGCCTTTCAATTTGTTGGTTCGCCGAATGAAAAGATCCTGCGTATGCAGAATGAACGGTTGAAAGACCGCTATACATCCCTGAATGCGAAGGCCAGGGCGTTGGAAAAGCAAATGGATGAATTAGAAAAAAGAGATAACAATGTTTACCGCGCCATTTTTGAAGCGAGTCCCATACCTGATAGCGCCAGGGCAAAGGCCATGGAAGACGCCAAAGAAATCGCTACGATAGAAAGCCTGGCCAACAATGAGTTATTTTCTTCTCTTGTTCATACGCTTGATCTGCTTGGCAGCCGGATGAAAGTGCAGGATAATTCTTATAAGCAGATTGATGGGTTGATAAAAAATAAAGAACAACTTTTATCACATACACCTGCCATACAGCCGGTAAGTAATAAGGACCTGAACCGGATAGCGTCAGGTTTTGGCTACCGGATTGACCCTGTATATAAAACAGTAAAAATGCATGCCGGGCTCGATTTCGCCGCTCCACAGGGTACTCCGATCTATGCCACGGCTAATGGAACGATAACCGTTTCCGGGAATAAGGGTAATGGATACGGCAACCATGTTGTTATCAATCATGGATATGGATACGAAACACTCTATGGTCACATGGTAAAAGTAAAATTGTCTCCGGGCCAAAAAGTAAGCCGTGGCGAAGTAATAGGCTGGGTAGGCAGCACCGGTAAATCCACCGGACCTCACTGCCATTATGAAGTGCATAAGAACGGGAATAAAATAGACCCGGTATACTTCTTCTACAATGATCTTTCCCCGGAACAGTTTGACCGTTTGCTGAAACAGGCGGCTTCTTCCAATCAGAGTTTTGATTAAAAGATTAGAATAACTAAAAGCTGAAGTGATAGTTATTTACTTAAGTACATACTCCTGTCCTTATACAGTTGCCTGAAATAAGGATCACGCAGGTCTTTAATAAACCGGATCGCTTCACCGGTTGATTTCATTTCTGGTCCCAGTTCTTTATTTACACCGGGGAATTTATTGAAACTGAACACAGGTTCTTTGATAGCGAAGCCTTTCAGTTTTTTCTCAAAAGTGAAATCTTTCAGGGTATGCGTACCCATCATTATTTTGGTGGCTACATTCAGATAGGGAATTTCATAAGCCTTAGCGATAAATGGAGTGGTCCGTGATGCTCTTGGATTGGCTTCTATCACATATACTTTATCATTTTTAATAGCGAATTGTATATTGATAAGCCCTTTAATATTTAAAGCTCTTGCTATTTTTTCCGCATAATGTTCCATGGTTGTTACTACCAATGGAGTAAGATTGAACGCAGGCAAAACCGCATTACTATCCCCGCTATGAATACCGGCCGGTTCTATATGCTCCATTACGCCCATCACGTGAAAATTCTCTCCGTCGAAGATCGCATCTATCTCCGCTTCCTGGCAGCGATCAAGGAAATGATCTATTAATATTTTGTTACCGGGAATATGTTTCAACAAGCTCACTACCGCTTTTTCTACTTCTTCATCATTGATAACGATCCGCATTCTTTGTCCGCCTAATACATAAGACGGGCGAACAAGCACCGGGTAACCCACTTTGTTAGCAACAGCGATAGCTTCATCCACTTCGAAAGCAGTACCATAATCAGGATAAGGAATATCTAATTCTTTTAACCTGTCACTGAAACGGCCCCTGTCTTCGGCGATATCCATACTGTCATAAGAAGTGCCGATGATCTTTATTCCTTTTTCATGCAAGCGTTCCGCTAATTTCAGAGCTGTTTGTCCACCTAGCTGAACAATCACACCTTCCGGTTTTTCATGTTCAATGATTTCCCAAAGATGTTCCCAATACACAGGTTCGAAATACAGTTTATCCGCCATGTCGAAATCGGTACTGACCGTTTCAGGATTGCAGTTAACCATGATGGCTTCGTAACCACATTCTTTGATGGCTAACAAACCATGTACACAGCAATAATCGAATTCAATTCCCTGGCCGATACGGTTAGGGCCGCTTCCTAAAACAATTATTTTCTTTTTTCCAGAAACTTTTGATTCGTTGGAAATGGCTAAGTCTTTATTGCCTGGAAAAGTTTGGTTAGGGCCGTTTTCAAAAGTAGAATAGAAATATGGCGTCTTCGCTTCAAACTCCGCGGAACAGGTATCCACCATCTTAAATACCCTGGTTATTCCTGCCGCTTTTCTTTTTTCATAGACTTCATCCTCTTTGCCATCATTCATAATGCGGCAAAGTTGTTCATCACTGAAGCCATTTGTTTTTGCTTCACGTAGTAATTCAAGAGGTATAGTAGCCAGTTTGTATTTTGCGATTTCCTTTTCGAGATTTACTATCTTTTGTATCTCGTAAATGAACCAGCGGTCAATACCATTGGTGGCTTTTGAAATAGAGCCTACGGAAATACCCGCCATCAACGCATCCTTGATACGGAATATCCTATCCCATTTCGGAGTTTTGATATATTCAAGCAGCTCTTCAGCATGCATCAGGCTTTTGCCATAATAGCCCAGGCCGACAGCATTATTCTCCAAACTCTGACACGCTTTTTGAATAGCTTCTGTAAAACTTCTGCCGATAGCCATTACCTCTCCTACACTTTTCATTTGTAAACCCAGTGTATCATTAGCTCCTTTGAATTTGTCGAAGTTCCAGCGGGGGACTTTTACAATGACATAGTCAAGTGCGGGCTCGAAATAAGCGGAAGTCGTTTTAGTAATCTGGTTTTCCAGTTCATCCAGGTTATAACCAATCGCCAGTTTGGCGGCGATTTTTGCAATAGGATAACCAGTTGCTTTGGACGCAAGGGCCGATGAGCGGCTCACCCTCGGATTTATCTCAATCGCAATGATCTCTTCAGTATCAGGATTAAGGGCAAACTGTACGTTGCAACCGCCGGCAAAATTTCCCAGGTCTCTCATCATCATGATGGCGGTGTTGCGCATTAGTTGCATAGCTGTATCGCTAAGCGTCATGGCCGGCGCAACCGTTATAGAGTCTCCGGTATGAACACCCATCGGGTCAAAATTTTCTACTGTACAGATAATACATACATTGTCGGCAGCATCTCTCAGGAGTTCCAATTCAAATTCCTTCCATCCCATTACTGCTTTTTCTACCAATACTTCATGTATGGGTGATGCCTGCAATCCTCTATTTAAAGCTTCATCCAATTCTGATTTGTCATGTACGAAACCACCTCCGGTACCACCTAACGTAAACGAAGGTCGGATCACTAAAGGAAACCCTATATCCTGGGCAAATTCCTTGCCTTCCAAAAATGAGTTAGCCGTTTTTGCTGTAGCAACCGGAACATTCAAGGCAATCATCCATTGCCTGAATTTTTCCCTATCTTCTGCTTTGTCAATGGCTTTTATGTCAACTCCAATTAATCTTACTTTGAATTTTTCCCAAACACCCAGATCTTCCGCCTCTTTGCAAAGGTTGAGCGCCGTTTGTCCACCCATAGTTGGTAAAACAGCGTCGATCTGATTTTCTTCCAGTATTTGTTCTATGCTTTCCACTGTCAGTGGTAACAGGTATACTTTATCCGCCATCATCGGATCGGTCATGATCGTTGCGGGGTTACTATTAATAAGGAATACTTTGATCCCTTCTTCCCGGAGACTACGGGCGGCTTGAGTTCCTGAGTAGTCGAATTCACAAGCTTGTCCAATAATAATAGGCCCTGAACCAATGATCAGGACCGACTTGATGGAATTATCTTTTGGCATTTTTAGTTTAAATAGCTCTTTTCAGGAGCCTTTCCCATCCGAAGGCGGGAGATTTGAAGCGGTTAAATCCCGATAGCTATCGGGACGCAAAACTAAGGGAATCGTATGGGTTTGCAGGTGCTGTTGAGAAAAAAAGTTTAGGGTCTATTAGCGGAGATAAATGAAATAAAAAAACCAGGCAAAACCTGGTTCTTTTAAATATCATAAACATACAACCGTTAGGTGGAAAATTATTCACCGCGATCATACAAAACAGAATATTAGCTATGATAAGTGGCCTCTTCAATTTCATCAAGCATAATCTCTCCGTGAGAAAGTAATTTCTTGTTGTCTTTTCTTTCCTCGTGCTTGAACTTCATTTTGCTGATCCACTTGTTACGGACTTCCTGTCCTTTTATCATCCCGATAAATAAACCGGCGATCATGATCATGCTTAATAGTAATGTGTAAATAATCCGTCTCATACTCTTTCCTTTTAAAGGATTTATCAATTGCGATATAACTTAAATTTCGTGCCACAAATAATAATATTCCGAAAATGTTGAAATTAAAATACTGTTAACAGATCTTAGTGGTGGATTTTTTAAACAATTGAAACCAGTTTTTACTTTTTGAACAAACGACCATCAAGTATATTTGCTCATGTACCGAATTTCAGTATTGATCATTTGTATTTTTTTATTTTCTGGTTTTGTTTCTTCACAAACACCCAATTACCCAAAGGGTTATTTTCGCTGGCCCCTGAACCTGGCACCTGCAATAGTGGCCAACCTTGGCGAGCTCCGCAATAATCACTGGCATATGGGCCTCGACATTCGTACAGACCAGAAAGAAAACCAATTGGTGTATGCCGCGGCCGCCGGTTATATTGCTAAGATCAGGATCGAGCCTTTTGGCTTTGGCCAGGCCATTTTTATTAATCACCCCAACGGGTTTACCACCCTATATGCACACCTGAATAACTTTTTCTCTGAACTGGAGACGTATGTTACAGAACAGCAATACAAGGAACAAAGCTGGGCCATTGAGCTAAACTTTTCTCCAACACAGTTTCCGGTAAACAAAGGAAGTTTTATTGCTTATAGCGGAAATACCGGAGGCTCGCAAGGCCCGCATCTTCATTTTGAGATCCGTGATACAAAAACCGGTAAATGCCTGAATCCCTTATTATTTGGGTTCCCATTACAGGATAATATACCACCTACACTCGTCAAGCTGGCAATGTATGATCGCAGCTTCAGCTTGTATGAACAAACCGCCCAATTCTTCCCCTTAAAAAGTACAGGCGGCGGTTATATCATTCCAAAACTGCCCGTATTGAAAACAGGGTTGAATAAATTCAGTTTCGCCATACAGGCTTATGACAGGATCAGCGGATCTAATAACCAGGATGGGATCTACTCAGCCAGCTTATTTGTTGACGAAAAACCTGTGATTGGTTTTGTAATCGACAGTATCAGTTATGATGAAACGCGATATATGAATGCCCATGTCGATTACAGGTATAAATATAATGGTGGAGCCTGGCTACAGCATCTTTCCCAATTACCTGGCGACCATGGACCGGTTTACAAGCGATACAACGGAGATGGCACGATTAACCTTACTGATACCAGTATTCACCGGATCAGGGTCGAAATAAAAGATGCGTATTCAAACAAGGTGGATTTGAATTTTTCTATTCAATACGACGAAAGTCTTTCTAAGCCGCCAGTTCATTCGCCGGCTCATTCGCATTTTTCTCCCGGCCTGGTTAACGTTTTGGAAAAAAATGATTTTGAAGTATACATGCCTGCTGACTGCCTGTATGATACGGTACCAGTATTGTATTATACTAATAGTAAACGGGGCGGGGGTTCTCTTTCACTTGAACATGCATTGAACAATCCTTCATCACCAATTCATCATTCATTTACTGTTCGCATAAAGCCAGATGATCCTTTGCCGGGCAAATGGAATGATAAAGTAGTCCTGCAAAGGGAATATGGGGATAAAAGAAATGTACGCAAAGCCAAAATAGAGAATGGTTTCCTGGTAGGCGACTTCGTTGATTTTGGAAATTTTCAGGCCTTTCTTGATCTTGAACCTCCTTCAGTCAATGAATTAGGCAGGGGAGATACGATCAATCTCAGCGCTGCCACCCGGATAGCCTTTCAACCTGATGATAATTTTGGAGTGAAGAGTTTCAGGGCTGAATTGGATGGACAATGGTTGCGGTTTACGAATGACAAAAGCAGATCATATATCTATAAATTTGATGAACGTTGCCCTGATGGTGTGCATCAATTAAAAGTAGCGATAGAAGATATTGTTGGAAATACAACCACTAAAACATGGTGGTTCAAAAAATATCCTTACACGGCACCAAAAAAGAAAACAACTGGGAAAAAAACCGGAAGTAAGAAAAAAGTGGCTGGCAGTAAAAAGAAATCCTCCTGAAAAAAAAGATAATGCCATTTTCAAAAAATTTTTGATACAACTAATCTTAGTTCTGTTATGATAATATTAAAAGAAGGTGACAAAGCACCTACGTTTACAGGGGTTGATCAAAACGGTAAAAAAATTTCCCTGGCTGATTATAAAGGACAGAAACTGGTGTTGTATTTCTATTCAGAAGCCGGTTCACCAACTTGTACTATTGAGTCTTGTAACCTGCGGGACAATTATGGATTGCTAAAGAAAAACGGGTTTGAAGTGGTGGGTGTAAGCCCAGACACTGAGTCAACACAAAAGAAATTTGAAATAAAATATAAACTTCCTTTTCCATTGATCGCTGATATAAAGCATGACATACTGGAAAAATATGGCGTATGGGATCAGAAAAAATTATTCGGCAGGGAATATATGGGTGTTCTCCGCACCACATTCGTTATAGATGAAAAAGGAATTATTAAGAAAATGTTTTTAAAACCAAAGAATAAGGCGCATGCTGAAGAAATTATAGAAGCATGGAAGACATTGTAGGCACTTCTTAAATTTAACTTCTTATCGCCGGATCCTCGCCCCGACAGCAAGCCTATATTTGCCGCCCACGCAAGGCAACCCTGTTTTTTATTCTCCCGTTTAGTGAGCAAATGAATGTTATGCGAAGGATTACGGGCTTTTTTTTTCTAATGGCCGGTTTTAATGCGCTGTCCCAGGATACAACAAGTACCGTTGCATCAAAACAAAACAAAGAACCGGATTATATCTGGATATTCTCTTCCCCAAAACTCATCAATGCCAATACTGTTGAAATGATTCCAAAGGGTATACTGGAATTTAAAGTCACACATAATTTTGGAGATATAGCTGGAGACGGAGGAGGAATAAAAAAATTTTTTGGCCTTGATGATGCAGCCGATGTCCGGATAGGGTTCCAATATGGACTTAGTAAACGAATAAACTTAATTGCCGCAAGAGCAAAAGGGAATACCTTACATGAACTCTACGAACTGGGCATCAAGTACCGGCTGATGCAACAGGCCAATGACTCCAAACACCCTTTTTCAATTACCTTGTTCGCTAATAATGTTGTATCTGCCACCGAACGAAATAGCCTAACGGACGGCCAGGCGAATTTTGATGATTTTTCAGATCGTTTAAGTCAGACAGTGCAATTACTGGTAGCCCGTAAATTCGGGAAAATAAGTTTACAGGTAAGCCCAACTCTCGTTCACACAAATTACGTAATACCCCATGACGATAAAACAATGTTTGCATTGGGTGGTGGCTTACGTCTGCCGGTAAAAGGAAGATTTAGTTTATTGGTTGATTATTTTCATCCATTTCGCAGCCAAAATAGTATTGATTTTTTCAAGGACACAACGGCGAGTGGTGGTGGTGGCATACATTTTTATGATGCGCTGGGCGTAGGTATCGAACTACTTACCGAAGGCCACGTTTTTCATTTAAACTTTACAAACGCTACTGACATATTGGAAAATCGTTTTATTCCCCGAACAACCAACTCATGGGGAAAAGGTCAATACCGCTGGGGCTTTACTATCTCAAGAGATTTCGACATGCTTTACAAAAAGAAGTACCGAAAAAAATAGCTCTCACAGTTATGAATAGTTGGTTAAGAAAAAGGGTTCTTGTTTTTACAGGAACCCTTTGTTTATGGGACATTGATGGCCGGATTGCAAAAGTTAAACACGGCAACTATTCATAGGATGAGGGGTAGGTAGCGATCATATTGTCAAATCGGGTTGTCCTTAAAATAAGTGGCCAGTGAAAAATAGTGCTATTTTTTTTTGAGAAATGGTTTGAACCCAATGGTGAATAAAATGCCCCCGCTATTGAGTTTAGCTTTTCCGGCACCGATACCGCTAAGAGGAATTCTTACGTAGGGTTCCGCCATGAATGAAAGGCGGTCCGAAAAATCATATTGGTACCCACCGGAAATATCGAGCACAGAAAATATATGCGAATTTTCGTTTTTGTATGTGTACCTGCTAAACTTCGATTGTCCCCATGCATCCTTGTAGTAATAGCCATATACCTCTCTTTTCATAAAATACGAAGAGAGCCCGCCGGCAACAAACCAATTATGTTTTTTTCTAACCGGGAAATTGTAGATAAGGTTAACCGGTACTTCAAATACCAAACAGTCGGCGTCCACCTTTTGTAGTCTGGAATAATAGGAAGAAGAATATTCTGTTGAATCAGCGGAATACACTTTGTGACCGGCAAAAAAGCCTGTCCTGATACTTAATTTTTTTGATACTGCATAGCTGAAACCTAGCCCATATTGCAGCTTCCACTTACCCGGGTTATCAATACCTATGCTGCTAATATCGGGGCCCACGGAAAGATTTATGCTGAACTTACCAGCAGCAGAACTTCTTTGCTTTTGGAGTTTGGCCTTAGTTATTGGATCTTTTGCCTCACTTGAATCAGGTTGTTCTTTCTCTTCATCAGTCTTAGCTATTTCGGTTAGTGATGCAGAGGTATCAATAGAAACAGGCGCAGTAATATTATTTATACTACTTTTTTCGTTAGGAGTTACAAGAGTATTTTGTTCTGGCGGTTTCTGCTCTGCAAAATTATTTTTTTGATCTTTTGTTTCGCGATCATTTTTTTTCTCCCCGGAAAATTGCCGTTGTTTAAATTGTTGATTCCGGCTGGTGATTTGCTTTATTTTTTTTCTGCTATTACTATTTATATCTCCGCTAACAGGTTGCTTTTGTAATTTTATTTCGGTGAGTTTATTTTCTCCTGGCAATGGTGCTATTATACCCTGCTGTAACGGGGCGGCTGACTGTTGTAGTGCTGTCGTTTTTGAAGACATTGTTATATCTGTTCCCTGTTCTTGCTGGTCATTTCTTGATTTGGGTTGTATAACAATATTTTTTTCTTCACTAACAGCATTCTTACCTGGCTTGTGAAGTATGAAGAAGATGCTGATGCCAATGCCAACCAACAGCAGTGGCAATAATAAAACGATAAACCTTCTACGTTTTTTTTCCTGCGGAAGGTGTTTATCCAGGAGCGCTTCCATTTTATCCCAGGCTTTATCATCATAAGCAGGTTGGTAGCCTTCCGTAGCTTCCTTCATTTTATTATCTAACTCCTCAGACAACATTTTTATGGGCTATTTCATTTTGATGAAACAATATTTTTTGCAGTTGCTTTCTCGCCTTTGCAAGATTTGACTTAGATGTGCCTATTGAAATCCCCAATTCCTTTGCTATTTCTTCATGACTAAATCCTTCAATAATAAAAAGATTGAGAACGGTTCTGTAGCCCGGTGTCAGGAATTTGATAGCTCCTAATATCTCTTCATAAGAAATTTTAGAAAGGGAATCTTCGTCACCGGACGGGACATGTATATATGTCTCATTCAGCTCAGTTGTCATCCGGTGTTTATTATTTTTCCGGAAATGATCAATAGCTGTATATATCATTATCTTTCTGAGCCAGCCTTTGAAGGAGTTACCCGTATCGGTGTAGGCAGGCTTAAACCGGTATATCTCAACGAAAACTTTCAGGAACCCGTCATTGAGGATTTCGATGGCATCTTCTTCGTGGTTAGTATATCGGTGGCAGATAGACATAGCATACCCGTAGAAAGAACCATATATTTTTTTCTGGCTCTCCCTGTTATTCAGGACACATCCCCTGATATGTATTTCCAATTCTTGCTCTGACAGCAACTCCGGTTGGTTTAAAATTTAATCGGATAAAATGGGGTAAACGTTGCCTATAATTTACACTATTTTCCTGGCATAGCAGCGGGAATCACCCACTCTATTTCGCCAAAATCGAACTCCTCTTCCATCGCATGCTGAACGATCAGTTTGCCGCCAGAAGACACATTTTTGATAGTAGCCTCAAACACACGACTGCCTTTTTTTAGTTTAACCAGTTCATTCTTTTTATAAAGAAAAGAGAGGTAGGAAGAATATATGGCTTCAAACCCTGAAGTAGTAAGATAGTTGAAGTTATTATCCAGCATAAGGCATAGTTCTTTTGCCATTTCAACCGGACTAAAATTTGTGCCGGCTATTTGTTTTAGTGAAACGGGGTTTCTGAGTTCCTCCGTGAAAAAATCTTGATTAATATTGATGCCAATTCCTATTACAGCCCATAGCCATTTAGCTGAAGTTGGAGAGTTTGCATCCTGTATCTGACTTCCGACTTCTGACTTCTTGCTCCCCACGATATTCTCAATCAATACGCCCCCTGCCTTTCTGTCCTGCCAGTAAAGGTCGTTCGGCCATTTAATTCGGGTAAGGTCGCCTGCATACCTGCTAAAAAATTCACAAACAGATACCGCCACGCAAGCGCTGAGTTGAAACTGTTGCGTTAGTAATAATGGCCCGGGATCAATCACAATACTCAAGATAAGACTGGAACCTTTTGCCGCTAACCACGTTTTGCCCCTCTGACCTTTACCGGCTACTTGTTCCCGGGTAAAATATGCTGTACCGTGATGTGCCAAACCTGCATGTATTTGCTTAAAGGCATAATTGTTGGTACTGTCAACGGATTCCAGCTCAATAAATGGCATGCCAAGACTGGCGTAAAAAGATGGTTCTGGCAATTAATTGCTATTTTTGAGCAAAGTAAATTAGTTTCCTGATTTTGGGTGTGGATTGGAGCTTAAAAGCAAAAATTCTAACGAGAGCCCGGTACCAGGCGACTGTCAGTCATCTTATCATAAAAAACGATTTCATTATTGGAACAACTTGCAGTACTATCTACCCGCAGAGTAAAAAGTGCAAACCGGTTGACTCAGCGTTCTAAGATCATCAAAACCATAATTGCGGCAATACAGGAAAAAAAGGGGCTGAATATCATTTCTCTTGATCTCCGAAAAATCAATGAAGCTGTAGCTGATTTTTTCATTATCTGTGAAGCAGGAAATCAACCCCAGATCAAAGCCATTGCGGAAAATGTAGAATACCAGGTAAAAATGAAATGTGACGAAGATCCCTATCATCATGAAGGCTACCAGTCATTGCAATGGGTATTAGTTGATTATGTGAATGTGGTGGTTCATGTAATGCTTACAGAAAACAGGAAGTTTTATAAACTGGAGGAAATGTGGAGCGATGCTGTATCGGACAAGCACAATGAATAATGTTAAATATTATATAGACCGAACCTTTTTTGTTAATAATTATTAAATAGCAGGAATACAGAAATAATATGTCGCAGGAACCATCCTTCAATAGAAACGAAAAGAACAGTAATCCGCGTTTTGGCAACCGCCCAAATTCGGAAGAACCCGGACAAACTCCCCGCAAAGGACCTAAATTCAGTATTTATTGGATATACGCTATCATCTTTGCCGTTCTCATCGGATTTAATTTCTTCAACTTTTCGTCCAGCACCGCTACCATTGACCAGGACTATTTTCTACAGATGTTAAAAGCAGGGGATGTAAATAAGTATGTTGTTATCTCCAATCGCAGTCTGGTCAAAATATATTTGAAAAAAGCTTCTTTAGCCAAATACAGTGACAAACTTGAAAAAGGAATAAGTAAGGCAGGCGATGAGGGACCACATTTGAATTTCAAGATAGTCTCCGGAGATTCTTTTAAAGATGATATGCGGAAATTTTATGCTGACAATCCTGAGATAAAAGATGTAGGTACAGTGGATACTGAAAGCGATTGGTTTAGCAAATCCCTTTCTTTTTTGCTACCCATATTATTGTTTGTTGGTCTTTGGATATTGTTGATGCGGAAAATGGGTGGTGGTGCTGGCGGTGGTGCTGGTCCCGGAGGTATTTTTAATATTGGAAAGTCAAAAGCTACCTTATTTGATAAAGGAACCAAAGTCAATATTACGTTTGCGGATGTAGCCGGTCTTGATGAGGCGAAAGTGGAAGTAATGGAAATTGTTGACTTCTTAAAAAGCCCTAAAAAATACACGGCCCTTGGTGGAAAAATTCCCAAAGGCGCATTGCTGATAGGTCCTCCCGGTACTGGCAAAACCTTGCTGGCAAAAGCTATGGCTGGCGAAGCTCAGGTTCCGTTCTTTAGCTTAAGTGGTTCTGATTTTGTAGAAATGTTTGTAGGTGTGGGTGCCAGCCGTGTCAGGGATTTGTTTAAACAAGCAAGGGAAAAAGCCCCCTGCATCATATTTATCGATGAGATAGATGCGATTGGCCGTGCAAGAGGAAAGAACGCGATGATGAGCAATGATGAAAGAGAGAGTACCCTGAATCAGCTGCTGGTTGAAATGGATGGGTTTGGTACGGATGCGGGAATTATTGTGTTAGCCGCTACCAATCGCCCGGATGTATTGGATACAGCTTTATTGCGCCCGGGTAGGTTCGACAGGCAGATCTCCATTGACAAGCCTGATGTAAAAGGTCGTGAAGCTATTTTCAAAGTACACCTGAAGCCTATCAAAATTTCGGAGAAATTAGATGTACATAAACTGGCTGAACAAACCCCTGGTTTCGCAGGCGCAGATATTGCCAACGTTTGTAATGAGGCCGCATTGATTGCCGCAAGAAAAGGAAAAGAAGCGGTTGATATGCAGGATTTCCAGGATGCGGTGGACAGGGTTATTGGCGGATTGGAAAAGAAGAATAAGATCATATCACCTGATGAGAAAAGGATCATAGCTTATCACGAAGCTGGCCATGCCATTTGTGGATGGTATCTGGAACATGCTTACCCATTGCTGAAAGTGACTATCGTACCACGAGGGACCGCTGCTTTGGGCTATGCACAGTATACGCCAAAAGAACAATACCTCTATAATACCGATCAATTAAATGACCAGATAGCCATGACATTGGGCGGAAGAGCCAGCGAAGAGATATTCTTTGGCAAAATTTCTACCGGTGCTCAAAACGATCTGCAGCAAATTACGAGGATAGGCTATGCCATGGTTACTGTTTACGGTATGAATGAAAAAGTGGGTAATATAAGTTTTTATGACCCGCAGCAAGAGACCGCTTTTACAAAGCCTTATTCAGAAGAAACATCAAAAATGATTGATGAAGAAGTGAGGAAGCTGATAGAAATTTCCTACGAAAGGACAAAGAAATTGCTGATCGATAAAAAAGAGCAGGTAATAAAACTGGCGGAAGCGTTATTGGATAAGGAAGTTCTGTTCCAAAGTGACGTTGAAACATTGATCGGCAGACGTCCTTATGAAGAAAAAAAGACGCTGGACGTAGATGAGGTTGTACCTGCCGAAACGGGTGAAATATCTGCCGGTGTCCCTCCTTATGACAGTGAGGTTACTAATAAAGCATTACCATAAGCGGGTTTAATTAGTTCAAAAGGTATAAGAGGTTCAATAAGTTTAAAATTCCAGGGTTAGTTGTATAACTTTTAAACACAGTAAACTTTCCGCCAGATGAACGTTTCGCCGTCTAAAGAAAACATACTTAAAAAAATACGTAAGGCGTTGAGTCATTCAACGCCTCTTCCTTTTCCAAAAAGTGAAGGCAATGAATCTGTTTTTCAACCCGCGAACCAGGAAAAAGAAATAGAGTTTGCTGAGCAGTTCACCAAGCTGCAGGGGCGATTCGTTTTTTGTATCAATCAGCAGGAACTGGCATTTCAGCTAAACAGCCTCGTCAAGAAAATGGATTGGCAAAAAGTATATTGCCTCGAAGATGATTTATTAAAGGCAGCCGGCCCGCAGCTGACAGAAAGGATAGTAAAAACAGATTTGGCTAATTGTGATGTTTCAATTACTGGTTGCGAATGCCTGGTAGCGAGAACGGGCAGCCTTGTGATGAGCGCCGGGCAAATAAGCGGAAGAACTACCAGCGTTTATGCTCCCATTCATATTTGCATTGCCTATTCTAATCAACTGGTATATGATGTGAAAGACGCTTTACAATTAGTGAAAGATAAATATGGCGCAAACCTTCCTTCCCTTATTACGTTCGCCACAGGTCCCAGCCGCACGGCTGATATTGAAAAAACATTGGTAGTAGGTGTACATGGACCAAAAGAAGTGTATGTATTTCTTGTAGAGGGATAGAGATCAAAAGAGGTAAGTAAAAAGAGAGGTGCCTGCTATATTAAACAAAGCCTTTGAAATTCTAACTATCCATTTCCTTATGTTTATACACTTTTTACCGTTGACTCTTTCACCTCTTTTTCACTCTTTTGAGTCTTTTAAACTCTTAACCTATCTTTAGGTCATGGCAAATTATGCTTCCTATTTTGTTTTCGTATATGGTTCTTTACGCAGAGGCTTTCAAAGTACCGCGTATGAATATATCAGCCGTTATTTTAATTTTTTCGGCGAAGCAAAAGTAAAGGGCAAATTGTTTGACCTTGGCGAATATCCCGCCGCGATTCCCGTATTGGAAGATGCGTTTATACAAGGGGAACTATATATCGTAAAAAATGAAAATGATTTTTCGTGGGCCGTAGCTCAACTGGATGATTATGAAGGCGTGTTGGTAGAACCGCATGAACAACCATTATATCGCCGTGAAATCGCTGATACTTTTATTAATGATGCTATAGTTCCCGCCTGGATATATTGGTATAACGGTGATGTAAGCGGTAAACCGGCAATTGCCTCTGGTGATATATTGGATTACCTGAAGAAAAAATGATCAACTGCTGTGGCTCTATCTTCTCAAAAAAAAATCTATTTCCTTTCCGATTTTCATCTCGGCGCCCCCAACTACGCAGCCAGCTTAGAAAGGGAAAAGATCATTATACAGTTTTTAGACACGATCAAAGTGGATGCTGAAGAGATATTTCTCGTTGGGGATATGTTTGACTTTTGGTATGAATATCGCCAGGTCGTACCTAAAGGTTATGTCAGGTTATTGGGAAAGTTAGCTGAACTAAGCGATGCGGGGGTCAAAATGCATTTTTTTGTTGGTAATCACGATATGTGGATGCGGGATTATTTTCAGAAAGAATTGAATATTCCTGTTTATTACGAACCCAAAGAATTTGAAAGAAACGGAAAGAAATTTTTAATCGGTCACGGAGATGGCCTTGGACCCGGCGATCATGGTTATAAACGATTGAAGAAAATATTTCGAAACCCCATTTGTAAATGGCTTTTTGGCATTTTGCCCCCGGTGGCAGGCATGGGTCTTGCCAATTATCTCAGCCGTCGCAGCCGGGCGCAAACCGGTGCTACCGAAGAAGTTTTCCTGGGCGAGGATAAAGAATGGCTGATCATTTATTCCAAAGACACACTAAAACAAAATAATATTGATTTTTTTGTCTTCGGGCATAGACACTTACCTATTAATTATCGTCTGACTAATACCAGCCGCTACATTAACCTGGGCGATTGGATAAGCTATTATACCTATGCCGAATTTGATGGAGATGAGCTTTTATTAAAATCGTATAAAGGAAATGATCATAAAATCATCCGTAACTGATGAAAAAATTGTTTGTCATATTATTACTATTCGCTTGCACAACTACTACAGCACAAACCGATACATCTTTTCAGTTCGTAAAAACAATAAAAGGAGATATTGTTTCTTTTTCAGTTGATAATTTGGATAATATCTACCTTTTAAGCAGCACCAACCAGATTAAAAAATTAAATGCAAATGGTGATTCTGTCGCCATTTTCAACGATGTAAAAAAATTCGGGCAGGCTTCCCTGATTGACGTTTCCAATCCTCTTAAGGTTTTATTGTATTACAGGGATTTCGCCACTATTGTCGTATTGGACCGTTTCCTAAACGTTCGTAATATTATTGATCTCCGGAAACAGGATATTCTACAGGCCCGGGCGATCGGCCAATCATACGACAATAAGATATGGCTCTATGATGAAGTAGAAAACAAACTCAAAAAAATTGACGAGGACGGGAAGCTATTACTGGAAACACCGGATTTTCGGCAACTTTTTGACCAGGCTCCGATACCACAAAAAATATTCGACCAGGATCAGTATGTTTATCTCTATGATTCAGCCCAGGCTGTATTTGTGTTTGATTATTACGGCGCTTTAAAAAATAAAATCCTTATCGCCGGCTGGCAAAATTTTAAAGTAGCGGGGAAATATATTTTCGGTTCCAACGATAGTAAATTGTTTCGCTACAATATTCAAAATTTAAGGATAGATGAATGGAAAATGCCGGATGAACTTTACAAAACCCGATCTTTCAATTTTAGTTCTTCCCGTTTATACGCCTTAAAAAAAGATAGTATTGAAATTTACTCTTTTCGCTAACCGAATGCTGGCCGGATTTAATAATTTCGCCACTTAATTTTATTGGTATGAATGAATTCCTTGACCGGGTTTGGCTTGATAATACTGCAAGGAGTTATCTCATTGTTGTTTTAATAATATTATTTGTACTCATAATAAAAAAATATATCGCCCAATATGTGGCTGGGCTGATCTTCCATTTTGTAAAAGCAGTCTGGAAAGATGTAGATAAAAAATCTTTTACGAGCCTGGTGGCCAAACCACTTGGTGTTTTCCTTGTAATTCTTGTAGCTGTAACTACTTTATCCAAGCTCCGGTTTCCTGAGTTATTAAATGTCGATATATATCGTGTTACATTTAAAGAACTAATGCAGAGTGTCGGATCCCTCGTCCTCATTATTTCTTTCATCCGGCTTTTGCTCAGGATGATTGATTTCATATCCATCATTTTGCATATCAAGGCCGATCGAACGCATGATGTTACAGACAACCAGCTCATTGTTTTTTTTAAAGACTTTTTCAAAGTCGTATTATCAATCGTTGGCCTGCTGATGATCTTTAAGTTTTCATTTGGTCTTAAGATCGGCAATTTATTGACGGGTCTTAGCCTGGTGGGTGCTGCTATTGCGTTGGCGCTGAGGGAAAGCCTGGAGAACCTGATCGCTTCCTTTATCATCTTTTTTGACAAGCCATTTAGCATGGGTGATACGGTAAAGGTGCATGCATTTACCGGTACGGTAGAAAAAATCGGATTACGAAGTACCCGGATAAGAACAGATCAAAAAACATTTATTACCGTTCCCAACAAGCAAATGGTAGATAGTATAATTGACAATCTTTCTTTGAGAACACAACGCAAGGGAGAACTCAGATTAGAGGTTGGTCTTTCTACTACTTCAGCTACGTTAGACCAATTAATAAGCAGCATTAGGAAAATAGTAGGCAACAAAGACATTGAAAACTCCACTGTTTTATTGAGCGATATTACTTCTTCCGCTTTTGTAATACTTATAGATTATTTTACCGGTCCTGTTACCGCAGCCGAATTTAACAAAGTAAAAGAGCAAGTAAATTTTGAAGCACTGAGGCTCATGGAAGAGTTAGGCGTGGAAATAGCAGGATCAAGCACGGAAGTCCGGATAACCGGTCAGTCTTAATTTATTCCATCTTTGTCCGCTATTTCAGCCAATTCCTTTTCTACCACTCCGTATTTACCGTATTCAACTACCCGGCCTAATTCCTTTCCTTCTTTCATAACAATAACTGTGGGTACATTTATCACATTGAAGGCATCGGTTATATGACTGATCGATTTTTTGTTTCTGTCTACTCCTACCAAGGTAATACGGTCATTAGAAAAGCCGGCTGCGTCAAAAAAAGGAAAGAGTTTAGGTATGATAAACTGCGAATCTTCGCACCAGGTACCCAGGAAGATTACCAACTGGAGGCTGTCTTTATGCTTTCCAAAAGTAACCGCATCCATTCCGCCGGCATACGCCTTCAGGTTCTGCCTATACCATTTGAAAGAAGTGTCATTTGCCAATATATCTCTTGAAATAATTCCTTTCAGAATTTTTCCGCCATCGTTATCTTTTAAAACTTCATACTGGCCCTGAGCAAATCCATAAGCATAAAAAGCAATTGAAATAATAAATAGAACCAGACTACTCTTCCTCATGATTTTAAATTAAAGGATGCAACTGTATTGTTGCAATAAAGAATAGATGGAAATGCAATCGCTAAAGTTGCAATAAGATAAAAAATCAGAGGCTTGCTTTCAATTCCAGCAGGAAGGACTTGATCTTTTCCAGGCTTTGTATCATTTTAAATTTCTCTTCGGCCTTTTTATCTTTTTTCAGATAGTCCCGGGCCCCTTCTATGGTAAACTTCCTGCGTCGCAGAAGATCGTAAATCAACACAAGATTTTTTACATCAACGGGTCTGAAAAAACGATCACCTTTACGGTTTTTTCGGGGTTTTAGTATATCAAACTCCGTCTCCCAATACCGGATCAGGGATTGATTTTCCCGGAACATGCCAGCTACTTCGCCGATGGAATAATACTGTTTCTGGAAGAGAATTTCGTCCTCAGGAATCTGAATAAGATCTGCATTCATACCAGCATCCTTTAGTGAACGGCGCCCTCTTGTAGAAACTGGCTTTTTGCTTACAATAATGGATGGAACCTCGGCTATAGCTATTTCCGGATGCTCTTCGGCCGCTTCAACAACGTTAACTATTTCGGTTTCAACAGGCCGAATTCCTTCTTCTGCCGTTGCAAAATCAAATGTTATTTGGCTAAAAGGTTTGTCCATTTCTATTAAGCGAAGTTACTGAGATTAAATATTGGTATACTATTGAATAACCTGACTTTTCCACATAAAAAGCATTTGCAGATTACTTATTTAGAAATTTGCTCTTACAACATCGGCAAAAAGCTTACCAGAAAAATAGCTTCTTTATCTATAATAGCTCCGCAATGCCATTTTTTATCGCATACATAACCAATCCCACACGGCTGTGTACTTTGAGCTTATTAAAAAGGGACTGACGATAGTCGTCAACCGTTCTCGGGCTGACAAACATTTTTTCAGCAATCTCCTTATAAGATAATTCGGAGCATGTCCACCGCAAAAATTCCCTTTCCTTTTCATTTAAAACCGCTTCTTTTTCATCGGCATCCATATTATTGTGCAGACCGCTTACCAGTTTTCCCGAAACATACTCAGACAGATAAACATTCTTGTTCATGACTGAGTCAAGCGCCGTTTTTAATTCAGCCGGATCGGTGTTTTTCAATAAGTAGCCTTTTGCACCCAAACGAAATATCTTAATTATCGTCCGCTCATCGCTTAACATGGATAATGCGAGTACTTTTATGTGCGGATATTTTTTATGCAGCCACTGTGTTGTCTCAAATCCATCCATCTCCGGCATATTCACATCTAACAGAACAATATCAGGAAGCACATTCTTTATAATCTTATTACAAAGATCTTTTCCATTATCCGCTTCCATAACAACGCTGTAGCCATCAAATCCATTAATAAGGTTAGCCAGCGCATTTCTTAATAAGCTGTGATCATCTGCTATTGCAACCTGTATATTCTTACCCGTTTTTACCATGCTTGCTACTCCTTTTATAAAGGAAGTTCTATCAAAATTATGGTGCCTTTTCCGTATTCACTATTAATTGAAATATTAGCGCCGATCAGTTTAGCCCTGTTAAACATGCTTTTTAAACCTACTCCGCTATAAGATGTGGCGGATTGTTGCTTTTGCGCAATGTCGAATCCAATGCCGTTATCTTTCATTTCCAAGGTAAACTTATCTTCCCGGTATTTCAGATTGACAATTATCTCAGTAGCTTTCGCATGTTTCATTGCATTATTCAGCGCTTCCTGGAAAATACGGAAAAGAAAAATAGAATTTTGATCATTAAATTCTACCTCCGTACCGTCCTGGTGAAACTGAATTTTTACAACTCCCGTGCTTTTCAGTGCATAAAGTTCAAACTTGATTGATTCCGCAAGACCCACGTCTGATATTCTGTCCGTGTACAACCCTTTTGTAAGATTGGAAAGATCGCCGATTGCTTTGTTTAGTATCTTCTGGGAACTTTGAAGCTGGTCAAAAGCAGCATGATCTTTTTCTACGGGCAATACAGAAAGGGATAATTTGGCCACGGACAACATCTGGCCTATATTATCATGCAATTCCTGGGCTATGGATTTAAAGGTATTCTCCTGTATTTCCAGTTGGGAACGAAGCGCTTCTTTTTCATACAGGTCTTTTACCCTTTCCATTTCCTGTTCCTGTCGCTGTTGTCTTCTCTGGTAAAGAAAAAGAATAGTAACAATAAATCCGACCAACAACAATCCCAGTATGATACCTATGATCGTGACAAAGTAAATTTCCGGGTTTTGATTCTGCATAAAAAAGCGATCGTAAATAGAGAGTATAAGAAAACATTCAAGATAATGATAATGCTACGAAAATTCCTGATAATCAGTTTGGAAATGCCACTTAAGAAATTAGCCATTCCAAACAATGGAAATCCGCAGCAATAAAAAAACAAAAGACCCGAACAAATCCAGAAAGCAGGGTTATTCTTCAACTTAACCGATTTCGGCAGTTTAAATAATTCAAAAAAATAATAAATACAAAAAGCAACTATTAATAAACAGCCAAGGGCGTAAGTAACAGAATGGAAAGCTTTCATTTTCTGAATTAATATGATATTAATAACAGCAACTACCAAATACAAAAGTGCTGTGACCCTTGCAATTTTTTTTACATGTTTGTTGGTAACGATAAGACTAATGACCCATAAATAAAAACAAAATTCAAAAACCGTAAAAAAATTATAAATCCCTAAATTAGATTTTTCAATAGATGCCAAATAAGTGCCTAGTGATTCAACTACTATCGTTATCAATAAAAAAGGAGGGAATAATTTCAAATAGAAATAATCATTTTTTGAAGTAAAATAAACAGAAAGGCTTGCCAGGAAACTGATAAGAATGAAGTACATATATACCGGCAAAAAAGACATATTAATAAGCAATAAGTCCTTAAATTTAAGGTTATAAAAAATAATACCCCCTTATAACTGGAGGTATTATTTTTTTCAATGGCCCGGTTGTTTAAGCGATAACCATTCCTTCATCACCTTTATCAAGAATGGTAATTCCAATATCGCCGAAACCTTTGTCCTTACCGCAAAATGGAGGGCAAAGGAGACCAGCATTCCAGGCTAATATCGTGGAGCCCATTTCAGTCTGGATATAAATATCTTTATTTGACTCCCCAGTGTGTGTTATTTTATTCTTTGTAGCCACTAATGCAATGGTCTGCCTGCCGGCATACAGGGGTTGTTCTTCATAATCCTTATCATACGCTCCGAAATATAACTTGATGCCATCTGCACCATGGTCTTTGGACTTCGCAATGAATTCCTCCAGTTCTTCAATACTGTACCATACACTTAGTGAATCCTCTTTACCAAGACGGTTGGAATTGTGTAGCCAACGTTCCTTTTTGTAGTTTTTAATGACGGTATTTACATGGTTTGTGTTCACCTGTTTTCCTACCCTTAATGATTTTTTTTGAATTGTATTCATGACCTTAACTTTTTAGAGAGTAACTAATAACGTTTACTCTATAAAGCTAACGGAGGAAGAAAGCGAGGTTGTTCAATAAAAGCTGCTTTATCAATAAATTATAAATTATAAATATTTGTAAAGTATAGATTGTCAAATAATAGCGTGTAATTTATCAAAAATAAACCGTAAGAATAATCTATAAAAACCGTATAAATAATGATTTTCTGCACCGTCAAAAATTGCGGTAAACGACGTTAAAATATGCCTCATCCGGTGGTAATAAAAAAACTCTTTTTAAACGTTAAATAATCTTTAGGGGGGTTAGGATTGGCCGTAAATTTCTCATGATGTTAATCCCCGCTATTTACTTCTGGAAAAGAGCTCCTTTTATCAGGTTGTTAGCTTCTTTTATAATAGGTATTGTCATTCAATGGAACTGTCAAATTGCCGTTTTTGTTTGGTGGTCAATATTGGCAATCTCTTTTCTTGCTGGTATTTCCTTTTTCTGTCTCTCATTATCCAATCGCTACAAACTGGGGGTTTTAAATGGTCTGAGTCTGCTTATTTCATTTATTAGCATTGGAGGACTAATTACCTGGCATAGCGATATCCGGCACTCCAAAAATTGGATAGGTCACTATTATAAACAATCGGATTGCCTCGTTGTCACAGTAGATGAAAGTCTTGTGGAGAAAACAAAATCATT
Source organism: Chitinophagaceae bacterium (assembly GCA_040007815.1). Lineage (GTDB taxonomy): Bacteria > Bacteroidota > Bacteroidia > Chitinophagales > Chitinophagaceae > Terrimonas_B. Next base: position 50,253 of record JBDTUH010000006.1, read on the forward strand.
AAAAGCTAATGCCCGCATAACGCATCTTATTGAAAATAAAAATATCATTCCTGTCCAGGGAAAGATCATTTTATACTTTAAGAAAGATTCTTTGTTACCTCCCCTTGCATATGGTTCGCAATTAATTTTTCAAAAGTCATTACTGGAAATTAAAAATTCAGGCAATCCCGGCGGATTTGACTACAAACGATATTCAGTGTTCCAGGGAATTACATACCAGGTGTATCTGAAACCCGGAGATTTTAGTGTACTGGCGTCAACCAACAAAAAATGGTTACACTCCTTTTTAGATATGACCCGGGAAAAAGTATTGAATATTCTTCGGACTAATATTAAAGGCGATAAAGAACTCGGTTTAGCTGAAGCCTTGCTGATTGGCTATAAAGATGATCTGGATAAAACATTGGTACAATCATATACCAATACCGGTGTTGTGCACATCATTGCCATCTCTGGCTTACACCTTGGTCTGATATACTGGTTGCTTTTACTACTGCTTAAACCTCTTCAGCACCGGAAATATTTGAAATGGGTAAGGCCTGTAATTATTATTCTTGGGTTATGGGTTTTTAGTTTATTAGCAGGAGCTCAGCCATCCATACTCCGGTCAGCGGTTATGTTTACCTGCATTGTATTAGGCGAGAATCTTTCAAGGAAAACTTCCATTTATAATACGCTTGCCTTATCTGCCTTTATCCTTCTTTGCTGGAACCCTTATTGGCTATGGGACGTAGGCTTTCAGCTCTCCTATTCCGCTGTTTTGAGTATTATTATTTTTATGCGGCCTGTTTATAATTTATTTTATACGAAAAATAAATTGCTTGATTCTTTTTGGAAATTAAATGCTGTTACTATTGCCGCACAGATCCTCACTTTACCAGTTAGCATTTATCATTTTCACCAGTTCCCCATGCATTTTCTACTGACCAATTTTGTAGCAGTGCCTTTATCAAGCATTATTGTACTGGGAGAAATTTTCCTTTGTATCATCTCATTCGTTCCTGTTGCCGCCTCGCTCGCTGGCAAAGCTTTGCATTGGTTGATATGGTTTATGAACAATTATGTAGAAAGGATTGAATCGCTCCCTTTTTCTTTATGGGGCGGTTTGCAAATAAATATACCTGAGACTATTTTCTTATTTCTTTTCATTACAGGCATAAGCTACTGGTTGTTCGAAAAGAAAAAAGGAGGTTTACAAATTGGATTGATCGCTTTGCTTTGTTTTTGGGGGCTAAGGAGTTTTTCTTTCTGGCAAGCTGACAGGCAGCAAAAAATAATAGTTTACAACGTGTCGCAACACAGGGCCATTGATTTTATCGATGGTCGCGGTTATATTTTCACAGGTGATACCGATTTAATTAAAAATGATTTTGCCAGGAACTTTCATCTTAAGCCTTCCCGCACCATCCAAAGAGTTGACGCAAGATCAACTTTGAATAACCTGGTAATCGATAAAAATTGCATTTCGTTTGACGCGAAAAACATCCTGCTTCTTGACAATACTATTTCTCTATCATTTCCCGATACCAAATATTGTATTGACTTATTAGTGATTTCGAAAAATCCTAAACTTTATATCTCCCGCCTCAATAATTCTTTTGACATAAAGCAAATTGTATTTGATGGCTCTGTCCCGGCAGGCAAACTGAAATACTGGAAAAAGGATTGCGATTCCCTGCATATTCCTTACTATGATGTTGCTGAAAAAGGGGCTTTTGTGATGAACCTGAATTAAGTTAGTTTTGCCGCTCTTTAGCGATTGCCTGCCTTTTAATCTGCTTAATTATGGTCAAAAAAATTCAATCCGCGCTTATTTCTGTTTTTTATAAAGAAGGGCTGGAGCCTATTGTTCAAAAACTTTCAGAGTTGGGTATTGCCATCTACTCAACCGGTGGTACGCAGGCTTTTATAGAAAAAATGGGCATCAATGTTGTTCCTGTTGAAAATCTGACTACCTATCCTTCCATATTGGGCGGCCGTGTCAAAACATTGCATCCTTCCGTGTTTGGAGGAATATTGGGAAGAAGAGATAATGAAACAGATGTGCAGGAGATGAAGCAATACAATATTCCTGAACTCGACCTCGTCATCGTTGACCTTTATCCATTTGAAGAAACTGTCGCTTCTACAACGGAGGAAAAATTGATCATTGAAAAAATTGACATTGGCGGGCCATCGATGATCCGTGGTGCGGCTAAGAATTTTAAAGATGTAGTGGTCATTGCTGCAAAAAAAGAATATGCGTCATTAGAACGGTTGTTAAATGATCAGAAAGGAGAAACAACCCTTGATCAACGAAAAGCATTTGCCGCAAAGGCATTTGAAATAGTGGCTCACTATGATGTAGCGATCGCTAAATATTTTAATCCTTCTGAATCTTTGTACTTCCTCGAGTCCATCAGCAACCCCAAAGCCATGCGGTATGGTGAGAATCCCCACCAAACAGGCGTATTTTATGGTGATCTGAATAAATTATTTGATCAGTTGAATGGTAAAGAACTTTCTTATAACAATTTGGTTGATGTGGATGCCGCCGTTCAGTTAATAGGAGAGTTTCCAAAAGATCCTGGAAGTGCTGATCATACCTTCGCCATTATCAAACACACCAATGTTTGTGGCATCGCTCAACGTGCTTCCACCAAAGAAAGCTGGGATGCGGCGCTTGCAGGAGACAATGAAAGTGCTTTTGGTGGTGTTTTAATTACAAATGGCATAGTTGACAAAGCGACCGCTGAAGCCATCAATGAGATTTTTTTTGAAGTGCTCATAGCTCCCGCTTTTAATGAAGACGCCCTGGCTATCCTGAAGTCAAAGAAAAACAGGATCCTTTTACAGTTGAAAGAACTTCCACCAGTTGTTGAGCAATACAAATCTGTGTTAAATGGCGTACTAATACAAGGAATTGATAAAGGCAATTATAGTGAGTGGAAAGAAGAAGGTGGGAGGGAAACCACTGCATCCGAAAAAGAAGATCTGAAATTCGCCAACCTTGTTTGCAAACATTTAAAATCAAATGCCATTGCACTGGTAAAAAATAAACAATTGGTTGGGAAGGGCTGCGGGCAAACCAGTCGCATTGATTCATTGCGTCAATCAGTGGAAAAAGCAAAACAGTTCGATTTTGATTTAAATGGCGCAGTCATGGCAAGTGATGCGTTCTTCCCTTTTAATGATTGTGTTCAGTTAGGTCACCAGGCCGGTATTGCGGCTTTTATTCAACCTGGTGGTTCCATCCGTGATAAGGATTCCATTGAGTATTGCAAAGCAAATGGGCTGGCTATGGTGATAACGGGATTGAGGCATTTTAAACATTAACCCCCGACGCAGAGAACTTAATTATACCAGTTAAAACAAAATGTCTTTTCTTGATCTTCATAGAGTAATTATAAAGCCAGCCCGCAAATCATTGAAAAGAATGTCGGTGCTTAATCCGCTAACGATCCATAAAAAAGCAACCAGGACCAAAGCAATTTTCGCTCTATCCTTAGTATGTTTTCTCTGGGGTACTACCTGGATAGCATCGAAAGAAGGTGTCCGTAATATGCCGCCGCTGCAGATGGCGGGTTTACGTCAATCATTGGGCGGCCTTTGTTATGTTTTATTTTTTTTAATCAAAGGCGAAAAATGGCCTAATGCAAAAGAGTGGCAATCCATCATTGTATTAAGTTTCCTGAATTTTCTTTTAGCCAACGGGCTAAGCACCTGGGGTCTAAAATATATTTCTTCGGGACTTGGGGCTATCATGGGAGCCATTTTCCCATTATGGTTAGTGGTGATTGGTTTATTTTCCGTTCAATCCAAAATGCCGGGTAAAGCTATTATTGGATTGTTGCTTGGCTTTGGTGGAGTCTGTATTATTTTTTATGAACACCTGCAGGATTTTTTTAATCCCGATTTTCGGCTGGGCATTTTTTTATCGCTTATAGCGACATGGGGTTGGGCGTTCGGAACGATCTATACCAAGAAACATGCGGCTAATTTTAATCCCTATTTCAGTATTGGTCTGCAAATGGTAATCTCCGGCATTGCATTGACCAGCTTTTCTTACAGTTTCACCAGGACGATACCTATTGATGATATTCCCTGGCAATCCTGGGCTTCTATTGCATACCTCGTCGTTTTCGGTTCTGTCATATCTTTTATTGCTTATTTATATGCATTGCAAAATCTTTCTACTGAGCAAGCATCACTGTATGCTTACATAAATCCTATGGTAGCAATGTTATTGGGGTGGTTGATCTTCTCCGAAAAGTTAACAATGTTTATTGCAGTAGGTGGTCTGGTTGCTTTGCTGGGTGTTTACCTCGTAAATAAAGCTTATAAAGTACCTGTTACTTCAACGCCAGAAACTGAAGGTATTTGATGGTAGATTATGCCCGACTTTTTTACCATTAAAACCAGGACCTGCAAAGCTATTGAGTTGATTCCCTAATAAATTGCTCATATACTTCTTTCCAACCTGCATACAATTTATCAGTACCTAAAAAATGATTATGCCAAATCGTGATAAAAGTACCGTTCACCGAGTTTACTACCGTATAATAATGCTGCATCTCTTCTAATGCCTGTAGAGCAGTATATTTCTGTTCGTAAAAAGAATTGGCATCCATATAGCAGAAGGGAAATAGCATCAACTCTGTCTGTTTCTCTTTTTCCAGGTCATACCAATAAAAAGGGCAGGCTGCCGATGCTCTGAATCCGTTAATGCTTCCATATCCCATTGAAAAATCAAATTGAATACCTGCATCAATTAAACGCCGGAAAGTTCCTGGCAAAGTAAACCGTATGTAATGTTGTCTCGAGGATACAACCTTATTGCCGGTTATATTCTGCAATACCTCTATCTCCTTTTTAAGTAGGGAATATTCATCACCACTACGCCAGGATGGATGTATAGCTACAGGATAGCGAATAAGATGATCCCCTATTAAAGCCTGTAAAGCCTTTTTATGAGGCGAAATATTTTTATCGTAGCGGCTTGTTCTTTGGGCAAGCAGGAAAAAATAATAAGGTTTCAGGTTATACTGCTGGTGCAAATGATTCAGCCAGGTATATGTATCAAATGGGTCTTTTTGTTCCCCTTTTAAAACATTTATTCGTTCCGTTAATTGCTTCCAATTACCTTTTATCAGAGATTGCAGTGATCCGCCCATGCTACGCCACCAGCCCTTGTGCTTGTACGACCAGGCTATATCAATATCGTAGGTAGGCAGAAAAGTGAATTGTGAATTGTGAATTGTGAGTAAGGGGAAATTTTTTTTTAACGCATTTTTTAACTCACTAAGCCATAGATTTATCAAAGGTTGGCCCAGGAATCCTTCTTTAAATGCCAATGAATTTTCATGGGCATACCTTCCATACATATCTTTTTTATATGGCATGTATTCTTCATAACGGCTTAGCAAGTAAAATGAGGCCGCAAAAAAATCGAATGGAAAATCTCCCTCCGTTTTAAAAAATGTTTTTTGTCCATTTACATCAAAACATTCAATGCGTTGTCCAGTAATTCCGTTTTCAAACAATAAAGAATGAGGCTTTACCCAAAACTCTCCTGGAGTAATTCGTTCAGTGTTATAGTTTATTTTAGAGCCGGAATATTGCTGGTAATAATTCAGATCAGAAGTTAATTCAAAAGGCTTCCCAATAATTTCTTTCCCTGAAAAATCAGTAATGTATTTTAATCGGGAGGTTATGGTTGGTGTGTAGATAAGCACTTATGCAAAATAACTATTTGCCTTGTTTTTCCTTCCATTGCTGGTTAAATGATTTTTTGGGGAATTCCAGTTTGCCACGGTGGCTGGTCCAGGCTTTGGCGACTTTATTAATAAACCAGCTCTTGGTATTTCCGTTTGACATATTCATCCAGCTACGGCGCAGCATGGCTTGCTTCCACATTTTCCAAACCATCTTTTCCGTAAAATCATAGGAGCCCTCTTCAACTGCTTCGTGCCTGTTCTCCAGTAATAGTTCATGCAGGTTTATTTTCACCGCACATACCTGTGTACAATTCCCACAAAGAGACGATGCATGACTGAGATGTTTCCAATCCTCCATCCCTTTCAGATGCGGTGTAATAACCGAGCCAATCGGTCCGCTGTAAGTAGCGGCGTAAGTATGTCCACCAATATTTTTATATACCGGGCAGGCATTCAGGCAAGCACCGCAACGAATACAGTATAAACTTTCCCGTTGTTTTTCATTCGCCAGTATGTTTGTTCGTCCATTGTCAAGCAGTATCACATACATTTCATCAGGCCCATCTGTTTCATATTGTTGCCTTGGGCCAGTAACAATAGTATTGTAAGAAGTGATTCTTTGCCCTGTACCAAAAGTCGCCAGCAACGGCCAGAATAAGGCCAGATCTGTCATAGATGGAATTACTTTTTCTATGCCAACAATAACGATATGCGTTTTAGGCATCGAACAACTCAATCTTCCATTCCCTTCATTTTCAGTAACGGCAATGCCCCCAATATCGGAGATAATAAAGTTGGCACCGGTAACACCTACTTCCGCCTCCCTGTATTTTTCCCGCAATATATCCCTTGCCACTAATGTGAGCTGCTCAGGCGTTAGATTCGGTGCGGTACCCAATTTCTCTGCAAAAAGCTTTGCTATATCCTCTTTGCTTTTATGCATGGCCGGCGTAACGATATGATAAGGCGGCTCCCCATCCAACTGCTGAATGTATTCACCAAGATCCGTTTCAATACTTTCTATTCCATTTTTTTTTAAATAGTCATTCAGGTGAATTTCTTCAGTCACCATGCTCTTGCTTTTCACCAGTGTTTTACAATTCTTTTCCGCACATATCTTCCCGATCTCTTCCAATGCTTCTTTAGCATCTTCCGCCCAGATTACTTTAGCACCACGCTTTGTAATTGCCGCTTCAAATGTTTCTAATTGCTGATCCAGCGTTTCAATAGCTTTCCATTTTATATTCTTGGCTCTTTCTCTCGCCAGGTCCAGCTCAGCAAACTGTTGTTTGCCCATCGGCACAACAGCGTTGTACTTACCAATATTAAAATTGATCGTTTTGCGATGATTCCGGTCAGCCGCTTTGCTGGTACTTTTATCTTTAAATTTTGCTGCTGTTTCTTTCACGGTATAATTTATTTTTCTTTTGTATCATAATGCTCTTTCGCTACATTGTCCAGCACTTCATAAAACTCCTCTCCAAATTTTCTTATCAATGGTTCTTTCAAAAATTTATAGGCCGGTATTTTTAATTCCGCACCCAATGCGCAAGCCGGGCTGCACATTTTTTCCCTTGGTGCATAATTTACGTTGGCATAATCACCATGTTTACCGGGTTTAGCGATAATGGGATAAAGATGACAACTGATCGGCTTTTTCCAGGCAATAACCCCATCATAATAAGCCTGCTCAAAAGCACACTTGATAATGCCATTTTTGTCCCGGATACCATAGACACATATTTCATTGTCCTTTGGCAAGGTTGGCGTCACCCATCCAAACTCCCGGTCATACTGGTACTTTCCTTTTCTTTCTATTTCGGCAATGGCGTCTCCGGTTAAATAAGGTTTCACTTTTTCGTATACTTCCAGGATAATATCCAGCTCCTCTTTTTCCAACGGAGCGCCGGCATCGCCATCTTCGCAACACCCTCCTTTGCATTTGCCCAGATCGCAGACAAATTGCTTCTCTACAACGTCGTCACTGATCAATACATTGTCAATCACTATCACAATAAATCAATTTAGTCAAAGATACTGCTTACTTGTTAGTTGGTATGGTGCCCGGCATCCCGTACTGTAAGCCTTTTTGTGAAGGCTGGAACCCCAGGTCTTATCTCCATTTCAATGTATTGATCAGGTGCAATACATCTTTTTTTAAAAAATCATTTACTATACCTAAAGAATCTTCATTAGGAGATGTATTAAAGTACAAAGCACCCCGCAAAAAATGTTTCGTGGAATCGGTCAGAAAAAACTGGTTAGCCGTAGCTGTATTACCACTTAAGGAAAAATAAATTCCTTCTACACCGTTTGATGTCCTCATCACGCTATCATTGATACCGGTTGATATATCCGTATGCTGTTTATAGGCCATCTTAAATCCATCATTCACCAGCGAGTCAAAATTATTTTTCCCCACTTCTTTATAACTTATGTAAATACGTCCGCCAAACCTGGGTACATCGATATTGATCCACCAGTCCCCGGCTTTGTCTCCAAAAAAAGTGGTGTCCTTTATAATATTTGAATATACCGGGTATTCAAAAGTATAAGGATACCCCGGCTGATCAAATGGCTGGTATTTCTTTTCAGGAAATGCAATACTGAAATATCCTTTTTTTTTGGTCTCCGGATGATAATCACTGTTGCAGGATAATAGAAAACAGGTGAAAGTAAAATATAGCAAGACAAAAAAAGTGGATCGTTTGTTCATTAGGAAAATATTCTTCATTAGGATTTTTTGTTCACCGTTACTTTCACAAGGCGGATGCGGTTGCTTTCGGCTTCGATTACGGTGAAATCGAAATCAACACAATTAATGACATCGTTTACTTTGGGAAATTCACCCGCCAGCTCTAATACCAATCCACCTACTGATTCACTATCACCTCTGACTTTGTCAAAAGTGTCCATCGGCAGTTGCATTATTTTACACATATCGTGGATCATGGTTTTACCCTCAAAGATGTAGTTGTTTTCATCGAGCTTTTTGTTTTGGCTTTCTTCTTCATCAAACTCGTCGCGGATATCGCCAATTACCTCTTCCATTATATCCTCCATGGTAACAATGCCACTTGTTCCGCCAAATTCATCAACCACAACGGCAAAATGAACCCGTTTATTCTGAAAGTCACGCAAGAGATCTGAAATCAATTTTGATTCAGGAACAAAATAAGGTTGCCGCATAAGCGGGTGCCAGTCGAAATTATCTGTCTCCTGTAAAAAAGGGATCAGATCTTTTGTATTAATAATGCCGGTCACATCATCCATATTTCCCTTGTACACCGGCAGACGGGAGTAATGCAGCGTCTCCACTTTACGAACCAGGTCCGCAAAGGAGGAATTATAGTTGATACCATTCACTTCCAGCCTGCTTCGCATGATCTGTTTTACAGAGATGGTCCCAAACTTGATAATCCCCTTCATGATATTCTTTTCCTCTACTGAAGCCTCTTCTTCTGTTTTAATATCAATTGCCTCGTCCAGCTCCTGTATGCTTAATGCCTCTGATTTATTAGCGCCCATTCCCCTGCCAATACCATCAGCCAGCGAAACCACCCATTTGCTGATACGACGCAATACCAGGTGTACTCCTTCTATCACTACAGCCGACCCATAAGCAAACCGAAGATTATTTTGTGTGGCCCACACCTTGGGCAATATCTGTCCCAGGAAAACCAATATAAAACCAATGATAACTACTCTTAAAAGGAGTTCACAAATGTAACTGCCGAATCCTTCGCCAAACAACCTGATTGTGCCATACGGTAGATACTGGTTAATTAAAAAACCCATCAATACAATCAGGCAGATATTCAGAAAAGTACTGGCGATAAGCAATGAGGCGAATACTTCTTTGGGCTCCTCGAGGAAATTAATGATCCGTTTCGCAGCAGGATGCTGTTTAGTCTTTAGTACGTTTATGTCCTTTTCATTAAGGGAGAATATAGCTACTTCCGCACCGGAAATAGTAAAGACAAGAAGTAATAATACTGCCAGCAGGATGATCAATAAGGTAATGCCTTGTGGATCTGCAGCCAGGAAAATGAAAGAAAGTTTATTGTACAAGAAATTGATAATCGAATGACTCTCCAATGGACGGTATTTTAGTGATCGGTTGAATTATAAAGGCAGGTCATACGGCCTGCCGGTTATTATTGGAGCAAAGTTATTGTTTTAATTAGATTCTATTAAAATGGAAGGTTTTCCGATGGGTCTCCCAGAGGAGTATCAGCGTTGCCAAGGTTTTCCATACCTCCTCCTATTTCTCCGGAGTGGCCTATACCATCCGTCCTTTTATCAAGCATGATAAGATTATCACCTACTACTTCGGTAGCAAACTTCCGGTTGCCCTCCTTATCCTCCCAACTCCTGGTTCTCAGGCGTCCTTCAATATAGACAAGACTACTCTTATGTAAGTATTTTTGGGCTAATTCGGCGAGGCCACGCCATAATACCACTGTGTGCCACTCTGTTTGAGATACCAGCTTACCCGTTCGGTCTTTGAACGTCTCTGTTGTAGCCAGCGGGAATTTCGCAACGCCAATATTGCCTTCCAGGAACTGTACATCAGGATCTTTGCCGAGATTGCCGATAAGCATTACTCTGTTTACACCTCTCATGAGCTTTTCATTTATCTGATTAATAATTCTCTCCGGGCTGTTACCATTAAAGTTAATTTTTTTTAATGGAATGGAAAATTTTTAAACAGGACCAATTGCTGATTAAAAGGCCTGTATATAAATGAAATATTAGCAGACTAAAATAGAGAATACCCTTTTTCAGAACAGTGTTTGTTCTCTTGCATTATCAAAATATTGATTGATAAATTTTGGAAAAGCGAATTTTTTTAATTGATTTATTTTTACCCATAACATTTCAATTTTTATTATATCCTTTTTCTTTAATTTAATTTTAATAAACTGCCCGGCGATTAGTTGGTGAGAAAGCTGCTGTTTAAACAGGGGTGATGTAGCTATCATTTCATACTTCTTCTTTGATAGCAACCCTGATTTTTCCGCTTCCTGTAAAATGGCCTCAATTGAAGTTTCCTCTTCTTTCTCCATCATAGGGAATTCATATAACTGGTTCCATATATCTTTCCCGGTTCTTTGCTGAATGGCTATCTGGTTTTCATGTTCAATTACCAAATAATAAAACCATCTTTTCTTTATACTGATCCTTTTTTCTTTAACAGGCAGCTCATTTATTTTTTTGTTCAAAAAAGCAATACATGTTTTATTGAGCCGGCAGGCTGAGCAAAGTGGTGCGGCGGGTTTGCATACGACAGCCCCAAAATCCATGATAGCCTGGTTATAAATCCCTGGTTGCTTTTTATCTAATAATTCATTAGCCAGCTGTGTAAAATATTTCTTCCCGTCTGTGGAATCAATAGGTTTTGCAATGCCGAATACCCGGGATAAAACCCGAAAAACATTTCCATCGACCACGGCATGCGGGAGATTGAAAGCAAAAGAAGAGATGGCAGAAGCTGTATAAGGCCCAACTCCTTTTAACGCCATTATTTCTTCATAGGTTGACGGAAATTTTCCTTCCAGCTCTTTAGAAATATAGCGAGCTGCCGCAATTAAATTCCTGCATCGGCTATAATAGCCTAAACCTTCCCATAATTTAAAAATGACCTGGTCTTTGGCCTTCGCCAGTTTATGAATATCAGGGAATCGCTTAACAAAGCGGTTATAGTATTCCCAACCCTGCTCAACTCTTGTTTGTTGCAGGATAATCTCGCTCAGCCATATTTTATAAGGATCTTTTTCGCCTTTCCAGGGCATTTGCCGGTAATTGTGTTCCCTGTTCCATTTTAATAATAGTGCAGCGAATTGCTTTTTATTGCCCGCTTTATTTGTTTTTAGAACCACGTTTTGCTTATAATAAGGCTAAATATCTGCCATTTTCAGAAATACCAATTGGAAATTGTTCTAAAAAAAATGGCTATCCCCTTGACAATCACTATTTTTTGTCTTAAATTGGCATTGTAAACCATTAAAATCATTGTAAAAATGAGAAAAGCCGATCTCGTTAACCAGATATCTGAAAAGACAGGAATTCCAAAAGTAGATGTGTTGGTTACCCTCGAAACCATGTTTAAAGAGGTAAAAGACACTCTCGCTGCCGGAGAAAATATTTATATCCGTGGCTTTGGTAGTTTCATTACCAAAAAAAGAGCGGCTAAGATCGGCCGTAATATTAAGAAGAATATTGCTGTTCATATTCCTGAACATTATATACCTGCGTTTAAACCTGCAAAAGAATTTGTTGCAGAGGTAAAAAAATTGAAAGAGATTAAACCTGATGAAGGGCCGGGTGAAGACGTTGCCTGATAAACTGTTAGCAGATTATAAAGGACATTAATTAAGTCAACTTATTTCCCAAATCAATATTATTGGAAGAATTAGTTTTCCCGGCGGTAACTTCGCTTTCCAAATTTTATAATTGTGAAGAAACCCCAATGGATCACTATAGCTGTCGCTGCCTTTTTAACGGGAGCCATTTTTATTTTTGGCCGTACCGTCCCGAATAAAAAAAAGGACGTTGCAGAAACACACAATGAAAATGATGGACATCAACACGGCCCCGCCAATGCAATTACAATAGACTCCATCCTGGAAGTAGCCAAAAAGCAGCTTAGTACTGAGCAGGTTACCCGTATCAGTATGCTTGAAAACTCTATTTCAAGAGGCGATGTCAAGAATCAACAATTAAAAGTATATCATCAACTGTCTCATTTCTGGGGGGACTCAATGAGTTTTTTTCCGCCATACGCCTGGTATGAAGCTGAAGCGGCAAGATTGGAAAATTCGGAAAAAACCCTCACCTTTGCTGCCCACTTATTTTTAGAGAACCTGCAGCATGAACAAGATCCAAGGCTTATTACATGGGAAGCATTGCAGGCTAAAGATTTGTTTGAGAGGTCTTTGAAGGTAAACCCGGATAATGATTCAAGCAAAGTAGGACTTGGAGCCTGCTACTTGTTTGGAAATATTTCAACCAGTCCTATGGAAGGATTGGGAAAGATCAGAGAAGTAGTTGAAAGAGACAGTACTAATGCATATGCCCAGATGACGCTGGTAAAGGGATCGCTGATCTCAGGCCAAATAGATAAAGCGATCAGTCGTTTGCTGACTGTCAATCGGCTGTATCCGGATAATATAGAAGCTATCCTGTTGCTGGCAGAAACCTATGAACGTAAGGCTGATAAAGCTGTTGCTGCGGATTGGTACAAAAAGAGTTTACTGTATATCAAACGAGCAGATGCCAGGGTAGAAATAGAAAAAAGAATTGAGGAGCTGAAAAAATAGAGGATAGAATAAACTTATTTATAAACAAGATTTTAAAATTATTTGAGTATGCCTTGTGGTAAGAAAAGGAAGCGTCATAAGATTGCGACGCACAAGCGTAAAAAAAGACTGAGAAAGAACCGTCATAAGAAAAGGAAATAACAAGCCTTCTTAGTACGAAACTACCCTGTCCCGCCTAAGGCGGGACAGGAGTTTCAGTTGACTGGTTGTTTGCCGCCCGTACAAGTTTGCACCCCACCACCAATTTTGCTGCAACTTGTCCTTCCGCATCACTGTACGGATTACTGGCAACCGGTGTTTACAGCACTAAGGTCATTCATTTATGTAAGCTGTAATGAACAAAGAACTGATTATTAATGCTGCTCCGCAGGGCGTAGAAATCGCTTTGCTTGAGGACAGGAAGCTCGTAGAACTGCATAGCGAAAAAAGCGATGCCCGTTTTGCGGTGGGAGACCTATACCTGGGAAAAGTGAAAAAACTCATCCCTGGTTTAAATGCTGCTTTCGTAGAAGTAGGATTTGAGAAAGATGCCTTTCTTCACTATACGGATCTGAGTCCTTATGCCAGGTCATTGCTGAAATTTACGGCAATGACAATTGTTGATAAAACTGAGCCTGGATTGGATTTTGGCAAATTTGAAGTAGAACCTGAAATTATAAAAACAGGAAAGATCAACGAGGTGTTGGGCGGGAAACCCAATATCCTTGTGCAGATACTGAAAGAACCCATTGCAGCCAAAGGTCCACGACTAAGTTGCGAGATTTCTTTGCCAGGGCGTTTTGTGGTGATCACCCCATTCAATAATATTGTCGCCGTCTCCCGCAAAATACATTCCTCTGAAGAAAGAAAAAGGCTCCAGAAAATAGTAGAGGCCATAAAGCCAAAGAATTTTGGTGTAATTGTTCGTACGGCTGCTGAAGGAAAAAATACAGCCGAATTGCATGAAGATCTTTCCGCTTTGGTTGATATGTGGAGCAGTATTCAAAAAAATCTGAAAGGCGCTGTAGCCCCTGCCAAAATATTAAGTGAACAGACAAAAACGAACAGTATTCTGCGAGATCTTCTTAATGCGGATTTCAATAAAATTGTTGTCAACGACAGGACCATTTTTACCGAGACAAAAAATTACATTCAGCGTATAGCTCCAGAAAAAGCTGAGATCGTCTCTTTTTATCAGAATGGCTCTACCATATTTGACTCGTTCGGCATTACCAAACAGGTAAAATCCTCCTTTGGTAAAACCGTCAACATGAACAGCGGAGCTTACCTGATCATTGAACATACGGAAGCTCTGCATGTAATAGATGTCAACAGTGGTTATAAAAGCGTCAGCAATAACCAGGAACAGAATGCACTGGAAACGAACCTGGAGGCGGCTGAAGAAATAGCCCGGCAATTACGACTTCGTGACCTGGGAGGCATTATCGTGGTAGATTTCATAGATATGAAACTACCGGAGAATAAGCGCAGGCTGGTAGAAAAAATGGAAGAATTCATGGAACCGGACAGGGCTAAACATGCTGTACTTCCTATTTCAAAATTTGGTATTATGCAGATTACCCGGCAACGAATGAAGCCGGAAATGAATATCAATACACTGGAAGTTTGCCCAAGCTGTAATGGTACAGGAAAAATATCTTCTACTATATTACTGGAAGATGAGATAGAAAAAAACCTTACTTACCTGATTACACACCAGCACAAAAATTTGAAGCTGGTAGTCAACCCTATCATGTATGCTTATCTTACCAAAGGCTGGTTTTGGAAAACCAAGATGGCGGCCTGGAAAAAGAAATTAGGACAAAAAACAAGAATTGAAGCTGATACTAGTTATCATCTTACTGAGTACAAATTCTTTGACCGTCATGATGAAGAGATAAAACTTTGATTTTTTTGTAAAATATTAAAAAGGCCGGTCTCGCTATGACGAGAGCGGCCTTTTCAATTAATTTTATCAACGGTACTTATTTGTTATTGCCCCACCAAAAACACGGCGTTACAAAACATCAGCTTACCGTTTTCCCAGAAATTTCGGAAGAGCACATTGTCTGATAAATAAGAAATACTGCCTCTGCCCATGTCCTGCACTCCGAAAAGTAAACCATCTTTCAGCTTATTCTTTAATTTATATCCGACAAAGCCGGCTACCTGGTTATCTTTTTTTATAACTCCTGTATTCCAACCTCCGTCTTTGATAAAGTCATAGACATTGTTATCCATTTTCAAGGTATAATAATAGTTCGGGTAACCATACATCAGTGGATGCGTATTATCAATATCCACTTTATAAATAGAGCCGGGTGTGGTAGCAGGTAATCCATCTCTTTCCCGGTTTTCGAAAGTAAGCAGGGGTATGTATGGATTTTTCTTAGTCGCGGTATCTTTATCATCATCCTTCTTTAAATGAACAGCACTCCAATCCTGTTTTGATAATTGCAGTACCGCATTTTCTAAAGCAACCACTCTTCCGCCATTTCTTATCCATTGCACAAATTGATCAGTTGATGCTTTCTCATTTAAAAACCGGTAATTACCATCCGGCAATATTAATACATCAATCTTATCCCAGGCCGCCCGGCTAAAATCAGTGGCATTGATTAATGTTACAGGGTAATTTAATTGCTGCTCAAAAAAGAACCAAACTTCGCCAGCCGCATTGGAGCCGACTCCTTCACCAGTAAGCATCGCTACCCGGGGTGCTTTCAAAGGATGCACTTTTGAACTTCCAAAATCAAATCCCTTATCTACCATACCTGTGCTAACCGTATTCATTTTTGTGTTGTTGGCGTCACAGGTTTTACCTACTAATTGTCCTAAGCTGTTTCCAAACTTTTCATTCCCTTTTTTAATAACTATAACAGAGCCACGTGAAAACTGCTGGCCATTAACTTCAAAAGCCATTTCTGCAAAGCGAAGTTTTATACCCTGCTTTAATAATTGTGCTGCTGCTTTTACAGAAGAAACACCTTTCCAACCGATAATATATCCATAGGCATCCTCCGTATTGTTTTGTATTGGCGGAAATGAGATAAATGAACCAGTTAAAGCAATTCGTTCTTTGCTTGCATAAGCGGTAACTCCATAAACATAAGGTAATGACCAGGCAGTAATATCATAGGTAATTGAATCAACCAGTTTTGACTGCGGTTCAAACAAAACTTTTACCATGATCGCCTTTGGTTGTGCCGCACTTATTATTATATCACCGGTCGTTATATTAAATGCTTCTTCTTTCACAGTATTGTAATTAAATCCTTTTCCGGAACCAGTACCTGTACTATACTGAATACCATTTTTGTCCAAAAGATCCAATAAAGCCCTGATACGTTCCGCATCATTGGGACTATTTTTTACCACATAAGTTTTATAATCCCCTACCAAACCAGCTACGGCGTTATTAAAGAATTTCCGAAACTCCTTTATTAACGATCCGGCATTCAAAGAGGCTATTTCAATGGTACTAAGGGAGGTAGTGTAATGATGAATAGCCCGGTCATATAGTGTTAGTGTATCTCCTTCATCTGTGTCTGCACCTAATCCACCTGCACCACCACCGCCTTGTTCATACGTCATACCAATAGCGCCATTATAAACAGGATAAGTATCACCATAGGAAGGATAAAAAAGGTCAAAAATTTCTTTGGTGAAATATAGCCAGCCATTTTTATCAAAATACTTCGCATGATTTTTCCCTATCGTTACCTGGAAATCTCTTTGCCATTGAGTAACTGCTTCATGATAAGGTTGTGCCGCAGGAGCAAAGTAATAAGGCTGATTAATACCCTGCTCATGATAATCTACATGAACCTGTGGCAACCATTGATTGTACAGCTGGATGCGTTGTTTAGTTTCAGCCTGTGTTTGCCAGGCCCAGTCCCGGTTGAGATCAAAATTGTAGTGGTTGGTTCTTCCACCCGGCCATGGTTCGCGGTGCTCTCGTGCATCGGGTCGGGGATTGTAATTTTCACCGACCAAAGAATTAAACCAGTTTACATAACGATCTCTTCCATCGGGATTCACGCAAGGATCTATAATTACTACGGTATTTTTTAACCATTCCTTAGTCTGTAGATTCTTAGGATCAGTTAAGGCAAACAGTGTAAGCATAGATGCTTCAGAAGATGATGTTTCATTTCCGTGCACATTATAACTCAGCCAGATGATTGCGGGTGTATTTTCGGTTGGCATCATTTTGTCTTTCGCCAGGTTAGCCAGCCGGAGGTTGTTTAACCTGATATTTTCCAGATTGCCGATATTCTCTTCGGAAGAAATAAATGCTAAGTATAATGGCCGGTGTTCATTTGTTTCGCCGTATTGCTGAAGTTTTACAGATGTGGGGAGTGCCTGTGTTATGTATTGAAAATAATTGACCAGTTTCCAGTGAGGTGTATAGCGAGTACCTATTTTATACCCCAAAAATTCTTCCGGGGATTTTATCTGGGCAACAGCTGCACAAATAAAGGATGAAAATATCAATAGCGATAGTAATCGTTTCAGCATGAAAAAAGTTTTAGCGAAGTAAAGCAAAAAAGAAAGGTGAAAAGTAAAGACGAATAATTTGTACAATTATTCATTTCCACTTTTTCACCTTTTAATTATTTAAATATAGCCCGTCCTTTTTCTAATTAATATCCTGGGTTTTGAGTAAGATTCGGGTTTACTTTTCGCTCGCGGTCAGGAATTGGAAATACTAGTTTTGGTGAATTCCAGGGAAGGGGTCCGACAGCCCCTTGTGTACGTTTTATATCATTCAATGTAAATCCTTCAAATGCCAATTCAAGTTTCCTTTCTTTAAGAATAAGAGGTAATGTCAGGTTACCTGCGCTATAAATGGGCAAATTCACCCTCCTTCTTATTGTATTGATATCATCTACGGGAGCAGCTCCTACAGCCGTACCAAGTCTGAAATTGGCTTCTGCTCTCGTCAAATACATTTCCGCCAATCTGATAATATGTACAGCCGAATATACCATATCAAATTTACCTGTTCTTATAGATCCGTCATCATAATAAATTAAAAGTCTCTCGTCGCCAGTATCAAACGAATCTAAAAAACTCGGTGCTATATCAATATCTCCGCGACCCAGGGGAGAAAAATAGGTGTTAAAACTATTTGTGCCCTGCGAATTTGTTACCTGTATTGCAAACACATCTTCTTTGGTATTTCCAATGACCTCATTAGTATTGTTAGCGTTATAAGGGAAAGCATCCAGGTAAGTAGCTGTAAGTTGAAGATCGGACGAACCAAGAGCCCTGTTGGCAGCAGCAGCCGCATTTGCATAGTCAGCTTTTTGAAGATATACTCGTGACAGCATACCTGCCGCAGCATATTTTGAAGCAAAAAAGCCATTGTCTTCTGGCAATAGCCCTTCGGCCTCGGTCAGATCTTTGATAACCTGTGCATATACCTCCGCCACTTTAGCTCTTGGCTTTTTATCTTTTTCACCCAAAGGAGCTCTTGTAGGTTCTAATACCAGGGGTACGCCATCATTAACAGCGGGATCACCCTCATTCCAGGCTTTGGCATACAATCTCAACAGATCAAAATACAACGATCCGCGAATGAATTTTGCTTCCCCTTCTACCCGGTCCTTTTTGTTAGGCAACACGATACCAATAGCATCTAAAACATTATTTATATCATTAATTGTCTGGTAGGAGTCCGTCCATGTATCACGTACGTCGGAATTATCAACAGGAATCTGCTTATTATATATCTGGGTCATTGTCTGGTATGTGCCAGACCAATTGATACTGCCTGCTGAATTCCCCAGTAACTCACTTCTGACAAATAAGGAGCCCCCGTATACGTCAGCGTCTCCAAGATCAGAATAAGCGCCTACCAATGCTGCTTCTACATCAGAACTGGTAAGAAGCGCCTGGTTTTCATCAATGCTTTGGGTAGGATCAATGTCTAATTTTTTTTCACACGAGGTGAAAAATAAGAAGACTATACCTGTTACTATGGAAATGCGAAAATTATTTTTCATAATTATTTTATTAAAAGTTTAATTACAACCCGATACTGATTCCAAATACTATTGTTTTTACCTGGGGAGCAGAATAAAAATCAACCCCCTGGTTAATATTTGTAGCCTGGTAATCGGCGTTCACTTCCGGATCCCATCCGTCATATTTCGTAAAAGTAAACAGGTTCTGTCCTCTCACATATACCCTCAATCTTTCCAATTTAATTTTAGTCAAAATAGATTTGGGCAGGTTATAACCAAGAGTAATTGCTTTAACACGCAGGTAAGAGCCATCAGAAATATACCTGCTCGAATTGTCAGTTCCGTTAGGAAGAAACTGTCTTGCCTGTGGTACCATCGTAATGTCTCCGGGTTTTTTCCAGGCATTCAATTGATCTCTTGTCTGGTTATCGAAACCATTACTTCCGCTGGCCGACATGTATTGACCTCCTCCGTTGAAAATCTCATTACCCTGCACACCTTGCAGCAATATTTCCGCATCAATCCCTTTATAACTGAATGTGTTTCTCATGCCATATATAAAATCAGGATTGGGATTACCGATAACAACATCGGCTGCCTGGTTATAATCATTGGTAGTACTTTTGTCCAAACTACCATCTGATTTGGGCGTATTTAATACGTATAACGCATCTCCATTAGCAGGATCGGCGCCAGCAAATTCCCTCGCTACGAAAACACCTATCGCCTGTCCTTCACGGGCACGATTTACATTACCAAGGCCTAATTCCTGTCCATCCAAATCTGTTATTTTATTTTTGTTCAAACCAAAATTAATACTGGTCGCCCAGCGAAAATATTTGGTCACAATATTGTCGGAGTTAATAGTGAATTCAATACCCTGGTTTCTCAATTTTCCCACATTACTGATTTGTGTAAGAAAGCCTGTTGTTCCTGGTACTTCCACATTCAATAATAAATCATGGGTGTTGCGGGTATAAACGTCGACTTCTGCAGACATACGGTTATTTAATACACCGATTTCAAATCCCAAATCTATACTGGAAGTTGTTTCCCATTTCAAATCAGGATTAGCCAATTGAGTAGGATGCTGGCCTGGTGTACCTGCATAAGCCGCATCACCTGAAAATAATCCCAGTGAACTAAAGTTTCCAATTTCAGCATTGCCGGTTAAGCCATAACTGCCTTTTAATTTAAGAAAGCTGATCACTTTTGAATCTTTCAGGAATTTCTCTTCTGATAATATCCATCCTGCGGAAACAGCAGGAAAAAATCCCCAACGGCTATTTTTCCCAAACCTGGAAGAAGCATCAAATCTTCCGCTTACCGCCAGAAGATATTTATCCATTAACTTATAATTCGCCCTTGCGAAATAAGACAAAAAAGAAAATTCCGTTTCTGAAGAAGCCGCATCCGATTTGGTGGCGGCACTAACTAATTTTTTATATGCCTCGGACGGAAAAGCTTCAGCTGTTCCGGTTGTATTGAATAAATTCTGGTTTTGGTAACTCATCCCTAATATAGCTTCAATATCATGATCTTCATTTATGAGCTTGGTATACCGGAAAAAATTATTCGTAGTTATATTCAACAACATATCATTGGTAGTAAAACCACCGCCTTTGGGGTAACCATTATTACGTTCTGTAACAGGACCGTAATAAGCATCTTCCAATTGACTTAATTGGTCTATCCCAAATTCCGTCCGGAAAGTCAGTCCTTTTACCAATTGCGCCTGCCCGTATATGTTTCCTAAACTACGGCTGACCGTTGTATGATAATAAGCCCCATCTACGCTTAGAAGAGGATTATAATAAACAGGATAGTTTGTATTGGGACCACCAGGGTTGCTGGCCCTGTTAGGATCAGAAGCTCCGCTTAACTTCCCTGTACGTGGATCGATTAGTGGTGTTATAGGAGATAGAGCAACTATCTGTAGTGGTGTCGCAAATCCATTATCATTACTTATTCTGTCATTTAAAGAACGCACAAAATTCATGTTGATCCCTACACTTAACCAATTGTTGACTTTATGATCGAGGTTTATTCTTCCGCTAAATCTTTTGAAATTGTTACGTACCAAAATGCCTGTCTGATCCAAATACTGACCTCCTATATAAAAAGTAGTCTTGTCGTTTCCGCCTGTTAAGCTTATATCGTACTGGGAAATAGGCGCCCGTTGAAAAGCCTCATCCTCCCAGTTTGTATTAACAAGATATGTTTTATAATTATCGTTTCCTGCCGAATACCTTCTCATCCGGCTGTCTGCAAAACTTACGTAGTCATCTATTGCATCCTGCTCAGTACTATAACCTGAAAGCCCATTCGCAAAATCATATTTACCACCGCCTTCTGCCGCTTCATAGGTGAACTTCACAAATTCTTCGGCACTCATAAATTCTCTCCTTATAGTAGGTTTTTGAAGGCCTGTAAAATAGCCGAACTCAATTTTTGATTTTCCGGCTTTTCCTCGTTTGGTTGTTATCAATACTACACCGTTAGAGGCACGTGAACCATATATGGCGGCGGAAGAAGCATCTTTTAATATCTCTACTGATTCAATATCATTGGTATTTATATCTGCAAGAGGACTGGTTGTCGCACCATTAGTTGATAAGTCAGCGGTAATAACAGGTATACCATCGACAACATATAAAGGTTCATTGCCTGCGGTAACTGATGATGCACCCCTGATCCTGACTTTTATACCCTGTCCAACCTTACCATTTTGTTGCTCTACAAATACCCCCGCAGCTCTTCCCTGTATAGCACTTTCAAAACTTGTAACCGGAGTATTGCCTAATTCTTTCGCCCCTACTTTCGCTACCGATCCGGTAATGTCACGTTTTATTTTTGTACCATAGCCTACTACTACTACCTCATCCAGGCTTTTGCTTTGACCTGCTTCCAAAGCCACATTTGATAAAGAACTGCTGATAGCAACTTCCTTACTGGTATAACCCAAATAGGAAAAAATTAATGTTGTTGCTTTTTCAGGCACTGTTAGCGTAAAGCTCCCGTCGACATTGGTTACTGTACCAGAGCTGGCTCCTTTTACCAGTACAGACACACCTGCTAGGGGAGTTCCATCTTTTGAATCGGTAGCTTTTCCTGAAATAGTTTTTGTTTGCGACCAGAGAAGCTGGCCAGATAGTAGAAAAACGCTAAATAGCAGCAGTTTTAGTTTTCTCATGTGTATTAATTTTTTTTACCTAAATAAAAAGGCTGATGATCAACCTCTATAACCTGTCTTAACGACAAATTAACATTATTTTAAGCTGCATTGGAGATAATAATATTGAAAAAAAGCCGCTCACAATCGTAAACAGCTTTTTTCCTTCTAAAATTTCGTATTACTCTTAATTCCTATCTCTGCTTCCGAGATATAACATGATATATTGAAACAATGTAACTACCGCAGCCAATGCGGCTACTACATAAGTCATAGCAGCCCACTTCAACGCATCCTTTGCTTTGGGGTATTCTTCAGAGTTGGTAACCGTGCTATGGTTCAACCAGGCCAGGGCCCTGTTGCTGGCATCAAATTCTACCGGAAGGGTGATTAGAGAAAATACCACTGTGAGTGCCATTAAAATAATTCCAATTAATAACACAGTGGTGTTACCGCCGGAAGCAGCCATTATTACGCCCACCAGCAATATCCAATTTACCAGGCCCGAGCTTATTTGAACAACCGGGACCAGCTTACTTCGCATCGTCAACCACTGGTAAGCGGTGGCATGCTGTACAGCATGACCACATTCGTGGGCTGCTACCGCCGCTGCGGATACACTGGTACCATTATATACATCCGGGCTAAGGTTTACTGTTTTGTTTGCAGGATTATAATGGTCTGACAAAAAGCCATTTACAGAAATCACCTGCACATCATAAATCCCATTTTCCCTGAGCATTTTTTGGGCAATTTCACGGCCTGTCAAACCACTTCTTAATGGCACTTTACCATACTTTGTAAACTTGTTCTTCAGCACCAGAGATACAAGCATGCTTATCCCCAAAAAGAGGAAGGAAACGATCATAATCGATGGTGTCATATCGGGTAATTTTTAGTTTGTTTATTTAAGTATAACAAACTTGCATCCATTTAGATGAGTGCCTAATTTTCAGCCGTTTTGTCATTTTCCGAAACTATTATTTTTATTTTTATAGCCGGTAATTTCTCCGCATTAAAGTGTCATAACATGTTATAAATCAATAATTTGTTGCTAAATTATCATTTTGTAAAACACACAAGTATTCACCCATATATATAAAGGGAAGTTATTCACAGCCTGAAAATTTTATTTTGAAATGTTGGGCAGAATTGTAACTTAGCTAAAGAATTTAATGGGTTAGTAAGTAAGGGGGTTAATCGAAAGATTAGCCCCTTTTACATTTTTAAAACATCTTCCCGGTTTCAGGATTATTTCTTGAACTTATTTACTTTTTACTCTACGCTCTTTTAAAAAAAATGATATGCCAATGTATATCAGTCAATCCTTTATCCAACAACGCTGATAAGTTATCTTTAACAAATGAGTAAAGTTAAAAAGGCTTTCTTCTGTCAAAATTGCGGATATGAAAGTGTGAAATGGTTAGGTCAGTGTCCATCATGCGGACAATGGAATACGTTTATCGAAGAATTAATTCAAAAGGACACGACAAACGACAACGACTGGAAAAATTATCATGAAGAAAAAAGAGCCAACAAAACAATATCACTGAGTGAAATAAAAAGCAGTGAAGAAAAAAGATTATTAACTGCCGATCCGGAACTTAATCGTGTTTTGGGTGGTGGCATCGTTCCGGGAAGTATTGTTTTAGTTGCAGGTGAACCGGGTATCGGCAAGTCAACATTGTTTTTACAAAATGGATTATGGTTAAAGAATGCAAAGGTTCTTTATATAAGCGGGGAAGAAAGCGAACAGCAGATAAAAATGAGAGCTGACCGGATGAAATTACAGAACGAAAATTTTTATCTTTTAACAGAAACATCTACACAAATTATTTTCCAGGAAATAAAAAAACTAAAGCCGCAGTTAGTAATAGTCGATTCTGTACAAACATTACAGACACCGCTTATTGATTCTTCACCCGGCAGTGTATCCCAGATAAGAGAATGCGCTGCAGAATTTCAACGATTCGCTAAAGAGACCAATACACCTGTTTTCCTGATTGGTCATATTACTAAAGATGGAAGCATAGCCGGTCCGAAAATACTGGAGCATATGGTGGATACGGTTTTACAGTTTGAAGGTGATCGTCATTATGCCTATCGTATTTTACGTACGCTGAAGAATCGTTTTGGAAGTACGGCGGAACTGGGCATTTATGAAATGACCGATGAGGGAATGAGAGGCGTCGTCAATCCAAGTGAAATACTCATTACACAAAAAGAAGATCAGTTAAGCGGCATTGCTATTGCGGCGACTATTGAAGGTATCCGGCCTTTGTTAATTGAAGTGCAGGCATTAGTTACACAGTCCGTTTATGGAACTCCTCAACGAACCGTCAGTGGCTTTGACCTGCGGCGCCTGCAACTGTTGTTAGCCGTTTTGGAAAAAAGAGGGGGGTTTCATTTTGGGCTAAAAGATGTATTTCTCAATATAGCCGGCGGAATAAAAGTAGAAGACCCTTCTATAGACCTCGCAGTACTATGCGCTTTACTTTCATCTTATGAAGATGTTTCGCTAAACCAACATATATGTTTTGCAGGTGAAGTGGGTTTAAGTGGTGAAATAAGAGCTGTTAACAGAATTGAACAACGGATAGCTGAAGCAGAGAAATTAGGCTTTGAAAAGATCATTGTTTCTAAATACAACCAGAAAGGCTTATCAAAACAAAAATATAATATTGAGGTAGTAACCATGGGCCGTGTGGAAGAAGTATACCAGTACTTATTTTAAGTAAAAACGTAATCAGGGTTCAATATATGATCAGTCTTAAAGAAATAAAAGACTCTCTTCTTCATTTACTATTTCCGCATCTGTGTGATGGGTGTGGCAGTGATATGCTTGACAAAGAAAGTACACTGTGCATGCGATGCATTGAAGCCATGCCGGAAACTAATTTTGAATTACATGCAGATAACCCGGTAGAAAAGAAGTTTTGGGGACGGTTATCTATACAGCAGGCTACCGCGCAATATTATTTTACCAGCGAGTCTTTGATGCAGCGCCTGATGCACCAGTTTAAATACAAGAGAAACAAGGATCTTGGAAACCAAATGGGGCGAATGATGGGGGAGTCGATTAAAAGATCCGGCAGGTTCGTCGTAGATGCACTGGTTCCCTTACCACTTTTTCCCGCCAAAGAAAAAAGAAGAGGATATAACCAGGCTACGATTTTATGCGAGGGAATGGCGGAAAGTTTACAGGTCCCTGTACTAAAAGATGTGGTTATCCGTTCTCAGCATACCGATACACAGACAAAAAAAGGAAGAATAGAAAGATGGCAAAACATGGAAGGGAAATTTGTTTTGGCCAAACCGGAAGCGATCAGCAATAAAAATGTCATATTGGTTGACGATGTGATAACTACCGGAGCGACGTTAGAAGCCTGTGGCGCTGAATTGCTAAAAGCTGAAAATGTGAGATTGAGTATTGCTGCTTTATGCTATGCATCAAGGTAGTAAATTACTATTAAAATCAAATAGTTCTGACTATTTTTGAGACAACTGAATCCTTGAAAAAATTACTGATGAAAACTGCTTTATTCCTTACAATATCCTTTACACTTCTTTTATTCTCCTGCAGAAAGGATTCATTCATTACATCTCCTGACGCCAATGTTAGCATTTCCGCTGACACACTTCACTATGATACGGTATTTACCGCAGTTGGTTCGGTAACCCAATCTTTTAAAATCATCAACGACAATAACCAGAAACTACGACTCTCCTCTGTAAAACTGATGGGCGGCTCTTCCTCCTCTTTTAAAATGAATGTGGATGGTACCGCCACCACTGAAGCCAACGGTATAGAAATAGAAGCCAATGATAGCGTATATGTTTTTGTACAGGTAAATGTCGATCCTGCCGCAGGCATTCTTCCTTTTATTATCCGGGATAGTATACAAATAAGTTACAATGGAAATGATCAGTTGGTTCAATTGGAAGCATGGGGGCAGAATGCTCATTTTCTTCGCGAGAAAGTGATCAGCTCCAATGACACATGGACAAATGACCTGCCCTATGTTATACAAGGCTATTTATATGTAAACCCCGGACAAACATTAACTATTGAAAAAGGTTGCCGCATTTACGTCCATGCCGATGCACCTATTATAGTTGATGGAAGTTTGAAAGTCAATGGGGAAAAAGATACAATCAACAGAGTGTATTTCAGGGGAGACAGGCTGGATGATCCTTATAAAGATTTTCCCGCTGCCTGGCCGGGTATTTATTTCAGAACAGACAGCAAGG
This sequence comes from Chitinophagaceae bacterium, assembly GCA_040007815.1. Taxonomy (GTDB): domain Bacteria; phylum Bacteroidota; class Bacteroidia; order Chitinophagales; family Chitinophagaceae; genus Terrimonas_B. The sequence continues at coordinate 76,645 of JBDTUH010000006.1, forward strand.
ATAATGTATTGAACTATGCTGTGATCAAAAATTCTTACCAGGCTATTGCCACAGAAGGACTTTCTCCTACTGGCCCCAAACTGATCCTCAATCAATGTGTGATTGATAACTCCTATGATGCAGGAATTATTGCATTAAACTCAAGCATTACGGCCACCAATTGCCTGATCAGTGATTGCGGAAAAAATATCGCATTGGGAAAAGGAGGTGATTATAAATTCACCCATTGTACCGTGGTTAGCTATTCCAATTTTTTTATTCAGCATAAAGAGCCCGTATTGTTTTTAAGTGAGAGAGACGGCGCAAGTATAGTCAGGCTGGAGGCATTATTCCAAAATTGTATTTTTTGGGGAGAGAGCGATCAGTTGGAAAATGAAGTTGTTGTAGAAAAAACAGGAAGTAACGGTATGGTTGCTTTTGAAAATGTGTTATGGAGAATAAAAACAGCTCCTGCCAATGTTACTGTTACTGATTCTATCAATAACCAAGACCCTTTATTTGACAGTATCGGCATATCAAAGCAATATTATGATTTCCGCATAAATAAGAAAAATTCTCCAGCCGTCGGTGCCGGGACCGGTACATCTGTAGCCCTTGACCTGGATGGCAACCCCAGACCTGCGCTTAAACCAGACCTGGGATGTTTTGAAAAACAGTAAACCCAGCCTGCCCAAGTCCGCCTTGCCGGTATTTTACCACTTCATAGCCCTGAAATTCCGAATTTCAAATTAATTGAGCCAACCTTTTAGTGCTTACCTTTGTTCCTCAATTATAAAAACTCAGACATGAAAACATTATTTCTTTCTCTATTGATAGCCGTTACATTAACTGGCGCATCGATATATGATTTTAAAGTTCCGGGATTGCTGGGCAATGAAATTGATTTGGCCCAGTTTAAAGGTAAAAAGATCATGATCGTTAATACCGCATCCAAATGCGGCAACACCCCGCAATATGCCGACCTGGAAAAACTGCATGAAAAGTATAAAGACAAACTGGTGATCATTGGTTTCCCGGCAAATAATTTCGGACAACAGGAACCTGGCAGCAAGGAAGAGATAGCGGAATTTTGTAAAAAGAATTTTGGCGTTAGCTTTCCTATGGCCGATAAGGTTTCAGTAAAAGGAGATGACATCGCTCCTATATATAAATTTTTAGAAGAAGAGGCTGCGAAAAAAGGATTGGCTGATCCGGTAAAATGGAATTTTGGAAAATTCCTGTTAGATGAAAAAGGGAATCTCATTGCCACCTTTTCGCCCAAAACATTACCTATGAGTGATGAAATATTGAAATATTTGAATTAAAAATAGGTTGTTCTCTTAAAAAACTTCCTGCCATCCAGGAAGTTTTTTATTTTTTGTAAGATGGCTTATGATTAAATTCATAAAATCTAAAACCTGGTAATATGAAATCCTCTTCAAAATTGATGCTCAGCCTTTTTTTGCTGGGCTTTTTTTATGTCCACTCATTTGCACAATACAAATTAACTGATCCATTACCTGTTGATCCTTCTGTAAAAGTAGGTAAGCTGGCTAATGGGCTCACCTACTATATCCGGCGGAATGCCAAGCCTGAAAAAAAAATAGAATTGCGTCTTGCTGTAAATGCAGGCTCCATCCAGGAAAATGATAATCAATTGGGCCTCGCCCATTTCATGGAACATATGGGTTTCAATGGATCCAAACATTTTCCTAAAAATGAGTTGGTTGATTTTTTGCAAAAAACCGGCGTTGATTTTGGCGCTGATCTGAATGCTTACACCAGCTTCGACGAAACCGTTTATATCCTTTCATTGCCTACCGAAGATGCCAGTATGGTAGATAAAGGGTTCACCGTGTTAGAAGATTGGGCTTTTAATAATCTTTTGGATAAAACTGAAATAGAAAAAGAAAGAGGAGTTGTATTAGAGGAATCAAGATTGAGCAAAGGATCCTGGGAAAGAATGAGCCGTCTATATTTTCCAAAACTGTTGAATGGCTCAAAATATGCCGTCCGATTACCCATAGGAAAAGATGAGATACTGAAAACCTTTAAATATGAAACACTAAAGAATTTTTATACCAATTGGTACCGGCCCAACCTGATGGCGGTAATAATAGTAGGAGATATTGATCCGGCCGATGCTGAAAAAAGGATCATTGCTCATTTTGGTAAATTTAAAAACCCAGCTACCGCACCGGTACGTCCTGCTATCATACCCATGAAAGAGCGTACAAAACCCGAGGCACTTGTAGTAACCGATGACGAGGCCACTAATACTTATGTACAGGTTTATAATTATGTAAAGCCCGCTAAATCCGTCAAGACTTGGGCTGGCTATCGTGAAAGCATTATCGAAGGTTTGGTCAGCTCCCTTATTGGTCAACGATTATCCGAACTTGCACAAAAAGAAAATCCTCCTTTTATTTTTGCCAATACATCCTTCTCACAATTTATCCGCGGCTACAGTACTTTTTCTTCTTTTGCTATGATCGGACAAGGTACGGTACAGGACGCAGTGGACGCTTTAATATCAGAAACCAATCGTGCCCGGCAGTTTGGTTTTTTGCAAACAGAATTTGACAGGGGCAAAGCCAGCTTGCTGAATGGTGCCGAAAAAGCGTTTAATGAAAAAGACAAATCGGAATCCGGACAGATAGTATGGCAATATGTAAACAATTTTCTGCAGGGTTCTCCTATACCGGGTGTTGAAAACCGGTATAAATTCTTGCAACAGGTACTGCCTACTATTACATTGAACGAAGTAAATGCAGTAGCTAAAAAAATGCCCGGTACCGAAAATGCATTTGCCCTGATACAGGCGCCGACAAACGTAAAAGATAAATTACCTGATAACGCCGGCGTATTAAAAGCGCTGGTAGCCGCAAATAAAAAACCAGTTACGGCTTTTGAAGAAAAAGCGGTTGCTACAAAATTGCTTGACAAAGATCCTGTACCGGGTAAAATAGCTTCCGAAACAAAAAATGAAAAATTAGGTACCACTGATATTACATTGAGCAATGGCGTAACCATAACCTTAAAGCCTACTACCTATAAAAATGATGAGATCATTATGGATGCCTGGCGTTGGGGAGGATTTCAAAAATTTGACATTGCTGACAAAGAAAATGCACAGTATGCGGCCAATATTATTCAGCAGATGGGGATCAGTGATCTTTCTCCGACTGATATCCGTAAATACATGGCCGGTAAAACCGTGTCCGCATTCCCTTATATCAACGATCATGAAGAAGGTATTGAAGGAAGAAGCAGTATCAAAGATTTTGAAACCTTTCTGCAAATGACTTACTTGTATTTTACTGCTCCCCGGAAAGATCCTGCTTTATTTAATTCTTTTATCACCAAACAAAAAGCATCCGCACAATTCTCGAAACAGGATCCTCAAACTTTTTTCAGCGATACCATTTCTAAGATCGCTTACAATAATAATCCATGGGCCAGAGGTGTAACTACAGCTGAAGACTTCGATAAGATAAGTCTGGATAAAAGTTTTGCGATATACAAACAGATCTACGATAATGCCTTTGGTATGCATTTCACCTTTGTTGGAAAATTGGATGAAGAAAAGATAAAACCACTATTGGAAAAATACCTGGGCTCTTTACCGGCAAAGGAAATGCCCATTACCGTAAAAGATAATGGTGTAAGATTAGTAAAAGGACCACAAACCATTAACATAAAAAGAGGAAAAGAGTCGCAAAGTTTTGTTTCGCTGATGTTTGAAGGAGAAGCGGAGGATAGTCGCGAAGCCAAACTAAAACTTGCCGCCGTGATTGAAGCCATTAATATTAAGGTGTTGGAAAAACTCAGGGAAGAAATGAGTGGTATTTATGGTGGTGGTTTATCCGGTAGTATTCAAAAAAGACCTTATGTACATTATACCGTCTCTGCCAGTATTCCCTGCGGGCCGGAGAATGTAGCCAAACTTACAGATTCATTATTGGCTATTATAAAAACAATACAAGACAAAGGGGTGGAACAAAAAGACCTGGATAAGGTAAAAGAAACATGGAAGAAACAATACCATGTGGGTTTGCAAAGCAATGACTACTGGATGAACAATCTTTCTTATGGCTGGATCAACAGGGAGAATCCTGAAAATATTTTGGATTATGAAGAGAAAGTAAATGCGTTAACCATCGAAGACCTGCGTGATGCCGCCAGGAAATTTCTTCCGCTGGATAAAATAGTAAAAGCGATACTATACCCGGAAAGCGCGAAGATCCCTGATGAACCGAAGAAAGCGTTTTAATAAATAGATTTTTAAGAGGGTCGCCAAAATCGGCCCTTTTTTATTCAATTGGTTTTATTTTACAGTCAGATTTAAAAACGAAAACACACTCACAACTTATCTTTGCTTCCCATGCAATTCAAGGATATTATAGCCCAGCAGGAAGTAAAGCAAAACCTGGCGGAACTGGTGCAACATAACCGGCTCAGCCATGCATTACTTTTTATTGGTAAAGAGGGAAATGGCGCATTACCACTTTCACTGGCTTTTGCACAATATATAGTTTGTGAAACGGTAAATGGTAAATCAAAGCATACAATGGGTCCATCCCTTTTTGGTGAAGAACCGGCGCCTGCAACAGGCAATAAGCAACTAGCTACCGAAAGTTGTGGCATTTGCCCTGCATGTCTTAAAGCTGCGGAATTAGTACACCCAGATATTCATTTTTCTTATCCCGTGGTGACCAAAAAACCGGGAAGCCCCCCTATCAGTACTGACTATATCACGGAGTGGCGGGAGTTTATTAAAAGCTATCCTTACGGCAATGTATATGATTGGTTGCAGTTCATTGGCGCTGAAAATAAACAAGGGAATATAACGGCTCATGAATGCAATGACATTATCCGCAAACTGAACCTGAAGAGCTTTGAAAGTGAATACAAAATTTTATTAATGTGGCTGCCTGAATACCTGGGCAATGAAGGAAACAAATTATTAAAACTGATAGAAGAACCGCCGCCCAATACCTTATTTATATTGGTAGCCGAAAATGAATCGATGATATTGCCCACGATTATCAGCCGGTGCCAGGTAGTCAGGATTCCTGCACTGGAAACTGCGGCTATCGAAAACGCATTGATAGAGCGTAACAAAACAGAAGCAGCGATAGCCCGCCGGGTAGCCAGCGTCAGTGAAGGCAATTACCGGGAGGCTTTGCAACTGGTTCAGCATTCCGACGAAGATTGGCAAAGCCTGTTGCGGGACTGGTTGAATGCGATCATGAAGACGGGACCCATCGCCCAAACCAAATGGGTGGAGGAGATCAGTAAACTGGGGAGGGAAAAACAAAAACAGTTTTTACGCTATTTCAATCATCTGCTGGAACAGGCAATACGGTTAGGAGTTATGGGAAAAGAGCATTTGCCGGAGACCTCCGCTTCGCTTAGTATGGAAAGAGATTTTGCCTTAAGATTAAATAAAATTGCCGGCATTGAGCAGCAGCAGGCCATCATAGAAGAGCTGGACAAAGCCTCTTACTATATTGAACGGAATGCCAACGCCAAAATGCTGTTTCATGCCCTCACTATTAAACTATACCATATCATTCAGGACAAAATTGTATTTTTGACGGATTGAGGAAGAATAAGTGAGCGGGGTTAGTGCAAAGTGGGTATGGGCCGGTGCTGATCAGGTAGTTAGATATTTAATAGTCTATTTAGTTGTGTTTTTCTTTTCATCTGTATATAGTAGCGATAAAAATTTCCGGGAAATTTACTGAGTAGTGAACAGAACCCCCGGAAAATACGACGCAACGATAGCTTATTAGTCTCCCGATAAATATCGGGCCTGCAGCAGGGCTTCATTATTTCCTTCCTCTTCAGTTAATTACAAATTATTAATCTCATGGGTTGTACAAGTTGTGCTACTGCTACAGGCGGTAAACCAGGCGGATGTAAGAGCAATGGCGGGTGCAGTACCGGCGGATGTAACCGTATGAATACGCATGACTGGTTGCATAACCTGCCGATTGCAGATATGGAAAGCAGTTGCAAGGTGATAGAAGTGAGCTTCAATAAAGGAACCCGTAAGGATTTTTTCCGCAACCCGATATTGCAGCAATTGGAAAAAGGAGATATGCTGGCGGTGGAAGGAGTGAGTGGTTTTGATGTAGGAGAGGTTTCCCTGACTGGCGAGATCGTTCGCTTGCAAATGAAAAAACGTGGCGCCAAAGAAGATAACCCGGAAATGAAAAAAGTGTTACGCCTGGCCAGCGACCGCGATATTGACATCATGGTACAGAATAAAGCCCGTGAACCGGAAGCGGTGATCCGCAGCAGGGCCATTGCCAAGCAACTGAAGCTGGACATGAAGATCAGCCAGGTTGAAATGCAGGCGGACGGAAGAAAAGCTACTTTTTTTTATATCGCTGATGGCCGTGTAGATTTCAGAGAATTGATCAAAGTATATGCTTCCGAGTTCAAAGTAAAGGTGGAGATGCGCCAGATAGGCGCCAGGCAGGAAGCCGGAAAAGTTGGTGGTATTGGCAGCTGCGGCCGCGAACTTTGCTGCAGCTCCTGGCTCACAGATTTCAAATCAGTGAACACCGCAGCGGCCCGTTACCAGAATCTTTCCATCAACCAAACGAAGCTGAGTGGTCAGTGCGGCCGGTTGAAATGTTGCCTGAATTATGAGCTGGATACTTATTTAGATGCATTGCAACATTTTCCTGACAATTGTGATACATTGAAAGTAGCGAAGGGAAATGCCTTCCTCATCAAGAAAGATATTTTCAAAAACCTGATGTGGTACACATTGCCTGACAGCAATAAACAGTATCCATTAAGTATTGAAAGGGTCGTAAAAATAAAATCGCTGAACCAGGAAGGAGTTTTTCCTGAAGAGCTGGAACCGGTAGAAGTCACGTCATCCAAGCCCAAAGAAATAGAACCGGAATTTGCGGACCTGGTAGGACAGATCAGTTTGCAGACACTGGAAAAAGCAGATAAGAAAAAAAGGCAACAACAGCAGCAGCAAAAAGGACAGCGACCGCAGCAAGGGCAGGGACAAAGGCCACAGCAGCCAACAGGCAACAGACAACAAGCGCCAGGCAATAAGCAACAGGGTAATCAGCAGGGAAACCGGCAACAAAGACCGCAGGGAAATCAGGGGCAACAGGGTGGTGGAAATCAAAATAGAAATCAACAAAGGCCACAAGGACCACAAGGCCCGAGACCACCGAAACAACCGAGACCGCCTCAAGGAGGAAATTGATGGTTTGTCTAACGGCTACGCTGCAAATTAGCTATCTGCAGATTTTAATTATTTATCGAACTATAAATAACCTCCTGGATCTTCGGCCTGATATTCATTTGGCTAAATCGTGGATTATCTCTTGTAGGATTCACCCGGTTGGAAAGAAAAATATATACCAGGTTATATTTGGGATCTACCCAAACGCAAGTACCTGTAAAACCTGTATGACCAAAAGTTTGCGGTGATGCACTTAACGAAGGATAAGGATCTGGTCTTGTTGCATTATCCTTTTCTGGCTTATCAAAACCCAATCCGCGACGGCTAAGACCCGTTTGATATGCTGTAAATTTCTTTATCGTTTCCTCCTTTAAATATCTTTCGCCATTGAAGGCGCCGCCGTTCAGCAACATCTGGTAAAGCATAGCCAGATCATAAGCGTCCGAAAACAGACCAGCGTGACCTGCTACGCCTCCAAACATCGATGCTCCTTCATCATGCACATCACCGCGTATCAACTGGCGGCGAAAATGCGATTCCAGTTCTGTGGGAACAATCTTGTCCAAAGCAAAATGAGCCCTGGGTTTAAATCCCGTTGTTTGCATACCCATTTTCCGATAAAAGTTTTTTTCCACGTATTCATTCAATGGCATTCCTGTTATGGCTTCCACAACTTTTCCAAGGAATATAAAATCGTTATCGCTATACACATACTTATGCCTTGCACTCAAAGGGCTTTTAAGGATGCGGCTCATAATGGTATCTTCCCAGTCATTACGCAAGTAAAGCTGCTCTGCGATGCGGATAGTAAAACCGGGTTTCGATTTATCACTGTAGATGCCGGGTTTAGGGATACCGGTAGCGGTATCAATGGTTTCTTTATAAAACGTTATAAAAGGAACCAATCCTGCCTGGTGCATCAGTATATCATCAATCTGCAAAGAAGCTTTATTTGTACCTCTTACTACCGGCAAATAGTTACCCAATTTTTTATCAAGCTCAAGCTTGCCTTCTTCATACAATTTCATGACCGCAATAGTAGTGGCCGATACTTTGGTGACAGAAGCCAGGTCATAAATACTTTCCACATTGACAGCCGGAGAAGTTCCGAATTCATAAGTACCAAAAGCTTTATCATAGATGATCTTTCCATTATGCACGGCCAGCACCACACAACCGGGGAATGCTTTTTTAGCAATACCATCTCGTACAATTGAATCAATAGCACTAAACTTATCTTTAATTCGCATTGACTCTTTCGGAGAAACTCCGGCTCTTAACGGTTTGACACCTCCATGTACTATGCCGCTGCCGAATTTGAAATTGCAAACCGACACCGGCAGGCGGCCCATCGAAACAATTTTTCCTTCCAGCAGATCAGCAGCAGCCTGTTGTGTTATATCATCATCCTGGTAACAAGCTACTAATGTATTAGCATCACAAAAATTTTCAGTAGCTAATACATTGCCAAATACAAACGTAGCTGTTTTATTAAGGTTTAATTTTTTCCAGAGATCAATAGCTGAAACACTGATTGTATAATTATTGGCCGGGCGGTTATTATAATTGTGAACACCCACAATCACCACATCATACTTATCTTTTCCTACTGCTTCGTAAATAGAATCGGCTTTAGTACTACTGTCTTTATACGAGTAAAGAAAAATATCGGCGTTATAATCTTCCTTTACTCTTTTACCAAAAGCATTTAACTCTCCTAAGCCTATTCCGACATAAGCAATCCTTTTCTTTCCATCAGCAACAACCGGTATATCCGTGTAACCCTGGCCAGAAGTCTTGGCACTGCTCTGCGAAAGCAGTGTAATGGATCGTTGCGCTACGGTATTGCGTATTTCATTGGTCTTCGCATTCAGGTCTTCTACCAGGTTTTTGGTATCAACAGGCGTCCATTGATTTAAACCGAGATTGTATTTTGCCAACAATACTTTTTTTACTTTACTATCAATATCCTTCCAGCTTAGCTTTCTCTTCTTGATCGCTTTCCTCACGGCTTTGATTGTTTCAGGTACACTTTCAGGCAAACAAAGCATATCGTTACCGGCGATCAGCGCTTCCACTGCAATCGTTCCTCCCGGAAAATATTTAGCGACACCTTTCATCTCCAATGCATCAGTAAAGGTTAATCCGTTGTATCCTAAGCTGTCTTTCAATAATCCCGTCACGGTTTTCTTCGAAATTGATGTTGCCCTGTTAGTTCCATCGTCAATAGAAGGAACCGAAAGATGAGCCGTCATCACACTACCCACTCCGGCCGCGAATAAGGCTTTAAAGGGCACCAGTTCCATATCATTCAACTGGGCAATACTTTTATTGATGACAGGCAGATCATAATGCGAGTCAACATCTACATCACCATGACCCGGAAAATGTTTGGCGCAGGCCATGATGCCCGCAACCTGCATACCCCGCATATAAGCAACAGCGAGTCTCGACACTTTATCTTTATCCTCGCCAAATGAACGATAGCCAATAACAGGGTTTTTGGGGTTATTATTAATGTCCACTACGGGTGCGTAGTTAACCTGTACGCCAATACGCTTACATTGTTCTCCTACAGCTACTCCCATTTTATATACAATGTCATCATCACTTAATGCACCCAGGGTCAATTGAAAAGGGTATTTGGCAACACTGTCCAGCCGCATACCTAGTCCCCATTCGCCGTCAATGGTTATCATGAGCGGTGTCTTTGCCATGCCTTGATAAGCATTAGTCAGGTTGGCCTGTCTTACCGGACCTCCCTGGAAAAAACACAGAGCGCCGATATTATATTTCTGAATGTCGTTCGTCACTTTCGCTACATGATCCGGGCCAAGGTTAGAATGTGCTCTTATTATCATTAACTGGGCGATCTTTTCATCCTTACTTAAACTATTGGATACACTGTCTACCCACTGCTCCGCCGAGAGATTGCTTTTATTTTGAGCTGCACTAATGAGCGGACTAATAAAAAGCAAAAGAATAATTACCCTTTTTATCTTCATCGTATAAATTTATTCTATGTGTTGAAAGGTCAATAAAATTAACCCTTTTGATGCTACTAAAAAGGCAAGGTTTGCTTAAAAAGCAAATGGTTATTTTTGCGAACGGAGAAATTAATTGTGCCAGATAAAATTTTATTATTACCCGATAATATCGCTAACCAGATAGCTGCTGGGGAAGTGATACAAAGACCGGCCAGTGCGGTAAAAGAGTTGTTGGAAAATGCCGTAGATGCCGGGGCCAGCGAAATCAAACTTATTATCAATGATGCGGGAAAATCGCTGTTGCAGGTGATTGACAATGGCAGTGGTATGAGTGAAACAGATGCCCGGATGTGTTTCGAGCGTCATGCCACTTCTAAAATAACCAGCATAGACGATCTTTTTCATATCCGCACCATGGGCTTTCGCGGGGAGGCTTTGGCTTCTATTGCCGCAGTGGCGCAGGTGGAACTTAAAACCAAGAGAGCGGACGATGAAACGGGTGTATATATTGAAGTAGAAAATAGCATGGTGAAAAAACAGGAACCCGTTGCAGCACCGACTGGTACCAGCATCGCCATGAAGAACCTGTTTTTTAATGTGCCCGCCCGGAGAAATTTTTTGAAAAGCAATGCCGCCGAGATGCGGCATATAGTGGATGAATTTACAAGGGTGGCTTTATCTTTTCCGCATATTTTCTTTTCACTTATCAGCAATGGACAGGAGGTTTTTCATTTGGAAGCCGGTAGTCTGAAACAACGGATCATCCAATTACTCGGCAATACGTACAACACCAAATTGGTATCGGTAAAGGAAGAAACCGACTACATGAATATCTATGGCTTTGTTGGCAAACCTGAAACCGCCAAGAAAACCAGGGGAGATCAGTATTTTTTTATCAATAACCGTTTCATCAAAAGCGCTTACCTGAACCATGCGGTAATGAATGCCTACCAGGAAATAATCAGCAGCGACAGTTTCCCGATGTATGCTTTATTCATTGATCTTGATCCTGCCGTAGTAGATGTAAATGTTCATCCTACCAAACAGGAAATAAAATTTGAAGATGAAAAGATCATTTATGCATTTGTACAGGCGGCGATTAAACACGCCCTGGCGCAATTCAGTGTAACACCTACGCTTGATTTTGATCTCGATGCTTCCATACAAGGACTCTCTTCCATACAACAACCTTTTACTGAAGAAAGAAAATCCGCGGCGGCTTCTACTTCTTTATTCAAAGGATTCACGCAAAGAAACCAGGCGCATTTTATAGAGCCGTCGAAGAAAGCAGAATTAAAACATTGGAAGGATTTTTATGAAGAAGGAAGTCAGAAAATCGAGGTCGGAGGTCAGAAGTCAGAAATTGGAACTGAATTTCAAGCAGCTACTCACGACTCACGACTCACGACTCAAGATGTTGAACTCACTCAATTACTCAACACCTATATTATCAGTCCTTCCGCCAAAGGTTTTATTCTTATTCACCAGCAGGCGGCGCATGAAAGAATTTTATATGATCAATTGAAAGCCGCCGCTAAAGGTAAACCTATCGCTGCCCAAAGAAGTATGTTCCCCGTTACTTTAGAACTAGCTCCGGCCGATGCAGTCATATTACAGGAACTAATGATTGACTTACAGGAATTGGGTTACCTGATCGAGCCCTTCGGTAAAAATAGTTTTGTTGTACAGGGAACTCCTGCTGACCTTGAATCCGGGAATGAAAAAAATATTATTGATTCGCTACTGGAACAATACAAACATTTCAGCAATGAGCTAAAGTTTTCGAAGCGGGAAAAGCTGGTAAGGTCATTAGCCAAACAACAATCACTTAAAACAGGTATTCGTTTAACCGAAAGAGAAATGAGGCAATTGGTAAATGATTTGTTTGCCTGTGAGCAACCGAATAGTACACCGGATGGCAACCCGACCTACCTTGAGTTTAAACAGGAGCAGTTGGAGAAAATGTTTCGCAGCCTCGCCTAATCCTTCGGCTAGCTCACGAAATAACCGCTCCCAGGGAGGGGGCTTGCAGTACACAGACCCGGAATACCGGATATTCATTATTGGTTTTCAAGTTTCCACAACTCATACCGGAGAAATACCTGTAAGGACCGGTTCCTTTCGTTTTGCTGAGTGCCACCGGGCAAAGTGAATTTTAAATACGGTTGCAAGCCGAATGAATACCTCGCTCCCAAAGAAAACCGTTTCCATTTATATTGCGTTTCTACCAGGGCCTGGAAATAAGATTTGGCAAAATTGCTGTCAGCCCCTTTGCTATTTAGTATAACGCCTTTACTGAGCACTGTATCTGTTCCGGTTGATACGGTGCGTTGCACAATATCCTGTTCGGAGATAGCTCCTTTAAACTTATTCCAAACAAGTCCTCCACCAACGGATAAGTTGGGCAACACAAAATAATTAAATGAAACCGGCAACTGGTGATAAAATGTTTTTTTAAGTTTCGCAGAAGTAATTGTATTAGTATTATTGAAAGTATCCAATTTGTTTTCCTGTTGATATACAACTGCTCGATTGTACTGAGGTGCACCATATCGGAACTCTAATTGAAGAAACCATTTTTCATTCCGATACATTCTGGCAAATACGGAGGGAATGTAATCAGCCAGCGATCCTTTTCTGCCCTGTGAATTATAAGGTGTAAGTTTTTGACCGTCTACCGGCAAAAGCTGGTGCATAGCAATTCCCGCACTGAATGAAATTGATCTTTTTTTCAGACTATCTTTCCTGGGATTATTTTCTTTTACAGTGTCTTCACCCGGGTTTTTCTTTGCTGAGTCTTTTATATTCGAAATAGTAGAGTCGATATCCCTCTTGTCTGCAATCGCAACATCAGAAGACTCATCAATGAAAACACCTGGATCACTCTTCTTTATTGATTGATCAGGGTTATCGCTTCTTTGTTTTAATATCACTTCATGGGTAACACTTAGCTTCTCTTTACTTATTTGCTTTCTCTTTTTTAATCTATTTGCGGTTTTTAAATTACTGTTTATTGAAACAGGCTTTTCAATTTTAATTTTATTAATTGTTCTTTTCGTTCTCCCGGTTCTAACTTCAGGATCACTTTTTTCTATCGCTTTATTTTTTTGACCTTCTTTATTTACATGATTGGAGTCGTTGTCACTTCTTTTATTGCCGGAAGATATATCACCCTTTGATCCTTCAGAGGGTTTGACAACTATCAGCGGAATACTCTCATTTTTTTCATCATTTTTTTTGTTTGAACCAGCTTCCTGTTGAATAACGACCTGCTTTCTAATATTTTCATTTTTTTGTTGTCGGAACAGCCACCAGCCGATACCGACTAAAACAACCAGCAACAATCCCCATAACCCACAGCCACGCAGCCAGATGGGGATGATGCCATCATCATCTTCTTCTTCCAACCGGCGCTTCATATCCTCCCATGCCATATTCTCATCCGGCAGCGGAAGATCATTCAATTGTTGGTTTATTTGTTCCTCGTATGGTAAACGATCACTCATTTATCAGTTTGTTCATTTATCATTCTTTGTAATTTTTTTCTTGCTTCGCTTAAATGCCATTTACTTGTTCCCTCGCTTGTACCTGTCAATACCGCTATTTCCGCATGATTATAGCCTTCCATTACATATAAATTAAAAACGGCTTGCGTAGCGGGTGGTAACTGCCTGACCAATTGTAAAATTTCCGAGCCAGACATTTTCGCGATGACAGACGGCGGCACATGAACATGCTCTGCCTGATCCAGTTCTCTTGTTTCGGATTGACGCTGTTTTACTTTAATAATGTCAAGACAACTGTTGATGATGATGGTGCGTATCCAGGTATACAAAGCGGCTTTCGCGGCATCGTAACGATTAATGTTCTTGTAAACTTTATAGAATCCTGTATTCAAAGCGTCTAAAGCCTCCGTTTCATTTTTGGTATAGCGAAGGCAAAGGTTCATCATCACCCTGTAGTAGCTCCTGTACAATTGCTCCTGGGCCTTGCGGTTACCGGCTTTGCAGCCGCTGATGATCTTATCTATGTTTTGCTCTTCGCTAATCAAACAATTTTTTCCATTTATATTACCGGAACATACGAACGATCCGGTAAATACTGTGTTAATTATTCTCCTACCATCTTCTTATCCTGAATGAGCCAGTGATAGTGTACACGGGCAATGCGTTAGCCATTTTCCTGAATTGTCCGGAAAAAGTTCCCTCATAAAAACCACCAACATTTACCGGGTAGTTAGTTAAAATAACCGCAGAAGGCTGCATTACAGTAACGCTGTCAAAACCCTGGACGGATAATGCGGTTATCAGATAAGTACCGGCCGCTGCGTCATGTTCAAAGCTTAATGATATATAATCGTTGTTGGCCTGTTTCATACCACTTATCCAGGTAAACAGTGGCGGTGTTGTTTGTGTACGATAACTATGGGAATATAATGAATCGTTGGCGGCAGTGGTTATAGAATAGTCAACAGCCTCAAGTTTATAGTTAATATACTGGGTAGACGTTACACCACAGGCAATGACATTTCCTGTATTGGTAACAGGGGTTGTAATGTTAATAGTTGCCGAAGTCCCCTGTTGCTGTGCTAGTTCATTAATACCTATGACTTCAAAAACCGAAGAACTGCCTGAGCATCGTAAAAAGCTCGTGGTGAATTCTCCTTTATCATTTACCGAAATATAGCGACTGGTATTATCATAGTTAATTATCGCATAGCCATCGGTAACGGGCTGGTTGCTGCAATCTTTTAATTGCCCTTCTATCGTGACAAGAGAAGGTGAACCGGAATTATTTATCGTGATTATTCCAAGATCTGTGTTTTGGCTAAGCGGGCCGATGCTTTTAGTGTATATGGCGTTGTTACAAGGATCCAATACTTCCAATAACAAGGACTGATTGGCAGGAACAAATCCGCTTACCTGCCCCACGCTATCTGTATATCCATAAGCCTGTGATGAAGAGCCCGCAGCAGTGGCCGTAAGTCTCACCGCACTATTTGCAATTGGAACAGCTTTACCGGTTTTTAAGGTAAGGGATAACGTAACAGCCGAAATAGGAACATCGCAGTTCCAGAATGAAAAATGTTTGACTTCACCTATATAATTATTACCGTTTTTAACAGCAGTACCTTCTTCCTTCCAGATTCCTGTTTTTTCATCCACATACCACAAAGCGATAGTAGCCGGTGCAGATGATTGAACGGTGGAGGGAATAACCGTCGTAAGTGTCGCTACGGAACCGGAAGCAACCTGTAATTTTTCGCCAGTGGAAGATTCAAGTTCTATAGCCAGCATTCCATACGATGACAGGGTCACCCGCTTATTATTCTTGTCATCGGCCATAAATGAACCCGGCACTAATTGAGCGATATCAGCGGCGGTTGGATCTATATAAGCGGCATATACATTTATATTGCCGGAATAAGAACTTCCACCCGATGCTTTTACAACCGCATTGGCAGGCAATGCAACCTTCGATCCGTTAAATAAGGTTACGTTTCCGCCAACTGTTGCATTCACCGTACCCGCTATTTCTTTTTTTATCAATTTGATCATGATATGGTTCGCCCCTGAAGTGGCCCTGAAAGAACGGAGTGCTTTAAAGTACCCTGTTTTTTCAGCTGTTACTAATGTGGCATTTTTATCCAACGATGCATTGACGACCCTGAAATAACCCTTGTCATTAGTGATGACAGTCTTATTGCCCACTTGTATCGCTACGTTGGCTGCAGGCCGGTCATTTTCATCTATGATATTACCCTGGAGGGTAGCTATAAGCGGAGATGGATTACCATTACCAGTACCGGCACCGGGGTTTTTTAAAGCATAGCTGATTTCTTTCTGGCAATTAAGGCCGATAACAGAAAGGCAGGTCAGCAGGATAGCATAATAGAACCTTTTCATACAATGATGTTTTAAAGTCATATACTGCTGAAACAGTAAAAGGGTTGGGTAACTGTCCTCCCTAAATCTTCTCTAGGGGTTGGGCTTGCTATTCACAGCATGATGACTGAATAGATTTACGACCATTCTGAATTTTACAATTCAGTGAAGATTTTCGGCAGACAAGGCTGTATGCCGATGATCCAGACTTAGCCGGCTTGGAAAAACGTCCTGTTTTTTCAAAAATTAAGATCTCCTTTTACGAATATCACAACTTTTGAAACACAGTTCTTCTTTGCTGATCTCCAAAAAGTATATCGATAAAATACTGGCCCTTGACCAATTGCTGCACAGGAATCGTGATCGTGTTAGCTCCCGCTTGTCCATGTTTCTGTAATTGATAAACAATCGTACCGGCCAGGTTGCAGACTTTATATTTTATCAGGTCTGCCTTTTTCATATCTATGTTCAGGCGGACAAATGCTTCGCCGGAAACAGGATTCGGATAAGTTGGTACCACTACTGGTCTTCCCCCGCTGACCGAATGGATAACCACTGTTTCGCAATGAGAGGCGGTACAGCCCGTAGAAGTTGTAACTGCCAGGCAAACATAATAAGAACCTGCATTGTCAAAATTATAAACAAGGTCTGTCGTATTTAATACAACAGCGTTTGCTGAATCAGCGGAAATTATCTTCCATATTTGGGATGTAATGGTTTGACTACTTGTTGCAGTATAAGAGGCCTGCCCTTGCTGGTTAAGAAGATAAGTGAAGGAAGCAGTACAGCTTTCCGATGGCAGTTCGTCAACCTGTATTGTTTCCGATAAACTATCAACACAATAATTAAGGCTATCTGTTACAATCAACCCTACCTGGTATGTTCCTGAATGAGAGTAAATATGTGATACGTTTCGCCCCAAGCCAGTACCACCATCACCATAGCTCCAGGTATATATTGATTGCGGCTGACCAGGCAATGCTGTAAAATTAATTTGCCTTGTTTGTATAGGTTCGGCGGTATGCGTAAAACTAACTCCCGTATTGCATTTTGTATATGGCTGGTAGTTGATGGTATAACATTTTTGGGCAATACAGCCTGAAACAGCCCGTGCCCTTACACATACTTCATAAACGCCTGCCTGGGTGAATATATGATCTAGTCTTTCCTGGGTCGAAATACTGGTACCATCTATTGTCCATTCAATATCCTGGAGTACTGACCCCGAAATGGAAACCTGTGAGAAAAAGATATATTGTCCGGACAAAGCAGATGGTTTTACATAAGTTAAATTTACAGAACAGGTGGGGCTAAAATCCAACCTGACAGATTGCAAAGAAGAATCAACGCAGTTATTGATCGAATCTCTTATCGTATGCAACACCATATACTGACCGGAAAAATTATAATTATGGACTGGTGTTGTTGAAAAAATATCGCTCACCCCGTCTCCAAACTGCCAGCTATGTCTTATTGTACCGCTGGTATCAGCAGCCGCAAAACTAACCTGGCCCTGGTTGGCTGACCAGGTAAATGCAGCATCGCACTGCGCCTTTAATATAATACTACAAGAAAACAGGCTATAAAAAAACAGGAGGGCCTTTCGCATAAATATAGCTTTGCGGCATATACTGCCGCTAAAAAGAAACCGTTGGGTAGAAGGGAAAATTTTTTAATATTTATTACGAATACCGTGTAAAAACTTCTCAACGGCGCGCCTTACCTCCGTACCAGAAGCTTTGTGATTGTTGACCAGCACGGAAAAGATGAGCTCCTTTCCTTTTTTAGTATACAAATAACCGCTAATAGCTATTACACCGGAAAGGGTACCGGTTTTGGCGTAGATATAATTACTGTCCGTTACATAATAATCAGCAAGCGTTCCTTCTCCACCCGTAGGAAATATAATCTTCACTCTTTCCATCCCAAATTCGTTTTTCATTTTATTTAGAATGAAAATAAAATCCTTTGGAGTAAATAAATTATACCGGCTCAGGCCGGAGCCATCTACCCATCCTGGTTTTTGAGGAAGGTCTTTAAAGTCTGTTTTTAATAAGGTATCAATGATCCTTTCATCGTTCATTATACCCAGCCTTTCATTACTGACCATTAATAATAATTGCTCCGCAAAAAAATTATCGCTGCGGTGCATCATGGGTTTGAGAACGGAGTCGGTGGGTTGGGAATAGATATGCTTTAGTTGAATAGGAAGATCTAAATATTTAGGTAGTTCATAAATTGGGTGTTGGGCCTTAACAGTATCGTTTAATAAAAACGTGGAGACTTCATATCCTTTTGTAGTAAAAGGGATTTCGATTGCTTTGAATCTTGCATCTCTCTTTCCAACCGCAAAATAATTAGAACTTATTTCTCTGGTAATTTCAGAAGAATCAGGATTTGTCCCCGGCAAATAGGTAATAGAAACTGTATCGAATGCCGAAGGAGTGGCTTTTATATAATTATCTTTTAATGAAAACGCAACCAAATTGGCGTAAATGGGGAATGGACTTCTTTCAGTCATGTAACTTTCATTGTAATCATTCCATGACCAACCAGAACCCCAATGTTCCTCTTGCCAATTAGAAACAGAAAACCCAACAAGACTTATTGCTGATATTTTTTTAATAAAATCAAAGACAGGCTGATCTTTAAAATCTTTATGTAGAAAGGTCGGATCAGCAGTTCCCTGAATAACAAATTCACCTTTTTCCATTTTATACTTCAACCCCACCAAACTATCTCCCAAGTATTTCATCGCAGCATAACAGGTAGGTATTTTGGTATTGCTGGCAGGTACAAAATATTTATCACCCTGGTAGTCGTACCAGTATTTATCGGTAGATGGCTCATAAATACTGATACCTACATGGGCGGTTTGTAATGGTACAGCATCCAATACATCTTTATTCGCTGATTTGGCGATTTGCTTTTGAACAGAACAGGAGGACAGGAAAATGATGAATGATGATCCCATAGCTATCGGATTAAGAATTAAGAATTTGATCAGGCTATTTATAATACTCTGCCTTTTTAATTCATCATTCATAACTCTTAATTCTTAATTACAAAGAAATTACTTTCCCCTGCGCAGAACTTTCTAACGCCGCTTCTATAATACGTATTGTCTTTATACCATCTTCCGGCGTAACAGGATTAGGCGCTTTGCCAATGAGAAATTTATAGACATCATCATAGTAGCCCATATAGTTGCCCGGTTCAGAGGTTTGTTGCTGGCGGATCACTTCGCCGTTTATTTCTGTATGCAATAATCCATCCGGTTGTACAGGAGCGGGGCACCAGCTTTCCATTGAAGGTTTTACACCCGCCAGCAGTTGCTGTTCCTGCATATCGGACCGCTGCTGCAAAAAACTTCCTTTCATACCATGCAGCATATAACCCGGCACCGTCTCCCGGCAGATACAGGTGGCTTTCAGCCGCACCCGGAATTTTTCATAATAAAATAGCATTTCAAAATAATCCGGCGGTATTACATCATCTCTCATTTTCCACACGTCAGCGAATAAAGCTTTCGGCCAGCCAAATAATTGTATTGCCTGGTCCACTAAATGAGGACTCAGATCATAGATCAAACCCGCACCCGGTAACTCTCCTTCTTTATGCGGTTTGCCTCCATAGCCGGGGCGATAACGGTCATAACGGATCTCCACTTCTCTCAAATCGCCCAGCAACTTTTCATCCACCACTTTCTTTACCGCACGAAAATCTCCATCATATCGCCGGTTTTGATAAACAGTCAGCTTTAGATTTTGCTTTTTTGCGAGTTCTGCTAATTCTTCCGCTTCTTTTACCCTTATCGTAAAAGGCTTTTCTATTACCACATCCTTACCTGCCAGCAAAGCCATTTTCACTTGATCATAATGTAAATGCGTAGGCGTATTTACGACGATCAGTTGAATGTCCTTATCAGCAATCAGCTCTTCACCGGAGCGATATAGTTTTGAGTTCGGATATCTTTCCCTGGAGTCATTATTATTTCTTTCTACAATGCCCGCCAGTTCAAAACCCGGGTGAGCTTCAATGAATGGCGCATGAAATAATTTACCACTCATGCCGTAAGAACAGATGCCTGCTTTAATGATTTTTTCCATGTAGTATTAAATATTGAGTATTGAACATTCTATGTTGAATAGCGAACAGAACGATGAACGGAGCGTCGTCTCGCCTAAGGCGAGACCATGAAAAACTGGAAGCTGGTCTCACAATAATTAAACAACAATCAAACGAACTTTTCATTTAAGTAAGACTAACCGAACTAAGTCACCCCTTTCCTTCTTCTTCGCTCAGGACGGGATAGGGGTTACCCTCTCTCCTGTGCTCTGAGCCACCGCTCTGGTATTTCATTACTGCTTGCCAGCAAATAATCTTTGTAACTACAGGCTATGAAATGTTTATCCGGCAACTGCATCCACCATCTCCCTGTTTTCTTGCTATGCAAAAAAGTTGTTTCCACTTCCGCAAAAGCTATATGATATTCATTGAACGAATCTCTTTCATCCAATTGCGCTTCCCTTTTGGCCCGGCCTCTTCCATCGAGTACATACCAGAGCATCTGGCTGATCTGTTTCGCAGTCAGTTCATCCCTATCATGCTCTTCATTATAACCATAGATGCCAATGCTTTTTACGTTATGACTCATGCCTGCAAAACGCAATAATAAACACGCTTCTTCACCACTAAGTCCGTTTGGTGAAACACTATTAGCTGGCGCATATGCATTAGCGATAGCCGAAATATCGAAACTGAAAAGATTACTGTTGCGGATCACCGGTTCCATTTCCTCGATATTCTCTTTTACGTGTCCGACCCGGAAACAATCAAAGCGCAATTTATCCATCGTCTCCAGCATTCGCGGGTGTACGTAATAACTCTGAAAACCTATGTGATTATAATGACGAAGATAATTCGGCTCGCCCGTCAGCATTTCCATCAAAAAATTCTCATGCGCGAAAGGTGAATTCATATCAAGGTCTATCAGGGCATCCACGCAGGACGCTTCGATCAATTTTCTATCGGCGGCATGAGCATGGTATTGCGCCAGGGTGAGATCATGCGAACCACCCAGAATGATAACCGTTTTGCCGTCATTTATCAATTCGTTCACAACGGTCTTCAATGCCGCATACGAATCGGTGTAGGATGAACCGGCTTTTATATTACCAATATCAGCGATAGCAATATCGGTATGCCAGTAAAACATTTCGTAAAAATGACGGCGGATCCTATCCGGGGCTTTACTTTCACCACCAATCATGCCGCTCCCACGCTGCTCCCCGCAACCTACCAACACCAGTTGCACTTCATCAAGGTCAGGAAATACTTCGTCATACACTGCGATAGCTTTTCCCAACTGTCCATCTTTGTATCCTTCATCATGCGAAATTTCCTGAAGGCTCACAGGCGAAAGAAAGTCGGAAATATTAAGATGATCGGACATGACTGAGATTTGGCAGCAAACTTAGGAAAACAATGGTTGAAAAAGATTATTGTTTGTCCTCATGGAGAAACATTTTCAGTTGCGAAATATTTCTATCTTTTCCCGCAGACAAAAGTTGCCGGCAATAGAGGGTAAAAAATTGGTGTTTTTCGAGAAACACAAGTGATCGTTGTATTTTATTACTAATAGGCTTGTTTAGTCTTTGTTCCATTTCCTCCCACACCAGTTTGTCAAGACGCAGGAAATCTTTCGTTCCAAGATGATAGGTATCAGCATCACAGATAATTTGTTCCGTTAGTGTGGAAGCGGTTGCCGTCATTTTGGTAGCCATGATGCAAAGCGATATGCCAGTGATTATTTTTTCATCACTGTTTTTGCCTGCCAGAAATTCTTTCATTATCTGTACACCTCTTTCTTCATGTCCTCCCGGTTCACCTGTTAACTGACCCGTATCATGAAACCATGCGGCAGCCACCACTTCAAAGAAGGAATTATTCTCCAGCTCATAATGGCTGGCAATTTCTTCAGCATGTCGTACCACCTGACGGGTATGGTAAAGATTATGATATAAAAGGTAAGGCTTGTTGTAAATACGAAACAAGCTTTCAACATAAGTTACTATTTCAGAAAGTAAACTATTTGTTTGCATACCGGCCAGCAAACTTCGGCCTGAATTCTGTAGTAATTCTGGAGAAAATTCTGATAGATGGTGTTGTAAAGAATCGGTAAATTTCAGGTTCTATTAATAAGGATCTCCTCATTATAAACATACTGTGAAACTACTTATCGTTGAAGATGAAAAAGAGCTTGCCGAAAGCATGGTAACTTATCTGCAAAATGAAAGCTATGCCTGTGAAGTTGCTTATAATTTTAAGGACGCTCTTGATAAAATTGAAACTTCCGAATATGAATGTATCGCCCTGGACATCACTCTTCCCGGCGGTTCGGGCCTGCAGCTTTTAAAGGAACTGAAGAATAATAATAAAGGCGATGGGGTTATTATTATTTCGGCTAAAAACTCAATAGATGACCGCATCAGTGGTCTGCAACTCGGTGCTGATGATTACCTCGTAAAACCATTTCATTTATCAGAACTGGCGGCAAGGATCAATGCTATTATCCGCCGCAAGATGCATAGTGGAAATAATATTGTCAGTTTTAATGAGATCAGCATTGACACCATTGCAAAGCAGGTAGCCGTAAAAAACGAACCCGTTGAACTGACACGAAAAGAATATGAATTATTGCTTTATTTTATTTCTAATCAACGCAGGGTAATTTCTAAAAACGCATTAGTGGCCCATCTCTGGAGCTATGAAATGGGGGCGGGGGAAAATATTGATTTTATTTATACGCATATTAAGAACCTGCGCAAAAAATTACAGGAAAAAGGCTGCGCCGACTATATCAAATCTCTTTATGGAATGGGCTATAAATTAACGGATCAATGAAACTGCAAGCCCAATATAACAGGATCTCTTTTGCTTCTTCAATGATTGTTTTGCTGACAGGAGCCATCGGTTATTATTACCTGCTTCATTATGTACTGACACAACAGCTGGATGACACCTTAAAGGTAGAACAGGTGGAAATACAGGATTATATCAATGGAAAGCATTCATTACCATCCGCCACTACTTATAAAGACCAAAAGATCGAATTTAAAAAGGTAGAGAAGGATTTTCCGCAACGTTTCAACATACTGAGGTTTCACGATACTGCAGATAAAGAGAATGAACGGAGCCGGCAATTGATTTTCCCGGTACAGGTAAACGGGCAATATTACGCCGCATCAGTAACAAAATCCCAGGAAGCTACGGAAGAGATGATAGGTCTCATACTACTGATTACGCTGGGACTGATCATACTATTAAGCGTTTTGTTGTTTTTCGCCAATAGGTTTCTTGTAAAAAGATTATGGAAACCATTCAGAACAACGCTTACTTCAATCAAAAATTTTGACCTGGATGCGCCTTCGGCGATAAAAACTGAAAAAACTTCCATTGCTGAATTCAATGAACTCAATGAAAGCATACACACGATGACGGAAAAAGCGGTAAAAGATTATCTATCTCTCAAAGACTTTACAGATCATGCTTCTCATGAAATGCAAACACCACTGGCTGTGGTAAATTCCAAACTGGATATATTGATACAGGATCCCGGCTTAGATGAAAAAAATCTCCGGCACCTTCAGAGTATTTATAATGCGGTGGATAAAATGTCGAAGCTGAATCAATCGCTTTTATTGCTGACCAAAATTGACAATAAACAGTTTTTTGAAAGCCGAAAGGTGGATATACGTTCAACAGTGAAAAATAAATTAGATGAACTGGATGAATGGATAAATGAAAAATCTCTGGTGGTAAACAACGGTGTCAACGATCTGCACACAATGATGAACCCGCAACTGGCGGATATGCTTATTAGTAACCTGGTCATTAATGCCATCAGGCATTCAGAGCCATTTAGTCACATCCTGTTGCAATCAGGGAAGCACATTTTTACTATTAGCAACCCGGGAAATCAACCATTGGACAAGCATCGCATTTTCGATCGCTTCTGGAAATCAGAACATTCCGGTGGCACTGGGCTTGGTCTTGCGATTGTCAAACGTATTTGCGATCAATATGGCTTTTCACTGCAGTATGAATTTAAAGATGGAAATCATTTTTTCACTGTCACTTTCTGATAAACAAAATCAGATTTCCTTCAGTATCGGTATGTATGTTTGGCGGAAATGATTTTATGAAACAGTTTTTATTAATCGCCTGCGGCATTCTTGCTATTGTAGCCACATGTCGTTCCCAAAAAGTAAATATCCCTGCTCCCGTTACCAATGCATTTAACGCTAAATATCCCAACGCCACCGCTGTAAAATGGGGAAAGGAAAGTGCTAAGGAATATGAAGCTGAATTCAAACTCAATGGCGCCAATGTCTCCGCCAATTTCGACTTGGATGGAAGCTGGATAGAAACAGAAACAACGATCCCTTCATCCGGGCTTCCGGCTGCGGTAATTAGCGCCGTAAATATAAAATATCCGGGAGCCGTGTATTTTTTAACTGAAAGAATTGAAAAGCCGGGTGGCAAAACTCTTTATGAGGTCAATATAAAAGTGAAGGGAAAGAAAAAAGAGCTGGAACTGGATGGCGATGGCAACCTTGCGGAATAAGACGTTTAACAGGTATGAATTCTAAAAATGTTCTCTACTTCCTTAGATTACTCAATTAAAAAAAATAGATTCTATGAAAAAAAATAGTAGCATAATGATTGCAAGCCTTGCCATTTTATCACCTTTTTTTTTGCAGGCTCAAAACAATAAACCATTTCATGTACTGAAAACTTTTCATATTGCAAGTGGGGGCGGTTGGGATTATATTGCCATAGGGCCTGGCAATAACCGTTTATATGTTTCGCATGGTACGCAGGTAAATATCCTTGACAAAACAACCGGGGATTCCATTGGCGTCATTGAGAATACCACAGGCGTTCATGGAATCGCTTTTGATAAATCACAAAATAAAGGGTTTACAAGTAACGGGAGATTAAACAACGTAACAGTCTTTGATTTAGAAACAAACGCCGTCATTACTCAAATACCAACTGGACAGAACCCGGATGCCATCCTATATGAGCCATTTACTAAAAAAATAATCACTTGTAATGGACGCAGTAAAAACCTGAGCATTATTGACCCGGTTGAAAATACGCTAATAGACAGTATTGATGTCGGAGGCAAACCGGAAACCGCTGTTTCCAATGAAGCCGGAAAGTTGTATGTAAATATTGAAGATAAAAATGAAATAGTAGTGGTGGATTTAAAAACATTTAAGGTGCAGGCTCATTGGCCGCTTGCTCCGGCAGAAGAACCGACTGGTCTTGCAATAGACAGGGAAACAAACAGGCTATTTGCTGCCTGCGGTAATAAATTACTGGCGATTATTAACACAACAAATGGCAAACTGATTAAAACCCTACCGATTGGCGATGGAAGCGATGGTGCGGGGTTTGATGCCGTTACAAAAAATATTTTTACTTCCAACGGAGAAGGAACTATGTCCGTCTATCACGAAAAAACAGCCAATGATTTTGAAATGATAACGACCGTTAACACCAAAAGAGGCGCCAGGACAATCGCAGTAGATCAGCAAACGCATTGGATTTACCTGCCGACTGCTGATTTTGAACCGGCCGATCCGGCTACTCCAAACACCAGACCTAAAATGAAACCCGGCACATTCCAGGTAATTGTTGTTGCACAGAATCAAAAGTGATAAAGTAAAAATGAAAAAAAGATTTATAGTTTTAATAGTTCTGCTTTCTGTATCTGTCCTCTCATTATCTCAAAACATACTCACTTGCCTAGTAAAAGATAGTGTGACCCACGAAAGATTGCAGGGGGTTTCTATTATCGTAAAGGGAGCTGACCCTGCGTTTGTTACAGACTCATCCGGGTATGCAGTTTTTAAGAATTTTCGTCCTGGTAAATATTTTTTTGTATTTACCAGTATTGGTTATAAACCCAAAAGCATAAGCTTTACATTTCCTGTAAGTGCAGAAGAAGTAGTAGTTGAAATGGAAAAAGCGGAGGCTCAAACAGAGGAAGAAGTTATTGTATCATCAAGTAGAACCGACTCAAGAATAGAAGATCTGCCAACAAAAGTGGAAGTACTGGGCGTGGAAGAAGTAAATGAAGAAGTCGGCATTAAACCCGGCAATATTGCCAGCTTGCTCGGCGATATTGCCGGCATTCAAACACAACAAACATCTGCCGCAACAGGTAATACGGAAATGCGGGTCCAGGGATTGCCGGGCAAATACACTCAATTGCTGAAAGACGGCGTTCCATTATTCGGAGGTTATTCCGGCAGCTTCAGCATTTTGCAAATCCCTCCACTGGATCTTAAACAAATTGAAATCGTAAAAGGAGCCAGTTCTACTTTATATGGCGGTGGCGCTATCGCGGGTATCATCAATCTGATTTCAAAGAAACCAAAAGAGGGAGTTTTTGAAAAAAATATTTTATTGAACCGCTCATCTCTTAAAGAAAGTAACATCAACGTGTATTTGTCCAACCGGAAAAATAAACTGGGCTATACTTTTTTTACTGGTATGAATTATCAGAAGCCGGTGGATGTAAACAGAGATGGATTTAGTGATGTGCCGGATATCAAAGGCTTATTTATTCACCCCGTTTTTTTTATTTACCCTGATAAAAAAAACTCTCTTTCTCTTGGATATAGCGGCGTGTTTGAAAACCGAAAGGGTGGCGATATGCTGGTATTAAAAAATCAGGAGAATAACCAGCACCAGTATTTTAACCTGAATAAATCTTTACGCAATACAGTTGATGTAACATGGGAAAATAGGATCAATAACAAAGACCGCTTTAATTTCAAAGCTACAGGCAGCTGGCTCGACCGTCATATAGAAACAAGCACATTCGGAATGAAAGCTAACCAACTTTCTTATTTCGGCGAAGCAACTTACCTGGAAAGATGGGAGAAAAATGATTTAGTTACCGGTATTAATTTTACGGGAGAACATTTTACCAAAAAACAGCCTGACAGCACACAATTGAATAATTATGATAATAGCACCATGGGCGCCTTTGTACAGGATGACTGGAGAATAGCGAAAAAATTCACTCTGCAAACAGGAATGCGGTTAGACCATCACAATCAATATGGCAACTTCATTCTGCCCCGCCTTTCTTTGCTGTACAAAATCAACAGTTATTTTACTACTCGCCTGGGAGGTGGTTTGGGCTATAAAATACCGACAGTGTTCAACAGTGACATTGATGAAAGAGACTATCCTCATTTATTACCATTGAATAACATTAAAGCAGAACGGTCACTTGGCGCTAACTGGGATGTGAATTACCATCAGCATGTCAATGCCTGGGATATTACGGTTAACCAAACTTTTTATGTTACAAGTATAAGGCGCCCGCTGGTACAAAATATCAATTCAAACGGGGACATCTATTTTACGAATGCCGGCAAACCAATTACTACTATTGGATTTGAAACCTATGTACAGGTACATTATGATAAGCTGGAAATATATTTTGGCTATGTTTATACGGAGGCTAAAAAACGATACGATAATGCACAGCCTTATTTAAGTCTAAGCGCCAGGAATAAATTCGCCTCCGTGCTGGCTTACGAATTCAGCAGTCATTTCAGGGCTGGGGTTGAAGCGGCATTTACAGGAAAGCAATATTTAGACAACGGAAACCGAACACCAGCTTTTCCCTTTGTAGCAGCGATGATGCGGTATGATATCGGTAAACTCTCTTTTGTACTGAATTGTGAAAACCTTTTTGATTATCGTCAAACAAGGAAAGAAAATATTGTCTCGGGCCCCCTCACCAATCCCATCTTTACCCAGCTATGGGCGCCGATTGATGGGAGAGTGGTTAATTTAAGTGTGCGGATAAAACTATAGGAAGCCCGGTATTTAGACGATTAAAAATTTCATGGTCTATTTCCGGAGCATCTTATAAATTGACGAATGGTTCTACCCTAAACAGTATACAAAAAAATAAAAGTATGGTAAGAGGTCATGCAGAACTGGCATAATGAAAAGTGGTTGTCGAAGTATTGACATTTGATTGGTAATTTCGCTTCTATACCACATTGTGGAAATACACATATAATTAGCAGAAAACCAAAAAAGACGCCGCTATTTCAATTTTTAACCTCGTAGAAACGCATGCAATTTTCGGCACTGGTGTTATTTGATGGTTAATGTGACCAAAATCACAGTAGAATTATTGCCTTTTGATTACTTATGCCTGTTCTTGCAAAGGATATATTTAACCCAATCATCTTTCTCGTATGCGATTTTTATTGCTGTTGGTCGTCTTTGTTAATGCTGGCCATCTGGCTGCTCAAACGGTAGATTCAACGGCTGTCGACCCCTGTCAATTCAAGGTAGATGAAAAACTCATTACGAAAGAAGTCCCCGGAATACGTCACCCTGGGATGAGAATGAGGAATTTGGTCATCCCTTTATCTCTTATTACTTATGGAGTTATTTCACAGGCGAGTGAAGATATGAGAGAATTTGATGTAAATATCAAGAGTATAGCCAGGAAGGACGCCGACTTTCATACTACTATTGATAATTATCTTCAATATGCTCCGGGTTTGTCGGTATATGCTTTAAATGCGGCAGGAATAAAAGGAAAAAACAATTTTCGCGACCGGACCACGATATATCTGCTATCCAACCTGATAATGGGAATAGCCGTTCAATCCATTAAAAAAGCTACGAAAGAAGTGAGACCGGAAGGCTATAGAAGAAATGCGTTTCCATCTGGCCATACTGCCACCGCTTTTGCGGGAGCAGAATTCTTGAGACAGGAATATAAAGATGTATCGCCCTGGTATGGTATTGCCGGTTATGCCGCCGCCACTACAACGGGCATCCTGCGTATATATAATAATAAACACTGGTTCAGGGATGTGGTGGCTGGAGCTGGCTTTGGCATTTTGGCGACGGAAGCAGCTTATTGTTTAGAACCTGTTATTGCCAGAAAATTATTTCACAGGAAAACTAAGTATCATTTTGATCCGGCAAGTTTCTGATCAACTTTCTCAAGGCATAGGTTAAGTTTAGGATGTTATTTAACCAGTGGTCCCCCGCTACCTGTGCAAAAACCTTCTTCCTTATCTTTGCCCGTATGGAACAATTGTTACAGCAGATAGAAGATCATAAAAAAGAGATCAGCGCATTTACCGCCACCGATGATAAACAGGTAGAAGAATTCCGCATTAAATGGCTTGGCACGAAGGGTATTGTAAAAACCATTATGGGTGAAATGAAGAATGTGCCGGTTGAACAAAAAAAAGAATTCGGTCAGTTGCTGAATGAATTCAAACAATTGGCGGAAGCTAAGTTGGACGACCTGAAAAACGGAACGTCAAATACCGAACAGCAAGCATCAAACATAGATCTCTCTCTTCCTGGTGATCCCGCACCGCTTGGCAGCCGCCACCCGGTTACGATGATGAGAAACCGTATGGTATCTATTTTTCAACGCCTGGGTTTTGCCGTCGCCGAAGGTCCGGAGATCGAAGATGACTGGCATAATTTCGGCGCCCTGAATTTACCGCCTCATCACCCTGCCCGCGACATGCAGGACACTTTTTATATTCAGCAAAATCCTGATTGGGTATTGCGTACGCATACCAGCAGTGTGCAGATAAGGGAAATGGAAAAAGGAAAACTGCCGATCCGTATGCTGATGCCGGGCCGTGTGTATCGCAATGAAACGGTCAGTGCCAGGAGTCATTGCTTCTTTCACCAGATTGAAGGTTTGTATATTGATGAAAATGTTTCCTTCGCTGATCTGAAGCAGACATTGTATTTTTTCGTAAAAGAAATGTATGGCAAGGATGTCAAAGTTCGTTTCCGTCCTTCTTATTTTCCTTTCACCGAGCCCAGCGCCGAAATGGATGTAAGCTGTTTTATCTGTGGCGGCAGTGGATGTAATATTTGTAAAAAAACCGGTTGGGTGGAAATATTAGGTTGCGGCATGGTGCATCCGAATGTACTGTCCAACTGCGGCATTGACCCAAACAAATACACCGGCTTCGCTTTTGGAATGGGAATCGAACGTCCTGCTATGCTGAAATACGATGTTAATGACCTTCGTTTATTCAGCGAGAATGATGTGCGGTTTTTGAAACAGTTTACGTCAGCAATTTAAATACTCCTCTGGTTAAACATAAAAGGAGAGCTTTTCATTTTTGAAAGGCTCTCCTTTTACATAGATAAACTTCTCTATTACATTTTCCCAGTCTGCATCCGTTTATAACAAAACCACGCACCAGCCGCAAAAACAATAACCGCTATATAAAACCAGGGCGTAAAATCTACTGCGATATACATACTGTCTCCCAGTTTATCAAAATCAGTCGCACCAGTGGTTCTTGTTTTATTACCCAGCTCCGGCATATCCATTTTTACTTTTCGTTTTATATCTATCAACATTGCTATTAATGCTACAGCAGCTAATATGCCTATTACAACTCCCGCCGTTATACCACCCCTTCTATCCAGCAATGACAATACAAGACCAATAATACCCAGCCCCAGGGCTACCAGTGCAAACATATTGGCTTCCTTTTTTTCTCCATTCCTGGCTATTTTATTATCGTCTGTATCCATTTTTTCAAAACTGCCCACCAAAGAATTATCAGATCCGGGGCCCTTTATTTTAAAACCTGTAGCCAGCTGCACACCACTCACTGTTTGCAGGGTCATGCTATTACACTTAATATCTATAAACGGCATAAAAAATAAAAGTACTCCAATACCAAACGCAACAGATGAAGGGATTTTTGTTCCAAATATTCCGGGCAATGGGGTTGAAGCAGGAACAGGTGCGGGGGCTAATGGCGGCTCATCCATATTCTTAATTTTGCTTTAAGGTAAGAGAAAAAAATATATGCAGGTCTGAAAATAAACAAGCAATATCTTTATCCCCTCTAATTTATTTAATCTTTCAAGATCGTGGTTCAGACAATTTGCATTTGCGGCGCCGGTACAATGGGCAGTGGCATAGCACAGGTTTCGGCACAAGCGGGTTTTGCCACTATTTTATATGAACTGAATACAACCGTACTGGAAAAGGCAAAAACGTCTATTGATAAAAGCCTGCAATTTTTGGTTGAAAAAGGGAAGCTATCTGCTGCTGAAAAAGGCAAAATCCAGGAACGCCTGCAATTTACCAATGAGTTGCAGGGTTGTAAAGCCAATGTCATTATTGAAGCCATCATAGAAAAGCCGGAAATAAAAATCGCCCTGTTTAACCAACTGGCGGAAATCAACGACAATCAATGCATTTTTGCCAGCAATACTTCCTCGTTATCCATTGATGATATTGCAGCCCGGGTAAAGAATCCTGAACGGGTTATCGGCATGCATTTTTTTAATCCTGCACCGGTGATGAAACTGGTAGAAGTAGTAAAAACGGATTATACGACTGAAGAAACGACACGAATTATAATTAACCTTGCTAAACAAATGGGTAAAGCACCGGTAGTATGTAAAGATTCACCGGGCTTTATCGTTAACCGGGTAGCAAGACCTTACTATATTGAAGCATTGCGGTTGGTGGAAGAAGGCATCAGCGATTTTTCTACCATCGATTCCTTATTAGAAGCAACCGGTTTTAAAATGGGTCCTTTCAAACTCATGGATCTTATTGGCAACGATATCAACTACGCCGTCAGTTGCTCTGTATACCAACAGATGAATCAACCGGAAAGATTAAAACCCTCACCCATACAAAAGGAAAAAGTGGAAAAAGGAGAACTGGGACGAAAAACAGGAAAGGGATATTATGATTATAGTTCTCCTGTTGACAAGTTAAAAAGCTAACAGGAAGTATCTTCGCAACTTATAAAGTTATCAACTTGTCAATTAAAATCCTTGTAACAGGCGGCACCGGTTTTCTTGGTTCATATATCATCAAAGAACTAGTGGAGAAAAACTTTATGGTCAGGGCCATTCGCCGCAGCAATAAACTTCCGTCTTTTATTCTCAAAGAAATTTTCGACAAAGTAGAATGGGCGGATGGTGATATACTGGACGTGATATCGTTAGAAGAGGCAATGGAGGGAATCGATACCATCATTCACGCCGCTGCTATTGTTTCCTTTGCCAAGCAAGACAGGGAACAAATGTATAGGGTGAATGTTGAAGGAACGGCCAATGTAGTAAACATGGCATTGGAAAAAAATGTGAGGCGAATAATACATATCAGCTCGGTGGCCGCATTGGGAAGAACGGTAACCGGCGGATCCGTCAATGAAGAAAAAAAATGGGAAGAAAGCAAGATCAATACACACTATGCTAAAAGCAAGTATAAAGGCGAACTGGAAGTTTGGCGCGGGATTAGTGAAGGACTCAATGGTGTAATCTTAAATCCCAGCACCATTCTTGGATATGGTGACTGGAACAGCAGCAGTTGCGCCATCTTTAAAAACATATACGAAGAATTTAAATGGTACACTCCCGGCATCAATGGTTTTGTGGATGTGCAGGATGTAGCGAGGGTAGTTTTATCCATGCTGGATAATGATATCAACGAACAACGTTTCGTGGTGAATGGCGATAACTGGGCTTTTAAAAAACTCATGGATAGCATTGCCGAAAGTTTGGGTAAGAAAAAGCCTTCGAGGCAAACGACGCCACTATTGTTAAACATCGCCTGGAGAATGGAAAAGCTTAAATCATTTTTTACCGGTAAAAGACCGTTGCTCACCCGGGAAAGCGCAAGAGTAGCGATAAGCCAGACCCTGTTCGAAAACGATAAAATACTGAAGGCGTTACCCGGATTTTCTTTTACACCATTACAACAAACTATCGACCATGCCTCCAAAAAATACCTTGAAGGGGTTAACCACAGCTCACACTAATCCGGGTATTTAAAACGTTTTAGCTGTTTATTAACTGATCAACCCTGTTTAAAAAGTAGTTTCCACAGAGGAAGTACTATGCAACCAACGAACGGCAAACAGTATCTTTAAACATTAATTCAGTTGCTATGCAGATACCCAGATATCTCTTACTATCACTGCTAACGATATGCTCTATTGTTACTTATGGGCAGTTTTCTGTTTCCGGTAAAATTGTTGACTCGGCCACTAAAGAGCCCCTGAGCAGCGCTTCGGTGTATTGCCAGAATACAACCATTGGCACCACTACCAACAAAGAGGGAGAGTTTTCACTACAATTAAAATCCGGTGGTTATGAATTGATCATCAGTTATACTGGCTACCAGACAAAACAGGTCCGCATCACTAATACGGATAACAGGATACCGGATATTGAAATGATAAAGGAGGAAAAAAGCCTGGGTGAAGTGATCATTAAATCAAGCAACGAGGTAAAAGATGGCTGGGAAAAATATGGCACTTTTTTCTTAGAACATTTTATCGGCACTACACCCTATGCCGCTAAAACGACTTTACAAAATCCGGAAGCATTGCATTTTTATTTATTGAAAAAAAGCAACAAACTCCGGGTACTGGCCACAGAACCCCTGCTAATCCAAAACAATGCATTGGGTTATAATCTTCGTTACCAGTTAGACTCCTTCATATACTTTTATAATACCAATATTAATTCTTACCGTGGATTTTGCCTTTTTACGGAGATGGATGGTAACGACAGCCTGAAGAAAATATGGGTCGGCAACCGGGAAAAGACGTACGGCGGTTCCAAACTTCACTTTATGCGTAGTTACTATGACAGCGCCCTGGTAGAAGAAGGATTTAATATTGATATGCTTGACGAAGTCAATGACAAAAAATTCAACCCGGTAAGGAATGTTTACGATACCACCTACTATGGCGCCCTTGACAGCACGATGCAGATTGAAATAGGATATCCGAGAAAGATCAGCATCACTTATTCAAAAGCCAAGCCTGATCCCGAGTACCTGAAACAATTCAAGTTGCCTAAAAATGTATCTGTCCAGATATCTTATATTGATATGACGGATGCGATCGCCATCAAGGAGAATGGATATTACTATGATCAGAAAGACTGGATTAACCAGGGGTACTGGAGCTGGAAGAATTTAGCGGACCAGTTGCCGTATGATTATTAAGAACCCTCCGGACCTCCCTAAAGGGAGGGCTCCATTGCACAACCGCCGCTCTTCGAAGAATATCATTCGTCATTAATTTTTAATGATTAGTAGTTTCTATACCAATAAAGTTTTCGACTGCCCCGATTGGTGACAGAAAGTTTCTTTTTTATCTGCGCTTAAATCAAAGTAAAAAATCGGTTCTCCGATTGTATAATACCATTTTTGTTTTCAGACTTCAAAGTCCCTTTAGGGGGTTTGGGGGTTTCCCATCACTTTTTGCCAAAGCTGCGGTATTCGTTTTATCCAGACGAACTCTTTCATCTTTTCTCTTGCATCTTCCACCGGGGAGCCGAAATATACTTTACCACCCGGTATAGAATCCTTCACGCCGCTTTGAGCATAAATGACAGCATCTTTTCCAATGGTTAATGTTTTACTTACTCCTACCTGTCCCCAGAGTATGACATTATCTTCAATAGTAGTAGCCCCGGCAATACCAACCTGTGATGCGAATAAACAGTTCTTGCCAATGATGGTGTCGTGACCTATCTGCACCAAATTATCAATCTTGGTCCCCGCCCCAACAAGTGTATCACCAGTTACTCCCCGGTCAATAGTACAACCCGCCCCTATTTCAACTGCATTTTCAACCACCACACGGCCGCAACTGAGCATTTTCTTATAATGAATATCCCGGTTAGTTTTTTTATTGTAATAAAAAGCATCGCTGCCGATAACAGTGCCTGCCTGTATGATTACATCATCTCCTATTACGCAATGATCAAGGATAGTTACATTGGGATAAATGATACAATTCTTACCGATCGTTACATGATTGCCTATATAGACGTTGGGCATGATCACCGTTCCTTCGCCTGCTGAGGAACTATCGCTGATCATTTGCGTAGATGGTGCGAATGGATGAAAATGATTGACGATGGTTTGATACGCTTCAAACGGATCGGCGGTGATCAGTAAAGCTTTTCCTTCGGGAAAACTGGTTCGTTTATTGATAATAATAAAGCTTGCGTCAGAGTTGATACATTTATCATAATACTTCGGGTGATCTACAAAAACCAGGTCGCCATTCTCTACTTTATGTATTTCATTGATACCGGTTGCTGACGCAGTCGTATTACCAATAAGTTCCGCATTTATCAATGCGGCAATGCTGGTAAGCGGAACGGGTTTATCAAAACGCATAAGAAATGTTTGCGCAAAGGTAACAGGTATAATGAGCCGGATATAGCGATATTGGTCGTTTTTATGCTTTTGCAGGCTTTTATACCAAAAAATTTAAAAAAATATTTTACAGATTTTTTCTATCGTTTTAAGTACAATTGATGGTTGAACTATTATTGTTTGGATGCATTCATTATCAATAGCGTTTATAAAACTTTTAAAATGCATTATCGTGAAAGACTTGCTGCGCACGCATCATAGCAGAATCAAAAAATTAAACTGCTTTGTAAAAAAAAATGAGGCTGTGATTTATTTTATGAAACCTCCTGCTTCATTGACTGAAAACCCGTTTCCTTATCCACAGCACAAACTAAAATGTGAATAAAATTCTTTACAAAAATTTTTTGGATAGCAAAAATTATATTTAATATTGTGTCGGGAAATTTATTTCCCTGTACTTACTAACCCATCCATTATAACGATCCCTCCGGTAATTCGGAGGGATTTTTATTTCCACCCACACTTAAAAAATAGTATTAAAAGCTGTTCAGGTGAGTTTTGTTATACCGGGAAGGTTGTCTTTTTCGGCCAGCAACGATATCATTACTGTTTTACAAACGGCTATAAAAAAACCCGGCAATAACGATAAATAAAAGAAAAACAGCAAACTCTCCTGTCTGCATCTGGTATAACCAATAATTAAAATACCTTTATAGCCAACTAAAAAATCTTTGCATGCTGAAATCCATGACCGGTTTTGGAAGAGCCGAAAACAATGTAGGTGATAAAACATTCCTTGTTGATATAAAATCTCTCAACGGCAAGCAATTTGAACTACAACTGAGATTACCTTCTATTCTTAAGCCTTTTGAGTTTGACATCCGGCGCCTGCTCTCCGAAAAACTAGGCCGTGGCAGCGTTGACTGCATGATCAGCCTGAAAGAAACCGGCAATGCAAAACCTGTTACCATTAATACTGATCTCGCTAAAGCCTATTATAAATCGTTGGCTGAACTGTCCACCGATCTCAAACTTGACCCTGCTCATATCCTGAGTACGTTGGTAAAAATGCCTGAAGTGATCACTCCCAGTAGTGAAACGTTAAGCGACAAGGAATGGTCTGATTTTAAAGAGATCTTACTTTCCGCCATTGGGAGTATCAACCAGCACCGGGTAGATGAAGGGAAATCGCTGGAAGATGAGCTGTTAATCCGAATCAACAATATTTTAACCCAGCAACTGGAGGTTATCAAACTGGAGCCGCTTCGGCAGAAAAAGATCCGGGAGGGTATTACAAAACTATTGGAAGAAAATGTAGGCAAAGAAAACTATGACGGCAACCGGCTGGAGCAGGAACTCATTTATTATATAGAGAAAATCGATATTACGGAAGAACAGGTAAGGCTAAAAAACCATTGCGACTATTTCAAAGCCTTGCTCAATGAAGCTGAAGAATCAAAAGGGAAAAAACTGTCTTTCATTCTACAGGAAATCGGACGCGAAATAAATACGACAGGTTCAAAAGCTTACGATGCCACCATTCAGCAAACCGTAGTAATGATGAAAGATGAACTGGAAAAAGCGAAAGAACAGGTATTGAATGTCCTGTAGTTCCAGGTTTTGATACCAGGCATTCCCAAGTTTAAATGTTCGTGACTATTTTTGTAAAAACAATTTCTTTTGAAAACACTGCTCCGCACATCCTGTATCGTTGTTCTCATTTCGTACATTCTTTTCTCCTGCACTACTATTGACCTGTATGAGAAAGCCGTGACCATTCCCAAACATCAATGGAGCAGCAGTTTCAAACCTTCCTTCGATTTCACTATAAAAGACACTTCCACCCCATACCGGTTATTTCTCATTATCCGGCACAATGAGAAATACAATTTCAACAACATCTTCGTTAACGTTTATGTAAAAGGGCCGGGGCAGGATACCGCGCAAAAAATTCAACAGGATCTTGTATTGGCCACTAATGAAAAGGGTTGGCTGGCTTCGGGAATGGATGATATTTATGAGCATCGGATTCAATTAGGAGCCGATCAGAGCTTGAAAGCCGGCAATTATACTTTTACTATAGAACAAATCATGCGGGAAGACCCTCTCGATAACGTGCTCGATGTGGGTTTGCGTATTGAAAAGAAACAATGATCCCATGCCTGATATCAGCCGGAAAACAATAAGACGGGCCACTATCATTTACTGGCTCATGCTCATTTATATAATATCCGCACTGGCCTGGTGGTTTATTTCCCTGCAAAAGCAAAGTCATTTACTGGCTGATTTTAAACTAAAGCAACTTAATGCTTCTATTGACAGTGCTGCTTCGCCCCTCCTTTATCAATCAGTATACAATACTATTATTGCGGGTAAAAAAACAGACAGCATCAAACACCTGAGCGAAGGGCTTTTTTTCCTGGCGCTTATCATCATCGCCGCCATATTTGTATTCCGCACGGTGCGGCGGCAATTCAAATTACAGCAGCAGCAGCAAAATTTTATGATGGCCGTGACTCATGAACTAAAAACCCCGATCTCTGTTACAAGGCTTAACCTGGAAACCATGCAGAAGTATGCATTGGACCCTGAAAAACAAAAGAGACTAATCCGGACTACGCTGGAAGAAACATCAAGACTTAATTTCCTGACCAATAACATTCTTATCTCTTCACAGTTAGAAGGTGGCGGTTATCCTTTTTCGAAAGAAGAGCTTGATCTTTCCGACCTGCTGAAAGATTGTATGCAGGATTTCAGAACCCGGTTCCCTGAAAGAAGTTTTTCGGATCAAATAGAAACGGATGTGGACGTTAAAGGGGACCCGCTGTTACTCCAGATACTGGTCAACAACCTGTTGGAGAACGCCATTAAATATTCACCAAGGGAAAGCCCGATCACAGCTATGCTAAATAAAAAGGACTCCTTAATCGAACTGTTGATTTCCGACGAGGGTCCCGGTATTCCCGATAATGAAAAGAAAAAGATCTTTTCCAAATTTTATCGCATCGGCAGCGAAGCAACCCGGAAAACAAAAGGCACCGGCCTGGGGCTGTATCTTTGCAGTAAGATAGCTGCTGATCACAATGCGGACATTTCGGTGACAGACAATAATCCCCGTGGCAGTAGCTTTGTTGTTAAGTTTTTTATATAAACAGGCAATCATACTTTTATATTCAGAGAAGAAAGGGGAAGTTCAAATTAAATAAAGACTATGAGCGAGGAGAAAAAGACATCAATTCTTTTAGTGGAAGACGAAGAAAATCTGCATGAAGCGCTGAAGCTAAACCTGGAGCTGGAAGGCTATGATGTCACTTCGGCTTTTGATGGTGCAGCTGCATTGAATACGGTGAGCGGGGAATATTTTGATCTGATCATTCTCGATGTAATGCTGCCGGAAATGGATGGAATCAGTGTTGCGGAAAGCATTCGCATTAGTAACAACGAAGTGCCCATCCTGATACTAAGTGCCAAAAACAGTAGTGCCGACCGTGTATTAGGTCTTAAAAAAGGAGCTGATGATTATTTGACCAAGCCATTTAACCTGGAAGAATTATTACTGAGAGTAAATAAACTAATCAATAAAAACAAAAAGCTGCAGGACAAATCTTCTGTTGGTAACAGCTATTCGTTTGGCGATAATATTATTGATTTCAAAGCGCAGGAAGCTTCTACCAGGTCCGGTCAGAAAATTCAGTTGAGCAAAAAAGAAACAATGCTCCTGAAACTATTAATTGAAAATAAGAACGAAGTAGTGCCAAGGGAAAAAATATTACAGGCTGTATGGGGTTATAATGTTTATCCCACTACCAGGACCATTGATAATTTTATCCTCAACTTCCGCAAATATTTTGAACAGGATAGCCGGAATCCAAAGTATTTTCATTCGGTAAGGGGAGTTGGATATAAGTATTCTGAATGACCCGCCAGTATTGAAAAGTTAACTGGTTGGTAATGTAAGAAGGATTAAGCCTGTAATTGATTACTGATTTTCACCAGCACTTCTTTTGTTTCTTCCAGTAAATTTTTTTTGTCTCCATCCCCCTCTACGTTGGTATAGATGCCTGTTTCGCATTGATCTAATATTTGAAGTATTTTTTTTTGACTTACCGCATCGACGGCTTTCATTTGCATTAGTTCTGCCAGACCGGTTTTATTCATTTTACTGCCGGTAAGTCCAAAATGCTCCGTAAAAAAATACCAGATACAAATTCGCAAAACGGAGTAGAATGTTTTATCATCTGCTTCACAAAAAGTATGCGCCCGTTTTAGAATCTCGGAAACTGAAATAATAGTTTTTGCTTTGTCTTCTTTTGGTACCTCCCTTAAAACCGGTCTATTTTTTTTAAACGAAATAAGCAGGATAGCCATGAAAATAAATGCTATTGCCCCTGCAGTCCACCATTTCCATTGATTGTTACGGTCGTTATCCACCTTTTTATTGTCGGGTGCAATTATACCTTCCTTTTTGGGGGTGCTGCTGATATTTACATTCAATGCCTGCGTGGCAATTGTTTTATAATTATTACTATCAGGATTAAAAAAAGAAAAACTAATAGCAGGTAATACATAATCCCCTGGTTTGGCAGATACAAACCGGAAACGAAAAACTCTCTTGCCATTTAATGGTGAATGCCCGTTATCGAGGGAATCTTTTGCTGTGGGCTCAAATCCTTCTATTCCTGCAGGCCATGAAACCACCGGGGCGGACAACTGGGTGAAATTCCCTTTTCCGCTGATGGTAATAACGAGATCGCCTTCTTCATTTTTTGCCAGCATATTCTTTTCTAATGCGGCCGCTATCCTGAAATTTCCTGTCGCCCCGTTATACTCAACAGGTTTATTTTTTGGCGGAGTAGGCTTTACGGTTACTGAAACCGGCTCAGTACTCATGTTATTTTCATACACCACTGTATTCGTATGATCAGCGATTCCGTTGTCAGGATAAATTCCTTCGGCGATCTCCTGTTCTGTTTTTTTAGACACCGCGCTTTTTGAAAACTCAACCTTATTCTGCACTTCCATGGCGTCAATGCTGAATATACCATGTTGCAATGGATACAACTGTACTTTACGTACTACATGTACATCAAATTTTTTTCCGTGAATGGTTTCAGTTGTGGCAAGCCTGTCGGCAAGACTAATCATATCCTGCACGGTAAAACCATAAAACCCCGGGTTTTTTACGATGTCCGACTTTGATTCCAGCCTGGAATATAATTTGAAAGTGGCTGTAACCGGTTCACCAACAAAGCAAACCTTTTTATCTACCAGCACTTTCATAAAAAGATTACGCCGCATTTTTGCATACGGGTCTTCATCCGGACCTAAAAAATAATCAGCATTGGATTCATGTATTCCTATCCTGCCTTTCTTGACAGCGTCCGCTTTACCAATCACTTCGAGCCATACATTTTCGCTTTTGATGAGTTTATCGCCAATCCTGGCAGAGGCACCAGGTATGATAAACTTTCCGGGTCTGATGGCTACCAGCGTATAAACAATATTTTTCAATTTTTTAGGGCCATCAACTCCGGGAACAGTGCCTGCATATATATTGGGTCCGCTTACAAACCGAAATTGGTTAAAATCAGGAGCAAAGAATTCGTCGTTCTTATCCAGGCCTTCAATCACATATTGTACCTGGAAGGATTCACCGGCTACCACCGGTCCTTGTGTCACAATGGTTTGAAAAGCCGACTGTGCCTTTACTGCAATGCATGCAGAAAACATTAACATTATAAACACAAATCTATTGATCATAAAGAAGATAAAAGTAAGCCAGTCGCTACAAAGACTATCTTAAAATTTATGACAGGGTTGAATTGGGTATTACTGGTTAAAGGTCTCCCAATTGTGGTCTTATAATAATATCTTCCACGCAAGCCTGCGGCGAAAGTTGTGAAGCCGCATAGATCATTTTAGCGATATCATCCGCTTTCATAAAACGATCAGGGCTGATGCCGCTGCTGCTCCAGGAATCGGTATATGTGGCTCCGGGAAAAACCGAAGTGACCTTGATACCATGCGGTTTCATTTCATGCCGGAGGTTTTTCGAAAACCCATCCAATGCAAACTTGCTGATGCTGTAAGCTCCGCCACCCGGATATGCCTGCAGCGCCGCAATAGAACTTATATTAAAAATGTGACCGCTTTTTTGCCGGATCATGGCTGGTAATAAAATCCTTGTCAGTTGATACGGTGCGAATAAATTTATCTGCATGGTCTTTTCCAGTACACCCTCTTCTTCATCATGTACATTACCTGGCGTAAAAATTCCTGCATTATTCACCAGTATATCTACTTTGACGGCCTCCTGCAAAATCCATTCACCAAATTCCTTCACATTTTCCATAAGGCTCAGGTCACAGGCTTTCGTAAAAATATTCGTTCTCGGGAAGCGTCCCTGCAACTCTTTCGATAAAGTTTTCAATGTTTCCCCATTACGGGAACATAAAAAGAAAGTATGACCTTGTTTGTCATCCGCGAATTTTTCGGTAATGGCTTTTCCAATTCCTTTTGACGCACCGGTGATAACAATATTCATAACACTATACTTTGAACTGCGAAGTACGAACATTTCCGGTTAACTATGTATTTAACAATTGTTCACCCATAGATTCAACGGGTAGTTCGTACTTTGCAAAGATGAAGTACAAGCATCTTTTCTTTGATCTTGATCATACCCTTTGGGATTTTGAAGCCAATGCCCGTGCTACCCTTGAAACATTATATGAAGATTTGGAATTAAAGAAAAAAGGGGTGAATGATTTTGAACTATTTTATAAAAACTACCTGGGTTACAACGAGATGCTTTGGGAACGCTATCGAAAAGGTTTTATCAAGCAGGAAGAATTAAGGATAAAAAGAATGAGGCTGGCCTTACTGGATTTTAAAATAGCAGATGAAGTTCTTGCACAAAAAATGAATGTGCAATTTTTAGAATTACTACCAACCAGGACGATTTTATTTCCTCACACAAAGGAAATATTGCAATGGCTGCTTAACAAAAACTATGAGCTGCACCTTATCACCAATGGTTTTGAAAAAGTACAGCATAGCAAACTGAAATATTCCGGTCTTGATATTTTCTTTAAAGAAGTCATTACTTCGGAGGGATCCAATAGTTTAAAACCAAATAAGGAAATTTTTGAATTCGCTTTTCTGAAAGCCAATGCCAACCCGTCAAGCAGCATTATGATCGGCGACACAATTGATGTGGATATACAAGGGGCTATTAATGCAGGTATTGACCAGGTTTTCGTAAATCATACAGGAATTAGTACGGATATACAACCTACTTTTATGGTAACGTCATTGAAAGAATTGAAAGATATATTTTGAACCCTCCCGGCCTCCCTAAAGAGAGGCCACCAACCCACAGCCCTCGCTTTTCGAAAATTCCTACTGAATTTTTATTTGCTGCTATAGAAAATTAAAACCAATAAACAGATTTGCTTACACGGGCCTGCGGGTGGGAAAGTTTGGAAGCAAATCGATTGTGTAATATCATTTCCATTGTCAGACTCCAAAGCCCCGTTTAGGGGGTTGGGGGTTTTCTACCATTCTGCAATCACTGTTACTCCGCCTTGCACCTTGTCTCCTATTTTCACGTTTATTTTAGCATCTAATGGCAGTAATATATCAACTCTTGAACCGAATTTAATAAAGCCCATTTCTTCTGTTTGTTTGACATGTTGACCAGCCTGCAGATAATTGACAATACGTTTTGCCAATGCTCCCGCTATTTGTTTGATCAAAATTTCCTTTCCATCTTTTCGATATGCCACACTATGTCTTTCATTTTCGGTGGAAGATTTTGGATGCCAGGCTACCAGGTATTTCCCTTTGTGATATTGACTATAAGTTACTTCACCACTGATGGGGTTACGGTTCACATGCACATTCAGGGGACTCATAAAAATAGAAACCTGTATCCGCCGATCCGTAAAATATTCATCAGCCTGTACTTCTTCTATCACCACCACTTTGCCATCAGCAGGGGCAATAATAGCGTTTTCATTTATCGTATTCACTCTTTCCGGAACACGGAAAAAAGAGATCAGGAAAATAAACAGGCCTAATGTTACAATGGCAATCAATGCTGTAATAACCGGGTGATCAAAACTTAAAAGATAAAATGACAACAGGTTGATAACGCCTAAAATAATGGCGCTCCAGGCGAGAGTCGGGTATCCTTCTTTGTGGATAGTCATCAGGTTGAAAATTGAGCTGCAAATATAGTGAAAACGGGGCCTCACCTAACCTCTCCGAAGGAGAGAACCACGCACAGCCCTTGCTTCAACTAATAACTTACAATTTGGTAACGCTTTACTTAGTAGTCTTAATGAATCACGCCATAATCAAAACTACATATAACCACACAAAAGGTGTTGCCAATAATAAAGAATCAAATCTATCCATAAAACCACCATGTCCCGGCATAATTTGCCCGCTGTCT
Organism: Chitinophagaceae bacterium; assembly: GCA_040007815.1. Lineage (GTDB taxonomy): Bacteria > Bacteroidota > Bacteroidia > Chitinophagales > Chitinophagaceae > Terrimonas_B. The sequence goes on from JBDTUH010000006.1 coordinate 120,431, forward strand.
TTCACTCCGGCCATTCGTTTTAATTTGGATTCAAGAAGATCACCGATTGTACCAACAATTGCTGCAATCGCTACTATTAGAATAATATCTCTTCTAAAAATAAATCCATGGGCGTATTCATTTTTTCCCAATGTTAACAAAGTAAAAACAATAACACTTAGAATAGTACCACCAAGAGTTCCTTCCCAGGTCTTCTTTGGAGAAATTTTTGATAAAGGAGTTTTGCCAATAAGTGAACCAACAATATACGCCATGGTATCATTTATCCAAATAGCTCCTATCATTATTAAAGGAACGATCCATCCATAATCCCACCAATTATCTTTACCCTCAATATAGTAAAGTTCCATACTTCTCAAATTCATCATCAACCCCCAAGTCAACGAAATATACAACAGCCCCAAAGCTGCTGCTCCAAAAGATTTTAATTCAACTTTATTTTTCTGAAAAATACCAACGACCAACAATACAATACCCGCTGAGGAAACAGGAAATGAAAAATTTTCTTTCAATCCATACCCTGCTATATTATACGCTGGTCCGCAAAACCAAAGCATCAATGCATACCCCATCAGCATTAATCCTAGTTTGGTATAAATGTGCAAAGTAGTGGTATGAATTTTTTCTACCAGTGTCAAATACTCCCACCAGCAACCAAAATGAATAACAGAAAACAATACCAGGAAACTCCAGTGATTCCATAACAAACCAGTCAACATCACTGCGGCAAATATGATAGCTGTTAGTGCTCTTGTCCTGAAAGTGGGCCAGTTAAATGCCATACTGAAATGATGAGTTTAAAGTTCTGAGTTTATAAGTTGTGGCATGAGCCGGTTACTTACAAACTTTCTGTTTCCACTTTTTAGATGATGCGTCGCCGGGCAGAAATATTTTTAAATAAATAAAATAAACCAATCACAACAGGCGCTGCCAATATGCCCCAAAAGCTGGTCGTATCCTGCTTCATCGCTTCCTGTACAGGCTTTCCCTGTTGTGTATACATATACAGCAGTGTTACCGCCAGCCCATTGTTGATAAAATGAGCGAGGATACTGAGCCACAGTTTTCCCGAATAGTGGAATATCGCACCCAGGACAATTCCGAGGAGAAACCGGGACAGAAAACCATAAAAAGAAAAGTGAGCCAGGCTGAATAAAATACTTACCACTATAATAGATAACCATGGATTATTGGTACCGCGACGTAAAAAGTTTTGCAGGCCGCCACGAAACAATGTCTCCTCACACAAGGCTGGTATAAAACCCATGATGACCAATGCGATAATATAATCCTTGCTATTTTTTAAACTAATAATAGCCGACATGTGGTTGTTGTACTCCTGTTCCATTTTATCAAACCGTATCTTCCAGGCTCCGGGAATCGGGGTAATATTTGTCAGGTGAGACAAAGACGTTGCCACCATCAGTGATGCCCCAACTATTAACAGGACTACCGCTACCTGGCTCATACTGATACCCCGGGCAGAAAATCCTAATAATTTTATCGGCCGCTTGTTAAGCAAGGTTGCGGTAAGAATTGTCGGAACAAAAAAGCCAATGGTCGCTGTAAGGGATTGGATGATCTTCATTACATCACTGTTAGCCGGGTCATTCATTCCTTTTCCCATTTCAACGAAACTTTTTCCTGTCATCTGCTGCCATATCTGGGCTCCCAATAAAGAGGCGAGGACTAAACCCGCTACCGCAAACGCTACCAGCATAAAAAAACCGGCAGTATAGGAAATACCCTTAGAATCGTTGTCGTACATAATTTTCGGCAATAATGGTGTAAATTCGCAGGTTCAAAAATAGTTGACCGTTGCCAGATGACCCTTGCCCAACCGATATTTATTTAACAAGGCATTTTTCATCAAACAGCGATCAGTGATCAAAAGGTACCATGATAAAAATAGGCAACATATCACTTCCTGATTTTCCCTTGCTGCTTGCGCCTATGGAAGATGTCAGCGATCCTCCCTTTCGTGCCGTATGCAAAGACAAAGGCGCTGACCTGATGTACACGGAATTCATTTCTTCCGAGGGGTTAATAAGGGATGCTATTAAAAGCCGCAAGAAACTCGACATATTCGATTATGAGAAGCCTGTGGGTATACAAATATTTGGTGGAGATGAAGAAAGCTTATCAATGGCCGCAAAAATTGTTGATGTCACCAACCCTGACCTGCTGGATATCAATTTTGGTTGCCCGGTGAAAAAAGTGGCGTTAAGAGGCGCAGGCGCTGGTGTATTAAAAGATATTGACCTGATGGTGAGATTGACTTCAGCTGTTGTCAAATCTACGGGATTGCCTGTCACCGTTAAAACAAGATTAGGCTGGGATGATAATACCCGGAATATTGAAGAAGTAGCTGAACGTTTGCAGGATGTGGGTATAAAAGCATTAGCGATACACGGACGCACCCGTTCACAGATGTATAAAGGCAGTGCCGATTGGACATTGATCGGCAAAGTGAAAAACAATCCACGTATTACTATTCCCATTTTTGGAAACGGCGATATTGATTCTCCGGAAAAAGCACTGGAATATAAAAACCGCTACGGTATCGACGGCATCATGATCGGTCGTGCGGCTATCGGTTATCCATGGATCTTCAATGAGATCAAACATTATTTCAAAACCGGTGAGCATCTGCCTGCTCCTACCATTGAAGATCGCGTAGCAGTGTGTCGTAAACACCTGCAAAAATCAGTAGAGTGGAAAAATCCTGTGGTAGGTATTAATGAAATGCGGCGTCACTATGCTAATTATCTGAAAGGATTGCCCAATATCAAAGAGTACCGCAACAGGTTAGTGACGCTAAAAACAGAAGAAGAAATAAATGAGGTACTGGATGAAATAGTCACGGTTTATGCAGGTTATGAATTTGAACATTCACCTATCGAATTGGTGAATTATCATGAAAAATGCCCGGTATAAAGTTTTGAGTTTTATAGTTTTTAAGTTCGCAACCGATGATCAATAAATGAAATTACAAACAAACGAAGGGCACGAAGCCCCCTCCTTCGGAGCAGGTTTGAGAGAGTCACCATTATCTGCTTATCAATCTCTTTTATCAAAATATACGGCGAAAGCCAATTCCTTAAACCAGCAACTCCGTTGGTTTAGCCTTCTGCGCTTGTTACTTTTCGCCGGATTTATTTTCTTAAGCTACAAATCCATACAAACAGGAGAAAGATATTTTATCTTTTCAACAATCGTATCTATTGGCGTCTTCCTGTTCTTTATCCGGTTATATGATAGGTTTCAGAGCCAGGCGGCATTTTATACAGAACTGGCCAGGTTAAATCAAAACGAGATCAATTTTTTAAACGGACAGCCTTCTGTATATGCTGACGGGAAAGAATATACCGATCCGCATCATCCTTACTCTTATGACCTGGATATATTTGGGGAAGGTGGTTTATTTCCATACCTCAACCGTACAAGTACAGCCTTTGGAAAAGATGCACTGGCCAATGCCCTATTACATCCTGATAAAAAAATAATCCGTGAAAGACAGGAAGCTATAAAGGAACTAAGCCGGCAATTAGATTTTCGGCAACACCTGCAGGCTCATGGTTCTTTGCTTGATACCAAAGAAAAAGAATTGCAACAATTAAAAGCCTGGCTGAAAGTGAAACCCGGTTTTACTAGCAAGACTTTGTATTATGCTCTGATGCTTTTTCCTCTGGCAACCATTGGTTCTCTTGCCTATTATCTTATAACCGAAGACGGTTCTTTTCTAAATGCCTTTTATTATTTATTCGTCGTCAACCTTGTTATTGCCGGGATGTTTGCAAAAAAGATATCAGCCCAATTATCTGTTTCTACCTCTGTCACTAAAATATTACAACAATTTGCCGGTCAGTTAAAACAGATCGAATCGCAATCTTTTCAATCGCCCTTACTACAACGTTTACAGGGTGGGTTAAAAACAGGCGATATCCCTGCCTCGAAGTCTATTGCAAAACTGGCATCCCTGTTCAATTACCTGGAAACGATCATCAATTTAGTTGTTAGCCTTTTGCTCAATGGCCTTTTTCTTTTTCATATTCATATCCTGTTTGCCCTCGAAAAATGGAAACAACAAAATGCGGAACATATCATGCCATGGCTGCTATTGCTGGGTGAAACAGAAGCACTGAATAGTTTTGCCAACCTTTCTTTCAATAATAAAACATTTTGTCAACCGCTGGTAAGCGAAACGGAAACTTTGGTGGCAGTCAACATGGGTCACCCACTTATCCGGATGGAGAAAAGGATCAATAACAGCATCTCTTTTGCCCAACAACGTTTCGTAATACTGACCGGTTCCAACATGTCCGGCAAAAGCACTTTCCTGCGAACACTGGGGATTAACCTGGTATTGGCGAGAACGGGAAGTAATGTCTGTGCTGACCAATTTAGTTTTTATCCTTATGAAGTGCATGTAAGCATGCGTATCACCGATTCATTGCAGGACAGTGAATCTTTTTTCTATGCGGAGCTAAAAAGACTGCATAGCATTATCCTTCAATTAGAGGCTGGCGATAAAACTTTTGTTATACTGGATGAAATTCTCCGGGGTACCAATAGTAATGACAAACATAATGGTACCGTTGGCCTTATCCATAAATTAGTAACGGCACATGCGTGTGGTATTATCGCTACGCATGATCTGACCGTTTCAAAACTGGAAGAAGAAAGCCGGGGCTATATCAGCAACAAATGTTTTGAATCAGAGATCATCAACGATGAACTGATCTTTGATTATAAACTCAAAGATGGAGTTTGCACCAAACTCAGCGCTTCTTTTTTAATGAAGAAAATGGGCGTGATAGGCTAAAAGGTCAAAGAGAGAAAGAAGAAAAGAGAGCGCAGTTTTTTAATTGGCATCTCTCCGCGTTCCCTGTGCGCTCTGCGTGATAAAAATATTTCTCTAAACTCTCTGTTTAAACCTGCGATGATTGCTCCTGTATTTTCTCCGGCCTCATTTGCGGGAACAATAAAACATCCTGTATGGAAGGCTGGTTAGTCAGTAACATGCACAGCCTGTCGATACCTATACCGATACCTGATGTAGGCGGCATCCCATATTCCAATGCTCTTAAGAAATCGTAATCAATAAACATGGCTTCTTCATCGCCTCTTTCCATTAATTTGACCTGCTCTTCAAAACGTTCCCGCTGATCAATAGGATCGTTTAATTCACTGTATGCATTGGCTATTTCCTTTCCATTGATCATTAATTCAAATCGCTCTACCAGGCCCTGTTTGTCGCGGTGCTTCTTGGTCAGCGGACTCATCTCTACGGGATAGTCAATAATGAAAGTCGGTTGTGTGTAATGATGTTCGCATTTACCACCAAAGATCTCGTCGATCAATTTTCCTTTTCCCATTGTTTTGTCCGCATGAATATTCAACTGCTGGCAAACCGAGCGGATCTGGTCTTCATTCATACGGCTTACATCAAACCCGGTATGCTCTTTTATAGCATCATAAATGCTGATACGTTTAAAAGGTGCTTTGAAGGAAATAATTTTATCTCCCACCTGCACATCCTTGGTTTGGCAAACATCCATCGCCGCTTTTTCCAGCAGCTGCTCTGTTGTTTCCATCATCCAGAAATAATCTTTGTAGGCGGTATAGAATTCAAGAATGGTAAACTCCGGGTTATGCGTCCGATCCATTCCTTCATTACGGAAATTGCGGCTGAATTCGTATACCCAGTCAAAACCACCGACGATCAATCTTTTCAGGTAAAGCTCATTCGCCACCCGCAGGTAAAACGGAACGTCCAATGCATTATGATGCGTAATAAAAGGCCTTGCCGCCGCTCCGCCGGGAATACTTTGTAACACTGGCGTATCTACTTCCAATGCACCCTGTGCATTTAAATATTCACGGATAGAGTTAATAAGCTTCGTTCTTTTTATAAATGTTTCTTTCACCGAAGGGTTGATGATCAAATCAACATAACGCTGGCGGTAACGAAACTCGGGATCAGTAACGGCATCAAATACCTCACCGTCAGCTTCCCTCACTACCGGCAAAGGTTTTAATGATTTGGAAAGAATGGTCAACTCCTTAACATGAACGGAAGTTTCACCCGTTTTTGTTATAAAAGCATAGCCCCTGATGCCGATAATATCACTGAGATCAATTAATTTTTTCCAGACAATATCATAGAGGCTTTTATCCTCGCCGGGGCAAATATCATCACGCCGGATATATAATTGAATTTTCCCCTGCGCATCCTGGATAACAGCAAAGTTGGCTTTGCCCATATCCCTCACACTCATAAGCCGGCCAGCCAGGCATACGTCAGCGAATTCTTCTTTTCTTTCCTCGCTGTAATTTTGTTTGATATAAACCGAATTGCTGTTAACCGGGTATAAAGGGGCCGGGTAAGGCTCAATCCCCATAATGATCAGTTCGGCCAGTTTTTCACGACGCAGTTGCTCTTGCTCAGACAGTTGTTGTATACTCATTGCTCTACTTTTTCGAAAGTCGGGCAAAGGTACTGGTTGCAGGGGGAAGGGCAAAAGGGCTGTTGCGTATAATCGCGCTGTTGTCAAAGAAATTTTACCCACCGGCACACTAAATCTCTTAAACTATCGTCAAAGGATAGTGTTATTGTTGGAAATACAGTTTCCAGCACCTTATTTTGACCCTTATTTAAAAACTATTATTGATGAAAACCTATTTTGTCGCTTTTCTTTTTATGACGGCCCTTTTACCCGCCACTTCGTTTTCGCAGTTTAAACTGCCTAAAATACTAACTAAAAATTCCGCATCAGGGCTTACAGAGAACGAAGCCGGAATGGGGATCAAGGAAGCGCTGACACAGGGTGTGACCAACGCTGTTCTTAACCTTAATAAAACAGACGGTTTTTTTGGCAGCGAAATTTACAAAGTATTGCTGCCACCGGATGCAAAAAAAATTGAATCTACGCTGCGTGGCGCAGGTATGGGCGCACAGGTGGATAAAGCCGTTTTGGCAATCAACCGTGGCGCTGAAGACGCTGTGGCTTTTGCCAAACCTATTTTTGTGGATGCTATAAAAGAAATGACGTTGACCGACGCTTTGAATATTGTAAAAGGAAATAAAGACGCGGCTACACAATATTTCAAACAAAAAACTTCTGAAAAATTAATAGCCGCATTTACACCGTCTGTAAAAACTTCGTTGGATAAAGTAGATGCGACAAAATATTATGGTGATATCGTAACGAGCTACAATAAATTCCCCACTACGTTCAAAAAAGTTGATCCTGATCTTACTTCATTCGTAGTAGGCAAGACGGTGGATGCCTTGTTTGACCAGGTAGCCAAAGAAGAAGCTAATATCCGGGCTAACCCGGCTGCAAGAGCTTCTGATATCTTAAAGAAAGTATTCGGAGGAAAATAATTATAAATCGATCTTTATTGAAACAGCAGGTATGGTTTTAAAGATCATCCTGCTGTTTTTTATTTGCCCTATTTGATTACTTTCGGTTAATGAAATTTCAGGTATTTTTTTCAATACCTGCTACGCTTAAAGATTGGCCTCCCAACCCAATTGTCACTATTTTCTTTTTATCTCTGGCTGCGCTATTAAAAAAAGGGATACTTGCCAGGCAAAAGACCACGCCACCAATAGTAAATAAAGATTTACCAACCCCGAAATCTTTGTTATTGCTTAAAGCCCCTGTCGCTATTAAGGCTATCCCTCCGCCTAAAAAAATATAGCCTATTATTCTATTCTCCCGACTGGCTGCCCTGTAATATGCATTACTTTTTTGCATGTCCTGTGCGGAAACAGAAACAGCAAATAACACTAAGACAATTGCGTTAATATATTTTTTCATAAAGAAAAATTTTGGTAAAAAAGTTATTGCAACCTGATTCTAAAGGAGACGGCGGCCATTGGTTGGTAAACAAGGCTGCTGTTTTTTATTCGGTACAGGGGTTCATTTTTAAATGTTAATGCTAACCCTACCCTTTTGTTTTTACCGGAATTGATCAGTGTTTTTACTCCAATAGAAACAATACCTGCTCCCAATAGGACCAATGCCACCTGTTCGCCAATATAGCTTACATCGAAAGACGGATCATCCCTTTTAGCACCGTATGAGGCACCCAACAATACAGCTCCTGCTCCTACCACTATTAAACCTATTCCTATTACTTTTTGGCTTTTCGCTAACCGTAAATAATCCTCCCTGGTTTTCTCCTGAGCTATCAGGGATATTGCGCTTATTACTAATCCTAAAAAGACGAGGGCATATTTTTGCATATCATTTAAGTGTTTTCTATTCTAATCCGGTTGAAATTCTCGACAATGGGGTCCGGATACTACCAGTTTTATTGAAATGGAGGATTGAGAATAAACCAGGCTGCTGTTTTTTATTTGCGGTCGCACAGAAAAAAACATTGTAAAATACTTTTTCATACAGGCACTTTTAAAATTCAAAACTACCATTTCCTTTTTCTTAGACCGGCCAAAAGTTTTCATTGCTGCAGAAGGTTCAATTTTCATTATCATGCACCAATTGAAATTTTAAAAACCACTCAAAACGCTGGGCCCACTGAACCTGCAACTACAACAAGAGTAATTGCTGCCGCTAAACTCACTGCTGATATTATATGACTGATCCTGGTTCTTTTTTCATCAAAGGTGTAAACATCTATCCGGTTAAAAGAAGATAGCGGAAGAAGCATCGGCTTGTTTGTGTTCCCAGGCGTATTGCTCGTATACAGGTGCACTTCCAGCAGGGCGGCCACTTTATCTCTTTTACTTACGCTGTTAGCTTTGTCAGCCAGGGGATTTATATATTTACTATGTTCATCAGGCAACTCAACCATGCTCGCCTCCAGTTTGTCACTATTAACTGATACATTATTTAATCCCAAAACTGTATTGTCAACGAAGTGAATAACAAAATACTTGTTTGAATTTTGCAGAAGTTTTAAAGTTGTGTCATCTACTGATGTTTGGGTGTTGGTTCTGAAAAAATGCTGAAAGCAACCAGTAAATACAATGGCTGTCACCAGCAAGGCGAGGCCAATTCTGTTATTTTTTGCCTTCTTCCAAACAAAATAAAGTGGAAAGAATACAAACGTAATAATATATGCAAGGCGTGTGTTAAATGGTTTCATATTTAGCTAATTAAATAACGAAAAAAGGACTACGCCTGTTAAAAGATGTTCTGCATTTTTCACGCAATCTTTCCGTACCTCGGGCATTCATTTTTTTCAGCTGGCAAATTTTTATTTCCTTTTTCCAGGAGGTCGATAATATTATAAGATTTAGTATGGCAAAACGGGCAGGCATGTACATCGCCTATTGAATCCACATATACACTCCGGCTGCCCGAAAAGCAACCGACCCTGCGCTGATGATATCCATGATAAAGCATGGTGGGATAATCGCGGTAAGCCTTTGAATGATTTACTATTTTAAAGACAGTATCCAGTTCGTTGATATGCCGTGAAGCCAGCAACACATCTTTGTCGTTGTAATGGCCAATATTTTTAGGTTCCAGCACCTGTACAAAATGAACCCCGAGGTTTTTTGCAAACTCCATATACGGCAGCAGATGCCCGCGATCGATAAAATTTTTTGTAGCACAAACACTTATGGAAACAACCATTCCGGCCAGTTTTGCTTCGTTCACAGCATTAATCGCCCCTTCAAAAGAACTATCACTACCCCGAAAAAGATTATGCAACTCAGGAAGATAATGATCAATGCTTACGACAACCCCTTTGCACCCGGCCCGCTTCAGCAGCTGCGCATTTTCCTTTGTAAAATTAAAACCGGATGTTACTACCCAGCATTCGCTTTTTTTGCTGCCGAATTTTATCAATTGTACCAAATCCTTAACCCGTACCATGGGTTCGCCACCGCTGAAATGAAATTGCAGCACTCCTTCTTTTTGAAAAAGGTCAATTGTTTTAAAAAGAGTGTCTATGGTAAAAACTTCCTTTTGATTCAGGTTATCCCACTCAAAACAGTGTTCGCAGCGCATAGGACATTTGCGGGTGATGGCCAGGAATACAAAAGATAATTTCTCTGCTGCTGTGAGAGGCAATGCATGACGAATCAATTCGCCTTTTATCAGCTTATCATAGTTTTTTGACGGCCAGCCGGGTGTGTACTGATTAAAATAATATTTACCCCCGACCTTATATATTTTTTTAAGATCACCTCCCCATACATTATTACGAAGGTTAAGCAGGTCGTTGAACGTCTTCAGAATTAACCGCGGTCGTTTTAAAACAATACAGGTTATATAAAATATCCGGATCTTGATAGCCCACCAGATAATTGTTCTTTCAATTTTTCCGGGTTGCCGGGATGCTGTTGCTTGATTAATAATTAACCCCTGCTTTTTCGGCTGTTGAAAATTCTTAACTGGTGTTTGAAACGATAATGCTGTCTCCATGTCTGTTAATTTATCCTTTGCATTTAAAAATTTATTCCTATTATCAATGAACATCTGCTAATGACTGAAGGCTTTCGTTTTTTACTTTTTTATACAATTGCATTCCATATACAGGGAACCCATTGGGTTTTTTGAACTGACTCAAAAAATTTACATCCGGCTTATTTTTAAAATCCCGGATATGCTCATAATACCCCCTTGCCTCAAGAATGTAGGTTTGTGTTTTTGAAGGATCACTATTGATCTTTGCTTTGTAAGTCAGCGTAGCTGTATTACCAATCTTGGGTTGTTCCAGGTAAAGACCGTCTTCCTTTTGCAATTTGGCCAACACATTGTTACCTGTTTCATCTTTTGCGGAAGATGGCGTTAGTTTTTGTATCGTGAACGAATTATCATCGGTAAAATCCAGGGCGGCATAATCAATTTCCCAAAACATAAAACCCGACGACAGTTTTATAGCTGCTATAGATTCATCTGATGCAGGTAACTCTACCGGTACTACAATTTCACGGGTGGCTAAAGGACCAATGGTAGTGATATCCGTTATTTTCTTCCAGCCTTCCTTTGTCTTTACGGATATTTCCAATGGAATTTGCTGTTCCTTTACCCATTTCAATAACTCGGCTGCAGATTTATTTTTCTGCTCCTTCATATACGTCGCATAGTAAGTTCCGAATCCTTTAGCTACCTCGCCGTACAATAGATCAAGCCAGTAGGAATTTTTTAATGTAAGCACTAATTTGCCTTTTGACACAGCAGCAGGCTTATTAAATTTCAGGACTACCTCGTTGCGGGCATCAGTTTTTGAAGAATCATCCATATAGAGCAACTCATAGTCTCCCGCTTTTTTCAAAGTCGTCAAAACATTTCTATTATTATTAAGTTCGGCACTGAAAGGCGCTTGCGCATCAGCAATGCTATACAGGCTCCCCTGTTCATCCGATAAGACCTTTGTTTTTTTGTCGTGAGTAATAACCCACAGGTTAGCCATATCCGTGTACTGGCGTTCATGAAGTTCGTTACTAATCTTAACCTGCAGCGTACCACCTGATTTTGGCGACATCTTCAATGGTATGTAGTCATTTCGGGCCAGTTGAGGATAGATGGAGCCACCATAAATTTCTCCCTGTAGTGAAAATTCATTTCCATCATAGGCGCTGACGAAAGGACAGGAACTTTTGGTGGCAGCTAAAATAATAGCGACAACTACAAAGGCTCCTAATGTGTAACCAATACCCCCTATAACATAGCTGTTGGCAGTTCGTTTTTTATCTTTTTCAATTACTTCAATTTTATTTACTTTTTCCAGCGATAGCGTATAAGATCCCATGGCAGCCGCGTTATCGGTAGGTATAAATAAGTGTACTTCATTCAGTACTCCCAGGTCTTCCAGTTTGTTTTTTTGGTACTGCATTTTCCTTTTTCGCCCTAATACAAAATGAAGCTTATGCAGATAGGAGACTGAATCAAGTACACAGGTAAGAGATTTCTGATCGGCCCTTAACTCAATATTTTTCATATACCATGCTTCACTACCGCTCCGAAGTATAAAATACCTGTTTTCCTTTTGAAGGCTGTCGACGCTTCCTCCAACTTCAGTGGTGCTTCCTGTTTTTGCCGGTGAAGCTTTGTAATAGGTGTGACAGGCGCCACTTACAATAAGTAGTGCAAAGACTGCGATCAGATAGGCGGTAGTTTTGTGTTTTGGGGACATGGTGGTCAGTTTATATTGTAAAAATTTATTCTTCTTAGAAGATATAACCTACGGAAAGCCCGAAGCTCCTGTTTTTTGTCACGGGGACATCAGTTCTATTCTGACTTATATTTAGTAACCCATATGTATAATTAAGGTTGATTGAAAGACCAACAGGTAGTTCATAGCCTGTTAAAATATTGATCCCAACGTCAAATTTTTTAACGTTATTATAGCCGGAATAAAATACATTTTGTCCTATATAATAAGCTGGAGCTGGTCCCCCGCCGATAAAAAAAGATCCTTTGGAAGCCGTGGGTTTGTAAAGCAGGTTAAATGGTACTTCCAGATAAGTGAGGCCAGCACGGTAGGGGTAGTATTGATCGTTTTGTTGCATGCCTTTGCCAACCAACAACAATTCAGGTTGAAAGCAAGTTTTTTTGCCTAAATCCAGGCGGGCAAAAACCCCACCCATAACACCCAATTTGGTTTGGGGTTTATTATTTCCAGGCGGTGTACTGTTGTATTCTATTTTGGTATTTGCAAAAGCAATACCTGCTTTGATACCAAACCTTATTTTACTGTCGCTCGTTTCCTTTCCTTCTAACTTCGATAGCTGGCAAAAACCGGAAGTTGAAACAATAATAACTGCAAAAAAAATAACCGCCTTTTTCATATCGGGAAATATTATTGACTTAAAAAAAATACCGGATAGGAATTATCACTGGTGCGGAAAGAAAACGCTATCTCACAAACGAATACGTACTGCCAGGACAGGGTAGCGGCTGACAGATGCGACCCGGGAATTACTTATTGCTGTTTTTCTATTTTAAAGGAAAGAGCAGTAGTGGCCTTTCTCCTGTTTTTGCCTGCCGCGATGAATAGAGGGATACTGCCAGCCATACTAACCAGGCCCGTAAACATAAGTATTGGGCCTCCGCATAAGCCTTTGGTGTCACCCTCAATTAAATCCCCAAGAGCATCGGTTGCTCCCACAATTAACCCTATTGTTGTCAAAACCGCTCCACCGGCAAGTAATACCCATCCTGCTGTATTTCGCTTATTGCTTTTTTTCTGGTAATCCTTTGCCAGCCTTGTGGCAGAACTGTCGGCGTATTGAGAAAGCGTGACTGTTGACATCACCAACAACAAACCACTAAGCAATAATTTCATGGCAAAAAGTTAGAGTTAGTCCTTCGTTTCCTAAGTTAGATGGTCGACAGTATAAGTCATGAACGACATTTAACAGTTAGCTGTTCTCGTTTGGTAGTTTAAGAAAAACTATCAATTGAAAAGGCTAACAGGCAAACAGGAAGGTAAGATTTAACAAACACAGGGCGAATGACAGGATAGAGTTTGTAATTTTAAGAGATGTCTGGCTATCATAAAACCTTTTTTGTCGTATTGCTCGCCTTAACCGGCTTAAAAGACTTATCAGCGCAGAAACAGGAGCTTCCTGTTTTTAAAGAGGTAAGCCATCCATTTATGCCCACTATTACAGCAGAGTATTTTTATTTTTCAAAAGATGGACTAATATGGTTTTCCACCATCAGGGGGCTTACTTCATTTGATGGATCGGAGATCGTCTATTATTCCACTTTAGAACAGGCGGAGTCATTCAGGTTAAGCAATATTACTACGATGGCTGAGGACACGAGCGGTAATCTATACATTGGTACAGAGAGTAAAGTGTTCAGTTACAACCGCAGTTCAAAAATATTTACTGTTTTGCCGCTTGTCTATCCAACCGGGATAAGCGACCTCAATATCAGGGTAAAAAATTTATACATTGACAATGCAAGGATGCTTTATATAGGTTTGAGTTCTATCGGAATGCAGGTATATGATCTGCAAACTAAAAAAATTGAAACTTTCTATCCGGGAACTAATAAAACTAAAATAGTCGACTGCAACTGCGACCTGCTGCAATTAAATACCGTGTCTTCTTTTGTACAGCATAAGGTTCATGATGATGAGCTATGGGTTGGAACCTATAATGGCATTTACCTTTTTAATAAAAAATTAAAAATATTTTCCCGGAATTTCGAGGTAGAAAATCCAATGATTAATATCTACCGGCCAGGTCCATTTTATTGTGATGTCAGAAAAATGGATATACCGGATGATAGTACCATTTGGTTTAGTACTTCCACCAATGGTTTCGGAAAATATTCGATACATAGCGGGAAAGTGAAATTATTTCTGCACAACGCCCGGCTCAAAACAAAAGATATATGGAAATCTTACATCTTCCGGTCATTTGCCAGCTGGCGACCGGGCAAATATATCCTGGGCATCAACGACGCTCATCCGGGAATATTTAATATCCGCACGTACTCCAGCACGTTGTTTACTGTTGATCATGATAAAGACGGTAGTGACGGAATTCAATATGCCTCTAATGATCATAATGGAAACGTTTGGCTGCTGAATAAGGGCAAACTATATGCAACGATCCCCAATCATTTTGCATTTCAGGTCATAAATATTGCAAAGCAAACGACTCCGGACTATTTACCAAATCAGTTAGGTAATATATATTATGATGTGAAAACGCGGCAGTACTATGCGGCAATCGTTTTTTCCAGCGGGATCTATGTATTTGACAGCACGCTTCAGTTCAAAAAAATAATTCCGGCTCCGCTTTATACCAATAAATGGACCTTCAGAGAAACCTGTACGGAATGGATAACAAAGGATGGTAGTGATCGCTTCTGGGCCAGCGGTATGGAAACATATATCTATACTGATAAAAATACAAGATTTGAATATGCTGAAAAGCTATTCCCGGCATTAAGCTGGATCAAAACAAAAGGAGAGAGCCTTGATATTTTATCAACAAACGAAGGCGATATTCTGATGCGCTTTATGAATGGTACTGTTTATTATATCAGCCATGATAATTTAAAAACTGACACGATTAAAATACCCAGGTTACCTGATGAAAAGCAATTCGAGATTGGCACTAAAAAAGTCATTTATGACAGTTTGAACCATAAGTTATACCTGAATAACAATAATACATTCATACAGTACGATCTTTCATCTAAAAAAATAAGGCAAATTACCGGGCAAATATTATTTGCCAATAATATCGAAACCAGCCGGGAAGTCATTGATTACGCCCTGGATGCCGAAGGAAGGATATGGGTATGGATTCCTTCCTATGGAATACGGATTATAAACCCGGTAAGCCTTTCCTGCACTGACTCTATCCCGGTTGGCGAACGAGGTCTTTTATCTGGCAATTATAACTACATACGGCATGGAGGTCCCGGGTTCATGTTTATGATAGGCGGCGAAGGGATTGTCATGTACAACTATCAAAAACAACAGTCCTGGCTGTTGGCTTATAATAATGGCATTGCGGGACCCCTTCCCTATTATTTTGGCTATTGCAACAAATATCTTTTCGCGAATGAAAAAAACAGGATACTCTATTATGATCTTGCTGACTTTTCAAAGATCAACTTTTCAAAAATTCCCGTTCTGAATACAGTTACGGCGAATGACAGTCTTATCTATACAAGAAATGAGAAGAAGTCAGGTGAAGAAATCCGGTTAAACCATTTTCAGAATAATCTTAGTTTCTCCTTTTCTGCGCAAGAGTTTTTCTTTCCAGAACGAATAGAATACGCTTATCAATTAACAGGCGTGGATAAAGGCTGGCATTACACACACTCCTTCAATCGCAGGATTAATTACACAAGACTGCCTCCGGGTAATTACATATTCCGGCTTAAAGCGCAAATGCAGGGCGGTAACTGGCAGGGACAAACAATTGAATATTCCATTTGGATAAAACCCGCTTTCTGGCAAACTAACTGGTTTAAATTTCTTGCTATCCTGGCCGGTGTTGTACTTGCTATTTACATAGTCAGCAGGCGGATTCAATCTATTCGCAAAAGCGAACAACAAAGAGTAGTACATGAAAAAAAATTATTGGAACTGGAGGCAAAAGCCCTTCGTTCCCAGATGAACCCCCATTTTATTTTCAACAGTCTTAATTCAATTAAATCGTTGATTAATAAAAATGAGAACGACAAAGCCGCGGAGTATCTCACCACTTTTTCAAAACTGATCCGGACCCTGTTTCAAAATTCTGACAGGAGGGAGATTAGTTTATATGAAGAGTTGGAAACTTGCAAGCTTTATACTCAAATAGAAAAAATGCGGTTTGGTGATAAAGTCGATTTCATATTTGAAATAGACCAAAACATTGATCTGAAAGACATCAAAGTGCCGGCCCTGATACTGCAACCTTTTATAGAAAACGCCATCTGGCACGGCCTGGTGCCAAAGGAAAGCGGGGGAATAGTGATGGTCTCTATTAAAGAAGCCAATGAGACAATAGAATGCATAATTGATGATAATGGAGTAGGACGTGAATTATCCCGGCAATATAAAGCCCAATATGAAGGCACACATGAATCGAAAGGTATAGGCTTAACCCGCTCAAGACTTGAACTGGATAAACTGATTAACGATAGGGAAGATACAATAGAAGTCATCGACAAGACTGATCAGCAAGGTCAATCAGGCGGCACAAGGGTTGTTATTATTTTTAAAGAAACCAATATGGGATAATATCTCTGGCCTTTTAGAAACGATAATAGTTTCATGAGTAAAGGACGATGGTTGAATATACGGACTCGAACTTAGCCTGTTATAGCACTATTCATGGTCAATATAAACAGCTGTTTCCTGACGTATTAGTTAATATAAATGTGGCAGCGCAGAGTTTACCAGAAAATACAAAGTCCCGCGGGCAAACTAATAAACAAAAGATCGTTTCGCATGAAATTCTGGTAAATTAGGTAACCAAATTTTTAACCCGTTCTTCTCCCAAATGAATATTTTTAAATCGCTAATATTGACTTTGTTGTTCAAGGTTTTCGCTACTGCCGCGTATTGCCAGGCCGACACTCTTGTATTTAAACCGATAAACAGCTCTGTATTGCAACAATACGATATTCGTCGGGTAACCGTGGCTAAAGACGGCAAGCTGTGGTTGACTACCGGAAATGGGTTAATCTCATACGATGGGAATGAGACACATCTTTACACTCACATTGATGGAGATACCACTTCGTTAAGTGGCCATAACCTATCCAGGTCATTTATGGATGAAAAAGGCAATTTATTTGTGGTACAAACCGGTGAGCAACAAAATATAAATGGTCAAATTGATTACTTTAACACTGTAACCGGTAAATCCGAACGATTGAAAATAAAAGTTCAAAGAGAAGATTCTTCAAAATATAATTTTGCGTTCCCATTCACTGATATTTTAACCAGGAAAGATGAAATCTGGTGTGCACGGGAAAATATGGGTTTCATTCAGTATAACCTTAAGAACAGAACAACCAGGGCTTATTCATTACTATCAGTTACAAATAAAAAATATAATTCAGTCAATGCGATTCGCGAAGATATAAATGACGAAAATATTTTATGGTTGGCAACAAATAATGGTATCTATTCTTTTAACAAAAAAAATTATCAGCTAAAAAGAAACTTCCGCTGCGGCAACATAAAAGACACAATGCCCGGCGATATTGATATAGCCCGGCTGGATGTAAAGAGTGAAGACACCATTTGGTTTACGTCTGTTGAAAGAGGCATTGGGTGTTATGATATAAAAACCGGAAAGTATACCATTTATCCATTTCCCCGGAAAAAAGATAAAGCCGATGATAGAATTGTGTTAACTATCCTGCAGGCCCTTAATGCCAAAGAATACCTATTAGAATTGGAGAATCATACGCCTTGCATTTTTAATATGGTCACCCACCAGTATATTTTTAAATTGAAGATATCAACCGAATTTCCGGCCCTTCATGTTTATAATGTAGTCGCTGATAGCGTTGGGAATTTTTGGTGTTTAATTTATGGTAAATTATACGAGGCAAAGCAAACCAGGGATAAATTTAATTCAATAGCCATTCATGATAGTCATTATAAAGATCTTTTCTACAACGTTTTTAAAACAGTAATCTGGGATGAAAAAAAGGAAGTGTATTATGCCGCCTTTCACATGAGTGACGGGGTATTTGTTTTTGATAAAAAAATGCACCTCCTGAAATCAATACCAGGGCCTTCTTACTCCCATCCTTCCCTGGGAAATATTGAGTGCGTCGTTATTGATATTGGGTTAGATAAAAATGGACTGTTATGGTTATGTGGTGATTTAGTAAGCATATATGACAGCGTGGCGAAACAGCTAATACCCGTAAGCAGGGTTTATCCCGGTTTAAAATCATTGAATCAACGCTTTAGAAATTTTGTATTCAAAAATAATTATTTATACGCTTTGCCTTGTAATCCCTTGTCTACATATCTGTATCGTATTAATGTTAATCAATTTACTTGTGATTCCATATTACTTTCCGGAATAAATACAAGTGATAAACAGTCTCCCAATCAATTAGGCCCATTGGAGATGGACGAAAGCGGGGAAAATGCCTATCTCAGCAATAAAAACATTGTATTCCAGTTTAATCTCCCATCAGGGAAGGCGCGAAAAATAATTGAGTTAAAGGATTCTGATAAAGTATTTGCGCACTTCTCAAACTTTCATTGGTATAGTATAGATGACGATAACAATCTCTGGGTTTCGTCCTTAGACAAAACCTGGATTTTTGAACCACTAAATCTTCATGTCATCCGGACTATTGACAGGAAAGCCAATACTTATTTTCTTCAGTCATATAATGTGAAGTCGAAAGGGATTATGTCTTTTATAAACTCAACGGGCTTCGATTTGTATGACTATAAAAATTGGAAACAATATCAATTAAGCATAAATGACGGCCTGATCACCTATTTAAATTGGAGTACGGCTGTTGCGAATAATATGCTTTTTCTGGGAGGCAATAATTATATGCAATATATCCCCTGGTCCGGAGTGATGTCGGCTGCCCCTAAGCGAAAATTTTTCTTATCGGATATCCAGGTTTTTAATAAGCCATTCCCAGCAGATACGCTGCCGGAATATCTTCATTCTTTAACGCTTCCGCATAATAAAAACTATGTTTCATTTACTGTTTCAACGACTGAATTTGATCAACCTGAAAGATTGGAATATCGTTATAGACTGGAAGGCGTGGATAAGAACTGGACGTATGTAAATTACCTGAATCGAACTGTGTCTTATACCAATTTGCGTCCGGGGAAATATACTTTTTATGCATCTTTAAAGAATGATGACGGTGACTGGGAAGATAACAGCGTTAAATTGAATATCGATATCATCCCCGCCTGGTGGCAAACCATGTGGTTTAAGCTTTTGGCGGCCGCCCTGATCACTTCGGTCGTTGTTATTTTTGCATTTTGGCGAATCAGAACTGTCCGAAAACAGGAAAAGTTAAAAGCAAAATATGAAAAAGAGCTTTGGGAACTGGAAGCCAAAGCCCTTCGGGCCCAGATGAATCCTCATTTTATTTTCAACAGCCTTAATTCTATTAAATCACTTATCAATAAAAACGAGAATGATAAAGCAGCTGAATACCTGACTACTTTTTCAAAGCTCATCCGCACCCTTTTCCAAAATTCGAATAAACGGGAAATCAGTTTGCATGAAGAACTGGAAACCTGCAAGCTATACACACAGATTGAAAAAATGAGGTTTGCAGGCAAAGTCAATTTCATATTTGAGATTGATGAATCCGTTGATCTGAAAGATATAAAAGTCCCGGCGTTGATACTACAACCTTTTATTGAAAATGCCATCTGGCACGGCCTGGTTCCAAAAGAAAGTGGGGGCGCCGTATTGGTTTCAATAAAGGAACAGGGCAAGGCTATAGAATGTGTTGTAGATGATGATGGCATCGGCCGCGAACTTTCGAAATTGTATAAATCACAGTATGAAGCCACCCATCAATCCAAAGGTATTGGTCTGACAAGATCAAGACTCGAACTGGACAAATTGCTGAATAATCGGGAAGACACCATCCATATCTTCGACAAATCAGACGAACAGGGGAAACCTGTCGGTACAACTGTCGTTATAACTTTTAAAGAAAACAGTATATGATAAGATCCCTGATCATAGACGATGAACAAAACTGTATAGACAGCCTTGCCTTCGATCTTCAAAAACACTGTAAAGAAGTGGAACTGGTGGAATCCTGCACGTCTCCAAAGATGGGATTAGTAGCGATACGAAAACAAAAACCCGATCTTGTTTTCCTGGATGTCCAGATGCCGTGGATGAATGGCTTTGAAATGCTGGAAGTACTGGAAGAAATTAATTTCGCTATCATCTTTACGACGGCCTACGATCAATTCGCGGCCAAAGCCTTTCGCCTGAGCGCCATTGATTATTTATTAAAGCCGGTGGATGTAAATGATCTGAAAGAAGCGGTGAAAAAAGTAGCTGAAAAGATCGCCCACAAAACCGACGCCGCCAATATTGATAATTTGTTACATAACATTAATAATCCCGAAGCTAAACACCGTATCGCCTTCGCGGGCCGGGAAGGATATGAGTTCATAGAGATAGCCACCATTGTATATGCGCAGGCTGAAGGAGCTTACACCCATGTTTTTTTAAATACAAAAAGAAAACTGGTGATCTCCAAAACGCTGAGTGATATTGAAGAAATGCTGCCTCCGGCTCAGTTTCAGCGCATACATCATTCTACGTTGGTGAACCTCACCCATGTTACCCATTTTTTTAAAACCGATGGTGGTTATGTAATATTGGACAGTGGCGAAAAACTGATCGTTTCCAAATCAAAAAAAGAAGATCTGCTGGAAAGATTGGGATTGAAATAGGCCGGTCTTTTGAATCATTTTTTCCGATACACTTCTTTAAAAATATCATTCCCCTCTTCCTGGTATAAAAAGGCAAGGTTATAATTACCTTTTTTTAGCCTCGCCAGCTTTTCTTCCAATTTTCTTTTATTCTTTTCAAAGGCAAGATATTTTTTTGGTTTGCAATGAATTCTGCCGTCTTGCCGCAGCGATACGGTAACCGGCTTTTCAAATTTCTTTTTAGTGCCCGAATAACAATTCCATTCACCCAGCTTTTCCCATACAGGCCCATAGATAAGATCCCTGAATTTTTTTTTAGCAGGGTTACCAAAAAAACCGTACGAAGCATTTAATATACCAGGCCTGGTCATTACAAAACTTTCGCTGGCATATACAGTCGCATTATTTAATAATTCACTTAACCCGATCATCAGGGAATCTCCATTCATCCTGCATCCAGGGAACCCTTCAATAGCTGGTAAGGAATAAGTAGCTCCGCCATAGCAGGAACCAATACCGGCCTTCGTATTGGTATCACAGTAATCCGCCAGTCTTTTTAATCGTATGTTAGTTGAACTATCACGGATGGTCTTCCAGTTGTATTCATCCGTTCCAATTTCAAATAGGGACCGGCGCCTGTTAAAATGCCCATGACTGTCAAACCAGATATTACCAATCATTGCATTTCTTTTTTTTAGAATGCAAAGAACCTGGCTAACCATATCTTCTGAAGAGTTTGCAATGATAACGTACAGAGTTTTCTTATGAAACAAACGCATCAATTTCGCCTGTAATTGAAAACTCAATGGAGCAGGGTCGATCTTTTTTTGTTTGGGCGAAACCAGGAAATTTAACCGTAAGACCGATTTGTCGTTTTTTGCTAAACTATCATTAACATCTGCAGCTTTAGCAATGTTACATATAAGACAAATCATTATGAATAACAATAAACGTGTTGTCATTGAATTTGATTTTGAAATTCATGAAATAAGGAATCCGAAGCGTTGATCTGAAATTTTCGTTGGGATGCGAAACCGAATACGGCCCCCGCAATCATACCTGCTGGTATCGTAATGGCAGAAAACCCGGCTAGGCTGGCTTTTTCGTTCTTACTCAACCCGGTAAACAGCGGTAAAGAGCCGATTGCGGCGCCTATAGCTATTCCCTTCATTACTCTGCCATTTTTTTTAATAACAATTATTTTAATTTTTGAATAGCCATATATCGCCGTCCTGTATTCTTTATTTCTGTTCCATTCCTGGCGTTTACCGGGATAAATAATAACGACTGAATCATACGTCAGCAATAACAAACCTTTCAGCATATTCCCATGTACGGTAGTAATATGAATTTTACAAATAGGTTTAATGATCAACTGTTCACTCTGTTGTGCCATTGACTCTGCAGTTATAAATAGCGATAACAACAGGATAAATAGTTTTTTCATCAGCATATTCTTTATTGATTTATCCATTCGGGCAGGAAAGAGAATTACAGGGGAAGAAAATCCCTGGGTAAATGCCAGATAATCGGCAAATGCCAATACAATAAGCAGCCCCCAAATGCAACTGATTAAACGGTAAATATGAATTTTCATGATTAAATTGCTTTGATTAAAGAAAATAACATGGACCTTCATACAAGTTAGTTTTCTAAATAATCAAAAGTCAATACGAACTTTACAACAGGTGGCTTTGGGTTAATAGTTTAATTTTTTAGCTTAAGAAATGCCTATGGGAAAGTAGTGGACCTATTTTAATCCACTTGTTCATGTGTTGCGTGAGTTTACCAAACGGGAGCCGCCAGTTGTCAACTGGTTTTTTAAAGGGATATATCCAAAAGACCTCATTATCAAATAAAACAAGCAACTGGTATATCAGGTATTTTCTAAATGCACCCTACTTTGTAATTTAGCCTTAAAATAAATATTGAGATTCTATTTATCATTTCTTGGCATCCACATTTTTTGCTTTTGCTCTGCTCAATTGCCTGAACAAAATCCGAAACCAATCACTCCTGTTTTCCGCCCGGTGAATTACCCGTTTTTACCTCCGATAACTTCACCTGGTTTTTATTTTTCAGAAGACGGGTTGATGTGGCTCTCTACAGCTAACGGGCTTACTTCGTTTGATGGAACAAGTGTATTGTTTCATTCAACAGTACAACAAGCTAATGATTTAAATCTTATCAGAATTGAATCTTTTGCAGAAGATAGGAATCATAACCTGTATTTGGCAACACGAAAAGGATTGGTCCTTTTTAACCGGAAGTCTCACAGTTTTTCCACCCCACTTTATGATTTCAATAAAGTTAAAAGAACAGAAATGTTAGGCTTATTCACAATATTTGTTGATGAAGATGGTATTGTTTATGCTGGTACCGGTTCAAGGGGATTCGTGGTGTTTAATCCTAAAACAAATAGATGGACACACATGAACCTTGATCCGTTAAAACCCGATGTCTGGGAAGATAGAATACATAATACAGTGTTAAGCTTTGCTCCTCACTTTTCAGACAGATCAAAGCTTTGGCTAGGAACTTTTGACGGAATTTACCTGTTTGATAAAACAAACAGACAATTGACAAAGGATTTCAGGGTTATTAACCCTGCAATTAGTCAAACCGGAGCTAAACGGGAATACTATGATGTCCAGAAAATGGAAGTACTAAACGACTCTATTATTTGGTTTAGCACATGGGGCAGCGGCATTTGCGACTATAATATTAAGACTGGAATAGCTACTGCTTATTTAAAAAGTGCTGTTTCGGTTACGGGGAATGAGCATCGTTCTATTGGTATATCCTCTTTTGTAAAATTGCGGGACAATTTGTTCTTTATCGGTGTTCGTACCTGGCATTCGGTATTATTTAATTACAACACAAAAAAAGCTTATTCTGTTAATCGTATGGAAAGTGAAAAGATCTTAGACTGGGTAAGTTTTGTTACCAAGGACAGGAAAGAAAATATCTGGCTGATAAGAAACAGCAGGCTTTATACAAGTATTCCTGCTTACTCCAGAATTCAGGCAACAGATATCAGCAGGCAATTAACTCCTGACAATAGTACCAATGAACTCAGGGGAATTTATTATGATAGCGTTTCTCAAAAATATTATGGTGCTGTGCGCCATTCAAGCGGTGTATATGTATTCGATAGTATCTTTCGATTGGTTGAAATAATCCCAACTCCTTTATTTACCAACTACTATACTTATAAAGAAACCTGCACTGATAAAATAACAAAAGACGGTAGCGGTCGTTTTTGGACCACAGGTCATGAAACGTATATACGGCTACCTCATGGTAAAAAATTCGACTATATCCGCAATGTGCTGCCTTCCTTAAAATGGATAGAAAAAGAAGGAGAGTTTGATGAACTGGTTACAACAAGAAAAGGCGACATCCTGATTGGCAGCGAAGCTCATACATATATCATTAACCACAAAACCTTACAGGCTGATACCATCAGCTTACCTAAGTTTGTTTACAATGGCAACTATACTATTTCAGCGTCATCTTTTTTTTATGACTCTGTAAACTCTTTTATCTATTTGGCAAACAGCAAAGGCGTGATGCAACACAAGGTGCAAACAGGTATTACTAGAAATTTATCGGACAAAGCCTTTTTAGGAGCAGACCAGTCAGGTTTTCCAGTTGTAAAAATTACACTTGATGATAAAGGGAATATATGGGCATTGCGAACGACTTATGGGGTCAGAATCATTGACCCTATAAGTTTAAAATGCATTGATTCATTCAGGCTGGGAAGCCGTGGACTCAAGCCGGAAAACTATACTAATATTGTAAATGGAGGCAATGATTTAATGTTTTTAAAGGGTGAGAATGGCATCGTCGTTTACAATTACAAAAAACAGCAGTCCCTTCTATTTGATAACTCAAACGGATTGATTTATCCTAATATTCACTCCCTGTTGTATTGCCACGGACATTTGATTGCCGGCGAGTCTGATAAATTACTCTTTTATAATACCGCTCTTTTCGACAGTAACAGTTTCACACTACAACCCAGGCTCAACCACATTTTTTCTGATACCGCAGTTGTTTATCAAAGAGAGACAAAAAATATACAGAGTAAAATAACGCTACGGCATAATCAAAATAATCTAAGGATTTCGTTTTCAGCACCTGAGTTTATTTTTCCGGAACGCATTGAATATGCTTACCAATTATGGGGGGTTGAAGATGACTGGCAATATGCAACTTATTTCAAAAGGGAGGTTTCTTATGCCAAACTTTCTCCCGGTAAATACATTTTCAGGTTAAAGGCACAGATGCAAGGTGGAAACTGGGAAATGGCTCCTGTAAACTATACTATTATTATATCTCCGGCGTGGTGGCAAACCACTCTTTTTAAGATCCTTTCTTTTACATTTTCTATTAGTGCTGTTGTTTTGATTATTCAGCTCAGAATCCAGTTTATTCGCAGAAAAGAAAAACAAAAACTGATTCATGAAAAAGAGCTCCTTGAACTGGAAGCCAAGGCCCTTCGTGCTCAGATGAATCCTCATTTTATTTTTAATTGTCTCAATTCAATCAAATCACTGATACAGGATGATCAGAAAGATAAATCTGTTGAATACCTCGCTACGTTCTCGAAACTTATCCGCACCCTCTTCAATAATGCCGACAGAAAGGAAATTACATTGTTTGATGAAATAGAAACCTGCAAATTGTACCTGCAGCTGGAAGCTATGCGGTTTAACAATAAGCTTTCGTTTGCGGTAAACATTGATGAAAACATTGACCTGAAATCACTGTTTGTTCCGGCTCTGATCATTCAGCCTTTTATTGAGAATGCTATCTGGCATGGCATTGTACCCAAAGAAGGCGGCGGTACGGTGCTGCTAAATGTATTGAAAGAACACGGCACTGTTAAGATCGTTGTAGATGATAACGGTATTGGCAGAGTAGCTTCACAACAAAATAAATCAGGCAGCAGTCTTGCGCATCTGTCAAAAGGAGTAAATCTTACTCAATCAAGATTAGAGTTGGATAATTTATTAAAGCAACGGCAGGTTAGGTTGGAAATGGTTGACAAAAAAAACGAAAACGGAATTCCTACCGGTACTGTTGCTATCATCACACTGGCATCAGACTCTGAACAATAAAGTAACTGATACCTTGTAATAAGATTTCTTTAGTAACTGGATTTACTTTAACCTGTTATAAGTCGCCTGGAAATAAATACCAAAGCGGTTGCTGTTCCATTTTTCCGTGAATGTTTCATCCCTTGTTTTCAATGATGTACGATTAAAAAACAAAACAGCCCCCAACCCCCATTTCCCGGATACCATCCATTCTTTGCCCGCCCTGATATTGAAAGAAAAGCCCATGTCGGTAGATACATCCTGCGACGCAAATGGATTATTCGTTTCAAGGGAAAGAGTATAGTAGCCCAAGCCAACATTCCCTGTAATAAAAAAATTTTCTGCTGTGTATTTTGTCATCCCCGCGCCAAAAAAATTTTCATCAAAAGAGTATTTGCCACCAAATCTCACATCATTGATCTTAGGTCCGTATATTGATTTAATTTGCAAAGTGCCGTGCAGGATCAGGTTAGTCTGAATAGCTCCGCCTATCTGTGCATCAAACCCAAACGCTGTTCCTTTTGTTATAAAAGGATAGTTGTTGTGATCCTTTCCTTTTATATCGCCGAAAGCAGGTCCTGCGGCGAGAGATAAATAAAACCCTTTGTGACTAAATGTTTCATGTTTCTGTTGTGCAACAGCAGATAAACTGACAAAAGATAAAATCGATAAAAAGGTTAACCTTGTCATATGAAAATGGTTAAGATGGCTGATTAATTTTGAGGGATGGCCGGAAATTAAATTGAATTTGTTTATTCCAGCCCGAACCTCCATTAATGAGGTTGAAAACAGAATTTATTTTTTCCATTTAAGCATACAGCCGACCTTAAAACCAAAATACCTGCTCTTAATCGTGCCATCTGAAGAACTTCCGGGTGCCAGGTTTGACAATCCGAGATTGTAATTAACGGAAACAAGAAAACCATTTTTAGTTTCTATACCAGTAAGAAAATTGGCTCCGAAATCCAGCGCTTTCAGGTCATCATCATCCGGGTTGTTACCAAATTTATATTTGTAGGTATTGCCATTACCCGATTCTTTTTCTGTTCCGGACAAGGCGTAGGCAATGGAAGGACCGCCTCCTGCAAAAAAACGAACCCGTGGCATCTCAGGTTTAAACAGGAAATTGAAAGGAAGTTCAATATAATTAAGGGTAAGCTTACTTTCATAACCAATATCAGTCATTTTGTTTTTAGCCCCCTTTTGTACGTAATTCAAGGCTGGCTGGAAGCTAAAATTCTCTGATATAGCCACATCAGCAAACACACCAACCGTAAGGCCGATTTTGTTATCAACTGAAATAGAAATGTCTCCTGATTTGAGATGCATATTTGCCAATGAAGCACCCCCGGTAATACCAAAACTTGTTTTCTGGCAGTAAGCAGTTAGTGACGAACCCAAAACTGCGGCGAAAAATAGCACAGGTAACTTTCTCATAAATTAAAGTTTTGAATGATTGCCTACTCATATCGCTTTTCGGCAAAGGCGTCCCATTCTTTTAAAGAGGTCGGGATTCTCTCTTACTATTCATTGTATTATTGCAGTGTTGCTTTTCTTCCCCGATATTTTCAACCAAGTTATTTCATGAAAATGCCGGAATCAATGGTTAATTGACCCTTACATCCTTTGATTTGATGGTTTAATTATTTAAATTGAAAAAGCTCAACAGCGAGCTTTTTGCCGGTTGGATAACAGGTTATTCCGTTATTTCATGAAGCTGCCAAACCCGGAAAGCTAATTATCAATCATGTATCCCTGATAAGGAAATCTATAAGTAGTTTTAAAAGGAAAACCCGGCATCTTGTTCTGATCAATAGTTTCTGCAGGTATTTTTCAAAGAATTATCCAATGCGCAAAACCTGGCTAATATTTTTTATACTTCAATTTGTTGCAAATGTGCTCTCATATAGCCAGGCTCATAAGCCTCTTTTTTACTGCTTCAATGATCCGGAAATACCTTACAACAAATTCGAAGAAATACTGGTTTCTAAAAAAGGACCGGTTTTTATTTCTGCTTCGGAATTTAGCTTTGCTTTGGTGACTGGCGGCAATTTAGGAGCCTTTACGATAGGTCTTGATAACATGAACTATGGAATAAAGGGAATTGAAAGCGCATTCAGCGGTGCCCCCATTAAAGCCCTTGCTGAAAGTTCGGAGGGTGTTATTTTCTTTTCTACCGCCAAAAACCAAATCACTTATTTCAACAGCGACCTGGAGGGGATTTGCGATATTCCGCCTTTCTATTTTCCGGTTAAAGGTGATTCACCAAAAAATATTACCCGGCTTTGGTTTGACAAGGTCAACAATCTTTATATCGGTGTGACCGATGAAGAGTTTTATATTGTACCGCACGCCGGTCTCACGAAATCATTAGATCCCAAAAATTATCGGATCAGTAATACAAAAGACAGCAGTATGCTGATCAATAAAGGCGAGCTGCCTGTTAAAAAAATTTCGGTTGGTCAGTCAAGGGGAGTATTTTCATTTACCGAAAATAAGACCTCTAAAAATATTGTATGGCTTGGTACCGGCAATGGTCTTTTTAGTTATAACAATGTCAACGGCGAATTAAAAAAAATTCTTTCAAACAGGGATTCCTTAACCGTTACGCATATTGAAGCTTTACCCAACGGAGATATCTGGTTCAGTACACTGGAAAAAGGTCTGGGAGTTTATCATCAACTGGCTGGGACATATGAGTTTTATCCTTATCCTAAAAACAGGCAGGAGCCAGGTATTTTATATCCCGTACAAGATTTTTGTGTCAAATCACCCGCTGACTTTTTTGTAGCCATCAGGGACTCGTTGCCGGCTATCTTTAATATTAATGAAAAAAAATACAAGTTTATTGATGATACCGCTTTTACCGCTTCTAAAAACAGCAGCACTGATATTAGAATTGACAGTACCGGGACTATCTATTTGATCAAAGGAGGTTTATTGTACACCGCTCATTTAGCTGATAATCCCGACTGGGGTTTTGACTCTTCTAAAATAAATTACACTCCCATTATTTACGGAGTAACGGATTTTAACAAAAAAGAAATAACTAATTACCTCACCGATCCTGAACTATTAAAAAAATTAAACCTTAGTTACGACCAGAATTCAATCATCATTTATTTTACGTCCAATTCTTATTCTAAAAATAAAAAAACGCAGTATGCATGGACATTGGAAGGTGATTTTAAAACCTGGGTGGAAATGCCTGTTTACAGTCCTGACAATGACAGTTCAAACATCGCTTCCCTTCCGGATATCAAACCCGGAAAATATATTTTTCGTGTCAAGGTCAGAGTGGGTGAAGGGGAATGGAGTCCCCATGAAGCAAGTATGGAATTAATCATTACGCCACCCTATTGGGCTACATGGTGGTTCTGGACCGCTATTATTGTATCTCTTTTGCTACTCATTTATACTGTTGTAAAGCTCCGTGTCCGGGCAGTTAGAAAAACAGAACGGTTGAAAGCCCGCTATGAAAAGGAATTACTTGAGCTGGAAGCAAAAGCATTAAGAGCCCAGATGAATCCGCATTTCGTTTTCAATTGCCTGAATTCAATCAAAGCATTAATGCAGGAAAACCAAAACGAGAAGGGAATAACGTATCTGACCACTTTTTCAAAACTAATCAGAACCCTTTTCAATAACGCCGATAAAAAACAGATCAGCCTGTACGATGAAATTGAAACCTGCAAATTCTATTTGCAGTTGGAAGCCATGCGGTTTGATACTAAACTTTCTTACTCGGTTAATGTAGATGAAAATATAGATCTGAAATCAGTACTTATTCCGGCACTTATCGTTCAGCCATTTATTGAAAATGCTATCTGGCATGGGATTGTACCACGAAATACGGGAGGTAAAGTATCATTGAATGTTTTAAAAAATAACGGAAATCTTGAGATAGTGATAGAAGATGATGGGATAGGAAGAGATGCGTCACGACAAAATAAATCAGCCAGCGCATTAACCCATCACTCAAAAGGAGTGAACCTTACTAAATCAAGATTGGAATTGGATAATTTATTACAGCAGCGACAGGCACGGCTTGATATTTTTGACAGGAAGGATGAAGCAGGAAAAGCAACAGGAACAAAAGTAATTATAACTTTAAAACAAGAAATATGATACGCTCTATCATTATCGATGATGAACAGCATTGTGTAAGGGCATTGCTGAACGACCTGCAGAAAAACTGTCCGTCTGTAGAAGTTCTGGATAGTTGTTATTCCGCCAAAGAAGGTATCCTGTCCATTAAAAAAAATAGTCCTGATCTTGTTTTCCTTGATGTGGAAATGCCCTGGATGAATGGATTTGAAATGCTGGAAGTGCTCAGCGATGTAAATTTTTCCATCGTCTTTACCACGGCCCATGATGAGTTTGCTGCCAAAGCTTTTCGAATTAGTGCCGTTGACTACCTGCTGAAACCAATAGATGCCGATGACCTGAAAGAAGCAGTAAAGAAGGCTGAACAAAAATTGCAGCAGCCCGATAATATTCATATTGAGAACCTGCTTCGTAATATTAAAATACCATCCGCACAACAAAAAATCGCCCTGCCGTATAAAGAAGGCTATGAATTTGTTGAGGTAAGCCATATTATCTATTGCCAGGCAGAAGGGGCTTATACCAAGGTTTTTTTGGACAATCGGAAATATATACTCGTTTCAAAAACGCTTGGCGATATTGAAGAGTTATTACCCGCCGACCTGTTTCAACGAATACATCACTCAACGGTGGTAAACCTTGGATTTATCACCCATTTAGTTCGTTCGGATGGAGGTTATGTTAAACTACAAACAGGAGAACAACTAACAGTTTCAAAATCGAAAAAAGAGGGTCTTATGGAACGACTAGGTTTAAAATAAAATTTATTCTTATGAAAAAAAATAACATATTCCTTTTATTATTGATGGTCCCGGGTCTTGCTGCAATTGCAAAAAAGAATTCGATTGACCAATATCTATCTCAATCAGATTCTCTTCAGAGCAATATACTTGTTATAAATTCTTTTGATGCTATGTCTATGGAAGTCAAAGAGAATAAGAAAGAACTTCTGAAAGTACTGGCTGATAGCCTGAAGCAGATTTTATATGAAGCTACCCTTCCTCCAAACGGGGGAAAGCTGATTGTTATACAGGAGCTAATCCGCGATACGCCAGATTCGGACAGCATTATTCATTCATTAATGCGTCAAAACAAGGCCTCAAAAGCTATTGTTATAAAAAAACTGAATGCATTCTTTGAGCAGACACGTGTGGAGGTGATAAAGGAAGCGGGTGGTAAAAGCCGAACTGCTTATTACGATATTTGCGCTGTTATTACTTATTGTTTGTACTTTAATGAAACAAAGGGCAATGACGCTGTAATCACCAGTTGCGAGAACTACACACATCGGAGTGTAATAAGTGGCCTACTGGCTAAGGGGCCGGATATCGTAAGGAAAAAGGATGATGCTTTTAGGATCGTCCGTAAGAACGCAATGGCTTATTTGTCTAAAGAAAGTCCATGGAAATAAAAGTATACAGTTAGAATGTGGCAAGTAACATTTGCCACGCATCCTTAACTATATCTTTCGGCCAGATTCTTTGCACACAAATGCAATTCTTTTTCCATTTTATGAGGATTAGAACTATTATACTGAATGATCTGTTTAAATGATCATCCTCAATAGATGGATCAATTACTGGCTTGAACAAATGGTTGAACAGTTCAGCTGGAATTTTAACGCACACAGACTCGTCAACCATTATTTTTTTCCAGCTGAAAAGCGGGATCTTTTTTTGCGGGAAAAGCTCCGGTGTATTAACTGCGTACAGTTATAATTGATCATCTTATTACATCCGGATCCTTAAATGTTCCCGTTATGCTTTTTGTAAGGCCTGCATTATTAATAAGCACAACCGAGAAAGAGCCGGATATTGTGCAAGTAGTATAAGTTCCGCCGCTCAGCGGATCTTTTTTAGTTTTACAATTCGAAACACCATAATTCTTTGATCCGGAACTGTAAGTAAATATCCTGGAAGAATCAACAGCGGCTCCCATAACAAAGAAAGTACAAGTATTATCATTATAAGAAATGTCCATGCCGGTTGGTTGTAAAAAAGCACAGTTCGTTGACCAGGTAAACCGTACTATGCCACCAAGAACATCAGGCTTCCTTATTTCGATTCCTGCTATGTCTCCCGGGCCTTCTATTGGCGAACCATAATCTGGGTTGGTATAGGTTTGGCCGTTGTAGGTAAAAGAAAATTCCCACATGTCGCGTCTTAAATCTTTTTTGCAGCCGGTAAGCTGCGTAAGGACGATCATGAATATTATAGATGAGGATAGACGAACCATAGCACTTTTTAACGAATTTAAAACAGTACCATGTTAAATATCTGGCTGATCTTATGGTTAGACGTTTTGAATTGACTATAAGCCAAAATTTGTCAACAACACCTGCCAGGCCTCCTTCACTTTTCCTTCGTCCATTAATTTTTTTGCATGCAAGTGGAGCTCTTTTTCCATCTCGTCCGGGTTCAGGCTGTAATATTGAATAATCTGTTTTAAATGATCGTCATGAAAAGAAGCATCAATAACCGGCAGTTCCTGTACATTGGCTAATTGTCCAAGATTATTTCCTGTTAATATCTGGCTGTTCTGTATTGCTTCAGGCAAGGCATCAATGCCAATTCCTAATTGTGTATTGGGCTTCTCAACCATGAACAGATTATTTTCATTGACCTGGCAATACCAATCTCCCCCCAATCTCGCTACATGATTTATTTTCCTTTGATCTAGCTTTTTATGCTCATCTAATAGTGAATCATTAATATGCATTCGCAGAACTTCGCATATCACCAGGTTGCCGGCGCCGGCTTCTGTTCCCAGCGGTTTTACTTCCAGTACCTTACATTCCAGGTTTACTTTGCTTTCTTTTACCATTGGAGGTTTTACCAGTGTGGCTGGTATGGCTGTAAAACCAGCTTTGCCGAATTCGTTCACTCCTTTTGGATATTCACAGCTTGCCAATGATGTTTGCTGTACCATATCGTAGGTCACCATATTGATCACTACTTCCGGTACGTCCAAAATATTTTGCAAAGTATGCTTCGTTGTATTATTTCTTATTCTTCTTGCCGGTGAAAAAATAACAACCGGCGGGTTGGAAGAAAATAAGTTGAAAAAGCTAAAAGGGCTCAGGTTGACATTTCCTTCCTTATCAATAGTAGAAGCAAAACAAATCGGTCGTGGCGCAATGACATGCTGCAGGTAGTATTGTTTTTCCGCGGGTTTCAGATCGGTTAGGTTGAAAATCATAGTTTATTTTTACCGCAGAGGAGGGGAGTCGCAGAAATAAAAGCCCAGACCCTAATTGCGCCTCTATTAAAAATTATTTACAAATCTTCTGAATCCATCTTTAAGACGAACTACATTAAAATTGACTAAATACCCAAGTCGTTTATCCGTCAATTTCAGATAACTTATCATTTGAGCGTCATAGAACCGGGTGCATTATTTCAACAGCTTTCGCTTCAAAAACAACTTCCCTTTCAATAAGAATATCCATTTCTTAATATTTTCCAGTATCATACCCTTTATAATAAAGAGGAACAGCTACGTTTGCCGCAGCTTTAATGTTTCGTAGCTCAAGGTCTTTTAATAAGGCAAACACATACACGGATTCTAATAAACCTGGGCCAAGTTCTTTGTGAACAGCTATGCAAGCATCCAGTATTTGCGCCCCAAGTGCATTCAATTCATCTCTTGTCATAAAAATTGATTTTAATTATAAGACAAGCGCTATCTCAGCGCCTCTGCATCTCTGCGGTTAAATCTTCTTCTTTTTGAAAATACTCCAATCCGTTTCTTCAGCTTCTATACTATTACTTAATTTCCCCAGCGAATCAATTTCCATTTCTACAACATCGCCTGCCTGCAACCATTGTTCAGTATAATTGGGATCATTTAATTTACCGGTACCGTTCAACTCTAAGAAGCAACCCGTACCTACCGTACCGCTTCCTATCACATCCCCGGGATAGAGATCAACACCATAAGATGCCCGTTCAATGATTTCAGCAAATGTCCAGTCCATATCTCCTAAATTACCCCTACTAACCTCTATGCCATTTACAGAACATTTCATTTCCAGGTTCCAGGCTTTACCGGTATGATTTTCTTTCGCCGGAACCTCCCTTTCATGAAGTTCATCCAATGTTACCAGCCATGGCCCAATAACTGTAGAAAAATCTTTTCCTTTCGCCGGGCCCAGGTTCAACAACATTTCTTCCATCTGCAATCGTCTTGCACTCATATCATCCATGATCATCAGGCCACCGATATATTCATCCGCATGATCAGCGGGAATATTACGGCCATGTTTACAAATAACGATAGCTGCTTCCAGTTCAAAATCTAATTTTTCAAAATGATCAGGCATACATCTGATCGGCCCCGGTCCCTGTATGCTATGATGATTAGTGAAATAGAAAATCGGGTACTGATCAAACTCAGGTATCATATCCGCTTTCCTGTTTCTTCTTGCTGCTGCTACATGCTGGCGAAAGGCGTACCCGTCACGGCAAGAGGCGGGAAACGGAACTGGCGCCAGCAGATCAACTTCGCTCAACGCAATCTTTCTCTTACTCGTTCGTGTTCCTTCTCTTAACATCAGTTCGCCAGCCTGTGCTACAGGATAGGCATCTTCCCAGTAGGTCAGAAACATATTCATGCTGTTAGGCAGATCGGGATGCAATACATCCATATCATATACAAAGCCATCAACTAAAACAGCCAGTTGCTCATGGTTGTCTTTCAGGTAAGAAAGTAATTTCATAGCGTAATTCAATTTGGCACAAAGAAAGGAAAAGTTTACTGTTATTATCAAACACCGGCAATGCGGGTCTTGTATTCGTCCAAAGCTTCAGCTAACCGTTCTTTCGCTGTGGTATCGCCGGGTACATTATGAGAAGGATGAATATAAAGCTTCACCCCGCGATCGGCTAATATTTCAGCAATGGTTGTCACCGTCATCCAAACGGCGGTAATAAATCCCATCGTAGAAACAGGGCCCACTTTATCAACGTGATTTTTCAACGGTACACAAGCATCCTGTATCGGTACGCAGGTATCTACTACCAAATCGGCCAACTGAAAAATATTTTTTCCACTGCTATGACGGGTAGGTTTTCCTTCTGCTTCTTTCGCTGAACCAAATACTATTACTTTCATCCCTTGCTTTTTTGCTTCCAGTACTACGTCGATATTTACCGCATTGATGCCTGTATGAGAAAAAACCCACATACAATCTCTTGGATCAAACCTATAACCCTTCATTATCTCCGTACCGTATCCCTCCACTCTTTCCAGGAAAACAAAATTGTGCACACTCATACCACCTACGATATTAGTAAAGAATGTCAATGGCAATTCAACAATCGGGTGAAAACCTACAAACCCACCAATACGAGGATACATTTCTTCAATGGGCAAAGTGGCATGGCCGCATCCGAATGTATGAACCCAACGGCCGGCTTCGATTGTATCCGCCATCATTATGGCCGCTTTTTGAATATTTTCCATCTGGGTATTCTCGATATTATCCATAATGGATCTTGCGTTTTGCAACCAGGTTTTTGCCAGCATAGCTTTACTTTTTTTAAATTTTGTATTTATATAATTTTTTATACTTTGACCTTACCAGCGATCTTTTGTTTTATTAAAAATAAAAGAACAAGCATACAGATAACACAGGCTATTATCAATAACGGCAGATAAGTAATACTGTATTTATCTACAATAAATCCAAAGAAATAGCTTATGATAGTGTTTCCTGTAAGCGCAATCACAAAGGCGATGCTGAATGCAGTGCCGGATAAGTGAGCATATAATTGGCCGATATAACCCAATATAACCGGGAACCCCGCCGCTAACCCCGCACCCGTAATGATCAATGCAGCGAATGCAATACTATAAGAGCCGGTGTTCATTAATACAAGACTTCCCGTAATCACCAGCAATAGCGATATCACCATAGCTGTAAAAGAAGATACTTTTTTTAGCAGCGATCCGAGTAATAATCTTACAACCGTCAAACCAACAACGGAAAAGGATAAAGCGTATAATGCGGCTTCATTGGTTATTTTTAATTCATGCTGCAAATAGGTTGTCGTCCAGTTATTACTCAACGCTTCCACACCACTTTGAAAGAAGAGAAAAAATCCCGTAAGCAATAATGCCGGTTCTCTTAACAATTTTACGCCCTCTTTAACCGGGAACCCCTGAGCCTGTTTTGGTTCGGGAAATAGCACAAAAAGAAAATAAATAACAGGCAGCAGCATGAACAAACCAACAGCGGCCAGGATAGTAGTGTATTGAAAATATTTTGATAAAACGCCCAGCAATAAAGGCATGCCCAAAGCGCCAATGCCAAAGAAAACACCCAGCAAACTAAGGTTGGCGCCTTTATTCTCCGAACTGATATCAGCCACCAAAGCACTTGTTCCGCCATTGATAATTCCTCCTCCAAAACCCGTAAAGAAAATGCATACATACAGTAAGGATACTGAATCAGTAAATGCCAAACCCTCCAGTGATACCGCAGAGATCAACACGCTGATAATAAGCAATAGTTTATAACCATACCTGTCTACAAAAGGGCCAAAGACCAGCGAACCCGTCAGTATTCCAATCGGTAAAATGGAAACCAATATCCCCTTATTCAATCCATGGGATTCAAATTTTGTCGTCAACGATGGAAGAATAGAGCCAAGCGTTATCAATGTCATCCCAAATAAAAAAAGGGCGATACATGCTGCGGCAAAAACCCGGCTTCGTTTATACATATTGATAGTATTATTTATTCATGGCAAGCCAGGCTGCTCCATAAAGCCCTGCTTCACTTCCCAATGCGGCTCCTTCCAATTTGACATGGCTCATACTGATGGGTTGCGCCCATTTTTTTGCTTCTTCATATATCGCATCCAGGAATTTTAATGCAGGTCCGAATACACCTCCTCCAAAAATTATCTTTTCAGGGTTGAACAGGCTTACCAAATTGGCAACAGCCATTCCCCAATATTCAATGGCATTGTCGATTACAGCGATAGCCAGTCCATCTTTTGCATCATGAGCATTGAAAATATCTTTTGCAGAAAGCTGAGTAATATCTCTATTGTTCAATAAACCTCCGGGGAATTTGTTATTCGCTATGAGTTCTTTCGCCACCTTCACCAGCCCTTCACCCGAGGCATTATATTCAAAACAACCACAGGATATAAATTTATTGTCAAAAGGTTTACTTAATGCCATCCAGCCGATAGCACCACCAATATCGTTGGCGCCACGCAATACCTCGTTGTTAATCATGATCCCTGCACCGATTCCTGTGCCTACACTTAAAAAAATCACATCGCTATTACCGCAGGCATTTCCTTTCCAAACTTCGGCAAGAATATAACAGGCCCGGTCACTATCAATTTTTATCCCGATATTTTTATTTTCTAATCCATTTTTTAATTCTTCCAGCAAAGGATAATCTTCCCAACCCGGGATATTAGGCGCCCAAACCTTTCCCGTTTTTGCATGAGCGATACCAGGAATGCAGATACCCAACGAAGAGACCGCTATGTTTTCCCTGATAGCTTTTTGTAAAAGAAGATTGGCCTGGCTCAGTATAAGATTCCCAACTTCATTTCCTTCCCTTTTTTCCAATTGCACAGTTTCGCTAATCAACATGTCCCCTTGTTCACTGAATAAAGCAGCAGCCAGCTTAGTTCCTCCAAGGTCGAGAGCAATCACCGCCATAAAAGAAATTGAGAGATTAAGATAAGGAGAAATAAATCTTTAACCACAAAACGCAAGTCCGTATCTCCTCAAAGATGTGTAACTTTTGGAAGTTAAAGCTAAAAGAGTTATTACTATGTACAGGCTATTGATTGTTTTTTTCCTGTTGTCATTCACCGGGGTAAAGAAGAAAGATCCTGCTTCAACGTGGATACGTATTAATCAGTTGGGCTACGTTCCCGGTGGAGTGAAAGTGGCGGTATGGTGCAGTAAGCAACAACAGGCAATAGACAATTGGCAATTGGTAGATGCTAAAACAAAGAAAATCGCTTACTCAGGCAAAGCTGGAAAGACTTTTGGAGCTTATGGTCCGTTTATACAAACTTATCGCTTGAATTTTTCAGCGTATAAAAGCCCGGGAAGATATTATTTACGGGCCGGCGATGCCAAATCACCTGAGTTTACCATTGGAGCTGAGGTCTATAAAGGAGCTGCGGATTTTTGTTTACGTTATATGCGGCAACAACGCAGCGGTTTTAATCCTTATTTAAAAGATAGTTGTCATACAAGGGATGGTTATGTTTTGTATGGAGAAAAAGCCGGCATCAAAGACAGTAGTTATGTTGATGTTACAGGTGGCTGGCATGATGCCAGTGATTATTTGCAATATGTTACTACCTCCGCCAATGCTACCTATCATCTACTGATGTCATACCGCGACTTTCCGAATGTGTTCACAGATGAAAAACAAGCCAATGGCCTGGATGGAAAAAATGGAATGCCCGATGTAGTGGATGAAGCCAAATGGGGACTGGACTGGTTGTTAAAAATGCACCCGAGAGATGACTGGATGTTTAACCAGATAGGTGATGACAGAGATCATATTGGTATGCGGATTCCAAAAGAAGATACACAGTATGGAAAAAGTAATCAGCGACCAGTATATTTTATCAGTGGTGAGCCGCAGCAAAGAGGAAAGTTTATGAATAATACGAAAGGAACCTCCTCTACTGCGGCAAAGTTCTCAAGTGCATTCGGATTGGGCTACCTTCAATTTTTACAATTTGACACAGCTTATGCAAGCCTTTTATACGATAAATCAAATACAGCTTTAGAGTATGCAAGAAAAAAATCCGGAGCGACTCAAACTGCATCTGTAAGATCTCCATATATATATGCTGAAGATAATTGGTATGATGATATGGAACTGGCAGAAGCAGTTCAGATATCCACACTTCAAAAATTTTATAAGAAAAAAGATGGAAATCTTGTAGTGGGGCCAGCACATAACGTCGAAACTTTCGCAAGGCTTGAGCCTTTGACTCCGTGGCTTGGCTCGGATACCGCCAGCCATTACCAATGGTATCCATTTATAAACATAGGACATTATGAAGGAGCGAAAGAACTAGGTGGAAAACAAAGAGAAACCCTTATAGGTTATTATAGAGAGGGCATTCAAAGAGTATGGAGCAAAGCCAAACAAAATGCCTTCTATCGAAACATTCCATTTATTTGGTGCAGCAATAATCTGACGACCTCTTTTGCTATTCAATGTTACTGGTACAGGGAGTTAACAGGCGATAAAACTTTTTCTGAATTAGAGCAAGCTAATTTCGACTGGCTCTTTGGTTGTAATCCCTGGGGAACAAGTATGGTCTATGGTTTGCCATCCGGGGGTGACACACCGGTTGATCCGCATTCTGCTTTTACCCATTTGAAAAATTACCCTATCGATGGCGGGCTGGTTGACGGCCCGGTGTATGGAAGCATTTACAATAACCTGATCGGTATTACACTTTATCAACCGGATGAATATGCTGAATTTCAAAGCAATTTAGCTGTATACCATGATGACTATGGAGATTACAGCACCAATGAGCCAACGATGGATGGCACGGCTTCACTTATTTATTTGCTGGCGGCGAAGGAGGCGGAAGTGACCTCACCCAAACCCTCTCCAAAGGAGAGGGCTTCCGAAGAGTCTTTAAACAGTAAGTTTTCTTATAGTTACAGGGCTATTGTCCGCGGCGATTCCACACAAAAGAAAATCGCTATCGTTTTTACCGGCGATGAATTCGCGGATGGAGGAAATTTTATCGCCCAAACTTTAGCACAGCAGAAAGTAAAAGCTTCTTTCTTTTTTACCGGCAGGTTTTATCAAAATGCCGCTTTTAAAAGCATCGTTCAGCGATTAAGAAAAGATAACCATTATCTCGGCCCGCATTCCAATGAACATTTGTTGTATTGTGACTGGAACAACAGGGATAGTCTGCTTGTAACAAAAGAGCAATTCCTGGACGACTTGCTGGTCAATTTGGATATCATGAAAGGTGAAGGGATCAATACGATGAGTCTTAAATATTTTTTACCGCCCTATGAGTGGTATAATGATAGCATCGCAGCTTGGACCAGCGATCTCGGTTTACAACTGATCAATTATACAGTGGGTACCAAAAGCACGGCGGATTATACCTATCCTGCATTAAAGAATTACCGTGGCACTGAAGAAATCTACAACTCGATCATTGATTACGATAAAGAAAAGCCCTCCGGGTTGAATGGCTTTTTACTTTTATTACACATCGGCACTGACTCCAAACGAACGGATAAATTTTATAAACGATTACCTGAATTACTAAA
Source organism: Chitinophagaceae bacterium (assembly GCA_040007815.1). Lineage (GTDB taxonomy): Bacteria > Bacteroidota > Bacteroidia > Chitinophagales > Chitinophagaceae > Terrimonas_B. The sequence continues at coordinate 160,810 of JBDTUH010000006.1, forward strand.
ATATCTGAAAGCCAGGGGCTATCAGTTTCACACCGTTAACCAACTCCTAAAACAAAAGTAAAATCAGGAATTGTTGATTAGCAACTCACTTTTGACCACCCGGTTTTCTTTATCTTTGCCCCATGCAGTTCGAAAAAATAAACAATAAGGGCCAGGCCCGCCTGTTTAAAAGTGATTACCTGGAAATGCTGACCAAAACGCATCCGCTGGTGATCTGGGGAATGTATTTACCGGTTATTGTCTATATGTTATATTATAGCAATACTAACCTTGATTTTCCTTTATGGCGTGTCCTCCTTACGTTTATAGGAGGTATGTTCTTCTGGTCTTTTTTTGAATACCTGGCGCACCGTTATCTTTTTCATTGGATGGCGGAAAGCGGAAGAGCGCAAAAATTTATTTATACCCTTCATGGCAACCACCATCATTATCCCAGGGATAAGCAGCGACTGTTCATGCCCCCGGTGCCTAGCATTATTATTTCTTCCGCCATCTTTGGTATAGTTTATTTAATCATGAGGGAAAACACTTTTATGTTCTTTCCTGGTTTTATTTTAGGCTACCTGATGTATGGTACCATGCATTACGCCATCCATGCCTGGAACCCACCGTTCAAATGGATGAAACCGCTTTGGAGAAATCATCATCTTCATCATTATAAAAATGAACATAACGGATTTGGTGTAAGCTCCACCATCTGGGATCATGTCTTCGGAACTATGTTTGACCTGAAAAAGGAAAAAGAAGATAAGGAAAAAGTGAAAGAGCTGATGTTTGAAAAAAATAAGAATTAATACAGAAAGGAGGTCAATGACCTCCTTTCTTATTTTACTGACAGTCTAATTTATTTGCTTTTCTGTATTTTAAATACGGCTGCATGCTGACTAGTTACTTTAGCAGCGACGGAAGAGGGAACTATAATAACCGTATTACTACCTTCTGCTTTCCATTTCAATTTCGTCGTTGTTCCCAGCAATGAAATAGTACTTCCTTTGGCTACTATGACATTATTCAATACAACCTGGTTGGGAATAGAAACAGTATCAGTTTCTGATAGATAGAAAGCATAAATAGTTTCACCTGTCTTTGCCTGTGTATAGTAAATATTATCAGTGGAGTAAGGAGCCATGGGCTTGGAATTATAAATTCCTTCACCATTAACGGCTATCCATTTACCTATTTCCTGTAAGCGGCTGTAGGCAACCGGATCCCAATCACCATCCGGGCCTGGTCCGATATTCAATAGAAAATTTCCTCCGCGGGATACAATCTTTACCAATAGTTGGATGAGCTTATGCGAAGATTTGTAATTATCATTCGGTACATAACTCCAGGAGTCTCCCATTGTCATACAAGTTTCCCAGGGAAAAGGCAAAGGCTCATTGGGTACTTCCTGTTCCGGTGTGGTATAGTTCTCATATTCTCCCGTTACCGTTCTGTCCACCACCAGCAGACCCGGTTGATAAGTCCTTGCCATCTCCGCAATTCGTTTCATATCTATATCCTGGTCGATTTTTATACCCCTCTGCCATTCCACCACGGTATCCACAGTAGACAAAGGTCTTACCCACCCACCATCCAACCATAATATATCCACCTTGCCGTATTGGCTCATCAGTTCTTTTATCTGGCTGTAGGTATAGTCTTTAAATGCTCTCCAGCGTTCCGGGTATTTTTTTACTTCATAATTTACGTTACGGTCTTTTGGAGGGAAATAAGGCCACCAGTAATTCTCACTGTGCCAGTCAGGTTTGGAAAAATAAGCACCGACCGAAAATCCTTCTTTTCGAAAAGCATCAAAAATCTCTTTGGTTACATTGCTTCTCGGATTAGTGGAGAAGGGAGTTTTGCTGCTCGTGATTTTATAATCCGTTTCTTTCGTATCAAACATGCTGAACCCGTCGTGGTGCTTGGTTGTGAATATCATGTATTTCATACCGGCGGCTTTTGCTGCACCTACCCATTTTTCAGGAGCAAACTTCACCGGGTTAAAAGTTGTCTGCAGGTTCTCATACGCTTTTACATAGTCTGTATATTTTTTTGAGAAAGGCCCCCTGCGTTGTGTCCAACCTTCATCTTCCGGGCAAATGCTCCAGCTTTCAACAATGCCCCATTGACTGTAGGTGCCCCAATGCATGAACAGACCGAATTTCATATCCTGCCAGTTGCTGATGCTTTTTTGTATGAGTGGATCCGATGGAGCAACGTATTTATGATGCTGCGCTGTAACAGACAGTACTGATAATATACAAATAACGGCGATGATGACTGATCTCATGAATGAATTGATTTTAAATATGAAAGTAAATGCAAAAAAGGAAATAACGGTTCACCATTTTTCATTTTCATCAATACTATTTTCACCCTGGGCCCGGTAATTTTCGCGGGACTTTATTTTTTGGATTTGCCGTTCAATAATAAGTTCCGCAATGATCGTTCCCGCATCCTCAGCCGGATTGTTTTCCAGCAGCCTTCTTAATTTTATTTCGCTGACATCAATACGATAAAGAATACCCACTAATTTATTGAAGTTATTGTTAATGAGTTGATGGATATGCGAGGATAGCAGGCTTTTCAATTCTTCCATCGAAATGCCTTCCTTCAATTCAAGTTCCATCGAATGATTGATACCGGCTACAATATTATTTACTGGTGTCATCGCTATTTAGAATTTATCAATTACTCCCAGGCCAAACAAGGCAAAATCATATTTTACAGGATCATCTTTATCTAATGTACGCAGATAATCGGTCAGCTCGACTGCCGCTAACCAATCTGTTTGCTTTCGATGAAGCAGGTTGAAACGTTTTGCTACTCTTGCTACATGCAGGTCAACCGGGCAAATAAGCTGGGAAGGGGATATTTTTTTCCAGACCCCGAAATCAACGCCTTTGTTATCATGACGCACCATCCAGCGCAAATACATGTTTAATCTTTTGCACGCCGATTTTTTAAATGGAGCCGCAATATGTTTTATGGTTCTGCGGGGATAGTCATCGTCAATCTTAGTTGAAAAGAAATAATGGTGAAATCCGTTTAATGCATTTTCTACGTTTTGGTCTGCGGGTTGCATCCATTGGCTGAAAGCCGTTTCGAAGGATTTATTTCCTAAAACCCGGTAATGATATTTTAATGCATTAAAAAAGTGGAAAAGGTCTGTGGCATTAAAAGTGCGATGCACAAAATTCATGAAAGGGATAAGGTCTTTCTCCTCAAAGTGCATGATAAAATCGTAAGGAGCATTGTGCATCCATGTAAGCAACCTGTCGCAGGAATTGATAATGCTCTTGCGATTTCCCCAAGCGAGTACCGCGGCAAAAAATCCGGCTATTTCAATGTCTTGTTTTTTAGTAAACCGATGCGGAATGCCGATAGGGTCATCCTGAATAAAAAAAGGTTGATTATATTCATCAACCTTTTTATCCAAAAAATCTTTCAGACTTATTTTATTCATGCACCAAATATAAGCACTTGTCAGAGCGCTCTGTCGCCCCTGATCAGTCTCAGTAGTATGGCGATAATGGCAACAACCAAAAGAACGTGAATAAGACCGCCGGCCGAAAACACAAAAAATCCGAGGAGCCAGCCTATTATCAGGATTACAGCAATAAGATAAAGCATAGTTGGTAAATTTAAAATGATAAAATACAGTTTAACCCGTTCGCCTATACTTAGCAGATACAATGCCAATGCCTTATCAAAAGTTAATGCCTTGTTTATCAATAACGATTTCATAAGCATTCTTTTCCCGACGTGGAATAAATACCCCAATTAAATAAACACTGTCTATAATTACAATTATCCAATAGCTTTTTCAAGATCTTCCACCAAATCTTCAGCATCCTCAATACCTACGCTCAAACGGATCAGGGAATCTTTCAATCCATTCTTTATGCGTTCTTCCTTGGGAATAGATGCATGCGTCATAGATGCCGGATGATTGATCAATGATTCCACACCACCGAGGCTTTCCGCCAGGGCGAACAATTTTGTAGAGGAAAGAACCCGTCTGGTTTCTTCAGGGCTGTCATTCTTTAATTCAAAACTGATCATGCCGCCAAAATCCCTCATTTGCTTTTTAGCTATCGCATAGCCGGGGTGATCGGGGAAACCGGGCCAATACACTTTAGCCACTTTCGGATGATTGCGGAGCCATTCCGCAATGATCTTACCGTTCTCGCAATGCTGTTTCATTCTTACATGGAGCGTTTTAATTCCCCGCAGCACGAGAAAACAATCCATTGGTCCCGGAACAGCGCCGCAACTTTTTTGAATGAAATATAATTTCTCACGGAGGCTTGTATCATTCATGACCAACGCTCCCTGTATTACATCGCTATGCCCGCCCAGGTATTTGGTAGAAGAATGCATAATAATATCAGCGCCGAGCTCAAGAGGATTCTGCAAATAGGGAGATGCGAATGTATTATCCACACATAACCAGGCTCCGGCTTCTTTAGCTATTACAGAAGCCGCTGCGATGTCTGTAATATTCATCAGCGGGTTTGTCGGTGTTTCCAGCCAGATCAGCTTCGTTTTTTTTGAAACAACCTGTTTAATATTATCAGTATTGGTTGTATCAATGTAAATGAATTTGATACCGAACTTTTCAAATATTTTAGTGAACAACCGGTAAGTGCCTCCATACATATCACTGGCGGCAATTACTTCATCGCCCGGTTCCAATAGTTTAATAACCGCATCCGTAGCCGCCACACCGCTGCTAAACGCCAAACCGAACTTGCCGCTTTCAATAATGGCTAATGCTTCTTCCAAAGCCTTACGGGTCGGGTTCTGGCTGCGGGCATACTCAAAGCCCTTGTTCTTGCCGGGAGCTTCCTGTACGTAAGTAGATGTTTGAAATATCGGTGTCATAATAGCTCCTGTAGAAGGATCAGGTTCAGCACCTGCATGAATGAATTTTGTAGCTGGTTTCATATTATTACTCAGAATAAGTGATTGTATTTAAATGATTGCAAAGATGCGGAATAATAAACAAAGGGGTTATTTGAAGGAAGACTTTACCATTCATCCGCCGCCAATTTCCTTTAACAATTAGTTAAGGTTGGATTTAGAAAACAGGAAATCATGTTTCATACCCGCAAAACTCTTTTTCGGTTTGAAATTGAAATGTTTCAGGTGCTTTTATGATTTCGTGCATACTATAGCCGCACAAAGCGGCTTTACCAGTAATGGATAATCGCTTGTGTTTACTTTCAGGCACCGGTAGATTTATGAAAGATTTCAAACATTAATCAAAATCGCTTAGTCATGAAAAAAATAATCTACCTGGTTTTGCTGCTGACAGGCTTTGTCGCAGTAGCCGCTCCTGCTCCTTCCGAAGTAAATGAAAAAGTATTACAGGCATTCAAAGAAACCTTTACCGCCGCACAAAACGTAACCTGGCATCAATACTCAGACTACACCCAGGCGAATTTTGAAATAGAAAAAGTACAGGTAAGAGCACAATATGCTGAAGACGGCAGACTGATAAGAACGATCCGCTATTACAGCGAAAAAGAATTGCTGCCAAATATCGTTGCCAAATTAAAGAAAAAATATGGCGATAAAGAAATAACAGGTGTCACTGAAAGTTCATCTGAAGATGAAGTAAGTTTTGTCATAAACATAAAAGACGCGACACACTGGTATATCGTCAAGACAGATGTATATGGCAATACGCAACAAACCGAAAAATTCAAAAGAGCTGACAAATAAATCTTTTGGTGTTTAGCAGAACACTACGCCTTAAAATGTCCTGTTTATCATGGGGCATTTTTTTGTTTTCAGATGATAGCAGCCGCGGCTAAATATCTCCAGTCTTTAGCCTCGGCTTCATAAGCGCCGGCAGGTTGCAGGGGTTTTGCGATTACTCCTGGTCTTAATATTCTTTCTTTCACTAATTTTTTACGGGCTTCCTGTATCATTTCATGAAGTACCGGGTTTTGCATCCATTTCTTTTGAGGAGGTTCAAACCCAATTTTATCCTTCCGCCATACTATTTCTGGCGGTAATTGCTGTTTCATGGATTGACGCAATAACCATTTTGTCCAGCCTTCTCTTATTTTGAAATGAGATGGCAGTGTAAAAACAAATTCTACCAACTCGTGACTCAGGAATGGTAACCGAACTTCACGGCCATGCGCCATTGAGTTTCTGTCTGCATAGCGTAAAAGTTCTTCTAAACCGTGTACGCAGGTATTAAAATATAAAAGGCTATTAAGATTATTTAAGGCCGGTGTCGTGTAATAAGCCTCTTTGCTCTGGAGCTTTACAAACTCACGGGTCAGGTCTTCCTGTTGCAATGCATAGGCGAGATATTGCTGTTCCAGTATTACTGAAGCAAGATCAGGCAATAAGGATGCTATGATATTTTTGAAGCCGAATTTTTCTTCAATGCCAATTTTCCTTGCAGCGGTGATTTCACCGCTGTGCATCAATTTTCTTTTTTGAAACAATTCCTGCCAGTACCACTTATAGTATTTATGATATCCGGCCAGTGTTTCATCGGCGCCCTGCCCGTCAAGTAGTACAGTCACATTGTGCTGTTTTGCCAACTCAAATACTTTGTACTGGGCAAAGGCACTGGAAGATCCTACTGGCTCTTCCTGGTGATATAAAAAATTTTCCCAGTTATCGATAAGGCTTTGATCTGTTACGGCAGATATATGTTGTGGTAGGCCAAACTGGCTGGCGATTTTGCCGGAAAAAGGAAGTTCGTCTTTTTCAAATCCCGGAAAGCTGGCAGTAAAAGTTTGCAACCTTGAATCCGGGGATGGAAGCCCGCTGATAGCAGCCACGATAGAGGAACTATCCAGCCCTCCGCTTAAACTCGTACCGAGTGAGACATCACTTCTCAATCTTCTTTTTACTGAAGTAGCGAAGAGGTTCTGAAATTGCTCTATTGCTTCTGTGTCGGAGATCTTTTTATTCCGGCTGTTTGTATCAATATCCCAATATTTTTCAATGGTCAGCTCTCCTGTTGATGGCTTATAATAAAGTCTTGAAGCGGGTGGCAGTTTAAATATGTTTTCAAAAAAAGTTTCTTCGGGTCTTTCAGGATTATCAACATAGCCAATAGTTATGTAATTGAATAACATTTGCAGGTTGGCTTTCCTTTCTTTGCCTGCCGCCCACAGCGATTTCATTTCGGAAGCAAAAACAAATTCTTCTTTATTGAAATAGTAGAAGAATGGTTTTTCACCAAAACGGTCTCTTGCCGCAAATAACTCTTGTTCCTTTTCATCCCAGATAGCAAAAGCAAACATTCCGTCGAAATGTTCAACACATTCATCATACCAAAAATCATAGGCCGCCAGGATGACTTCAGTGTCCGATTGAGTATGGAAAGAATAGCCTTCCTTTTCCAATTCTCTCCTGATCTCAATGTAATTATAGATTTCGCCGTTGTGAATAAGGGTATAATGATTTCCTTCCGCCCATCTTTTAGAAGAAGAAGGTATAAAGTGCATGGGTTGTGCCGCCGCTTTGCTAAGATCAATAATGGAAAGACGACGATGACCTAATTGAACCGTGCTGTTATCATTCTGCCACAGACCTTCACCATCCGGTCCACGATGAGCCAGCGCATCCGTCATTTTTTTTAAATGATGGATACTGTATTTGTCGGTATTAGCCTGGATGATACCCGCGATGCCACACATTTTGTAAAGATCGAAAATAATAAGCAGTGCGGGAAAGTTTAATAACCCGGATACTTTAAAGTTGTTGGAAATGGAAAGGGAGTAGCAGAATTAACTATCGCTTAAATTTTGAACCTGTAACAATATTAAAATTGAATGGGTAACCGGGCTACTATATCAGCCCACGCAATCACCAGGTCAGCACCGTTATCCGTTTTTTCAAATACCATCGTAAAATATTCAAGTGAAACACTATTTGTCGATACAGGAATTTCAAATCGACCCACATCTTTGCTTGCATCCTGTTTTAGTCCCCAGCTATCAATATTAGAATTCAGTATGATCGTCCACTTATCATTATGAGGAATGCCATAAATGATATAACGGCCGGCAGGAATTTTTTTTCCCTGGATCGTAACGGACTTGTAAAAATTTATTTCGGATGCCTCGTTAGCTCCCAGTCTCCAGGGTTCATCGTATTTCAATATCCCGTTAAACAAAGCCCTTCTTTGCAAATGCGGCCGGCTATAAATTAACCTTGCAACAGGAGGAGGAATATTGGCATTGGCCATTTTTATCTTGGGATAGTCAACCGGGAAATAACTCATATCCATAGGTGAAACATCCACGCTGGCGTAGGGATTGACCGTTATCTCAGCTTGCTGCTTGTTACTGGTATCAGGAGTCGTTACTTTTTCGGCAACGGGTTCCACCTTCGGCTTTTGCTCGCAGCCAAAAGTCAGAAGAACTAGTGCCAATAAGAAGGGAGCTTGTTGTTTTACTATTTTCATATGCAAGACTTAAAAGGAAACGGGCAAAGCACATTTGACATTTTCCCAGGCAACTACGAGATTAGTATTTTGATTTTCTTTTTCGAATACCATCGTGAGCGATTCGGCAGGCTCGGTCTGCGACTGAACCGGAACATCTGTACGTACTACGTCCTTAGCCTGGCTATACTTGAAAGATCCCCAGGTATCCGTTTCTTTATTGATAATAAAAGTCCAGGTTTTTTCATTGACGATAGCATACAAAGTATAACGACCTTTGGGTATTTTTTTTCCGGCTATTATTGCTGGTTTATAGAATTCGATCTCGGTAGCTTCATTAGCTCCTAAACGCCACAGCTTACCATACTCCACCAATCCTCCAAAGATGGCCCGTCCTTCTTTTTTAGGACGACTATAAATAACTCTTACAGCCAGTGGTTCGGTTAGCTTGTCCTGGGCTTTTAAATTGGGGTATCGAACAGGGTAATAACACATATCCATCGGCGACTTGTCAACAGCGGGTAAACCGGACTGACCAATTGCACTAAACGTAGCCAGGAGTACAAAGGCAAATGAGAATATATTCTTTATCATAGAAAAAAGTATTTGCAAAAATAGGAGATTAGCGTTTTGGATAAAAGCCTTTTATGTATTTCCCGTTTCTTTCAGCAATTCATATTGTTTTTGAGTGAAAGGCTTTACTTCCTGCCAGAAATGACGATAACAGGCTTGCAATGGTTGGTAGTGATGGTTAAACAATTTACCGGCCGTCTCACTTTCTTCGAGATAGGCGGACCGGCGGACCAGGCCACCAAAGCTTTTTTCCGTACCCAGGCGTGTGCGATAGTTATATAGCCAGTTTTGCGATCTCATATAAGGAAACATGCCGGCAAACCTCTCTGGCAGCCATTGTTTATTTTCTTCTAAAACGGCATATACCTGCTCAGAAAAGCGGAGAAGTGAAGGATCCGTGAACTCTGTGGTATCCGTGGCTAAGAAATGATCATAGGCAACATCAATAAATGCTCCGCTGTACAGCCTGTAGTCGGGTCTGAAAAATTCCTTTGCTTCTTTGGTAGCCGGGTGTTCATCGGTAAAGGTATCAATGATCCGGTGCAATGTGATCCCCGCCTGTATACCCAATGGGAAATCGAATTTCTTTTTCCCTTTTACAAAATCACTGATCATATTACCTACCAGTATTTCCGGATCGTTAAAAGAAAGGCAGGCATGGGCAAGATAATTCATGCTTTAAAGATACACAGCTGAATGGTTTGAGACCGATGTTTAGATTATCGTGTCAAAGGTGGTTCAATTATTAAGCCGTTGTCTTATTTCCAGCCTGGTTATTCTTTTTATAAAGCCGGTAAGAATATACAATGGGTATGAAAACTAAGATCATCATGACTATAAAAAAGAAGACTAATGAAACTGTCTCTGGTAAAAAAGGGCATAAAATGGCAATTACTAATCCACCTCCAAACCAAAGCTTACCTCCCAATAAATGAGTCTTCCGCCAATTCTCTTCATCGTTTAACGTCCATGGCAAACGGAATCCGGCGAAATAATTAGGCTTTATATTATGCATATAATTACCCATCAGGCAAAACAACAAACCTACGCCGGCAAAAATATAACGCATACCAAATTCAACACTTCCTTTTATGGTGCTGTATATAACGACACAACATATCGCTGATATAAAAATCCCCATTGCGAAACCCATTCGCTGAAGACGATCTTTATTTTCAGCGGCGTATCGTTTCGGATCTACCTTATAAATATTGGATAAAAGAAAATAAGCTCCAACAGATACAAGGCAGAGAAGAGCTACAACCAGGAGCAATTCTGTTTTATCGCCGTAGCGGTCGGGCTCGCCATGAAGATCAAAATGCATGGCTACTTCTTCAGGCAATGATTTCCAGGCAGTAGCCAAATATATTGCCGGTACAATGGCAACCGGCCAGATCAGCCATTTGAAATACTTGTTCATTTGTCTATTTTTTAAGATTATTTGTTCAATTTGATCCGATGGCTATCGGATTCGTTATACTTATTTCCTTTTTGTTTTGAATTGTAAAAACCATTTCATTATTTCATCCACTACGGTTGTATTTAATGAATAGTAAACATATTGCCCGTCTTTTTCAGCAATGACCAGTTTGGCTTGTTTTAATAAGTCGAGGTGGTGCGAAATGCTGGGGCCGGATATTTTAAAACGTTCTACTATTTCTCCCGCTGTCATATCTCTTTCCTGCAAAAGCTGCAGTATTTCCCTCCGGGTAGGGTCGTTCAGGGCTTTAAAAATTATATTCATGCCTCAATTGATTCATTAGTTATTTAGACAAATATCTAAATATATTCTGGATAAAAAAAATAAAATTATGTATCAATTGCGGTACAGCCCCTTACGAAAGGTAAAAAAAGAAGGATGTACGGTTAGTGAATGGAAACAGCTGTTAACAGTGATTAACAGCCGTTTCCATTAATCCTAATTTGCTTGCCATGAGGTGTAACCTAATATACTTTTACACCGTCATACTTACCAAATGACAAAAAATTAAAAACAAACCTTAATCAATTAAATAATCAGAAATCATGAAAAAGATCATCATCATGCTGGCAATCACCATAAGCAGCTTAGCAGTATTTGCCGGCGAAGGAAACGTAAACACAAAAGTTTTAAATGCATTTAGCCGTGAGTTTACCGGCGCTAAAGATGTAAAATGGACAACCAATGAAACTTACTCCAAAGCATCTTTTGTTTTCAACGGTCAGTATGTATATGCCTTCTATTCGGTAGACGGCGAATTAATGGCCATGACACGTAACATCAGCTCATTGGATCTGCCTATTAAACTGCAGAGCAATCTGAAAAAAAGTTACGAAGGTTACTGGATATCCGACCTTTTTGAAATATCCAATAATGATGGAACCAACTATTACATCACTATGGAGAATGCCGGTTCAAAGATTGTTTTGAAATCAACAATTGATGGCAACTGGAAAAGCTTTAAAAAATCTGCAAAAATATAAGCAGTTAGTTTTGGTGTGTGGTAAAAACAGCCCCGTCTTTCTGCTAAAGAAAACGGGGTTTTGTATTTGTGCCCTTTCCCGCAGTGATGTCTATAATTCTTTAACAAACTTTATACCCGTTAAAATTATTGATCCCCGCTATAACCGTAATCATTATCATCCCGTCTCAATTACATTAACCTTAAACCTTTAATTATGAAAAAATCTTTTTTATTACTACCGTTAGTACTGGTAGCTATCAGTTTAACAAGCTTTGCACATATAAACAGCAAAGTTGATCCACGTGCTGAACAGGCGTTCAACAAAGAATTCGCCGGCGCTTCAAACGTGACCTGGACAACAGCAGGAAATTTCCTGAAAGCTTCTTTTGTTTGGGCAAATTACCAGGCAGTGGCTTACTATAACAATGATGCGGAATTAGTGGTTTGTGTCCGCGGATTATTTTTCAACCAGCTGCCATTGACTGTGATTCGTTCAGTGGAAAGAAATTTTAAAAATGCCGATATGCTTGAAATAAGGGAAATCACAAACGACGATGGCGTTAATTACGCAATCGTGCTGGAATACAAAAACAGGAAATATCACGTCAGGGTGAATAGCATTGGCGAAATCCTGGAACAAGAAAAATTAAAAAAATAAACCTGTAATAGCGGCATCAGTAATAAACGCCGGGCTTAAAATAGCCGGGCGTTTTTATTTAGTCAAAACTGTACTTTTGCGGCTCCGCAGTGTCTCACCCTATTGTGATCAGAAGGCGGTTGATAAAAATTTCAATCATGAACAAAGGACCTGTCTCAAAATTTATCGAGCACCACTACCGTCATTTTAATGCCGCCGCCCTGGTGGATGCCGCCAAAGGATATGAATCTCATTTACTTGAAGGAGGCAAAATGATGATCACTCTTGCCGGCGCTATGAGCACCGGTGAGTTGGGAATTTCATTGGCGGAAATGATACGCCAGGGAAAAGTAGATATTATTAGTTGTACCGGTGCCAACCTCGAAGAAGATGTTATGAACCTGGTGGCGCATTCACATTACAAACGTATTCCAAACTACCGCGATCTTACGCCCCAGGAAGAATGGGATCTTTTGGAAAATCATTATAACCGGGTAACTGATACCTGTATTCCGGAAGAAGAAGCATTTCGCCGCCTTCAAAAACATTTGGTAAAACAATGGAAAGATGCCGAGGCAAAAGGTGAGCGTTTTTTTCCGCATGAGTTTTTATACAAAACGGTTTTAAGCGGCGATTTAAAAGAATATTATGAAATAGATCCAAAGGATAGCTGGATAATAGCGGCGGCCGAAAAAAATATTCCTATTGTTGTGCCGGGTTGGGAAGACAGCACTACCGGGAATATTTTTGCCAGTTATGTTATCAAGGGAGAATTAAAAGCCAGTACGGTTAAAAACGGGATTGAATACATGGTTTGGCTGGCTGATTGGTATCGCCATAATTCTTCCGGCAAAGGAGTTGGCTTCTTCCAGATCGGTGGTGGTATTGCCGGGGATTTCCCGATTTGCGTAGTGCCTATGATGTACCAGGATCTCGAATGGCATGATGTTCCTTTCTGGAGCTATTTCTGCCAGATAAGTGATAGTACTACTTCTTTTGGCTCTTATTCAGGAGCGGTACCTAATGAAAAAATAACATGGGGCAAACTGGATATCAATACACCAAAATTTATTGTTGAAAGTGATGCGACCATTGTAGCGCCATTGATCTTCGCCTGGGTATTGGGTTGGTAAAGCCCCCGTCCCCTAAAGGGGTGCTTTGAGGAGTCATTTGTTAGCAGGTTATTTATTATTTTACAAGTAGTAGAATAAATAAAACCCCGGAAATAAAATCCGGGGTTTTATATTGTGCTAAAGTGCGGATTAAATTAATGTCTCCGGTCCCTGCGATCTTCCCGGCGGTCTCTTTTATTTTCTTTGCGGTCACGAACATCTTCTTTCCTGTCTCTTACATCTTCACGACGATCCCGAACGTCCTCGCGTTTGTCACGTACATCTTCTCTTTTATCTCTGCGTCCGCCATCGTGACGGGCATCTCTTACATCTTCCCTGCGGTCACGAACGTCTTCACGGCGATCATGCCTGTCTTCTTTCCTGTCTCTGACATTTTCACGGTGGTCACGGACATCTTCTCTCCTGTCATGCCTGTCTTCAACCCTGTCCCTGTGTTGGGCAGAAGCCGATTGACTGAATAATACCGCCAGTAATAAAGTACAGGTTATCATCAGGGGTTTTACAAATAGTTTTGATTGCATGGTCATATTTTTTAGGGTTTTAAAATCAGTTACAGATAATAGACCGGGAGCCTCGTATGGGGTTTAATCAATATAAAATTCTTTTCTAAAAACGTATATTTCCTATAAGAAATATTTGAAATGGGGTTAATCAACATAAAAAAAGTGGTCAGACTCAGACCACTTTTTTAGTAATGAATTATTTAAAATTTAAAATCCTTTCGGCTTCTCCAGTTTCAAATCCCTCTTCAGCATATCATTCCTGTTCGCCATTTCCCAGGCGGTATAAAAAACCAATTGGCCCCGTTTCGCCATTAATGGATAATTGATCTTATCGGGTGTATCCGTCGGTTTATGATAGTCAGCATGTACTCCATTAAAGTAAAAAATGACGGGTACGCCTTTTTCGGCAAAATTGTAATGATCGCTTCGATAATAAAAGCGGTTCCTGTCATTGGGATCATTATACTTCCTGTCCAGTTTCATCTTTGTGTACTTATTATTTATCTCTTCCGTGATGGGTGTAAGATCAGTACTTAATTTATCATCACCGATAACATATACATAGCCCGTTGAATCTTTATCTTTCAAATACTCTTCACCGATGCGGCCGATCATATCAATGTTAAGGTCAACCGTAGTTTTTTCCAATGGATAAACCGGGTGGTTGGAATAGTATTCACTTCCCCAGAGTCCTTTTTCTTCACCACTGACGGTCATGAATAAAATACTTCTTCTGGGTCCTTTACCCGCAGCTTTAGCTTTAGCGAATGCTTCGGCCAGTTCAAGAACACCCGTAGTGCCGCTGCCATCGTCATCAGCGCCATAATAAATAGTGCCATCCGATCTTTTACCTACGTGATCATAATGTGACGTGATCAATACATATTCATCTTTTTTATCCGTGCCTTCCAGCAAGCCGAGAACATTGGATGCATACACGGTACTTGTATTTTTAAAATAGCCCAGCTCAACATTGGCTTTATATATTTTGGAAGATAAAGGAGAGGCTTTCATTTTTTCCAGGATGGCTTTCCCATCTTCACCCAATATCTTCTCCGCTACAGCTTCGGATACAGAAAAACTCAGCGGCGACATACCGGCTTTATAGCCATTTAAGCTATAAGAAGCGGAGGTGTTGAGTGTTTTGCGCGGATAGTTTCCATAAATGACAATGACGGCCGCCGCGCCTTTTTCCTTCGCGTTACCAATTTTTGAAAACACGCTGGCGGGAGACGCAATTCCTGTAACAGATGATTTATAACCGGCCGGGGAGCCATCAACTATTACTACCAGCTTACCGGCAACACTGAGATCTTTATAAGAATCAATATCTCCATCTACTATTCCGTATCCTGCAAAAGCCACTTCAGAAAAACGCATTTCCGCCGTATGATTGATCGTTACGTTTGGTTGAAAATCTTTATTCAGTTCAAATGACGTTCCATTAATATTTAAACTGGTACTGGTCATTGAATCTTTGTAAATCGGATATACCTGGCGATAGCTGTCTTTATTTCCCGGTAATAAGCCAAGCGATTTAAAATGAGCTTCAATATAACTGGCTGCTTTTTCCAAACCAGGTGACGGTGTATCCCTACCTTCCATTTCAGGGCCGGCAATAGTGTACAAATGCCTTTTCATATCATCAGCCGTAATCGTGGCGGCAAAAAAAGGAGGGCTGTTTTTCTTTTGAGCGGTCGCACAAAAAGACACTACCAACAAAGCAGGTAGCAGTAAATTTCTCATGATTGATTGTTTAAATAAAAAATAGCCTCAAACTTAAGCGAAAAAAGTTTGAGGCGTGAAATTGTTATGATGAATGGTTAACTGGCAGAACAAGCGATCTTGCCAACCCTGTTGGCATGACGGCCACCTTCAAAATCGGTGGTAATAAAAGTGCTGACCATTTTTTCCGCATCGCCTTCCCGCACGAACCTGGCTGGTATGCAAATAATATTGGCGTTGTTATGCTGCCGTACAAGACTGGCTATTTCATCGCCCCAACAAATAGCGGCACGAATATGCTGATGCTTATTGGCTGTAATAGCAACTCCATTGGCTGACCCGCATAGTAATATTCCAAAAGCCGCTTCGCCTCTTTCAACCGCCTCTGCAACAGGATGGGCAAAATCAGGATAGTCAACCGAGTCTTTGGTATGAGTGCCGAAATCTTTATAGGTCAATCCCTTTCCTTCGAGAAATGAAATAAGGTCTTCTTTAAAATCGAACCCTGCGTGATCGCTGCCGATGGCAATGGGCTTGCGGAGATCAAATGGAGAATGCATAAAATGGCAATTTTGAAATTAGAGAATTGGGAAATTGCTCCGGCTAAGGTAGTTATATTACTCTTAAGCTACTCTTGTTAGTTTGAAGTGTACCCGCCAGGTTATTATAATTTCTTAACTCCATTCTTCATTGTCTTTAATCTCCTGTTTCTTATTGACACGGGAAGCAACAATAATACTTGCTTCAAAAAGAAGGTATAAGGGGATCGTAACGATGGTAAGACTAAAAGGATCTGTCGAAGGCGTGATAATAGCCGCGGCGATCAATATGATGATAAAAGCATGCCTGCGGTATTTTCTCAAAAATTTACCGGTAACAAATCCCACTTTGGCTAGTACCATGATCAACAAAGGCATTTGAAAGAGTACACCAATACCAACGGTGGTATATACAAGGTTTTCCAGGTAATCTGAAAAACTGGGCATTATTTTAATTTGTGCACTCAGCTTATAATTGAAATAAAAATTAACCATGAAAGGAGTAAGAATAAAATAACCAAAAGCTACTCCTGCAAAAAACAATAACGAAACCCAGAAGATAACGCCACGGGTGTTCTTTCTTTCTTTTTCCGAAAGAGCCGGTCGCACAAAACGCCAGAACTCCCAGAAGATGTAAGGAAATGCAATAATAAAGCCTCCGATAAAAGCTACCGTAAAAGAAGCAATGAATTGGCCTGTCATCGTATTTTCAAGGAACTCAGCTTTTACCGGGGGGAAACAAAGAGTATTGCCAATGCCGATACTTTGACCAAGGCTGCAAAGCCATCTTGAAGAAATAAAATTTTCCTTCGTAGGACCAAACAGGATAGTGTCAACAACAAAGTCGGAGTAAATAAAAACAGCAATGGCGCCGACCAATACCGCTATAACTGAACGAAGAAGGTGCCAGCGTAATTCTTCCAAATGGTCAATAAATGACATTTCTTCGCTGTCTTTTTTCTTTCTCTTGTCAAAAAAATCCATCAGGGCCATTGGAGTATTTTAATAAAGTGGAGCAAAGATAGTGTTAGAAGGAGCAAGGCACAAGATTAAAGACACAGGCATTAATAAAAAATCTTTCTTTTATTCAGGCGGCCTCTTCCTGTCGCCTTGTTCCTTGTGCCTTTACTTAAGTTTCTTCATTTTCACCATTTCAATTCTCGTGTCACTAACGCTGATAACGTCAAACTCGTAATCATCAATAATGATCCGTTCTTTTTGTTGGGGAATGGTTTCATGAAAATTTATAATATAACCTGACAGCGTTTCAGATTCGTTTTCGGGAAATTCAAAGTGGTATTTTTCTTCCAGGTAGTCCAGTTCCAGTCTTCCTGAAAAGATAAATTCATTTTCCGCTATCTGTTTTTCTACAAATTTCTCCGTGTCGTACTCATCCTGTATCTCACCAAACAGCTCTTCCAGCACATCTTCCATAGTTATGATACCAGCCGTACCCCCAAACTCATCTACCACCCAGGCTATACTTTTGCGCTCCCGGCTGAATTTGCTGATCAGGTCGGCCGCACTCATACTTTCCGGAACAGCCGGAATAGGTAATAAAATAGATTGTATTTTCTCAGGCTTTTTAAAAAGATCAAGCTGATGTATATATCCCACCAGGTGATCGATATTGTCTTCATATACGACCAATTTGCTCAACTTGGTTTCTATAAATTTTTTCTTCAGTTCTTCAATGGAGGTGTTGAGCGTAACTCCCACGATCTCTTTTCTTGGTACAAGGCATTGACGGATCTTGACTTTCGGAAATTCCTGGGCATTTTCCAGTAGTTGAGTATTGCGACCCTGTCTTTCATCATCGGTGTTTAACTGGAAAAGATTTTTTAATTCTCCAAGACTGAGAGGTTCTTTGTGTTTATCAAGCCGGACATTAAAGACATATTTCAACAACCATTCCGCCAGACTGATAAATCCTTCTGCGATGGGAGAAAACATCTGGTAAAAAAAATCTGTTACTAACGACAGCCTTGTCAAAAGGATATTACTCCTTGCTCTGAAAATGGCGCGGGGAATGAATTCAGCGAATATCAGCACTACGAAAGTGGCAATACCTATCTCTGCAATAATATGAACCAGGTCGGCACCTACGCCGAGGTATTTCCATACAGGTTCCATCACAGAACTTATCTGGAGACTAAAAAAAACCAGGAAGATATTGAAACCAATTAAAGCAGCACCAATAAAACTGGCAGGGGCATCTATGAATTTTGCCAGTAACTGACCAGCCATACCACCTTGTTTTTTTCGTAACTCAATGCTGAGCCGGTTAGCGCTGTAATAAGCCATTTCTATGCCTGCAAAAAAGCCCATCAGTAGCAATGTCATCACAAACCAGGTAATTGTTTTCCATTCAGCCATAGGGTAAAGATAATAAACAGCGGGTTTTACCGCTATCCGAAGATTACTGATATTTATATGCCTAAAAATTCTTTTACCATCTCTTCTGCCTTGCTGCAGGCCCGCTCCAGGTCATCATTTACAATGCATTTATTAAAGTGTTCCTTAAAAGATATTTCGTAAGAAGCTTTATTTACCCTTGCCCGCAGTGATTCCGCCGTTTCCGTTCCTCTTGATTCCAGTCTTTTTTTCAATTCGTCAACGGATGGAGGTTCGATAAAAATAGTAAGCGACGTGTCGGGATATTGCTGCTGAACATGAATAGCTCCTTTTACGTCAATATCCAAAAGCGGGCACTGGTTGTTATCCCATAACCGGTACAATTCACTTTTCAATGTACCATAATATTTTCCTTCGTAGACCATTTCCCATTCCACAAATTCATTGCGCTGAATCTTTTGTTTAAACTCCGGCAGCGACATAAAATAATAATCCTGTCCATGCTTTTCATAGCTACGGGCTTCCCGGGTTGCAGCTGAAATAGAAAAAGCCAGTTGCGGAAAATTTTTTAAGAGGCGACGGGTAATAGAAGTCTTTCCTGCACCTGAAGGGGCGGTGATGATGATGATTTTATTTTGATAAATGCCCATGTGCAAAGAAAAGAAATTCAACAGAACCTGTTATTGAATTATTTTACTGGTCGTATTAATTAAAGCGTCACAAAAAAATAATGCAATGTTGCTGTTATTTTAGATTTAAGCTTCCACTCTCTTAATATCCGCTCCTAATTTTTTCAATCGATCATCAATGTATTGATAACCTCTGTCAATCTGTTCTATATTTTGAATAGTGCTTTTTCCTTCGGCACTCAAAGCGGCAATCAATAAAGAAACTCCTGCTCTGATATCAGGACTGCTCATCGTGATGCCTCTTAATTTTTGTTCTCTTTCCAATCCAATAACAACGGCACGATGCGGGTCACATAAAATAATTTGCGCTCCCATATCAATCAGTTTATCTACAAAAAATAAACGGCTTTCAAACATTTTTTGATGAATTAATACACTACCTCTTGCCTGGATGGCCGTTACCAAAACAATACTCAACAGATCGGGCGTGAACCCAGGCCATGGATGATCATATATAGTCAGTACACCACCGTCAAAATATCGTTTCACTTCATAAATTTCCTGCGAAGGAATATGAATATCATCGCCATTAAAATTCATTTGAATTCCTAATTGCTGGAATTTTTCCGGAATAACACCCAAATGTTCTATCCCGGCATTTTTAATAGTGATATCGCTTTGCGTCATAGCTGCCAGGCCGATAAAAGAACCCACTTCTATCATGTCTGGCAACATACTATGTTCGGTACCGCCAAGATAAGCAACCCCTTCAATAGTCAGAAGGTTACTGCCAATACCGCTGATCTTTGCACCCATCCGGTTAAGCATTTTGCAAAGCTGCTGGGTATAGGGCTCACATGCCGCATTGTATATAGTTGTAGTGCCTTTTGCCATGACGGACGCCATTACGATATTAGCGGTACCTGTCACAGAAGGCTCGTCGAGGAGCATGTTCATTCCTTTCAGGTCGGGCGATTCCAAATGAAAGAATCCGTCTTCCGGGTGATAATTAAAGGTCGCTCCTAATTTTTCAAACCCGATAATATGTGTATCGAGGCGGCGGCGTCCTATTTTATCTCCTCCCGGTTTCGGAATAAAAGCTTTTCTGAAGCGGGAAAGCATGGGGCCGGCCAGCATAACGGAACCACGCAGCTTTCCGCTTTTCTTTTTATAGGATTCGCTATGGAGATAATCGATATTTACATCATCAGCCTGGAAGATACAAGTGTGCCGGTCCGATCTTTCCGTTTTCACATTCATCTCCCCCAGCAATTCGATTAATAAGTTTACATCGAGGATGTCGGGTATATTTCTGATGGTAACTTTTTCAGGTGTTAACAATACAGCACTGATGATCTGAAGCGCCTCGTTTTTGGCTCCCTGCGGGATAATTTCACCGGATAGTTTTTTTCCGCCTCTTACTTCAAATGAATGCATACAATTTTGTTAACTGGTTCATGGATTAATAAAGATGGGCTGCAAGGTAATTTTTTCATCGAACAGGTAAATGAACTAAAATTAAAAAGGTTGATCAGTGTTACCTGTCAACCTGCCAACTTAATAACTTATCAACTTTTATTAATATCTTTTCTTCTTAAACTTGCCGCCACCACCGCCACGGTCATTTCTGTCATTGCGATACTGTCCACCACCGCCACCGCTTCCACCACGCTGCTGGAATTTACCTCTTTGCTTACCATAACCGCCCCCACGATCCCTGTCGCGATTATCCTGCGGACGGAAAGCTTTCACGTAGGGTGTATTGGTAAACGTCAACTGACCGTTTGTAATGCCCGTTAATTCGCTTTGAATGGCATCATCATGCACCACTTCCTTGTGCCAGTTGTTATACGCCAGTTTCATATAATAAGCAATAGCATTGGCAAAACCGGAACGCTTATCCTGATCTTCTTCCGCTAAAGCCTTTTTAATTACGACTTCCAGGTTCTTTCCAAGATGCGAGTGTTTTGGATGCCGTTTGGGATAAGGTAAAGGCTGAGGTTTTTCACTCAATGATTCCCTTGTAGGAATAGGATAAGGCGATTTTACTTCCAGTTTAAAATCAGAAATAAGAAACAGGTGATCCCAAAGTTTGTGACGAAAATCCTCGACATTTTTAAGGTGGGGGTTTAAAAACCCCATCAGTTCAATAACAGCGTATGCATTGCTCTGACGACGTTCCGGGTCTTCAATAGTCAGCAAATGCTCAATCATTTTTTGAACGTGCCGGCCATATTCCCTCATTGCCAGGTTATTTCTTGTAGTATTATATTCCATTAAAATAAGTTGGTGCCTTTAGCAAATGTAGAGAAAAGGGTTAAAAGTTTAAAGTTTAAGAGTTTAAATGGGAAACAGGGGTGCTCGGGGTGATTTGAAGAAGTGAGTGGAATGCTGCTGTAGCATTTTCGATCTGGCATACCTGAGGAAACTAACGGGTAAAAGAAAGGGGCCCCGAACCAAGGCCCCTTTTACAAGCCACCATCCTCTTCCACCTAAGAGGTCATTTAATGATTATTTGATTGACGCTGGATTCAAGGCTCTTTTTATCGGTAACTCTTAACCAATAAACCCCGGGAGCCAACGTGGCAACCTCCGTATAAGAAGACCCAACCCCCACTGCCATATCCTTTTTCACTGCCATCTGACCCTGCGTATTATAAATTTGTATATTAAAATGTCCGTGCAAATTATTATCAAATTTGATACCAACAATACCCTTGGAGGGATTGGGATATACAGAAAATTTAGTGATAGCGGAACTTTCCAGTTCAAGCTGCTTAATATTACTATAGCGAACATACCCGTTAGCATAAACCTGTTTTATCCTGAAATAAAATACGCCGCTTTCATCACTATTCGTAGTGTAAGCAAGCTTATACTGGTTATTAACCTGGTCGCTTTTGGGTGCCGACCCGATACTTGAAAAAACCTTACCATTCTTACTCACCTCCCCCTCATAATAATACTCGGCGTAAGAATCATCAAAGCCAGTCCAGTCAAGCTCCACTTTGTTCGCTGTCAGTTTCTTAATATTAAATGCATAGATGCTTAAGGGTAGTACAGCAGACGGACAGGTACAGTATTCAAAATGAAAATTGACAAGAGCTGAGCTAAGTACAAGTGTCGAACTGCTACCTCCTGGGACGATACCGATAGCCGAAGCATTTACATCATAATTATAGCTAACACTATCAGTGCCATAAAACTGGGTAATAGTGGTTGAATCACTGATATTAACGCATAGTACCCTTGTTAAAACAGTATCAGAGCCCTTTGAATAAAAATCGGTTCCGGCGCTGGGAATTCCGTCAAATGCAGTAAGGGGGAAAGGACCAAAACTGAGATTTGCCGTACTTGTCAGCGGACTTATTATTCCCGGTCCAATTACCTGGTCAGTTCTGTTATAAGTATAGCTACCGTTTTGAGCAGACGATGAATAGTTTTGTAAAGCAACTGTATCAATAATCCCTTTAATAGTAACACATAAACGTACACAGGTTACCATTCCCGATTGAGGATTAAATTGGGGAAATTTAACCGCCTTGGAAACCAATCCTGCCGGTAACAGAATGGTGGTATCATATGCAGTTCCTCCTGCTGGCTGACCGTCGGGGCATTGAGCATAGCTGCTTTGATAAAAGGCCAGCATGATAAATAAAAGAACAGGTAAGAAAAATTTGTATAAACATTTCATAGGCCACGGGTTTGTGTCTTCATATTGGATTACTCTTAGCAACAATAAAGGTAGAGCCGTTAGCATCTCAAAACAACAGTAAATAAACTTGTTAATGTATACCAATAAATAAAAAAAATGTCGTGGCAAAGCGTAGTAAAATTTGCAATAAAACACTAAGCTTTACACTGAAACTTTACTAAGAATTTTTCCAAATTTCCCTGGTTACTGCTGTATTTGTAAGGCGAACGTTAAAACGAACAAGCTACCTTTGCGCCGCTTATGAAAATTGTTTTTAATACGAAATCGCTGGCCACCAATAATTCACAGGAAAAATATTTCCTCCGGGAGTTATTAAAAAGAATAATATTAAAATATCCGGAACATGAATTTATTATACTAACGGATCATATCGATGCTAACCTTTATTTCCCCGGTAAAAACTTAACTACTCTTATTACCCGTCAACCCGTCCGCCACCCTTTACTAAGGAAACTCTGGTTTGATTTCAAATTACCTGTCTTTTTAAGAAAATATAAAGCAGATGTATTTGTTTCCTGCGATGCATTTTGCTCAATGACAGCCCGATTACCGCAATGTCTTTTATTGCATGATCTTACTTTCTTTTACAATACGTCTGCTATAAAAGGATTATCCCTTTTTTTGCTTAAGAGGTATATACCAAAGTTTTTGCATAAGTCAAATGCCATTGTTGGTGTTTCGGAATTTTTTAAAAAAGATTTATCCCTTCTTTATAAAATACAAGACGATAAGATCACTGTTGTTTATACGGCTGCCAAAGAAATTTTCGTTCCTGTTAATGAAAGAGGGAAAGAGGAAATCAAAAAAAAATACAGTAATGAGAAAAACTATTTTATTTATACAGGAGCCATTTATTCACCCAAAAGTTTAATGACACTGTTAAAAGCCTTTTCGGTTTTTAAAAAAAGGCAAAAGACTAATTGGAAATTAATAGTAACGGGGACCCAGCAAAAAGAAAGCAACGCTTTTCATAATAACCTTAGAACCTATAAATACCGTGAGGATCTAATTTTAACCGGGCTTATAAAAGATGAGGATATGGTTAAATTAGTTGGTTCAGCGTATGCAATGATTCATCCAACTCAATGGGATAAACTCGGTATGCCCTTGCTGGAAGCTATGAATTGCCATATTCCTGTTATTGCCCTGGCCAACCCATTGATAAAGGAAATAGCGGGTGATGCGGCACTATATGCTAATCCGGAAGACCATGCGGATATAGCTGATAAAATGATGCTTCTGTACAAGGACGAAACACTACGGAATAGCCTGGTTGAAAAAGGGAAAATGGTTGCGTCAAATTTTAGTTGGGGTAAAACGGCAGACCTCCTATGGCAAAACATCGAAAAAGGCTATGCATCTTCTGGTAAGACCCAACCATGATTTAATTACCTTTGCTCCTTTTAATTTTAAAATATATTATGAGCCTGTCAAGTATTGTTATTGATGTACATACGGATGAGAACCGTGTTCCGGATGGCATTTCGTGGAATGCGAGCGATACCACTGTTGAAAACCCCCAAAAAGCCAAGGCGATGATGTTGTCATTTTGGGACGGTGCGGAAAAAACAGCGCTACGTATTGATCTTTGGACAAAAGATATGATGGTGGACGAAATGGCCGATTTTTTCTTCCAGACCATGATGACAATGGCTGATACTTATGGAAGAGCTACCAACCACAAAGAAATGGTAGGTGAAATGAAAAAATTTGCTCAGGATTTTTATCAAAAATTCAGGGAAAAACAATTGAAGGAAAATAAAGCGTAAAAAAATCAAAGAACGGGAAATATTCAAAAAGATACTCCGCGTTTTATGTTATAACTCGTAAAACTTATTACCATGGGTCTAGAACAGAAAATAATGACAGAACTGAAAACGGCCATGCTGGCGAAAGATGAAGCCGGGTTACGCAGTCTTCGTGCAATTAAGGCTGCGATATTATTAGTAAAAACCGCTGAAGGAGGTGGTGGTGAACTGAAAGAAGAAGATGAGGTTAAGTTGCTGCAAAAATTGGTAAAGCAGCGTAAAGATTCATTAGAAATATTTCAGAAGCAAAATCGTACTGACCTGGCAAAAAAGGAAGAAGAAGAAATAGCCGTGATCGAAAAATTTTTGCCAAAGCAACTTTCCACTGAAGAGTTAAAAGAAGCATTGGCTAAGATCATTGCAGATACAGGTGCAGGTTCACCATCGGATCTTGGAAAAGTAATGGGCATTGCGTCCAAACAATTTGCCGGAAAGGCTGATGGAAAAACTATTTCAGCATTGGTGAAGGAACTGCTGACAAAGTAATTTTTAAGTAAAAGTTTAATATTTATTTATCATTTGAGCAGCGCTAACCTCAAACCTGCAAACGTTTAACTTTTAAACTAAGCTAATGTTTCTTGACATAGTTCTGGTTGTAATTCTTATCCTGGCAATGATAAAAGGGTACCAACGTGGCCTGATTGTCGGTGTTTTTTCACTTGTAGCTATTATTATTGGACTGGCGGCGGCCATTAAGCTTTCAACAGTTGTGGCTGGTTATATTGGCAGGGCGATAAAGATTTCAGACACCTGGTTACCTGTAATTTCTTTTGCGGTTGTTTTCATCGTTGTCGTATTGCTTATCCGGCTGGGTGCCAATATGATTCAAAAAACAGTAGAAATAGCTTTACTTGGTTGGGTCAATCGTTTGGGGGGAATACTGCTGTACATCGCTATTTATCTTATCGTCTACAGCGTTACAATTTTTTATGCTGAGCAGGTAAAATTGATACAACCCGGGACCATACAAAAGTCAGCTACTTACACCTTTATACAACCATGGGGGCCGAGGGTCATTAATGGCTTTGCCTCCATTATTCCGGTTTTTAAGAATATGTTCGCCGAATTACAGTCTTTTTTTGGAGGCGTAGCTCAAAAAATGTCATAATACAAGAGGAAGATCAGTTACAAAGTTTGGTCGGCTAAAGCTGAATGAGTACATTTGTTTAGTCTACTGACTTTATAGGATATTAAAATCACTATATGAAGTTAAATTATCTCGGACTTGCCGTACCGATGTTTTTATTTTTTATAGGTCTTGAGTATTATTATTCAAAGCGAAAAGGAAAAAATTTTTTCCAATATGCTGAGTCCGTAGCCAATCTGAATGTAGGTATAGCAGAAAGATTGCTGGACGTTTTTATGACAGGCTTGTTCTTTTTTGTATTTGTCTATGTCCATGATCATTTTGCCATTTTTGATATTAAAGCCGGCTTTTTTACGTGGATACTTCTTTTCCTTTTAACAGACCTGGTTTGGTACTGGTATCACCGCCTGGCTCACGAGATAAACGCTTTTTGGGCTGTCCATGTAGTGCATCATCAAAGCGAAGACTTTAATTATACCGTCTCCGCACGAATAACGGTTTTCCAGGCCGTGGTGAGATGTATGTTCTGGTGCGTATTGCCATTGATCGGGTTTCCACCCCTGATGATTTCCGTCTTTTTGCTGATACATGGCCTTTATCCTTTTTTTATACACACGCAGGTACTGGGCAAATGGGGATGGTTTGAAAAAATATTGGTGACCCCTACACATCATGGTATTCATCATGCATCCAATCCCGAATACCTCGATAAAAACTATGGTGATGTATTCATTATCTGGGATAAATTGTTCGGAACATTCGCAAAAGAGAAAAAAGATGTTGAGATCGTTTATGGATTAACAAAACAGTTGAATAGCCACAGTTTTTTATGGCAGCATTTTCATTTTCCATTGGAGATATACATGAATTTTAAATATGCGAAGGGACTAAAAGCAAAGTGGAAAGTGTTGTTTGGAAACCCGGATAATCTTGATCCCCGATACAGGGCTATACTGGAAAGAAAACTTTTGAATGTCGCCCCCGGGCAATACCAGCCTACAGTCGCTATCCGGCAGTATGTAACAGCCCAAACTATTTTTTCTTTGACTTTATTATTTGTTGTAACCCTATTTGAGCATTACCTCGCAAGCATGCAATTGTTTTTGATGTCCGTATTCATTATTGTCAGCCTGATAAATAGTGGAGCCATCCTTGACCAGCGCAGATGGATTTTTTATCTTGAATACATCCGCATTTTCATTATTATGACGGCTATTGCTGTTTTTTATCCTAATAATTGGGCATTCAGCAGCATTCTTGCGACATTAGTCATCATGATATGGTACTTTCGTCCCATTCAGCGGTACTACCTTAAGCTTTTGTATGCAAAAGCCACAGCATAAGCAAAAGCAACTGAAATATACTTCTAAATGGTTTTTAGCCTGTTATCTTTGCGTTTATTAAGTAAAGACTTGCTTTGCCGGTTAGAAATTTTGCAGCAAAACGATTATTTTAGCAAAAATTAATTGCAGCGGGGTACATGAGTTACGAAATAAAACAGGATAACAAGTTTAAGTATATTGAAGAAGGCGAGGGAGAGCCGCTGGTGCTACTGCATGGTCTGTTTGGAGCATTAAGTAATTTTCAAAATCTTATTGAATATTTCAGGCAATATAACAAAGTGGTAGTTCCCATCTTGCCACTCCTTGACATGGATATCCTTCACACTTCTGTCGGAGGATTAGCCAAATTTGTCAATAAATTCATCGAGACAAGAGGTTATAAGAATGTTCATCTCCTGGGTAATTCCCTCGGTGGTCACGTTGGTTTGATATATGTGTTGAAAAGCGAGCCTGACTGTATCAAATCTATCATACTCACAGGCAGTTCAGGCCTTTTCGAGAACGGCATGGGTGATTCTTATCCAAAAAGAGGAGACTACGAATATATCAGGAAAAAAACGGAATTAACCTTTTATGACCCTAAAATGGCTACCAAGGAATTGGTAGATGAAGTCTTTGGAATTACCAATAATCGCCTGAAAGTCATCAAGATCATAGCCCTGGCCAAAAGTGCCATCAGAAATAATTTGGGTGAAGAGCTCAATCAAATCAAACTTCCGACGTTATTAATCTGGGGAAACAATGACACCATCACTCCGCCTTTCGTGGCAAAGGAGTTTAACAAGTTGATCCCCAACAGTGAACTGTATTTTATTGATAAATGTGGCCATGCTCCCATGATGGAAGTGCCGGATGAATTCAATATGATACTTCATAAATTTTTGAAAAAACTCAACGAACCTGCAACAGTTACCTGATCATTAAGGTCTTTGCAGAAAATATAAGGAGCCGCTATCCATGTTAACAGGTGAATTACTATCTCAAAATCTTCCCTACCTGCACCTGAATGATAAGGTGTACCAGGCACTTCAGCTAATGAATGATAACCAGGTAGTGCATCTTCCTATTGTAGATGGCGAAAAGTATGTAGGCATTATTAGCGAAGATGATCTTTTGCTCGTTGACAATGATCATGCGGAATTGAACACTTTACAACAATCATTTGGCAATGCTGCCGTGAAAAACAGGGACCATTTTTTGAAGGCTATTCAACTAGCGGGTGAAAATGGGCTAAGCGTTGTACCCATCGTGGATGAAGAAAATGGGCTGGAGGGTGCTGTAGCTTACAATGATCTGCTGAGGCATGCTTCCGAATTTATGAATCTGAAAGAGCCGGGTGGCCTTATTGTTCTGGAAGTTGAGAGTAATCAATATTCTTTTAATGAGATTAGTAAACTGGTGGAGACCAACGACGCACAAATCACCCAATTAAATACTTCTAACGACCCCGAAACGGGTACCATGCAGATAACAATCAGAATCAACCGGCCAGAAATATCTGATATTGTCGCTACTTTTCAGCGCTATGAATACAATGTGAAGCACTATTTTGGCGAAGAATTGTATAACAATGAAGTACGAAGTAATTATGAAAACCTCATGAATTATCTTAAGATCTGACGAATTTTTTTCATCCTGATCGCAGGTTAAAAATTCCGCCCTATTTTAGATAATCTTGTAGTTGTAGCTTCAGTATAATGCAGAGGAAAAGAAAATATTGTTTTTGGCTCTTATTAGGTTTTGCTTGCTGTCGGAATTTGTCTGCACAAAATGCCGGAGTGGGAAATATGACGCCTGCTGATCAAAATAAGGACAGCACGACAGAAGCAATTACTTCTGCAGGTGTAAAACCATTTATCGTCCGCAATATTGTTATACTTGGTAACAGAAAAACAAGGCCTGATATTATACTACGCGAAATTCCTTTCAAACCGGGTGACATATTCTTATTACAGGATTTAGTAGTGAAATTTGAAACAGCACGGCGCCAGTTGATGAACACGTCTTTGTTTCATGAAGCAATCGTAGCACTAAAAAGTTTTGAAGGATATAATATAGATATTCTTGTAGAAGTAAAAGAGCGATGGTACATTTTCCCCGTTCCTTATTTCAAACCTATAGACAGAAACCTCAATCAATGGCTGGTAGAGCAAAAAGCAAGCCTTAAGCGGGTCAACTATGGAGGAAAATTGCTCTACAATAATATAACAGGGCGAAATGATAAATTGAAATTCTGGCTGATCAATGGCTATACCAAACAGCTATCCTTTAGTTACGACAGGCTTTATATCGATAAACGAATGAAATGGGGAATGAATATAGCCTTTGCGATGGGAAAGAACCGGGAATTGAATTATAAAACGGATGACAATAAACAAGATTTTTTAAACAGCGATGATTATATCCGCAATTTTGCCACTGCATCCGTCGAGCTTACTTACCGCAAAGCTATTAATACAAGACATCGTTTTGGCATTGGATACACGATGGAAGATCTTGCAGACACCGTTTTAAAATTGAACCCTAATTATTTTAATTACGGAAAAAATCGTGTTAAATACCCCAGGTTGTATTATATGATGACGCATTACAATGTGGACTACATTCCTTATCCCACGAAAGGGTATGCCGCTGAAATTACTATCGCCAAAGAAGGTTTAAGTAAATTTTTCAATTTATGGCAATTGACGGCAAAGGGCTCCGGCAATTGGCCGACGGGGAAAAAATCATTCTTTAGTCTGAATGCTTATGGAACATTGAAACTTCCATTTTCTCAACCTTATTTTAATCAACGTCTGTTAGGATATGCCGAAGTTTTCATGCAGGGATATGAATATTATGTCATTGATGGTGTGGCGGGAGGCTACCTGAAAGCATCATTTACCAGGAAACTGGTTGGTTTTAATGTCAAACTGCCGGGTACAAAAAAAATAGCTCCGCAAAAGATACCATTTGGAATTTATGGGAGGATCTTTGGAAATACTGGTTATACGTACAACCCTAACCCGGTCAACAGCAGCCTTTCCAATAAAATGTTGTACTCTGCCGGCCTTGGTATTGATATTACCACTATCTACGACTTTACCTTCAGGATCGATTGGTCGTTTAATCAATTAGGTCAAAACGGTATATTTTTACACAAGAAGACCGTATTCTAAGATGATCATACCGCTTTGTAGAAAAGAAAATTTGTCAAAGCGGTTTTATTTTTTCTAAAGATTTCAGCCATTGCCGATTTCTAACTTTTATTTAAACTTGAAGATTAACGGATGAAAGCAGCCATATATAGCAGGATATTGGAAGAAGATCAAAAGGAAAACGTTCAAATCTTTTTTGATGAGCTGGCAAAACAAAAAATTGAACCAGTGATCTTTCAGCAATTTTTTGAACAGATAAAAGACAATATCAGGCTTCCCGGCAGCACTACTATTTTTTCTCTTTCAGAAGATCTTACTGACGAAATTGAGTTTATCATAAGCCTTGGCGGTGATGGGACTCTTTTAGATACAGTTACTCTTGTAAGGGATAAGGATATTTCCATAATGGGTATCAATTTCGGCCGGTTGGGTTTTTTAGCAAGTATTGGCAAGGAAGATATTAAAACGGCTATCCAGGCGATTGCAAAAAGAACTTTTGTTGTCGATAAAAGAACCCTTATACACCTTGATGCTGATCTTCCTTTGTTCGGAAGTATCCCCTACGCACTAAATGAGTTTTCGCTCCATAAAAGGGATACAGCATCAATGATAAAAATTCATACTTACCTGAATGGTGAGTTTCTGAACACTTACTGGGCTGATGGGTTAATAATGGCCACGCCAACGGGTTCAACCGGCTACTCGCTTAGCTGTGGGGGGCCAATCCTTTTCCCCGATTCCGGCAGTTTTGTGATAACACCCATTGCGCCACACAATCTGAATGCAAGGCCGATTGTTGTTCCGGACGACCATGTCATTTCTTTTGAGGTAGAAAGCCGGTCTGAAAATATTATCTGTTCCCTTGATTCCAGGAGAGAGATCGTAGGTAAAAATGTATCCCTAGCCGTCAGAAAGGAGAGCTTTAAGATCAACTTGTTACGGCTAAACGAAAATAGCTTCCTGCAAACGCTTCATAATAAGCTCACCTGGGGCCTTGACAGGAGGAATTGACGATTAATCAGCCCAGGATAGAACAGGTCAATTCATTAAACTGCCGGTTTTCAATTGAAATGCTATGACGAACAAAAGAAAATAGCTATTTTTCCGTTTCTAATTGTCCCAGCCTTTATTTTCCAGTATGTGATGAACCGGTCTTCGCCTTTTTTCATTACTAATAAAGCAGTGAAAGGGGAAGAGTTACCCAGTGATTGAAAATAAAAAATTGAAGATGAAAAAGTTTTTTGCTATCGTTTCCCTTGTAAGTATTTGTTTATTTCATAACCGCGCAGACGCCCAGGAAGCCATTGTACAGGAAGGTGAATTTGGTATTGGTTTGGGGGCAGCCCATTATTTTGGCGATCTGAATACCCGTGCTCATTTGAACCGGCCAAAAATGGCGGCCACGATTTTCTTCCGCAAAAATTTCAGCAATTATATTTCCGCCCGTATCGCAGCTACGTTTGCACGTGTCGGATACTCGGATATTTATAATTCCGACAACGAGTATATGCATCGCCGGAACCTGAGCTTTAATAGCAACGTCTGGGAATTGGCCTTACAAGGTGATTTCAATTTTTTCCGCTTCATGCCCGGCGAGCCTGGTTTCAATTTTACCCCTTATATCACCTTTGGGGTAGGGGCTTTCAGTTATGATCCATTTGCCTACCTTGGAAAGGAAAAGATTTTTTTAAGACCGTTGGGTACCGAAGGGCAGGGCAGTACACAATACCCTGATCGCAAGCAATATAGCACAATGGGAATAAGTATTCCTTTTGGTGCGGGTATTAAGTATTCACTAAACGAACGATTCAATATAGCGTTTGAAGTCCTGCATCGTTATACCAATACGGACTACCTGGATGATGTAAGTAAAACCTATGTAGATCCGGCTGTTTTTCCTTTAAATCCTGATAATAGCTTTTCACAGGCTTATTTGCTAAGTGATCGCTCCTACGAAGTGGGTGAGCCGATTGGTATTCCCGGAAGGCAGAGGGGAAATAGTAAACAAAAAGACCAGTTTATTACCGCAATGATTCACCTCACTTTCAATCTTCAGTCTTATAAATGTCCTACAGCTGACTAAGCTTTAGTTTGTTCATTCCATAATTATCGGACCATATTTTATCCTGATACGGGTAAATCAAATACCTTTGCTCCCCGTTATTCAGACGTAGGGAAATAGGGTATATGTCAGCACTGCTTCAAAAAATTGATAAGGACCGCCTCCCCAGGCATATTGCGATCATTATGGATGGCAATGGCCGCTGGGCTAAGGAACAGGGTCAAGACAGGCTCTACGGACATTTTCATGGAGTTGAAAGTGTACGCAATATTGTAGAAGGATGCGCTGAGTTGGGTGTTGAGTATCTTACATTATACGCATTCTCCACAGAAAACTGGGACAGACCGGAATATGAAGTAATCGGGTTAATGGAGCTTTTGGTAAGTACGATCCGTAAGGAAGTAGAAAGCCTTCATAAGAATAATATTAAGCTGCATGTGATCGGTGATATGGCGATGTTACCGGAGTATGCCCGGCAGGAGTTGAACGAGGCCCTCGATATTACAAAAGACAATACGGGTTTGAGCCTTGTCATGGCTCTTAGTTATAGCGGACGCTGGGAATTACTCAATGCTGTAAAAAATATAGCCTTTGAAGTAAAACAGGGAAGGCTAAATGTGGAAGCGATTGACCAGGATACATTGCAACGTTTTTTGTGCACCAGCGCTTTCCCTGATCCAGAGTTGATGATCAGGACAAGCGGAGAGTTCCGGATCAGCAATTTCCTCTTGTACCAGCTTGCTTATGCAGAATTATACTTTACTAATGTCCGCTGGCCCGATTTCCGCAAGGATAATTTATATGAAGCGATTTTGGACTACCAGGCCCGGGAAAGACGATTTGGAAAAACGGGAGAACAGATAACCAATGAGTCAATAAGTCATTAAGAAATGAGGGCATTTGAAGACAAGAACATAAGGGTTTTGCAGGGATGTGATTTAGTTTGATTTTGGGATTAGGCGGGCTTTTATGACCGCCTCTTTTAACAAACACTTTCGATATTTACCGTTAATTTGCCGCCGTAACAAAGTTTTTTGGCGGTGTTTTTATAAAATACAGGCAACAAACTAATTGCAGCCGTCAGCCTGAAGCGAGACGGATAAGAAGACTTGAACAAAAAACCATGCAACGACTTTCACTCCGGCTCAGTGCTTTATTGATAATTGTAGTTTCATCTGTAATTTCTGTACATGCGCAAGATGATACAACCAAAGCTACTTCTGTCGATCCAAAAATATTAGACTGGCAAACAGCAAAAATACCCCGTGAGTATATCATTGCCGATATCTCTATTACCGGTATCAAACACCTGGATACAGCAATTGTTCTATCTATTTCCAGTTTGCAAACCGGTCAAAAATTTACACATCCCGGCACTGATATTTTTGCAAAAGCCATTGCTAATATGTGGCGGCAAAAACTTTTTGCTACCGTACAGATATATGTTACGAAGATTGTCGATGATCGCGTAAGCATTGAGATCAACGTAGAAGAAAGACCGAGGCTCGGCAATTTTAAATTTATTGGGATCAAAAAATCAGAGGCGGAAGAATTGCAGGGAAAAATCGGATTGACCAAGCAAACGCTCATCACAGAAAACATGCGGCGAAATATTAATGAGGTCACGACAAAATTTTACCGCGATAAAGGATTTCAAAATATTAGTGTACGAATAGAGGAGAAGCCCGACCCTGCTTTCCTCAATTCTAATGCGCTGACGATTTATGTAGACAAGGGGAAAAAAGTAAGAATCGACGAGGTTAACTTTTATGATAATGTCAAGGTGCCTGATCTTAAGCTGAAAAAGCAAATGAAGGGTACCAAAGAGGGGAGCAAATTCACTTTGTACCCATCCAAATATGAAAGCCCTTATGGTGCTACCAAAAGACCCAGCTTTAAAGAGTACATGAAGGACTGGGGTTTTCTTTCGCTTAGTAAAACGAAAGCCGTCATGGATCCTTATTTCCGTTTTAAATTATTCAGTTCTGCTAAATTCAACCCGGTTAAATACGAAGAGGATAAAGCCAAAGTATTACAGTACTACAACTCACAAGGATACCGTGATGCGCAGATTGTTGCCGATACACAATTGTCTAAAGACAATAAGTTATATGTAGATATCAAAGTGAATGAAGGAAGAAAATATTATTTCGGTAATATCACCTGGAAAGGAAATGCGAAGTTCTCCGACTCGTTATTGAATGTAGTGCTGGGTATACAAAAAGGTGATGTTTACAATATTGAAATTTTAAACAAAAGACTGGGCAAAGAAATGTCCCAGGAGGGCGGCGATATCAGCGGTTATTATATGGATGATGGGTACCTGTTCTTCCAGGTAGAACCTGTTGAAACAGCGGTATACAATGACACCATTGATCACGAAATAAGAATAAAAGAAGGACCGCAGGCGAGGATCAAGAATGTAACCATTGCTGGTAATGAAAGAACCAAGGATCATGTTATCCGTCGTGAATTAAGAACCGTACCGGGAGAGTTATTTAGCCGCTCTGACCTCATTCGTTCTACCCGGGAGCTGGGAAATCTGCAGTATTTTAACCAGGAGACCATTAATCCCGGGGTGGTACCTAATGCAGACGATGGTACGGTAGATATTAACTGGAAAGTGGAAGAAAAATCATCTGACCAGCTGGAACTATCTGCCGGCTGGGGTGGCGGTATCGGATTGACCGGTACTCTCGGTGTTACTTTTAATAATTTCTCCATAAAAAATATCTGGAAGAAACAGGCCTGGGATCCATTGCCTACAGGTGACGGACAGAAGTTGAGTCTTCGCGTACAGTCAAATGGTAAAGCTTTCCGGTCGTATAACTTTTCTTTCACTGAACCCTGGTTGGGAGGTAAAAAAAGAAATTCTTTAACCCTGGCCTATAACAATAGTAAATATTCAAACGCTTTTGATTACCGCACTGGTAGGATAGACAATGCAAGATCAGATACCAATTACCTGAAAGTAAACGGCTTTTCCATTTCGCTGGGTAAGCAATTGAAATGGCCGGATGACTATTTTAGCCTGGTTTACTCTTTGAACTTCACTCAATATAAAATGCGGAACTATCCCATTTTTGAGGGCATCTCCAGTGGTACTGCTAATAACTTCAGCATGAAGATCGCTTTACAGCGCTCTTCTGTATTTGATCCTATCTTCCCCCGCAGCGGATCAAGCTTTATGGCAAGCGTTCAGTTTACGCCTCCCTACACTTTATTCAATCCAGACCTGGTTAATTCAACCAATCCTTATAAAAATCCTGAATATCACAAGTGGCGTTTCAATGCAGAATGGTATGTACCTATCGGGAAGCCGGCAGGTGCGGATAAAAACCGCCAGTTTGTTTTAAAGATGGCCGCGAAGTATGGCTTTATGGGCCGCTACAACAGCAAGCTGGATTACTCTCCGTTTGAACGCTTCCAGTTAGGTGATGCTGGTCTTACTAATAACTATGGTTTATTGGGATATGATATCATCGCACATCGTGGTTATCCTGTGTACCAAACATCAGATCCTTCAATCAATCCTGACCAGCAAAACGCTTCCCGGTTTTTTACCATTTTTAATAAATACCAGTTGGAAATGCGTTACCCGCTTGTTACCAATCCTGGTAGCACTATTTACGGCCTGACCTTTTTTGAAGCTGCCAATGGCTGGTACGATTTTAAAAATTATAATCCATTCCGTTTGCGCCGAAGTGTCGGTGTAGGTATGCGTTTCTTCCTGCCGATGTTTGGTTTGCTTGGGTTTGATTATGGGGTTGGCCTTGATCGTATCCAACCCGGACAAGGCTTGAAAAACGCATCCCGCTTTACCTTTATGCTGGGCTTTGAGCCAGAATAAAAATCCCGGGGCTTAAAAAATTTAAAAGAAAACTCACCAATATGAATAAGAATCTGCTTGTTGCCTGCTGCTTATTGCTTGTTGGCTTTATTTCGCAGGCCCAGAAATACGCTATCATTGACACCCGCTACATTTTAGACAAAATGCCGGATTATACGCAGGCGCAAAAGCAACTGGATGCAATCGCTGCGGACTGGCAAAAAGATATTGATACAAAGCAAACCGCCCTGGATAAGATGTACAAGGACTATGATTCGGAAATGGTGATGTTAAGTGATGACCTGAAAAAAAAGCGGCAGGACCAGCTTTTTTTAAAGGAAAAAGAGCTTCGGGATCTTCAGCGCCAACGCTTTGGCTTTGAGGGTGATCTTTTCAAGAAGAGGCAGGAACTTATCAAACCCGTACAGGACAAGGTATATAATGCTGTTCAGAAAATAGCCACTCAAAGAGGCTATGAATTTGTGCTGGATAAAAGTGAAGGAATTACCATTATATTTGCCGACCCTAAACTGGACAAGAGCGAGGATGTGTTGAAGGAATTGGGAGTAAGGAATTAGGGATTGCGTTCATATCGCAGATGTTAAAGAAAATAAAACAGGCAACTAATCTTCTATAAAACCACTCTTCTAAAATAAAAATTTACAACCCTCTCTGCTGGGAGAAAAACAAAAAAAGTAAAGATGAAAAAATTGAAAGTATTTGTAGTAGTTCTTAGCCTGTTATTCGCAGGCAATGTTTCCATGGCACAAACAAAGATCGGCTACATAGATGCGGAAACTGTTTTGTACCTGATGCCTGAAGCCGCAAAAATCGACTCCCTTGTACAAATATATCAAAGAGATACTGTTGGTAAAGAGTACAACTCTTTGATGCAAACGTACCAGTACAAAGACAGTATTTTGAAAGATAGTGCCCATCCTGCTCCTCCTGCAGTAAGAGAGCAAATAACCAAAGAGCTTCAACAGTTAGTCCAAACATTGACGAACTGGCAACAAATTGCACAGGAAGCCGTACAGAACAAACAAAGTAGTTTGCTGGCGCCTGTTATGAGAAAAATTCAGGAAGCTATTCAGTTAGTAGCAAAAGAAAAAGGATATACCTACGTGGTATCACGTGAGTCGATTATTGTGGCTCCGGAAACGGACAATTTATTGCCAGCTGTAGCAAAAAAACTAAATGTAACGGTCCCACCGCAATTGCAACCGGGTTATAAGCCACCAGTAGGCAAATAATAACATCAAAATAATTATGTGCCCGTCTCGCCTTGGGCGAGACGGGTTTTTTTATGCTTGATCTGAAGGCAATTAATAAATACAAATAGAGATTGTTTCACCTGTTCTTATTTTTGTGCTATGCAAAACGCAAACCCCATTGGTGTTTTTGATTCCGGTTATGGAGGATTGACAGTATTGAAAGAGATCATCGATAAACTTCCTCAATACGACTATATCTATCTTGGTGATAATGCCAGGGCGCCGTATGGCAACCGTTCTTTTGAAACAGTTTATCATTACACACTTCAATGTGTACAATGGTTTTTTGACCAGGGATGTTCTTTAGTCATATTGGCCTGTAATACCGCTTCCGCAAAAGCCCTGCGCACCATTCAGCAGAATGACCTGCCGAAAATTGATCCTGTAAAAAGAGTGTTGGGGGTGATAAGGCCTACTACGGAGATAATCGGAAGCTTTTCAGAGACTAAAAGCGTGGGTATATTAGCTACTAATGGAACAGTAGCTTCAAATTCCTACCCGGTTGAAATCGCAAAATTTTTTCCTGGTGTCAAAGTCTACCAGGAAGCCTGTCCGCTTTGGGTTCCATTAGTGGAAAATAATGAACACCAAAATCATGGTGCGGATTATTTTGTCAAAAAGAACATCAGGAGCCTTTTTGAAAAAGGAAAAGACATTGATGTAATATTATTGGGCTGTACTCATTATCCTTTGCTGAAAGAAAAGATACAGGAATACCTGCCCATCGGTGTAAAACTGGTGTCACAGGGGCAAATAGTAGCGGAAAGCTTTCAGGAATATCTAGAACGCCATCCTGAAATAGAAGACAAATGCAGCAAAAACGGCTGGCGGGTATTTTATACCACCGATTCCACCGAAGATTTCGACAGTCATGCGACGATTTTTTTTGGAGAGGCCGTTCAATCAAAGCACGCAGACCTGGTTTAAGAAAAATTGATTGCTTATCAATGGAATGCAGGCGGGGCTTAAATTTTCCTTCCATTGAACTCCGACTTCTGGTATCATTCCCCTACCTTTGCCGTCCTTTCACAAACAGCAGGTGTGGTGACCCGCTAGTGAACTTGAAACCCAGGCCGTTCTCCCGGTCTATATTTCAAAACAAGTGAAAAAGATAAATAATTATGAAACGTACATTCCAACCTCATCGTAAGCGCCGCAAAACTGTTCACGGTTTCCGTAAACGTATGGCGACAGCTAATGGCCGCAAAGTATTGGCAAGCCGCCGTGCAAAAGGCCGTAAGAAACTCACTGTTTCTGATGAGAGAAAATTGAAGTAAGAAGGCCCCTCCAAACCTCTCCCAAATAGAGGCTTCCGGAGATTCCGATATTTACCAATAGCCCCATAAATGGGGCTATTTTTATTGTCCTTGTCTAATTTCGTGTCAATTCGTGTAATTCGTGGCTAAGCAATTCACTCTCGGAAAAAATGAACGGCTCAAAAGCCGGAAGCAAATTGAGCAATTGTTCAATGATGGTCAGCGTTTTTCCATTTCACCGTTCAGGATATTTTATTCAATCCAGAATAGTCATACACCAGTCAACCAGCACCTGCAAACCGGCTTTGGAGTCAGCAGTCGTAATTTTAAAACGGCTGTGGACCGAAACAGGATAAAAAGACTGACTAAAGAAGCGTGGCGTTTACAAAAGAACGAACTGGGAACTTCGATAAAAGAACAAAACCGAAAACTGAATGTTTTCCTTATTTATACAGGTAAGAAACTGCCTGTCTACGAGGACGTCTATAGCAGTATCAAACAAATTGTTTTAAAACTTCTTGATATCAGCAATAAGAAACAATGAAATCTTTTCTCCGAATATTGAGTCTGCCGTTTATTCTGCTGATAAAAATTTACCAGTTGATTATTTCTCCATGGATTGGTCCCAAATGCCGCTACACTCCCACCTGTTCTCATTATGCTATAGAAGCATTTAATAAACATGGTGTATTTAAAGGATTCTGGCTTACTATTAAAAGAATTGGTCGTTGCCATCCCTGGGGTGGCAGCGGATACGATCCGGTGCCATAAGCTAAACCTAAAGAAAATCATCACTTAACCTATAGGCTTCTATTAGTGCAAGTTCTCCTTCCTTACCCGGCTTAGAATTTCCATGCTCCATTCCCATCACTCCTTTATACCCACGGTTATAAATATATTTGAATACATTTTTATAATTAATCTCCCCGGTTGTAGGTTCATTGCGACCCGGATTATCACCTATCTGGAAGTATGCGATCTCTGCCCAGGCTAACTCAATATTTTTTACCAGGTTGCCTTCATTCTTTTGCATGTGATATGTATCGTACAGTATTTTACATGAAGGACTATTTACCGCTCTGCATATTTCATAAGATTGGTCCGTAGTTCTTAAAAAAAGATTGGGACTATCACTTAAAGCTTCTAATACCATCACGATGCCGTGGGGTTCCAATATTTCGACACCCCGTCGCAAGCCATCAATCACATTTCCCGTTTGGATACCAATGGGCATGTTCCTTTCAAAGTCTCCCGGGACAACTGTTACCCATTTTGCATTCACCCGCTTGGCTACTTCCACGCTCTGGCGGCAGCCCTGTAAGAAAATATCTACATATTCCTTTTTGCCAGCAGCAAGCGTATTAGCTGAGTTACCACCTTTCGGCACAACAAACACGCCCATTGTCATACCAAGCTTAGCAAGTGTTTCCCCTATTTTGGCTTGTTGTTCTGTGCTTCTGCTTGTCATACCATTATCTTCAATAGACCTAAAGCCTTTATCATAAGCGAATTTTATCTGGTCTATGAAATCAGCACCGCCATGATTTTTGAACGTACCATCGTGAAAGCCATAATTGAGGTTAAAGGGTTTGTCTGGTTGCATGTTTGTTGTATTTTCTTTGGCAAAAATGGTTGAGCCTGCAGATACGGCTGCCCCGGCAAGTAATCCGTTGCGAACAAATTTTCTCCGGTTCATAATTTTATTTGAGCCTTCAATTTACTTCTATATTTTATTTAAAAACAAACTTTTGCTGTAAATAAACGCCATGCAAACGATTGAATGATTCTTATGCATGGACAGCCTGTTTTGCTGTTTAAACAGATATCTTGTTTATCTTCGGAGCAATGAAAAAATTGCTTTTGTTGATTGCTTCATTGGGTGCTATATTTTATCTATCCGCCCAGTCTCCAACAGATACTTCTTTTAAAAAATATGATCAGTCTATACCGGATTTTACTATAAAATTTTCAATGGTTCCCATACCTGCCGGAACATTTATCATAGGTAGTTCTTCAAAAGATAAAATGAAGGAAGAGGATGAAACGCCGCAACATAGTATACAACTAAGTCCTTTCTGGATGGGTGCTTATGAAGTAACTTTTGATGAATACAATCTTTTCTTCAATGATATTTCACTTAGTCAGAACATTATTACCGATGCGGTAACAAGGCCCAGTTCTCCTTATATTGATATGACACTGGGTATGGGAAAAGCAGGTGGTTTTCCTGCCAACAGTATGCAGCAGTATGGCGCATTAATGTATTGTAAATGGTTATATAAAAAAACAGGCATTTTCTTCCGCTTGCCCACGGAAGCAGAATGGGAATATGCCTGCAGGGGGGGCAGCAGCACCATTTATCCATTTGGTGATGATGCTTCAAAACTGGACGAGTATGCCTGGTACAGTAATAACAGTGAAAATAAATATCATAAAGTAGGTTTAAAAAAACCGAATGCCTGGGGATTGTATGATATGCTGGGCAATGTTGGTGAATGGGTATTGGACCAATATCAACCTGATTATTATACTTCCATTACAGATAATACAATTGATCCCGTGAGATTGCCTGAAACAAAGTATCCCAGGTCAGTGAAAGGCGGCGCCTATAAAGATGAAGCAAAAGATTTACGCAGTGCCAATCGTCTGATGTCGGACCCCATATGGAACCGCAGAGATCCGCAGATACCCCGCAGCCGCTGGTGGAATGCTGACGCACCCTTTGTGGGATTCAGGATCGTGAGACCGGTAAAACAACCTGCGCCGGAAGAAGCAGAAACATTTTTTCAAACATATCTTGGATTTTAAAAAAACAAAATCACCAACATGGATAACAATTCAAACAACAGCCGGAGAGAATTTGTAAAGCAATCTTCGTTGATTGCAGGTGGGTTGCTGGCAGCCCCTTTTATGAGCAATGCCAATTTCTTTTCAGGCTCAGACGATGTTATTAAAATAGCCCTTATCGGTTGCGGTGGCAGAGGTACCGGTGCTGTTATGCAGGCATTACTAAGCAAACAGAACGTGAAGCTGGTGGCGATGGCGGACGCTTTCAGCGACAGGCTGGAAGGTTGCTATAAAACGATTATAGCAGAGGACGCCAGTTTAAAATCTAAATTGGATGTACCGGCAGAAAGAAGATTTATCGGCTTTGACGCTTACCAGAAAGCGATTCCTTTCGCCGATGTTGTGATACTGACCACGCCTCCTGGTTTCAGGCCTATCCATTTTGCAGAAGCTATTAAACAGGGTAAGCATGTATTCATGGAAAAACCTGTAGCAACAGATC
This sequence comes from Chitinophagaceae bacterium, assembly GCA_040007815.1. Lineage (GTDB taxonomy): Bacteria > Bacteroidota > Bacteroidia > Chitinophagales > Chitinophagaceae > Terrimonas_B. Next base: position 202,561 of record JBDTUH010000006.1, read on the forward strand.
CGGTGGGCATCATGAAGGTGCTGGCTACAGCAGAAATCGCAAAGCAGAAAAAATTGAACGTAGTAGTGGGCTTACAACGCCATTTTCAAAACTCCTACAAGGAATTATACAAAAGAAAAGATCTGATTGGTGATATTACTTCAGCCCAGGTATGGTGGAACAATGATGGCGTCTGGGTGAACAAAAGAAAATATGGTCAAACGGAAATGGAGTACCAGATGCGCAACTGGTATTATTTCAACTGGCTTTGTGGCGATCATATCACGGAGCAGCATATACATAACATTGATGTAATGAACTGGTTCAAGGGATCATATCCTGTAAAAGCGCAAGGTATGGGTGGCCGCCAGGTAAGAAAGGGAAAAGAATACGGAGAGATATTCGATCATCACTATGTTGAGTTCACGTATGCGGATGGTTCTATTTTAAACAGCCAGTGCCGCCATATTCCCGGTACAGCAAGCCGTGTAGATGAAATGCTGGTGGGTACCAAAGGCATTATTCGCTGTGATGAAGCCACGATCAAAGATGCCAAAGGCAAAGAGCTGTACAGGTTTGATAAAAAAGGAGAAAATAATCCTTACCAAACGGAGCATGATGAATTATTTGCAACCATTGCGAAAGGAGAATACAAATTCGCCGATGCAGAAATGGGCGCTAAGAGTACCATGACTTCTATTTTGGGAAGAATGGCTACTTATAGCGGACAAATAATAGAATGGGACAAAGCTCTCAATTCGGGTCTTGACATCATGCCCAAGAAATTTGACTGGGATGCTTTGCCTCCGGTTCTTCCAAATGATGATGGATTCTATCCTATAGCAGTGCCAGGAATAACGAAATATATTTAGTAAGAATAAATATGAATCTGACTTAAAAAAATATCCCAATTGAGGGATATTTTTTTGTGTTAACAGCTTATTTATCGCTTTAAAAATATCGCTACAGAACCAATCAGGGTAAGCACGATCACCGCTTTCCGATAGTTATCATCTTTGATGCGGGTCACTATTTTTATCCCCGCCCAAAAACCCAGTGCCAATGCGGGTAATAAGAACAGATCGGTGTGCAAACTGGTGGCATTAATATTTTTCCAATAAAAAACCTGGAATGGCAATTTGAAAAGGTTCATGACTAAAAAAACCCAGGCGGCCGTCCCGATAAAATCATTCTTGGGCATCCGCATCGCCAGGAAATAAATATTAGAAAAGGCCCCTGCCAGGTTGCCTATCATTGTGGTAAACCCGGCCACCAACCCCATACCAGAGACAAATAATAAATTGGTTGGCACCGTTACTTTTTTATGAATTTCCATCCATACCATTATGATCACTGTTACGATGATGATAAGTGCCATTACTTTCCTGAAAACGGGTTCATTCAGGTCTTTACCTGTATACACGCCAATTAAAATACCTATAGCCATCCACGGTACCAGTTTCCAAAAATGTTTCCATTGGGCATGACGGTTGTAATAAAACACAGCGGCTATATCCGCGACACACAGCAAAGGCAAGACTATACCGGTAGAAGCTTTACCTCCAAACACGATAGCCATGATAGTAACATTAAGCATGTCTATGCCTTTCAGCCCGGCTTTGGAAAGGCCAATGATAAATGCAGAGATGAATATTAAAAACAGGTTGCTGGCAGAATAAGCGGATAAAATCTCCATGGCGATCTCCAATGAGTTTTCAAGATACAAGAATGAATTGAAACTATTGTAGCTTACCCCGTTAGAATTAACAATGAGCCGGTCCTTAGATTAATCCTGTTTTGCAAGAACTTTATAACCGATTCTTATTTTATCTTTAGTAAATGAGAGCTTGTTACCATTTTATGAAAGGGCTGTTGGCTGCCATTTTATTATTGCTTACAGTTAATGGCCTGACTCAAAAAGAATCTCCTGCGAAAAAGACTGCCATTAATGAAAGATTACAACTAGCAACGGAAATGGATAAATCCATCCGAACTGAATTATTGAATAGATGGTATCCGAAAAGTGTTGACAGTTTGTATGGTGGTTTTCTCAGCACGTTTACCTATAACTTTCAACCAACGGGCCCGCAGGATAAAATGATTGTTACTCAAGCCCGTCATGTATGGTCTAATGCTAAAGCTTCCCGTTTATACCCTGACGCCGTTTATTATAAAGATTGTGCAAAACATGGGTTTGCCTTTTTACAGAATATAATGTGGGATAAAACCAACGGTGGGTTTTTTACATTAGTTGACCGTAAAGGAAATGTAAAAGACAGTACAGGAAAAATGACGTACGGAAATGCTTTTGGTATTTACGCATCAGCTGCCTGGTACCTGGCGTCCGGAGATACTAATGCATTAAACCTTGCAAAGAATTGCTTTTGGTGGCTTGAGAAACATTGCCATGACCCCTTGTATAAAGGATATTACCAGGACCTGATGCCTGACGGAACGCCAATCAAAAGAACGGCAACCACTCCTTCCACCTCTACTATTGGCTATAAGGATCAAAATACTTCTATTCACCTGCTGGAAGCGTTTACAGAACTCTATGCTGCATGGCCGGACCCATTATTGAAAGAACGTTTGCAGGAAATGTTGCTTTTGGTACGTGATGTTATTACCACTAAAAAGGGCAACCTGGTGCTCTTTTTACAACCTGACTGGACCCCCGTATCTTTTAAAGACTCTTCGAAAGCCGTGATATTGAAACACCGCAACATTGATCATGTGTCGTTCGGTCATGATGTAGAGACCGCTTACCTGATGCTGGAAGCTTCGCATGTATTGGGACTAAAAAATGATACGGTTACTATGATTACCGGTAAAAGAATGGTGGATCATGCGCTACGAAACGGATGGGACAATAAAACGGGAGGCTTTTATGATGAAGGATATTATTTCAATGACAAGAAAGATATTTCTATTATACGAAATACTAAGAACTGGTGGTCGCAGGCCGAGGGGTTAAACACATTGCTGCTGATGGCTGACCATTTCCCCAACGACCCGATGCATTATTTTGAAAAGTTTAAAATGATGTGGCGTTATATACAAACCTATATGATAGATCATGTATACGGCGATTGGTACGAGGAAGGGCTTGACAAAAGCCCTGAACGCAAAACAGGATTAAAAGGACATATATGGAAAGGAACCTATCATAATCTGCGGTCATTGTCGAATTGTGTAAAAAACTTACGGAACAGCGAGTAAAGCAGATGCTATCCTTACCTACACATTACTGTTTCCTTGCAATTTTTCAAAATATAGACTCATAGTTGATGTGCTGTAGGGTTACATCACTCGCACTCTTTTGGAGTTGGAGACATTCAGGGTATGGTTATTGACTCATATTGAAGTACACTAAAACAATATGACATGATCAATCAAAAACAATTCGGTGTGTGGATGGATACACATCATGCTACGATAGTAGGAAGTGAAAATGCCGAAACCGGGGTTCTGGTAGTAGTGGCCCATATAAAAGGGGAAGAAGTTTCCCCAAGTTCCAGCCAAAAGAATGAGCAGAATCAAAAGAAAATGCTGCAGGCTAAATTTTTTAAAGAAATAACAGCACATCTTCAAAATGCCACGCATTTGCATGCAACAGGCACCGGCCAGGTACAGGAACAGTTTATTCATTACCTGGCACAAACCCCCCAGTTTAAAAACACAAAAACGGAAGAATCAACTTCCAACAAGATGAGCGACGAAAAACTACTGGCCTTTTTTTCAGATAAACTGAATTAGACCGAACGCCAAAAATCTTCGTAGCCTGTTATTACACAGCTACGAATTTTTTTTCCTTTGCACTTTCAAAGACCGCTTCGATCACTTTCATATTGTTTATGGCATCTTCCAAAGGGGTCGGCACCGGCTCATTATTCAATATAGCTTGTGAGAACAGATCGCCTTGAATAGTATATTGATTGGCTGTATCGAAAACGATTTCTTCGGTGCTGTCTTTGGTATGCAGCCAAATCCGGGTAGGTTTGTCAGTTGGTGCATTAAACGGAATCTCTATTTCTATCCTTGCTTTCGTGCCCAAAATATTCACCCGCTGGTACGGGGCCAATTGCGTAGAGCAGGTAAATGTGGCCGTACCCGCTGAAAAATCAAGCATTCCCGAAGCCATGCGATCTGTTTCCAAAACCGGGTCGTATTCTACATTTCCTGAAACCCTTACCGGTTCTTCCCCAAATATGAAACGCGAGAGAGAAATACAATAACAGCCAATATCCATCATGCCGCCGCCGCCCATTTCTTTTTGATTGCGGATATTAGCAGGGTCCGCATTGTAATAGCAAAAGAAAGACTGAATGGTTCTCAATTCACCGATCGTACCATCATCAACCATTTTTTTGGCCGCCAGCCATTGCGGGTGAAAGCGGTACATAAAAGCTTCCATTACTTTTAATTCCGGGTTTTGTTTTGCCGACAACAACAATTGTAAAGCTTCGTCAGACGAAAGCCCGATTGGCTTCTCGCACAATACATGCTTTCCGGCCCTTATTGATTTTATCGCCCATTCTACATGCAGATGGTTTGGTAAAGGAATATAGATTGCATCAATTTGCGGATCGCTTAACAATTTTTCATAAGAGTCATAATAGACCGGAATCTTCAGTTGATCAGCCACCGATTTTACCGATTCCTTATTTCTTGAAGCAATGGCCGCCACTTCACAAAATTTAGCCGCCTGCATAGCCGGGATTACTTTTTCCCTGCCAATCTTAGCGGTGCTTAATATACCCCAACGAATTTTTTTCATACTGCTGACTTTATAGAGTTAAAGTAATATTTGTTCTATTGATGGCCAATTTTATTCTTTTGGCAAAGCTCTTCGAATTCAATACAGCATAAAATCGCCGTTTATTCGTTTTACATTCATGCCTGTGATAAAATTTCTTCTATGGGTTGGCTTTTTAGCATTTTTACTTTTGCTTACTAAAAACATTTTGTTTAAAAAGAGCCCCGGCTATTACAAAAATAATTTCAGGAACGAATACAAGCATTACAGCATAAAACAGGGCTGGGAAAGGGCAAATACAAAACCATTTTCTACAATAAAACTGTTTTACAACAGTCGTAATTTAAACGCGGAATACAAACAGAATAATCTTTTGGGCAACCTGTTGGGCTTTGTTCCCGTAGGTTTGCTTTCAGCTCTCCTCATTCCATTTTTTCGTAAAGGAATTTATGTTTTACTGGCAGGTTTTTTCTTAAGTCTCTGTTTTGAAATGACACAACTGGTATTTGGTCTTGGTATTTTTGATGTGGATGATATCATATTGAATACAGCTGGCTGTTTTACCGGCTATGTCGCCTATTGGTTTGTCAACAAGATTTTTCATTTCCAGGATAAAAGAGCTGCCCTTACGAGCGGTGCTCAAAATAAAAAATCATAAACCGAGATATTTCTTCAGGAGCCCGATACCTTTTTTAATTTCTTCACGACCATTAGATTCTATTCCATACCAACCGCTATAGCCGGAATCTTTGCTCAGGTTAATCATTTTAGCAGTTAATTCTTCGGAGGGTTGATTACGATACGACATCCCTTTTGCATACGGCAATGTCTTTTTTAAAAAATTGTAGTTATCAAAATCCGGAGCAGGCGCTCTCCAATCGGGGTAAGTTCCAAAACCGGGGCTGTTCACTTCTTTCATCAATGATACTATCCAATCGGGGTCGTTGGATACTCCACCATGGTTTTCAATAACAATATTGATAGTAGCGGGCCTTGCATACTCAAGAAGCATATAGTAAGACTCCGCCGCCCATTTCAGCGCTTCTTTTTTATCAACTTTTTCTGGTCCCCTGCAATTGGTACGTATAGCATGACAGCTGAGGTAGTCGGCAATATCTACCCATTTCCGGTGATTGATGTCAAATTGCTTTCGGCCCCCTTTGGTTGGTTCACATCCATCGCCTTCATGGTCTATCATGATCAGCACCATTTTTACATCGCAAGCAATTGCATTTTGTTTCAATTTTTTCAGGTACCCTTCTGTTGGAACTTCAAAAAAAGTATTGACAAATTCTATCCCGTTAAGACCAAAATCTTCACGGGCTATACGGGGAAAATCAAGATTATTCCATTTTCCCGCACGTAGTTCTTCAACCAAAGCCCATTGAGCCAGGGATATATCGGGTGTTGGCATTTGTTCAAATGTCATCGTATTTCATTTATATAAAATAGCACAAGAATTTACAGCAAAAATTTTATACTTGAACCGTCAGTTAATCAGAGCCTTCAAATTTTCCTTCTAAATATACCAGGGTTACTGGCTAAACGGCTTTATAATCTCTTTTGCTTTTGCCACATAATGACCTCCAAATAAAATGGCATGTACCAATACAGGATAAAGTTGTGTTAGAGGTATTCGTTCCAGCCAATTTTTTTCTAAAGGATAATTTTCACTATATGCGTCATAAAAGCGTTGATCAAACCCGCCAAACAATTTTGTCATGCCAATCTCCATTTCACGATGGCCGTAATAAACAGCCGGATCATAAATAGCCGCATCACCTTTACTTGCTATCATAAAGTTACCAGCCCATAGATCTCCGTGCAATAGAGCTGGTGGTTCCTGCGGAAACAAGTAGTTTAATTTTTTGCAAAACGATTCCACTGCGACTATATCTTGTTTTGAAAAAGCACCTCCATTAAAAAGGAGTTGCACCAACGGCGAGATCCGGCATTCGGAATAGAATAAAGACCATGAATCATATTTTGTATTGTACTGAGGCAGGCTGCCAATATAGTTGTCTTCCTCCCATCCGAAATAGGGCTGTATCTGTCGATGCATGGTTGCCACTGCAGCACCAAATTTTTCCATTGAATCCTTACCGGGCTTCCCCGTTTCCATCCATTCCAGTAATAAATATTGATCTTGCCCTGCTAAACCATACTTTATCACCTGAGGTATCCTGATAGTTGTAACATTTTGCGCCAAAGCTTCAAGTCCTTTCGCCTCTTTTTCAAACATACCGGGATACAGGGTAGCATCATTTACTTTCAAAAAATATTTTGCATCTCGTGTATATAGACAATAAGAACGATTAATATCACCGCCATGCACAGGCTCATATTTGGTAATTGTTAAACCACAGTCATCAAGGATTGAATGGAGCGGCATTTTTTGTTTAATGAAAAACTCGTTTGCCAATATTTACGATCAGTGTTACCAGCAAACTTAAAATGATCATCCTGGTAAGTGGAAAATAAAAACGTTTTTTTTAATTCGTATATCACCTGGCAGATGGCCGATCCAGTGTAGTTTATCATGAAAAAAGTAAATAATAATAACTACAAGCAAGATGAACACCCAATAGTAATGATCCATTTTCCTGTATCGCTGTTCGCAGTACAAAAATAGGATTGAATAAGGTATGAGTGTAGAAGCTTTCCCCGTAAGAACAGCAATATCGATTGTATAGGAGGGAACCGGTTGAAAAAAAGAAAGGCACCCGGTAGGATGCCTTTCAATTAATTCACCTGCTTTTTATTTCAGATGTTTTGAAAGATGTTTAGCCATATCAAACATTGATACCTGGGCTTTGCCACCGAAAACAGCTTTTAGTTTGGCATCGCCATTGATCATACGTTTGTTGACTTTATCCTGTAGCTTATTTGCCTTAATGTAAACCCAGATTTTTTTCACCACTTCAGTACGTGGCAATGGTTTGCTTCCTACTACTTCCGCCAGCACTGCGCTGGGCGTAAGAGGCTTCATAAATGCTGCTGACGGTTTACGGGCTGATTTCTTTTTAGCTGCTTTTTTGGGAGCTGCTTTCTTTACTGCTTTTTTAGCGGCTGGCTTTTTAGCGGCCTTTTTAGGAGCTGCTTTCTTAGCTGCTTTTTTTGTTGCCATCTTTTTTGGATTTTAGAATGTTAATGGGAATTCAGTATTTACGATGTCAAATATAAATTAATTCTCCCTAACTAAACAAGCTATAATTAGTGTTTTCCTTCGGAAAATGAAGAATTTTACAGGGAAATGTCTCTCGCCTGCCTGGCTTTAACAGTATTTACAGAGGTATTGGTTGGTACGTTAATCGATCTGGTTTATTAAATTTCCCGCCATTCTTATAAGGAATACAGCTGTTTTAACAGCTTTCTGAATGATAAATTCAAAGCAAAAATTTACTTGTTTATTTGAAAAATCAGAACTGTTAATGAAGTAATAGCTGGTAAATCCTTTGCATCATATTAAAACCCCAATTCTTCGCCGGGGTCCCAAAACAGCTTTTTAAAATCAATGATCGTGTCATTCTTTACTCTAATCCCCTCTCTTTTTAATAACTTTTCCATTGCATCAGGCTCTCCAAAATGATGTTTGCCGCTCAGCATACCGTTCCTGTTCACCACCCTGTGTGCAGGAATTTTAGGTCTTACTCTACCGGCTCCGTTCATGGCCCAGCCTACCATGCGGGCTGAAAGTTTGGTGCCGATGCAATTCGCAATAGCGCCATAGGAAGTCACTCTTCCCCTGGGTATCTGTCTCGCAACTTCGTATACCAGCTCAAAGAAGCTTTCCTCTTTTTTCCCTGATGGCTTAATTGTCTTTAATCTTGTTGTGGTCTTTTTGGGGACTGCCATGGCATTAAGTTAATGGTTGGGATTATTTGAATCTTTTTTGCAGATCTTTCCGGTTAGTTCGCTTCTTTTTGGCTCAGGCACTTTTTCATATTCATAGGGACAATGTTTACAACCATTCCCGCAGCAATAGCCTCTTTCCCGGAGATACTTTTCAGTCAATACCACCAGCCCATCTTCATTTACATAATAATCTATGCCTTCAATCCAGGGGTTCATCTTTCAACAATTCTTTTAATATGTCATCTTTTTCTTTGCCCGGTAGCTGATCCGGCAAGGAGAAACATAGATAGTGGATGCGGTTGCTGCCGGCTATATCTAATGATTCATAATGTGTTTTTATACGGAGGTCTTCTGTAATGCCCGTTTCTTTATACACATTATCATGATCTTTATGCAGTGTACAATTATATAATTCAATCACCATTTTAGTAAACTTGTACAAGTCGGGGCTATCTGTTTTTAAATGGATCAAACCGCCGGGAATAAGAAACTGCTGGTAGAGCCGTAGAAATTTTGGATGTGTTAATCTCTTTTTTGCTTTTGACCTTCGCGGTTGCGGATCAGGAAAAGTGATCCAGATAGCTTCTGTTTCACCGGGATAAAAATAATCACTCACCTGGTCGATCTGGGTACGCAAAAATGCAGCGTTCGTTAAATTTTGTTCTAATGCTTTTTTTGCACCTACCCAAATACGGTTGCCTTTCAGATCAATGCCAATAAAATTTCTCTCCGGATATAATCTTGCTAATCCAACAGCATATTCTCCCTTGCCACAGGCGAGTTCCAATATTATTGGATTATTGTTTTTAAAAAACATTTTCCAGTTTCCACTCATTCCATCAGGATATTGCAGCACATTCGGAAATGTTTTTAACTCTTCAAAGCGTATTAATTTTTTTTGACCCATCGGGCGGCAAAGTTAATTCAAGCTGATTCAAAGCGGTCATTCAACCGCAAAAACAATATTCTGCAATATCAGGCATCTTAATTGGACTGTTACCAATACACTATATAATCACTAAAAATCAAGTATATGAATTTCAATCGATTAAATGCAGTAATTAAGAGTTGTTTTATTGTTTCCGCTTCTGCATTATTATTTGCCAGTTGTAATGATGATAAATCGGCAAATAGTTCTACACCCGGAGCGAATAATGATACTGCAACAAGTACTGAACAGGCACCTGTTATCGCTAAGACGAAAAAATCCGGAAAAGTCAGTACCAGTACATCAGCAGACGATACAAAAGTAAAAATGGAAAAAGACAAGATGGGATATTATAACCGGACAGAAGTTTTACCGGCTTACAAAGGAGGGCAAAATGCGATAGACAATTATATAACCAGTAATATTGAATATCCCCAGGATGCCATTGACAATAATGTAGAGGGCGTAGTCAATGTACAATTTGGTGTAGATGAAAATGGTAATATTTCGAATGTTTCAACAGTAGGCAATAAAATCGGTCATGGCTTGGAAGAAGAAGCAATCAGGGTTGTATCAAAAATGCCAAAATGGACACCCGGCCAGGTAAAAGGGAAAAATGTTAAAACGTGGCGCACTCTTCCAATCAATTATAAGTTGGAGGGGTAATAAGGTCCATTCTTAAGAAAATCATATAGGACACCAAGATAAAAAAGAGAGACCCGGTTAACCGAAGTCTCTCTTTTTTATCTTTAAAATTTTGCCAATATCCCTACTCCCACCAGTGACTTCAATTGCAACGCGGCACCATCATTGTTTTTACCAAACAATCTCACATCATCATCATAGATCATATCCACACTCCAGGTGAGCGAAAGTATTTTAGACAGTTTTACATTTAATACATTGGTAAAATAAAGGTCCACGTTTTGGGCTTTGCGTTTGTAATTTGAAAAAAGATCAAGCCGGCCTTTATAGGTTACTATTTTATTAAACTCTTTCAGGTAATTGACAGAAGCAAATGCACCGATTTCTAAGTTAGAATGTTTACCGGGATCAACACCATATAATCCTTTGGCGGAAAGCGTATCATCTTTTACAATGGTCCATCGGGCCGTAATGGGTGAAATAAAAATGGAAAGATTGGCATTAGGCTTATAATCAAAACCGGGACTTACTAAAATATAAGCGGGAGAAAGAAAAGCCGATGAAAGTGTTTTTGCCGCATTATTATCGTATGTATATCCTTTGAAAAGTTGGGAACGGAAATTAAAAAGACCAGCCACGTTCAATTTAGAATTCAGTGCATATCCGTACTTGGAAAGGAAATCAATACGGTCATCATTTTTACGGCTACCCAGGCTGGTGGTTTTTACATAACCCAGATTGAAATCAAAGGTATTATCCCAGCTATGTTTGCCCTTTTTATAAAAGGCAAAGAGACTAAGAACTGAGTTTACTGAAAGTGAGAAATCATCGCCACCAGCGGCCCAGTTACTCAATGAGCCTTGGGATATATTAATGCCATACAATCCGCCTTTTTTCCATGTTTTTGAAAGGGTATCGTCAGGATCCTTCTTAATAGTTTTCTCAGTGGCTTTTTTCAATTCTTTCACTGTTTCGTCCTGTGCATGAGTAATCAGAGAAATCGTACATAAAATCACTGGCAGAATTTTTTTCATCATAACAATAGTTTTAATAAATAAGAACAGAGTAACGTTATAGTATTTTAAATAACGGTTTTAGATAGTCCTTTCAGATGTTTAATAATTCTGAGCAAACGCAGCGAATTATAACCGGCTTAACAACAGATGTAGTAATTGTTTATCGCCAAAATTGACGTTTTTTATTGATTGAGAATTGAAAAGCTGCTTTTGGCTGGGGCAAAAAAAAGCCCGCAAATCAGAAGATTCACAGGCGAACAATCACATGAGAAAGAGAGCTGTAGGGGGAGGGATCGAACCTCCACGAGGCGGTTAGCTGCAGCACAAAGATTTAGTGGTCAATCCTGGTCGGCCTGACGGTCGGCTCTATGCTACGTTTATTCCGTTATCCTCACCCCCGAGACGAGAGGGCATGTCTGCCGAAAATTTCATCACCCCACAGTATTATCGTGTTCAAAGAACGTTGATAGGACAAATGTAGGCCAAACTGCTTTTTAATTCCAAATTATTCAACAATTATTTTGAAATAATAGAAATTATTCAAATATTTGCACTTTTATCTGAAAATAATTCAAAATAGCCTTATCAAATGTCAGTAAAATTAAACCTCGATAAACTCGACCTCGATATAATTCACCACATGATGGAGAATGCGGAAATATCTTACGCCGATCTTGGTAAAAAATTGTTTGTATCCGGAGGTACCATTCATGTGCGGATAAAGAAACTACAGGAAGCCGGCGTTGTCAAAGGAACAAGACTAAAAGCCGATCTGAAGCAATTAGGTTACGATGTCATTGCTTTTATCGGCATTTATCTGAAAGAAAGCTCCTTGTATGATACAGTAGCCAAAGAGCTGCAAAAAATCCCTGAAATTGTCAGGCTGAATTACACTACCGGTAACTATAGCATGTTTGCAGAGATCGTATGTAAGGATATTTCGCAGTTGCGGTTTGTATTGCATGATCAGTTACAAAAAATTAAGGGGATCGAAAGAACCGAGACCTTTATTTCGCTGGAAGAAAGTTTTAGCCGCAATGTGAAGGTCATCAGTTAGGCAAGTTGTCTTTTGTCACGAAATACTTATTAACTCCTGATTTCCATCAATGAAAAACAGGCAAAGTGGAAGAGGTGTGTCTTGTTGCTTAAACAAATAAAAATAAATACCTTGAAGGGTATTTTTGATCATTACAAAGACAACTTTATGAAACTAGTATCCCTCTCTACTGTTTTTCTAATAATGGGTTTATGCATTGTATGCGCTTGTAGTAAAGGCGGTGGTGGCGGAACCCCTCCTCCGGCTGAAGCAAACCTGGCTGTAACAACGGATCCTGCTAACGGATCTGTTCAAATTCCTGCCCTGGGGCCATATAACCTGAAAGTTAGTATCAGTTCTACCATGCCATCAAACGGTGTTAAAATTGAAATAAATGCAAAAAAAGATGATGGAACAAACACCGTTTTTTTTACTGCTTCAACTAATAAAACAACTGCCGTAAGTGACTTTACAATTACAGGTACCCCGGCTGCCGCACAGTGCCTGGTGGAAGTTAAAGTGACATCATTAACAAAAGCCACCAATATATGGTCAGGTAGTTACAGGTATTCCAGTAAATAATTTTTGCAATAAAATTTACCGTACGTTCAGGGCATCCCTTAAGCCATTACCCAATAAATTAAAAGCCAGCACCAGTAACATGATAGCAAATCCCGGTGCCAGGGCCAATGCGGGATTTTGTGTAATGATGAAATTATAATTTTCTTTGATCATTAATCCCCAGCTTGGTTGCGGAGGTTGAACACCTACCCCCAAAAAACTTAATCCTGCCTCAATTACAATGGCAGATGCGAAATTTGAAGCTGCGATCACCATTACCGGTCCCATAATGTTAGGCCAGATATGCCTGATGATGGTGCGGAAGTGAGAATAACCAAGGGCTCTTGTTGCTTCTACGTATTCCAATTCACGTGCTGCCAGCACCTGACCTCTTACTAACCTCGCTACACTTACCCACATAGTTAAACCAACGGCTATAAATACCTGCCAGAAACCTTTGCCCAATGCCAACGTAATAGCGAAAACCAATAACAATGTTGGAATGCTCCAGATCACATTAATAAACCACATAATAATATTATCAGTACGGCCACGGAAGTAACCCGCTAATGAACCAAGGACCAATCCAATTGATAAAGAAATAATAATCGTGATCAGACCGACACTCAAACTCACTCTTGTGCCAACAATAAGGCGACTTAGAATATCACGGCCGAATTTGTCAGTTCCCAGGAGAAAAGTTGATTGTATGATGGGTGGATCGTTTACCTGATCTAAAGAATATGCCTGTCTTTCAGAAAGACCCTCATCAATATACTTTTGAACAATAATACTATCGCCTTTTTCCCCGTAACTCACAATAGGAACATAGTAGTAAGCATCTTCTTTACCTGAGATGAGCTGCTTTAAAAAACCGGCAGCAACAACATCTTTTTCTTTTTTTACTTTAATAAAGCTTTGCGTGAAACCTGGTTTGCCGCCGCCTATTTCTAAAATAATACGATTAGCATACGGGGAAGTATCGGCAGCAATTAAATAAGCAAATATGGCAACCAATAAAGACAGGCTGATTATTATCAAACCAAAGACAGCTCCTTTGTTTTTTTTCAAACGTTTCCATGCGGCCTCCTGAAAAGATAATGATGTACTGCTCACAGAGGGAAGTTAAGCTAAGAGCCCGAAAGAGAAAAAAGAGTATGTTTTGAAATAAAGATTCCCTTTTCTTCCCGGGTTCGTTGAAGGGTATTTCTTAGTTTACTTTCCTTCCCTTCCATTCATATTTACCAAACTGGCCAAATAGCCCGGAAATAATGGTATAAAAAATATGTATCGGTTGAAAGAAGAAAAACCATTTAATAGCCCATTGTTTTTTAAAGAATGCGGCAATGGAGTAAAAGAATGGAAACTCCACTATGGTTTTAAACATCCAGGCAATTAAAAAAAATAGCCACCAGGAATGATTCCAAAAACCTGCTATCAATAAAACAAGGAAGGAAAGATTAAAAAGGTAAACCAGTAATAATACCCAAAAAATTCTTTTATCGTTATAATGCATGGCCTTACTGGCCCAGCGAATGCGCTGGTTAAAAAAGGATGTCCATGATTGCATGGGCTTAGTGCTTACGATTGCTTCAGGTGATTTTAAATACTGAATTCTATCGGGATATTTCTTTGCTATCTTATGCATAAGCAGCATATCATCCCCCGAAGCTATATGGTCAATACCTGCAAAACCATCGACTTCATAAAACACTTTTCGCTCGTAAGCCAGGTTAGCTCCATTACACATTGAATGGATTTTTCTATTCACAGAAGCTCCGGTAATACCTTGCAACACCATAAAATCCATGGCCTGGAATACCTGTACTATTTCAGAATTGCAGTCAAAAACAACCGGGGCTACGATGAAAACCGCATTAGTTTTTTCTTTAAAAGAAACAATGGTTTGTAACCAACCCGGAGGCGGGATACAATCAGCATCGGTTGTTATGATCATTTTTCCGGATGCAGACCCGATTCCTTTTTCAATAGCTTTCTTCTTGTATGAATTAATCGCATCATCTTCCAGTTTCAACAATTTTACTTCCGGGAACTCTATCACTATTTCACCGGTAGCATCCGTGGAATGATCATCCACTACGATTATTTCAAGAAGTTCTTTCGGATAAGCCTGATCCCGCAAAGCTTCTAATAGCGATCTGATATTTTTTTCTTCATTTCTTGCAGGGATGATAATGGAAATATGAATAGATGGAATTTCATCAGGTGCTGTAAAACCAGGATTGGATTTCCAGCTTTGCCAATAATAGAGGATTAGAATTCCGTAGCAAACAAACAGAGCTATAAATGTCAATAAAAGTATCATGCGGGAAAAGGACAAATCTAATCATTGCCTGGTTAATGCAATAGGGCCGGCAATATTTGCTTCACATGATTTTCATGTACCACCTGGTGCCCTGAATCAATAATCGTAAGTGTACAAAATTCTTCAATATCCTTTTTAAACTCTTCGCCTCTTAATGGCAGAATGATACGATCATATTTTCCGTAGAGTAGGCGCGTTTGTGTTTTGTATTGCCGGATACCGTTTTTTATGCGGGGGAGATTGGGTTTTAGTTTTCTCAATGTCATCCATCTTTTATACAATAGTTGACGGGCCTCTTTGTTACCGATATAAAAGTTTACAAATTTGAAGACGCTCGCATTTACTAACCCCAATTTATTTATCACTTTCAGAAAACCAAAAAACCAGCCGGGATATTTCATGCTAAATCTGAAGATTTGATTACCGATCCATGTTTGAGTAGCAAACCAATACCAGGGGTTAACCCTCAATCCATCGGGTGCGAGTAAAATGATCTTTTTTATACTTTCTGGTTTTGCCTGGTAAAGACTTAAGGCAATGCGGCCACCGAGACTAAAGCCAACGAGAGTGAGTTCCGGACTTGATGTTCCAGATTTGGCATTGTCTAACCCGCAAATTTTTCTACTGATTTGCTGAAGATCGTTATGGGTAAATACCAACGCTTCATTCCATTCTGTTTCACCATGAAAAGGAAGGTCAATGCAGTAAAACGTATAATCCTGACCCGCATATTTCTCCAGGAAACTATACAGTCTTCCATCTTCACCATAGCCATGAAAGCAAATGGCCGGGTTGGGACCAGAGCCAAAGCGATAATAGCTTACCTGTGAGTTTTTATACGATAGAAGCCGGTGTTCCATTTACTATCAGGCTAAAAATTTTGCGGACAATATGCTTGAACTATTCAAAAATAATATTATTTTTGAATAGTTGCACAAACAACTATATGCCAAACAACCATTTTAAGAAAGGAGAACTTTACAGTTTTGTTACCGGTAAAGCGTCGACCGCTATTGCCCGCCGGTTGCAGAAGAAATTTAATAATGCCGGTTTGAATATTACAATTGAACAGTGGAGCGTTCTATATCATTTATGGAAAGAAGATGGAAGAAGTCAGCAACAGCTGTGCAATGCGACTTTCCGTGACAAACCCAGCATCACCCGACTGGTAGATAATCTCGAAAAATTGAATTTGGTAAAGAGAGTACCCTCTGAAAATGACAGGCGTATTAATTTGATCTACCTGACAAAAAATGCGCAAAAGTTAGAGGAGGAGACGATGCAGATTGCAGACGAAACATTGAATGAGGCTTTAAAAACCGTTCCTCCGGACAGGATCGATGTATGTAAAGAAGTATTGCAGATTGTATATGATAATTTAAAATAATTTCTATTGGGAGTGACAAGTGAACAGAACAATGATAGCAGTACAAATGTTGACTAAAAAATAATAACGTTAAACTATTAATCTTCTAAACCTTTTAAACTTTATACCATGAGTGCTGCCGCTGAAACTAAAACTGTATTGAAAGGGGGCGAATGGCTGATAAAAGAATCATCGCCCTTTGAAACCTTTACCGCTGAAAATTTTGTCGAGGAACAAAAAATGATCCGCGACATGTGTAACCAGTTCCTGGACGCGGAAATTTATACGATCCTGGACAGGATCGATAACCTGGAGCCGGGGCTAATGAAATCATTAGTCACCAAAGCAGGTGAACAAGGATTGTTATCCGTATCCTTTCCTGAAGAGTACGGTGGGTTGGGTAAGGATTTCGTGACATCTACGATAGTGAATGAATACCTGGGTGCCGGTCATTCCTTTTCGGTGGCTATAGCGGCGCATACAGGCATAGGAACGCTTCCTATCTTATATTTTGGTACGCCTGAGCAAAAACAGAAATACATACCTAAACTCATTACCGGCGAATGGGCTGGGGCTTATGGTTTAACAGAGCCCAATAGCGGTAGTGATGCGTTGGGTGCAAAAACAACTGCGAAACTAAGTGATGATGGCAAATATTATTTATTAAATGGCCAGAAATGCTGGATCACTAATGGAGGTTTTGCACAAGTATACACGGTGTTCGCCAAAGTGGACGGCGATAAATTTACGGGCTTTATCGTTGAAAGAGGAACGGAAGGATTTACTCAAGGACCGGAAGAGCATAAGATGGGTATTAAAGGTTCGTCTACCGTTCAATTATATTTCCAGGATGCGAAAGTACCGGTAGAAAATATGCTGGGTGAAATAGGGAAAGGGCATAAGATCGCTTTCAATATTTTAAATATAGGACGTTTGAAATTATGTGCAGCCGCGACAGGTGGAGCAAGAAGAGCATTGACCGATTCAGTAGTGTATGCAAAAACAAGGGAGCAGTTCAAACAACCCATTTCCAATTTCGGCGCCATCAAACATAAATTGGCGGAAATGGCGATTAAAGTTTTTGTTGCTGAATCTTCCTTATACCGGACGGCTGATTGGATTGATCAGAAAGAAAAAGAATTATTGACTTCCGGCAAGCCTTTTAATGAATCATTGCTTGGCGCAGCTGAAGAGTATGCCATCGAATGCGCCATGCTAAAAGTATATGGAAGTGAGGTATTGGATTATGTGGTGGATGAAGGGGTGCAGATACATGGCGGTAATGGATTCAGCGCTGAGTATAATATTTCAAGGGCATACAGGGATAGCCGTATCAACAGGATCTATGAAGGAACCAATGAGATTAACAGACTGCTGACACTTGACATGACATTGAAGAGAGCAATGGGCGGAAGATTGGACCTGATGGGTCCCGCCATGAGTGTATCAAAAGAGTTAATGAGTATCCCTGACTTTGGCGCTGAAGATGAAGCTCCATTTGCTAAAGAGAAAAAACTGGTAGCAAATCTGAAGAAAGCTATTTTGATGGCTGCCGGAGCAGCCGTACAAAAACTGATGATGAAGATCGACAGTGAGCAGGAAGTATTGATGAACCTGGCTGATATGGCTATAGAAACATTTAATGCGGAAAGTGTATTGTTGCGGGTAATGAAAATGACAGACCAGCGGGGAGAAGCCGCTACACAGCTTTACCAGGATATTATGCGGACTTATTTATTTGATGCTGCCGATAAAGTAAACAAGTCCGGGAAAGACGCGATCAATGCGTTTGCAGACGGCGATGAACAGCGAATGATATTAATGGGATTAAAACGTTTTACTAAAGCTGAACCATTTAACACAAAAGACGCCAGGAGAAGAATAGCAGATAAAATGATTGCAGAAAGTAAATATTGTTTCTAACTCCACTGCTCTTTATCAAAGTTAAGTATGACTGCCTCTCTCGGGGTGGTCATTTTTTTTGCTTCCCTTTCTTCCCTATAAATCGCTTTAAGCTCTTCACGGGTTGTTCTTAATTCTGCAAGCTGGCGAACCCTTGCCCGTTCGAAATGTATTCCCACCGTCATAATTATAGAAGAAATAATAGTGATGAGGAAATAAACAATATGAGCGTCATCTTTATAAACGGGTTTAATAAGGTAGTACACAGCATAGACAAAACAATAGCCAACATAAGCAAATAGCACCGAGGAGATCATAATGGCCTTACCCAACGCCTTATGATGCATTACAGCGATCTTCACCTGGTGGATAAAGAAGATAAAGGAAATAGCGAGGGTAAGCAGTAGTCCCGGAGCTAAAATGATGGTAGTAGCTTTTGCATTAAACCCATATATTGACATGACTACGACTTCAAAAGCAATAAAAATGAATGTAACTATCTGCATTTTTTTACGGAAGTATACTGTTTTACTGAAATAGGTAAGGAATAATAAAATCAGGGGGGTATCCAAAAAATTACAAATCACACCATGATAATATTTATAATCACTGCCGGTTCCAATATACCCCAGACGTGCAATGCTATAATTCAATACAAGGAGATAGTAAAAAAATAATGCGGGGAAACTCCGGTACCTGGCAAGCTTTGATGTTAAAAGTATAATAATGGGCAGAGCCAAAGCAAGCGTCGAAACAAGGCCCATTATATTAAACAAATTCATAGAATCAGTTTTCGTTAGGATAAGGTATTAGCTTTTCAAAAGCTT
Source organism: Chitinophagaceae bacterium (assembly GCA_040007815.1). Lineage (GTDB taxonomy): Bacteria > Bacteroidota > Bacteroidia > Chitinophagales > Chitinophagaceae > Terrimonas_B. The sequence goes on from JBDTUH010000006.1 coordinate 221,758, forward strand.
CAACTTGGTACCATAAAGAAACGATCATTTTTTCTACACAGTACCAAAATCTAATGGTTTATACTAAAATTCAGTAAAAGCGTGGGGCACTTTAGTAATTCTACGCAATCGGTTGACGGGTGTTTTTATGTTATCACCTTATCACACTTCTTTTTGCTATTTTGAGTAACGTAAATATGTTTTATGCAGGACGGAAAACTAGTCTGCCGGGAAAGGTTCTCCCCGGTGACAGGTTTTACAAGTGACCACTTTCAGGTATTCAGGTCTTTGGGTAGTGTCGAAATAGAAATGTGTTTTATTTATCTCAATAGTCATTCGCATCATTTTCCTGGCGTTTTCTTTCATTTCATTTGTATCAGAAGCATAATCAAGACTATCCGGTAAACCCTGAACTGCTGTATGACAAAAACTGCAGCTCACTCCAAGTGCCTTCGAATATGATTCCATGATGCTATCTAACTTTTGTTCGCTGATATCATTGGGAAGGATTTTCAGATTTTTATGTTTGGCGTTTGGCTTTTTAACAGCTGCTATACCAGCCAATACCAAAACCGTTAATGTAAAGAAGGTGATAAATTTCTTTTTGATGATCATAAAGATTATAAAAATTTATATAAGATCCAGACGAAGGACATCATCGTTTGGTTGAGACAATCACAAAATATTATTTAATATTTATTATTCCAGATCGGCAGCGGCGGCTTCATCACAAAACCAATATATCTCGCCATTAAAAGGCTGAATAATCTGACCGGGATATAGATCCGGCTCATGCTCGCTGGCGACTATATGGTATACAGCTGCAGCCTTGTCCCCGCCGCTAACTAAAAAAGCTACCCTGGCAGCCATGTTTACCACCGGCGCTGTAAGAGTCATACGATGCATCTCCTGTTCTTTTAGATAAAAAGCCGAAACCCATTTTTTATGCTCCCTTACTACTTCATATCCCGGAAATAAAGAAAGTGTATGGGCATTATCACCAAGACCCAGTAACACGAGATCGAATGAATGCGGCTGGTTGTCGAAATAGGAGTGTAATAGTTTTTCATACACTGCCGCTGACTCTTGCGGATCTGTATCCGTTTGCATGACATAAACCTGTTCTTTAACAACCGGCACATGATCAAGTAATTCTTCAAAAGCCATTTTTGCATTATTACGGCTATCTGTAAAAGGGACACAACGCTCGTCACCCCAGAAAAAATGTAAACGTTCCCAGGAAATTTTTTGTTTATAACTATGTGAAGCCAGTAGCTGATATAATCTTTTGGGAGTACTCCCACCAGATAAAGCAATCGTAAAGCGATCCTGTTTTAATAAGACTTCTTTAATATACGTGACCAACCAGTCAGCAAAAGATTTACTCAATGCTTCAATATCTTTTGATATATGCAGGTTCATTCGTAAATACTTTATGTTTCGGGAATAATTATTCTTTTTTCTTTGCTGGTACCGTTACCCAGTTGTGCCCGTCTCTTGCTATCAAAGCTTCTGCATCTTCAGGTCCCCAGCTATCCGGTGCATAATTGGGGAAATCAACAGGTGGTCTTTTCTGCCAGGTTTCTAATATGGGTGTTATCACTTTCCAGGCTGCTTCTACCTGGTCGGCCCTCATAAATAAAGTTTGGTTGCCTTCAATTACATCTTCCAGCAAAGTTTCATAAGCTTCAGGTTCCTGTTCATCGTAAGCTTCAGCATAACTGAATACCATATCAACGGGATTAAGAATGACATGAGGTCCTGGCCGCTTGGCCTGGAAGCGCAGCCTGATATCCGTTTGTGGCTGTATGCTAAAAATTAAACGATTGGGCCGCCATGTTTCCGCAGCTTCATTAGGAAAAGCAAATTGCGGCGCATCTTTAAATTGTATTGTGATCAATGTTGTTTTTTCATGCAGGTGTTTTCCTGTACGTACATAAAAGGGAACATTCTGCCATCGCCAGTTATCAATAAAAAATTTAGCGGCTACAAATGTTTCAACAGGGGAGTGAGGATCAACATTTTTTTCCTGGCGGTAACCTGGCGCTTCTTGTCCTTTCATCCAGCCATTGCTGTATTGACCACGAACTGTAGTTGTATGCACCTCTTCCGCCGGTATTTTCCGGATAGCGTTTAGTACATCCACTTTTTTATTCCTGATTTCATTCGCTTCAAAAGAAGTAGGCGCTTCCATCGCTACCATACATAGTAATTGCAGAATGTGATTTTGTACCATATCTCTCAAAGCACCGGCTTGTTCAAAATAACTCCCACGGTCTTCAACACCCACCGTTTCTGCAGCCGTGATCTGTATATGATCGATATAATTAGAGTTCCAGATCGGCTCAAACATCACATTCGCAAATCGAAAAGCCAGTATATTTTGTACTGTTTCTTTACCCAGGTAGTGGTCAATCCGGTAGATCTGTTCTTCTGCAAACAGACCGGTCAATAAATTATTCAGCTCGTGTGCACTTTGCCAATCATGACCAAAAGGTTTTTCAAAAACAATTCGCCTGTGTGATGGGTCAGTGCAAATTTTTTGATCAGATAATTTTTGTGCTATTCCGGGAGCCAATTGCGGAGCTACGGCGAGATAAAAAATCACTGTTGGTTTTGCATTCCATTCGGTGGCTTTATCATTTATCCAGCCGATGATCTCGCCATATGTCTTATCGTCCAGCAGATCTTTTTCAAAATACAGAATGTTTTCAGAAAATTTTTTCCAATCTCCGTTCGCTTCTTCCTTGCGCCTGGAAAACTGTTGCACTCCTTCCAATAATTTATTCCTGTATTCTTCGTGTGAAGCAAAAACAGTTCTGCCCACACCAATCACAAAGAATTTTTCCGGCAGGTAATTATCAATATATAAATTATACAGTGCCGGAATCAATTTACGGTTGGTAAGGTCACCGCTTCCTCCAAAAATAAAAAGTAAAGTAGGGTTAGTATTTTTCTTAGTTCCCATTTATCAATAAATATTTTTATAAAATTTTCAAATAAGAATTTCCCTGCCTGCCGGCAGGCAGGCGAATCTCAATGCTATTACCATTCCGTATGAAAGCTTCCTTCATTGTCTGTCCGCTGATAGGTATGTGCACCAAAATAATCCCGCTGCGCCTGTATCAGGTTTGTAGGCATCCTGCCGGTAGTATAAGCATCGAGGTACGCTAATGCGCTCATTAATCCTGCCGCCGGAATTTTTGCCGCCGCATACTGCTGAACAATTTTTCGTAAACCTGCTTGCTTCTTTTTAAGTATAGCCGCGATTTTTTTATCTAATAAAATATTCGGCAGGTCGGGTTTCTTTTTAAAGGCAGCGGTGAATACTTCCAATTGTGAGGAACGGATAATGCATCCACCTCTCCAGATCTTCACCACATCTTTTAAAGGTATATCCATTTGTCGTTCCGCTGATGCTTTACACAACATGGTCAGTCCCTGAGCGTATGCAATAAGGGAAGCAGCAAATAATGCATCATGCAATTGCAGGAGCAACTTTTCTTTATTGGCGGCAAGGTTCTTTATTTTTGGTTTATATATTTCGGCCGCCTGCACTCTTTCATCTTTATATACGGAAATATCCCGCATGGCTACCGCCATATCAATAGTTGGCAATGGTACAGGCAGATCCATCGCTTCCTGTGATGTCCATTTACCGGTACCTTTTGAACCGGCTTTGTCTAAAACCACATCAACAAGCCGATTGCCTGTAATGTCATCTGTTTTGAGAAAAATATCAGCCGTGATTTCAACCAGGAAGGATTGTAATTCTCCTTCATTCCATTTTTTAAAAACAGTATGCAATTCATCATTGTTCAGTTCCAATCCTCTTTTCATAAAATCATAAACTTCACTGATCATTTGCATGATGCCATATTCAATACCATTATGCACCATTTTTACATAATGACCAGCGGCATTTTTGCCCATATAAGCTACGCAGGGCTCGTTATTCACTTTAGCCGCAACAGCTTCAAGGATGGGTTTTACTTCCGCCCACGCCTCCACATCACCCCCTGGCATGATACTCGGGCCCGTCCTGGCGCCCTGCTCACCGCCACTGACACCCATACCCATAAAATGAATTTTTTTGTCCTGCAGCCAGTTTATTCTTTTCAATGTATCCGGAAAATGAGAATTACCACCATCAATAACAATATCTCCCGGTGACAGCAACGGAAGCAGGTCATTGATAACCGCATCCACGATCGGTCCGGCGGGAACCAGCATCATCAGCTTCCGCGGAGTCTTTAAACCCGAAACCATTTCCGCCAAAGACCCAACCCCTTTGACTGTAGTACCAGGAGAAGCGGAAGCTTCCAGCAATGCGCCTTTGGCGGCATCCTTGTCAAAACCAATAGCGGCAAATCCATGGTCGGCGATATTTAAAAGCAGGTTGCGGCCCATGGTACCCAGTCCAACCATACCAAAATCGTATAAAACATCAGGCATAAATAGTATATTGAACTGTAATTTATTACAAATCCGGTTAGCGTTTATTTTATCAAATACTTAAAGCTTTTATATTGTTCCCTTTTTCGGTAAAAAGTCTTACAATAGATTCGTAGTTTTACAGCCAATTATTTTTTATGAGTGATGTGATTGCAGCCTCTCCGGCCCTTACCCCAAAAGATTTTGTAACTGACCAGGAAGTACGCTGGTGCCCCGGTTGTGGTGATTATTCCATTTTGGCGCAGGTTCAAAAAGTGATGCCTACCCTTGGTATCCCCCGTGAAAATATCGTGATAATATCTGGTATAGGCTGCAGCAGCCGCTTCCCGTATTATATGAATACCTACGGTATGCATTCTATCCACGGTCGTGCTACGGCTATAGCATCAGGATTGAAAGCCAGCCGGCCGGAGCTGAGTGTATGGATAGTAAGTGGTGATGGAGACAGTCTGAGCATCGGCGGTAATCATACCATTCATTTACTCCGTCGCAATTTTGATGTCAATTTGTTAGTGTTCAACAACCAGATCTATGGGTTGACCAAGGGACAATACTCTCCAACCTCTGAGGAAAATAAAGTCACCAAATCAACGCCATATGGCAGCATTGATCATCCGTTCAACCCTTTGGCGCTGGCCATGGGTGCCGATGCCAGTTTTGTTGCCCGTACTATGGATCGTGACCCCAAACATTTACAAGCAATGTTGCTGAGAACAAACCAGCACAAGGGAGCATCTTTTCTTGAAATATACCAGAACTGCAACATCTTTAATGACGGGGCTTTTGAAGTGTTTACAGAAAAAAGCAGTAAGGCGCAGGAGACCTTATTCCTAGAACAAGGTAAGCCGCTGACTTTTGGCACTGCCCATGATAAAGGAATAAAGCTCGACGGGTTTACGCCTAAAGTGGTAGACCTTAATAACGGTCATAGCGCCAACGATCTTTGGATACATGATGAAAAAGATATTTATAAAGCCCAGATACTGACTCGCATTTTTGATGATCCCAAATTGGACGGACATTTACCAAGACCTTTTGGTGTGTTTTATCAAAATGACCGGCCTTGTTACGAGGAACAAATGAAATTGCAAATTGAAACCGCTAAGAGTAGCAAACCGGCTGATCTGGATAAATTGCTGAGGGGGAAAGAAGTGTGGACGATCGCTTAAATAATTATTATTCTATTTTTAGTTCGAATGGCATTGCTAATGTCTGCCCTTCGTCCGGAAGTTGTACCATAATTGATGAAAATATAACTATGTCATCTGTTTGCAGCTGCTTAAAGGCATTTTGAATTTCATCATTGAACAAATTGCCATCGCAACTTTTAAAGAAGAATAATTCCCTGTTCCTTATTATTGTAATTGAAAAGCTTTTAACTGAATAGTGAATATCAATGGAAAGATATGGAGGAGAGCCGGCACCTATTCCTGTTTGTGCTCTTAAAGCTCCTTTGGATATTGAACCGCCATGAAGCCCTCCCACTACTGCCACCGGATCAGGTATCGTTCGGACCCTGATAAAGAATTCACCGATCTTTCGGCTCCTCTTTCGCACTTTTTTGCTAACAGTGATTTTTGAGTCCGCGACGTGATTTGGTTTAAATATGTAATAATTACATCGGTCCTTTATCATTGTACCATTGTCTGTTGAAAGTATCACATATTTACAGGAGATTCCTTCAACGGTACACGATAAGCTATTTTCTGCTCCAACGTAGGCAAAATCTGAAGGAGGCCAGTCAATTGAAATTGAAACATTTTGTAAAAAAGCAGTTTGTTTATTTGACAAGAAATAAATAAGCAGAATTAGAACTCTACGCATGTGACTTTAAAAGGACTAACGCATTTCTCTGCATCAAATTATCCGGTACTCGCTATTTCCCTCTCCGCATTTTTAAAAATCTTCTCCTTTTTTGTTCTCATACCACCACTTCGGTATTGTCTTTTTCATAACCGTATCAATGGTTCGCATGCCAAATAAATTCCAGGCTCCTTTAAGCTTACCGCTACGCATCGGATGTAAGGCCCGCAAGCTCATAGCAAAACCGCTTTCCAAATATTCCATATGATGCCAGTAACCGGCCGGCATAAACAACGTATCTCCGGCTTCTAAAATAAAATCGAATCCTTCTGCCAGTTTTAATGCAGGAAATTTTTCATAGTCGGGTGATCCATTCATTTCATAGTAATGCGAAAAATCAACAAGGCTTAATACTTCAAATGGCTTGCGGTAAAGTTTATGTTGTACTTTGAACGGAAACATCAGTACTCTTTTTCTGCCGCCAAACTGGGTATGCAGGATATGCGACAGGTCAATATCAAAATGCATATGAGTAACGCTGGTAGCACCCCCTGTAAAAAGCATCGGTATTTTTTGACAAATCCTTTAATTAAATGCTCAGGCCATGTAAAATCATTGATCAGTTGCGGTGCATGATCGAAGATGTTGAACAAAAAAATCCGCCAGCCTGCGGGGCCTTTGCTGATCATGTCAATATACTCGCCAAATGTTTTATAATCGTCCGCTTTATTGATCGGCGTATAAGCATCGCTTTTCACATTGTTATACAAGGGCACTTTCTTATCCCCGACTAATTGTTTGAAATAATCCCAGTTCCATTTGTTATATGCTCGCCATTCTTTTGATAGGTTTTTGATCACCACCGGAACACCCGGCAAATAAAACTCTTTTTTAAAATCACATGGCTCAATCGTGTCTACCGTAGTAACCGGTTTAAGCTGCATAACAGTGACGTTTTAACAAAGATAAAATTACCGGAAATTAAATATTATCGGCTGATTGGCAATTCACATAAATCTATTTATAAAAACACCGGTAGTTTATAGTCTGAACCAGCGAAAAATTAACCTGTTAATCAGTAATTTCAGGTTATGTTACTGCACATTCACCCTGAAAATCCGCAACCCCGGCAAATAAAAACGGCCGTTGAGTGCTTACAACGGGGTGGCATTATTATTTACCCTACCGATACCATTTATGGTTTGGGCTGTGATATCCTGCAGCACAAGGCCATTGAAAGGGTATGCCGGATAAAAAATGTGGATCCCAAAAAAGCGCAGCTTTCTTTTATTTGTTCCGACCTTAGTCATCTAAGCGATTATGCCAAACAACTTACAACAGCCACCTACCGGCTTTTAAAAGAATACTTGCCAGGCCCCTACACGTTTATCCTTCCGGCGAGTAAAATGGTACCGAAAATTCTGCAGAGTAAAAAAGACACGATTGGCCTTCGGATACCGGATAATAAAATTGCACAGGCTATTATCAATGAATTGGGCCGGCCCATTCTTAGTGCTTCTTTACCCGGCGAAATGGTGGAAGATTATACCGATCCGGAAATTATGTATGAAAATTTTATGAATGAAGTGGATATGGTGATTGATGGGGGAATTGGCGGCATTGAACCATCAACAGTTATTGACTGCACAAAAGAAGAGTATGAAGTAATAAGGCAGGGAGCCGGAAAATGGAATGGTTAAATAGCCAGGTTATAGAACTAACTCTTTTTCATTATTTTTTGTAGTTTTAAGACGGTTGGGGAATAAAAAACCCTTCTGAAATTATTAATCCAAAACCTTTTCTTATGGCCTATCAATCTATCGTTGCCGCAGGACTCGGATTGATCTTATTAGTTTCCTGTAAAAAAAATAATACAACAGAAGTCCCACCCGACGAACCTGCCCTACCAGCGTATGTAATAAAAAGTGCTACACATGTTGCATCAGCGTCTGTTACTTATAAATATTTATACTCTTTTAATGCGAAAGCACAGGCAACCGAAAGGCAATATTTTTTTCCCGCCACTGCCACTGCCAGTTCCTCCTCTATAACCTATTCCTATGACGTAGAAGGTAAATTGATCACTACAAGGAATATTTCAACGGGCAATCCGAATATATACGACGAGGAATATATTTACGATTTACAGGACCGACTGATTACAAGAAAGACTTTTGTTAATACGAACCCGTCCGGAACCAGTATCTACACCTACAATGGAAATACCGTTATTGAAGACTATGCGGGATTGGTAAAATATACCGCCACGCTGGACAATGCGGGAAATATTATAAAAAAAATAGCTGAATTTACTAGTGACCCCACGCAAAATTATATTGAAGAGTGGCTTGACCATGATGATAAGCCTATTATCAATGAAGCGCCTCCTTCTGCCGGTCACCTGCATTCAAAAAACAATTTTCACAAGAGTAAACTCACTTTCACAGATTGGGATAAGCAAGCCTACAACAAGATATACGATTATCAATACACTTTTAATGCCGATGGGTATGTAACTGAAAGTAAGCAATATGATTCTGGTACCGGAACATTGCTTTTGACCATAACCTATGAATTGATCAAACCATAGGTTTTTCGCATATTGTTTGTTGTTTAAGAAGGTATTTGCTATAAAATTGTAGCTACTTTATAAGTACTTATAACCATTTATTCTTGTAGAAATTAATGGTTTAATCAAACAGCTCGTACTGTTCCGGCAACAGCCGAAAGCTTTTACGATGGTATTTGCATAAGCCATGTTCTGTAATGGCATTCCGGTGAGCTTCCGTCCCGTACCCTTTATTATTTTTCCAGTGATAAACAGGAAATTCATCATGCAGTTGCTGCATATACTCATCCCGGTATGTTTTGGCCAGAACACTGGCCGCGGCAATGCTTGCATATTCTCCATCACCTTTAATAATACAATGATGCGGAGTTTTCCGATAAGCGGTAAAACGATTTCCATCAATCAGCAGCAACTGTGGCTGTTGCCGCAGTTGATCAATCGCCAAATGCATTGCTTTGAAGGATGCTTTTAAAATATTGATCATATCAATTTCATCATTATCCACCGAAGCGACAGCAAAAGAAATGGCTTCTCTTTCAATAAGCGGACGCAGTTCATCGCGTTGCTCCGCCGAAAGTTTTTTTGAATCGTCAAGGAAAGGATGGGCAAAATCTCTGGGTAGTATAACCGCCGCGGCAAAAACTGGTCCGGCATAACAACCACGACCCGCTTCATCACAACCTGCTTCAATTAATTCATCCTGGTAAAACGATTTCAACATTGGGTGCAATATAAATCGAAAAATGAATTGCCTGTTTTATCAAACTACAGAAGCTTTAAATATTTATTCCACAAAATCATTGCCTCCCGTTGTCCACGGCTACCTTTGTTCCCGCTATGGCAACTGAACTGCAGCAAACCCGTTCCTCAAAACCCGTGGCCATCTGGCTGTTGACAGGCGTCTTTATGATCGTCGTGCAGGTATTACTGGGAGGAATTACCCGGCTTACCGGTTCGGGTCTTTCCATCACGGAATGGAAACCCATCATGGGCGCCTTACCTCCAATGAATGAACAGGACTGGAATATTGCTTTTGAAAAATATAAGCAGATAGCTCAATACAAATACCTGAACTCACACTTTTCTTTAGTTGATTTTAAATTCATTTTTTTCTGGGAGTGGTTTCACCGTTTATGGGCAAGATTAATTGGTGTTGTGTTCATTATTCCGTTCATCATTTTTATTATTCAGAAAAGATTTAAAAAGGAAATGATCCGGCCACTGCTTATTCTTTTCTTATTAGGCGCTTTGCAGGGTTTGGTGGGTTGGATCATGGTGAAAAGCGGGTTAGAAGACTCAGAATTACTGTATGTAAGTCATTACAAACTGGCGATTCATTTTATTTTAGCACTGGGACTTTTATGTTATACTCTCTGGTTTGCATTGAAAATTTTAATACCGGCACATCGGTTTACATTCAACCCTTCGTTAAGAAGTTTTACAGCGTGGTTGATAGCATTGCTGACTCTGCAGTTAATTTATGGAGCTTTTATGGCTGGATCAAAAGCGGCAACTACGGCGCCTACCTGGCCCACAATTAATGGTGTATGGTGGCCGGATAATATTTCTTCTTTTGGCGGACGGCAGTTTACAGGTATTAGTTTTTTAGTGGATCATCCGCTGGTCATTCATTTTATTCACCGAAACCTGGCTTATCTTATATCGGTTCTCCTGTGTATCTGGACCTGGAAGGCTTTTAAAATAAAGGGCAGTACCATCTTTCAACAAACAAAAACATGGCCTTTTCTCCTTGTTTTGCTACAGGTGATCTTGGGGGTGTTAACGGTATTATCCGCTGTAAATGCAAATAGTTTTCTTTGGCTGGCCGTTGCTCACCAGTTTGTTGCCATGCTGTTACTACTATCCCTGTTGTGGATGTTTTATATCATCAGGGGCGCTAAAATCTCCTAATATAAACACGGTCAACCTGTTTGCATTGCTGGTATTAAATAGTATTTTTAAATATCACCAGCTACCTTATTCATGAAAGCATGGCTTAGAGGTTTTTATTATTCTTTCCCTGTACAACTGCTGTTCCTGCATTTCAGGAAGTACCAGGTGCTGCTGCTTTTTTGGTTTGTGATGTTTGCTGTCATAAACGGAAGCTTCATGGATACATTTGGCGCCGATTCATTGTTCCTGGCGCCTGAATATCTTGGTAACGTTAACTCGATCAGCGCTGCCCTGGTTGGTATTTCCATTGGCATGTTCATCATGAGCTGGAATATCAGCACCTTTGTTTTGTTTAGCAAACATTTCAAGTTCCTGGCAGCTACTACCAACCCCTTTTTGAAGTATTGTATTAACAATTCTGTTATCCCCATTCTTTTTATACTTTTTTATTTTTTCAGAGCCTATGAGTTTACCCGGTACAAAGAACTTATCAGTAATGTGGAGATTCTTTTTTTAGCAGGTGGTTTTTTTTGCGGACTTATTTTAATACTGGCTATTTCGTTTATTTATTTTTTTCGTGCCGATCGTTCTATCCTGCGACAGATGATGCCGCTTATGAGTAACCCGGTAGATTATATAAATCATCTCCGTCCGGGAAAGGAAGCGTGGTATCATGAAAGCCTGATAAAAGTAGATTGGTATTTCGACTCCCCAAGAAAACTCCGGCCCACCCGGGATGTACGGCATTATACGCCTGAGTTTATCGAATCACTTTTTAAACGTCACCATTTCGCTGCCATTATTTCCGTCTTTATTTCTTTTATTTTCCTGGTAACTATTGGTTTTTTTCTTGACTCTCCTTTTTTTCAAATACCTGCCGCAGCAAGTATCGCTATCTTTTTTTCTATTCTTATCGGAGTAGCCGGCGCCTTCTCTTATTTCCTGCAAAGCTGGAGTATCCCATATTTAATCGCATTGCTACTGATGCTTAATTTTTTTTATAAGCAGGAATGGATAGATCCCCGTAACAAAGCCTATGGTATTAATTACCAGAACAAAGCGGACAGACCTCACTATACCCGGGAAGGGTTGATGGCATTGTGTACAAAAGAAAAAGTAGATACTGACAGGCGGAATATGATCAGCATTTTGGATAACTGGAAAAAAAACCAGGATAGCGCTAAGCCGTTATTAGTGCTTCTGAATACAAGTGGGGGCGGGCATCGCAGCGCTACGTTTACCATGAGTATGCTGCAACACCTCGACAGCCTTACCCATGGCAGTATTATGAAGAAGATCTTCCTCGTGACGGGAGCTTCCGGCGGTATGGTCGGCGCTACTTATTTCAGGGAATTATATCTCCAACGTGAAAAAGGCAAAAACATCAACGTCCAGGATGCGAAATATGTTGATGATATTGCCAGTGATGTATTGAATCCTTTATTTTCATCTTTCGTAGCCAGAGACCTGATTGCACCTGCACAGAAATTTAAAGTAAATGATTATACTTATGTAAAAGACCGGGGTTATGCTTTTGAGCAAAAGCTGAGTATGAATACAAGAGGTTTTCTTGATAAACAACTCAAGGATTATGCAGAAGATGAAAAAGCGGCTAATATCCCACTGATCTTTTATAACTCGGTAGTGACAAGAGACAGTCGCAAAATGATCATCAGTACGCAGCCTGTAAGCTTTATGATGCAGGGCTGGCAGGACACTACCCGTATTCCCGTTATGGATCCTGATGTAATAGACTTCGCTTCTTTTTTTGCCAAACAGAACCCTTTCAATCTGCGGATACTTACGGCTATGCGGATGAATGCAACTTTTCCAATAGTATTGCCCAATGTATGGCTTCCTTCGAACCCGGTTATTGATGTAATGGATGCTGGTCTGCGTGACAATTACGGACAGGAAACTTCTTTACGTTTTCTTGAAGCTTTTGATGATTGGATAAAGGAAAATACAGGTGGCGTATTGATCATACAGATAAGAGACCGCAGTCCTGGCGGATGGGAATATCCTTATATGTCGGATGATATTACCGATCATGCTACCAAACCGTTTTTACTGCTGCAGCACAACTGGTTTAAGATGATGGAATATTTCCAAAATGATATGCTTAGTTATTATGCCGAACATCCCGGAAGAACGGTACACAAGATTTTATTTCAGTATGCTTCTGATAATACTGAAAATAAGGCGGCGCTGAATTTTCATCTCAGCAAGCGGGAAAAAAGAGATATCATTTCGTCGGTTAATTCTCCGGCCAATGCACAAAGTTTTGAACAGCTAAAAAAATTGTTAGGAGCCAGTAAGTAGAAAACAGGTAATACAGGGCATTTATTAACTGCTACACTGGCTGTATAAGACGGAAGCATTTTTTCCGAATCTCAATTTTTAATTCCTCTGGTGTTTCTGCCGGATCTCCATCAATATGCAAAGGCGCATTGCTGAGGTTCTTGATAGATATCTTTTTTGTTTGAAAATAAATAATGGGAAGATCCAATGATGTTTCAACCGTTTTGAGTTTTCCTGCAAAAATCTGTTTGACGAGATTATACAATAAAACCGGTTTAGCGGCCTTTTTAACTATTACTATATCCAGCAACCCATCAGAAAGCAAGGCCTTAGGTGCGATAGTAAAGTTATTCCCGAATTGATTACTGTTCGCTATGCTGATAAAAAAAGCTTCGGTTGAAAATTCCAGCCCGTTGCTTTCAATAATAAAGTCATACGGTGTAATGGAAAAAAAATTCTTACTTACCAGTGAGGCATAGGTTTTTAAACCTCTTTTCGGTTGCTGAGCGAATTCATGCGCCACTTTAGCATCAAAGCCTATTCCGCAAAGCATGCAGGCAAATTGCTTGTTGACATAAAAACCATCAATAGCGGAAGCTTTACCATTAAAAATAACATCCAGCGCTTTGGCCGGTTGTTTGGAAATTTTGGCGGCCAGGGCTAGTCCATTTCCGGAGCCGCAAGGAATAATACCGAAGTTTACATCTTCCTTCATCAAACTGCTCACTACCTGGCTAACAGTTCCATCGCCGCCCGCAATTACCACATCGGTAATCCTTTCTTCGTTAATAATGGATTGAAGAAAAGAATAATCACCGCTGGCCACCGAGGGAAATATGTGGAAGGGTATCTTTTTTTCTTTTGTCTTTTCCTGGATGAATTGCTGCAGATCCTTTTTGGTTCTTGTTCCTGCGATAGGATTGATGATGTAAATAATACGTTGGAGCATTCTTTATTTTAAGTCAGGATTGCAAATGTACTCCTCGTATATGAATTGTTGTATTCAGAGTACCAAAGAAGATTGGACCTACCATCGCAGCAAAGCACTTCCCCATGTAAACCCACTACCAAAAGCAGCCAGGCAAACCAGGTTTCCTTCTTTTATTTTTCCCTGTTCCCATGCTTCGCAAAGAGCAATTGGTACGGATGCGGCCGTGGTATTACCGTATTTATCAATATTATTATAAACCTGGTCATTCCTTAAACCCAATTTCTGTTGTACAAATTGAGCGATGCGCAAATTGGCCTGGTGAGGAATGAGCATATTTATATCTGAAGGTTGAAGCCCGTTCGCAGCTAACGCTTCCATAATCACTTCGGGAAATTTCACCACGGCTTTCTTAAAAACGGATGGTCCATCCATGTTTGGAAAATTTTGAGCCTTGTCAATCATCGCATGACTCATAAACATATCGCCTGCTTCAGCATTATTAAAATCAGCTACCGGCTCAGCCATCCAATGATTGGCATGTGTACCAGGATTGTACATAGCCAATATCTCCGCGCTTTCACCATCGCTATGTAAATGTGTACTGAGGATCCCCTGGTTTTCTTTATCGCTGGGTTGCAATACAACAGCACCTGCTCCATCACCAAAGATGACAGAAATATTTCTGCCGCGGGTACTAAAGTCAAGACCGAAAGAATGTTTTTCGCTGCCGACCACCAGGATGTTTTTATACATACCTGTTTTTATAAACTGATCACCGATACTGAAAGCATATACAAACCCACTGCATTGGTTGCGAACATCGAGGGCGCCGATTTCTTTCATCTTCATAGCACGCTGCAACAACACACCACAACCGGGGAAATAATAGTCTGGTGAAAGCGTAGCGAAAATAATAAAATCGACATCCTGCGGAGTGATACCGGCACGTTCGATGGCAATCTTGCTTGCTTCAACACCCATCGTAGTAGTGGTCTCGCCTGTGCGATTGGCATATCTTCTTTCTTTAATACCTGTTCTTTCCTGTATCCATTCGTCACTGGTATCCATATACTTCAACAGGTCATTATTTGTTACCACGTTTTGTGGAACATACATGCCGATTCCGGCGATCTTTGTACGTGGCATAGCAAGCAGATTATCTGGCAATTTAACGAATACGGGGAAACGAAACTATTTCAATTGGCATCGGGTACTTATCAAACTACATATCTAAAGTGGGCGATGCATTACCCGGCTTTCCTCTCTATCCGGCCCCGACAAAGCACCGATGCAGCAATCTTGCCAATTGCTGCGGGGATAAATAAACCATCAGCTAAGCCGCCTAAACTTTAGACTGAGTTGTTCTTTGAGGCCACATTACCAAAGCCGCACAGATAATAATGATATTTTTCATGATGTACTGACCAACAAGTGTAAAACCATACGGTGCGTATTTAAAAGATACCGACGGAAAAAATAACAACGGTGTAAACGTACAGGCCATATGAACGAATAATAATATTAATGCAGTGCGTAACCATTTTCCGCTTACCAGCAAAACGCCAAGCGCACATTCCCATACAGCCAGTAAAACAATACTCAGTGATTGCGGTATTAAACCGAAAGTAAGTTTATTAACAGTGTTTATAGCAAGGTCTTCTGCCGGGCTATATCCATGGAAAAATTTTAATATTCCAAACCACAGATAAATAATACCAATGCTAATACGCAAAAGAGATAGTGAGTTTCGGTTTACCGGAACAGAAACAGTAGTTATCATTTACAGTTTTTTTGGTTATGAAAGCCACTAAAGTACCCGGCTAAAAAAATTTAATCGCTGATTTGTGTCATCCTGGGTTTTGATATTTCTCATTAGCAGGAGACTGTACCCTGGTTACATTCATTTTACGATAGTTGGCAACCGGTCAGATATCTGCAGCTAATGGAGCGCCATACCTGTCAGATGACTAAAAGCCAGGCATTAACTACATACAAACTCCTTCCTGATAGGCAGTTATTAATGCGGGTGGAAGACATTATCTTTTAAACCTCCGTGTTACTTACGTAAATTTTCAGCAAAAAGCTGGTATATTTTCTCTTGCCGGGCAACCGCCAGCGGCTTATGTTTGTATCAGAAGTTGAGTGATTCATTTATCCAATATCATCCTGAAGAGCCGATCCAAAATCCTGAATAAACCAAACAAAATCCAATACCAGTCAACTTCTCACTTTTTTACCGTCCAGTAGAAAGAATTTTTTTAAAAGGTCATTGCCAAAAGCAGTGATCTTTTTTATTGTCCTATCCAGGTGAAGTCACTCCCAAAGGAAATGAATAGTAGTTTATTGATGGCTGATCACATCATTAACGAGGATGGACCAAGTCCACTCATTAATTTTACATTTTATCTATGCAAAAACGGAAAGGAAGGTGGGTGCGCCGCTTACTACGAACATTGATCATAACCATAGGTACCATTATCATTGCCTGCCTGGTATTTGATCATTATTACCAGTTCCGAAGATCGGATGAAGAACTGAACAAAATATTCGCAGAAGAGAAAGTTGATGCGAGTATACATTATTATACTACGCATGGCCGGAGGTTAAGATATGTTGCCGCAGGCAATGATAGTCTTCCAACCTTATTATTCCTTCATGGTTCACCAGGTTCCATCAGTTATTATGGCCGTCGTTATAAAGACAGCTCCTTGCAGGGCCATTTCAGGATGTATGCGGTTGATCGCCCCGGCTATGGTTATTCAGGTTTGGGTGATCCCGAACCCTCTATACAACGGCAGGCTGAAATGATCCGCCCGCTGCTTGACAGCCTGAACAAAGCAAAACACCCGATCATCATTGTCGGCAGTTCCTATGGAGCATCGGTTGCCAGCCGGTTGGCGATGGATCACCCTGAACTGGTGGATGGTTTAGTATTAACAGGACCGGCCATTGCCCCTGGCAGGGAGACTTATTTCGGTATCACTCCTATTATCGAGCATTGGTCTATACGTTGGTTTATTCCACGTATATTCCGATCAGCCAACACTGAGAAAGTACACCACAGGGAAGAATTAGAGAAAATGCTTCCGTACTGGAAAAACATACGTGTTCCTGTTTATTATCTCCAGGGTGCTGACGATGATATTGTAGATACTTCCAACGCCGGTTTTGCCAGAGAGCATTTAATAAATACTCCTTCGCTTGAAATCAAATTCTTAAAAGGCAGAAAACATTTACTTGCCCAATATGAGTGGCCGGCCATTAAGCAAGCCATATTGGATGTTTATGATAAGATGAAAAAGAAATAATGCCGGTCAGTGCCTGTTGTAAAAATACCCGCAATGGAAGGAAGTATTTTGACAGATGAATTTTAATCCTATATTGAAAAGTATGAAATCATTTCGGGGCAGAAATGGTATAGACACCGGCGGAACCATACACTTAAGTATGCTGGAAAGAATCTGTTTTCTGCTTTTACTAACCCTGTATTCGTACATAGCTCCGGCACAGGAAAAAGATAATATCGAAACGCTTGAACATTTTTTTGCCGGCGTGCCACTTAAAGATGATTTTGCCAAAATGGTTCTACTACATTCGTGAACACCCCTTTTTAGGTAGACTCTGCAGGAAAAAGAGGGTATTATTCAAGTTTCAAAACGGGAATTAAAAATCGTTTTCCTTTCCCTGACTCCCTGCCAGTAAAATTATTGTTCAGGAGGACTGTTTTCCGTGACTCGTTAACCAACAATTCTTTTGATTCGGTGGACATTATTATGATTGAAGGTGTGTTTACCGGTGATAAAAGCAGGAGAAAAAATAAAAAGAGCTCTTTAAAGAAATAAGAAAAATAATGCGCAGGCATTATAAACAAGATGACATTTCCCAAGATGGATCGGGGCATTAGTTCAAAAAAGGCAGAAGCGAAAATTTCCCCTATTGTTCTGTATGGAAGGGATATGAAGACGATAAAAGATTTTACTATGTGCTTATCGGTTATGAATTCCCGGTTCGTGCTGAACAACCCTGGTATTTACAGTTGGACTCTTAGATAATACTACGCCGGGTTATTTATCAAACTGTGCCAGGTTAAGTTTGGGATCAAGCTGTTGGGATGAAGAAAATATGTTGTCCCAGTTCATCTCCTTTCCGCTGGCTGCAGCTTCCCTACCCAGTATGGCAGTAAGCGTTGACGCTGCCCCTGAAGCAGTTTCATTCAGGTGATTGCCCGTTTCTATACTATTTATAAAAGCTTTCTCCTTGTTTGCATCAGCGTCGTAGAGGGATGAAAGGAATACACCGGCGGCCTGTTGCTGCGGAGTAAGTTCGCTACCCGATTTAGCTATACCCGAATCCCATTGATTGTCGCCTTTGATAAATACACCTCCGCTGTAATGTGCTTCTGCCATCCCTTTTGTACCGATGAACCTGCAGCAAACATCACCAAAGCTTGGCCCTACCTGAGTCGAATGAAAACTCACCTTTACATCACCGGGGTATTGGTAAAGTATCTCATAATTGTTCCATGCATCACCCACATCCGGGCCACCTTTATTTCCACCTGTACCCACTGCTTTTACAGGGTCGGATTTAAGCGCCCAATTGCAAACATCCAGCATATGAATGCCCTGGTCTAATAATATGCCTCCCGACAATGCATGAAAATGATAATGATTACGAATCCGAAATTCATCATCAACAACATTTTTAAAATCGTGTATTTTGGTACCGGAGGAGAAATAATAAAGTTGCGCATTGATGAGTTCGCCGATATCTGCCTGCTGAATTCTTTTCACCATTTCAACATACGGTGTGGCATACCTGATTTGGAAGCCGATCACCACACTTAATTTTCCGTTCAATCCCTCTCCAACCTTTTGAACTCTTTTACATCCCGCGGCATCCGTAGCCACCGGTTTTTCACAATACACATGTTTTCCCGCAACGACAGCTGCTTCCAAAAATGTTGGATGAGTATAGGCTGGTGATGAGATCAACACCGCATCCAGATCTTTTAGCGCCAGTAGTTTTAAGTATGCTTTTGAGCCCTGGAAAATATGGGACGCAGTAATTGCAGGAAATCCTTTTGCTGCATTTAGCTCCTCTAATTTAGGAGCTATTATTTTCACCTTATCTTCAAACAGGTCAGCCATCGCGATAATGTTGATATTGGTGTACTTCGACATGGAGGAAATAACGGCTGTACCCCTATTGCCGCAACCAATGATCCCTATCCTGATGGCAGAGTTTGCTTTTGATCCAAAAACGATTCCCGGTTTTAAAATCATGGCTGCTGAAACAGCGGCTGCATTTTTAATAAATACAATTCGTTTCATATACCGATCTTGTTATGGTGTTATTTGCCGGCTCCTCCTGGTTTTGCTTGAAAGAAGGTCAGGCGGGTCTCCTGCCTTTAGCCATGCCGTTTTTGACCAGGTAATCGTAGCTTTCCTGTAAGGCTTCAAAAACATCCGTTTCGGTTTTATCCATTTCTACAACCATCCACTCTGTATTTCCGTTAGCTGCTTTTACTATAGCCGGAAAATTCTGTGTTCCTTTACCCACGGCTACCATCGGATCGGGATTGTCATCCGCTAGAGATTCCCGCCATATAGCAGGGCCGTCTTTAATATGCAACATTGGCGCCCGCTTTCCAAATTTCCTGACGATGTCTGCCGGATTATGACCGGCTACTTTTACCCAGTAGGTATCGATTTCAAAAAAGATATCCGGAGCAAGTGATTCTAACAACACTTCGTAAACAAAACGGCTCCCCGCTTTATTGCGATATTCCCACCAATGATTATGAAGGCCAAACCGCAGGCCATTTGCTTTGGCAAAACGATTGGCTTCATTATAAATAGCCACGAGTTGCCTGGTGCCAGCCAATGAGCCATAGCGTATATCTTCCGGCCAGCCATGCCATATCATTTTTTTACATCCAAACTCTTTCGCCGTTTCAAGAAATGCGGCTTTTTGATCACCTATTGGTAATTCAATATGCGCTGAACATACCGACAGCCCTGCATCTTTCAAATATTGCCCGGCCTGTTTTACGGAAACATCCTTAGGCCAGAATGCAGTTTCTACCGCTTCAAATCCAATATCAGCAATACGTTTCAACGTACCCTTCATATCTTTTTCCATTTCCTTTCTCACGGAATAAAGCTGCACCGCCATTTTAGCAGGCTCTTTTAAAGGGATGTCACTCCTGAATAAAGAGGAAAGAGAAGAGGGAACTAAAGAAGCTCCTGCTGCACTCATACCTCCCAACTGAATAAATTTTCTTCTTTGCATCTGAATTCGTTTAGATAGCATAAATGTAAAGTAAAAAATGAGTGTAACATTTAAGATCGTATTCGAAAGCTATTTTGCGTTTCCTCACATAATTCAGTGACAAAAGAAGATGAAGATAATGTGCCTGATAAATGCTACAGCCAAATGAGTTTTATTGTATCAAGCTCCAGGCACCTGCTTCTTCCTGCCTTGTTGAATACCACGGATAATTTCAGGGGTCTTTGAACTCTCTTTATTTTTCCTCAATGCAATAATGAGATCGTAACGGCATCTATCGGGAAAAATTAGTTGCTAACCCGCACTGCGCGGAGAGAAGTTAACATTTGGGAACCCGTATACCCGTAATTATATTAAAGTTGGGGCTGATGTAATATTTTTTTCGAATCATTATATACTTTATCCGTTACAAACGCCGCATCTTCTAATATCCCAAAAAGAATAGTTGATTTGTGGCTGCGCTGCCAGGGATAACCGATAAAATAAAGACCGGGTACAGCGGCTATTCCATCATGATGAACCAGTTTACCTTTATCATTAAAAACAGGCAGCTTAATGTAGCTGAGATCTGAATTAAAACCGGTAGTCCATATTATGGAACTGATATTATCCTTCCGCAAATTTAAGGACGTTATCGCACTGGCGCAGGCGGCTTCGGTATCCGGCCTGTCAGCTTCATCATAATGAGGAACCGGCGCTGTTAATCCATTTTTGAAAATAAAATCATCAATCATCTTTTTTATTTTCTGTGAATATATGTCGGCAAATTTTACATGCATCGCGGCATTAGTTTGAAAGAATATATTTTGTTGATCCGCATTATCCATCTTCCCTAAAATGATCGCTCCTTTTTTTGCCAGCTGCTGGAGGCTTACAGTGTCCTTGCCTGTTCCCGTTCCTGAAATCTGCGGATTCCTGGATTCCAGTATTGTTGGATCGGATACTTCTTCCGCCCTGGTATCATAAACCTTTGTATCGATCAGCCAATAAAAAATATCCTTACCCCGATACCATCGGGGTATCCTTGCAACCTTACTCGTAGAAAGCCAAACTTTTCTTCCGGCTGCAAGCAAGTCGGCTGCAATTTGCACACCTGATTGCGCACTGCCTGCTACCAATACAGCTCCCGCAGGCAATTCACCGGCATTCCGATACTCACTGGTGTGCAATTGCTTTATTTCCGGTGAAAGATTTTTAGAAAAGGAAGGGATTTTAATTTCATTCGAAGCTCCTGAAGCAATAATAACCTGCTTACAGTAATAACTATTGGTGACATTATTTGACAGTACGGCAACGTCAAAAAATTCTCCCTTCTTTTCAATAGAAATTACTTTTGAATTCTCCTGAACCGGTAGTTCGCAGGCGGATACATATTGTTCCATGGAAGAGACAAAGGCCGTTGCCGCGGGGAATAGTTCCGCATTCTCCTCGTCACAGATCATACCAGGCAACACATTTAACCGGTTGGTTGAATTTAGCCGGAAAGCATCCCATCGTTGCGAACGCCATGATTCCCCAATTTTTCCTCTTTCAAAAACAAGATGGCTCAAGCCATATTTTTTCAGGTGATAGCTGGCCGAAAGACCCGCAAAACCGGCACCTATCACTATAACATCCAATACTGTTTCTTTCATAGAAAAATTTGACCAGAATAATAACGACTGATAAATAAATTTACGAAACTGTTAACTACAGCCCGGATCTTTCATCATCAATACGACCCTCTTTTGGGGTAACCACATCCCGGCAAATGCTCCGGTAGCAAAAGAAAAGAGCATCTACGGAGTTTCCGTGAAAATTTACACTTGCATTATTTGTGTATTTCTAATATTTTGTGTGTTGCAAATTCAGCCATTTGAAATCACGACTATGAAAAGCTACTATATCCACCAGGAAGATCAACAACGGGTACCCGCCGAAACGATTACCGAAAAAACAGATGTCACAGGAAAAAAATGGAAAACATTCCTAGCGGTATTAGCTTTAATAGGAGCAGCCTATCTTATTATCAAATTGCAGCAATCAGAAAGTGACAAGCCGGTTGTTAATCAAACAATCACTACGCCTGCAAAAACTCCGGTAAAATTAAAAGAAGAAATCAGGAAAAAAGAACCCGTCAAACCGATCAGTTATTTAAAAGTAAAAATGAAGTGGCACAAAAACCTGATCGGTGAAACAGTTTTGGAAGGCACATTACAGAATACAGCTCCTTCCACTAACTTCAAAGATCCCGTATTGCTGGTGACCTGGATATCAAAAACAAATACAACAATGGAAACGGATCGTTACCCGTTATACAAATACCTCGGCGCTGGAAATACCATTCAATATAAACTTAAAGTAAAGGCCCCTTCTAAAATTGGAGATGTGAAACTATCCGTTGAATCGGCTACTGCTATTCAATAAAAGATATTTATTAGATTCATCTTCACATGACCTCATTCACCAGTGATTTCATTTTCTGTAATCCTGTGCTGGCTACCAACAATGCATCTTGTGTCCAATAGGTCCTATTAAAAAGTTCCAAAGAAAGTACTTTGGTGTCTCCCATTGCTTTTAGATCACGCAACACCTGCCTTATTGGAGCAGCACCATCGCCCGGGTACACCCTGTCGGCATCCGTTTGTTCATTCACCGGTTTAGAGGCGGGATAATCGTTCATGTGTATGACTTCAATTGTTTTCCCGCTTACCAATTTTAATCCTTCGAAGCCAGATCCTCCGCGAAACAAATGGTAAACATCCGGCAATACACTGGCATCGGGGTCATTGGCGGCGGCGGCAATTGCAAGGGCCTGGCCAAAATTGTACAAAGTTCCGGAAGCTCCCCAAAATTCCAGCAGCGGCATGACGTTATATTTTCTTCCAAGTTCCAATATCTCATGATACCGGGCGCCTACTTTCTGAAAATCCAATGGCTTGTCTTTTTCTACGCCGGCAGGTGGCGCAGCTATGCGATGGCAACCCAACACTACCATCATTTTCATTTCTTCCTCTAATTCTACCAGCGCCGCTTTGCGTTTAATATCATCATCTACCATCCACGCTGTAAAGCTGATGAGATTCTCTATTGCAATACCTTTTGATGAGATAAATTTCGCCAGGGACTCAATACTATTACCCTGTTTGATATAATCTTTAATATCATTTATCCAAAGCTCCATGCCGTCATAACCCGCTTTGGCCGCTATTTCGATTGTATTTAACAAGCCTGTTTTTTGACCGCTGATTGTACTGGTATTAAGACAAAAGCGGAAAGGGCCTTTCACTATTGTATCTGCAGCAATGCTTGTACCTGGCAAAAGGGCGGTGGCAGTAGCGGTGATTGATAACTTTAATAGTTCACGTCTGTTGAGCATGGTTTAACTGCTTTATAAAAATCAGTGCTGTAATTTAAACAATTATTTTACCGGTAACAGTGGTGAAATAATGGCGCTATGTTTCGTCAACAATAAAAAATAAAAATTGTCTCTGATTAGTTCGATAGCTACAAAGAATATATGTGCGCCGGGATCCTTGCCTATTTGGCTTTGTCGAAATTAAAGCTCATGGTGAATATCTCAATAATAAGGACTGATCAATACATAAACAATAACCCCCGTCACCGCAACATAAAACCAAACCGGCCAGGTAATGCGGGCCAGCTTTTTATGTTTGGAATATTCACCTATGAGAGCCCGATAGGCTGCAAACAAAATAAAGGGAAGGATAATGCCCGCTAATGGAATATGCGTACCGAGAATGATATAATAAATAATACGAAGCGATCCGGCAGTTGTTTTTTCCGCCTCACTTAATATGCCATTATGATCAATATCACCAAAACGGGTATCACCTGCCAAAAGATGATGACAGATATAGCTCAGCAAAAAAAGAATCGACAGCAGCATAGCTGTCAGCATTAGCCTTTTGTGCGTCTTATATTTTTTCTTTTTTACCGCCAGCAACGCCAGCACCAACAGTACAGCTATTACGGAATTAATAAGAGCATTGAACAGAGCGAAAATATGAACATTAAAACCGGGATCAACCCCGAGTTTTATTCTGCTCAATAAGATTACCGCACTGAAGACAATAACCGAAAACGTGATAATTAACCAGCCTGCTATCTTATCATTTTTTTTCAATACAGGGTTCAGCATAATTTTACCTTTTTCTGATAAAGAATAGTAACAGGCCCACGCTCAATATCGCTACAAGAAAGACAACGGCAATCAGTTGAAGCTTTCCCGCGAAAAAACTCTTACTGTTGGGATCTCTTTCCATGGTAAGGTAAATGATATCCCCTGATAACTGCTTCAGCGAGGCTGAATCCAATCCATGATAAAAACCTCTTACGTGGCGATTGGTATCAATCAGTACAAAAAAATCTGTATGAATAAAACTGGTATCGATTCCATTTCCATCTACTGCAATCAACTTCATTTCATTAATGGCTAAATCATATATCTTTTTTTTATCTCCGGTTAGCAGCCACCACTGTTCCGGGTTTACCTGGAACCGGTCCGCCCATTGTTTTAACCGGGGTACGGAATCTCTTTCCGGATCAATACTAAAGGAAAGAAAGTGCAGAAAATCCGGAGTTTTATCACCTACACGTTGAGAGTTGTTTATAGATTGCTGCAGCAATTGCATATTGCGGGTAAGACCAGGGCAAATAGTTGGACAGTGGGTAAAGAAAAAATCAGCTACTACTACTTTCCCTTTCAATCCTTCCCATGAAACACTGTCACCCTGTTGATCAATCAATGAAAAATCAGCCAGCTTATGCCAGGCTGTATCAAAAACCCTTTTGCCTTTCTCCATTTTCGGAATGAGGGAATCAGCGAAGTAATGTCGTGGCATCACAATAGCGGAATCACTATATCGCTTCACAATAAAATAGCAAAGCAGCGGAACCAGGGCTGCCATCAGCAGCGCATACATAGCTTTCTTATTCACCAACGCATCATTTATCCTGTATTAGCACTAATCTCTTATACTAAACCGCTCCGGGTGATGCCCGGAGCGGTAAATTTTTTTTAATTCTATTTTATTGTTTGCCTGGTTTCAGCTCCTCAGGTGCACTCTTTTCAGCATGATGTTCTTTCGGCATGGTAGTTTCTTTGAAATGCGGATCGTATGTATTTCGCAGGTTTTTATAGGAGTTACCATCTACGATAAAAGCAATGATAAACCAGATAAAAAGCATAAGCGGCACCACTATGGTCATGATCATATTTCTTATCTCATCACCCAGGTGCATAAAAACGGAAACAATATAATAAGCCTTTGCAAGTGTCAATATACAAACCACTCCTTTAAACATCAGCACCAGCAAATGGCTTGGATTTTCTCCTTTGTGAATTGTATATATAGTTAAGCCTATCGCCAACTCAATAGCGGTGATAACAGAAAGAAGAATGGTCGTTTTCCTTACCTTCTTTCTAAACTCTTCATCGGATTGATGCTCATGATGAACAGTAATTTCAGTGTAGGTTGCTGAATGTTGATGCTCCATAATATTTAATCAAATTACAATTTTATAAAATCACAAATTCCCTAAAATGGATTTGAAATTTCTTACCCGGATTTCCCTTTAAATCAAATAAAAACACAAGAATACAAATACCCATACCAGGTCTACAAAGTGCCAGTACAAACCAGCTTTTTCGATCATTAGGTAATGCCCTCTTTTTTGGAACACATCTTTCTGCGTCATGATAAGCATAATGATATTGATGATCACACCAGAGAATACGTGGAAGCCGTGGAAACCCGTGATACCATAGAAATAACCGCCAAAAGCAACAGGGCCTTTTTCACGGATATGCAATTCTGCGGTATTGATCATACCCATCAGCTGTTCTTTAGGCATACCCATCAATTGTTCGTGGGTTTTTGAATGATCATGCTCATGTATCAATAATGCGAGAGAATGTTGTGAAGAATTTTTCAATGCGTCCGATACTACGGCAGGATCTACAACCTGACCCCAGGGATTTACTCCTGTCGTCTGACCCACGAATTGTATCTGTCCGTCAATAAGCGTAGCATGTTCTCCGGTAATCAGGTGATGCCATTCCCAGGCCTGGCACCCTAAAAAAGCGAGACCGCCTACTATAGTCCAGGCCAGCCATTTAATAACACTTTGTTTATCTCCCTTGTGGCCTGCGTGTACAGCCAGCACCATAGTAACCGAACTGATGATCAAAATAAATGTCATTACACTCACAAAAGCCAACGGTAGGTTAGCATGACCAGCTCCTGGAAAGGCATTGAACACGACATTGGGATCCGGCCAGAAGTTTTGGCTAAAGCGGATGCTTCCGTAAGAGATCAGGAAGGCTCCGAATGTAAAAGCATCACTCATCAAAAAATACCACATCATCAACTTTCCGTATTCCAGGTTGAAAGGGCTTTTACCCCCACTCCACCATTTTGTCTGATGCGTTGTAGCTGTTGTCTCCATATTTCTAAAATTCCAAATTAAAAAATTCCAATCCTGATTTGATTTAGCCTATTACGATAAAAAATATCAGCAGGTAAATCCATAGTATATCTACAAAATGCCAATAAGTAGCTGCTACTTCTACCGGAACTGAACTATATGTTTTTATACTGCCTAAAAATGCTTTGGCAAAAAGCACTATCAGTACTATTACCCCGCCAATAACGTGCAAGGCATGCAAACCAAAGATCACATATAAGAACTGCCCTGCTCCTGATACCCCTTTAAAGGTTATTTTTTGTTCCTCCCACAACTCAGTGAATCCTACCCATTGCAACGCGACGAAAATGATCCCTAAAATAAAGGTCGCACCGATCAGGATCCGGTAAGTCTTCATGTCTCTTTGCCTGAAAGAACGCAACGCCATTTGTATCGTCAGGCTGCTTGCCAGAATAACAACCGTTGAGCCCCAAAAAACCTTTGGCATTTCAATATCCCTCCAGCCCACGAGGTTACTTTTTACAATAAAGGCACTTGTCAATCCCGCAAACATCATCAGGATACTCGCAATCGCAACCCACAAAGTGAATTTGTGAGGATGTATTTTCTTACGCTGTTGATTCATCACTGCTTCCATCGCACTTTTGTTATAATTAAATTTTGCTCATTAATAAAGCCAGCAATACCACCGGCAAATACATATAACTTCCAAACATTACCCTTCTGGCCGAGCTTACATCCATCTTTTGATAAAGCTTTATACATCGCATGATCATAAACACATTCGCAACCAGTATCAAAACAATGCTAATCATTCCAATTATATCATTGTAACTGCACATCGCAGTATAATCTTGCCCGCCAACAAAATACGGCAGCAATGTCACCGGCAATAACAAGAGGGAATAAATTACCGCCTGTAATGCCGTAAATTTTGTTGGTCCCTTATCCGCCGGCAACAACTTAAATCCAACTGCTGAATAATCCGTATGCGCCACCCAGGCTATCGCCCAGAAATGCGGAAACTGCCACAAGAATTGTATTCCAAAGAGCACCCAGCCTCCCATCGACAATTGAGCTTCCCCGGCCGTCCAACCGATCAGGCAAGGTAGCGCACCGGGCACCGCACCAACCAACACCGCAATTGAACTCACTTTTTTCAGAGGCGTATAAATAAATGCATAAAGAAATAAACTAAAGGCCGCTAAACCTGCCGTCAGCCAGTTAAACGAATTGCCCAGGATAAACACACCTGAAGCCCCTGTGATGATAGCAAAGGTCCAGCCTTCCTGCACACTCATTCTGCCGGCAGCAATCGGTCGTTTTCCTGTTCGCTTCATCCTGGCATCGGTATCCTTTTCCACCGCCTGGTTAATCGCATTAGCGCTGCCAGTTACCAACATCCCACCTGCAAAGAGCAAAAGTATCTTCCACCACTTATTTTCAAAATCCTCAAATCCCTTAGTCAGCATAAAACTGATAACACTGCTGAACACCACCATGATACTCAGCGAAAGTTTTACCAACTGCAAATAGTCCTTTATCTTACCCATCACCAAGTCTCCTCCCGATCTCCTCTCCAGCCATGTAAAAGGTTACCATAACACAGCTCCTGCTTTTCAAAAATTCACTATTATATTTCAAACATCTTTTAAGCATATCTCTTTCTACCTGTTCACAAAATCATTTCAATTAGTCGTGCTCTTCATAAATTCCTTCTTCAGGCGAATTTGCGGAGCTTTAATGCTGGCTCTCATTCGCACCAATAGGTTCCGTCTGCGGAATAAAATCTCTTCCATCTTTACCATAGTCATACGGCCAGCGATGCACTTCCGGAATTTCTCCTTCCCAGTTACCATGACCGGGATTAATTGGTGTGGACCACTCCAACGTATTGGCTCCCCATGGATTCGTAGTAGTTACTTTTCTTCCTTTAAAAATTGAATAGAAGAAATTAAATACAAACATCAGTTGCACCGCAAATACTACGATAGAAACTACCGTGATCATTTTATCAAGATCATGAAATCCGTTGAAGGAAAGCCAGGAGCTTTTATCTAAGTAACGACGGGGGATACCGGCAAGACCCTGGTAGTGCATAGGCCAGAAAATAAGATACGCTCCAACTATTGTTACCCAAAAATGAAGATAACCCAGGGTACTGTTCAGATAGCGGCCATACATTTTCGGGAACCAGTGATAAATACCCGCGAACATTCCAAACATAGAGGCCACACCCATTACAATATGGAAATGCGCCACCACAAACATGGTATCGTGAAGGTGAATATCAATGGTAGAGTTACCTAAGAATATACCGGTCAAGCCACCAGAAATGAACAAGCTGACAAAACCGATAGAGAATAAAGCTCCCGGGGTAAACCGGATATTACCTCTCCATAATGTAGTAAGCCAGTTAAATACCTTTATAGCCGAAGGCACCGCAATCAGTAGTGTTAGCAATACGAAGACCGATCCGAGGAATGGATTCAAGCCGGTTACAAACATATGATGAGCCCATACCAGGAAGGCCAAAATGGCAATAGCGAACAAGGACCCCAGCATGGCCATATAGCCAAAGATGGGTTTTCTTGAACTTACAGAAAGTATCTCCGACACCATTCCCATGGCGGGCAGGAGAATGATATATACTTCGGGGTGACCCAGGAACCAGAATAAATGCTGGAAAAGAATAGCGCTTCCCCCTTCGTTGGGTAGTATTTCTCCATTCACCACTATATCGCTGAGGAAAAAGCTTGTTCCCAGATTGCGGTCAAACAACAAAAGGATAGCTCCTGATAATAATACAGGGAAAGACAATACACCTAAAACTGCGGTAAAGAAAATAGCCCACATCGGTAGTGGCAAACGGGTCATGCTCATCCCCTTTGTCCGCATATTTAAAATGGTGGAAATATAATTTAATCCACCCATTAAAGACGATACGATAAACAATGCCATGCTTACCAACCAGAGATCAGCGCCAATTTTAGAACCAAGGCTGGCTTGCCTGAGACCACTTAAAGGAGGATACATCGTCCATCCGCCACTGGCAGGACCTGTTTGCACGAACAAAGATGCCAGCATAACCATACCCGCCAACCAGAAGAACCAGTACGAAAGCATATTCAAAAAAGGAGACGCCATATCTCTTGCTCCTACCTGCAGTGGAATAAGGAGATTGGCAAAGGTTCCGCTAAGGCCGGCTGTCAACACGAAGAATACCAGGATGGTTCCGTGCATGGTCACCAATGCATAATAAAACTCAGGTTTTATCTGCCCTCCTTCAGCCCAGTGACCGAAAAATGTTTCGAGTATTGGAAAGGACTGGCCAGGATAACCTAATTGCAAACGGAACAGTACGGAAAATAAACCGCCTACAATAGCCCAGATCATACCTGTGATCAAAAACTGTTTGGCGATCATTTTATGATCCGTACTGAATACATACTTTGTAATAAATGACTGATGGTGATGCCCGTGATCACCGTTGTGATGGGCATCATGCCCCACAGCAACTTCTGGATGTATCTGCAATGCTTCGCTCATAATCTTTTATTTATCGGCAACACTCCGTTGCCAGTTTTATTATTAACTCTCTTACTTCATAGTGTTCATAGCCACCGGCGCAACAGCTGCTTTGGCTGTATCTGCTTTTTGCGTAGCAGGATCCTTATCAGGGAATGCCGCAAAGTATTTCGGTTTCTTCGACATTATCCACGCATCAAATTCCGGCTGTGTTTCTACAACGATCTCACCTCTCATGTTAGTGTGGCCTTTCCCACACATCTGGTCGCAGGAAATTTCAAACATGAAAGCGGGATTATTTGTTTCTTCTTTCATCTGTTTGGTAGTCTTGGTAGGAGTAAACCACATAGTCGTGGGCGTTCCTGGTACCGCATCCATCTTCAGGCGGAAATGCGGAAGACCCACATCATGAATTACATCTTTGGCGCCAATTACCAGCTTAACAGGCTTATTCAAAACAAGGTGCATGGGTTCACCACTTACGTAAATATCATCATGATTAGCGGGGTCTTCCCATAATTGACCTAATGGATTATTTGCCGCATCATCAATTTTCTTGAAATATTTTTTACCGAGTATTTTATCTTTTCCGGGGTAACGGAATTCCCATTTAAACTGGCTGCCTGTAATTTCTACTACCATCGCGTTTTTAGGAGCTTCGCCGGTTATTTTAAACCAGTAAAAAATACCAAATCCAACCAATACTGTCAACGCAATAGCGGGAATAACAGTCCAGATCAATTCCAATTTATTGTTATGAGGATAGTAATAAGCTTTGCGTGTATCTGACTCCTGGTATTTGTAAGAGAACCAGAATAAAATTATCTGTGTAATAAAAAATACAATACCGGTAATGCCAATAGTAATGTAAAGCATGTTATCAATATGCACACCATGATCAGAAGCAGGAGCTCCCAATATTTTGCCTTTTAATCTTTCATTGCAATAGTACACACCGATCATGCCAGCGATAAGGAAAACGAGCAAGAGAAAAGCATTGATCTTGTTGGTCTGCTTTCTTGCTTTTTCTTCGCCGCGCATGATACCAACATATTCACTGGCTTTGGCGATCTGAAAAGTGATCAGAAAACCGAGAACCAGTATTGCTACAATGAAAAAAGTTTGCATATTCTATATTCTATTATAAATACCAAATAATAAATTCCAATTGCCAGTTAACATTCAATTCTACGTATGATGTATCAGGCTTTCTTTTACAAACGGATGGTTTTTTGCCAGCAATGGCGCTTTGGCTAGTGCCCTGCCTGTGACAAACATGATCAACCCCACAAATCCTGCTGCAATACCCAAATCATATATGATCATTGGTACATGCGTTTCTCCTGTCTCTGGATTGGTCATCGGGCTTGGAAACACCATTTGGAAATAATCCAGCCAATGACCGAAAAGTATCAATATCGACATAAATGTTATCGTGGTATAGCTCCTTTTGGCATCCCTGCTCATCAGGATCAATATCGGGGCAATGAAATTGATAATGAACATCAGCCAGAAGATACCGCTGTAAACCCCCTGAGATCTAGATTTAAAGTAAATGGTTTCTTCGGGTATGTTTGCATACCATATCAGCATGTATTGTGAAAACCATAAATAGGTCCAGAAGATAGAAAAGGCGAACATGAATTTTCCCAGATCATGCAGGTGTTCATTATTCGTGTATTCCAGGTAACCATTGTTTTTAAGAAATACAACAAATAATGTTATCAGCGCAACCCCTGCCACAAATGTGCTGGCAAAGTTGTACCAGCTATACATGGTACTGTACCAATGAGCATCGATGCTCATCAGCCAAAGCCATGGAATGGTAGACATGACAGTTAAGGCGAAAACAACGAGGAATAAAGCGGCCCAAACCGTATTCGTCCAGATATATTGCTTTCCTTCCTCTTTTGATCGTATCGGATTTTCATCAAGCATACGGGAACGCTGCCTCATCTTCCAGCCCAAAAATGACCACAAAACAATGGTCAGTACGGTAACCGTCGCAAAAAATCCTTTATTCAAAAATCCTGATTTGAACTGCAATGTTGCATCATGCTCTACATGCTCCGCACTGGACCAGTGATAAATTTCATGATTGCTTCCAAATGCAATGGAAAGTAATATGGCGCCGCAAATAACACCAATCACCGGTACGCAGGCGGACACAGCTTCCGACACCCGGCTAAAAGCCCATTGAAAACCTCCCCATCCCAACGTTGTGGCGCAAATAAAGAACATAGCCGCATTTACGACCAGCAAAAAATAAACACTATTCTGCAAAAGGCTGGCCCAGAACCTAGCTTGTTTGTGAGGGTCACTGGAAGATCCCGCCGTAACATATAAACCAATTATAGCTAATATACCTAGTACCATTAATGCAATGGATATCGTGTTGTATCTCTTAGGTATTATGAATTTTTCCCGGATTGACATCAGCATTCATTTATTTTCTTTATCAAAATCTTATTTCGCTTTTGCAACAGTCATACTATCAGCAGCAGGTTTTACGGCAGTACTGTCTGTTGCTCCCGCCGGAAACTGCTTTGTTTTTATATAGGCTATTACTTCCCAGCGTTGCTTCGTATTTAATTGTGAAGCATAACTACCCATCTGTCCCTTTCCATAAGTTACAGAATGAAACATGGTTCCTTCCGGCATAGCTTTCATCGCTGCATCCATAAAGTTTTTTGGAGCTGCTGTAAAAGGCCCATTTCCATCTTTCCACAACGGACCATTTCCATCCAGTTTCGGACCATGACAAATACCACAATTAATTAAATATAATCTCTCCGCATTTTTCAGATCCGCTGTTCCTGTGGCAAGCGGACTTTTGATAGTCGCTGATTGCACATAACCCAATGAATCATTTTTTAAACCGTAAGGCATCATATCGCCGCGGGCTACAGTTCCCTCTACTGGCCGGCCTGTAAAATACACTCCCTTTTTTTCTAATCTTTCCGTGGGTGCTAAGGTTTCATAAGCTACACTATATGCCATATCCGGCATGTAGGCTCTGCCTGGATCGCGGCGTGTACTGTCGCAGCTAACCAATATTACAGCCAGCACCAGACATCCTGCTATGTTCAAAAATTTCTTCATTTCCTTTTATTAAATAATCAATGAACGGGTTCTATTTTTTTCTCGAAGCCATGGGTTTGCTTGTCATATCTGCCAAGCCACCATTCCGTCTCTTTGTGTTGTACTGCTACATCGGCGGCACCAATACTATTCAAAAAAGCAATGGCTTCCTGCTCATTCGTTTTATCTGTACACTCCAGCGCCATCACAAACGTATCATCAGTGGATCTCAGGTTGAAATGATCCTTCTTTACAAAAGGAGCTAATTGACAAAGCCAGCAAAATGTCATTACCATACCTACCGATGCGAACAAAACAGTTAATTCGAAAGTAATAGGTATCCATGCGGGTAAAGCAAAGAAAGGTTTACCGCCAAAGTTCAACGGCCAGTCAACCGTTAAAGCCCAGGTAATAAAACTGACAGCAGTAGTTGTTCCGGTAATACCATAAATAAATCCTGCGGTATGCAAGCTGGTGTCACGCAGTCCCATTTCCTTATCCAATCCGTGTATGGGGAAAGGAGTATAAACGTCATGGATCTTATAGCCCGCCCGCCGCACTTTTTTTACAGCAGGAAATAAGACCGCTTCGTCATAAAAATTCCCAACGACAAATTTTTTAATACTCATAATTAAAAAAATTCCAAATAATTAAATTCCGAATTCCAACAATCACAGACTTTCTCAAGCTCCATGGTCATGACCATGATCATGTCCAAACTGATCGGTTGATTCACCTTCTATTCCTTTCATCTTCTCTTTATAATTTTCTCCGTTCTTTTTCAGGATATGTTTGATCTCAGCTATTGCAATAACGGGGAAGAATTTAGAGAAAAGGAAATAACAGGTAAAGAATAATCCAAATGTTCCCATGTAAAAACCAACCTCCCAAATAGTGGGTGTATAGTAAGTACTCCAGGAACTTGGCAGATAATCACGGTACACCGAAGTAACGATGATCACAAAACGTTCGAACCACATACCGATATTTACCAGGATACTCATAAAGAAAGTCACTAACAGGTTTCTTCTCATTTTCTTGAACCAGAATATCTGTGGCGACAATACATTACATCCCATCATGATCCAGTAACTCCATCCATAAGGACTATTTAAATTCAGCCTGTTTTCTTTAAAGGCAAACCACTCATAGGGCACGTGGCTATACCAGGCCATAAACAATTCGGTGAGATAAGCGATACCCACAATTGAACCCGTAAGAATGATCACTTTATTCATCACCTCGATATGCTCCAATGTGATGTATTCTTCCAGTGCCAATACTTTTCTTGTTACCAACAGAAGTGTTTGCACCATCGCAAACCCTGAGAATACAGCACCCGCTACGAAATAAGGAGGGAATATGGTAGTATGCCAACCGGGAACAATGGAAGTGGCGAAGTCAAAAGATACGATGGTGTGTACTGACAATACCAGTGGTGTACTTAAACCCGCCAATACTAATGACAACGCTTCATGCCTTTGCCAGTGTTTGGTAGATCCTGTCCAACCAAAAGCCGCTACACCATAAAACATCTTACGCCATTTCAGTTTAGCTCTGTCACGCAAAGTAGCGAGGTCAGGCAACAAACCGGAATACCAGAATAATAAGGAAACCGTGAAATATGTTGAGATCGCAAATACATCCCACAACAGTGGCGAGTTAAAGTTTACCCATACAGGCCCGCGGGTGTTAGCATAAGGTAGCACAAAGAAGGCATCCCAAACACGTCCCATGTGCCAGATAGGAAATTGTCCTGCACACATTACCGCGAAGATGGTCATCGCTTCAGCCGCGCGGTTTACACCCGTTCGCCATCCCTGCCGGAATAATAATAAGATAGCAGAGATCAGGGTACCTGCGTGACCAATACCCACCCACCATACGAAGTTGGTAATATCCCATCCCCAGCCAATTGTCTTATTCAGGTTCCATTGTCCTGTACCATACATTACCTCCATGGTAACAGAAACTATCCCAAAAGTCAGCAGGCCAACAGAAATAAGGAAACCAATCCACCACAATTTGGAAGGCTTTGCTTCTACCGGCCGGCATATATCTACTGTGATCTGGTGATAGTCCTTGTCACCTTGCACCAGCGGAGGCCTGACCTGTGATTCATATCTGAGTAATCCCATAATTATAAGCTTTGAGCTACCGGCAATAAGCGGTGAACTTTTCGTTTATTTTATTCAACTATTTTTCTTCTTCGTTGTTCTTAGCCTCATTCCGACCTTCTCCGAAGGAGAAGGCCACCTCGACACAGCCCCTGCCTTTCGTAAATTCATTGCACGTGTGAAATATTTTTTCTAAAATCATTTCATAACATCCTTTTATATTCTTCGATTGAGAGAATAAATTCTAAGATTTAAAAGAACTTTTCCAAACTTTCAGACTCTTCGTAAGCCCATCCTTTGGAGGGGTTTGGGGAGGCTGTTTAATGATGCGCTTCCTCTTCTTTCTTTTCCGCAGCAGGGACACCGGCCCCTTCATGCTTCTCTTCAGCCACATGATGCCCTTCTGCTTCTATAACCTCATCTGTATTTCTCACTTTGGCCAAATAAGTAATATTGGGCAAAACGTGCAACTGCTCCAATACACCAAAGCTGCGCAACGGATTTTCCTGGCGCATTTTGCTAACCTGGCTTTCTGAATCATGTACATTACCAAACACAATGGCGTCACCGGCACAAGCCTGCTGGCAAGCTGTTTTTGCATCTCCATCCGCCAATATCCTGTTTTCTTTCTTCGCTTTCAGTTTAGCAGCTTGCGTCCGTTGAATACAGAAACTGCATTTCTCCATAACACCTCTTGAACGAACGGTTACATCCGGGTTCAACACCATTCTTGTCAAATCATCATTCATTTGGAAAACCACCGGATCCAATTTACCCACCAGTTGCTGATCCTGGTTATTGGGGAAACTATCCGCACCCGTATAATCTGACCAGTTAAAACGACGTACTTTGAAAGGACAGTTGTTGGCGCAATATCTTGTACCGATACAACGGTTATACGCCATCTGGTTGATACCTTCTGAACTGTGATTGGTGGCAGCAACCGGGCAAACATTCTCACAAGGTGCGTTATCACAATGCTGGCACATCATCGGTTGAAATACCACCCCTTTCAGATCATCAGGATTATTTTCGTCGCTGACAAAGTAGCGGTCAATGCGCAACCAGTGCATATCATGGTATCGAAGTACTTCGCTTTTACCTACAACGGGTACATTGTTTTCCGTATGACAAGCCACCACGCAGGCACCACAACCAAAACAGGCATTCATGTCAACATTCATCCCCCATTTAATTCCTGGTTGATCATGCACACCATAGAGTGTACCCTCGGCACGGTAGTCATTCTTCTTCTGGAAATCATTGGCATTCTTACCGTATTTCTCTACTAGGTCATCACGGAATTCTTTTATCTCGGTGGGACGCTTTTTGAATGTAGCGAGTGTTGTTTCTCTCACTACTTCTATACGGCCTTCGTATGAATTATGTATTTGTGTCTGTGCGATCTTTTGTTTTTTCTTTTGATCCGTCACGGTCACATCAGCCGCGAAATAATCAATGGTAGTTCCATTAAATGAAGCAAACGGATAAACATTCTGACCAACACCGGCGGCTGTTATTCCTAATCCTTCATTTCTTCCATAACCAACCGCTACGGCAATGGTATTAGCATTCATACCTGGGATAACCAATATGGGAAGTTCCACTTCTTTAGTGCCAACCGTTAGTTTAATAACTGGTTTTTGCGGATGATATTCGTAGTCGTTATTCAGTTTGATCCCAAGCTCATTGGCTTTGGACATAGAGATCATTGCATAATTGTCCCATGTTGCTTTAGTGATGGGATCCGGCAACTCTTGTAACCAGGGGTTAGCAGAACCGGCGCCTGTACCAACAGAAACTTTTTGGTACAACACCACTTCATCTTTGCCACCTTTCTTCGCGGTTGCAATAGCAGAAGCAGCAGTAGAAACAGAACCAGCACCATAAGCACCTGGGCTTGCCGCAACAGGTATAGTTTCTAGAACGCCATCCTGCAATATTTTATCAAATGCTTCTATAGAACCCAGTTTAGTGGTCCAGTAATTTTTATAATAAGTATCGTAATCTGTAGCGTTACCAGCCCATTTCAATAAAGAAGTTTGGAACGGACGGGTTTTAAATAATGGATAGATAGTGGGCTGCAGGAAGCTGATCAGTCCTGATTTGGGTTCAGCATCTCCCCAGCTTTCTAAGTAATGATGTGCAGGAACAATATAGTTACACAGTTCAGTGGTTTCGTCCATTTTGCCTGCAAATGAAACAGAGAGTTTCACTTTTTTCAACGCAGTTTTGAATTTATCCGCATCGTGATAACTGTAAGCAGGGTTGGCGCCGGCGACTAACAACGCACCCACTTGTCCGCCGTCCATTTGTGTTACCAGGTCAACCAAATCTTTATCAATACCCTGGCGGCTATTAGAAGTCACTGACCAGTCAATAGTTTTACCATAAGCGCCGATAGCGTTGTTGATTGCATTGACGATGATCTGAATATTTACATCATTGCTTCCTGACACGACCAATGCGGCTCCGTTATTCGCTTTCAGATCCGCCACTACTTTTGCAATACCAGCTTTCAATTTGGCATCAGCGATGGCAGGAGCGGTAACAGAACCATCCAAAGCAGCTAACAAAGCAACAGCCAGCGCACCTGTTTCAGAAGGACGATGTGTAAATCGTTCATCGGCACTGGCACCTGTTGTACTGAGATGACCTTCAAACTGGTAATGCTTACTCATTTGAGGGTTCTTCTCGTCTATCTTTCTTCCTTTTCCATAGCCTATCGAATTCTCCACAGTGCTCAACCAGCTACCAAGAAAATCAGCGCCAAGGCTCACGATCACTTTAGCTGCGTCAAACTTGTAAGTTGGCAGGTTTTTTCCAAATCCACTTGCTTCATTGGCTAAAAGCATACCGCTGTAAGAAACGGCATCCGCCTGTACATGCTTGCTGTTTGGATATTTTGCCAGGAACTCCGTTATAACCTGTTTGGTAGAAGGAGAGATAATACTGCTGGTTAACAAGACAACTGTTCCACCCGCTGCTGCCAATCCTTCCGCAATTGTTTTATCGATGAATTCGTATGTGCTTTCTTCGAATTTATCACCCACTTTTCTTTTAGGATGGGTAATGCGGTACATATCATACAGATCGAGAACAGAAGCCTGCGCACGGGCTGAAGTACCCCCTTTTGTAAAAGAAGAAAGAGTATTTCCTTCTATTTTGATAGGGCGGCCATCTCTTACTTTAGCCAGGATAGGAATAGCATCCCCATCCTGCACATAAGTAGTAGCATAAAACTTAGCCTCACCGGGAATAATATTTTCCGGCTTATTTGCAAACGGAATAGCATGGCGAACCGGTACTTTACAACTGGCAGCGAATGCCGCAGCTGCAGTACTAAAACCGAGGTACTTTAAAAAATCCCTGCGGGGTGCTTTGGCATCCATCAATGACTCATTCAAATCTTCAAACGGCAATTCCTCACGAAATTCGTCCTCCACTTTCTTTTGAAAATTTTCCTGGTCATTAACCTGTCCGAAACCCTGCCAGTACTGTTTTTGGCTCATTTATTTCAATTTGAAAATTAATCGATTTGAAATTTGACCCGACCAGTGCGGATCAAATCAGCACATTTTAGTAGTGACATTTTTGACATTCCAAACCGCCGATATCTTTCACGGTTACACTATCCATTTTACCAGACTTGATATCATTATGGAACTTTTCGTAAATGCTGTAGAATTTGTTGCCCTTCGTGCTGTCGTAGTTGAAGTCAACTTTTGTATTGCGGTGACAGTTTACACACCAGCCCATGCTCAGTTCGGAGAACTGTTTTACTTCATCCATTTCAGGAATATTGCCGTGGCAGGTTTGACATTGAACATTACCGGCTCTTATATGCTGTGAGTGATTGAAGTAAACATGGTCAGGCAGGTTGTGGATCCTTACCCATTCAATGGGTTTGGCTTTGGTAGGATCCCAGCTATTAGGTTTGGTGGGATCAAAACCGGCATACTTGTACAGCTTGCCAATTTCAGCGGTACCGTTTACTTCCTGCCCCTCTTTATCATAAAGTTTGGGCCCTTTCGAGTATTCATTGATTGTTTTATGACAATTCATACAAACATTCACGGAAGGAATGGTGGCTGACTTGCTTTCCCAGGCATTGCCGTGGCAATACAAACAATTGATCTGGTTGATACCTGCATGTACTTTATGTGAATAATAAATAGGCTGCACCGGCTCATAATCTTTTTGTCTCTGGAAACCGACGGCAGCTTTGGTAACATAGTAACCACCGATGATGAAAAACACCACGGACAGCATTGCTATGTATATCTTGTTCTTATAGAAAGGAACAGGGTCAGGACGCTGAATGCCTTCTACATCATCCGACATTTTCTTCAGGTTACTGTTAACCTGCATCAATATAAGAGCAATGATTGCAAGAATAAGAGAGATAACACCAAAGATGATGGCGTTTTGATTGTCGCTTTCAGCTGTTTCCTGAACGGTATTACCAGGACCAGTTGGTCCTTTCTCTTTATTAGCGACCTCTGTGTTAATATAAGACACTATAGCGTCTACGTCCTTTACTGTAATAGTTTCAAAAGGGGTCATCATAGAGCCAAACTTCGCCTTCAATCCTTGTGTATAGGGATCTTTCGCCATATACCCGCCCGGGTTATTGATCCATTTTACCAACTCCTTATGGTCAGCCCATTTATGCCGGTCTTCTAAATGCTGTAATGCAGGGCCAGTTCCGTCTTTGAAAGGATTATGGCAGGCAGCACATTTGCTGTTAAATAATGTTTTGCCATCCTGCGCCGAAACATATAGGGAAGAAAAAACAATAAATGATAATAAGAACAGTCGCAGTTTCGAGGTCATTGGTTTAGAAAGAATCATAGACGCTGTTAATCTGAAAAAATGTGGATAAAAAGCTCTAACCGGTTGCAAAAATAAGCTACGAACTTAACAAAATGACAACAGTACTAAAAAAATTTTAAGCCGCTACCAGCTTGCATTTCAGAGGATTTACGAGGTTTTTTTATATTTGCCCAAATTTGTTTGTCATAAATCGGTCAATCGCTTCACTACCTTCAACAAATGTGAAAAGTAAAGCTTTTCATGGATGATTTTTCCTGACTTTTGCCACTCAAAAATTATTGATCCGATAAAAAGAATAAAGCAATAGCGATAAATAGCAGCATGTTTCAACGACTACGACAGAAATGGAAGGTGAACGGCCTTCAACTTTTCCTTATCATTTGCACGTTTGCTATTGGCGGCAGCCTGACTGGTTTTGCCGGAAGAAAACTGATGAATTTTACTGCTGTTGAAAAAGGTTGGTTGTGGGTAATCATATATATTATATTAATCACTCTTCTTTGGCCTGTTTCAGTTTTACTTGTTAGTATATTTTTGGGGCAGTACCGGTTTTTTGTAGGCTATCTGAAAAAGATAGGAAGAAGGGTTGGGATTGGAGGTCAGGAACCAGACGTCAGACGTCAGAAGTCGGAAGCCGGAAGAGAAACCGTTATTAATGAACAACAAACAACAAGCGACCCATTCACTATTCACATCGCCATATTCGCTTCCGGCGCGGGTTCCAACGCACAAAAGATCATTGATCATTTCAGGCATTCCGGTCATATTAAAATTTCCTTGATTATTTGTAATAAGCCCGGTGCAGGTGTGTTAACCATTGCCTCAAAAGAAAATATTCCAGGCTTATTAATTGACAAAGAGAAATTCTTCCGTGGCGATGCTTATACCGATGAACTGAAAGAAAAAAAGATCGATTTTATCATACTCGCCGGTTTTTTATGGAAGATACCGGTTGTATTAATAAAAGCATATCCCGGAAAGATCGTCAACATACACCCGGCCCTGCTTCCAAAATATGGTGGTAAGGGAATGTATGGTGACCATGTTCATGAAGCTGTGATCAATGCAAAGGATAAAGAAAGTGGTATCACTATTCATTACGTAGATGAGCATTATGATCATGGTGATTCGATCTTCCAGGCAAAATGTGCGGTATTTGAAAATGATACAGCTGAATCATTGGCGCAGCGAATACATTTTTTAGAGCATGAACATTATCCCCGGGTGATTGAAAGAATATTGACTAAGAGCTTAAAAGAAAAAAGGAACTAAAGAGTTGTATTGGCGGCTCAGTTCAGATATAAGAGAGTTTAAAATGAAGAATATTTCTCGTCACTCTTTTCTCTTTCATCTCTTTTAACTCTTAGTTTGAAGTTTGTTTCGTTACTTGCCAGTATAATTGTCCAATTTGAGGAAACAGTTTGTTCAAATATCTTTTTTTTTCCTGCTTTTTATATTAATCAGATCAGCGCCGGTATTTGCACAATATAAGATCAGGGGAACTGTATATGACAGTACCCGCACCTATCCGGTAGAGCTCGTGAGTGTGCTAACAACATCCGGTAGGGGAACCGTCACTAATTCAAAAGGAGAATATGAGATTGAAGTGGCTGAAAAAGATTCCATCTATTTCAGCTATCTCAACAAACCTACCATCAAGTTCCCGGTATTGAAAATAGCAACGCCATTCAGTTTTGATATTGCGCTCCAGGTAAACGTTCCGGTATTGAAAGAAATAAAAATCCGTCAGCGCAATTACAAACAGGATTCCATTCAAAACCGGGAAGACTATGCGAAGGTCTTTAATTACAGAAAACCGGGGCTAAGCGTAGTGACTCCGCAATACGGGCAGGCGACAGGTTTTGATTTGAACGAAATTATCAATGTGTTCCGGTTCAGGAAAAACAAAAGCATGTTGTCTTTTCAAAAGAGGCTAGTGACCCAGGAACAGGACAAATTCGTAGATCATCGCTTTAATAAGGGATTGGTGAGGCGGCTCACTTCACTTTCAGAAAATGCGCTTGACAGCTTTATGATTATGTATCGCCCCTCTTATCGCTTCTCCATTATCACCGGCGATTATGATTTCCAGAAATATATCAAAGACGCAGCGGAGCGATTTAAAAGAGGCTTGCCACCCGAGACGATGTGGATAGAAGAGGATGAGCCTTAAACTCTTCTTTTCCGCATTAATCATCTTTGGACAAGCCGAGGATGACAGTGTCCTTTTAAAGTATAATTGCTATAACTAGAAAAAGTATAATACTTTGCCGGCCTATTTATTTATCATATGGGCCAGCAACTGCACAACGAACTCAAAAAAGAGTTTCAACTAGAACGACTTATTCTTTTCAGCGACGCCGTATTTGCTATCGCTATTACTTTGCTTGTTATTGAAATCAAGATCCCCGAGATACATGAAAATGTCTCTGATAAAGCTTTATTACATTCGCTGGGTCACCTGATTCCAAAATTTCTCGGCTTCCTCGTAAGCTTTATGCTTATCGGGCTTTACTGGACCGTACATCACCGCATGTTTGGGTTTGTTACCGCCTATGACCGTAAACTTTTACGGCTCAATCTTATTTTTCTTTTTTTTATAGCGCTGATGCCATTCAGTACCGGATTCTATAGTGAATATGCGGGACCTGAACTTTTCAGGCAACAATTGAAGGTTCCCATGACATTTTATGTATTGAATTTTTGCGGGGTTGGTTTTACCAATTATTTTATGTGGCGCTATATCACTAATCCAAAAAATAAACTAACTGAGCCTGCCATTGATTCGCTGGATATTAAGATGGCCAAACTCCGGTCATTAACGGTCCCTGTCATTTTTCTATTAATGCTGCCTGTTGCTTATTTAACCAACGTGCTTTTGGCAGCCTATATTCCTATGCTTATACCTGTCGTAATGCGTCTTTTAAAAAAGAAGATCACAAAGAAACATAAGCCAGTTCCAGTTATCCCTGCTCAACCGGAGCCTGAAAAGGAATAAAAAAGGAGCTATTTTTCAATAACTCCTTTTTCCTTACATCTTAATCAATCCGTCAATAGCCATTACCATTTACAGGCGAAGCTTTCTTGCCAAATAAATTTCCGATACCGCCGAAATTCTTATCTGCAAATCTTTTGCCTTTGTCTTTAAGGTTATTCTTTTCTTCAGGAGTCATTTTTGAATATTTATAATATCCATACGCTGCGGCGGCGGCCAGGAGCAGTCCTAATCCTTTTCGTTGCATAACTATTATTTTTAGGGTTTACAGAACAATTTACTCTTAACTAACATTAAATATCATGCCGCATTCCGTGCCTACAGTCCTTGTTTCGTGAATATGCTATTTAGGCCGATTTGTTATTTCAATGAGAAATGTTTTCTACATTTTAATCC
The DNA here is from genome assembly GCA_040007815.1 of Chitinophagaceae bacterium. GTDB lineage: Bacteria > Bacteroidota > Bacteroidia > Chitinophagales > Chitinophagaceae > Terrimonas_B. Next base: position 265,362 of record JBDTUH010000006.1, read on the forward strand.
GTTTTTACTTTGTGGATTTTATTTGTATTTTTCGAACCAATAAATTACGAATACAAATTTTCTGTTATGGAACAAACAACTCTCGGTATCGGAACAAGATTACAGCATACACAATTTGGACCCGGTGTTATCGTCGCTATACGTTATGCTACCTACCTCATATCCTTTATCAATCATGGTATAAAAGAAATTGATAAAACCGATCCAAAGTTGGATGAGATCATTCCGGAAAATGTAACGGCAGAAATCGAAACACATTCTGATGTAGAAAGGTCTTTATTAAAAATATTGCGCCTATGGGGTGGATTAACAGAAACGGTTCCCATTGGTGACAGATGGATCAAAGGAACGATGCTATTGCAACCAGCCGATAAAACATTAAAGCCAAAAGAGATTCCCATTGATGATTTCTTTCATAAAGTTGTCATGCTGCGTGACAGGTTAAGAGTATTGGAGCAAAACATAAACAGCAATAAAAAATTGAGTGATGAAGACAAAGTAAATATCCAGCAATATATTACCCGTTGCTACGGCTCGCTGACCACTTTCAATGTCTTGTTTAAAAATAAAGAACATTGGTTTGTGGGAGAGAAGGGTGGGAAGGAAGACTAAGGTTGTTATCTTTTTATTCTGTCGTTTTTACGCCTTTGTTTGGTCTTTCATTTAAGTACACTAACAACATCCAACGACTTACACCAACAAACGAATTTATTGAAACTCCCGGCCTTTGAAGTTTACTTTAAGATCGGTTGTTGGTGTTTAGTTTCCTTAAATTAGTTAACGCCCATTATTGAACACACAACAACGGCGTGCTTCTTTTGGAAGACCAACAAGAGCAAACACTCCTACCCTTTGAACTTTTTACGCCTTTGTGGGTGTTCCCTTTAAATACACTACCGGTCTCCAACGACTTACACCAACAAACGAATTTATTGAAACCCCCGGCCTTTGAAGTTTACTTTAAGACCGGTTGTTGGTGTTTAGTTTCCTTAAATTAGTTAACCCCCATTATTGAACACACAACAACGGCGTACTTCTTTTTGGAAGACCGCCAGCATCCTAAAAAACTATTTCTTTAAATTGCGTCAATGAAAATCGTCGTTCTCCTTTTACTATTACCTTTTTATCTTTTTGCTCAACAGCCTTCTTGTGATATTCTCATTCGTAATGGCAAGATCATCGACGGCACCGGTAATAGCTGGTTCTATGGAGATATTGCTATAAAAAATGGAAAGATAATTAGCATCGGAAAGCAATTATCTTTTTCGGCCAATAAGACGTTTGATGCCAGCGGCCTTATCATTGCTCCGGGTTTTGTTGATGTGCATACGCACCTGGAAGAAGATGAAAGCAAAGATCCCCTGGCACAAAGTTTTATTTATGACGGGGTGACCACCTGCATCACCGGAAACTGCGGTTTATCCAATACGGACATTAACAAGTACCTGCGTTGGATCGACTCATTAAAACTTTCCATTAATGTAGCTACGCTTATAGGTCACAATGATGTACGCAAAGCTGTCATGGGTAAAGCCAATCGGGATGCAACTCCGGAGGAACAAGAGCAAATGGAAAACATTGTTGACAAAGCGATGAAAGAGGGAGCCGTCGGATTGTCAACCGGATTGATTTACATACCCGGCACCTACAGCAAAACACCGGAGATCATCGGGATGGCGAAAGTGGCGGCGAAATATCATGGCATCTATGCTACGCACATGAGAGATGAAGCCGACAGTGTAACACAGGCTATTGAAGAAGCATTGACGATTGGCCGTGAAGCAAAGATCCCTGTCGAGATCTCGCATTTCAAACTCAGCGGGCAGCAGAACTGGGGAAGAAGCAAAGAAACGGTGCCCATGATCGAAGCGGCAAGAAAGGAAGGAATTGAAGTCACCATTGATCAGTATCCTTATACCGCAAGCAGCACTTCCATCAGTACTCTTATCCCCGATGAAATTTTAGCGGATGGACAGGATTCGATCAAAGCCCGTCTTGAAAGACCAGAAATAAAAAAATACGTGATCAGTGAAATGCTCCGTAAGCTCAAGAAGAGAAAACTCAAACATTTCAGTTACGCAGTGGTAGCATATTATAAAATTGACACGACTTACAATGGTAAAAGCATTGAAGCGATCAACTTGCTGAGAGGAAGAAAACACAAACCCAAAGCGGAAGCGGAAACCGTTATCGACATCATGATCAACGGAGGGGCCAGTGCGATATTTCATGGTATGAGTGAAGAAGATGTAAAACGTATCATGCAATATCCTTTCAACATGTTTGCCAGCGATGCGAGTATCCGGATATTGAATGCAGGCATGCCGCATCCAAGAGGTTATGGTACCAATGCGAGAGTGTTGGGAAAATACGTAAGGGTAGAAAAAGTGATTTCCCTGGAAGAAGCTATTCGCAGAATGACTTCTTTACCGGCACAAAAATTTCAGTTGCAGGACAGAGGCTTGTTAAGAACAGGCTATGCTGCGGACGTTGTGATCTTTGATGAAAAAGAAGTGACGGATATTTCTACATTTGAAAAACCTCATGCCTATTCTAAAGGCTTTCATTATGTCATAGTAAATGGGGTAGTAACCGTAGAAAATGAAAAGCACAATGGCAACCGGGCCGGTAAAGCATTATACGGCCCCGGCTATCAGCAACACCAATAAGTCGGCATTATCCAATGTACAGATTCATGCAATTTCTAAAGATGAAAACTACTACTGCTTTTTGACTGTATCAGGAACTCTCTTAACAACATACTACCCTGCACATCTTTCTGCCAATTTTGCTTTTGCCATTGGCTGTATAATTGTTTTTGATGAAGAAGATTTGCTTTGAGAAAAGGCAACTGTTGAGAAGAAAAACTATTTATTAGTTCATCACCAGGCAAAGGAACAGATCTGAGAGAAGACAGGTCAATTACTGGTTGTTTTTCTTTTTTAAAATTAAACTGCAACGATTGCCAACCAGGATATTTCCGGTCTGTTTTATATAATACCGAATTCTTCGGCAATTGCTGTGCATTCCATCTTTGCTGTTCAGTTATCCGGTAACCTACAACCTGCCGCGGAGTCGGATTTTTTGGCAAACTCTGACTGTTGATAAAAGTGGTATTCAATAAACAAACACCACTACAGATAAAAAAAATAGTTCGTGGCATAAAAAGGGTTTTAGTTTTCTATTTGTCGGACATCTTAACGGATAATGGCCCATTACCCGCGATCAAAAAATACATAAGCAACAGCAATATCAATATGGAAAGAAGTAATTCCGAATACGGTCTTAGCATTTCTTTATTAGTGCTGACAAAGAAAATCGCTCCTATCAGTACAGGAATTTGTATAAGGCAGGCGAAACGGGTCAACACGCCAAACGTCAGCAAGATGCCACCGAGTATATGAGCAAAGACTGTATAATGCCCGGCTAAGATATAAGTAAAAGATCCGAAAGATGTTTGGGTCGACATCAGTGTAACGAGATCACTCATGTTGTTGAGAAAGTCAATTCCTTTGTAGATCAGGAATATTCCCAAAGCTATACGTACAATATCCATCCATCTCGGGTGATGCCGGTCACCCCAATATTCAAGGCGATGCAGGAGGTCCATATTGTAAAATTTTAAGTAAGAAATAAAGAACTGTCTTAAAGTTACAGCTATTCTTTCAGTTTTTTTATCACAAAATTTATGGGGAGTGCCGCTTTGGCTTTTATTCCGGTCACAGGTGAACGAAGACAGACACCGCTATATATTCCTGTGTTTATCGCTGTTTATCAGCGTTTAAATTATTCTTAGCCGTGTGCTGAATTACTCTTTTCTTTTTGGTATTCCTCTTATCCGGTACTCCTGTATCAGCGGGGGATTTTCAGGTGATAATGTGAAATAGATACTGATATCTGCATTTTCTCCTTCGATGATAAAAGATCCCCTTAATTGATTCTCCGGTTTCATTTCTTTTACTGAAATGATCTTTCCGGCTTTTTCAAACAACTCTTTAGTCTGCTTCTTCAAACTATCGATGGGATAATCAGGAAAAAAATTCTCTGCGAAAATGTCGCTTTGCTCCGCATTGTTCCAGCCTGGTAACAAATTAACGAGTTCATTTTTTCTCTTTTCAAGAATGGCGGAAGGAGGAAGTTGCGCGGGTTGCAGACCCGCAATATTTATGATAGTTTCCAGCACCTGGAGATTTATGTCATTAAAGCCAGCATAAGTACGGTTGGCTAATGCCACCACCCCAATCCGATAATCAGGCATTATTCTCCATTGGCTCCCAAATCCCGGCAGCCCACCACTATGCATGATATAGACCCGATCGTTACAATCTCTTATCCATCTTAAGCCATAGCAGTAAGCCGTTGCCACAGCACATGTTCTCCCGTCAGGATATTTGTTAGTAATATTCAATCCGTTAAATCGCCAGGGATGATGCATTTCCCTTATCGAACTTCTTTTTACAGGCCCTGTTTCTTTTGCATTATTGGGAGGCCATGCGGAAAGATGCAATGCCATGTAGTTGGCAAACTCTTCAATTGAACTAATCATACTGCCCATCGCACCCCATGAACCATCCGGTGTATCGTGTAGCAATTGTTCTTCATTCCATTTTTCATTCAGCCAACGGTAGCCGTGGGCCAGTTTACCCGGTGCTACATTAGCGTATTCCCATTCAGAAGTTTTCATGCCAAGGGGTTTCCAGATATTATCCCGGATATAATCCTGGAAACGTTTACCTGACACTACAGTAATGATCTTGCCCAATAAGGCGAATCCAAGATTACTGTATTCATAAGCGAAACCCGTCGGATTGGAAAAGCTGACATGGTTTTTTAGAAATTCTATAAATTCTTTGTCGTTATCCGCCAGTTGACGATCGCCCCATGGATTGTCTTCCGGGAAACCCGCACCATGCGTGAGTAAATGACGAATAGTGATTACAGGTGCGTCAGCGGTTGGGTATTGAAAGTTTTTTAATTCAGGTATATAACGATAGGCAGGGTCATCAAGGTTTAGTTTTCCCTCATCCCGTAATTTTAGAATTGCCATGGCGGTAAAACTTTTGCTCATGGATGCTATCCTGAATAAGGATGAAGACGTAACGGGAATTTTCTTTTCGATGTCCGTATATCCATAGTTCCCGGTGTACACCAGTTTACCATCTACGACTATTCCAAAAGCAAGTCCGGGAAAATGATTTTCTATCGCGGCTTTCTTATAAATACTGTCAATAACCGGAAAAGATTTTTTTATTTTATCCATTCTTTCAGGATCGGTAAACACAGCCGGTTTATACGATGGATCGTACAAAACTTTTTCCTGTGCCGACAAGGATTTATCAAAATAAAAAACGGAAAGAGTGAGGGATATAAATAAAAAGAAAGATTGTTTCTTCATGTGTCACTTTTAGACAACTAAAGTTGCCGTGCTTTTTTGTTTACGAAAAGGTTGTTTTCTCCAGTAGGTCAGGCTTCGCCAGCACCACTCCAGCGGACCAAAACGAAAATAGCGCAACCAAATATTACTCCAAATAATTTCAATGGACCAAACCACCAGCACTACATAATATATTTCATGCCGCTCCAACTTACCGAACATTCCAAACCCTACTCCGTAAAAATATAACCCGCAAAGCAATGATTGCCCGAGGTAATTAGTAAAAGCCATTTGGCCAACCGGACGCATCAGTGCGAACAACCATTTAAAAAAACCTGATTTATAGAGTAGCATGAGCAGTCCTAATATTCCGATTGATCTGAGAGTGCGTGATAATTCATAAAAGTCAAAAGAGCTTTTCTTCGTGTATTCAAACCAGTTGAACCGGGTATCGATCATCGGCTGAAGGCGTAAATAGGATAACGTTAAGCCTATACCCAATCCGACAATACACATCCACCAATAGGTTTTAACCGGCGCCTGCCCTGTTAATATTCCCATTTTGAAAAATGCCATGCCCAGGAACATAAATAGCAGAACGTCCCAGACGCCAAAAAAAAGATATCGGACCAGCGTATTGACATAGACATCCGTTCTTTGCTGGTACAATTCTTCATAACTGCCCGTCGTTTTCCGGATCACTTTCTCCATGCGGTTTAGCTTGCTTTTATGAGTGCTTCTTTCTTTAAAATCAAGCATGGCTCCCAATTCGTCTTTTTGAGTATCGTTCAGTTTGGTCCTGGTTGTATCTATCGCAGCCGCTATCTCGCCTTTATAGATCATTACTTTATCCCGGTACAGATCCGCATTTTCCCTGGCCAAAGAAAAGAGGAAACAAAGACTGGCCCCGATCAGCAAACGTTTCGGTGATAAATTACGAAAAGCGAACATAACCATTCCGAGGCAGGCGTAGTCCAATAAGATATCGCCAAACCATAAAAGGATAAAGACATCAATCAATGAAAACACCATTAACCAAAGCTGTCGCCGGAAGAAATAGTCTGCCGGCAACATGCCCCCTGTCCTTTTTTCCTTTCCATTGATGAAAAGAATAATGCCGGCGCCGAATAACATGGAAAAAATGGCCCGTTGGGTTCCTTCCGGGAACCAATCTACAAAATGCCAGACTTTGAAATTGATTGTCCCGAATTCATTCAGTATGGAAGGATCGCCGGCACTGTTCGGCATGGCGAATCCTGGAATATTCATGAGTAATATGCCCAATATTGCAAACCCTCTGAGGCTATCAAGAATAATGATACGTTCCGACTGATCAACCGGCGCCGCCAGGGCTTGTCGCATTTCTGTGGGGGATGACATATTGGTTTTGTTTTGGCAGTGAGCAGGAAGGGCGGTTGCGTTCGCGGGGCTGGAGTTGTCAAACAAGATAATTCTTTCCGTTCATTATTATCGAACCGGCCTTTATTTTTTTGCCCTGTAAAGAACACATTACCAATAACAACTCATTAATATATCTTCCTAAATAGATAATGCAATTTTTGTTAAATTGATCTCTTCTATCTTTTTAGAATGTACTATATTTAGAAACAGTTCAATCAAACCTAACCTATACTGTTCCGCATTATTGAAATTTTTATCCGGCCCAGGTTGAAAAGCAAGTTTTTGTTAACTGCATAATCACCATGAGAGATAGCCATTCTTTTAAATTGCAAAAGAGATTTGCCGGAATATGCTGTATTTACTGCAGTTTATTTTTCTTGCTTTCGGTGTCCGTACAGGCCCAGAATAACCTTGAAACCGGGCTTCCTTTTATCACTAACTACCTCGCCAAAAATTACAAGGCCATCCCGCAAACCTGGTGCATTCAACAGGATGACCGGGGTATTATGTATTTCGGCACTCAAAATTATATACTGGAATTTGATGGCGTAAAATGGAGAAAAATAGCGCCGGTAAACATTACCCCCACTACCATTTTTCGCTCATTGGTAAGATATAAAGATGGGGTGATCTATTATGGCTCCTATGGAGATTTAGGATACCTCGACAAAGACAGTCTCGGACAAACAAGAACCCAATCTTTGCTGGAAATTATCCCTGCCGCTAATCGAAATTTTTTAGATGTCTGGACAACTTATGCAGCGGACAAGGATATCTATTTTCAATCCCGCGAATACATATTCCGTTTAGGCGAAAAAAAATCAGATGGCAAGAGGGACGTCAAGGTTTGGAAACCTGCAAGTAAGTTCATGTATGCGTTCTACGTTGACGGCGATTATTATGTTCACCAACAGGGATTAGGTCTTTACAAAATGACCAACGATTCCCTTGTGTTAGTACCAGGAAGTGAATTCCTGGGCAAAGAAAGAATGCAGATCCTGTTACCCTTTACGGCGGGGATTAATGGAGAGAAACAATGGCTGGTTGGAATGTTCTATAGCGGCCTCTACATCTACAACGGTAAAACATTTCGTCCATTTCCTACCGGGGCTGATGCTATTATCAAATCGGGCACACTCTTATATAAAGGCGTGAAATTGAAAAATGGGAATTATGCATTATCTACGACAGGAAGGGGACTTGTAATAATAGATTCGGTTGGAAAACAGGTTCAAAAAATCAACCGGGATGTCGGATTACAAGATGAATCCATTTATTCAATATACGAGGATAATAAAGCCACTTTGTGGCTGGCACTTGACAATGGAATATCGAGGGTGGAAACGGCTTCGCCACTGACGCAATTTACTCTTCAATCGGGAATAAATACCGGTGTGCTTTCTATTCAAAGGTTCAATGGAACCATTTATTTAGGTACTTCTAATGGATTACTGGCGTATGATAACACCACAAGTCGTTTTGAACCTGTGCCAGGCATTTCTCAAAACCAGATATTCGCAATCGTGCCGGATGGCGATGAATTACTGGTGTCCGCTGATGGACTCTTTGGCATAAAAAATAAAAAAGCTTTCACCATCCGGCCTTCGGTAAGTGGCGACCTATCCTTAACATCACTTTACATATCGAAGAAACATCCTGAGATATTGTTGGGAGGTGGTCAATTTGGCGTGGTGATCTTTACAAAAGAAAAAAGTACCGGCAAATGGCATTTTGAAGGAGATATTCCCGGCATTCCCGAACAGATATGGTCTTTAACAGAAAATAAAGATGGCTCAATATGGGCCGGATCGGCGAATGGAATAACCTATAGGCTCACCCTTGCCTTTAATGAAAACGGCAGTCTCGTGCCGGGAAAGACAATCGTAAAAGAGTTTGGACCGGCGCAGGGTTTTAAAGGAGCTGGATTCGCCTCGTCCATTAAAGAAACAAGTTATTTCGTAGCTGATTCCGCTCTTTACACATTTGATGAAAACAAAAATGAGTTTGTACCTGATACTACGTTCGGAAAGTTTGTTAAGGGAGGGGCTGCGGTCGAATTTTGGATGGCCGATGACCCGCAGGGAAGGGTTTGGATGAGAATTGGAAAAGAAACGGTACTGCTGGTTCCCAAACCGGGCGGCGGATACGAGGCGCAAAATAACCGGTTAAATTCATTAGCAGACTATAACGTAGGAACACTCTATCCTGAAAAAAATGGCATCCTTTGGATATGTACTACGGACGGATTAATCCGCTATGATGAAAATCTTGAAAAAAACGAAGACCCCTCTTTTAAAACAATTTTACGGCATATCAGTGCGGGAAAGACAATACTTACTACAGATTCAACGGATAGCAAAAAGACATTATCCTACAATAACAACTCATTGCGTTTCGAATACGCCGCTCCTTTTTTCTACCAGGAAAATAAAACCCAATACCAGACATGGCTTGAGGGTTTTGATAAAAGCTGGTCTGAACTCGATAATAATTATTACAAGGAATACACCAACCTGCCCGTGGGCAAATACAGGTTTCATGTAAGAGCGGTGAATATTTATGGTAACCAGGGTGAGGAGGCGGTTTACAGTTTTGAAGTTTTACCGCCCTGGTATCTTACCTGGTGGGCTTTTTTATTGTACGCGTTAGCAGTTGCTGCCATTATCTATTTCCTTGTGCGCTGGCGCACCCGGCAATTGCATGAAAAACATCGTGAACTGGAAAAAACCGTTGCGACCCGTACCTCGGAATTAAGTCACCGGGTAGAGGAGTTGGCCGTGATCAACAGCGTACAGGAAGGACTGGTAAAAGAAATGGGCATCCAGGATATTTATGACCTGGTAGGTGAAAAGATACGTACGATATTCAATGCACAGGTGATTGACATTGTAACCTACGACCCGAAGACCAATTTGATGGAGGATCGCTATGCTTATGAAAAAGGTGACCGTACGTTATTAGGCGCACGAGCTCCACAGGGATTCAGGAAATATGTGATAGAAAGTAAACAGGTACAGGTTATCAATGAAGGCATTCAAAAAAGAATGCAGGAATTTGACAATAAGGTATTGCTGGGTGAGCAATCAAAATCGGTATTATTTGTACCACTCATCACCGGCGGTGAAGTGAGGGGAATTATCAGTTTACAGGACATTGATAAGGAACATGCTTTTTCGGATTCAGATGTTAGTTTGCTGACAACCCTAGCCAATAGTATGAGCGTGGCGTTGGAAAGTGCCCGTCGTTTTGATGAAACCAATCGGTTGCTGAAAGAAACGGAACAACGCAATGCGGAGCTGGCTGTTATTAATAGTGTACAGGACGGATTGGTCCGTGAAATGGATATTCAAGGCATTTATTATCTCGTAGGTGAAAAGATCCGGGAAATTTTTGATGCACAGGTCATTGATATTGTTACTTACGATCGGAAGACAAACCTCATCGACGACAAGTATGCTTATGAAAAAGGAGACCGGACACTACTTGATCCCAGGGAACCTAAAGGATTCAGGAAACATATTATCGAAACATGTGAGCAATTAGTTATTAATGAGAATGCAGAAGAAATAGGCAAGCAATACGATAACCAGGTGATGGTGGGTGAGCAGCCAAAATCATTGGTGATGGTTCCGATGATCACCGCTGGCCAGGTGACGGGGATTATAAGTTTGCAGAATGTAGATCACGACAACGCATTCTCCGATTCCAATGTAAGATTGATCAATACACTGGCCAACAGCATGAGTATAGCATTGGAAAGCGCCAGGCTGTTTGACGAGACCAAACGACTGTTAAAAGAAACCGAGCAACGCAATGCCGAACTGGCTGTTATTAATAGCGTACAGGACGGGTTGGTTAGAGAAATGAATATACAGGGGATTTATGATCTCGTGGGTGAGAAGATCCGGGAAATTTTTGATGCGCAGGTGATTGATATTGTTACCTACGATCGCAAAACAAATATGATTGAAGACCGGTATTCGTATGAAAAAGGTGATAGAACATTATTAGGTAACCGGGAACCGAAAGGATTCAGAAAGGATGTAATTGATTCATTACAACCAATAGTTGTAAATGAAGGTCTCGAAAAACATTTCGATGTAAATAACCCGATAGTAGTTGGTGATTTCCCAAAATCAGTGGTGTTTGTACCCATGGTAGTAGCCGGGGAAATAAAAGGTGTTATCAGTCTTCAGAATATAGATCATGAACATGCTTTCACCGATTCGGATGTAAGCCTGCTTACTACTTTAGCCAACAGTATGAGTGTGGCCCTGGAAAGTGCCAGGCTCTTTGATGAAACCAATCGTTTACTAAAAGAAACAGAACAAAGAAATGCAGAGCTGGCGGTTATTAATAGTGTGCAGGAAAGCCTGGTAGCGCAAATGGATATGCAGGGTATTTATGAACTGGTAGGAGAGAAAATGAGAAATATCTTTAACGCCCAGGTTATTGATATCGTCATGTATGATCGCAATACGAATCTTATTGAAGATAAATATTCGTATGAAAAAGGCGATAGAACTTTAGTAAAGCCAAGAGAACCTAAAGGATTCAGGAAACATGTTATTGAAACAGGTGAAATGCTTTTGCACAATGAGAATGTGGAAGCCATTTCTAAACAATTCGATAATGAAGTGCTGATCGGTGAAATGGCCAAAGCACAAATTTTCTTCCCACTGATAGCGAGCGGAAAAGTAAATGGCATCATCAGCCTTCAAAATCTTGATCATGAAAATGCTTTCTCTGAATCTGATGTCAGCCTGATCACCACCTTAGCCAATAGTATGAGCGTGGCATTGGAAAGCGCAAGGCTTTTTGACGAAACCAACCGTTTACTAAAAGAAACCGAACAACGCAATGCGGAGCTGGCTGTTATTAATAGTGTACAGGATGGATTGGTTCGTGAAATGGATATACAGGGTATCTATTACCTGGTAGGCGAAAAGATCCGTGAAATTTTTGATGCACAAGTAATCGATATCGTTACTTATGACAGAAAAACAAACCGGATAGAAGACAAATATTCTTATGAAAAAGGCGACAGAACTTTAGTTGGCGCCAGGGAACCCAGCGGATTCCGGAAACATATCATTGAAACGGGTGAACAATTAGTGATTAACGAGGATGCTGAAAAAGTAGGAGAAAAATATGGTAATAGAGTAATGGTAGGAGAAGTGCCAAAATCACTGGTATTGGTTCCAATGATTACTGCAGGACAGGTTTCAGGAATCATCAGTCTTCAGAACGTAGATCATGAACATGCTTTCACTGATTCCAATGTAAGACTGATCAACACACTTGCGACCAGCATGAGTATCGCATTGGAAAGTGCAAGATTGTTTGATGAAACCAAACGCTTACTGAAGGAAACAGAGCAACGCAATGCAGAGTTAGGTGTTATCAATAGTGTGCAGGAAGGCTTGGTAAGAGAAATGGATATACAGGGCATTTATGAACTGGTAGGTGAAAAGATAAGAGAGATTTTCAATGCGCAGGTTATCGATATTGTTACGTACGATCGCACTACCAATCTTATTGAAGACAAATACGCTTTTGAAAAAGGTGACCGGACTTTATTGGGACCGAGGGAACCAAAAGGATTCCGCAAACATGTTATTGAAACCGGTGAAATGCTTTTGAACAATGAAGGTGTAGAAGAAGCCTCCCGCCAATATGATAATGAAGTGCTCATCGGTGAAATGGCTTTGTCACAGATATTCTTCCCATTAGTAGCGAGTGGAAAAGTGAATGGCATTATCAGCCTGCAGAATCTCGATCATGAACATGCTTTCTCTGATTCTGATGTTAGCCTGATCACCACTCTTGCTAATAGCATGAGCGTGGCCCTTGAAAGTGCGAGACTGTTTGATGAAACAAATCGCTTACTAAAAGAAACCGAGCAGCGTAATGATGAGCTGGCTGTTATCAACAGTGTACAGGAAAATTTGGTAGCAAAAATGGATGAGCAGGGTATTTATGAATTAGTTGGTGAAAAGATTCGCGCAGTCTTCAACGCGCAGGTCATTGACATTGTTACCTACAACAAAACGGATAATCAAATTGAAGACAAATATTCTTATGAAAAAGGAGACAGAACTCTATTAGGTCCAAGAATGCCTAAAGGGTTTAGAAAACATGTTATCAGTTCGGGTCGTTCATTGAAAATTGACAGGGATGTAGAAAAACAAAGATTGGTATATGACAACACGGTTATTTTCGGTGATGCTGCAAAGTCATTGGTCATGGTTCCGATGTTTGCGGATAATGAAGTAATAGGTGTTATCAGTCTTCAAAACCTCGATAAAGAGAATGCTTTTTCCGATTCTGATGTAAGCCTGCTTTCTACACTCGTCAACAGTATGAGTATCGCATTAAAGAGTGCCCGCCTGTTTGATGAAACCAATCGCCTGTTGAAAGAAACAGAACAACGTAAAGCGGAACTGGCGGTAATCAACAATGTACAGGAAGGGCTGGTAAAAGAATTCAAGTCTAAAGCTATTTATGAATTGGTAGGCGAAAAGCTTTGTGAATTATTTGATACGCAAACCGTATTGATCAGAACATTCGAGCATGAAACGGGTCTTGAAACATGGCGATATGCAATAGAAAAAGGCCAGCGCCAATACAGTGAACCGAGACCGATGATCTGGGCGAACAAACAATTGATACAAACCCACAAGCCGATTATCATAAACGAAAACTACCTCGAAACAGCGAAAAAATATGGCGGCAGCGGTGTAAGTATTGGCCAACCTCCTAAATCCGCTGTATTCGTGCCGATGACGGTTGGTGATGTAGTAAGAGGTTCTGTTAGTTTACAAAATGTAGATAAAGAACATGCTTTCAGCGAATCAGAATTAAGTTTATTAACTACGCTTACAAGCAGCATGGGAGTAGCGCTGGAGAATGCCCGCCTGTTCGATGAAACCGCGCGGCTCCTTGATGAAACAAAACAAAGAGCAACCGAGTTAAGCACCGTCAATAATATCAGCCAGACATTAGCCTCGCAGGTTAATCCTGAGGATCTGATAAAACTGGTGGGAGATCAATTGAGAGATCTTTTCAAAGCAAACGTTGTATACCTTGCCCTGCTTGATCCTGAAACCAAGATCATTTATTTCCCTTATCAGCATGGAGATGATCTTACTCCCATGAAATTGGGTGAGGGTTTAACCTCGCAGGTATTACTTACCGGAAAATCACTTTTAATTAATAAAGATGTAGATGAACAAACGATCCGTTTGGGTGTCCAGCGATTGGGTGTTCCTGCCGCCTCTTACCTGGGTGTGCCTATCCCTGTAGGCGATGAGATCATTGGCGTATTAAGCGTTCAAAGCACGGAAAGTGAAAATCGCTTTAATGAAAACGACGAACGTCTTTTGTCTACTATCGCGGCTTCGGTGGGTGTAGCTCTGAGAAAAGCACAGCTATTTGAAGAAGTGATACAGGCAAAACAGCAGGCGGAAGAAGCGAGTAAAACAGCCGATAAAGCCAACCAGGCCAAAAGTGCTTTTCTTTCTACTGTCAGTCATGAGTTAAGAACACCGCTTACGTCTGTATTGGGATTCGCCAAGATCATTAAAAAAAGATTGGAAGAAAAAATATTTCCGGTAACCAATATAAGTGATCCTAAAATTGAAAAAACGGTTCACCAGATATCGGAAAATCTTAACGTGGTTATCTCTGAAGGAGAACGATTAACCAACCTGATCAACGAAGTATTAGATCTTGCTAAGATAGAAGCGGGTAAGATGGAATGGAATATGGAAACTGTATCCATAAAGGAAGTAGCTGACAGAGCCTTCTCCGCCACTTCTTCGTTATTTGATCAGAAAAATTTAGCGCTCAAAACCAACGTGCCGGAAAACCTGCCGATGGTGGTAGGTGATCGTGATAAGTTGATACAAGTGATGGTCAACCTGATCTCCAATGCCGTCAAGTTTACGCCGGCAGGCACTATTACCTGCACCATCACACGCAAAAGAAACGAGATCATTACCGGCATTACGGATACAGGTATTGGTATAGCGCCTGCCGATCATGAAGCTGTTTTTGAGCAGTTCAAACAAGTAGTGGGGGATACATTGACTGACAAACCCAAAGGCACCGGATTAGGTCTTCCTATTTGTAAAGAAATTGTTGAACATCATAATGGCCGCATCTGGTTGGAAAGTGAATTAGGAAAAGGAAGTACTTTCTTTTTCGCTCTTCCTGTACAAAAAACGGGTGCGGCTTCGGGAGTATCCAAGCCCATTCACCTGAATGACCTGGTAAAACAATTGAAAGAACAAATGGCGCAGTCCAGCCTGAACATGAAAGGAAAGAACGCTACTATATTGATTGTGGATGATGATGACTCTATCCGTTCTCTGCTTGACCAGGAGTTGGGTGATGCCGGCTATATCATCGAACAAGCAACCAATGGAAAAGAAGCCCTGGCAAGTGTCCGTAATCATAAGCCGGATCTTATCATTCTTGATGTGATGATGCCGGAGATGAATGGGTTTGATGTAGCGGCCATCTTGAAGAACGATCCTCAAACCATGGACATACCCATCATTGTATTATCCATTGTACAGGATAAAGCCAGGGGATTCCGTATTGGCGTTGATCGATATCTCACCAAACCTATTGATACCGCGCAATTATTTACGGAAGTAGGCAGCTTATTGGAGCAAGGCAAGTCCAAGAAAAAAGTAATGGTGGTGGATGAAGATAAAACCGCAGTCGGCACATTAACTGACATACTGCAGGCAAAGGGTTACCAGGTGGTTGAATCGGATGGAAAGGAAATGGTTGAAAAAGCTATACTAAACCAACCGGATATCATTATCCTGAGCTCTGTGTTGTCAGAGCAGCATGAAATGGTTCAGTCATTGCGTTTTGAAAAAGGACTGGAAAATGTGTTGTTCCTGATTTATCAATAGTATTTCCGAATGACGAATTATCAATTAATACAATCAAATGAAATTTAACAAAATAAACAGCAAAAAACAGTTTTTAAGAATGTCACCCCTTCGGGGTTTATAGCAATATTATGATAGCTTTTCTATATTAATATCATCCCTTCGGGATTATGAACAAGCCTGAAAGGCTGACATTACTATAGCTTAAGTGTCAATTAGCGCATCGAAACCCCGAAGGGGTGACAAAATACTCCTTATGAAACAACACAGCCGTATGGCTGCAATTAAAACAGAATGCAAAAATTAAATGATTAAAACTCCTGCATGCAATGAGAAAACCGGTTAAACGCCTAAGAGATGATATGTTAAAAAATTAAACAAATTATGCCAGGCACGTTTTCTCAAATATATATTCAAATCGTTTTTGCTGTAAAAGGCAGGCAAAACTTCCTTTTGCCCTCTTTTGAACAGGATGTTTATAAATATATGTTTGGTATTATTAAGGAGAAAAAAAAACCTCTTGCAGTAAATGGTATGCCAGATCATATTCACGTTTTAGTCGGGTTAAAACCCGCTATGTGCATTTCGGATCTGGTTCGAGACATAAAAAACAATTCAACAAATTTTATAAATAGAAAAAATTGGCTGAAACAAGATTTCTCCTGGCAGGAAGACTATGGCGCATTTTCTTATTCACAATCAAACTTTGGGCACGTGATTGATTATATCAAAAACCAAAAGAAACATCACCAAAAGTTTTCTTTCAAAAAAGAATATTTTTCCCTTTTAAAGAAATTTGAAATCACTTTTGAAGAAAAATATTTGTTTGAATTTTATGACTAGCGTGATGGCATCCCTTCAGGGTTTTAATTGAAAATTAATGGATACAAAAATTATAAAATGGAACAAAAGATTTTAATTGTAGATGATGAAGCGCATATCCGTATGCTGATAGAACAAACCCTGGAAGAGCTGGAAGACGAAGGAGTGGAATTTTTAACGGCGGAGAATGGAGAAATAGCTTTGGCGATCATCCAGGAAGAGCAGCCACAGCTCGTGTTTTTGGATGTGATGATGCCGAAGATGAACGGTATGGATGTTTGCAAACGGGTAAAAAAAGAATTAGGACTTACCAATGTTTATATCGCATTACTCACAGCAAAGGGGCAGGAACTTGACCGGCAAAAAGGACAGGAAGTGGGTGCGGATATTTATATGACCAAGCCGTTTGATCCCGAAGTGATACTACGGAAAGCAAGAGAGGTACTGGGGCTCTGACAGATCAGTATAAAATCACATGGCAAAACTAAGTCTTAAGAATATCATTGGTAAAAAAAATGGCAACACTTCGTTGCTGCTTTCATTGATTGCTCAATTGAAAGCTGACTTGTTTATTGAAGATGAACAGGAAAAATTTTTAGCCGGAAATAGTAATGCGCAGATCACTTACAGCTATCCCGTTTTGCTGGATGAAGAAATATTGGGTTGGGTTAAAGGTGATGGAAACGCAGAATGTATTGCATCATTACTTTCTTTGCTGGCTCAAAAAGACATGGAGAAAAAAAAATTGGGCAGTGAAGTATTGGCATTATACCAGGAAGTAAACATGGTCTTCAATTTTTCCGATAAGCTGGCGCAGGCTATTGAACCCACCGCTATTGCCGGGATCACACTGGATGAAGCCATGCACCTGATTAAGTCAAACAGCGGGCTGGTCGTCTTGTGGGATGAAAGCAGCAAGCAATTGCAAGTTCCCGCATCTTCAGGTGAGGAATTATTTAATAAAGAAAAAATAAGTACAAATGCCGGCCTAATGCTCAAAATCGGTTTAAGCGGGCAATCGGATATTATGAGCGACCTCGCTACATTAAGGGACGCCGGAATTATTGGCCCGTTTGTTCAATCGCTGATGTATGCGGCATTGAAAGTAAAGCATCGGGTAATGGGAGCCATCATTATGGCAAGCCATGAACCTATGCGATACGCGGCATCCGATCTGAAGTTTCTGACAACACTGGCTTTACAATCTTCTTCCGCTATCGAAAGTGCTTTGCTTTATGAAAAAAATATCCGCGAAGCAAGGGAAAAAGAAGAAGCCATGCGTCGTATTTATGAAATAACGGCCAAGTTTGTTCCTTATGAATTTATTGGTTCGCTGGGTCATGACGTTATCACCGATGTGAGGTTGGGCGACCAGGTTGAAAAAGTAGTAACTGTTTTATTTACGGATATCCGCGATTATACCTCTTTATCAGAAAGAATGACGCCGGAAGAAAACTTCCAGTTTGTTTGCGCCTACAATGAAACACTCGGCCCCATCATACGTAACCATAACGGTTTTATCAATCAATACCTTGGTGATGCGATCATGGCGCTTTTTCCCGGCAGTGCGGCAGATGCCTTAGCAGCAGCTGTTGAAATGAGAAAAAATATACATGAACTTAATATTAAAAGAAGTTTGAAAAACCTGTCCCCTATACAAATCGGCATAGGTATGCATACCGGTTCTTTGATCATGGGCATTACGGGAGATAAAGACAGGCTGGATGCCACTACTATTTCTGATACGGTAAATACCGCATCCCGTATTGAAAGCCTTACCAAATATTATAAAGCCGGCATTTTATTGAGCGACGCCACCTTGCAACAAATAGAAGATCATCAACAATTTAATTTGCGATACCTTGGAAAAGTGCAGGTAAAAGGCAAACAGGAGCCGGTTGGCTTACATGAATGTTTCAGTGGAAGCAATGAAGAAGAGATATTGATAAAAGAAAAAACACTCCCCCTTTTCAATGAAGGAATGAATCATTATTTGAACAGGTCTTTTTCTTCAGCCATAAAATCATTTCAATCTATAACAGCAACATATCCGGCAGACCTTACTGCTGAATTCTTTTTAACCAATGCTACCCGTTACTTGCAAAAAGGAGTTCCCGAAGATTGGACAGGTGTGGTGGAAATGACCAATAAATAGTTATCAGTAATACTCCGCATTTATGGCAATACTGTTTTCATCAATGGGCCTAATTTTTCAGCCCATTTTTTATACTCCAGTCCGGAAGGATGCAAACCATCAGAACAAAGAAGCGCAGGGTTATTTTTAGCTTCTCTTGTAGATGGCGTGATATCGAGATATTGCACCTGGAAGGAAAGTGAAACCTGTTTATTTATCTCATTGAATTCATCAATTTGGGTTTTTATTTTATTAACATCAAAGTACATGGCAAAAGGAGTTACGCTGTAATCAGGAATAGATAAAACAAAAACATGGGACGGTAAATTATTCGCCAGTGAAATGGATCGCTGTAATAATTCTGTAAACCTGTTTCTGTACTTCGTCGTATCCATCTCGCGGTACTGATCATTTACTCCAATTAATAAACTTACCATGTCATAAGGACCGGTTGGGTTTTGGTTCACAATGGCTGTTTGCAAATTAGTGGTTGTCCAGCCACTGGTTGCAATGATCTGGGGATCGGCGAGGCCTGTTATTCCATGGTCAACAAGCCAATTTTTGGTTTGTATAGGATATCGTTCAGCAGCCGGCACGCCCTGCCCGGCGGTATATGAATCTCCCAATGCGAGATACTTTTTTTGCGAAGCAGACGACGGGGCCGGGGTTCCGGGAGCTACCGGTGGCGTAGAAGGAGATTGTCCACCTACGGCGTTGTCTTTTACACAGCTATATTGAATAGCTATCAGCAGCAGAAAGAATGGTATGATAAGACAAGGCCGGAGCATGATATACAATTACGCTTAAACCGGCAGAAAAGTTTTAGGATAAGTCAAATAGTTATTGCCCTATTTGAAGTTAAAAATCGAACTGGTAGCTGATTACGGGTATTAGCTACGTATGAATAGCATCTAACGAATAAATCAAACAAGTAAGTCGGGGTTTTTAATTATTAATTTATATTTTTTAATAGCTCAGTATTTTCTGAATTGTTTCATCCAACCTTTTTTTCGCCAGGAAATTATTTTCCAGTTCAATACTAAATGGAATAGGTGTGTCTAATGATGCGCAGCGCATCACCGGCGCATCCAATAAACTAAAACAATTTTCAGCTATCCAGGCCGCTATTTCTCCTCCAATGCCACCTGTCAATGTATCCTCATGCAGTATCAGTACTCTTCCTGTTCGTTCGACGGATTCCCGTATAGCGAGATAATCAAGTGGTAATAAGGTTCGCAGATCAAGAATATCAATGGACTTTTCAGGATGTTCAGCTGCAAATTCTTCGGCCCAATGAACACCACTTCCATAGGTGATGATACTTATTTCATCACCTTCCAGTACATGACGGGCTTTACCTATCTCAATTTCATAATAGTCTTGCGGCACTGCGCCGCTTACGCTACGGTATAACGCTTTGTGCTCAAAGAATAATACAGGGTTAGGATCATTAATAGCGGCAATTAATAATCCCTTCGCATCAACAGGTGTAGAAGGATATACAATTTTTAATCCGGGGGTATGCACGAACCATGCTTCATTACTTTGACTATGAAACGGACCAGCGCCAACACCGCCGCCTGTAGGCATCCGTATCACCACATCCGCATTTTGTCCCCAGCGGTAATGTATCTTGGCAAGATTGTTTATGATTTGATTAAACCCTACCGTTACAAAATCAGCGAACTGCATTTCCATCATACTTTTATATCCTTCGAGGCTTAATCCCAATGCCGCGCCTACGATAACACTTTCACAGATGGGTGTGTTTCTTACCCTTGCTTTGCCAAACTCTGCAGCAAAACCATCTGTAATCTTAAATGCTCCGCCATATTCTGCAATGTCCTGTCCCATCAGGATTAAATTCGCATGAACTTCCATACTTTGATGGAGACCTTCTTTGATTGCGTCAATCAACCGGAGATCGTGAGTCGTGAATCGTGAGTCAAGTGAATTCTTCGAGTTATCGACAATTCTGGCTTCTGACTTCTGACTTCCGGCTTCCCTCTCGGCATACACATCATTCAATTCTTCTTCTGTGTCAGCTATAACCGGTGCTGTATTCATACCGGTTGCCAGCTCCTGTTCTATTTTTTCTTTTAATTCCTCTTTTATATTCGCTATATCATCCGATGATAAGATATGCTGCCCTGCTAAATATTCTTCATAATTTTTTACCGGGTCTTTTTTCTCCCATAGTTCAAAAATGTTTTGCGGAACATATTTGGTGCCGCTGGCTTCCTCATGTCCCCGCATCCGAAAAGTCATTGCTTCTACCAGGTAGGGTTTCTGGTGTTTGATGCAATATTCCCTTATTCCTTTTATCGTATCATACACCTGCAACAAATTATTGCCATCTATTTGCACTCCATCCATACCATAGCCTTTGGCTCTATCCACCAAACTGATACAACGATATTGTTCATTGGTTGGCGTACTTAAACCATAACCGTTATTCTCTATTAAAAAAATAACCGGCAGATCCCATACCGCGGCTACATTTAGTGCTTCGTGAAAATCACCTTCGCTGGTACCACCTTCTCCCGTAAAGCCTAAGGATACTTTATCTTCCTTTCTGAGTTTATGCGCCAATGCTATGCCATCAGCAATGGCTAATTGCGGTCCAAGATGAGAGATCATTCCGCAGATATGATGTTCCCGGCTGCCAAAATGAAAACTTCTTTCTCTTCCTTTACTATACCCTTCCTGTGCACCCTGCCATTGCATGAAGAGTTTGCTCAATGGCATATTGCGTGTTGTAAAAACACCGAGATTACGATGCAATGGCATGATCCATTCATCATCATCCAAGGCTAATGTGGCGCCTACAGCAATGGCCTCCTGCCCGATACCGCTAAACCACTTAGAAATTTTCCCCTGCCGCAACAGGATCAGCATTTTTTCTTCTATCATCCTGGGATATAGAATGCTGCGGTAAAACTGAACCAGCTGGTCATTAGATAAATCTTTTCTGTCGAAGCCCATACTGCGAATTTCAATGATTCAGTTATAATTACCAACCATCTTTTTTCGTTATCATTGTTTCCGGCATCATTTTTAAGTTACTTTAGATTATGTATTCCATGACCCAATACCCCTTGTTTAAACTGGTGAATAGATTTTCTTTCCTGTCTATCTTAATAATTGTTCAGTATTTCCCGGTGAAAGCCCAAAGCCGGGTTGATAATGATCCTTATTATATAGCTTTTGAGGAACAAATCACAGCCCGACTTTATCTCGCTAAAAAATATACATCGCTCATTATGAAAGCACCGGAGGGTATTCAATCCCTGCGATACCGCCCTAATAGTTTGGTAACGATGGGCGTCAATGGCAGCTACAAAAATTTGTCATTAAGTTTTGGCTCCGGGTTTGGATTTCTAAATCCCAATAAAAAAGAAAAAGGCAAGACCCGTTCCTTCGATTTTCAAACACATCTTTATTCCGTTGATTGGGTAACCGATATATATCTCCAGTTTTATAAAGGGTATTACCTGTCAGTGGGTGGACCGGCGGGAACCGCTGATAAAAATTATTACAAACGACCTGATATAAAAGTAAACCTGCTGGGTGGTTCCGTATACAGGCTGCTCAATGGCGAACGATTTTCTTACCGGGCTGGCTTTTTACAAAATGAATGGCAAAAAAAATCGGCGGGTTCCGTTTTGTTAGGCGCCGAAATATATTATGGAACAACTAAGGGTGACAGTGCGTTGGTCCCTTCCCATCTTAATGCTTTTTATCCGCAAAAAGGTATTGATCGTGTACGGCTTTTAGAATTGGGTCCAGGCGCCGGCTATGCTTATACCGCAGTATGGGAAGAAAATTTTTTTCTTACCGGCAGCGCCACTATCAACGCCGATATCAGTATGGTTAAAGAAAAAACCGTAACCGGTTCCGCTAATCGTACCAGCATTAGTCCTAATGCTACACTGCGTGCTATAGCGGGATATAATAGTGAAGAATGGGCGGCTACCATCTCATGGCTGCATAATGCTACTAATTCCAAAGGAAAATCTTCCAATTATGAGTATGGAATAAAAACCGGTGAGTTCCGTATAACAATAGCAAAACGTTTTACCCCGGGTAATAAATTGAAAAGTAAACTCGATCCTATAATTAAAAAGATGCCCTGATAGGTAGAGAAACGTAAATGTGGGAACATAATAAATATCCAAAATAATAAACGCTCTTCGATGTTGCACCGGGCTTTACACGGTTGCTTTTCCTCAAATCAAAATTTCAACAAAGAAAGTTGCCGGGTCAAGCCCGGCATGACGTCGTACAATGATAAACATTGAATACTTGGTACCTTAATAAACTTCATTACACTACCACCAGTTCATAAAAATCTTCAGGAATTAAATACTTATTCGCAAGCTCCTGAATTTCCTTGGCGGAAATATTTTTAATAGTATCAACAGAGTGATTAAAATAATTTTCATCCAGGTTGTTAAGGATAATATTTTTCCATCTGCCAATAATATGAAAAGGTCCATCCAGATCGCCCAGCACCGTTCCAATTAAAAAATTTTTAACCAGCAATAATTCTTCATCATCTACTAATTCTTCCCGGAGTATTTGCATTTCCTTGTACACTTCCGTAATGGTGGCTTCGCTGACATCTTTGCCGGCTTCCGTGCTGATCATCCAGGCAACATCATGCATATGATTTTGAAAATAACTGTGTATGCCATAGGTATATCCTTTGTCTTCCCGGATATTGTCCATTAGTCTTGAGCCAAAAAAACCGCCAAAAATAGTATTCAATACCTGTGCTTTCACATAGTCAGGGTGATGACGACTGATAAAAGGTTTCGCCATACGAATAGAGCCCTGCACGCCGTCCGGGTCATTGGTCACGCGGTATTTTTTTTCCGTCGCGGGATTAATGATAAATTTATTTTCCGGCACCGATTTGTTGGAAAGATCACCAAATTGGTCGTTTAATAATTCTTCGAGGTTTCCAGGTAAACGACCGGCGACAAACAAAACCATTTTCCCCTGCTGATAATAATTTTTATAAAAGTTCAGCAACTGCTCTCTTGTTATCGCATCAAAATCTTCCTCGCGGCTGAAACGGCCATAGGGATGCTGCTCTCCATATAAATAAACATCTATTAATCGCCCGGCGACAAAATCACTTTTCTTCAGGCTTACTTTCAATCGCTGCTTCATATTCTGTTTGGCAATGGCCAATTCTTCTTCCGGAAAAACAGAATCCACCAGAAATTCTCTTACCACGGGCAGCAATTCTTTTATATGTTTGGTCAGGCAATGCAGCGTCACTGTAGCCGTTTCACTATGGCAACTGCGGTTGAGGTATGATCCGTAATATTCAAAATGTTCGTTGACCTGGAAAGCCGTCTTTTTGGATGTTCCATTTTTCAACATCAGGTTAGTCACAGCCGCTACCAGGTTGTTGTCCTCATACCAGTTACCCGCATAAAAAACCCATTCAATGGACATCACTTCTTCCGCACCTGCTTCAATAGTATATACCTCTATTCCGTTTTTTAGTGTCAGTTTCTTATAGGGCTTTAATTGCAGGTTGAAATTAACTGCATCAACTATGGGCGGCGCCTTTTTCCTTTCCAGCATTTTATTCCTTTCGTTTTTGATACTCATGATAAAGGTTTCGATTATCAGCAGGAGATTTCCGCTACTTCATTAATTATTCGCTAAATACCAGATTGTATTGCTGTTCTCTTTCCTGAAAATATTACGGCTCTCTTTTAAAACATCCTCCGTTGTAACAGCGGCATATTTTTCCAACTCCGTATTCATCAATTCCGCATCGCCCAGCATTTCATAATACGCCAGGCTGTTGGCCCTATTCATCACACTCATATCTTCAAAAGCGATCATGCTTTCTGTTTTGTTTTTTACTTTTTGTAGTTCTATGTCCATTACCGGCTCATCTTTTAAACCCTGCAACACTTCTTCCACCGCTTTCTCAGCATCTTCTATTTTTACTCCTTTCACTAATTTTCCCTCAATAGCCAGCAGACCCGCGTCCGTGCTGCCAAAATGATGACATTCGATATTACTGAACATTTGTTTTTCTTTTACCAGCGCCTGGTACAATCTTGATGAGCCACCACCACTCAATATCTCAGAGATCAAGTCGGCTATATAGTATCCTTTATTTACCCGGTCAGCGATATGCCAGCACTTATAAAATGCGTCCAATGGAACGTTGCCCTTTATAGTCATTCTTCGTTCTTCATTTTGCGGAAGCTCCTGTGGTAGTTTACGATCGTACTTGTCACCCGCAGGTATATCAGCAAACCATTTTTCGGTTAGTGACTTTGCTTTATCAACTGTTATGTTTCCCGCTAATACCATAATGGCATTTGCGGGCCGGTAAAATCTAAAAAAGAAATTTTTTACATCTTCCAGCTGCGCAGTTTCAATATGCGACAATTCCTTGCCGATCGTCATCCATCGGTAAGGATGCGTTTTATAGGCCAGCTCTCTCATTTTATGCCAGGCATCTCCGTAAGGTTTGGTCAGATAATGCTCTTTAAATTCCTCAACCACTACTTTACGCTGTACTTCGAGGCTTTTTTCGCCAAAAGCGAGTGATAACATACGATCACTTTCTAACCAGAATGCGGTTTCAAGATTTTCAGCGGGAACCTGCAGGTAGTAATTGGTCAGGTCATTGGTGGTATAAGCATTATTTTCTCCGCCCGCCATTTGCAGTGGTTCATCATAATTAGGTATATTGACAGAGCCGCCAAACATGAGGTGTTCAAACAAATGGGCAAAACCGGTACGATCGGGATCCTCATCTCTGGCGCCTACATCGTACATGATGTTCATCACGGCCATAGGCGTAGAATTGTCCTCGTGAACAATAACTCTCAGCCCATTGGCCAATGTAAATTTTTCAAATTGTATCATAGATTATTAACAGCGGTTAAATGAGAATGTTCAGACAGTCTTCTTAAACAGAGGCGCAAAAATAAGCTAAGAGAATTAAAGAGAGAAAGAGGAAAAGAGTAGCTTCTTTTCTTTTCGATGTTTATTTTACAGCCAAATTGAAACGTTTGGGGGTTACTCTTTTAGCGTCTTTATTCTTGTTGGTTACAAAATACTTTTCATCTTCATTTCCACTTGTACCAATTCTCCTTCACGCCGCAGTACAAGCCTGATTTTTGTGTTAGAAGATAAAATAGCCGTTTTATATTTATTAAAGTTTTGAGTAAAATCATTATTAACGGCGATAACCACATCACCCTGTTTTATCCCCGCTTTATCTGCCGGTGATCCTTCCGCCACACTTCCTATTTCTATTTTCCCATCCACAAAGTATAGTTCCATCCCAGAATAAGAATAATCAAACGGATCCCTGAAATGCGAATTAGGCACCAAATGAATATCTCTCTTTTGATAATTGAATATAACATTGAAGCGTCGTAATATATCATTCCCAATCAATCCCCCGAGATAAGGGTAGGAGGTAACATTATAAGTATCCTCGAAAATATAAGCAGGCACATTCCGGAAACGATAAGGACCCATCTTTAGTTCCTTGACAATGGTCAGGTTCATGCTGATCTTACCACCGATACCTTCTCCTTCTTTCGGCCATAGCCTCCGTTTCTTTTGCAGAAGCGAACTATCCTCTACAAAATCTTTTGACAACATGAGGCACACACCTGCTCCTATATCATGGAGAAAACGGACATTAAAACTGCCCTCATCTCTTATGCGGGCGAATTGAACCGGTAATGTGCTGATAATAGGCTTAAGCAAATAGCCTCCCCTGGGATAGCGGAGAGTGCCCTTGCTACAGATATCTATATAGAGGCTGTCATAGTTTATTTTAATAATATACCGGCTCAGTAAGGAATAACCAATGATGCCGTCTATTTGCTCGCCATATACACTGGTTAAGACTGAATAATCGTTAACATGAAAATTAAGGCTGTCAACCGTTAACCCTGGGAATTTCAACTTGCGGTTATACAAAAAACCAACTTTTTTAATCCCGGCTATGCCCCTGATGGTTCTGTCTGATGGTTCAGGATGCAGGTTAAGATAAGCTACAGTAGCGGAGTCAAGTGAAATACCGCTGCTGCCTGTATCCAGTATAAAATTCAATGTATCGGGAAAATCATCCAGTTTGGCACTTAAAATTACAACTCCCCCGGTAAGCTGGGTAATGGGAAAACGGCTCAGTAAGCGGGAAGCCGGCTCAATAAATTCCTCTTGGGACCAGCCAGTCAAACCAGCCAGCAGCATGAGCGCAAGCAATCTTATTTTTTTTCTTCCCATAGGTAGCATCCCGTTGGTAAATAAAGACAAAAGAAACGTCCTGATTGACGCAGCCTCTTCCATATTCTAATAAATTTAGGCCAATACGCCACATAAACAAAACCGTACAACCCTTTTCTTGTTGTAGCATTGTATTTTTGCACCCCAATCTCCGGAAAGTAAAAAACACCACTATGTCAATACCCGATTTATTAGAAAGAGCCGTGCAATTTGAATTTTTATCTGTAGAAGAAGGTGTTTATCTCTACCATCAAGCACCGCTTACCGACCTGATGTTTATTGCGGATGAATTGCGCAGAAAACAAGTACCCCACGGAAAAGTAACCTGGCAGATAGATCGCAATGTTAATACAACGAATGTGTGCATTGCCAACTGTAAGTTCTGCAATTTCTTTCGGGTACCGGGTCATCCCGAAGCATATATCACGGAAATGCCCGTGTACCGGCGGAAAATTGAAGAGACGCTAAAGTATGGTGGTGATCAATTACTGTTACAGGGTGGCCATCATCCGGAACTAGGCTTGCAATTTTATGTTGATACTTTTCGCCGGATAAAAGCGGAATATCCTTCCATTAAATTACACACGCTTGGGCCACCCGAAGTAGCGCATATCACCAAGCTGGAAAAAAGCAATCACCGTGACGTACTGGTGGCATTAAAAGAAGCAGGGATGGATTCATTACCCGGTGCCGGCGCGGAAATATTAATAGACCGTGTACGCCGATTGATCTCTAAAGGAAAATGCGGTGCGCAGGAATGGCTCGACATCATGCATGAAGCGCATAAATTGCGTATCACCACTTCCGCCACCATGATGTTTGGTCATGTAGAAACGATTGAAGAACGTTTTGAACATTTGGTAAAGATCCGTGAAGTACAAAGCCGCAAACCGGATGATGCAAAGGGTTTCCTCGCTTTTATTCCCTGGACTTTCCAGGACGTAGATACCCTGCTGGCAAAAATCCGGGGCGTACATAATCTGACAACCGCTGATGAATATATACGCATGATCGCCCTAAGCCGCATCATGCTGCCCAATATAAAAAACATTCAGGCCAGCTGGCTGACCGTAGGTAAACAAACCGCGCAAATTTGTCTGCATAGCGGCGCCAATGATTTTGGCTCTATCATGATAGAAGAAAATGTAGTGAGTGCCGCCGGCGCCCCGCATCGCTTTACTTACAAAACCATCCAGGATGCCATTCGTGAAGCAGGATTTGAGCCGCAACTTCGCAACCAGCAATATGAATGGAGAGAGATCCCGGAAATGATAGAAGAGCAGGTGATAAATTATTAACCCCAAATCCCTAAAGGGGCTTTAGACTCCGAAATTAGTGTCACCCTGAGCTTGCCGAAGGGTTAATTATAAAAAAGGTATACGAGAACATGAAAAAGACATTTAGCTGGTTTAGAAAAATCGCTTTCGCTGAAGGAGTGTCCTTTCTTGTTTTATTACTTATTGCGATGCCCTTAAAATATTTAGCGCACAAACCAATAGCGGTTACTATTGTTGGTGGCTTACATGGTCTTTTATTTGTTGGGTTTATAGTAATGGCATGGGAAGTGAAAAATGAATATAAAAAAGACTGGGGCTGGGTAGCTAAATCCTTTATCGCTTCTATACTTCCGTTTGGTACGTTTGTAATGGATAAGCAGTGGAGGAAAGAGGAAGCCGTCGGGCAATCCTGATTTCAATGTACAGCATGCGACAAGTATAATAAATTTTCAACGCATGAAATCACTTACCGGTTTCTTTGATGCCATTTCTCCATTGAAAGAAAAAACATGGGAAGAGTTATTGCCACTGTTTAAAGAAACCGCGCTTTCAGCTAACGAATATTTTGTAAGAGAAAATGAAGTAGCGCGAAAAATAGCTTTTTTAGAATCCGGTGTGGTCAGAGCTTTCTTCATCAACCAGGAAGGCCAGGAATACAACAAACAATTTTTTGTAGGGCCTTCCAGCATTGGTGGCTATACCTCCTTACTTACCGGTAAGGCTAATCTTATTCCCCAGCAGGCCTTAACCGATTGCAAAATATGCAGCTGCGATTTCAGGTCGTTAACGGATCGATATGATCAATATCCTGATCTTGAACGGCTGGCAAGGAAAATGGCCGAATACTATTTTTTGGAAAAAGAAAAAAAGGAATTGGAAATTGTTTTGTTAGACGCCTCTCAGCGATACAGGATATTTCAAAAAGAATTTCCAACGCTTGAACAGCTCATTCCTCAATACCATATCGCCTCCTATCTTGGTATCTCCGCTACGCAGTTGAGCCGGATACGTCATCAATTTGCCAATAAATAGATAGCGGCTCCTTTCTTTACATATGTAAATGCTTTTCCTTTTGTGGTGCTGTTGCTTTGTACCATCAAATCAACTTAAAAACAAATGAAAAAGCTAAAAAAAATCTTCCTGCTTATTTTAGCAGCTGTGTTGCTTTCCGCCGTTCTTATTTTCCTCAACTCCTGTGGTATTCATCCCGTTGCATGGAATCCATCCGCCAACACTGAACTTAGGAATGCTTCTGTACTGAATGAAAAACTCACCCATTCACAAAAAATTTCCCTGAATGGCTGGTATGGTCCTGAAGACATTGTATTTGACAGTGCCGGTAAAATGTACACCGGGGTACATAGTAAAGAAACTGATTTCAGTGGTGGAAGAATTCTGAAGATCGACACAGCAGGAAAGGTAGAAGTTTTCTTTAATGCTGGTTCATGGGTAGCAGGACTGCATTTTGATAATAGTGGAAATCTTATAGCCTTAAGTCATAAACAGGGGTTGATCAGTATTGACCCGCAGAAAAGGGTAACCGTTCTCGCTGACCGGGATGCAACCGGAAAACCATTTTTTATTCCCAACGGGTTAGATATTGCTTCCGATGGAAGGATCTTTTTTTCCAACACATCACATAAATCCGCTTATACTATTGATTATGGAAGAAAAATGATCTTAGAGACAAAACCCCTGGGCGGTTTATACCTTTATGATCCTTCATTGAAGAAAGTAGAAACATTAATTGATGGAACCTATTTTGGAAATGGCGTTGTGCTTTCTAAAGATGAAAGCTATGTACTGATGGTAGAAACGACCAGGTACAGAATACAACGGTATTGGCTCAAGGGCGACAAGGCGGGACAAACAGATACATTCGTCGATAATTTGCCGGGGTTTCCAAATGGTATATCAATCCGCGAAGACGGCAGTTATTGGCTGGGTTTTTCTACCAAACGAACGGATGCACTTGACAACATTCATGCAAAGCCCGGAATGAAAAAAATTGTTTATGGTTTACCGAGCTGGCTTCAACCCAAGCCGGAGAAATTTGGAATGGTCATGAATATTTCTCCTGATGGAAAAATAGTAGAATCCCTTTTTGATACCAAGGGTATAGTAATGCCTGAAGCCGGTGCTGTTAGGGAGTATAAAGGTTACTTGTATCTGGGTGGCGATGTAGTTTCGCATATCGGCAAATACAACCTTCATGGAGAACAGTATAGTGCAAAAAAATAAACAAGCAAGCATTTACTATACAAAATAACATTATGATAAAGCAGGGGAACAGCATAACAAATGCAAGGACAGGCCAGCGAATGATCTTTTTACAAACATGGGCGGAAACAAACGGCACTCAACTGCAGATCGAATGCTTTAGCCCGGTGACAACTCTAAAAGAGCCGGAGCATATTCACCCCTTCCAGGAAAACAGGTTTAAGTTATTAAATGGAGAGCTTTGTTTTTGTATTAACGGAAAGGAACAGATTGTTTATGCCGGTGATTCCATATCAATTCCTAAAAATGTTCCCCATCATTTCCGGAACTCCGGAAATACCGAAGCACACTATATCCAGGAGTTTTATCCCGCTTTACGAATTGACCGGCTTTTCGAAACGTTTTTTGCTCTCGCCCGTGATGGAAAGTTGAACCGGAAGGGTGCTCCCAATATCTTTCGTACATCCGTAATTATGCTGGCGCATGAAAAGGAGATCAGGTTGGCGAAACCGGCATGGGTTCTACAAAAAACTCTTTTTACTTTATTGGCGCCGGTTGGTAAATTGTTGGGTTACAAAGATGAATACAATTAAGGGCAATGTATTTATTGAAAAATAATTACCGGGTTAATTATCTGAAAGTAATTTTTATCTTTCCTGTTCCAAGGCCTTAACTAAAATCAGCATGAAGAAGAAGTTTATGAAAATATCACTAGGAGGCTTCATTATTATACTGTTATGGTTAATTGTGGCGCAGAGTTGTATGAAATTTAAAATAAGCGATAGTGAAGCCAAAAAAGATTTTGAAAAGGAGGGTGTCGCACTAACCACTAAAACAGTAAAGGTGGGCAAGCGCCATATGCACTACGCCCAGTCAGGAAACGATACACTGCCTACTATCGTTTTTGTACATGGTTCTCCCGGTAGCTGGAATGCGTTTACCCAATACATGAAGGATAAAGATCTGTTGAGTAAGTACAGGATGATATCAATTGACCGGCCGGGATTTGGAAACAGTGATTTTGGAAGGGCCGAGCCCTTGAAAGGGCAATCTGAATTAATCAGTCCACTGTTTAATGAATGGAAAAACGGTAAACCCGTTTATCTCGTTGGGCATTCATTAGGAGGCCCAATGATCATTCAATTGTATGCCGATAACCCGGGAATAGTGAGTGGTCTTGTATTATTAGCTGCATCAGTAGATCCGGCTGAAGAAAAAAAAGAGTCCTGGAGATACATCATGGATGGAGCATTGATGCAGTATTTTATGCCCGGTGCATTCCGGCCCAGCAACAGGGAGTTGGTTTACTTTAAGAAAGATGTAAATACGCTGCAGGATAAGTTCGCCGCTGTTAAAGGCAAAGTATATATCGTCCACGGCACGAAAGATACTTTTGTGCCTCCGGGGAATGCAGGCTATGCCATCAAAAAATTAGTGAATGCCGCTTCGGTAGAAACAATAATGATAGAGGGAGCCAATCATTTTATACCCTGGCAACATTATGATACCATAAAGAAAGTGCTGATGAAGTTGTACTAGCTTCTATAAAATCGGAAACCGAAAAGCCGGGTTGTATTGTATTTTTACCGGCGATATATCAAACGTAAACTAAAATGTTCAGCCTTTCCGCCGAATACAAAATAAAATGGAACAAGGTTCTGACGATTATTATTGTATGGATGATCATTGCAGTGGTAATATCTATTTATGACCATATTGCATTGCATTCAAAACTTTCCCGCGGTACACCGGCTGATTACAGCTTTTTTACCAATTTAGTATTTAATATAATCTCCGCTTTTATAGGTGGCATCCTGGGTGGAGGTTTTTTAGTTTTTTTTGTTAATGAAAAACTGAGGAGTAAGCCTTATTGGATGACGGTTCTGTTTGTCGCCATTTCTTTTATTCTGATTGTTGCTTTTATCGCCGCCCTGCTTTCATTGATAATAGCGCCAACTATTACGGGTAAGCCGCTGATTGACCCGGAAACCCGGAAGGCGTTTTCTAACTCTTTGTTTAATTCCGTGCATCTCAAAAATATTGTTATCTGGTCAATTGTTGTGGCCCTCACACAACTGACACTACAGATTAACGACAAGTTTGGCCAGGGTATTTTATGGAATTTTATAAAAGGCCGGTATAATATACCCCGCGAGGAAACAAGAATCTTCATGTTTGTAGATCTTATTTCGTCAACCACTATAGCAGAAAAATTAGGCAACGAAAAATATCATCTTTTTTTGCGGGATTTTTACGCTGATATCACCAATGCCATCATTTACAACAAAGGAGAAATTTACCAGTATGTGGGCGATGAGATCGTTATTTCATGGAAACTGGATGCAGGTATTGCCAATAATCAATGCCTGAAATGTTATTTTGATATGCGTAAAACCATCATGGGGTTAAAGGAAAAGTATGAATCCAAATATGAAATGTCGCCTGATTTCAAAGCAGGTCTGCACTATGGGAAAGTGATAGCGGGTGAAATTGGCATCATCAAAAGAGATATCACTTTTTCAGGTGATGTGCTGAATACAGCCTCCCGTATTCAAAGCAAATGCAATGAGTACAAGGTGAAGATCCTCAGCTCGGATGAATTGTTGCAAAAACTTCCTTACGAAAACCAGTATAAGCGAATTCAAATTGGTGATATTGAACTGAAGGGAAAAGAAACCAAAGTGCCGCTGAGTACACTGGAAATAATTGAACATGTTTGAGATTGATCACTATTCAAACGGTGGTACAAATATTTAGCTTATCAACTGCACTACATCATTTCTTTCATTCAACAACACCATTTTGGCTTTAAAGCCTTTCTCTATTTTTCCCAATTCTTTTTCCAACCCCATTACCCTGGCCGGGTATAAACTGCACATCCGTAATGCTTCCCCCAAGTCAACACCCGTGTGCTCCACTAAATTTTGAATCGCTTTATTCATGGTCAATGCGGAACCACTAAGAATACCATTGGAAACATATTTACTTCCTTCCAAGTGATGAGGATAATAGCCTTCCGTAGTTTCGGTTACGGCATCGGTAATGATAAATAATCTTTCTTTCATCACCTCTTTGGCAATGCGAATAGCGGCAAAATCCACATGGTGACCATCGGGAATAATACTTGCCATGACTTTTTTACTATCCATAGCCGCACCAACTAATCCCGGCGCCCGGTGTTGTAAAGGACTCATAGCATTGTACAGATGTGTAACTGCCGTTATTCCTTTGGTAAAACTATTTGTCGCTTCGGTATACGTAGCATTACTATGCCCTGCAGAAATAATGATCCCATACGAAAGAATTAGATCAATTACCTCCTGGCTGCAAACCTCCGGCGCCAGCGTAATGATCTTAATAACACCTTTGCCATATTCAAGCAAGGTCTGCGCCTGCTCCACCGATGGGGAATGTATATATGATTCGATATGTGCTCCTTTCCTTACCGGGTGTATCCACGGACCCTCGATATGTAATCCCAACACACCCTCTCCGCCCTCTTCCCAATATCTTTTTACAGCATCGATGCTTTGATAAAAAACTTCGTAGCCATTAGTGGCTACCGTAGGCAAACAATAAGCAGCACCGCCGCTACGACAGTACTCATTTAATTTAAAAAGTGAATCTGGTTCGGGGTAAACCGCCAGTAATTTTCCATGAGCGCCATAGATCTGCAGGTCAATAAATGCAGGTGTAAGTATCGCATCCGGAAAATGCTGAACCACTATGCCGGGAGGTAAGGAACCAGATGTAATGACGGCCGTGATAACAGATCGTTCCGTCATTACAACATGATCATGCAACCATGAATCGCCTGTAAAAATTTTCGCTGCAGAATATGCGTGGGTGGTTGTCATGCCTGTAATTTAGGACAACAAAAATAAAACAGTTCCATACACTTTGTTTAATC
This sequence comes from Chitinophagaceae bacterium, assembly GCA_040007815.1. Lineage (GTDB taxonomy): Bacteria > Bacteroidota > Bacteroidia > Chitinophagales > Chitinophagaceae > Terrimonas_B. The sequence goes on from JBDTUH010000006.1 coordinate 299,695, forward strand.
GATTTTCTGGAATTTAGTATATGATAGCAAAATCTGTCTTTATCGGGTAATCATTAAGTTAATTTTCAATTTTGTAAGTCAATTAAATGGTCAATAATAAACCAGGGAAGATATCTTTCAAAATAAAAGAGCACTCATTTCTCGGCCGGCTGGCCGCCTGGAAATTAAAAACTAATACTGTAGCCATTGTAATCGGTAAAACTATTCATTTGCATAATACCGGAAGGTCGGAGTTCTTACGGAACAAACGATGGGTTTTACATGAGCTTAAACATATAGAGCAATTTAAACAACACGGGTTCTTCTCTTTTATATTTTTATACTTGTGGGAAAGTCTCCGGCATGGATATACTAACAATAAATATGAAATAGAAGCAAGGGCGGCCGAAACCGATGAAGAATTTTTGAAAACCCTCGATACAGAAACCCAGAATCAATTTTTAGTATAAATAAAAAAGGCTTTGCGTTGGATTCCTCTTCTTTAGGAAGCTGGATGGAGTTTACCCTGTTACAAACCTATACCCAATCCCTTTGATAGTGATGATTTCCAATGAAGGGTCTTCCTTTAAATAACTGCGGAGTTTAGTAATATACACATCCAGGTTTCTTGAATTGAAAAACGAATCATTTCCCCAGAGCAAATTCAGGATTTCCTTACGATCAATAATTTTGTCGCGGTTTTCGTATAACAGTTTCAGTAATTCATTTTCCCGGTAAGATAATTTACGATCCTCTTTTCCATCATTCAATACCTGGCGGGTGAGTTGAAAATTGTATTTACCTATCGTTACCAGATCACCGGTAGCTTTTTTGGGTCCATCTATCTTTTGCCGCAGTACATGCTGAATGCGAACAATCAGCTCTTCCATACTAAATGGTTTGCGTATATAATCATTGCCGCCCAGTGTAAATCCTTTTACTACGTCTTCGGTTTGTGTCTTTGCCGTCAGGAAAATGATGGGAATATCTTCATCTATATTCCTTATTTCATCCGCAATCGTAAACCCGTCTTTGTTGGGTAGCATGACATCCAGCACACAAACATCCGCTTTCGATTTTTTAAACAGTTCAGTCGCTTTTGCGCCATCACTTTCCATGATCACTTCAAAGCCGCGGCTCTCTAAACTTTCCTTGACAATCTTTCCGAGGAACAATTCATCTTCAACATACAATATTTTTACTCCGCTCATAGTTTAACCCTTTTTTTATATATTCTTCTTTTATCATCAAAATAGATTACCGGTGCCTCCTTGAGCGGAAGCTTAACTGAAAAACTACTTCCTTTGCCCGGTTCACTCTCAACCGATATAAAACCCATGTGAGCTGTTACAATCTCTCTTACATAACTTAATCCCAGGCCATATCCCTTTATATTATGTGTATTACCGTTGGGTACACGGAAAAATTTATCGAATATTTTTGCCTGATATTCTTTTGAAATACCAATTCCATTGTCGCTTATTTTTAATTCAATAATATCATTTGGCAAAGATGATAGCTGCACGTTAATGACAGGATTATCCTGGCTGTACTTTAATGCATTATCCAAAAGATTATAAATGACGCTGGTGATATGCAGCCTGTCTGCTTCGATAACAAAATTTTCACCTGTTGTGTTGATACTCACCCGTGCATGATGTTTTTCAAACTGCAGCCTCATAATGCTGAGTACTTCCTGAACCAGTTCCCTCATACAAAAATTTTCTTTTTTCAATTCACTGTTTTTGTTCTCCAGCATGGAAAATTTCAATACTTTATCAACCAGCAAACCCAATCTCTGGAGTTCCGCCGCAGAAATGTCAAGGTATTCCCTTGTTTTCTCAGGGCTCTGCGCGGCGCCGAAATTTCTCAAGGCTTCAATCGCAACGCCAACTGTGGCTATCGGCGTTTTTAATTCATGTGTGATATTGCTGATCAGGTCGTTTTTTATCCGGCCCAGCCGGTATTGTTTGAACAGGCTGCGGTATAAAAGCACAAAAGAAAAAATAGTAATGCCCACGAGGAAAAAAGAAAACAGGATGGGTAGCGAGATCTGCCTGATAAGATAAGAGAACGTATTGCCCAGTTGAAGTTTGTAGCCTGCAAAACCAGCAATCATCGGTCTTCTTATAAAATCCTCTTCTTGAGGAATTCTTACAGTATCCCGGAGAATAGTAAAAGGAAGATCCAATTTCTCCGTTTTTAGTGTTTTTGTAAATGCGGTAACCAATACAGGCGCCGGAATAGAATCATTGAACAATGAATCAATCCTTATTTTGAAGGTACCTCCCTCATCCGTATTAAAATAAATAGTATTAATTTCTGAAAGCTTGTTATTACTGTCTTTGTCCATTGTTTTGGCAATGTTCAGCGTTTCTGTATTACGAAATTTTTTTTCCGCTTTTAAAGAATCACCTTGTGCCATTCGCGGTGGAATTTTTCCATCACTCTTTACGACCACCATTTCCCTGATATCATCGGGTTTCAATGAATCAAATACAAAGTTGAATTTGCCGGTAGTATCTCTGCCAGGGTGTTGCGCATTTCCTTTTAAAGTAATATAAACTCCTTTCTTATCCTTTTTAACTAAAGAATCACTCAATACGGTTTGGGTGATAAGATTAATGACTCTTGCGGAATTAGGCTGACCGGGCAACGGAGCCCTGAATAAAGGACCATGCATTTCTCTTTTCAGGCCCCCTGTCTCACCAGACGAATCTTTCATCACGATAAATAGTTTATGCTGCAACAGCGAATCCTGTACCTGCCGAACCGTTTCATTAAAAAGTGCGTCCGTCCTTACTTCAAGTGTCTTTCTTTCCCGGTTATAATTATCCTTCAGCCAGTAAACCTGGAAACCCGTGATCACCACGATCACGAGGCACATCAATATAGATAACCAGCGGAGTTTACTCATTTTCATTCTTTGCGACTACAAATGTAATTTAATGAAGAAGCCATTTCAGTTCCTTTAACCTTTATTAACCTTAAAACAAGGTGTGTTAACTTCCCCCGCCTGATCATTAAGTTAGCTTTGAAAAAAATAACTATTATGAAGAAAATTCTTTTCTCTGGTTTGGTCATATTGATAGTAGCCGGAGCCCAGGCTCAGCAAAAAGAAGGCAAGGTCATTTACCAGCGATCAATACAAATGCAGATCGTAACCAGCGATGGGCCGGGCGAGGAAAACACAATGCCGCGAACAAGGACTGACAAATTTGAAATGAATTTCGCCAACGGGCAGATGATCTGGAAACATATGGAAGATGAGATGGAAGATGATAATGCCAATGGTGGCGGTGGCGGTATTATGATCCGCACAGTGGGGGGTGGCGCCGATGACGCTGTTTTTTGTGATTTTGAAAAAGGCCGTAAAGTAGAAACCAGGGAATTCTTCGATAAAAAATTTTTGATTAATGACAGTATCCGCCGGGGCAACTGGAAACTAAGTGATGAAACAAAAACGATTTTAAACCATTTATGCCGCAAAGCCACATCACAACGTATTGGCAAAAGAATGATGATGACGATGGACAATGGAAAAATGGAACGTAAAGAGATGGATGATACTTCCACTATTGTAGCCTGGTTCACTTCTGATATCCCTGTATCAGCGGGACCGGAAGTACAGGGACAGTTACCCGGTTTGATACTTGGCCTGGAAACTAATAATGGCCAATCAAATTATATCGCCCTGGAAATTTCTCCTAAAGCGGATGTAGCCGCCATCAAAGAGCCTGCCAAGGGAAAGAAAGTAACTCCCGATGAGTTTACCAAAGAAAGAAATAAAATGATGGATGAAATGGAAAAAAATAACCAGGGAGGAAATTTCCGAATACGGGTAAATTAATAGCCGACTCATTTACTGGGTATTTGCATAACTAAAAAGGGATACCAATTTTGAAAATTGGTATCCCTTTTTTATATAAGTCTTTGATTATTTTCTCTGCACCGGTATATAGTCATCCATATATTTCTTCACAGCATTGTTCCAGCCATTCAGCGTATTATTTCTTTGTTTATTGAGATCATTGGTGACTGCATTATAATCATTGCCGGCGGCGTTGACGTCTTTGACGGCTTTGTTGAACTGATCTATATCCTGCTGCGTCCGCTTTGAACCAGGTTTGCTGTCAAACTGCTTTTTCAGTTTAGCGAAATTTTCTTCTTTCAGAAAAAAATCGGTCATGGCAGAACCTTTCTTTGCTTCCTCCTTATAAAAATTCAGCATATTGCGGCAGGCCATGATCAGTGAAGCGTCATTATTATATCCTTTCAGGTCTTTCAGTTTCTCCAGCCCTTGTTCGGAGAAGCTTTGTAATGAATTAATGTTTTGCTCAATACTATTTACATTCTTCTGGTTAACGGCATCCATCAGGTAAGCTTCCTGTTTGTACGACTTAAAGAAAATAAGATATACCTCATCATAATGTTTCATCACCGCCCCGGCGATTTTCATTTTCGCTTCGTTGGCCGATTCATTTTCTATTAATGTAACATTATTCTTCTCCGCGAATTTCTTTTGCATTTCATTTTGCCGGACAGAAGCCTGCTGCAATTTTTCATTGGCTTTCTCCTGTGCCAGCATATAGGCTTCCATCAGGTCATAGCTTTGCTCCGCTATCTCTTCCATATTCACGATCTTTCCATAATCTTCATTAAACACATTGTTTAATATTTTAAGGTACGCTACCGTTGTATCTTTCAATGTACGGTCTCCTTTGTAGGGTGGCATTCCCATGATAGAAAATTTGGTATCGCTGATCGCCTGTACCACTTCCAGTCTTCTTTTTTCTACCTTCCTCGCACTCTTCCCATGAGACATTCCACTCAGGTAAAGCAAATATTTTTCGGTAAGAGCCTGGTTAGCCTTGCCAATATAATCGATGTATCGCCCGGCATTTTCAAACGCCTGGGCGGCCGGCCGGTTTGTTAACAACAACAAAGAAAAAAACAACACCAGGCTTGATCTCAAATGAATCTTCATAATTGCCAGGTTTGGGGAGTTACTATTATGTTAACTCCAGTTAATTTTTAGATGGGTTTAATTTTAGTAAATCACATAAAACTGAAAAGGTTTCCTGTATGTATATATCTTCCGCGATATTATGCAGCCATTCATTATTTATTTCTTTGGCATACCCACTATTGTTTGCCAGCAATGCTTTATCCAGCCCATGATTGTCAACCGTAAACTTAGCGGCCAAGGACGCATTACCTTGTGTAATGTCCAGTTCCTGTTCCCTTTGTGTCGCCCACTGTTCAAAGCCTTCCTGTTTCAACGGGATTATTTCCGTTTTTGCACGGCGGGCTTTCATGGCGGTTACCATATTTTTGATCGCTCCGAATTCCTTATTCGTGACAACTCTCTCCGAACTTTTTATTGCCAGCTCATTCACCGGTATCGCCGCTAATGGTTTATAGTAGCCGTTTTTTGCTACTATATCGGAAGGCAAAGCGAAAGGAAAAAATTTTTCGCGGTAATCCACTCCATCAAACGCATCTGGTAATACAATGTCCGGCTTTACGCCGTTTAATTGCGCTGTTTCTCCATTCAGGCGATATAATTTACCGGTAGTGATCTTGACGATATCCTTCGCATTACTGATACTACCGGGTTTTTTGATAGTCGTATCCAATGGCATCATCTGTTGCATGGTCGCTTTTCCAAATGTGTTGCTTCCAACGATCACAGCACGATTATAATCCTGCAATACACCTGCCAGTATTTCGGATGCTGATGCACTTTGCCCGTTTACCATTAGCGCCATGGGTCCATTGTAGATTGTACCACGGTTTGGGTCTTTCAGATAATTAACTTTTCCGTCTTTTTGTTTTTGTCCCATCAGCGGTCCTTCATCAATGAAAATTCCCGCCATTTCCATGGCTTCGCCCAAAGAGCCTCCGCCATTGTATCGTATATCCAATATTAATGCATCAATGTTTTCTCTTTTCAATTTTACGATTTCCTTCGCCACATCGTTGGCACAACTGGAACCTGTTTCATTTTCCCATTGCGTATAAAAAGCCGGCAGTAAAATATAGCCGATCTTTTTTTCTCCTTTTAATACAAACCCTTTTACAATATTCTCTTCATTCTCTAATTTTTCTTTTCGCAAAAAAACAATTTTAATCGAGCCGTCTGATTTCTTTGATTTTAATACCAGGCGATCATTGATGGACTGATCTAATACTTCATAAGCATCTTCCAGAGAGAGACCGGCTATTTCTACCGCTTCCTTTCCTTCCCATTGCAAGCTCAGTAATTCATCACCTTCGTTGATGTCGCCGGATTTCCAGGCAGGACCACCCGGTATTAAATCCTTAATTACAATCTGTCCCTTTTCATTTTCATCCAGTCCCAAACCAAATGAAAGAGCTTCGGTGCTCAGCGCTTCTTTAAACTGCTCTTTTCCTTCCTGTGAAAAATAATCAGTATGTGGGTCAAAACCTGAAGCTATTGCATTAAGATACAATTGAAATATATAATCAGAAAAACCATCCGGGTGATCGAGTATCTTTTTCAATGCTTTGCTTTCTGATATCCGTATCCTGTCTCTCACTTTTGCTTCTGAACTGCTGATACTTGTTTTCAATGTTGTTTTCCCGGTGCTATCAGCTGATATCATATCAAAGAGTTGATTCAACGCCCTGTACTTCAGGTATCTTGACCACCGGCTTGACAAAGCAGCGATGTCTGTTGCAAAATTGAATGTTTCTTCATTGGAAGTAGTGATGGATTCATTAACAGAAAAATCGAACGGTTTTTGCAGTAGTTTATTAATAATTGAATCAGAGCGGGTCAATGATCTTTTATATAAAGATTCAAACAAACTAAAAAAATTCCAGTTCTTCCCCTGTAGTTCATCATCAAGAGTAGTAGAATACGTCGATAAATTTTTGTATTCCGCTTCTGTAAATAATAACCTTCTTCTATCGGCTGTTTTAAGAAGAGACCTGAACATGGCTACGGAGAAACTATCATCAACGGGCCGGGGCGACAAATGATTTAATTCTATCATTCGTTTTACGACAATCGCCTTAGCCTGGCGGGGCGGCAATTGCGCATGGGTATTAACGGAGCAAAAAAGCAAGCATACCGTAAATGGAAGAAACCCTCTCTTCATGGTTCTGGATGGTTATAATGGCCTCTAAACTAAAAAAAGTATTCTAAAATACAACATGGCTTGTTTGAATGCCTATTGGTTTTAAACTTAACGTATAAGAGTCTATTTTGCATAGCTTTGATGATCTTTCATTTCCCGGCATGAATTCAGTTTTAATTATTGACGATGAAGAAAAGATCAGGATCCTGTTAGCCCGTATTATCGGGCTGGAAGGCTTTGAAGTACAGGAAGCGGCCAATTGCAAAACCGCGCTGAAAAAACTGGAGCAACAGGAAACAGATGTAGTTCTCTGCGATGTAAAACTACCGGATGGCAATGGCGTTGAGTTAGTCAAAGAGATCAAAGAAAAATTCCCTTTAACAGAAACTATCTTACTAACGGCTTATGGTAATATCGCTGACGGAGTGCAGGCGATCAAGAATGGCGCCTTTGATTATATTACCAAAGGCGATGACAATAACCGGATCATTCCCTTACTGCACAGGGCGATTGAAAAAGTGACGCTTGCCAAAAGAATAAAACAACTAGAAAAACAGGTTGGTAATAAATATTCGTTTGATAATATCCTTGGTTCTTCTCCGGTCATTTTACAAGCTATTGCATTGGCAAAGAAAGTCGCGGTAACTGATGCCTCTGTTTTATTATTGGGTGAAACCGGAACCGGTAAAGAAGTATTCGCACAGGCTATACATGAAACGGGTAACAGGAATAAAAAATCATTTGTAGCTGTAAACTGCAGCGCCTTCAGCCGTGAGTTGTTGGAAAGTGAATTGTTTGGTCACAAAGCAGGTGCTTTTACGGGTGCCATAAAAGACAAAAAAGGATTATTTGAAGAAGCCAATGGAGGAACAATTTTTTTAGATGAAATAGGCGAAATGCCGCATGAGCTCCAGGCAAGATTATTGAGAGTATTGGAAACAGGGGAGTTCTTTAAAGTCGGAGACACTAAAGTCATCAAAGTAAACGTGCGGATCATAGCCGCAACCAATCGTGAACTGTCAAAGGAAATTGAAGAAGAAAATTTTCGTTCCGATCTTTTTTATCGTTTAGCAGCCTTCCAGATCCAATTACCATCGCTAAAAGAAAGAGCTGAGGATATTGAAGCACTGGCGAAGTATTTCGCCAAAATATTTTCAGCCAAAACCAATAAACCGGTTCCCGTTATACAAAAAGAATATCTCGATATACTGAAACGGTATCATTGGCCGGGTAATATCCGTGAATTAAAAAATGTTATCGAACGAAGTATAATACTGGAGGATGGCGGACAATTGACGCCAATAAGCCTGCCATTCGAATTACAAACGGCTGGTCAGGCTGTGCAACCTGGTATATCAGCCTTCGATTTGTCGGTCGTGGAAAAATTACACATACAAAAAGTGCTCAACTACACCAGGGGAAACAAAACAGAGGCTGCCCGGCTGTTGAATATCGGGCTAACAACGTTATACAGGAAGATTGACGAGTATAAAATTAACTGAACACGGATTTGGAAAGATTAAATGGATTTTTAGAAAAGCTGGCTCGTCATATAAAACATCACAAATATTGGCGCTAATTTTCATTTTGAAAATGCACCCTTCCAAAATGGAAGGGTTTTTCATTCTCCTGATTCCAGGTTTCCGGGTCTCAATTCCCATCAATCCCTTTCCTGGCTTACTTCTCAGCATTGCTACTACTCACTCACTACTTACCGGTATGTCTTTGGCATATCCCTGTCAAAAGAAATAACATGAACAAAAAGACTGTACAGGGTTCAGGCCGAAAACCAGGATTGCATATTCTGTTCCCGATTATTTATATCGCTATACTTCTTACCGGTTTAATCATTAAAAATTTATAATCATGCTGACTATCGTGCTTTTACTGGCTGGGCTTATTTGTTTCTGGCTATTTTTTAAATCCATTGACTGGTTCGAAAAAATTTGAAGATTATGATGACGGTATTATTTATTCTATCAATTCTTGTATTCGGCTATCTCGTTTACGTCTTGATCAAACCTGAAAAATTTTAAAGTGAATAGTCAATTGTGAGTTTTCACAATCCGACTTCTATTCACTATTCACAACTCACCATTCACAATTATGAGTACAGAAATTTTAGGCCCAATAATCATCTTCCTCTTTACAGTGATGCTCGCCTACCCACTGGGAAAATACATCGCAAAAGTTTTTAACGGGGAAAAGACCCTTACTGATTTTATAAACCCCCTGGAGAGATTCATTTTTCGCATCAGTGATATTAATCCAAAAGAAAGCATGAACTGGAAACAATTCCTGAAAGCCATGCTTACTATCAATCTTTTGTGGCTGGTATATGCTTTTTTCCTGCTCCTCTTCCAGGACAAACTTCCATTGAACCCCGATGGGAATTCCGGGCAAACATCGGACCTGGCTTTTAATACCGCCATCAGTTTTTTGGTCAACTGTAACCTGCAGCACTATTCAGGAGAATCGGGGTTAACTTATTTAACACAGTTGATCGTCATTACTTTCCTGCAGTTTGTCAGCGCTGCAACAGGCATTGCAGTATTGGTTGCCTTATTCAACGGGATGAAAGAAAAAACCACCAATAACCTTGGCAACTTCTGGAACTACCTGGTAAAAAGCATTACAAGGATATTACTTCCATTATCTGTCATCGTTGCGGTGATACTGGCCTTTAACGGCACACCCACCAGTTTTGATGGAAAAGATTCTATCACCACATTACAGGGCGATACGGTACAGGTATCAAGAGGACCAGCTGCCGGAATGATCGCTATCAAACAAATAGGGACAAATGGTGGTGGCTGGTTTGGCGTAAATTCCGCGCATCCATTAGAGAATCCAAATTACTTTACCAATGCGGTAGAAACTATTTCTATTTTACTCATCCCCATCGCACTGGTATTTGCCTTAGGGTTTTATATAAATCGGAAAAAATTAGCCAAAGTAATATTTGGAGTGATGACATTCCTTTTTGTCATTTTCTGCAGTATTAATATCTATTACGAAACAAAAGGCAACCCGGCTATTGATAAACTTGGCATAGCGCAGACCATTGGCAGCATGGAAGGAAAAGAAATACGGTTTGGCTCAGCAGCAACGGCATTTTGGAGTGTGGCTACTACTTCCACGTCTAATGGTTCAGTAAATGGTATGCATGATAGTCTTACTCCCATGTCGGGAGGAGTAGTGATATTAGACATGATGATCAATGCGCTTTATGGTGGAGTTGGTGTTGGCATTCTCAACTATTTTATTTTTATAATCATCGCTGTTTTCATTTCAGGGTTGATGGTGGGGAGAACCCCGGAATTCATGGGGCATAAAGTAGAAGCGAGGGAAGTAAAGATCGCCGCTTTGATCACTTTGTTGTCCGCCTTTCTTATAAAAGGGTTTACAGCATTGGCTGCGTACATGGTAGTTCATCACCCGGAAATTGGATGGGCCGTGAAGCCATCCTCCTGGTTGAATAATCCTTCGTATCATGGTTTTTCGGAAATGTTATATGAATATACTTCAGCTAATGCCAACAACGGAAGTGGTTTTGAAGGATTGGGTGACAATAATATTTTCTGGAATGTAAGCACCGGTATTGTACTACTGCTGGGAAGGTTTCTCCCGATCATAGCACCATTGGCAATTATGGGCTTGCTGGCGAATAAAAAATTCATTCCTGAATCGCCGGGAACATTAAGAACCGATTCATACACATTCGGAGCAATGACACTGGTTATAATTATTATCATCACGGCATTGTCCTATTTACCAGCGCTGGCATTAGGTCCTCTCGCTGAATATTTTGCCCTAAATCCCTAAAGGCACTTACGGGGAGAATACAATGACGTTAAATGTTGTTTTAGTCGTAAGTATTTAATAAAAATGAAAAAGAATAACATAAATAAAAACAATAATTCTGTTCTCGCTTTGAGGATAGATTTTGGAGGGCTTTAATCATGGCACAAAGAAAACGTTCTATAAAATTATTCGACCCGGCTTTGATCGGCACTGCCATCAAACAGTCTTTTACAAAACTGAATCCAGCGCTGATGGTGAAGAACCCGGTGATGTTTACTGTTGAGATCGGTACGGTGGTCATGCTGGCGGTTTCGGTTTGGCAGGCCATTACTGGTGATAAATCGCAGGGTGCATTGTGGTATAATATTACCATATTCGGTATACTTCTTATCACAGTGCTCTTCGCGAATTTCGCGGAAGCATTGGCTGAAGCCAGAGGCAAGGCGCAAGCTGAAAGTTTACGCAAGACAAGAGAAGATACACCGGCAAAAAAAGTGTTTGCCGTTGGGGAAATGTATGTCAATGAAGTAAAAATCGTTCCATCTTCACAATTAAGAAAGGGAGACATATTTCTCTGCGAAGCAGGTGATGTGATACCAATGGATGGTGAGATTGTAGAAGGATTAGCGACGATTGATGAATCCGCCATTACCGGTGAATCAGCCCCTGTCATCCGTGAAGCAGGCGGCGATAAATCATCCGTGACAGGCGGAACAAAAGTTTTAAGTGACCAGATCAAAGTAAAAGTGACTACGGAACCTGGTGAGAGTTTCTTAGATAAAATGATCGCATTGGTAGAAGGCGCATCAAGACAGAAAACGCCGAATGAGATCGCTCTTACCATTTTACTCGCCGCATTTACTCTCATCTTTATCATAGTGTGTGTAACGCTGAAGCCATTCGCCGATTATGCGAAGACACCAATCACTATCGCGGCATTTATCTCTTTGTTTGTATGTCTGATACCAACAACTATCGGAGGCTTATTATCCGCTATCGGTATTGCCGGTATGGACAGGGCTTTAAGAGCAAATGTGATTGCTAAGAGTGGTAAAGCCGTAGAAACCGCCGGTGATGTGGATGTGTTATTGCTGGATAAAACAGGAACGATCACCATCGGTAACAGGAAGGCCACTAATTTTTATCCTGCAAACGGTGTCGATGAAAAAGAATTCATTCAGTTTACGGCATTAAGTTCCCTGGCTGATGATACACCGGAAGGGAAATCAATTATAGAACTCGCATTGCAAAAAGGAGTAAATGCAAGAGCGGAGGCCGGGATGGAGTTTATAAAGTTCACCGCTGAAACAAGAAGCAGTGGTGTCAATACAGCCAACGGAATAATTATCCGTAAAGGAGCATTCGATGCCATCCGAAATCTGGCGGCAAAAGCTGGTCATAAAGTTCCAGCTGAAACAGAAGAAAAAGTCAAAACTATTTCATCTAATGGCGGCACCCCGTTAGTTGTTTCCGTCAACGACGAAATAAAAGGTGTAATTGAATTGCAGGACATCATCAAACCTGGTATCCAGGAACGATTTGAACGGTTGCGTAAAATGGGCGTGAAAACAGTAATGGTAACAGGCGATAATCCGCTTACGGCAAAATATATTGCCAATGTAGCGGGTGTAGATGATTTCATAGCCGAAGCAAAACCGGAAGATAAAATGAACTACATACGCCAGGAACAAGCTTCGGGTAAACTCGTAGCGATGATGGGAGACGGGACTAATGATGCTCCGGCATTAGCACAGGCTGATGTAGGCGTATCTATGAACAGCGGAACACAAGCCGCGAAAGAAGCCGGCAATATGGTGGACCTTGATAATGATCCCACCAAATTAATAGAGGTAGTTGAGATAGGAAAACAACTATTAATAACAAGAGGCACGCTTACTACATTTTCTATCGCGAATGATGTAGCGAAATACTTTGCTATCGTGCCGGCATTGTTTATTGCTTCCATACCCGCGTTGCAGTCATTGAATATTATGAACCTTAAAAGCCCTGAGTCAGCCATCCTATCAGCCGTGATCTTCAACGCTATTATTATCCCGATGCTGATACCGCTGGCTTTAAGAGGTGTGGCATATAAACCAATTGGCGCTTCCGCATTGCTGAGAAGAAATTTATTGATTTATGGTTTGGGAGGCATCATCGCACCATTCATCGGCATTAAACTTATAGATATGCTATTGGGAGTATTTATGTAAACCTGATAATTGCAGGGAAAATGAAAAGTATTCAGCCCGAATAATATTTCTTACCGGCAAAAAACTTAATTGAAAATAAAATGAAAAAGAACTTATTAATATCCCTGAAACTGACATTAGTGATGATTATCCTGTGTGCAGTATTATATCCATTATTGATTGCCGCTATCGGTAAAGCAACTCAGGGCGGTGGAAAAGGCGAAACACTTTCTGTAAATGGTAAAGTAGTGGGTTATGAAAGATTGGGGCAAAAGTTTACAGAAGATAAATACTTCTGGGGAAGGCCTTCAACTGTTGATTACAATGCCACTGGTTCTGCGGGCGGTAACAAAGGGCCCTCAAATCCGGATTATTTAAACCTTGTACAGGACAGGATCGATAGTTTTCTTTTTCATAACCCCGGAATAAAAAAAGAAGAGATTCCTGCTGATCTTGTTACGGCGAGCGGCAGCGGCCTTGATCCTGATATTTCACCCGCTTCGGCGTACGTGCAGGTTAAACGTATAGCTGTTGCAAGGAAGCTGCAAGAAAATAAAGTGAGAACTTTGGTTGACGATCATCTCGAAAAAAAAATTTTAGGTCCTTCTGTAATAAATGTTCTGAAATTAAATATTGCGTTGGATAAATTGTCAGCACCATAATTATTGAGATGAAACGATTTGCAGACAAATCGGAAATGAACAGGCGATAATATAAAAATATATGCCGGAAACTGAAGCAGATAAATGGTTAGCTAAAATTCAGCAGGATAAAAAAGGAAAGCTGAAGATCTATATCGGTATGAGCGCCGGTGTAGGAAAGAGTTATCGTATGCTCCAGGAAGCTCATGTATTACTCCGCAATGGGGTGAATATAAAAGTGGGTTATGTAGAAACGCATGGAAGAAAAGAAACAGAAGCTTTGGTGGAAGGGTTACCTGTTATTCCCAGGAGAACGGTTTTTTACAAAGGCAAGGAATTAGATGAGCTGGATGTACAGGCCATTCTATTGTTGCATCCTGATGTGGTAATAGTGGATGAACTGGCTCATACGAATATACCCGGCAGCAAGAACGAAAAACGCTGGCAGGATGTACTCGAATTAATTGATGCGGGGATTAATGTAATTTCAGCCATCAATATACAGCATATTGAAAGTATCAATGAAGATGTAAAAGAGATTACCGGTGTTGAAGTAAAAGAAAGAGTTCCCGATAAAATATTACAGTTAGCCGACGAGGTCGTAAACATTGACCTTACGGCGGATGAATTGATTACACGGTTGAAGGAGGGAAAGATCTATGATCACAGCAAAGTGCAGCAAGCCTTACAAAATTTTTTCCAGTCCGAAAAGATCTTACAATTAAGGGAGCTGGCATTGAAAGAAGTAGCGGGTCAGGTAGAAAGAAAAGTGGATCATGAGGTGACGGCTAAAGAAAGGCCCTGGCGGCATGAACACCTCTTGGCCTGCATTTCATCCAATCATGAAATGGCACAGAATATCATCCGTAAAACGGCCAGGCTGGCTTCCTATTACAACAGCAAATGGTATGTGCTGTATGTGCAGACGCCTAAAGAGTCATTAGATAAAATCCCGCTTGCGGCACAGCGTCATCTTATTAATAACTTTAAAAACGCCACGGAACTTGGTGCCGAGGTTTTGCAGGTAAAAAATAATAATGTCTCTAAAATCATTATGAACATCGTAGAAGAAAAACACATTACAACCGTCTGCATCGGCAAACCGCACCTGAATTTGTTCCAGGTTATTTTACGTACGAATGTTTTCAACCAATTATTAAAAACACTTTCCAAAAACGATGTAGACCTGATCATTTTATCCTGATGGCAATTAAACTAAAAACAAAAGTAGCCCTGGGTGGCATTTTTCTTTTCGCGCTGCTGATACTGGTAGGTGCTGTCAGCTTTTTTTATTTCAACCGCATAACGGAAGAATCAAGAGATATTGTAAAAAATAATTATGAAACTCTCAATTATTCAAGGGACATGCTGAATGAGATGGATGAACTCAGCAGCAACGACAGCGCAAACGCTTCCCTCAATTTCGAACACAACCTGCAATTACAGGAAAAGAATATTACGGAGTCCGGCGAAAAAGAATTAACTGAATCCTTACGTAAGAATTTCAACGCTCTGAAACAAAAAATAGCAGCTGAATCGCTTCGTTCACTTATCCGGAAAGATATCAGCGGCATTATGCAACTCAACTTGCAGGCGATCAATAAAAAAAACCAGGCAGCGCGGGTCTCCGCCGATAATGCCAAAACCATTATTACGCTTATTCTTACTATCTGCATAATTATAGGGTTTACATTTATATTTAATTTTCCTTCCCTTATAGCTTCTCCCATTACTAAACTTACGGAAGGGATAAAGGGCATTGCTGATAAAAATTATAGCCAGCGTATCCACCTCAACAGGAAAGACGAATTTGGCCAACTGGCCAATGCATTTAACAGCATGGCCGAAAAATTAGACGAATACGAACATAGCAACCTGTCCAAAATTTTATTTGAAAAACAAAGGGCGGAAACGGTGATCAATTCACTGAAAGATGCAAGCATTGGTATCGATAACAAAGGTGTGATTCTTTTTGCCAACCAGCAGGCACTTCAGTTATTAAACCTGAAGGAACTTGAGATCATCGGTCAATCGCAGGATGGCCTGCAAAAAAAGAATGACCTCTTCCGTTTCCTGGTTAAAGAGCAAAATAGTATTCCGTTCAAAATAGTAGTAGATGGAAAAGAAAATTATTTTACCAAAGAGATCATCGATATTAACCAGGGAAATGAAAAAGCAGGAAATGTAATTGTGTTAAAAAATATTACGTCTTTTAAAGAGCTGGATGTAGCGAAAACCAATTTTATCGCTACGATTTCTCATGAATTAAAAACGCCATTAGCCTCTTCGGACTTCAGCCTGAAATTGTTGGAGGATAGCCGGATTGGGGATTTAAGTAGCGAACAAAAAGAATTGGTGGAGCATCTTAAAAATGACAACCAACGAATGCTAAAAATATTGAGCGAATTGTTGAATATGTCGCAGGTTGAGGCTGGTAAAATACAATTGAACATTCAATTTGTCAGTCCCTACCCGATAATTGAATCTTCTGTTGAAGCTGTTAGCAGCGCCGCCCGGGAAAAGAATATTGTTATTGAAAAAAAACTGGAGAATGGTCTACCCGACGTTAAAACAGACCCGGATAAAATAAGCTGGGTTTTGAATAATTTTTTGACCAATGCTATTAAATACTCCCCTTCTGATAGCAGCATCATTGTATCGATGGAAAAAAATAACCAGGAAATTTCTTTTGCCGTTACCGACAAAGGGTCAGGAATTGATGAATCATATATCAGCCGGATATTCGAACGCTATTTCCAGGTGCCCGGCCGGTCAGATAAAAAGGGCTCTGGTATAGGGCTGGCTATTTGTAAGGATTTCATTGAGGCGCTGGGTGGAAAGATCCGGGTAGAAAGTAATTATGGGCAGGGAAGTACTTTCAGTTTCTCCTTACCGGTTTCGGAATAATTTTATTCGCCGGACCATCGCTTTTTGACAAGCCCGCATTTGATCCGAAATCATGGGCTAAGCAGTTTCCCTTAATCTTTTGACCTTTACATATATGTTGCGGAGCTAATCTATTATATTTCGCTTTTTGCTTGCGGTATCAAAACCCGTGATCTATATTTATGAATCCAATCTTTGGTAAGCCGGAGTTCCCCTCCTTTTTTAATTGTTTAAATCTTCGGCTTTGAAAAAGAATTTCTACCCTCTGTCTTCCTTACTATTTGTTTTATTTTTCCACCACACTCTTTTTGCTCAACAGTTCAGTTTAGTAAAAAATATTAACTACCCCAATCCCAGTATCTGCACGGGTACGAGCGGACAACCGGTGCAGAATTTAATTGAACTGAATGGTTTTTTATATTTCACCGCTTCCGGCGCCGGATTCTGGAAAACGGACGGTACAGCAGGAGGGACAATCCAGGTGAAAGCTGGCGTAACTATACAAAATATTATTGATGCCAATGGCACCCTGTATTTTACCACTACAAACCAGCAGCTATGGAAAAGCGATGGCACGGAGTTAGGTACAGTAATGGTCAAAAATTTTTCGACCGGCCTTATGTCTAATCTCGTCAATGCGGATGGCGTACTATATTTCAAAGAGTTTTCTTCCAATTCCTATCAGCTATGGAAAAGCGATGGTACGGAAGCAGGTACTCAATTGGTGAAGGCTTTTACCAACCTGGATATGATCTCCTATGGCGGCGAAACGGTGTTCGTAAGAGCAGCGGATGGCCCGCCATATATAGCTACATTATGGAAAAGCGATGGTACAGAAGCGGGAACGGCGATAGTCAGGAATAATCTTTCGGTCAGCTCTATGTTTTCAGCTAATGGTATATTTTATTTTGTTGGCTCTGACGGAGCCACCGGTTCAGAACTGTGGACCAGCGATGGCACGGAAGCAGGCACTGCTTTAGTAAAAGACCTGGAACCGGGCGCAGGTAATAGTGACCCCCAAAATTTTACGGTTGCAGGCGGATTCATTTACTTTTTTGCCGGTACTTCCGCCACCGGGTGGGCCTTGTGGAAAACAGACGGTACTGATGCCGGTACCGCAATGGTAAAAGCTATTACTGCCAGCACTGACCTGACCAACGTGAACGGAACTTTATTTTTCAGAGGATATGATAGCACAAATGGCTGGGAGCTATGGAAAAGCGACGGCACAGACGCCGGTACGGCCATGGTTAAAGATATTTATCCTGGCAATTCAGGAAATCCGGCTAACCTGACGAATGTAAATGGAACTTTATTTTTTACAGCTTTTGATGAGGTACAACCACAGGGAGTCTCCATTATCTGTGCCAATACCGGCGAGCTTTGGAAAAGCGATGGTACAGACGCAGGAACAGTAAAAGTGAAAGATATTTATAAAGGGGCCGGCTATGGTAACCCCTCGAAACTTATCAGTGCCAACGGCCTCTTGTTTTTCACAGCGACAGATGGATTAAGCGGAACAGAACTTTGGAAAAGTAATGGCACGGCGGGCGGAACAACCATTGTAAAAGAACTGTTCACGGATGCCGGCAGTAATCCAAGATATTTTACCATCATGAATGGGGTAGTTTATTTTACCGCCTTTGAAAGCAATAACGGCCCTTCATTTTCAAAGGGTACAGAGATGCAAAGAACTGACGGGACACTTACCGGAACATACCAGTTGGGAGATATTCATCCCCTGGGGAACGGCAATCCCAATCAGTTCACTGCAATGAACGGTACATTATATTTTTCAGCGGATAACGGTTCGCATGGACAGGAATTATACCTGAGTGATGGCATATATTCTAATACGGTAAATGCAACCAGTCACACAAGAAGGGTAAAAGATATCAATCCTTACCTGGGATCAATTCCCTATCGCGGCAGCAATCCCTCCAGTCTTACACCATTTAATGGAATACTCTATTTCTCAGCCAGCAATTATGATAATGGCTACGAGTTGTGGAAGTCGGATGGTACAGAGGCAGGAACAGTAATGATCAAAGATATTTATCCCGGTATTGGCTTTAGCAATCCTGCCAACCTGGTTATCTTAAATAACGGACTATATTTTTCTGCGGATGATGGCGTGAACGGAAAAGAGCTTTGGAAAAGCGATGGCACAGAAGCAGGAACCGTATTGGTGAAAAACATCAATGCCGGCGGCAGTAGCGATCTCTCTGGTCTGACTGTTATTGACAACCTGCTTTATTTTGCAGCCAATGATGGCGGCAATGGCATGGAACTTTGGAAAAGTGATGGCACAGAAGCGGGGACTGTTTTGGTGAAAGATATTAATAATGGAACCAGTGGCAGTAACCCCGCCCAATTAATAAATATCAATGGTGTGCTATATTTTATTGCTGACAACGGCACAGAAGGTATCGAGTTATGGAAAAGTGATGGCACAGAAGCGGGGACTGTTTTGGTGAAGGATATAAATGGAGGAGTTAACGGCAGCGGGCCGGCATCCCTTACCAACCTAAATGGGATCATCTATTTTTCAGCGGATGACGGTTTGAATGGACGTGAGGTCTGGAAAAGCAATGGTACTGAAGCGGGAACTGTTCTGATAAAAAATATCAGCACCGGCGGCGGAAGTGACCCGGGAGTTTTAACCAGGATTGGAAACAATATATTGTTTGCCGCCAATGACGGTGTTTTCGGCAAAGAAATATGGATCACCAACGGTACCGAAGCCGGCACAAGAATGATGCAGGATGTCGAGCCCGGAGCAGGCAGCTCGGATCCTACGGAGTTGTTAGAGTTCAATGGAAAGGTTTTGATGGCGGCCTCCAATTCTTTTGTCGGTAACGAGCTTTGGATTGCCGATGTACCCGCTGACAGTCCGCTCCCGCTTACGCTGCTAGAATTTAAAGGATCTATCGTAAATAGTGACGGTCAACTACAATGGAAAACAGACAATGAAATGAACACTTCTTCATTCATTATAGAAAGAAGTATTGACGGTCGCAATTATAAATCCGTCGGTTCGGTTACATCGGCCAATACGCCAGGTATTCATTATTATAATTTCATTGACGCTGATATTGCATCCCTGGGTATCCCTGACTTCTATTACCGTTTGAAACAAACCGATATAGATGGTAAATACACTTATTCTAATATCGTAGTGTTGTCTGTTACCAGCGGGAAAAATTTCGTATTACTTTATCCTAACCCCGTAAAGGATAAAATAAACATGACTGTCAATGTTTCCCAAAAAGAGAAATTGCAATGGCAGTTAACGGATAATATGGGAAGAAGAGTAAAGGCCGGTAGCTATGACCTCTCACCCGGCAGTATCGCAGTAAGTATAGATATCGCTGGTTTAAGTTCAGGAATGTATCTTATCCAATTGAATAGTTCTTCTTTACAAAAAGTGATTAAGGTGATAAAACAGTAAGTAAGATTATAAGTTAATAAGAAGATGCCGGCTCTGAAAAAGCCGGCATCTTCTTTAATTCTATCTTGAAATGATTTTTATATCACCTCCTCTTCCTCCGTTTAAACCTGTCTTACTTAAACTATACGTGAACGTAAGAATAGCAAAGCGGCGAATGGTGTTCACTCTTGAATCCTCGATATAGTTTTGATTCGTACTGCGGCTGATACCAACATTCCTGTTTAAAATATCATTTACCCTCAACTTTAACTCGCCACGATTGAATCTCAGGAATTGTTTGCTGACGGCTGCTCCCCACAATGGCACTTGTGCGTTAAACCCTGCCGCCCGCTGGTTGTTGACTGTATAAGTAAAGTCTGTACTGAAAAAAATCCCTTTGAGTAGTTGCCAGTTAATTTCGGCTTCATACAATTGCGAGAAATAAGTATTATTGAAAATGGGCTGCAGCGAATACTTTGTCTTATTATAATTCATACCTGCTGTTAAAGAAAGGTCGATCTTTTCCGTCGGGCTCATGTCAATACCCAACCTGGGACCAGCGCTGAATGTATTAATGGTATTAGCTACATTATTGATGAATTGGCGGCCATGATTATAACCCAGGTTTGAACCAATACGAAAAGAACCTTTCAGGAAACGGGCAGGCAATCCGAGGTTGACGTCACCGGACAGGTTATAAACGCCATCCACATTCACCGGCTTTGTTTTTTTAATACCGGAACTATACAAGGTATCGGCATTCACGATCTTATTATCCGTACGGTTCAGGTTGAAAAAAGCAAACAGGTTTTTATTTTTAAAAGGATTAACTCCCATATAGTTGATCTGTACATTATGAATAAACTCCTGCTTCAGGTCCGGGTTGCCTTCTTTAATGTTCAGAGCGTTGCTATTGTCCGGTATTGGTTGCAATTGCGAAACAGTGGGTTGATTAGTGAAAGCCCGGTAATTAATCGTCAGGTTTTTATAGCGGGTAAAATTATACTGGAACCTGGCAGTGGGTAAAATATTGGAAAAGCTTTTGGAGATCAATGAATCTTTAACGCCTGTAGTGATCTTACCTTCCAATTCGGCTCTTTGCCAACTAAAGCCAATGGCATAATTATATTTTTTCTTTTGGGTACGGAGCCGAATACCTGCATTGGTATAACCGTAGGTATTCTCAAAATCATTGGTCAATGAATCATTCAGTTGATCATATTTTCCGTTGCCGTCGTTATAATCATAGGTAATCTTTTCTGCCGTGCTTTTAGTATGGCTTTTGCCCACGCTGAATTCCAGCAATGATCTTTTTGAAACCGGTTCAGTAAACACAGCCCGGGCATTATACCCTGTCAGATCTCCTTTATTCGTAAACCGCTGATCAATCGAATCTATCCGGTTACCTGTTCCTCCCCTTGAAAAAAATTCATTGACCGATTCAAGACTTCCATCCCCATCACTGCCATTCAGCATAGTTTGCAGGCTCAGCGAGAACGTTCTGCCCCTGCGCCGGAATTTTTTGCGGAACAAAATATCGTTCCTGAAATTATAAGCTGTGCTATTGTTAACCGAGTTGCTGTATCCATTATTGCTTTGTCTCCCATCAGTTCCCATTTGCTGGTAGTCGCTTAATGAACTGTTCTTTGTTTGCTGGTAACCCAGCGAAGGTGATACTTTCAACGAGTGAAAAGAATCAATGACGTAATCAAAGCCAAGATTAAGGCGATGGCTGTTATTAACATTATTGCTCAGTGAATTTTGATTATAAAAATAAGAGGAGTCGGGTAAAATATATTGCCGCTGGATTTGTGACACTGTTTTAGGATTATAGTGATTGTAAAAGTAATTACTGGTAAAATCGATCTTACTGCCGATGATATTATTATAATTCAGTCCGCCACCCCAGATAGTGCGGATACCACTATTATTTCCACCCAGCATCGCCGCATTGGGATCGTCGGCCGTAATATTGATGTTGACATTCCCGTTACCACCCTTCATCATACGCCCCAGCTCGCCGGTAAAATTCATCATATCCATAAAAGAAAATCCTTCCGTATTTGTATTATTGGCCATGCCGATCGCCGACATCTGCCTTGCTCCTTTAAACGAATTGACATTGAACCGGCCCTCAAACCGTTCATCGGTTCCCCCTCCACCCGTTATTTTTCCGAATGCACCTTTCTTTTTATTCTTTTTCAGTTTCAGGTTAATGGTTTTTTCACTGTTGCCATCATCAAAACCGGTCATCTGCGCCTGGTCGCTCAGCTTATCATATACCTGCACTTTATCCACTGCGTCGGCAGGTAAATTCTTAGTCGCCATCTTGGGGTCGTTGCCAAAAAACTCTTTGCCATCTACTAATACCTTGTTGACGGTCTGTCCCTGGGCTTTTACCGTTCCGTCTTTAGCGATCTGCACGCCGGGTAGCTTTTTCAATAATTGCTCAACACTTGCATTGGGCTGCATTTTGAAAGAGCCTGCGTTGTACTGCACTGTATCACCGATCAGGGTGACAGGCGGAGCTTCATTCGTTACTACCACCTCCTCCAGCACTTTAGTTCTGTCGTTCATTATCACATTTCCAAGATCAATATTTTTACCACTACTATCCGAAATACTGAAAACCCGGTTGCTATTATGATAGCTGATATGCGTAATCAGCAAACGGTATTCTCCTGCGGGAATATTATCAAGTGTGAAGCGGCCTGCATTGTCTGTCATTCCAAAAGTTAGCAGGGAAGAATCTTTCTTTACTAATACGGTAATGGTAGCGTCGGCAACGGCTTTATGAGATAATGTATCATAGGCTACTCCTTTTACGGAGCCATTTTTTTGTGCCAATACTGAAGCACCACAAACAATAAGGAAGAAAGCAAGTAGGTAAAATTGTCTCATAACCGGTGGTTTACGCAGTTACGAAAATATTCTTATCAAAAAGGAATAGCGGTTAATTTGGTTTGCTTTAATGTTAATAAAGGTTAATGACCCGAAGGCATAAACAAGACAGCGGTCAGCTCATTTAACAGCAGTATTCGAATCGAAAAAAATTTATGCTTTGGCATTTAGTATTCCGTTAAGAAAAAAGCCCGCAAATTATTTCAGTATTGATGTTTAAAATAATATCTTGTAATGTTAGTTTTAACCGGAGGACCGGATAGAGCAAAGAGATATAGTAAAACATACACGAACTTTTACTCATTTTTTAGCTGTACAGATCTATAAAGGACTACAATAGTTTTTAATATTATTAAATTATTAACTTCATAACATACTTTAAATATCGAAATCCCGTTAACCTTTTAAATAAACAAGTCCCAATTATGAAAAACAAAAGCATTGTTCACTCTCACGAAGAAGCTAAGATCTACCAGAATTATTATAAGCCTTCTCTGAATTTGTTCCGCTTATTAAAATGTGTTTTATCTGTTGTGATTTCAGGTTCTTCGCCTGCCGCCAGCAGTATGAGGAGAAAATAGTTTTCTTTACTAACCCACCCAATATATTAAAGTCCCGGTCATTTATTTGACCGGGACTTTTTATTTTCTGTCGTTACGTTTGGGTGCATCAACAATCGACTATTCGTAAACTAAAAACGAATGAAAAAGCGACTCCTGGTTAAAGAGTCAGCTCAAACTATTTGATATACGGAGACAAATTGTGATTAGCTAAACAAATACTCTACATCTTCTCTTGACAAGCTCTTCACAAACGAAGAATCATCGGCTATTAATTCTTTGGCCAATGCCCTCTTCTTATCCTGTAGTTGCAAAATTTTATCTTCAATCGTATCCTTACAAATCATGCGGTAAGCGAAAATATTTTTAGTCTGCCCGATACGGTGCGTACGGTCAATCGCCTGCTGCTCTACCGCCGGGTTCCACCAGGGATCTACTATATAGACATAATCCGCCGCGGTTAAATTCAAACCCACACCTCCGGCTTTCAGTGAAATTAAAAATACTCTTACGGCATCATCGTTTTGGAAACTCTGTATGGCTTTTTCTCTATCCGGCGCTGATGTGCTTCCATCAAAGTATTCATACTTCACGCCCAATTCATCCAGTTTGGCTCTTATCAGCGCCAGCATCCCGAGAAACTGAGAAAATACCAATGCTTTATGATTACTGATATTCTCTGTTATCTCCCGGGTCAGCTCATCCAGTTTGATAGAGTGGTTTTCAAATTTCTCTTCTTCATTCAAGATCGCCGGCGAGTCGCAGATCTGGCGCAGCTTCATTAATCCCTGTAAAATGGTAAGCTGTGATCTTTGTATGCCCTGCTCCTGTATGGTCCCCAAAATTTTGTCGCGGAATTCATTGCGGTAAGCGTCATAGATCTTCCGCTGCTCATCTTCCATTTCACACCAGAGTATCATCTCCAGTTTTTCCGGAAGATCTTTAGCCACCTGTTCCTTTGTACGACGGAGGATAAAAGGATAGAGTATTTTTTTCAAGTGTTCCTTGCGATCTTGTTCTCCAAACTTATCAATAGGTATGGCGAACTCCTGGCGGAAAAATTCCATGGTCCCTAGCATACCGGGATTCAGGAAATGCATCTGTGCGAAAATATCAAACGTGTTATTCTGCAATGGGGTACCACTCATACACAAGCGGTTTTTCGCATTGAGCAAGCATGCCGCCTTTGTTACCTTGCTCGACGGGTTTTTGATCGCCTGGCTTTCATCCAGTATGACGTAATCAAAATTTACACTCATCAGCAATTTTATATCGCTGCGCAACGTACCGTAGGTGGTAATGGTTACATCATGATCCGTTATTTCCTCTTTAGCTCTTGTACGGGTAGGTCCATGATGAATTCGATAAGTGAGCTTGGGGGTGAATTTTTTTATTTCATTTTCCCAGTTATAAATAAGCGTAGTAGGGCAAACGACTAATGCTTTTAAACTGTCATGCTGACTCCGGTAATGATCCAGGAAAGACAGCGCCTGCACCGTTTTACCCAAACCCATGTCATCAGCCAGTATTCCGCCCCATTTAATTTCTGTCAGGTAATTGAGCCACTGATAGCCGGCCAATTGATAAGGGCGAAGTATAGCTTTCAAATTCTCCGGAGGTTCTATTTCTTCTATGGTATTAAGTTGCCGGAGATTTTTATATTTCTCTTCGAGCTGAACAACCAACTCTTCTTCATTCCGCTCCTCATACAATTCATCTATCACGCTCAGATGAAAACGGGATAGCTTAAGATTATTATTGGTTCCCTCGCCAACCCTGAATAACAATGAATATTTTTTCAGCCATTCGTCAGGTAAGATGCCCAATGTACCATCGTTGAGTTGTACAAATTGTTGCTTATTTGCCAAAGCTCTCTTTACTTCCGCCACCGTTACCCGCTGATCGCCGAAAATAATATCCACTTTGGCATCGAACCAATCCGTATTACTGCTGATGAAGATCTTCGTTTGCGGCTTGGCGGTATTGAAACGAAAATTCTTTAGCGCTTCAAAACCAAAGACGGGTGTCTTGATTTCTTTCATCGCATCTACAAAAAGAAAGAACCAATTATTCTTTAACACATCCGCGCCTTTCAACGCCAATGAGCCTGTTTCTTCGCTGACAATAAAATTAGAATGAAGACCCTGCAGTTTTGCTATAAACGTGTTTTCGGCCACCCTGTTTCTATGAACGATCAGCACTTTATCCCCCTGTGGCACTACGATCTCATCACGGTCCCTTGCCTTGGTTTCATAGCCTTTGTAAGAAAAGGATGGTTGAAAGACCAGGTAATCTCCTTTTTCTATCAAAAATAATTTCACTTCGGGATCGCCATCTTTTATTTCCTGTACAATGGATTTATCAAAATCAACCTGGTGTTCTTTCGCCAGCGGCAAAAGGAACTCATTTAGTTTTTTATTCCAGTCATCTGATGGCACTTCCATTTTACCGGTTGGCAAAAAGTCGTCGATCAGATGAATCACTTCATTATTCTTCCACAAATGCAATTGCTGGTTGTATAAAAAGAACAGGGGGCTGTTGCTCTCATTCTGACCGAGATCATATTCAATTCCGTTCGCATTTACCCGGCAGTGTATCGTGTAATTAGCCCCGTTTGCTATCGGGGTTTTCTTTACATGAAAATGAGGTTTTGCTTCCTGTTTTATTACCTGCAAGGATTCAAGGTTGCTCGTTTTAAAGGCTTTGTTGGCAGGCAATAAAAAGAATAAAGAATTCTCACCCTGTTCACTGCATAGCTTTTTAAGTCTCGGAAAAAGGTATTCCGCCATCAGCTCTTTGGTTTCGCCAGGCAGGTCATCTTCTTCCTGGTGAATGATATTTTCCCAGATACCGGAAAAAGGAGAGTTACGGCTGATATATTTATTGATCTCGGCATCCTGCAGTTTACGTACTACGGTCAATGTTTGCCTGTCGTCTTCCGGTAGCTTTTCCGTATCCAGATAACGGCTGATATCCGGCTTCTCAGCATTGCCTGCAAAGCCGTCATTTTTATCATTGGGTTCACCAATCACCGCATCAATCGTAAACCAGGGATAACTTTTTTTATTGAAATTAAAAACAACACCCAGCCTTTGCATTGGCATTGCTGATTCTTCTTGTACAATAACGGGTGCTTCTATTTCTTTTTCTCTTTGTTGAGGAATGATCACCGGCCTTGTTGGCACAGCAAGCGGGGCTACTCTTTTAATACTGGCATCCAATACCCGT
Organism: Chitinophagaceae bacterium; assembly: GCA_040007815.1. Classification (GTDB taxonomy): domain Bacteria; phylum Bacteroidota; class Bacteroidia; order Chitinophagales; family Chitinophagaceae; genus Terrimonas_B. Next base: position 326,422 of record JBDTUH010000006.1, read on the forward strand.
AAAAAGGGCTTACCATCTTTGTAGGCGAATTCAAATTTTCCTTTCAGGTCATCATTCAATGAATAACCATACGCTTCCAGCAATTTGTTTTTATCCTTATCCCAATTGCGGATACTATCAAAATAGTTGGCTCCGTGCTTGGTAAACAATTGAAGGAAAACGATCACTTTGGGCAAACACAACAAATGTTCCGTATCATCGTAATCACAACTGGTATCAAAGTTTCTTTCTTCGTTCTTTCGGATGATAACAGAATAAGGCGCTCCGTATAAGGTAACCGATGCCTTTACTACTTCATTTTCGGCGAGCTCTATTTTCGCTTTCTGTGTTTGAAGATATTTTTCCGCCTCTTCAAAAATTTCTTGTGATGAAAGCATCCGAAGCATTTTTACTTCGATGGTCTTCATTTTAGCAACCGTATGCCGCTGATCATACTTTACACCGTCAGCCTGGAGCTGTCCCCTGTCAATCATTTCCTGCAACTGGAAAAGCGCGGCCGTTTCATGACGGCAGATATCGCCAATATTATACGGGCAACTGCAGCGAAGGGAAAGATCTTTAGGATCTTTAAAGCGCTGAATATTTACTTTATAATAGGTAGAGTAGCTATCATCTTTCACCCTTAATACAGCGGAGCCAAAAAGATCGTCGTATTCAACCAACTCTACAAACCCAAGTGTATGAATCTTCTTTCCACGACGAACCACTTCATCGGTTCCATGCGTATAAACATATTTGAGCAGATGCGGTAAAGCCATAATACAATTTGCAATTGACAATTGGCAAGGGGTTTCTTGCAGCCCATTTGCCTGTTGTTTATTGCCCGTTTTTTCTGAAAAGGGCAATCGGCAAATGTAAAAGAAACTGCGCCGGATTTCCTTATAAAAAGAGAGAAATAAAAAATAAATTTTAGCAGCCTTTTATACCGCAAAAATGAAGTATCTTAGATGATTTTTTTCGCCCCATTCAAGACTTTCTATTCTGCATTCAATTCGCCTGTTGTCAAACCTATTTTACCGTGAGTTTGCCTTCATCATATACCGGCAGTACGTTAGCTCCATCGCTGGTAAGGCAATAGCGGATATCTTTTTCTAATCCGAAATTCATCAGGCGATGATAATGAGAAGCCTCATTTTTTTTCATAAAAGCAAACAGGTCTTTCTTTGCTTTTTCATACATAGTTTCCGCCAGGTGAGATGAATCGCAATTGATGGAAAAATGCTGACCGATTTTAGAAATAACCGCACCTGCAAAAAGCATATCTTCTATATTCACCCTGTCTTTCCAGGCGGCACAACCAAGTATTACATTTTGCTCTGAAGATAACAGGTGGTCACACACAGCGGAAAGATTGGGAAATGATCCCGTAACAATTTGTTTTGCTCCTTTCTCCAATGCCATATGCAAAAGTCTTGTTCCATTAGTGGTGGTCAATACCAATGTTTTTCCTTCTACGAATTCACGGGGGTATTCAAATGGTGAATTACCGTATTCCAAACCTTCTGCGATCAGCCCATCCCGTTCACCGGCAGTAATACCTTCTATTTGCCGGCCGATCTCTATGCATCTTGAAACACTATCAACCGGGATAATACATTTGGCGCCGTTATACAAAGCCGTGGCGATGGTAGAAGTGGCTCTTAGCACATCAATAATCACTACAATACTATTACTGACATCATATAAATTTAAAAGGGCCGGCGAAAGAGATGTATGCAGGGTGGGCTTATTAGTCATGCAGTCTTAAAAAATAAAGGAACGAAAAATAATCGGGTTGTAACCGGATTTATTTGGAGAGAAATTTTCTCCATTTATCTGTTTCTGCTACTTCTTTGAGCACTTTATTCCGGTGCTCTATTAGTTTTTTTACATAAGAGGCGAGATACAATTTTTTGAATACTTTACCGACAGAACCATACGGAGCTTCGAACTCAATAAGGTCAATCATGATAGTACCATTTTCACAAGGCTTGAAATGATGCACATGTTTCATCGTTTTAAAATCCCCTTTTACCTGTTCATCCACAAACATATCCGGCTTTTTCATTTCAGTGATCTCGGACCGGTAAAACCTGGTTTTAAATAAATGCTTCGCCTTCCAGGTCACCGTTTCATTTTTTTCAATTAATCCAAATCGTATTCCTGCCACGGCTTCTTCCTTATGCTTGTTCATTGATTCTTTATGGACATCAATATTGCGGGCCAGGTCAAAGACCCTGCTTACCGGGGCGGCAATAAAGGTAGTAAGATGAATCGTAGGCATAGCTCTTCTAAACTTTTGAATTTTAACGGCTTTATTATAGCAAAAATCCAACCATTTTATTTCCTAAGAGAATGGCATTTTAACTACTCGGGCTTGCAGTAGTTTATCCCGCACTTTGATGAAGATATCCGTACCTATGCCGGCAAATGGAGTACGGACATACCCCATTCCAATAGCTTTGCTAAGACTGGGCGACTGTGTACCCGATGTTACCACGCCAATAACAGCTCCTGAATAATCTTTTATTTCATAACCATGACGGGGTATGCCTTTATCGATCATTTCAAACCCTACGAGTTTTCTTTCCACACCGCCTGCTTTTTGCTTTTCAAAAATTTCTTTTGATGTAAAGTCTTTGGTGAATTTGGTAATCCATCCAAGGCCTGCTTCTAATGGAGAAGTAGTATCATCAATATCATTCCCGTACAGGCAAAATCCCATTTCCAATCGCAATGTGTCCCTTGCCCCAAGGCCAACAGGTTTTATTCCCTGTGCGGCTCCTGCATTAAAAATAGCGTCCCAAATTTTGGCTGCATCACCCTCTTTATCCTCAAAATAAATCTCTACTCCACCGGCGCCCGTATATCCTGTCGCACTGATCAATACATTTTTTACTCCCGCGATTTCTCCTTTGATAAACGTATAGTACTTCAGGTTCAGTATGTCGATATCGGTAAGCGTTTGTAAGATCTTCGTGGCATTCGGGCCCTGTATAGCGAGCAAACAGGTTTTTTCAGAGATATTGTGCATTTCCGCCTTCCCGGTATTATGCTGACTGATCCAGTTCCAGTCTTTTTCAATATTGGATGCATTTACTACCAGCATATAGACTTTATTTTCCTCAATACAATATACCAGCAGATCATCTACAATACCTCCGTCTTCGTTAGGTAAACAACTATATTGGGCCTGTCCATTTTTTAGTTTAGCGGCATCGTTACTGGTGACCCGTTGTATGAGATCCAATGCATGTTCTCCTTTTAAAATAAATTCACCCATATGGCTTACATCGAAAACGCCGGCTTTCTTCCGAACGGCTGCATGCTCATCATTGATACCGGAATAGCTTATCGGCATATTATATCCTGCGAACTCAGCCATTTTTGCTCCCAGCTCGATATGTTTATTTGTAAAAGGAGTGCTCTTCATTATGTATTATTTGGTTGGCAAATGTAAGAAACAGTTAACCGATAAAATAAAAGTATGCCATACCTGCCGGCAAAAGAATAAAAACTGCCTTAAGAAAGTATGGCATACTTATTTAACAATCTTTCCCAATAGTAAATGAACAGGAAAGATGACCTTCATTTGTTCCTGTTTCCAATAAGGCTTTATACGTTGTATTAAGCCATCAACAGGATTATAATTGTTTTTCGTTATAAACTTTTGTAATCCGGACCAGGTATTTAAATAACCTTCCAATTCTTCTATTGTCCAGTTGTATTCAATGATAAAAGCAGGAACATTAATTTTTTTAAAAGGAAAAGGGATGTTGCGATATTCTTCATCCACATATTTTCTTTCATCATCCCAATAACCATCCAGGGTTTTATAATGATGGTCTTCTATCAGTGCGTTTATTTCATCAGTGATTCGTAAAAGTGAATAAGTCCATCCGGCGAAAATGCCACCTGGCTTTGTTACCCGTTTTATTTCTTTATAAAATTCATCAAAACGAAACCAATGGAGCGCTTGTGCTACCGTTACAAGATCAAAGCTATTATCCGGGAAATTAGTTTGCTCCGCCGGTTGAACCGAATAAAAAATGTTATCAGCCTGCACAGCTTTTTCAATTTGTTTTTGACTGATATCTGTCGCAAAAACTTTTGTAAACGATCTGGATAATTCCTTCGCCGCTTGCCCGTTACCGGTGCCGCAATCCCAGGCGGCTTCTTTATTTGAGGCATGACTTAAAATAAAATCATACAATGCCTGCGGGTAGCTGGGCCGGTATCTGGCGTAAATATCAGATTGCCTGGAAAAATTGTCTTTCATACTATAAAGTTAACTCCTGCCAACGTTCACGGGAGCACGGGGGTACGGAATTAAATAAAGAAGAAAGCCCTGGGATCAGGGCTTTCATACATTCGCGCATGGCGAACGTCAACTTCAACCTATTTGACTACGGGTAACCCTTTGGGTTACCGGTGAAATTATTTTTATGCTTTTTAAAGCCGGATGAAAAAGTGACAATTTTTTTCTATTTCTGTAATGTTAACTCTTCAACAATTTCCCCTTTCTCTCTTACGATCAATTTCTCAACCTTGTTTTTCCCATTTTTCATAAATTCAAAGGTTATGTCCCGCTCTTTCATAAAAAAATGGTTTTGATCTTCAGGATAAAGAATTGATTTCTTGTTATTGTCTGAAAACGTCAATGAATTGTTTTCCTTTTGAATAATCAATTTAGCGGTCTGAGTTCCCTTGTATTCTCCAACAAACTGGCTTAAAAGATTTTCAGAAATCTTCATTTCTTTCCGTTTGTTAAGGTAAGAAGCCGGGCCATGATCATAACTAAGAATACGGGCCATTTTCCAAACACCCTCTTTCAGCAACCACAAATGCGTATAGCTGGCCAGGCCATCCAGCCTTTCTGTTTTGCCCTTCTCCCAAACATAGAAGTTATGCTCTCCTGACAAAATAGCCCCATAGATTACGTTCGAATCATGCAACATATATATCTTCCTTGTCCCCTTCACCTCCTCTCTCCTTATCCTGAAGTCGCTGTTACTACACAAGTTTTTCTGTAAGGTGAGCGCCATATTTTTAACGCCTATGGTTGTGCCCCCTTTGTCGTGGTAAAACTCAACATCCTCTGTAAAAAACTGGTTATAATTCGATGTATCACACTTATTGTAACCCAGCCAGAACAGGCTGTCTTTTTGTAAGATTATTTTCGTAGCCCGCTCTTCAGCGTCTTGCGCCTTCGCTGTTCCAGAAAAAATAAACAGGAATAATAAGGCAGTCATTGGCAGGATATAATATTCCCGTTTCATAATGCTGATGTGTTTTTTTACTCTTTATTAAAAATTTCTTACCAAAGAAAAAACAGGAGAAACAGATGATGAGAATGCATCTTCATTTTCCGTATCGTCCATACTCTCTGTATTTCCGGCCCGGGGTTTTGTTTCTTTATTTTTCAATTCTTCCAGGTCTTTTAATTCCTGTTTTTTTATCTCAATGGCTTTTTTTATCTCCATGCTATCGTTGTCGCCATCGTCATAGCGATAATCTCCGCTTCTTTTGTAATTCGTGTTGCCGGAAGCATCTTTCAGACTACCGTCAATACCCATCACATAATCAACACCCGAACGGAACCTGTGCCAGTAATCTTCTTCCAAATCGATATCCACGATCCTGTTTTTGCGATAACTTCTTTTTACACGGATATTAGCGGGATTAAGTTTGTCGTTAACCGATTCATCAAAGCGGATCTTTTTACCTACCGGCACCTGTATTTCTATTTCTACCTGCTGACCACGAAACTTGCTGTCTTTATCGATCGAATATCCGCTGGCCAGGTCAAGTATACTATCTCTTGAAAATGCGCTGTATTGCACTTTTTCAGCCCGGCTTATTGCTTCTTCCTCCGTTTTACCAAAGCTGTATCTCTTCAGGGCAACATGATAAGCAGAATCAGGGCTGGCCTTAATATTGAATTTAACAGTGGATAGTTTTAATGTATCATTTGAAAGATCCCATCCTTCCCCTTCATCATTCACCCAATCAAACCTGCCGGTGTATTCCAGTTCCGGTTCTGAAACCGCTACGATCATTTTTCCATGAGCCGGTTGAGTGATCGTAACCGCGGTATCACTGTGTTCATATTCACGAAAATCCCTGGTAATACTTGACGCTAATAAAATAGCAGCCACCCATCCAAGTGTCCACAAAAAACCAAAAGTCCAGCCGAGATAACTATGACGTGAACGAACACTGAGTATTCTTCTAATGAGCCAGGTAATAAAACCTATCAATGGTACTCCAAGAAAAAATATCAGGGTGCCCCAGGCATATACCTGCTGCCATTTACTGGTCCATAAAAAATTATTGACCGGCCACCAGGCGATACCACCGAATATTAACGCTATTACCGCTACAAATAAGGCAAAGGCGATAGTGCCGGCGATAAATAAAAAGAAGACTTTAAACAGGACACCGATCGCATGACCTAAACCACGACCACCCCGGCTGGCTGTTTGACCCACTTCCGCCGCAAATGCTTTTCCTCTCGTGTTAGCAAACTCTTTGGCTTTGCTGCCAAAATTTTGAGCTGATTCTTTTACCTCTTCGCTCCAGCCTTTCACCCTGTCTTTTACATTTCCCATTCCTTCCTGTACATTCTGGCGGATACTGTTGAGATCAACTTTTTCGCCACGCATTTCCATCTTTTCATAGTTAGTTCTGGCTTCAGGCAATACAATCCATAATATCACGTAGGCCAAAATAAAAGTGCCGCTTAATGATCCAAAAACGATATTAGGAAAGATATCAAAGTCATGTCGCCAGGATGCGCCATCCAACACGCTGATCAAAAGGCTTAATACGATAGGAGCGGCAAAAATAAGCCGCATCGTAGAAGTGCTTTTATTGAAATAGGCCGCCAAACCTCCCGCTACGCCACCAATCATCCTGTCATCAGGATTACGGTATAATCTTTTCCCTGAAAAGTTTTCAATGTCTTTCTCCGGTAAAACGATCCACAATAGTATATAAGCAAGAAATCCTAAACCAAAACCACCAAACGTAATGATCGCGAATAAAATCCTTACAATAGCCGGATCAACATTCAGGTAAGCGGCAATACCACTGCAAACACCACCGATAAATTTATCACTGCTGTCCCGATACAGTCTTTTTTTCGCCCTTGTCTCTGCATAAGTATACTGTTGTTGCTGCCCTTTCTGTGCAGGCTCTGCTGTATCCGCTGTATCAGCCGCATCAAAGTCTTCTGGTCTTCCGATGGAGGCTATGATCTCATCTATATCCGTATCCGTAACACAGGCGGCGCCTTTGCGAACTTTTTCATTCATCAGTTCGGCGATGCGGCTTTCGATATCGTTAATGATCTCATCGCGACCTTCTTCATGAGAAAAATAACGGCGAAGACTTTCAATGTACCCCTGCAATTTTTCATAGGCCGAATCTTCGATGGGTATCACCCGGCCACTCAGGTTTATGTTGATAATCTTTTTCATCTTAAAAAATTTTTGGTTGAAGTTGTTCTTGTTTGTACTCTGAATTATTTATTAGCTAAAGCATTTACACCATTTGAAAGCTCCAGCCAGGTTTGTTCTAACTCCTGGTAAAAAGCTTCTCCTTTTTGTGTAAGTGAAAAATATTTTCGGGGTGGACCCGAGTTACTTTCCACCCAACGGTAGGTGAGCATTTCCGCATTTTTCAAACGGGTAAGCAAGGGGTACAAGGTTCCTTCAAGGATCTGAAGATTGGCGCCCCGCATTTCTTCCACTATATCACTGGGATAGGCCTCACCCCGGCGAATGACGGAAAGAATGCAGAATTCCAATATCCCTTTCCGCATCTGGCTCTGTGTGTTTTCGATATTCATAACTGCATTTTTAATCAATGACAAATCAAAGATAAGGTGATATTTGGTACTATGCAACACAAAGTACCAACTAATTTCAAGTAATGGTCTATAAACAGGGCCGGTATTTGAGCTGAAATACAGCCTGGTATTGATTCTTGCCATTTTTCCTGTGTTAAAAATAATTTTTCCTTGATTTGATAAATGGCAAAATGACGGGACGAATCGCTACTTTTTGCAATATTTCAAGACATTTGTCAAACATGCACAAGCCTCATTTTTACCTTATCCTGCTCTCCGGCCTGATCCTTTTCTCCTGTTCTGATAAATACATCGCCTATAAAAGCCTGTATTCTTTCAAAAGTGAAACCGGCAAACCTGATTATTGTGATCTGAATTATTGGGCGGCCCATCCCTGGAAAAAAGATCCTTCTGACAGCACACCAAAGCCATTGAAAGATGAAATAAGAGACTCTGCCGCGGATGTTTTCTTTCTTTATCCTACTTCGTTTACTGAAAAGGATGACTTAAGTAAAAAGAATGCGGATATTGATGATAGTTACCTGAATGCAAAAACAGATTATTCCAGCATACTTTACCAGGCAAGTGTATTTAATCAGCATGCCCGCATTTTTTCTCCAAGGTACCGGCAGGCGAATATTTCCGTGTTCTTTGATAAAAACACGGAACAGGCAGATAGTATTTTTGAAATCGCTTACTCAGACATTAAAGAAGCATTCAAATATTATTTATCGCGTTGGAACAAGGGTCGTCCCATTATTATTGCTGCTCATAGCCAGGGAAGTAAATTGGCCAATCGCTTATTGAAAGAGTTTTTTGATGATTCGGCTGATTCTGCACAAGCAGGGCTGAAAAATAAATTAGTGGTGGCTTATATTTTAGGCTGGCCAGTACCGAAAGATTATTTTACTACTTTAAAAATGTGCAGCGATTCACTGCAGACAGGTTGTATCTGCAGCTGGCGAACTCTCAGGAAAAACTATATTCCATCTTATCTTAAAAAAGAAAATGGAAATTCTTTTGTTACTAATCCGCTCACATGGACCACCGACTCATTATATGCCGCCAGGAAATTAAATAACGGAAGTGTGTTGTTTAAATTCAATAAACTATATAAGTACACCACTGACGCCCGGATTAATAACGGGTTGCTTTGGGTAAAGAAGCCCAAATTTCCCTGGAGCTTTCTATATTTTACCAAAAACTATCATGCCGGGGACTTTAATTTATTTTATATCAACATCAGGGAAAATGTACAACAACGGATCAATCATTTTTTAAAACCCTGAGTTATTTCCGTTCTTTTATCCATGCAGCTTCGTCCACTTCCATTTTTACCAACGCGTATTTTCTTACATCATTGATCATGGTTTCATCCAGTACATCAATAACATTTTTGTACGGAGTTTCTTGGGTTGATTTTATCAGCATCATTAATCCATTACGGCCTTCTTTGCTATCATGTGCATCCAGCCATTCCTTTTTCTCGATAATAACTTTTCTTAACCCGTCAGGGGAATTAAGACTGGTTTTTATAATATCATTTTCGGCAACAGCCTCGCGCCAGTTACCATGATAATAATAAACATTGTCGTTGCCGGCCAACAAAACGGTCAGCGCATTTGAGTTGCCTAACTCAATTGGGGGTCCTTCTGCTGGCATATTGAGAGAAGCAACTCTTGGTTTACTAAGCTCAGTTGTCATCACAAAAAAACTAATCAGTAAGAATCCGAGATCTACCATTGGTGTCATGTCTGTTTTCGGATTTCTTTTCTCCGGGCGGCTTACACCGGCTCTGCGGCGATCGTTGACCGCTATGTTTATTGCTTCCATAACTAATTTTACATTGAGACACTGCCAGACAAAAATTCCACATCATTGATCGCCATTGAATCGGAATATTCTTTGAAAAGCCGGGCATTGTTATTGCTACTTTTGCTATATATAACAACATTACTGGTTATGAAAAGTATTATTGTTCCAACAGATTTTTCTCCCGCTGCATTGAACGCTGTCAATTACGCAGCGGACATGGCATTGGCGATAAATGCAGGCCTCCATTTATTACATATCTACCAGATACCCATCAGCGTTACTGAAGCTCCACTGGCACTTGTATCCGTTGAAGAGCTGAGAGATAACGCGGAAAAAAAATTGGCTAAACTAAAAAAGGACCTGGAACATATTACATCCGGAAAACTGGATATACAAACGGAATCAAGGCTAGGTGACTTAACAGATGAATTAGAAAACTATTGCACCGCTGTACAACCTTTTGTTGTTGTCATGGGAACAAGAGGACATTCCGCTGTTGAAAAAGCATTGTTCGGAAGCAATACTTTATCGGTTATCAAACATCTTACCTGGCCGGTGATATGTGTACCAGTAGGCAAAGAATATGGAGTGGGCATTAAACAGGTTGGCCTCGCCTGCGATTTTCGGGAAGTATTGGAAACTACACCTGTTTCTATGATTAAAACTTTTGTAAAAGAGCTGAAGGCTGAACTACATGTGTTGAACGTTGATCCTGAAAATCATCACACCAAAAATGACACCCAGGCCCAGGTCGTATTACTGCAAACAGCACTGGAAGATGCGAATCCCCAATATCATTTTATCAATAATAAGGACGTGGAAGATGGTATCAACGAGTTTGCGGAAAATAATAATCTTGACCTGGTCATCGCCATTCCCAAAAAACATAAACTGATGGAAGGTTTATTCAGAAAAAGCCCGACCAAACAATTAGTATTTGAATCACATGTACCGGTGATGTGTGTGCACTAATTCGTATTCATTCGTGTAATTCGTGTCTTAAAACTCCGCACTTTTTGGTGTCCTCGGAAACGCAATCACATCCCGGATATTCGTCATACCGGTAACAAACTGAACCATTCTTTCAAAACCCAGTCCAAAACCGGCATGGGGTACGGTTCCAAAACGTCTCGTATCTAAGTACCACCACAATTCATCAGCAGGAATATTAAGTTCTTTCATGCGTGCTTCTAATTTATCCAACCGCTCTTCTCTTTGCGAACCGCCAACGATTTCACCAATCCCCGGCGCCAGTATATCCATCGCAGCAACAGTCTTTCCATCTTCATTCTGCCGCATGTAAAATGATTTTATAGCCGCAGGATAATTAGTAAGTATCACCGGCTTTTTAAAATGTTTTTCCACCAGGTATCTTTCGTGCTCACTTTGCAGATCCATTCCCCAATCAGTGATGGGGTACTGAAACTTCTTTTTCTTGTTGTGATTGCTTTCCCTCAAAATATCAATCGCTTCAGTATAGGTCAGTCTTTCAAAGTCATTGTTCAAAACGAACTCCAGTTTGGCGATCAATCCCATTTCACTCCGCTTATCCTGCGATAGTTGTTTTTCTTCCTCTTCCAGACGTTGGGCTAAAAACTCCAGGTCTGCGCGGTTATTGTCCATCGCATATTTAATAAGATATTTAATAAACTCTTCAGCGAGGTTAGCATTATCTTCCAGGTCATAGAAAGCCATTTCTGGTTCTATCATCCAAAACTCTGCAAGGTGTCTTGCCGTGTTGGAATTTTCAGCCCGAAAGGTTGGTCCGAATGTATAGATATCTCCAAAAGCGGTAGCGCCCAACTCTCCTTCCAGTTGTCCGCTAACAGTAAGGTTCGTGCTGCGGCCAAAAAAATCTTCTTTAAAATTTATATTGCCATCCTCATTTTTAGGCGTGTTTTCAAATGGCAATGTCGTTACCCTGAACATTTCACCCGCACCTTCTGCATCACTTGCTGTAATGATTGGCGTATGCATGTAAACAAATCCTTTATCGTTAAAGAATTTATGAACAGCGAATGCCAATGCATGTCTAACACGGAATACAGAACCGAATGTATTGGTACGAAACCGCAGATGAGCGATCTCTCTTAAAAACTCAAGCGAATGTTTCTTGGGTTGTAATGGGTATTTCTCCCCATCGCTATCACCCAGTATTTCAATAGTGGTCGCATTAAGATCCATTTTCTGACCCTTGCCCAATGATGGAACGATTACCCCGGTTACTTTTAAAGAAGCTGATGTTGTTATCCTTTTCAATAAATCTTCGTCAAACTTTCCCAGGCCGGCGACTATCTGCAGGTTATTGTTAGTAGAACCATCATTCAATGCAATGAACTGGTTATTCCGGAATGTTCGCACCCATCCCATTACCGTTACTTCCTGGCCCGCAGGTCCCTGCGATAGCAATTCCTTTATTTTTACCCGCTTATTAAACATAGTCTCATTTTAAGTCCAAAGGACTCCTTTGGAGGACGGCAAAGATAAAGCACGGATGAATGGATTGGGTAGCCTTTAGGTAGAAATGCTTATATAGATGACCCTTTCAACAATTTTACTAATCAATAATGGACAAATTGAGCCGGTTAACCCAACTATAATACAAATCAAGCGCCTTATGGGGTGCCCAAAAATTTTTGTTTTTACGAAAAAGACCGTATTATTGCATCGGAAAGAGGCTGATAAGTATATTGTTCTCCTGTTTTATTGGCTCATCAGAAACCTACCTATCCATTCAAGTAAACTCAACTTTTCAAATTTTTTTTCAGATTTAGTGATCAGGTCACTGTGTTAAACCTCAAGATTTTTGTATGTACGACATTCTGCAACTGAACGATATGCTCGTTCCTGAACTGCTGGACATTGCCGAGCAGTTAAACATCCCCAATGCTAAAAAATTAGACAAACAAGGCCTTATTTATAAAATTCTCGATGGCCAGGCTATTGCCGGCGCCAAAGGTGGCGCCCATCCTGAAGAAAAAGGCAAACGCAAACGAATTATCAAAGCCACAACGAGCAATTCTACTGAAGAAGCAGTGGTGGAAGATAATTCAGCGCCACCTACAGCTTCAGAGAAAAGAATACTTAAAAAACCTGCAGCACCACATCCTGCCCGAAAAGAAGAAAAACACCCGATAAAAAAAGCACGTAAAAAGCCGGATGAAAAAGAAGCCGCTGAACCTGTTGAGGAAGAGCAACCCGAATTAGAAAATGATGGTCAATCTTCTTTTGAAGATGAAGGGGGGGAAGAGCAGCAAGGGCAGCAGGACGGTGGCTATGATAATTCGAATACCAGGCCTCCCGGTTCGGAAAATAATTTTACCCAAAACAAGCCTTCCTATCCGCAAAGACGTGAACAGAATTTCAATATTGAATTTGATGGTGTCATTCTTTCTGAGGGTGTATTAGAAATGATGCCCGATGGTTATGGTTTCCTGCGGTCTTCTGATTACAACTATTTATCTTCTCCTGATGATGTATATGTTTCTCCTTCGCAAATAAAATTGTTTGGGTTAAAAACCGGTGATACGGTACATGGAGCGGTACGTCCGCCCAAAGAAGGTGAAAAATATTTCGCTTTATTGAAAGTAGATACGATCAATGGCAAGGGTCCTGATGAGGTTCGCGACCGTGTACCGTTTGACTATCTCACGCCTTTGTTTCCTTTTGAGAAATTAAATCTCTTTACTTCTCCATCCGATTATTCTACCCGCATCATGGACCTTTTTACACCGATTGGTAAGGGTCAAAGGGGTTTGATTGTAGCACAACCAAAAACAGGTAAGACGATGTTGTTGAAAGCTGTGGCGAATGCTATTGCTGAAAACCATCCTGAATGTTACCTGATGGTAGTATTGGTAGACGAACGCCCGGAAGAGGTGACCGATATGGAGCGCAGTGTAAAAGCAGAAGTTATTGCCTCCACCTTTGATGAACCTGCAGAGAAACACGTTAAGGTTTCTACTATGGCATTGCAAAAAGCAAAACGCCTGGTGGAATGTGGTCATGATGTGATCATCCTGCTGGATTCCATTACACGTTTGGCCCGTGCACATAATACGGTGGCGCCTTCAAGTGGTAAAGTATTATCAGGGGGGGTGGAAGCGAATGCAATGCAAAAACCAAAACAGTTTTTTGGCGCAGCCCGTAAAATTGAATTCGGCGGATCGTTGACCATTATTGCCACAGCCTTGGTTGATACCGGCAGTAAGATGGACGAAGTGATCTTTGAAGAATTCAAAGGAACCGGTAATATGGAATTGCAACTAGAACGTCGTTTATCCAACAAACGTATTTATCCTGCTATCGACCTGACAGCTTCTTCTACCCGTCGTGATGAATTATTATTGGACAGGGATGTGTTACAGCGGATGAACCTGCTCCGGGTTTTCCTGGCCGATATGAACGTAGAAGAGTCCATGCGGGAATTGCTAAACCGTATGAAGGGAACCAAGAGCAATGAAGAGTTTTTAGCTTCCATGAATCGCTAATCGCATACACTGATTTTAATACATTTAAGCCTTCTTTACGGAGGCTTTTTTATTGGGTTCTTTTGAGGGAATATCCGCACAATCTTAGCCGCCGGTTTTCGTTATAGTTCTGGTCTGATCCCTCATGCAAGACTGCTTTTGAAAACCACTATCATGAAAACACTGAAACTAATCCTCCTGTTTTTACTATTCCCTTTTGTTTTTCATGCCCAACAGACGCTTACGGGCCTTTGGATCGGGTCTTTAAGTAATGATAGCACGACGGTAAGAAATGACCAGTCGTATGAAATAGCCCTTACACAGTATAAAGAAAAAGTATACGGATATTCCCGTAGTAGTTTTATCGTAAACGATACCCTGTATTATGTTTTGAAAAGAGTGAAAGGGGCCATCGATGGGGATGTATGCGAAATAAAAGACGATGAGATCGTTTCCTTTAATTTTCCAGGGAGGTTAGATAAAGGGGTTAAAGTAATTACCACTTTCCGCAGAAACCTTGTGGATAGTATATGGCATCTTAGCGGCGATTGGAAAACCAATAAGACAAAAAAGTTTTATGCCATTACCGGTAAAATAGAATTGAAATCGGAAACTAACTATGATAAATCGAAGATCTTCCCTCACCTGGAAGAATTAAAGATGGATAAAGAAGTTGATTTTTATGCGGCCAGCAAAAAACCTGTCGAATTAAATCCACCATCAAAAAATATAATAGCTGTCAACAAGAAGGAAGTAAAAAAACCAACAGCTCCCGATATTACCAAACAAAATAAAGGGTCTATCAACGAAACAAACGAGACGGTTGTTAAAAAAGAGGAAACGCCGCAAGAAGAAACTGGAACGGCCATAACAACAAAAAAATCTGATCTGCCGGCGACAAGCGTACAAGCTGAGCAAAAGAAAGATGTAGCCAGTAGTTTATCTAAACCGGAAATAAAAAAACAAGAGCTGCCTGTAATAAAGCTGGAACCCGTTTTACCCACAGTAACTGAGGAAGCTAAAACAAACACTAAAAAATCGGACTTAGTAACCACGTCGAAAGCTCCTGAAGAAAAGAAGTTTATAGCAGAAACTGTACAGTCTTCCAGCCTTAAGATCACCGCTACCGCTGCCGCTTTTGTTCAGGAAAGAAAAACAGTGGCACCGCAGCTGGTATCATTTAAATCAGACAGTCTTGAATTATCCTTATACGATAATGGAGAAATAGACGGCGATACTGTCAGTGTATTACTCAATGGAGAGCTTTTGATGGCTAAACAAGGATTGAAGGCGTCTGCTATAAAGAAGACAATTTATGTACAACCCGGCACAGAGGAAATAACGCTGGTATTATATGCTGAAAATCTTGGTAAGTACCCTCCGAATACTGGCTTATTGGTGGTGCATGATGGAGACGATGTTTACCAGCTTAGGTTTAGTGCGGACTTGCAGCAAAATGCGGCGGTGGTGTTTAGGAGGAAAAAGTAGGAGTCTTTCTTGTATTAGATAATCGGGCTGGTCCATATATTAAATACATTTATGCGCTTGACCTTTTATCAGGTTTAGTTGAAATTTCGAGACCCTTTTGCAATGTTATCCGATCACAACCGCTCTCACCAACTCCATCTCAAATCCCTTTTGCAATAAATAATCCATCGTCTTCTTTTTCCTGACCGGGTGTTGTTCATTTTTCAATGCAGCATATTTTTCATCGGCCAGTTTTTTTAAAACATCCTTATATTCTTTTTCATCAATTTGCTGCAGGGCTTTTTTAATGCTGTATTCACTTACCTGTTTTTGTTTCAGCTCATATTTTATTTTTACTCTTCCCCACTGCTTCACCCTGAATTTGCCGCCGGCGAAAGCTATGGCAAAACGTTCTTCGTTCAGGTAGCCTTCTTCGATCAGCGTCGCCATTATCGAATCGTGTTCATTTTTAAAAACACCCAGGCTGTATAGTTTTTCCTTTACCTCGCTGTGGCAACGTTCCTGGTAACCACAATAATGCCTGAGTTTTTGCAACGCCTGTTCTGCGGTCAGTGTTTTTTTGTTGGGCCCCATTTCTCGTTTTTTTGCTAATCTTCGACCTACAAAAGACGCAGGTTTCGGCCTGCAAGATACAGGTGTACCGCTAAGCGGCCGGCTGCAAAAACAAAGGGATTTCTTAACAGTACACTGTTGATTTTAAAGTGTGGGCAATAATCCAAAAATCAGTAGTTTCGCCCCACTCAATTTTATTTATGAAGTTTATTGTATCGTCTTCCGTTTTACTGAAACAATTGCAGCACATTGCCGGTGTTATCAATGCCAATACGGTACTGCCCATTCTCGAAGACTTTTTGTTTGAAGTGGAAAAAAACAAACTGACCGTAGTAGCCACCGACCTGGAAACAGTAATGCGGGTACAATTGGATATTGATGCCAAGGATACCGGTAAGGTTTGTATCCCCGCCAAGATCCTGCTGGACTCATTGAAAAATCTTCCTGACCAGCCGCTGGCGTTTAATATTGATAAAAATTTCGCTGTTGAAATCACCAGCGACAATGGTAAGTATAAAGTAATGGGAGAAAACCCGGATAATTTTCCGAAAGCACCGGCTGCCGACGATACTACTTCTTTTACCCTGACCGCATCGGCTTTGATCACAGCGATCAATAAAACACTATTCGCCACGAGCAACGATGATCTGCGTCCTGCCATGACGGGTGTTTTTTTTGAACTGGATAAGAAAGGATTGCAATGTGTGGCCACTGATGCTCATCGACTGGTTCGTTATAAAAGAAAAGATGTAAGCTGTCCTAAAAGCGATTCGTTTATCGTTCCCCGCAAGCCACTTAATTTATTAAAAACGGCTATTCATTCCAACGAGGATGAACTGACTTTAAGCTACAACAGCAATCACCTGTTTGTAAAACATGGTAC
The DNA here is from genome assembly GCA_040007815.1 of Chitinophagaceae bacterium. Classification (GTDB taxonomy): domain Bacteria; phylum Bacteroidota; class Bacteroidia; order Chitinophagales; family Chitinophagaceae; genus Terrimonas_B. The sequence continues at coordinate 343,460 of JBDTUH010000006.1, forward strand.
GACACAAATGAGTTGCCGGCTGATAGATGCCCGTTTCCCCGACTATAAAGTGGTGATTCCTGCAGACAATCCTTACCGGCTTACAGTCAATAAAAGTGATTTTCAAAGTGCTCTTCGCCGTGTAAGCATCTTTAGTAATAAAAGCACTAACCAGGTAGCCCTTAATATCAGCGGCAGTGAATTGCAACTGGCGGCGCAGGATGTAGATTTTAGTTTTGAAGGAAATGAAAGAATGAAATGCCAGTACAATGGTGAAGATCTGGTCATCGCTTTCAATGCGAAGTTCCTGATTGAAATGTTATCCGCCGCGGATGGCGACGAAGTGAATCTTGAATTGTCCACTCCCACCAAAGCAGGACTTATTAAACCCACTGAACAGGGCGATGATGAAGAGTTGCTGATGCTGGTGATGCCGTTGATGCTGAATCAATAGTCTGAACCGGGATTTATCAGATTAATGGGATTATTAGGATATTGAGAAGCTTACAGAATTTTGTAAGCTTTTTTTATAATACTCTTTTTATTCTTTTATATTACCACTATGAAGTTTGTCCTTCTTTACGCTTTTGATAACTATATTCCGGCGCATATTGCCCTCGGTCGCTTGAAGGAAGAGTATATTAATTGTTATTTACAGGATGAATACAGTGTTACCATTGATCCATTTCTTTCTAATGCTATTGGCGGAATTAAGTTAATGGTAGCTGAATCGCAGGCCGAACGGGCTTTGGAAATATTGAATTCTTCACAAGAATAGCATTCCTTTCTACGTTATTCCTTCGTAACTTTTCTTTATCAATTCTTGCCGTATATGCTGAATTCTATTATCGAATATTTTTCAACGCTGGAAAAGCACCCGTTGCAAAGAATGGCTATTTTGGTGGGCGGGTTGTTGCTGTTCTGGATCATTGAAGGCGCCATTCCTTTGTTGCCGATGCGGTATAAAAAAACAAAACTGAATCACGCTGCTGTTAACTTCGGATTTACGGTCATTCACCTTATTATTCATACTTTTCTCGCTATCCTGATCGTAAAACTTTCTGAGTGGTGCAAAATGGAGAATTTTGGTTTAGTGTATTGGTTCAATGCGAATATATTTTTAACTATCATTACCGGAATACTGGCGTTGGATTTCAGCAGCTGGCTGGTGCATCTTGTCATGCATAAAACTCCGGCTCTCTGGCGTTTTCACCTCATTCATCATAGCGATAACAATGTGGATGTAACCACCGGGCTTCGTCATCATCCCGGTGATAGTTTTTTGAGGGGCTTGTTTTTTCTTTTACTGATTTTTATTTCCGGTGCGCCTATGTATAGTGTCATGATCTATCAAACGGTGGTAGTGCTTTCCACCGCTTTTACGCATGCTAACATCAGCCTACCTAAAAAACTGGACCGGGCTTTAAGTATTATATTAGTCTCTCCCAATATGCACAAAGTGCATCATCACTGGAAACAACCTTATACCGATAGTAATTACGGTGCGGTATTTTCGATTTGGGATCGGTTGCTTGGAACCTTTATGAAGCTCGATACAAAAGATATCCGCTATGGGCTTGATCGTTACTATCCCAATGAAAAAGACGAAGATTTTATGGCCTTGCTGAAAAAGCCTTTTCAAAAATTAAACGGCTGAGTTGATGGTTGCATTTATTTTTGTGGCATGAAGAATATCGCCATGATTCCCGCCCGCTATGCGGCTACCCGTTTTCCTGCAAAGCTGATGCAATTGCTCGGTACCAAAACTGTTATCCGCCACACGTATGATGCAACGGTGGCGACACAATTATTCGACGAGGTTATTGTCGTAACGGACAGCGATATTATTTACCAGGAAATAATCATGCATGGCGGAAAGGCAGTAATGAGTAAACGAACACATGAAAGTGGAAGCGACCGTATTGCAGAAGCCATTTCCAATATGAATGTGGATGTCATTATTAATGTACAGGGAGATGAACCCTTTATTCAAAAAGAGCCGCTGGAAAAACTGGTTCGCTTATTTGACGATCCGGCAGTAAGAGTTGGTTCGCTGATGCGAAAAATTGAAGATAGCAATGAACTGATCAAAAGCAGTGCTGTAAAAGTAGTAGTGAATAAAAATAATGATGCGTTATATTTCAGCAGGAGCGTTATTCCTTTCGCGGCCAATACCGGTATGGAAGCGGCTTATTTTTTGCATATCGGTGTATATGGTTTTCGCAAAGAAACACTTTTGCAATTTACGCAATGGCCGGCAGCCAAACTGGAGCAGGTAGAAAAGCTGGAACAACTTCGTTATCTGGAAAACGCCGTTCCTATCCGCATGGCTATGGTTGATTTTAAAAGTGTGGCCATTGATACGCCGGAGGATTTAGAAAGGGCGGAAAAGCTTTTATAATTTCTTGCATTCAATTATGATGGATCAAGCGAAGGAGGGTTTCTCTTTCTTAATTATTTCTCCCACTTCATTGATCTTTTGCTGAACACTATCAATACTACTCCTGTATTTCTCCGTTTGTTCTTGCGTCGCTTTTATTAAGAACAGGGTTTGCTGCAACCGGTGATTGGAATATTCCATCAGGCGTAACCGGTAGTTTTCGATGTTTGGTGGCAGGTTTAATTTTTCAGCCTCTTCTAAAACATTTACACATTCCGCCCAATCCGTAAGCGCTGTTTCTTTCAAATTCAATAAAAAATCTTCTTTCGTTGTCGTATCCCTCAGTCTCATGGCATTCAACGCAATTTCTTCCAGTATATTGAAATGTTCAACGGTGCTTGAAAATTTCTCTCTGTTATCTTTTTTTACGGTTGGCGTTTCCTTTTGTCTTAGAAATAATACTCCTCCAATCATCGCTGCTATTACAATGGTAATGATAATAATATTCTTCTTTGATTGCATGATCGCATTTTTTTGTAAGATGCAAATTACTCCCGGATAATAAAATAGCCTTTAACATTAACGCAGTGGCTAAATAAAACCCTGCTTATCTTTGCCCGCTTACTATTTTTTATAAAACGAATTGGCATGAAGCTGCTCAAGTGGTTGTATCAATACATTATTCTTTTTTTGCGCACAAAACTCAGCCGTGTACAATACATCATGGTGATTGCTACATTGGTTGGAATGGCCTCGGGATTGACGGCTGTATTGCTTAAAACACTGGTTCACTATTTGCAGCACTGGATCAGGGATATTACTATTAGCCGGTATGCCTATTTATTATTTCCTGTTATTGGCCTTGTTCTTACAGTACTGATCGTAAAAGTATTTTTCAACGGTTATATTGAAAAGGGGATCGCCATGGTCTTAAGAGCTATTGCCGGTAATTCTTCTTTTATTCCCCTGCGGCATACTTACCAGCATGTGATCACCAGTTCATTAACAGTTGGGCTGGGAGGTTCGGCAGGTCTGGAAGCCCCCATTGTTGCTACAGGTTCTGCTATTGGTTCCAATATGGCCCGCATCAGTGATCTGAATTATCGTGAACGAACCTTGCTGATCGGTTGTGGCGCCGCCGCTGGTATAGCTGCGGTGTTTAATGCGCCGATAGCCGGAGTTATTTTCGCTATCGAAGTATTGTTGACCGATGCGGTGGTTGTAAGCTATTTTATTCCTTTAATCATTTCATCCGTTGTTGGCGCTTTGTGTTCAAAGATCATCTTACAGGAGTCTTTCCTGTTTAATTTCACGTTACAGGAGCATTTTAATTACAGGAACGTTCCTTTTTATATTGTATTAGGCGCTTTGTCGGGATTTACGGCTCTTTACTATGCAAGGGTTTTTAAAGGGTCTGAAGCAAGGCTGCACCGATGGAAAATAAACGCCTATGGCAAAGCCGTTTTCGGCGGTATACTGTTAATCGGACTATACTTATTTTTTCCACCTCTATTTGGCGAGGGGTATGAAAGTATTAAATCTGTAGGAAACGGTGACGCTGGTCTGATGAATGACAATAATTCCTTTTTTGCTTTAATGCAGGAAAACTGGTCGATAGTTTTATTCGCCGGTTGCATTGTTTTATTAAAGCCCATTGCCGCCGCTGTTACCATTGGCTCTGGCGGCAATGGGGGTAATTTTGCGCCATCTTTATTTACGGGGTCTTTCTTAGGCTTATTTTTTTCAAAACTGGTAAATAATACCGGTTGGATAAAAATACCGGAAGGAAATTTCAGTCTTGTAGGTATGGCCGGTGTGTTAAGCGGTGTCATGTATTGCCCGCTATCAGCGATCTTTTTAATTGCAGAAGTTACCAACGGGTATGAATTGTTTATTCCGCTGATGCTGGTTTCATCCATTTCCTTTTTTATTGTAAAAAGTTATGAACCCTATTCAATGGAAACTAAAAAGTTGGCGATGGAAGGACAGATATTTACGCATAAGAAAGAAAAAAATATTCTCACTACCATGCGGCCTGAAGAAATGCTGCAGGATAAATATGAAATTATTTCTATTGATAAAAAACTGCGGGACCTTATAGAAATTATCAAAGCAAGCGATAAAAATATTTTTGCTGTTTGTGATAACAAAGACCGTTTTGCGGGTATCATAGAACTGAACGATATTAAACAACAGCTTTTTAAGCCGGAATTGTTTGATAAAACAACTATCCGGTCATTGGTAAAAAAACCGGCCGCTATATTGAATAAAGATCATGCCATGCACGAGGTTATGGAGAAATTTGATATCACACAAAGCTGGTACCTGCCTGTTTTAGATGCTGATAAAAAATTCCTCGGATTTATTTCTAAAACAAAAGTGTTCAATAAATACCGGGAAGTATTATCATCGCAGGGAGATCTTTACGAATAGCAATCGCCTGGTAATTTTTTTATCCGACCTTGTTCAATTCGTAGCGAAACGCTTTATTTATTAATCGCAACGGCTCTTTCGTTTTCTCCGCATAGACCTTTATAAAACTCGCACCGAAATAAAGAATAAAGGAAGAGTAGAAAACGAATAAGAGGATCAACACCAAAGAGCCTGATGCGCCATACAGTGTCCCGATATTACTATTTCGCATAAGGAAAGAAAGAAGCGTTTTACCGGCGGCAAAAAGTATTCCGGTTAAGCAACCACCCGCCAGGGCCACCCGCCATGAAGGCCGGCCATCTGCGAGATAGCGAAATAAGATAATAAACCAGATAGTAATGGCTACTGCACTTACTATTTCGTTTAATATTCCTTTAAAAAACTTTCCGCCGGTCGGAAATATTTGACCGATATAATCTCCCGCCAGTATTTCAAATCCATCGAGAAATATGGCCCCTAAGAACAAGAGGCCTGCCACCAATATGATACCCAGTGATCTTGTCCGTAGTTTAAGATAGAACAGGATACCTGGTTTGTCTTTTACCTTTATATGCCAAATTTCATTGAGTGAATTTTTGATCACCAGGAATAAAGTAGTAGCGACAAACAGGAGAAATAGGAATCCCGCAGCTGCTATCAACCAATTACTGGCCAGCGTACCAAAGCCACGGGTTGTCTGGCGTATCTGCAGGGCGCTTCCTTTGCCCAACGTTCCGGACAGAATTTGCATCATTTCCTTAGCCACTACTTTCTTGCTTAAAAAAAGGCTGAACAGTTGAAATAATATGATAAAAATAGGTGGGAGCGCAAAAGTGGTAAAGAAAGCTGTAGCCCCTGCCATGCGCATGGGGTCTTTTCCCTTTATTTCACGGAATGATTGCCTGATCATTCGCCAAAGGGCCGAAAGTTGGTTTGCTCCCTGTTTGTTTTTCGGTAGGCTCATAGAGTCTTGCTGTGTTTCATCGATCACGGGCCTAAAAGTACCGTTTCCTGTTTAAATCTTTTAGGGGCTTCTACGCTCCATCCGAAATAGATTTCCCTTCAATTCCGGCATGCTTTTTCTTGCTTATCTTTTATTACCTTTCTTTTATGAACGTAAGAATTAAACCGGAAAAGTATTTACGTTACTTATACCTGCCCAATCTTTTTGGCACCCAGCGGACCAAAGAGATATTACATGTAAACCCGACCATTATTCCCTATCGTGAAGAGGCAAAAGAGGTACTGGTATATGCTTTTTGCTATGATGCCAATTTCCTGGAAGAAAAAAGATTGCTGACTGTGGAAGACAGCTTTCAATACAGAGATAGCCCACGTACCACCTGGATTAATGTTGACGGTCTTAGAAAAGCGGAGGTAGAAAACTTTTGTTTGCATTTCGGTATCCACCCATTATTGGTAGAAGATATTCTCAGTATTAACCAGCGTCCGAAAATGGATGAAGTAGAAGGTGTTTTGTTTTGCCTCCTGAATATGCTTTATTACAACAATGAAAAACAAACAGTAGAGCAGGAGCAGATAAGCATTGTGCTTGGAAAAAATTTTGTGATCAGTTTCCAGGAAGATGCCAGCCGCGATGTTTTCAATCCATTGAGAGACCGGTTAAAACTAATAAGCAGTAAAGCCCGTCAACGCGGCGCAGACTATTTATGCTATACAATGCTGGATCTCATCGTAGATAACTATTACCAGGTAATGGAAAAATTGAGTGAGCGGATTGAAGCAATAGAGGAAGAAGTAATCCGGTACAGCAATAAACGTTCGCTGGCGAGGATCAACCAGGTAAGAAAAGAGCTAATCGTATTGAAGCGAAACACCGTTCCTGTTCGTGACCTGGTAAGCGGTATACTCCGAAGCGAAAGCGAGTTGCTGGATGACAGGACCACCAAATATTTTAAAGATGTTTATGATCATATCGTACAGGCTATTGACCTGAATGAAAACTATCGTGATATCATGATGAGTATGCAGGATCTTTATGTGAACAACGTAAACCTGAAGCTGAACGAGGTGATGAAAGTAATGGCTATTGTTACCTGCCTGCTGGCGCCGGCAACGGTTATTGGCGGAATTTTCGGAATGAATTTCGAGTCTATTCCTTACTTACACAATCAATATGGTTTTTGGATCGCCGTTGGATTAATGTTAATCATTCCTGTTTGGATGGTCGTGATGTTCAGGAAACGTGGTTGGTTTTAGTTCCTAATCTAACACCTAAATTCCCCTAAAGGAACTTGCCACTACACAAAGCCTGACTATTTGAAGACACTGTAAATAGAAGTAATTGCTTTGGCTATTGTAGTTGTATCTCTTTTTGAATGACTCTTCGAAAGCCCCTTTAGGGGGTTTGGGGGCTCTTTTTATACACCGGGACGGTACTGCATGGTTCACCATACATTATACTTTTAGCAACAGGTCTTAATATTTTTGTAAGCTCGAGGTAAACAAAATCCCCGATAGGTACATCTCCACAGCCTTTTATCACCACCCGCTTATCTGCAAAATCAATCACATTTATCTGCGAAATGTTTTTAATAAATAACTGGCGATGCATTTCCTTTTCATCACCCATTACTATTTCTTTGGCGACGGGCTGCAAGTTAGATGCCACCAGCATATAGGCCCAAACAGGAATAATAGCATCTGCCGTACAAGTAACAGCAACATTTTTATCCCGGTATTGTTCCCAGTCCATTTTCTTCAACGCCTCCCGGAAATCTTTTTCTTTTAAGATCAATCCCATGAATAAATGATCCTTCAAATCAAAGACCGCCGTTTCTCCAAGAGGAATTTGCGTTGCCGGATCTATCGTTATGATTCCGCTTTCAGCCACTTTATTTATAACTGGTTCTGACATTTTTTTAATTCAAGTACAAAGATAATAACACAAACAGAGCCTTGTTGTTTGGTAGTTTTTCGGGAAGGCGGAAAGAAATAAAATTTTCAATTCCCCCATTTCAATCATTCTGCTTATCGCCTTACCGTCTTACCTGCAATTCATCATTTTACTATCGCTTTCAAAAAGAAGACCCCGCCTGGTGGCGGGATCTTTACGGCAGTTGGTTGTGATTGTTCGCTATTTTAATACAGTTTGCTTCTGTTATCTTTAATATCAGCAGCCTTCATTAAAACCTGCTGCGGGTACGCCCCCCTCATTTTTGTTTCCTGGTATTTTGTTTTCCTCTGTTCCGCGACATTCGCATTGGCCACCGCAGTTGCCATTACATTATCAACCCTTACCACATACACACCACTGGTTCCTTCTATCACCTGCGGAACAACCTTTCCTTTATTAGCAGGATTAAATGAGGCGCCGATCACTTTCGGTTCAGATGCAACAATAGATGTCTGTGTTCCATTGAGGCGTATGCTATCAGCCACCTCAACAGGCTTTCCTCCTAACGCAGAAGCAGCCGCTTCCAGCGTAGAGATAGTGCCTATTTTCTTTTCTAATATCTCTGCTTTCTTGTGATTCCTTAAAAGTGGTTCAACCGATATTCTTGCTTTAGCTGCGCTTTGTGTTCCTTTTTCATTGATCTCCGTTACGATGGCTACCACATAATTATCACCCACTCTTTCAGGCTGCACTACCTGTCCTAGTTTAGCATCATAAATATTTTTGACAAACGAACGGGACATCCCAAGGTTCGGCAATTGGGCAGCATTAGGAGCAATATTAGGAATGATCATTTTATTGATTCCTTTTTCTTTTGCAAGCTTTTCTGCATTGGCGTCAAATGATTTCTGATCACGGCTATCTCCTGCGAATAAATTAGCGGCATTGTTAGCATTTGCATCCGTCTCCTGGCTGGCTTCTATGGGTAGTGCCAGGTATGCAACCTTGTAGGCTGCTGAATTGCCTTTCTGAGAAAGTATTTCAATATAATGATAACCGAATTCTGTTTTTACTATTCCTTTTGTTCCAACGGGGTTACCAAAAATGAATTCATTAAATGGAGGAACCATTCCCCCGGATGTTACTTTTTCGTATAGCCCACCCTTGTCTTTACTTCCCTGGTCTTCTGAAAGTTTGACTAAGGAATCAAAACTGGATCCATTTCTAATCGCTGTTTGAATACTATCAATCAGCTTCCTGGCCGTAGCCGAATCCCTTACCTGCTGAGATTGCCCGGTTTGGGGATCACGTTGCATCGTTGAAATAAGAATATGTCTCGCATTAACTGTGTCCGGTTGTGATTTTACCCCTACTAATTTTGCGAGTGAATAAGAACCGCCATCAAGGTAAGGCCCGTATACAGAGCCAACAGGTATTTTGAAAATAGAATCTTTTGCAGCTATCTGAATTTTTGAACCATTGATATACCCGTCATAATAGTTTTGTACGCCCTGGCTTTCCAGAAACTGCTGCAGGTCTTTGGTGCTATCCAATTCCGGTTTTAAGGCCAGTAGTCTTTCCCTTGTCGCGGCTGTATCTGCTGCGGTGGGTAATGCGCTAAAAGCAACATATGCGATACTTCGGTTTTCATCCTGTTCGTATTCGTCTTTATGTTTGCCGATGAAATCTTCAATTTCCTTATCGCTTATCTTAACAACACTATCCGGAATGCTTGTATAAAATTCCCTTACCAATGACACTTTAGCCAATTGACTATTGTCAGCATTCTGTTTTTCTATCAACCATTTAGGATAATTAGTACTATTAGTCAGCAAAGCATTGTACTTCTCATTGAGCCGCATAAATTCCAGCTGACTGATATATTGGTTGAACTGCTCTTTTTGCTGAACCGGTGTTTGTTTACTTTTCATCATCTGGTCAATCTGCGTTTTGGCCATTAACGCATTATAGAGACCTGTTTTCTCGTCCGTAAATTGCTGTTTCAGATCCTGCGGTGGATTAGCACCATATAATATGTCGCCAATTTCCTTTTTACCTATCTGCATTCCCAGTTTGTCCAACTCTGATGTCATTACAACACGATTCAATTCCTGGTTCCAGGCAGTTTCTATCGCTTGCTGCCTTAAAGCAGCCCCGGGTGGATATCCCTGTTTTTCCATTCCGGCTTCCGTTTGGTCAATTATTTTACTGAAGGAGGGTGCGTCTATTTTTTTCCCATTAATGGTACCAACAATATTTTCCTGGCCACGGAATAAACTTCCACCATTTTCAAAGGCAAGCATAACGACGAAAGTAAGCAAGGCCACGGCGATGATTACTGCCATCAGCTTTGCATATTTTTCCTGAATCTTCTGAATTACTGACATATTTAATATATAGGGTTTAAAAGGGAGGCAAAAATAGGGTAATTATGGATATTAACAAATTGTGGAAAAACTGCAAGCGCCGGTGAAGTTGACCACCCTTGGCCGGTTTAAGTTGACCAGTGCAGG